>CALLPN010000013.1 GCA_938015435.1 uncultured Saprospiraceae bacterium
GAAGGTAAGAGATACTTTGATTTCTTATCAGCATACTCAGCCGTAAACCAAGGTCATTGCCACCCTCGCATTGTAGGAGCATTGACGGAGCAAGCACAGCAACTTACTTTGACATCGAGGGCATTCTATAATGATATGTTAGGACCTTATGAGAAGTATATGTCTGACTACTTTGGGTATGATAAAATATTACCTATCAATAGTGGAGTAGAAGCAGTAGAAACGGCATTGAAGTTATGTAGGAAGTGGGCTTACCAAAAGAAAGGATTAGCTGAAAACTCTGCGAAAATTATTTTTGCTTCCGGAAATTTTCACGGACGTACAATGGCAGTTATATCAGCGTCAATGGATCCAGATGCACGTAATGAATATGGTCCATATCTACCTGGAATAGAGATCATTGATTATAATGACCTAGATGCTCTAAGAGATGCGCTCAAAGATCCTAATGTAGCAGGATTCATTGTCGAGCCAATTCAAGGTGAGGCTGGGGTAGTAGTACCAGATGCGAACTACCTGCCTGATGCTGCTAAAATGTGTAAGGATAATAACGTGTTATTTATCGCTGATGAAGTGCAAACAGGAATCGCTCGGACCGGTAAATTACTAGCAGTTTGTGGAGATTGTACTTGCAGAAAATCATGCGAAAACAAATATGAAACAAGACCAGATATCCTCATCCTAGGAAAAGCTCTTTCTGGAGGTGTATTTCCAGTATCTGCTGTAATGGCTGATGATGATATTATGTTATGTATTAAGCCAGGAGAACATGGATCTACATTTGGTGGTAATCCTTTAGCTTGTGCCGTAGCGATGGCAGCATTGGATGTGGTAAAAGACGAAGGACTCGCCGAACACGCAGAAGCTATGGGTAAAATATTTAGAGCGCGCATGCAAGAGTTAGTAGATACGTCTGATCTGGCTACTTTAGTAAGAGGTAAAGGTTTACTTAATGCGGTTGTAATAAACGATACAGAAGACAGCAGAACTGCTTGGAATATCTGTATGGCATTAAGAGATAATGGACTTCTAGCGAAGCCAACACATGGTAATATCATCAGGTTTGCGCCACCACTAGTAATGACTGAAGAGCAGATCAACGAATGCTGTGATATCATTTCTAAAACAATCAAGGCTTACAAGAAATAATACTTCCTTTAGAATAATATCAAATGGCCTTTTCGTTTTTACGGATGGGCCATTTTTGTTGGAGTAATATGGTTAGACAGACCAACGAATATTCAAGTAATTACGTCTTATTAATTAAAATAACAAGAGTAATATGAGAGTGATAACGATTTATATAATATTATTATTTTTAATGATTGATTCGAATCTAAAAGCCCAAGATCTCAAATGGGGATTTGAAGAATGGGAGCTTATAGATGGTATAGAAACTCCATCAGGCTGGGATGTCAACACTTATTCAGAAGGGTTAGGGAGTTTTGTCAATAGGTTTTATAAAGATTCTATGGACGTCGTTGAAGGCCAGTACTCTTTAAGAGCAATGAAAGATTCTATTATTACATCTGCTTTTTTGAATTGTACGAGTATGGCTAGTTTATATTTAGATTTGGATGTCCCTCTTATCGGTAATCAAAGCGTTTATTTCAGTGTAAAAACGGAATCTCTTACAGAATGGGCGGAATCCTTGGCATCCGTTAAAGTAGGCTTTTCTAAAGGCAATGACTTTCTTGGAAGAGTCGAATGGGTAAGCTATGAGGAGATTGAGGAGTTTGTAGAAATAGAGCTACCAATACTATTTGACGATGCAGATGCTTTGAGTATAAGTATAGATGCCGCATCACAGAATGGAGGCCTCGATGACTGTCAGCTAGAATCTATTGTATGGATAGACAATCTGAGAATTGAACAAAGTTCGGTATTAGATGTAGATCAAGTTATGATAGATCTAATAGTTGCTCAACCTAATCCGACAGATGATCTAATCAAGCTCTCGACGACAATGCTTAATGGTAACTCATTTGAGGTGAAGGATATAATGGGTAGAACAGTCCAACGTGGTACCGTGGAAAATGAACAAATAACCTTGAATAGAAATGGTCTGAATGTCATTCATATCGCAAGAAAAGGGGTTGAGCCTATAATCTTAAAGGTGATCAAAGTAGAGAAGTAGATGAAAGAAAATATAACAAGTCTGTTGAATGGGGTAATTCCATTTGGTGATAAGGAAGCAGAAATGATCCATCGGACTATTGAATTCGTAGAGATGTATGATAATCCTATGGATCAAAAACTCGAAGTAGGCCACCTCACAGGATCTGCTTGGATAGTGAACCTAGAAAGAACCAAAGCGCTATTTACTCATCATACTAAGTTAGGGATGTGGCTACAGTTAGGAGGTCACGCAGAGTTAAGTGATACCACTATAAGAGATACAGCTACAAGAGAAGCCATGGAAGAGTCAGGATTGGGTTCCGTAAAACTATTGACTGATGATATACTATCTGTAGATATTCACAGTATTCCCGCGCGTAAGAGCATTCCTGAGCACTTACATTATGACATCCAGTTCTTGTTTGAAGCGGATGAAAATGAGTCGCTTGCAATTACTGCAGAATCCAAGGATCTAAAGTGGATTGCATTCGAAGATATACCCACATATAATGGTGAACTTTCGATTAGAAGAATGCTAGAAAAAGCTAAGGCTAAGTTTTAATATTAGATAAACTGCACTACACCAATACTCCTGCAATAGCTGCAGTTAAGAAACTTGCAATAGTACCTCCCAATAATGCCAATAGCCCCAGTTCGGTAAGTGTCTTTCGTTGTCCAGGAGCAATAGCACCAATTCCACCGATCTGAATACCTATCGATGCAAAGTTAGCGAAACCACAAAGAGCATAGGTAGCGATAATTAGAGATTTTGGACTGAGAGTCATTCCTGCTTTACGGATATTGTCGAGTTCAGCGTAAGCTACAAATTCATTAATTGCTGTTTTTTGTCCTAATAACTGACCGACAAGTAATACATCTTCAGATGGCGTACCTAGCAACCAAGCAAACGGAGCGAATATTACACCCAAAATATAGGTAAGATTAAATCCCTCAAATTTGCCAGAAGTTGATTCTGCTACCCATTCATTAAGACCACCGATCTGTCCAATAGTACTAATAAGCAGTTGATTGCAAAGCGCTATGAGTGCTGTAAATACGAGTAGCATAACTCCTACATTGACAGCTAACTTAAGTCCATCTGTTGTACCTGTTGAGATTGCATCTAATATGTTATGTGCTTTATCGCCACTCATCTTTAGCTGAGAGTCAATATCTTTTTTGTTTACCTCAGGTACGAGCATCTTAGCGGCTACGATAGCGGCAGGTGCTGATATAAGTGATGCTGTCAGCAAGTGTTTAGCAAAGAACGTTTGTTGTACAGGATCATCTCCACCAAGATATCCTATATATGCAGCAAACACTCCACCAGCTATGGTAGCCATACCACCAGTCATCAGACACATAATTTCTGATCTAGTCATGTTTTCTAAGTAAGGCTTTACGACTAGAGGTGCTTCGGTTTGCCCTATAAATACATTAGCTGCGGCAGCTAGACTTTCCGGTCCAGATAACCCCATACTCTTACTAAGAGCCCATGCTAAGCCATATACTACCTTCTGAAGTATTCCAAGGTAATACAGAATCGAAGTCAATGCAGAAAAGAATACTATGGTAGGTAAAACTTGGAATGCGAAGATATATCCAAATGAAGCCGTATCAGTAACTAATCCACCAAACATAAATTCTGCCCCTGCATTAGCAAATTTGAGGATAAATGTGAATCCACCCGCGAGCTTATCAAAGAAAGAATTGATAAATGGCACTTTGAGTACCAATAAGGCAAATACGATCTGAAAACTCATACCTACTCCGACTAAGCGCCAATCTATAGCTTTTCTGTTACGGCTAAATACGTAACAAATGGCTAACATTGATACTACTCCTAGCAGTCCTCTCCCAAAATCATTGACAATATCCATCTCGTTTGTTTAATATAAATGTCAAAATATGACTTTTATTCCGAACTAGCTCAATGTGGTGGCTACTAAGTATGATTATCAATCGCTTTCAATTTCGTTAATCTTAGATAAATGAACTACGGTTAAAATCCTTATTTTTGATCTAATTAAAACGATCTTGACTGGTTATATGAAGTTTTCGTTAAAAAAGCAGTCTAATTTGATTGTAAAGAACGTTAACGATATCGCAGATTTGTAGTTTTTAGTATAATGAAAAAATGACTGTTTTGGATACGATAGTAATAGGAATATCAGGAGGTAGTGGTTCAGGGAAAACTTGCTTTGTAAAGGATCTTACAGCGAGATTTGGGAAGGAAGAAATATGTTTCCTACATCAAGATAACTATTATAAACCTATAGATCAACAAGAAAAGGATGAAGAAGGAATTGAGAATTTTGATCTTCCAGATTCTTTATTTCTCGATAAGTTTGCTGAAGATATCCAAAAGCTAAAAAACGGAGAAACGGTAGTGCTCACTGAATACACGTTCAACAACGAAACGAGCGTATCCAAAGAAATCAAGATTAAGCCAGCGAAAGTGATCATAGCAGAAGGCCTATTCTTATTTCATCATGAAGCGATCAAAGAGAAACTTGATTTATCTATCATCATCCATGCAGATGATAGTAATCGGATTATACGTAGGATCAAGCGTGATCGAAGTGAACGTAATTATCCAGTAGAGGATGTAATGTATCGATATGAGCATCATGTAATGCCATCTTATCGATTGTATATTCATCCTTATCTTACAGAAGTAGATATGGTAGTAAATAACAATAAATCCTACAAAAGATCTCTTGATGTATTAAGTGCATTTATTAAAGCTGAGAACTGTTAGATTTAGGTTGATAATTAGAAAAACGATTTATTTATGATTCAATTAGTACTCATTATTTATCTATGTATATCGATAAGTAAAATAGCAAAAGAAAAAGAAATTAGCGCAACGCCATATATTATAGGGACGATAGCCATAACTATTTTACCTTCGTTATTAGTGATGTTGATTTCGGGTCATGCAAGTTCTGTAGGAAATATTTTTGGTGCTATTTTAGGTATTGCTTTAGCATTTATTCCAAGAGCATCTCTTAGGGCTAAGTAAGGAGTTGTAAAGATTTAAATTACAGCTCGTGCTAAATGAAGTAGCTACTAAATTATCTCAGGAAATTTTTCTTCCATCCCTTCTCTAACTTGATCAAAATAATCTTGATTCATATCCTTGAATCGTTGGTCGATTTTCGCTAAAAAATCTGGACTGCAAAAGTTTTTTACTGCATCAAAATTTGAAATTGGAGATCCATCTCGAAATGTAAAAGATTGAGATAATAATCCTGACTCTATTTGGAGGGTGATTTTATTATTATGCTCAAGTACTGTGATTTTGTTAATTGGGTGATCTATATGTCCGATGGTTCTCATATTGTTTCTTGTTGATTTGGTTCTCGCTAATTATTTCGTTTTTGAGAATATGCTATTCGATATTTTATTTTGATTTCGATCAATGATTTTCATCATTTTTTTTGTTTCGAATATTTCTTTTTGATTGCTGAAGAAAGCTGCTTATATAATTTTTTGATTGCTGGCTTATTCGATAGCATTTCGAGGTGACTATTTATAACTTTGGTATCTCCTCGTCTTGCGGGCCCAGTCTGCGCTTGGGACGCTCCTTGCGCAATTGTCTTCGCGATCGTCTCTTGTATCAGAGGTGATAGGATCGTCTTGTCTACATCAGCATCTACTAAAATGGCTTCTGCTTCAGCGATTAGATGGGTCACAAAATTACATGTAAATACTGCAGATAAGTGAATCTCTTTGCGAGTTGTATCATCTATTTGTCTCACATCTTTAGAAATAGATTTCGCTAATTTGGTTAGTTTCTTTGTGGTGTAATTATCAGATCCGTAAATACACATTGGTATTTTATGAAAGGATAGTTTTCGAGATTTAGAGAATGTCTGTAAGGGGTAGAACGATCCATGATGTACTCCAGCTGAACATAACGAATCGATAGCTACACTACCAGCAGTATGAGCGATCATTTGCTTTTTGGTCAGAGTAAACGGGATTGATTTACTTACTTGTGCTATAGCATCATCACTTACAGTGAGTAGGTATAAATCTGCTTTGGTATGCAGTTCTTTGATGTCGACTATCCAAGTTGATTTACATCGTTTGGCTACCGCTTTACAAGTCACTTTATTTCGCGAATATACTTGAACAATATTATGTCCAGCATCTAATAGCGCTTTGCCAATATGGTGTGCTACATTGCCTGATCCAAGGATGCAGATTTTCAAGATTCTTCCTTTTGATTACGATTACGTTTGTCATCGTTTTTAGAAAATACTCTTAGCAGCCAAGCCATCAATAATCCCATCATCATCATGATAGTACCAGACCAAAAAATATTAATTCCTGGAAAAATTTTAGCTTCCAACAATAATAGATCTGATCTTGTAACCTGCTCGGCTATTTCAATAGCTAATGGAGGAAGTACGGTATTCTGCTGAGCTACTTTGAAGCCGAATGTCTCTTTGACAGGATCAATATTACTGAATCTAATGTGGGTGCCGGTCTGTGGAATATAATGTTTGATACTCATAGGCATATTTCCACGGATGACATAGATAGGTGTGGCAGGGTAGGATACACCATCTCTGGTCACTTTTAATCTAGCCTCTATCGCGATATCACCATCTTCTGGTTGGTAACTGCTCTTTCCTGGTTGGTTACTGAGTTCGACTAGTTCGATCGTAGTGCCATCAGCGTTAAATGATCCACCTTGAGTAGTGGTATATCGATTATAAGTAAGATCAGTTTCGATAGGAAATATCATATTCATAAGGGTATCTGCTGGGCGTACTCTTACTCCAAAACTCTCTATTTTTTCTGGGTACTTATAGACTAGTGGTCCTCTTAATCCAAGAGCGGTTTCTATAGTACTATCTCTTTTAGATTCTCTATTGTGAAATGATGTGACTAGTGCAACACCAAAATCATTATCTGCTGGATTGTACTCAGGATGTGTAGGCTCATAATTGAGACGCTCAATAACGATATCGTTTTCTATTCCTCGTATAGTATCTCCGATACTTGCGTAATAAGTATTATATACCAATGTGTCTTCCATCTCTTTGAGTTGCTCTTGGCTCATCATCGGAGGTGATAGATTAAGTATACAAGTAAAAATATCTTCGTGCCATTTGTGCCTTGTATCTGGATTGAATGCAGAGATTTTACTGAAATCATTAGCATATACTGCGTTTGGTTTCAGGTTCCATTCTTCTAAGACATTTCTGTCTTCATCTATTTTTTGGAAATTAATATCGTAGTGACGTGTATTAGCGATCAAAGTGTCGCTCTTCCATGTGATAAAATGGCCTTCTGAGTAAAGAGGCTCACCTTTGATCAAGACGATAGATCTTTTTTTAGCGACATCATCCATAGTTTCTCCAAATACAAATGGATTATTAGATATGAAAGATTGGTTGAGTCCACTAGTAATAATGCCTAACATCATAGCACCGAACCCAAAGTGACTTACTGCCGAACTTGCAAGTCTTACATTATTTTTAGTCTGTGTAAATATGTAATCGAAATTGGCTACCATAGCAAATAAGCCAAAGTATGTCAGAGCAGTGTATTGCCATGCTTCTTTATAAGATATCCAAAATGTAAGTAGGTAAGTTAGGATAGCTGCGACTACAGCGGCTATGATTATATGGATGGATATCTTACTCCATTTGCGTTGCTTACTACCATATCTTAGATATATAGATACCGAAGATAGGATAGACACAAACACAGCAATCCATAACTGAAATTTATTAAAATGCTCGATGGGATCTTCGATTACTCTACCGACATAATCTTCATTAAAGTAGGTTGCAATCTTATTAAATACAGGAAGAGATGTAGAACTGATAATTAAGAAACCAGCAAACATCAATACCAAAGATCCGATAAACATCCAGAATTCACGACTTTTAATGTTTTCTTCTTTTTCAGGGGATGGAATAGATTTATATCTGTAGATATATAGCACTAATCCTAATAGTAAAAAGAAGAGTACAAAAAAGACTAACTGATAGCCTAATCCCATTTCCGTAAAGGCATGAACGGAGGTCTCTCCTAAGACTCCTGATCGAGTCAGATATGTAGAATACAATACAAATACAAAGGTAAGAATGTAGAACAAATATGTACTTCTAATGGCATATCCTGAACTGCGAGCTACCATATGTGTATGTACTCCAGCAACTAATAAAAGCCAAGGTACTAGAGATGCATTTTCTACTGGATCCCAAGCCCAATATCCTCCAAAGGACAATGCTTCATATGCCCAGATCGCTCCCATAAGGATTCCCGTGCCGAGTACACCGGCAGAGAATAAGGACCAACTAGTAGCAGGCTTAAGCCATCCTTTATGATCACCTGTCCAGAGGCCTGCAATAGCAAATGCAAATGGAAATGCTGTAGAAGCAAATCCCATAAACAGCATGGGTGGATGTATAGTCATCCAATAGTTTTGTAATAAAGGATTAAGACCATTACCGGTAATCAGACTAGTGTAATCTGCATTGGCAAATAATGGAAGCTCTAGCACATTTCTCAGGAGTAGAGTAGGGTTAGCGCCAATCTTATAAACGGTATCTCCTAATTCAACTTGTAACCCAAGAAGCATAGAGAATATTACAGCATTGATCAGTACGATGATAGTCAAAACTGGTGATTCCCATTTGTAATCTCTTCGCCAAACAAACATTCCTAGAATTACATGCCAAATCATCCAAAGCATAAAACTCCCTTCTTGACCTTCCCAAAATGCAGAAAGTATATATCTCATGGGCAAATCATCGGAGACGTGTGCCTGTACATATTGATATTCGTAGTAAAATTGAGACATCGCAAACAGGATGACTCCGAACAAAGTAAATACACAGATACCATGAATCATCCATCCTATGCGGCCTAGCATACGCCATCCATTAGAATCATCTGTACCTTGTGATTGTGTAGATTTATAATAGGTAAATGCCGTAAATAACGAAGTGACAAATCCAAGTATAATGGATAAATGACCTACTGTCCCAACCCAAATATGTTCTCCTAAATATTGTATTTCATTCATAGGGTTCGACTAGTTCTAAACATTACTTCCTTAGAGCAATTTCTTCTTCTTTATACTTCGATGGACACTTCATTAATATTTCGTCGGCGACAAAAGCACCATCTTTCATAGCACCCGTAAGCACGATTTGTTCCGATCTTTCAAAGTCTTGAGGCTTTGGCTTCAAGAGAATAACTTTATTAGATACCTCGTCACTATCGATCATATGAAATACAAACCTGTCTGCATCGACAGTAGGATCATATTCCATTGCTTTTTTCTTGTTTAATTTTCCAGCAATCTTCACTCTGCTTTGAGACACAATAGCACTTTCGAATGTAGCATAAGTACTTACATCTGCACTAGCAGAAATAAATATTCCTATAGAAACTAAAATCATCACTAATGCAATTACATAAGAGCTTTTCATAAGACTTGCTGGTTTGCGATATTAATTATTACTATGAAGGCTTAACTATTGCCAAATTTACACAGTTGATAATTGGCAATCATGTTATTTTAGCCCTCATTTTTCAATATGACTTTTGTGCTACAATTGGAGATCAACGAGTATTATTTGCTCATTACACCTTCTCCAATTTTTTCACCATTTTTATAAGTATATTCTAGAGTTACTTCTCCCTCTTCGTTGTAATATTTCATCGCTCCATCTATTACACCATTCACATAAGTTATGCTTCTTTGGACTTTGCCATTATTATAAAACTCTTCATAGATACCGTCCATTTGCCCCTCCTTATAGTTTACAGATTTGGTTGGTCTTCCAAATTTATAATCACCGTATGCCCCATGCGGTATTCCATCTTTAAAGAATTGTTTTTTTGTGATTTGGCCTCGATTATTCATGATAATATCTGGCCCATTGAGCACACCATCAATATAGCTGGCAATGCCAATCAGGTTCTCTTCGTTATCATAAGTTAACCACGTACCTTCTTTAGCGCCATTTTTACTATATCCTTCTTCTTTAGTACTCCCATCTTCGAAGGTACTAGTAAGTTTTTCATAGCTTCCGTGTTTTACCGATGTATATCCATCGATACTTGCTTTGGCAGCAGGAGTACTCACATTTCCTTTATTACAAGATATGAGTACAAAGATCATCAGTATTGAACACGCAGTGTATAGGTTTTTCATATTTCTTTAGAGTTGTTATTGATTCTACAAATTTAATGAAGAAGCTGCATATTAGTTGTTAATACATCATAAAAAATGATATACATGTTGCAGATTATTAAAAAATCTACTTTAAAAATCTTGTATAGTATGTCTTTATTGATCAGGAAGCCTGAAAGCGTAACTTTTTTAGTCTTTAACCACTATAAATTTAGCTTCCTTTCCTTCATTTAACCTAATTGTAATAGGCACTTGAATATTTGAATTGAGTATTTCAAACTTCGCCGAATTAGGTGGGATTCGCCCTTCATTAGTAGCCACTATACGAATTACTGTGCTATCCTTTACGATAGGTATAAGTAATTGCTTTTGCGCTCTTTTGACAGCATATTTATTAAGAATTAGTTTGTCATCGCGGTATACTGATATTCTATCTCCATCGATATGCTCATCGTCCCATAATCTAATCATTATATCATCATTAAGAGCTCTTACAGTAAGTGCCTGACCTTCAGTAAGTATGGTACGTTCCATGTTTTCTTCAGACTTAGTTACTAACTCTTTGATGATTTTTTTCTGTTTGGAAGGAAGCATCTTTTTCTTGGTCAAACCTTTCATTTTTTCTAAAAACATTTCGTCGCCCACCAAGTATACATCGCCTTCGATACACTTGGATCCATCTTCATATCTACTATAGAAGTGCCCTTGTATTATGCTTTGTTCCTTCTTTATTTTCATTTTTGCATTGTAAACATGAACGTAGCAAAAGTCACCACTTGGCAATTCGGATTTTGTATGAATATTGCTTTTTTCACTAAACGTGATTGTATTCGCTTCTCTATCTATATGCCCTTCTAATCTAGACTCAGTTCTATGTTCTCCAGAAAAGTCAGTAATAGATTTTCCTTTGATAGTTCCATCTTTGAATTCCTCAAATGATAACTTGTACGTAATCATAGAGTTATCTATAAGCTTAATCGTACCGACTAAATCATACTGAATACTATTCTGTGCATTAGTAGATATTGTAGTGGATATTAGCAGTGTCAGTAGAGAAAGACGCATTATAATTTTATTCAACATGTATAGTTTAGGTTTAGAATTATTTGTTCTATATTGTGATTGATAATTAATTTAACAACCAAAATGAAAACAATGTACAAAAAAGCAATTTTATTCAGTCTTTTTAGCATTATGAGTACATTTATCTTTGCTTCATTCCCAGTGAACAAAGCGAATGTAGAGAAATCAAATGCAAAAGTAGAAACAATGGAAATTTCATCTGTAGAAAGTACTACAGTAGCTGAAATGCCAAATCTCACCGTAGATGCAGCAGATGCACTTAGTCCAGCAGCGGCGAGTGGAGCTCTTGATGAAATGATTATTTTATTATTACTATGGTTCTTTATCGGATTTTTAGCAGCTCACAGATGGTATGCTAAGAAGCCTGCAGGTTGGAATATCCTTTTCATCCTTACTTTTGGAGGATTTGGTATTTGGGCACTAGTAGATCTAGTAAACATCTTAACTGATAACTTTGATTAGTCGATAGATTAACAGAAGATAAACTAGGAGATTGCTTTAATTAGCAATCTCCTTTTTTATTGGTAGTCGGTCTAGTAACTATAAACCTAATTCTGTAGGCTTATCACTTGCTTTTGCACTATTTTTCCTTCTGCCTAATTTTCCTCTGAGCCCAAGCTCTACGACACGAGCATTTTGAACAGCCCCTTCGTTGATCTCAAATTTTAGAATCGTTCTCATTTTATGGAAACCATGATGGCCATATGCTCCAGGATTCATATGTAGTAGATCCAAATCCTTATCTGGCATTACTCTCAGGATATGGGAGTGGCCACAGATATACAAATCGGGTTTAGATTCTTCTAGTATTTTTCTTACTCTTTTATAGTATTTGGGGGTATACCCACCGATGTGAGTCATGAATATGGACATTCCTTCACACTCCCAGGATAAGTTTAGGTCAAACTCATATCTGACTGCATGCCCATCTATGTTACCATATACCGCTCTGAATGTGCAGATATCTCTAATCTCCTTGATACTCTCGAGAGAACCAATATCTCCAGCATGCCAGATCTCATCGCAATCCCTGAGATGTTTGATCATATCATTACCATCAAAGCTATGATTGTCCGATATTAGGCCTATTGTTTTCATATGTACGTATAGTTTGAATAATTAATCAGAAACCTGAAATACTTCATTTAAACAAATGAAGTGAAATTTATCCAAAGTATGAGGTGGATGGGGTAAAATCAAAGGAATAATTAAACAGTCGAATAAATATGATCGAACGAGGTTTGCAAGATTTAGAGTTCTATTACCACGAATTTTTTGTCCAATGCATCAATATTCTCTTTCATAAGATTAAGCAAACGATCACCAAACATATCATAATATTGGAAGAAGTTGTCATGACGCTCCTGCAGACCATTGTTGGGAAATAGACTCGACTTTACTTTACGTATTTTGTTGACTTCAGTCTCTTGTTGTGCTTTTACTGTTCTTCTTAATCGAGATTCCAACTGCTCTATCACTTTGGTTTGCTTATTTCCTTCAGCGAGTACTTTGCCTTCTAGTGTTGGGTCTAGTATCTTAGCTTTATCGGCTATAGATTTGAAGATAGAATCTACAGATTTTATTTCGTCTGCAAGACTGAGTTCTACTTCAGATTCGGCATTAACCAAAGCAGTTATTAGGCTATTTTCATCATTGAATACTTGGTCGATGCTAATGTTTAGCTTTTTCATGTTTTTGGCATTGCTACCTGTAAGAAGCATGGCCGAAGCACGTCTAATGAGAATTGGAAAGAAGACTCCAAATGTTGTAAATTGGCTCAAACGTTCGATCCAATAAGCCAATTCCCCTCCTCCTCCAATATAGGCGAGATTAGGAAGTATGGTTTCTTGATACAATGGACGCATGATTACATTAGGCGAAAATCGTTCTGGGTAGTTTTCAAGTTCTAATAATATCTCAGACTGAGAGAATGAAACATCAGTATTAAGTATCTTATAAATACCATTTTCAAGTTCGATACGTTCTCTTGATCCGTCTTGAAGATAAAAAAGGTTGATATCTCGAGCAAAAGCTTGTGTCTTGTAGCCTAGAGCTTCTATTTCTGCCTGTGTTTGCCGTACAAGCGGTGCACTGGTTTGATCTAGTAATTCTTGTTTCATCACTGAAGCAAAAGAAGCTTTGAGGTCTTTATGATCAGGATTCAATACGATCAAACCATATTTAGCAAATATGCTATGAACTAGTCGAGTCGTAAACTCTGCATAGGTTTTACTGTGACCGTATGCATCGGTGATCCATTTCTTTGCCCGCTGTGCATCCTCTTTATCGCTCAGTATGCCTTTTAATGCCTCGATAGATTCTTGGATGCCATCTAGATTCATTCTACCTACAGAACCTCCCTTATCTTGGTTCCATTCGATGGTCTTTCCATAGACCTTGCACTTATTTACTTCTTCAAAATCGTGATCTTCACCGCCACTGACAAATACGGGTACAAAATCAAAAGTAGGATGTATTGCTTTGAGTTTCTCGGCCATATTGATCGCAGAGAATATTTTGATAATGTAGTACAATGGACCCGTAAATAAGACAGGCTGATGCGCAGTGATGATTGTAAACGTATTTTCTGATCTCAATAATTCGATATTCCGTTTGCTGAGTTCGCTATTAGGCATATCTTGGTATTGTTCATTCAATACTTTGACAAGTAATGCTCTATCGATAGGGAATTCTTTACGATCTTGAATCGCTTGAGCAAATGAAGCTAG
Source organism: uncultured Saprospiraceae bacterium (assembly GCA_938015435.1). Lineage (GTDB taxonomy): Bacteria > Bacteroidota > Bacteroidia > Chitinophagales > Saprospiraceae > UBA1994. The sequence goes on from CALLPN010000013.1 coordinate 14,101, forward strand.
ATCTGGCTTATACTTGATAAGACTTTCGAATGGATTTTGGTTTGATTGATATGCTTTATCTCTATCAGATAATTGAGGTACATCAGCGAAGTCTATTCTATGTATGGCCATATGTAAGTTACGTCTTGGTCTAGTCTAAAGGAAGGGCTAACAGCTACTCTATAGATTGGTTGTACACTAAAGCTCAAAAGTAATCAATCTCTTAACTGAATAGTAATTAGCGGACAAGTGTTTGCATTTTCGCAAACACGTAGTCGGAGTGGGAATGTGTTTTTTCAATAAAAAAACACATGGACTCCGATCAAACGCAGTCGATTTTGGCACATCGGAATTTCAAGTGTTTGCATTTTCGCAAACACGTAGTCGGAGTGGGAATGTGTTTTTTTCAATAAAAAAACACATGGACTCCGATCAAACCCAGTCGATTTTGGCATATCGGAATTTCAAGTGTTTGCATTTTCGCAAACACGTAGTCGGCGTGGGAATGTGGCTTTTTCGAAGATAAGCGGTGGCTTGCACAGCAAACACGCGTAATGGGAGTGAGAATCTGGCTTTTTCAATGAAAAAACACATGGAATCCCAAAAAAACAAGAACTCCCCAAAAAAACTCACGAACTTCGATTATACAATACAAATTGCTTAGCAACAATCTTTGAACTGTATCATAATAATAGCTACTTGGTTTTAGAAACCTCGAAAGTATATACCAACATTCAATCATGGATTAGTACATTTGACACTAATGCTCAGATATTTTATAAATAGAATTTTTTCAGGAGTAGCAGTAATAATAGCGGTAGTAATATTAATAAGCGCTATCATCTATTTAGCTCCAGTTGATCCCACTAGACTTAGTTTTGGTCAGAGATCTGATGATGCAACTGTGGAAGCTCGAAGAAAGCAATTAGGATTAGATCTACCTCTTTATCAGCAGATGGCCAAGTATTTAGCTGATATTTCGCCAGTATCATCAATTGAAAATTCCTATCAGGATCAATATGATATTATCGCCACTATTTGGAAAGGAGCTAATCAATCTTGGGTGATCAAGAAACCTTTTTTTAGATATTCTTATCAGACAGGAAGGAGAGTCTCTTTGATGTTAAGTGAGACTATTCCCAAAACTGTAATTTTAGCTTTGTCAGCATTCTTGATTGCCACCTTTTTAGGGATACTATTTGGGATTATAGCTGCTTTGAATAGAGATTCCAAATTGGATCAATTTATTATAGGTTTTTCGACTCTCGGTTATTCCCTTCCGAGTTATGTGAGTGCCATGGTTTTAGCCCTCATTTTCGGTTATTACCTCAAGCATATTACAGGTCTCAATCTACAAGGGAGTATCTACGAGCTCAATGATCTTGGTGATGAAGTGATCGTTTGGCGTAATCTAATTTTGCCAGCTATTGCTCTAGGAATCAGGCCGATAGCTATCGTGACTCAATTGACTAGATCAGCTATGTTAGATGTGTTATCGATGGATTACATACGTACAGCAAGGGCTAAAGGATTGGCATATACTAAAGTAGTAGCTAGTCATGCACTTCGTAACACTATGAACCCTGTGACTACCGCACTGACAGGTTGGTTGGCCTCATTATTGGCAGGAGCATTTTTTGTGGAAAATGTATTTAATTTCAAAGGAGTAGGTCAGTTGACTGTGGATGCAATGATCAACTATGATGTGCCAGTATTACTAGCATGTGTAATCTTTATCTGTGTCGTATTCGTAGTGCTTAATATAATCGCTGATATGCTATATGTTTGGTTAGATCCAAAAGTGAAAATTGAGTAATCTTAAGACAGAATTCTCGTAAGGTCAAAGTTGAAAAGTCCTTATTGTATCTATACGAAGTTGTTTCCCTTATTACGAATTACCCTAAATTCCAATAGAAGTACTGAAGATAATCATGTCAGGCGTACCCTTAAATTTTGAAGGTAAAGGACCGTAATATATATGGTCTCCAATAGATCTAAATGAACTTTCAAATTTCACATCAAATTTGACATGAACTTCGCCAAACTGTAAATCATATGCTACATTTCCACTAAACCCAAAACTCATAGATCGAGGTCTAGGGACATATACATCTTGTAATTCGATACCACCTTTATAGTCCCCAAGTATGTGGATTACAGGTCCAACTCCGATTCTAAAGTTATTAGCATGAATACCAGAAAGTACCTGCAAGTCGATATAATGGAAAGTCTCATCATAGTAGAGTGTGGGATCATCTTTACCGAAAAATGATTTCACTTTGTACTCATTCTCATATCTATTGTAAAGTAAATCTGCTTCTATCCATAAGTAACCAAATTTTCTGGAAGCAAACATTCCAACTGATGTAACAGATTTGCTGTCTTCTTGCGATACTTCATATATGAGGAAATCATCTTCATTTCCTACATAAGTGGTTTCGGGTCTAGTCAACACTTCGCCATAACCCAATTTGATACCAAATATTACCTTATTGGGGTCGGTGATGTACAATTGAGCTTGCAATCCAATAGCTCCAAATAGAAGAGCAAAAACTAGTAAATGTCTATTCCTCATGTAGTGTAAATATAGAATCTTTATTATATCTAAAAGCAATCATTTTGATACAAAACCCTTATGGTCCGCTAGGAGTTGTTTGATAGATACATAGATAAGACATTACTTCTGCGGTTTATGCTGCTTGTGTCAGTTTATTTTATTGTTGACCGATGTCAATGACTAGCTAAGATGGTTATTATTTCTTATTTGCTAGTTATCACATATTGAATTATTTCATATTGATAATTACTGGCAATGATTACCTTTGCCTCACAACCCAATACTATGAGCCACAACGATAATAATATGAGGTATTCGCAGAGAGGTGTATCTGCCAATAAGGAGGATGTACATGCTGCTATCAAAGGACTTGACAAAGGTCTCTATCCGCATGCATTTTGTAAGATATTACCTGATGTAGTGGCCGGTAGTAATGATCATGTCAATCTAATGCATGCTGATACAGCCGGCACTAAGACCTCACTGGCATATATGTACTGGAAAGAGACTGGAGACCTATCCGTATGGGAAGGTATTGTACAAGATAGTATCGTTATGAATATCGATGATATGGCTTGCGTAGGATGTGTAGATAATATCATACTCAGCAGTACGATCGGACGTAATAAGAATCTGATTGATGGTGACGTGATCAAAACCATCATTCAATATACCCAGAAGTTTGCTGATCAGATGAGTGATCACGGAGTCAATCTTTATCTCGCTGGTGGAGAGACTGCTGATGTAGGTGACATCGTGCGCACTATTGATGTTGGATTTACGGCTTTCGCCAGAATGAAAAAGGCAGATGTAATAGACAGTAATATTTCACCTGGAGACTATATTGTAGGATTGGCTTCATACGGTCAGAGTACATACGAAACTGATTATAATGGAGGTATGGGATCCAATGGATTGACATCGGCTAGACATGATGTATTTGATCATGAATATGCCAATAAATACCCAGATAGTTATGATCATTATACTCCAGATGAACTGGTATACGTAGGTAGTAAAAAACTCACAGACGTGACTAATGTAGACGGTGATTGGTTGCACGTTGGTAAGATGGTACTTTCACCAACACGAACATTTCTACCGATACTTAAGCAAGTCGTAGACAATCACAAGTCTAGTATCAATGGTATGATTCACGCTACTGGAGGTGCGCATACTAAAGTGCTCAAGTTCCTCAAACAAGATGTACGAATCATTAAAGATAATCTCCTAGAGACGCCACCATTATTCAGAATGATACATAACGAATCTGGTATCCCTCACAAAGAGATGTATCAAGTATTCAACATGGGTACAAGGTTAGAAGTCTATTGTAAAGACAAAACTGCCGCTGAAGAGATAGTAGCGATATCAAAATCATTTAATGTAGATGCACAGATTATTGGAAGGGTAGAAGCAGCTGACAAAAGTAGTGTAGAGATCAAAAGTGAATTCGGTGAATTTAGCTATCCGTAATGTTACAATTTGTAGTCCATTATAGTCTTCATTTTATTTTTCCTGGAGTAATTGCTTACGCATTTTTTCGCAAAAACTGGAAGAGAGCTTGGCTCATCATGATCGCCACAATGTTGGTGGATTTAGATCACTTATTAGCTGATCCTATATTCGATCCTGGGCGATGCAGTGTGGGATATCATGTATTACATTCTTACTGGGCGATTGCTTGTTATTTTGTGCTATTGATTTTTCCCAAGCTGAGAATTGTCGCTGTAGGGTTGCTATTTCATATGCTGACAGATACGATAGATTGTTGGATGATGGGGTAGTGTTTTTAATGCAGAGGAGGAAATGGAATAGCATTAGCTAACGAATTGATGCAGAACGAACCTAACCCATTCAAGCAGTTGACTTCAATAAGTTTCAACCTAGTTAAAGCTGGAAAAGCGACATTAACAGTAAGAGATATAGCAGGAAAATTAATCAGAATTGTAAACGGCGAGTACGAAGCAGGAATGAATACAATTAGCTTTGCTAAGAGCGACTTAAACATAGTAGGAGTACTTTACTATACGTTAGAGTCAGGAAATTTCAGTGAGACTAAGAAGATGATTGTCTTAGAATAGTTTTTGTTATTGCTAGATATACAAAGAGGCTTCACTGATATCAGTGAAGCCTCTTTGTTATTTTTTTTAAAGATGAAAATAGGGAGAACCCCTAGTCTAAGCATCTTCTTGCGTAGGCTCTTCCTCTTCGCCTCCTGGCATCATTAAAAATAATGCTCCACCTATTACGATTAACCCAATTCGGATGCCCCATCCTATAGTTTCTCCCCAAGTGTCTATCCACATTAATATCGAAAGATTTCTTTCCATAAAATTTAAAACGATAGAAATGATTCCGGCCAAAGCCATATACATACCAAGTGATTTCATATTTGTTCTTTTTTGGTTTTATAAAATATGTAGCAGGATCTCTGTTGAAAGTCGGTTTTCGATCAACGCTTGATATCTTTTGCTATCCCTAATGTACATAAAACTTTGTAATCTGTTCAAATGAATGTTTTGAATGCCGGTAGACTTCAGGATAATATAGTGTTATCATATGAGATCTTGTTACTAAGAATTGGAATTTCGAAATATCGATTAATGAATTAATAATCGATTGACCCTAAGCTAATCCTTCAAATATTGCGGACAAGAAAGATCCGATTCCTTCAATGGTACTTTCTAAAATATCTCCGGCATCAAGCCACGACATATCAATATCAATAGTTGGAAAGAAATCCCAATCCGAGTCTGAAATTTCTTTTATCGCTTCGGTCTTTAGCTTAAGGTAGTCCGCTGCACTACTAGTAAAGTACGTTACGAAATCTTCGACGGGACTATATAGGGACATAGCAAAATCTAATATGTCAGCTGAAAGTGAAACCGTATCAATAAGATTTGATTTCATTTTGTCATGGGCACTTTGGACTTGTTCCGGAGAATAGAATTTTTGTTTTCCATGATCTTCGACAAGAATTTTACCTATGCGTATTAAGCTTTCCTTTTTATCCATTCAATTCTAATTTATCATAGATTCCACTTCTACCTTAGCACTTGAAAGTGATTTGGTAATTTCATCCCTCAATCCTTCAAGCTTATTAAGTGTCTTCTCTTCATGATCTAATAATCTATCAAGTTCAAAAAAGTTATCGTCGATTCTGCGTTTTATTCTTTCGGTGTAGTCGTTGAGTTTTGCTGTTATTTCCTTTTCTAAAGTTTCACGTCCTTTTTCTATTTCTCCTTTAAATTGGCGAAGTATTTTTCCCTTGTTAAGCCCTAAAGTAATTCCCGCAAATCCTAAGCCTACTGCAGTAAGTATTCCACCAGTAATGTCAAATACAGCTCCTGGCAATACTGCAGATAATACAATTCCTACCACAGCAATTCCTCCACCAGTTGCTAGTTTTGGAGTAACACTTCCTCCCTCATTCGCTAGACTTTCATCATAGAAGTTTTCACTATTTTTCATGAAGTCTGAAAACGATTGCTGCAAATCACGAAGTACATTAGCTCTTCTTTCAGCGATGTCTGCGAAAATCTCATCATTGTTACGAAGTACTGTTTCACTATCTTTAATTCTATTGTCTACTAGCTTACCCATCATCTGGATATTATCAGCGACATCGATTATTCCACTTTGGAGTTTATCTTTGAGAGTAGTATTGAGCTCGTATTCAAAATCTTTAGTCTGTGAAGCGAGGCAATCCTTAAGATTAGTATTGGTGCCAAAGACAGAACTAAAAGATCTCTTCAATACACTTGTAAAAGAAAGACCTTCTTCTAGTTCGCTAGCAGTTTTATTGGTGATGCGGTCATAGCTGGCTAACAGATTTTCTAGTAATGTGCTAATCTGTTTTTTGGTCTTGCCTTCTTGTATATCCAATGTTTCTTTAATGTCTGTTCGGAAAACAGTATCCTTTTCCCATTGTTTTTTTCTGAGTGTAAGGCTGGCGTCTATTTTTTCATTGATAGATTTCGAAGTCTCTATCTTGTTCAACATTTTGAGGGAAGGTGCTTTTCCGCCAGTTATATTTTTACTGATATATTCTTTGAGTGGAGTAAATCCTGATCCAACTTTATCACCATTCAATTCTTGTTTAGCCGAAACGTCATATACTAGTGGTTCTGCAATTCCTTTTTTTACAGCATGGTCTCTTACTCCTTTTATATTGATCACAAGATCATCGGGTTCCATCAGATCTTTTTGTTGAAGTACAAATATGATATTGCGCCTCCATTCTTCATTGATATAATCAAAGAATTCCCAAGCAGATTGACGATAAGGATTTTTAGATTCGAATACAAATACAATAAGATCTGCATGAGGTATAAATCGTTCTGTAATCTCTTGGTGGTGATCCACTATGGTATTGGTTCCAGGAGTATCTACGATGCAGATATCTTTTAGGATGTCTATAGGCTGATATATTTTTTTGAGGTACGGATTGATTTCTTCTACACGTTCTTCTCCGTACAGTATTTGCTGGATTGTATCTGTCATGGGCATCGGAGCCACTTTAGCGATTTCTTTACCACCAGCATCCAACAATGCATTGATAAAGCTACTTTTTCCTGCTTTTACTTCCCCAACGATGACAAACATAAATGGTGCTCCCAATTGAAGCTGGACATCCTCTACGGTCTGCTGAAGTCCTTTGTGCTCGATCACTCTAGTAAACTCATGTAACTTGTCCACAGCAGACTCCAGCTGCTGATGTATACTACTTAACTTAGGGTTTGCTATATTTTCCATTTCGTATTATTGTTCTGCGCGGCTAAGATAAAGCGATGTCTCAGGACCCAAGCAAAATAATGCATCTAATATGCTTAGACCAGCTATAAATCCATGTCTATCTTCAAATATTTGTGAATATCCTTGGTGGTCAGTTTTTTGCGGTCGATAGTCTTTCAGCTTCAAGGACCTTATATCAAGCGTGGGTGGATCGTAAGATTTTTGATATTCTCTAGTATTGGCAAATATTGATTCTTCCAAACCGCACCTCTTGATCATTAGTTTCCTCAGCGCTTCATTAAGCGTCCATAAATGGCTGTGTTTGGCTCTTAGGATGTGCTCAATTTCAGGATAGTAAAAGTCGAAATAGGGTGCTGCTCCGTAAGCTGACCTTAATGCATGAAGCATATCACCTATCCAACTATCATGGTATGAGATCTGTACCTCAGTGATATATTTACTGTTATGCTTCCCTTTGAGTAACGGTACAGTTAGGGTTATGGGCCCATTGACACCCATTATGATACACTTATTTCTAAGGCTTCTCTTTTGATAAGTCTCATGAGCTTCGAGACACACACTGGAGGCTTGAGTATATAGCTGATATACATTTGTGGGAGCGAGAAATTGTGTTTCTTGAATCAGATCCATATAGTGTAAAAGTAAGCATACCAATTAGAGTTGTACTTATGGTTAATCTTTCTTTTCTTCTTTAGCCTTTTTCTTGGCTTCTTCGATAGCTTTCTTTTCTCGCCATTCTTTTCTTTTAGCTTCTATCATTGCATCTCGTGTTTTGGCAATTACAATTTTTTCATTATAGATATTGTAGAGGACGTAAGCAAACGTTTTTGGTATTGGTTCTGCCTTACCTCCAGTTACCATTACCGACAAGCCTAAAGGGCTAGTGAGTAAACTTGCTCCAATCGAAAGCATAAGCGAAGTTTCGATAGACATTCCTTTTGTTGCATAGAAAGCTTCTCCACCTTCAACACCGCCAACAAGTTCTAATCTTGATCCTCGTAACTCTACAGAGCCTCGCTTACCAACGGCGATGTTTCTTTTTACATATTCATAGGGCATCAATTGTATTTTTCTGCCATTGATTTTAAAAGATTTGCCAGGTTGGTATTTATTATCAAATTTCCCAAAGACACAAAGAAGATTGTTCATTACAATCTTTTCATTAGTTTGTATTTGATTAAATTTCATCCGATATAGTGTGCCCCAATACTCACATACAATTCCGTCTATTTTAGAACTATCTATACGGATACTGTTGAGACCAATTTTTAAGGCTTTTTTCGAGATTACTTGAAATTGATTGTCTAACCGAAAAGATCTAGCACCACATGTTCTGCCATGAAATGTCGCCATTGGTTTCAATTGATTGGCAAATGTATCTTGAACATAATATAATCGCTTCGCCTTAGATGGTTTTAAACGAGATATGGCTTTGGAATCTAGTTCTGAAATTTCAACGAAAAAATCATTTTTATTTTCTTCTTGAAAGATCTGACAGTTCGCAGTGAAGCTATATCCAAAAGCGAAAATGGATATGATTAATAAAGTAAATGATTTATGCATTCTAAGTGTTCTCGCATTCATTATGGTTGTATATTTTTCTTTTCTACTTTTACAGTACTCATTTAATAGCAAGGTGTAGTTCTGTATCCTCCTCCTCTTGTAGTCTGATCATGATCTATGGTGAAATTAAATTCTTCTCCATCACTATTTCTAATATACCTGACATAGTCCCAATTACCAGAATGAGTAAATTCATAAGTGCCATTTTCTTGACCATCTAGCACTTCTGTATAGATTGTTTTGGTAGCAGGCTTCCCAGGTGTGATAATAACTTCGTCGACATAGTGAAGCATCATGACATTAACTTGTCCTTTGTATTTTACTTCAAGTGCATTATCATAAGTGTCAAAACTTACGGACATTTCAAGGTCTTGGATAGCATTTTCACGAAAGCAAATGTAATGATCTATTTCACCAGCTTTCTTGGTTATAGAAGTTTTAGTAGCTGAGCGATCTTCTTCTACGGTCGTCGTTTTATTCTTACATGAAAAGGTGCACATGAAACAGAGTACCGTAATTGTAATATTGATTGTCCTCATAATTATTCTTGAATTATTTACAGTATAATTTATAGAAAGATTAATCTACATCTCCTCTTTTGATCACTTCTATATTAATGTTAACAGTTCCTCCAGGATTAAGCGCAACATTATATTCAGGATTACTAATAGAATATCCAGATAGTTGATTAGGAAAGTCATTTTCAAATCCTAATATTACTTTCCTTAGCCTAACTACATCCAGCGATGAGGAAGTACCTTCTCCAGTCACATCAGCAGCGATCAATTGCCAAGGTTGTGTAAGAGGTTCTAAACCTAAGATGTGCTTCGTGATTTTAACAACATCTAGTGCTGATAGACCTCCAGTATGAGCAGGTGCATTTGTCGTGATGGTAATCGTAGGAATATTCATTTCCGGTATTTGATCACTTGGGTATTCAAATGATAAACTACCGTTACTAATTTCCGATATATTATAGCTCGGGTTTGATTGTCCAGCAGGATGAAGCGTTGCAGTTAAGTACTCCGTATCTAATGCTTTTCCAGCAGGATGAATATATGAAAGATTATAATTAGTAGACGGAGCTATTTCACTCGATCCTGTAGCTCCTGTTGCAGTTATTGCGCTATTTAACTGACCAAAAGCTAGACCATAGTTAATAATCCCGTCTGGTGATATAACTGCAAATGATGGCGTGCCAAAATAAGTGCCGTAATCTCCATTTTTAATAGGATCCACAGCAGCAGGTGCATCACCATCCGCACTGATTGCTGGGAAAGTTAATCCATGTGTATTTTTGTAAGATTGTACATCCGCGTCGTCATCATTTGTCACAACGGTAATCTCCATAAATTCAACATCGTATTGACCTTCACCCCATTGCTCGTATAGTTCCTGCACAGAAGGAGCTATGGCATTACAAGGGGGACACGCGACAAAAAATACCTTGATCACAACAGTTTGACCCTGATCAAGATGATCAGTATAAATATTATGTGTTACGCCGTCGGTATCGATTACCGTAAAATCATGAACCTGTTGAGCGGATAAGTTTCCGTAAATAAATAAGGATGCAACTAATAGAAATGTCTTCATGTTAATATCTTTGATGCCGATTACAAATATATAATAAATCACGTTCTTTACATTCTATTTAATTATCATTCACCAGACAAAACGCTCAATATCAATTCATTACCAATTGTAAGATACGAAGAGATATCTGATGTTTCATACCAAACAGCATGGAACTACCAAACGCAAATTCATAACGAATTGAAGGCTAATAAAGTCTTATGGCGTGATCTTGATAAGACGGAGAAATTGTCCAAAAAACAAGAGCATTCTATATTGTTTTGCGAACATTCGCATGTCTATACTTTGGGAAAGAGTGGAAGCGAAGATCATCTTTTAATATCTGAGAAAGAGAGGACCACCAAAGCAATAGAGTATTTTAAGATCAATAGAGGAGGAGATATAACGTATCACGGCCCTGGTCAACTTACAATTTATCCTATTTTCGATCTTGACGAATTTTATAATGATCTACACAAATATGTTAGAGATTTAGAAGAAGTAGTCATAAGGATGTTGGCTACTTATGGAGTGGTAGGGTATAGAGAACCTGGTTTTACTGGCGTATGGATCGCTCCAAATGAGCAACATGTACTCAAGAGAAAAATCTGTGCCATTGGAGTCCATATGAGTAGATGGGTATCTCTACATGGTTTAGCTCTTAATATTAATACAGACTTAGATATGTTTAATAATATAATACCCTGCGGTATCAAAGAAGCCGATATGGTAGTCACTTCTCTAGCCAAAGAGCTTGGAAAAAATATAGATTTACAAGATGCGAAATTCAGGCTTAAGACTACCTTTGCTGAAGTTTATGGATTTGAGTATAAATAGTAGAATTACAACACGACTAAACAGAAATAATGAGTAAAGAACAAGATGAGAAGCTCGTAGTGGAATCAGCAACGACAATGACGGAGTTGATTATGCCGAATGAGACTAATCCTTTGGGAAATCTCATGGGTGGATATCTCATGAAGTGGATGGATATTGCTGGAGGAATCTGTGCAGCTAAACACGCTGAAGCTCATGTAGTTACAGCATCAGTAGATCATGTTTCATTTCAGAGCCCAATACAATTAGGTGACGTAATTACTTTGAATGCTCGTGTAACTAAAGCTTTTACCACTTCTGTCGAAATATATGTTGAGGTAACTGCATCTGATATTACAGGCAAAAATGCTCGAAAATCAAATCATGCATATCTTACGTTTGTTGCCTTAGATGCAGCTCAAAAAAAACCGATAGCCGTACCCAAAATAAGACCTGTTAGCTCTGAAGAACAAAAGCTTTTTGATGGAGCAAGTCGACGCAGAGAGTTAAGGCTAATACTGAGTGGAAGGATCAAGCCATCAGACGCTACAGATCTAAAGTCATACTTTAAAGAAATGGCTTAATTCAACTTGGCTTAAAATTTTAAATAAACGAAAAGCATAATCTTGAATCTACTGATCATATCTAGTCGATTTCCTTATCCGCTCGAAAAAGGCGATAAACTAAGACTGTATTATCAGATCAGAGAATTAGCTAAGTGGCATAAAATCACTCTTGTATCTGTTTCGGATGAGGAAGCTTCTGATCTGGATAAGCTACAATTGCAACCCTATGTAAATGCCCAATATCATTTTGATATCACATCAGGAGTAAGGTTATTTAATCGATTGTCGGCATTGGTTACTGGACTTCCGATACAAGTCTCTCAGTTATATGATTCATCTATTATGAATGCCATAAAAAAGATTACTCAACGGCACCATATCGAACATGTTTACTGTCAATTACCTAGAGCGGCAGAGTATGCTAGACGATTAAATATTCCCAAGACAATTGATTATATGGATGCTTTTGGGGAAAGTATGGAAAAGCGAGCATCAATAAATAAAGGTTTCAAAAAGAGGCTCTTTACAACCGAAGCTAAGCGGATGCGATTGTATGAGTCCAAAATATTTATTGATTTTGATCACCATACTTTAATCTCAGAGCAAGATAAGTCTTATATGGCTATATCCAACCCAGATCTTATCCATGTAGTACCTAATGGAATAGATACAGATTTTTTCTCTTTTGGCTTGGAAAAAAAATCAACTTTTGATCTAGCTTTTATCGGTAATATGGGCTATCCTCCTAACGAGGCAGCAGCAGTTTATATCACGGATCATATTTTGCCTTTATTGACAGATGCCTCATTAGCTATTTCAGGCGCAAGACCTACTCCAATTGTTCAACAATTAGCTAATGATAGCGTTACTGTAGTAGGATGGGTAGATGATATTCGAGATGCTTATAGAAGCTCCAAAGTTTTCTTGGCGCCTATATTTTCGGGTACTGGGCAGCAAAATAAAATACTAGAGGCAATGGCCATAGGATTGCCCAGTATAACAACTACTCAAGTAAACAATGCAATAGGAGCTACAGATGGACAAGAAGTATTAATAGCTAATAATCCAGAAGAATTTGCATTAGCTGTAAAAAAGCTACTAAACGATGACCAATTATATAAGCATATTCAAAAGAATGCGCGTAATTTTGTGGTAGCTAAGTATAGCTGGAAAGAACACGTTGATAAACTTAGCCAAATAATCGAAGGAAAAATATAATAGATTACTGTAATCTCAGATATAATAAAAAGTAAAAAATCATACCATGACAGAGTCAAAAATCAGTCAAGACACAGTTACATTAGATAAAATTGAAGATGCAATTGAAGACATCAAAAATGGAAAGATAATCATCGTAGTAGATGATGAAGATCGTGAGAATGAAGGTGATTTTATTTGTGCTGCAGAATTAGTGACATCTGAGCAAATTAACTTTATGGCAAGATATGGTCGTGGATTGATTTGTACTCCTATAGAAGAGAGTAGAGCTAAAGATTTAGATCTTGAGCTAATGGTAAAAAAGAACTCTGCGTTGCATGAGACCGCTTTTACTGTGAGTATCGATCTTTTGGGTCAGGGATGCACTACTGGAATATCTGCTTATGATAGATCTACAGGTATTAGAGCATTAGTTAATCCTGATACAAAAGCCAGTGATTTTGCTAGACCAGGACATATATTTCCATTGATAGCTAAGTCTGGTGGTGTACTTCGTCGTACAGGTCATACAGAAGCTACTATAGATTTAGCACGTTTAGCGGGTCTGTTCCCAGCCGGTGTATTGACCGAAATTCTCAATGAAGACGGATCTATGGCTAGATTACCTCAGTTGATGGAAATCGCCAAAGAGCATGACCTCAAGCTGATATCAATCAAAGATCTAGTAGCATATAGAATGAAGACTGAGAGTCTAGTGGAACGAGAAATGTCTACAACACTCAAAACTAAATATGGTGAATTTAATGTAACGGCCTATCGACAGATCAATACTGATGATGTCCACTTAGCAATTTCACAAGGGAATATCAATTCTGAAGATCCAGTCTTGACTAGAGTGCACTCTAACACAGAGACTGGAGATATTCTTGGTATTCTATTTGATGGATATGCTGAGAAATTACATTCTGCATTATACAAGATTAGTGAAGAAGGTAAAGGAGTGTTGCTTTATATCCGCCACGGAGAGAAAGGTGATGAGATTATAGAAAAGCTTAAAGAGCTGGATACTAACCCAAACAATAATCCATCTGCTAGCACAGAGCAAAGAGATTTTGGTGTAGGCGCTCAGATCCTAAGAGATTTAGGTGTACAGAAGATCAAATTGATGACTAGTAACCCGCGAAAGAGAGTAGGACTTATCGGTTACGGTCTTGAGATCGTAGAGAATATAGAGCTGGGGTAGAAATTAGAGAAATGATTAACTAGGAAATATTGAATGGATTATACTTTATTGTGTAATCCATTTTTTCATTTTATGCAGAAAGATTCAATTTATAATAACCTTCTTTTCGTTATTTCGAAGAGTGCACCACTTTAGTTGTTGGCCTAATTTTATAATGCTATTCTGTTTGGGTTTGTATCTTTATACGAAATCTGCTAATTCTCAATACTGAAAGCACTGACTTAACTACAGTTACGGCAAACATTTGAAAGATGATTATTGGACAGATTTACAAAAAAAAAGATATGAGACAGTTTCAAATAGAAATGGTTCAATACTTAAATGATAGATGCTCGAAATGTGTTAACAGACTTAAAGATATCTAGGCCTGGACTTTGGTTTCCAACTATTTGGATCTATTTAGTTCCATTTCATCTCGAAGATAAATTTTGGGAGCAAATTCCGTTTTGGATAGGATTGCTTTTCGTAACCTTTCCGCTCAATTATTTGGTGTATGGTCTTAATGATTATAACGATATCTCTTCGGATAAGATTAATGATCGTAAGGGTAATTTTTTGTTTGGAGCCAAAGCATCAGAAGCATTTCTAGACCTAGTACCCAAAAGAATAGCTTACGTTATTCTTCCCTTCATTCTATATTTTTCTATAAAGGCTGGACTGATCATGTTCTTCTTATTGGGTATTATGATTTTAGTCAACATAGTATATAACTATCCTCCATTTAGGATCAAAGAACGCCCTCCGTTTGAGATATTGATACAAGCAGGTTATGTATTAACAGTCATATTCAGTGTCATCCTCAATGACTTAGAGATGATTCCTTGGCAGACCGTCTTATACCTCATTCTTTTTGCCTTTCAAGCCCATGTAGCCGGAGAAATAATGGATGTTGAGCCAGATCTCATATCTCATAAGAGAACAACGGCTACCATCATAGGGAGGAAAAATACCAAGTTCCTTATGATTCTGTTGTTGATCATCGAGACGTATATTCTAGCTTTCTGGTTTCACGATTATGTATTGGCGGGTATTTTAGGTGTATTCTTTCTTTGGATGCTATTAGATGTATTCATAGTTTTTAAAGATAAGCCATATACTTTACCACAAATGAAGCTATTCGGGCTTGGAATGAATCTATCTGCTTTTGCAACTATGGTCTGGGTGTTATATTCAGGGAAATTATTGCATCCCTTGATTTAGGCACACGATAACCTTCTTTTCGGTATTTCGCATAGAGTATCACTTTAGTTGCGAGGACTTGAGTCCTTTAACGAAAGTTGCATAATAGTTCGAATCCAATACTAAAACGTTGGGGTAGGGGCAAAAAAAAGCCCGAGAAGACGAAAACTCGGGCATTACTCAATTAATAACCAAAACTCATATGCTTACTATATTTCAATAAGCATGCCAAACATGCGATTATATCAATATATGACTGATAATGAGTTTAGGGTAGATATGATTAATGCCCTTAATGTTTAAGTAATTGATATCTGGATAAGATAATACCGAAATCGATTTGGTTTTTTATTACCAATGATGATTTACACCATATTAGCCATGGATAAAGCATTAAGCTTGTCCTTATGTATCAAAAAATAATATTTTAAGCCATGTCTATGAGTTAGCGAAGCTAAAATAAACTAGTACTAGAAGCACTACTGTTACTACAGCTGCTACTTTAAAAAATTTCTTTTCCGTTGCTTTTGCTTGTCTTTTACGATCTTCCTTTTTTCTAGATTTTGCCATTGCAGTTAGTTTTATTTAATTCTTTCGACTAATATACTCAAGTCACTGAGATTGATGGTATGATTATAAAAGAAAATATTAAGAATGATATCTCTTATTTTCAAAATATTCTACAACCATAGTATCTACCATAATATCGGTAGGTTTGATTGGGCGCTTGAGGTATATACCTTGTAAAGTTCTACATCTACTAAGAGCCACATAAGTTTGTCCGTATTCAAATGCTCCATTTCCTATGTCTATGACCACCGTATCAAAAGTCTTTCCTTGACTTTTATGAATAGTGATGGCCCACGCTAGTTTTACTGGATATTGCATGAAAGTACCCATGATCTTGGTCTTAATTTCATTACTTCCATCTTCTGGCTTGGTATATCTGATTATTTCCCATTCCATCTGTTCCAACTCGAAGCGTTTGATCTCCTCTCTATCATCTTTAACGGATACTATTATAGTCTCTCCATTTATAGATTCTATCTTTCCTATTGTACCATTGACAAATTTCTTCTTCGGATCATTTTTGACAAACATAATCTGCGCGCCTATTTTGAGCGTCAGATGCAGATCAGTTGGTACTTGCTTGGTTGAAAAATCACCACTTATTCTTGCTGTAAAAACATGGTTAGCATTATCTAGCTTAGCTAGCTCGGAGGTATTGATTTCATTCGCAGTTGCGTTACGGCTGCATAAAGTGATGAAGTAGTCCAGATCTTCCGGTATCGGAACATGTCTATCGTTGAGTGTCTCCATATCGTCGTAATCGATAGCTCGCATTCTGATATTATCTAACAGATTGATAAAGCCTCGATCCGATTGACGATATACTTCTTGTAACTCTATCATACCTAGATAGTAATCAGGGTTACTAATAATCATTGAAGAGAAAAAATAAGGGCTTTCAAATCGACTTTTGAAAATGTGCTTTTCAAAATCACTAGCTACAACAGGAGGAAGCTGAAATAAATCACCAAATAGTAAGAGTTGAACTCCACCAAACGGCTCATCTATTCCACGGTTTCTTCTTAGAAATAGATCAATATTATCCATCATATCCGCACGAACCATAGATATCTCGTCTATGATTAGAACATCAAGTCTTTGAAACATCCTCCAATTTTTTCTCCTTCCGATATCGGTAGGGTTGAGCATCCTTGGCGGAAACCCAAAGAAAGAATGAATCGTTTGTCCTTTTACATTGAGAGCTGCAATACCCGTTGGGGCTAAGACGGCCGTACGTTTTTTAGTGGTATTTCTAAAAAGCTGAAGTAAGGTAGACTTACCTGTTCCGGCACGTCCAGTGATAAACATGGATTCGGAGGAGTTCTCTAGCTGATCGAGGATAGCAAGAAACTCAGAACTTAGACTTAGTGGTTGATTTAACTGCAAGTACGTAGAATAATGGTCAAAACCCTAAGATAGCTCTACTCGATTAATTCTAAAGGGTATTACTCAATATTTCCTACGAGTAATGATTTAGAAAGGTTTTTATCTAATGCGATATGAGCAACAACATTGCTCACTCCAGGTATTTTTTTAATCTTGTCTTCGATATATAGACCAAGGTAATTAGTGGAAGGACAGACTAATTTACATAGTATATTGAAGTGGCCACTCACAGGAGTTGCTTCTACTACATTAGTCAAATTAATTAATTTTTGACTTACGTCGATACTAGAAGATTGGCTGTCTACCGAGATGGAAAGATAGGCAACAGTTTCATATCCTAATTTGATATAGTTAATGTCGGCAGTTGAACTTTTAATCACATCATGATCCAGCATCTTTTTTACTCTAACAAAAATAGTCCCTGATGATACATTAAATTCTTTTCCTATATCGGCATAAGATCTTTTGGCATCAATAGTTAATACATTGATAATCTTGTAATCAAGATCATCCAACGAGACTTTTGAGTCTGTGGAAATTGTCATTGTTTTGGTTTTTTGGTAATAATACGGTTCGGTATAAGCTCAAATTCTTGGGGGAATGTTTGAGTTTCAAGCCGAATCAATAGTCAATATTAATCATTTTGTATTTAAAAAGTGATGCATCTTGTTAAGATATTAAATAGTTATTTTCGATTAATCTATTGATATATTTGTTGAAACATACATTAGTTATTCTTTTTTGGCAAGAAATATGATTTACATACTCTTATAACCACAATACAGGTGACGGAAAATAAAGAGAAATTTAAGAATTATACTGTCTGGCAACCCATGCTTCTTAGTATCATGATGATCATGGGAATGGTGCTAGGATATAAGATGAATGATGCAGATAATCCGCCTTTGATTCAAGGAATCGATTTGGATGAAAGCTCTGCTATATCTGGATTAGGCCGGGTCGAAGAGATCATTAGATTTGTTGATACACGATATGTAGATAAGGTTGATGATAAGGCTCTAGTGGAGTCAGCCATAAGTGCTGTTCTTGATCAGTTGGATCCTCATTCTGTATACATTGCACCCGAATATATGAAGTCCATCAATAATAGTATGGAAGGTAAATTTAAAGGTGTAGGTATAGAAAGTTACTATTTAGATGACACCGTCAATATTATTTCTGTAATAAAAGATAGTCCTGCAGATATTGCTGGATTAGAGCGTTTCGATCAATTGTTGGCCATTAATGATAGTGTAGTAGCCGGAAGAAACTTACCTTTTTCTGATATCAGTGAAATGCTGAGAGATGAAGAAAAGGATAAAATGGTATTAGTAAAAAAATATAAATCTAAAGTCAATGAAAAGATAGAGCTATCATTAGCTGAAATTCCGCTAAAATCAGTTGAAATAGCCTACATGATAAATGAAGATGTAGGATTAATAAAGATTGATAGATTTAGCTCTAAGACCTACAAAGAATTTATGATAGCATTAGAAGATCTTGTAGAAAATCATAATTTAGGACATCTCATTATAGATCTTAGAGATAATCCAGGAGGATACCTACCAGAGACGACTAACATTCTTTCTCAATTAATGAAAGAAAAAGGCCGTCTACTTGTATATACAGAAGGTAAGGCTAATGATAGAATAGATTATACTACTACTGGCAAAAGTTTCTTTAATGTAGATCGTATTGCCGTATTAATAGACGAAAATTCTGCTTCCGGATCTGAGATATTAGCAGGCGCTCTTCAAGACTGGGATAGAGGTTTAATCGTTGGTAGACGGACTTTTGGAAAGGGCTTAGTACAAGAACAATATCCATTGTCAAATGATGGTGCAATAAGACTCACTGTAGCTAGATATTATACACCAACTGGTAGATCTATCCAACAGGCCTATGATAACCTTCAGAATTATCATGATGTAAGCAACAGGTACAGTTCTGATACGCTTCAGATTGTGGACAGTCTAAAGTATTATACTAAGATTTTAGGTAGGGAGGTTTATGGATCTGGAGGTATATATCCTGACATATATGTTCCTATAAGCGCTGCGGACCAAGATCCAGGCCTTATAGATATACTTAATCAAGTACCTGAATGGACTTACGAACAGCTTAGAGATAAAAAAGTAAAATTCGACGGAACTGCAGATCAATTATCGTCATGGGTTTTACCTAACGAACTGTTAGAATCCTTTGAAATTTATATCAATAATCAGAAAGATCAACATTCTGCGGGCTACCTTTCTAATCATAAATCAGATATAGTGAAGGAAATAAAAGCGCAAATAGCTAGAATACGTTTTGGAGAAATATCAGAGAATAAGATTCTTAACGTAGGAGATAAAGCTATGGATGAAGCATTGAAGTATGTACTAAGTGATAAATCTTTAGAAGAGTATCTCGAAGCCAACAAATAGATTTTCTAAGATCTTAATATTTCTATTTGGCCTTCATTATCGTATTTTATGATTACCGAAGGGTTATTCAATTTCTCTTCATCTCTTTTATATTCAACAGTATAATCTACTTCCGAGATCAGATCTGGATTGATTTCCGCAAAATTTCTAGGAGCGTCTTGATCACTGTAGTTGGCCGAAGTAGAGATCAAAGGACTATTGAGCGTTCTAATTAATTGGCGGCAGTATTTATCCATAACTATTCGGATCCCAATAGAGCCGTCCGATGCCAATGCATATTGTGGAATAGATTTTGGGTTATTATGGATAATAGTTAATGGCTTTTTATGGTGGGAAAGAAGAGTTTCTATCCGAGGGTGTAATTCATGTACATACTCTAGCAGCATATCGAGATCAGATACTAAAAGGATGAATGGTTTACCAATATCACGATTTTTTATTCGATAGATCTTTCTAGTCGCAACTTCTGATTTTACGCTGCAACTAATTCCCCAAATTGTATCAGTCGGACATATAATAACCTTATCGTCTCTTAAAAGCTTAGATATGTCGTTGATCTCATCTTGATACACCATAAAATATATTAATTTTGAAGTAGCGTTTTGTGTTTAGTTCCGCTCTTATATTCAATGAAGTATGATTTAATTGTATCTCTGAATATAGTATAGGCCATTCAAAACGTTAATTATTCTATAATAATTATATCAATTCGCAAAAACGAAAGTTAAAATTTGATTTTTTTTTTAAAATCCATGATTTCTATGTAATTAGTCATCGTTGAAATACTCTAAATTCAGAAACAAAAAATAAATATTGAGACAGTTAATAATTAGAATATCATCGTTACTGGTTTTTATCCTCAGCTCTATTATTTGCCAAGGTGCTCATATAGTAGGTGGTGATATGATATACGAATGCAGAGGATTTGATGGTGTCGCTGGAAATTTTGAAATTACAATGACACTATATCGTGATACACAGGGTGGAGGAGCACAATTTGATCCTCAAGGTAGGTTCGGTTTATTTCGGTTAAATCCTGATTTAGTAACATGGACTTATATTAGGACTATAGATGATGTCAACGTCCAAGATGTATCTAATGTATTTAATGTAGGAAGTAACCCTTGCCTAATCATTCCGCCGGATATTGGTGTTCAAAAAGGAGTGTATAAATTTTTAGTAAATCTACCGGTTACAAATACTGAATACATGATAGCCTATCAAAGGTGTTGTCGGAATGGATCTATTACAAATATAATAGATCCTGGAGTGACAGGATCGGTAACATCAATCAATATATCTGGCGCAGCAGTATCCACTTGTAATGATAGTCCTGTATTCAATGATTTTCCTCCAATAGTAATTTGTGCTAATCAAGATGTTAACTTCGATCACTCGGCGACAGATCCGAATGGCGATGAACTCAGATATTCTTTTTGCAGTCCCTTGGCTTCTGGTGGTACAGATGGTTCTGGAACCAACGGTGGTGATTTGAATTCATGTACTGGTGTAAAACCTAGTCCTGCAATATGTATGCCTCCGTATGATCCAGTGCAATATAGACAACCCACTTATCAAGTATTCAACCCTATGGGCGGATCACCTCAAGTGTCAATAAATCCCAATACCGGGCTTATTTCTGGGATCCCTTTGACTCCGGGTCAGTTTGTAGTGGGTATCTGTGTCGAAGAATGGAGAGGAGGAATTAAGATTGGAGAAGTAAGAAGAGACTTTCAATTTAATGTAACCAATTGCGAAGATGGTGTATTTGCTAGTATAGAAGCCGATGAAATCGTTAATGGAAAAAACTTTGTGATCAATTCATGTGGAGATAATGTGGTAAATCTGGTTAATGGCAGTGGACTTCCTCAGTTTATTCAAGAATACTATTGGGAATTTGATATTGATGGAGATATACAGACATTCAATACTAGAGACATTAGCCTTACATTACCAGATTTTGGAACATATACCGGAGTGATGCAAATCAACAATAATGTACCTGCTTCCGGATGTAGAGACACGGCAGAAGTTACAATTAACCTCTATCCTCCAATATTTGCGGAATATACTTTTGACTACGATACTTGTATCGCAGGTCCTGTACAATTTACAAACCTAAGTTCCAGTGGTGCTGGCGCAATACTCGAAAATAATTGGAGCTTTGGTGACTTCAATACTTCAATTGAAGTAGATCCAGAACATACTTATTCGACGCCAGGTTTGTTTGGTACTGAGTTAGTAGTGGTAGATGGTAATAATTGTAAAGATTCTATAAGTTACCCCCTTTCATATTTTCCTGTACCTGGACTATTGATTATCGAGCCAACTACATTTGTTGGCTGTTTACCTGCCAATATATTTTTTAACAATCTATCGACACCTATTGATTCTACATATGATTTGGTATGGGATTTTGGCGATGGAGGCACAAGCGGTGAGATCAGCCCATTTCATAATTACGAAGAAGTAGGAACATATAGTATTTCACTAGACGTCACTTCACCGATCGGATGTCAAACAGGAATATCTTTTCAGGATTGGATAGAAGTACTACCTAGTCCATTTGCGGCATTCGATTGTACTCCTGAGGAATTATCTAATTTCAATAAGACTGTAGATATCACTGATCAATCAGAAGATGCTATCGATTGGTTTTACATATTTAGTGATGGTGGAACCAGAGATGTACAAAATCCTAGTTATACATTCCAAGATACTGGAATATATACTATTATGCAGGTTGTAGAACACGAATCAGGCTGTACTGATACATTGACCAAAATAGTTGATGTATCTCCAGTGGTGACCTTGCATATGCCTAATGCGTTTACACCTAACAATGATGGACTTAATGATGATTTTCGTGGTACAGGTTTTATTTCAGGTCTCAGAGAATATACATTGAGTATTTGGAATAGGTGGGGAGAAAAGATATTTGAAAACAATGATCCAAGTCAAGGTTGGAACGGAGAATATAACAATGCAGGACAACAAGCGATGGGAGGAGTCTATGTTTATACAGTTCAGTATCTGGGCCCTCGAGGTAATGTATTTGAACTCAAAGGAAACGTAACATTGATCAGGTAATACAAGTCGGATTATTATGCTCAATATCAGAGGTTCTATATATTTGAGAAATTGATATGTGAACGTATGCTGATAGAAAAAATAATTGCCATATAGTTGTAATTATAAATTAAAAGATTACTTTTGCGATCTTAAATTTCGAATCTGATAAAAATAAGTACGATGGATTTAATAAAATTCGTAAACGAACAACTAAGTGTCGCAAATGAAATTCCTGATTTCAGACCTGGTGATAATGTAGCAGTAAGCTATAAAATTGTAGAAGGCGAAAAGTCCAGAATACAGATATATAGAGGAGATGTGATACAGATTAGCGGTAAAGGAGCAACTAAAACTTTCACTGTTAGAAAAATGTCTAGCGGAGTAGGAGTAGAAAGAATCTTTCCCTTAGCATCACCAAACCTAGTAGAGGTGAAAGTCTTAAAGAGAGGTAAGGTAAGAAGAGCTAAATTGTTTTACCTAAGAGAATTAGTAGGTAAGAGAGCTAAGATTAAAGAAAGAAAATACGTAAAGAAAGACAAGTAGAGTCTTTTGGGATATCATTAAGGTATCCAATTTAAAATATAAAGAGCTGTCAGTAATGATAGCTCTTTTTTTATTTAAAGGTATTTCGATGAACCAAAGCGAAAGTGATCTTAGTATAACATAATAGCAATGAGATCAAGATTATGAACTTATGCATTTCTGAGACTTGTATTTTGCGAGAGATGGTTTTTAAATTGCTCAATTCGATTAATACTCTTATCTTAGTTTGCAGCAACTTTAACTAGATTTTCTATTCTCAATACTCTTGGATGACAAATTTTACGAAATCAGTGTTCTATATTAGTGTTTGTATCGTGTTAGGTACATCATGTAAAGAAGAGGCTGTTAGTGCATTGGACTATGGAGATAGTTATGGCTCTTGGATATTAGACGAAGCAATAAAAGATGGTAAAGTTACTAAGACATTAGAAGGCACGACATTTAATATTGATACAGCTATACTATCGACTAATCTTTTTGGAATAGATAAAAGCTATAATTACGAACGAAATGGTAGTCAATTAAAATTGACCGAAAATGAAATGCAGCTATTCACAGTGAGTAAGTCTACACCAGACACATTAATATTGAATATGGTGCGAAAGAGAAAAACCTTTCAGTTCCTTATGCTTAGAAACAATAAAATAGAGCAATAATTCATTCAGCTCGCTAATCATTTACATTCTATACCTACACTCCATTTAGGTTTTTTTTCCTATCACAGTATAATGTATTCACTATGAAGCATCTATTTACATTGTTCTTCCTTGCGGTATCCTTTCAGGGATGGTCTATCAAAGCAAGTGTCGACTTTCTAAGATTTAGTAATATTAACCAGCAATATTTGGAGGTAAACTATAGAATATTTGCTAATAGCCTATCAGCACCCAACCCAGAATCTGACAATGAAGTGTTATCTACGATAATGATATATAAGGGAGAAGATATCGTAGATTTTCAAAAGAATATGCTTGTCGGTAGTAAATCGGACTCAACCAAAGATCTATTAGATGTTCGCAGATTTTTATTAGAACCAGGATCTTATAAAGTGGTCGTAGAATTAAGAGATCAGAGAGGAAAGAAGCAGATATTTAAAGTAGAAAAGGAAATCATTATCGTTCCGCGTGCATTGCAATCGATCTCAGATATAATGCTTCTAGCTACAGTATCACAATCTGATCAAGAGTCAGCGATGGTACGTAATGGGGTATATATGGAGATGTTGCCATATGCTTATTATGGAAAGGAATCGAATGTAATGAACTCTTATGTAGAGGTATATGGTATGCAGGGTACAGATAAATATTACTGTAGTTACGAGATAGTACAAGGTTATGATTCCGATCCTGGAAGCGTAGAAGTGATTAAGTATAAAAGATTAGATCCAATTGAATTAAAGGCTTATTTATTGAATTTAGATATTTCAGACCTTACTTCTGGCAATTACCATTTTGTAGTAAAGCTTTATGATAATACAAAGAAAGTTATTGGTAGTAGTTGTATCAATTTTGTAAAAGTAAACCCTGAAGCCGATATAAATCAACTTAGCAAAAGATCGGACAAGATTGATAATTCATTCGTTCATGAAATAGAGGTCGATAGCTTAGATTATTACCTCAAAGCCATAGCACCAATTGTATTAGAGCCTAAAAGATCATTACTCGAAGAGCTTATGGAGAATGACAATACAATAGCAAAAAGAAGATTTATTCATGAGTACTGGAAGGAAACCTCAGGAGACAATGCAGAAGGAGCGTCTATAGCGTATATGAAAATTGCTAGGGCTGTAGATCATAATTTTTTCAATGGTACGTCTTATGGTTTTGATACCGATATGGGATACATATTCCTCAGGTATGGAAAACCTGATGATGCGGTGGTGGTGGATGATGAGTTGTCAGCATTTCCTTATCAAATATGGAGATACAATAAGGTATTGTCTACGGGCGAAAACAATGTTAAATTTCTCTTTTACGCTCCATCATTGAGTCATAGAGATTATAGATTATTACATTCTACATGCAGGTTAGAGTTTCAAAACCCATCTTGGGAAGCTGAGCTATATAGAAAAATACCAGAAGAAGAAGTAGGAAACCCAACAGAGGTCAGAAGCACTAACGATGGGTTTACTCGCAGAGCTAAAGACCTATGGAATGACTTTTAAATAGAAAAGTAATGCGAAGGCAACAGTATTTTATTGTCTACTAAGTGATATTTGCGATTTTTAGTATCTTGATGACTACTATTATAACAGTCGCCGAATTATTGATTTTACTATAATACTACTGAGATGACCAACCGAATACTTCTTATAGGGATAGCCTTGTTTTGCTCGTTCCATATATATGCACAAGAATATAAAGCTAAACTTATTGGCTACAATCAATCGTTGCCTGTAGTTACGGAAGCCATAGGTGTAATTTCTGCAGAATACGATGGACAATTTTTACGAATAGAAGGAAGGGTAGACAATCTCGAAGGTACATTTCAGTTGGGATTCAATGATGGTATCAGTCTTTACGTTGGTTCACAGGGCACGAAAGGTGTTAAATTGGCTTCTATGCTACCGTTTGTTGATGCGGATAATCATGGATTTGATCTCTTAGCAATAGCCAATAGATTTGAATTGACACCCGAAGAAGTAATAGCATTGAATAACAATGAGCTCTACATAAATGTCAGTACAGACCTTCATCCAGAAGGAGAGATAAGGGCACAGATCGTACCTCAAGCGACGGAAGTATATTACTGTACCTTATTGGGTAGTGGGGTTACTCACCCTTACCCGACAAGAGGACAAGGATCTGTTTTGATTGCAAAAATGGGAGATAGCATATCTATCTCTGGATCATTTAGAAATTTAGAAGGTGGTTTTGATATTACAGATATCAATGGTGCTACACTCAGAAGTGAGTATGCAGGAAAAGATGGCACATTGCTTTCTAATCTCGTAGTAGAAGCAGATACAGTCGCCAATGCGGGTATCATAAGAAACGCGGTTAATAAATATAAACTTAATGCTTCAGAATCTGCTAACCTTGATGACGGAGGGGTGTACGTAAATATCGTCAGTGATAAATTTAATAAATCAGAATTAAGAGGTCAGGCAACATTGGGTGTCAAGCAACTGTATATTGCTAATCTCAGGTCATATAATGCAATCCCCTTTAATAATTCTAAAGCAACAGGAAAAATCTTGATCCAGAGAAATCATAGTGATTCATTGCTTCTTTCTGGTTCTTTTCAAGGATTAGAATCTGATATCGCTATTGAATTTGCTGGAGGTACAATTATGTATGATGGAGTACAAGGTCAATCTGGGTCTACACAACAGTTATTAGTACCTACATTATCTGTCGGAAACAGGTTCGGTACATTTCAAGCGGAAAATAATGTATTTCAATATTTGCCAGGTGACCTTCAAAAACTTGACGATCATGGGTTTTATATAATTATACATAGTGAGGATAGGTTTAATGGTGAGATCAGAGGGCAAGTGATGCCAATAGGTCAAAACAATTTTTCTATCGTAATGAATGATATCCAAACTGAGGAAGGAAATATTACAGGACATAAGGCTTATATCGATGCAGTGCAAATGGGTGACCAGGTAACTTTCTCTGGGTCTTTGTTGGATAGTATTCCAGGACTCACTGCAAACGCCTTGTCTCTCAATGAAGGGCTACCTGGTATATCGGGCTCTCAATTATTGGAGTTGGTATTAGAACAAGACGATAATTCGAATCATACATTGATAGATCCCAGTTCAAATACTTTTATGATAGGAGATACACTCTTGCAAGAAATATTTGATCGAAGGACTTATTTAGATATAAGTAATCCTAATGGGCAAGAAGTCATACGTGGTCAGATGTTACCAACGGTACAGTCTATTTATTTTGTTCCGCTATCGGATCGTCAAACAGTGCATCACCAAAATAGTAATGCAAGCGGTATGATGATCGTGGAGCAAAATGACGATTCGGAAATTAAAGTTGTCGGAACCTTCGAAAACTTATCTTCAAATTTGGATGATGCGATCACAGGAAATATACTTCTTCATGAAGGGAAATATGGAACTACAGGGCCAGCTTTTAGAGCCTTGATTCCGATAGTAAATGCTGACGAAAGAGGTGGAATTATTTTGCCAGACGACAATACTTTTTTTATACAAGATTCAAGAGCAGAAGTTCTTCAAGAAAGTGGTTTGTATCTAAGTGTGATCACCGAAGAAGAAGAGGACGGAGAATTAAGAGGACAAATATTAGAGTTGGCAGATGCATATTATAATACTCAATTACATTCGACTAATGTAGTTACTTCTAGTTTAGCCAATGGCATGGGGCAATTGCTTCTCATTCGGAAAGATTCAAAGGTTGGTGTGATTGGTACTTTTGAACAATTGGATGGTGTAGTGAATATCAGTAATAATGGAGGCGTCTCGATAAGGGAAGGAGCAATAGATCAAAATGGAGATATTAAATTTCTATTATTTCCAGAATATTCTGTGGATAGTTTATCAGGTGTTTTTGATCAAACTGATAATACGCTTTTCTTATCAACACAAAATGTTGAGGATCTCAACAATGAAAAATACTATGTTGAATTGAGAAAAACATCGCAAGACGGACCTGCATTACGTGGGCAGATACAGTCGATGAAAAATATTTCACCTGCTCCTGCAATAATTATAAATCCTGAAAATACAGATACGATTTTGATTGATGGGATAGTGACGAGTCAATTGGATTTTGATATTCAAAGCGATCCGAATAACACTACTTCTCTTCGCATATCTGATAGACCAGATTTTCTCCCTACGATATATGCGCGCAACTTTGGATTCAATGAAGAGATTAGTTTAAATTATACGATTATAGATGACCTACTTCATAATCTAAGTCAGCAGGTAGGTGATACACTTAGACTCTATTATAAAGTAGTCAAAAGTGATGGTGCAGATCATCATGATGGGGAGTTGAAATCTATGAATCTTATTAGAGGACTAATAACTGATGTGCCAGAAGTATACAAAGCGCATCTTACCGCTAATCACTCAGTACCACCGAGACAATCTACGGGATATGGTCAGATACTAGCTGAAGTATTGGATAGTACGCTTCGTATTAGCGGTACTATAGAAGGCTTGATGGGCGAGATAGATGCTATGCATATACATCTAGGTATGGCAGGTATTAATGGCCCTGCAATTTTGCCTTTGTCAGCAACGATTTCTGCTGACGGGAAATCTGCTCAACTGGCTACAATTGATAATACATATCCACTTACAGCAACTCAATTAGACACCTTAAATGATAGAGGACTATACATCAATGTGCATACTTCATTATTTCCTGCAGGAGAAGTGAGAGGTCAAATTTTACCTGATGCAGATGCGTATTATTATGCCAATCTTTTAGGAAGTAATACTACTGATTCATATCTAACAGATGCAGCAGGAGCACTTAGTATCGAAGTGAGAGATGGAACAATGACAATCACAGGAACCTATCAGAATTTAGATTCTCCATATGATTTTGACGCTCTGGGAGGATCTCATCTTAAACTCGGATTGCCTGGTAAAGATGGTCCTACTTTATTTACATTAGTACCAATAGAAATGGATTCCCTTAACGGTATATATCAAGCGCAGTCCAATACATATGATCTAACCGCTACTGACCTTACTATACTAGAAGGTAGGAATATGTATGCTGATATTCATACAGATGATAGACCAAATGGAGCTATTAGAGGAATGGTAACACCTATGCTCAAAGCATCTTTTAGAGCAGAATTAGGAAGTTTACATCATCACCATATTATGAATGATTATTCAAGGGGAATAGTACAAGTGGACTTGGGAATCAATGATAGTATTGGTATCTATGGTACATTTAGCGACTTATCTAGCAGTACTAATGACTTTAATGGATTGATAAATTATCGATATGGATTTGATGATGATGTAAGAGACATAATGTCTATCAATGCTAATTTTGATACTCAAGATTCTGTAGCAGGATCGTTTCTATTTGAAAATAATATAATTGCAGCGAATGATAGTTTAGCTAAAGAACTAATGCTTAGATCGCATCATATCAATATAGATCTCAATGATGGGTTTGGAGGTATACGCGGACAAGTACTTGGACTATCTCAGCAATATCTATATGCTAAGATGAATGGTTATCAAATGATGCCATCGCTCGGAGGGGGGAGTGTGAAAACGACATACATAGAAAGGGTAGGTGAAAAGTTGCATTTCTCTGGATCGACAGGGAGTGAAACTTCAACAATATCTTTGCACCAAGAGCTTATTGGAAATGAAGGACCTCAGATCGTTTCATTTGAGGGAGATGAACTTAATGGTGAATATTTATTAGATCCTTATCAAGCGATTATAGCCATAGATAGCTCGCTACAGTCTCTCATGGATAATCATGCTACTTATATGCAGCACGATGATGTAATTAATGGTAATAGTAAAAGAGGACAGATTGTTACGGATACGAGATACATACACTTAGGTATTGTGTCTGGTATAGATCAGCTTAGATCTATAGATACTGATGCAGAAGGTCGTGTTCTTTTAGTTTCAAAATGGGATGATACTTATAGCTTTACAGGTTCAGTAAAAGATTTAACTGGAGGACTTAATACGGATATAGCAGGGGGTATGCATTTACATAGTGGTCTACCAGGAGATGTCGGTGATGTAGTATCAGTAATAACTTCAGTTGTCGATGGAGCAGACTATAATATCGAAGAGAACATTATCAATAATTCAGTGCAATTCGATTCACTTCAAAATGCAAATGCACTCTACTTTAATGTGCATTCTGTTGATTTTTCTAATGGTGAAATTAGATCTCAAATGAGACCATTGTCTAATTATTATTATACATCTACGTTAAATGGAGATCATGTAATTAATAATAATGATAGTGATGCATTAGGAAAAATATTTTTAGATATCGCAGGTGATCGTTCTACTTATTACGGTAGTTACAAAGAATTATCATTTCCAATTAGTGGAGCATCAACAGGAAGTGCAATAGGTTATAATCTTGTATATGAAGATTTTAATTTCATTCAGAATTTAGATGTAAATGTGAAGAGTAATAATTCGGGTGAATGGTTTGCTGAGGATAATATGATGCTAACTTCTCAAAATACCTTAGATGCTCTAGAAAATAAATTGGTCAATGTAGCGGTCAGCGATGTATTTGATGACATAGACATAGGCGGAAGATTGCTAGAAGTAATTAACCAATTTCCTCAAGTGAATAACCTTGTACCTTCAGTACCTAATGATACTTTATTGATAGAAGGAACTCTGACTGACTTGTATACAAGTGATTGGACAACTGCAGTAGACGATGATTCATTGATGTATAGATTTCAATTGTCTACATCGCCTGTGTTTTTAGATTTGATATATGAAGAAAATGTACTGAATCAAAATGTGTTTTCTATGAGTTTGGCTCAGTTGCAATTAGCATTAGAGAATGCTGGAGTTGTATCAGGCGATACGGTAGATATTTATCAACGAGTTTATATTACAGATGGATCTGAAGATGTTTTTGGCGATGTTTCTTCGTTTACAGCAATTCGTAGTGTGGTAGCAGATCCTGCAGAATTATATCGTGTTTATTTATCAGGATATCAACAGAAAAGTCCAGCAGCTAGTAGAGGACAAGGTAATATAGAAATAGTATTACAAGGGAACACTATGACCGTCGAAGGCTCTTTCTTAGGTTTGGAATCTTCTTTGGCTGATGCGCTGAATGGAGGTGCACATATTCAAATT
This sequence comes from uncultured Saprospiraceae bacterium, assembly GCA_938015435.1. Lineage (GTDB taxonomy): Bacteria > Bacteroidota > Bacteroidia > Chitinophagales > Saprospiraceae > UBA1994. The sequence continues at coordinate 45,305 of CALLPN010000013.1, forward strand.
GGGTTAGCAGGTGAGGATGGTCCGATTATGTATTCACTCAATGTTGATTCTGGGTCTGATGATCGCTCTGGAAACATCAATGGCGCTGAAAATATTTTTGAAATATCTGATGAAGAAAAAGAAATCATTAAAAGAAGAGAAGCATATGTTAGTATATACTCTGATAAATATACGACAGGTGAACTGAGAGGCCAGATATTGCCTATTGCCGATGATTATTTTATTTCTGCATTAACGACCTCACAAATGTTAAGTCAAGAATTAACATTGGATGCGGGTCAGTTAGTTATGGAAGTATATTTAGATTCTATATGGATTTCAGGATCTATTCACCATTCAACTAATGCAAATGTGAATTACGCTTTGTACGCAGGGTTTGCAGGACAAGAAGGGCAAAAAATATCTGACCTCAATGTAGCATTAGATGCAGATGGTGATTTTGTTAGATTGGAAAGTGGTAATAATCAATTGGAAAACACACCAGAATTATTAGCATCTATTGAAAATAGAGAAGTGTATATCGCGACCTCATCTTCAGTTGGAGTTGTAAATCTAAGGGGACAAGTATTGCCAGAAGTTAGATCTGTATTCTATGCTCAACTATCAGGTCTTAAAACGGTGTCTATTAGTAATTCACTAGCGCAGGGAAGGGTGATGATGGAACTTGGAAAATTGGATGAATTAAGTTTTACAGGTAGCGTAGCTAATTTGGAAAAGCCATTTACGGAAATGATGTTGTATTCAGGACTTCCAGGAATGGATGGTTCTATGGTTTCTAGTTTGGCTCCAATACAAAGTATTAACTTAGAAGATTATACTATTATCGCGCAGAATAATACTCTTCCAGTTACGGATGAAATGTTGGATTTCGTAATGGATAGAGAGATGTATATGCAAGTCAATACTGATAATGAAACAGTTGGAGAGGTGAGAGGTCAATTTATGGCAATGGCGCCAATCTATGCAGAAAGTATAATTACTGGATCTCAAATATCAGCGGATATAAGTTCACAAGCACATGGGATGGTTGAGATGGAAATACATCCGAATGAAATGAATGTCCTAGGAAGTATTAGTGGATTACCTTTAGAGATTGATGATGTCGATTATCTAAATGTTTCTGCAGCACTAGAAGGAGACTTGCTAGGGTCGATGATATGGCAAAATCCAATGGATGGAGTAGCAACTATTTCCTTCGATGATAATAATAGATTATATAATGCCAGTTTTGTAACTGAAATGCTTAGCAATCGTGTATCTATTAGAGTAGGTGCTCCTGAGTTTCCTTCAGGAGCTGCACGCGGTATACTTATGCCACCTGCGCAAGGCTTGTATGTAGCTCCGCTGAGTGGTGCCGCATTGACAGAAAACAAAATTACTCCAGGTGCAGGTATCGCTTTGCTTGTTTTGAGAAATGATACAGAAGTGAAATTTATAGCAGGAGTAGATGCAATACCAATTAGTTCATTAAGATTTAGATTTGGTAAAGGTTATCCAGGAGTTGTAGATGTGAATCCTTTTAATTATTTAGGCTTTCAATTTGATGTAAATGGTGGAGTTATTTACAATAACAACAACACAAATAATTTTACAAATCAGATTATTAATGATATTAGACTAGGACTTCATCACATTAAGATATCGTCATTCAGTAATAATAGTTTTGTCGATCACGTCCGTGGTCAAATTATGCCTATTGGTTATCAATCTTATCAAGGAACATTTACTGAATATCACCCTCAAGGAACCACCGACAATTCTGGTTTTGGTAAATTAAAAGCAACACTGAATGGAACTGTGATATCCTTAGAAGGTAATACCTCTATAGATGCAGCTCAAGTTACTAATGCATGGATTGGTATCGGAGGAGTCAATGATGATAGTGTGCCTATGTATCCAATCGAAGTGCTCGGAAACGATTTGCCTTTGCAGACTATAGAGACGATTGGCGGAGATGATATACTGAAGCTAGCCAATAAGGAACTACATGTAGTGATCGCTACAGACGAATATCCTGACGGTGCTATTAGAGCTCAGATGATGCCAGATATTAATTACTATCCCGCAGCTTTAGATATAGATAATCCGGTAGATGGAGCTAGTTTAATCATAGAAGGAGATTCAAGTCAAATACTTACAATTGATTGGACAGAGATAGAATCACCTGATCCATTGAAATATATTTGGATATTAGCAAGTGACCAGAATTTTGAAGATGTCATAATGAAAGTAGACAGAAAAGACAACGACTTCATTTCATTAACTTATGCTCAAGTCGATTCGCTTCTAAGAAATGAATTGGGTCTCGAAATTGGAGATGTAGTTACGCTTTATCATCAAATCGCTACCACAGATGGTTCTGAAGATGTTTTTAGTGAGAGATATGATTTGACTCTTACATTGGACGAATTAGTTAATATCGATGAGGTAGCTATTGATGGATTAGAAGATGCTAGATTGATGCCGAATGTTTCTTATCAAGGAAATACTACACTCTTTTTAGAATTGATAAAAAGGAAAAATCTTTCATTGGATATTGTAAATATGGACGGCTCGTTAATTCACCATCAAAATATAGAAAGTGTTTTAGGAGTCCAGAGTATAGATCTTAATGTAGATGCCCTTTCGTCAGGTAAATATCAAGTGATAATTAATGATAGCGAAGGCGGTGTACTCACATTGAATTGGATAGTCGTAAAGTAATTTTTCGTAAATACTAATTATATGTATAGATAAGTAATAGAGGTTAAGATGAGTGATGTGAATAAAATGAGTCATGAAGAATTTTGGATTTGGTTTTCAGGTAGTGCTGATCTTTTTTATGAAACTGTAAAAAGTCAAGAAAGTATAGCACTTAATTTTATCGATGCGGTATCTCGAAAATTAACTGGGCTTAGAGCTGGCTTTTTTATCTTAGTAGGAATGTATGATGACGATACTGCAGAAATGATTATTACAGCAGATGGAAATGTAACCGTGATACCATTCATTGAGGAATTGGTATCCAGCGCTCCTAATATTCCCAATTGGCGATTTACCGCATTGAAGCCGCCCACAGATAGAGATGATTTTGAAGTTGGATTTAGTCAAGCTTCATTATCTGCAGATAATTTATTTTTCACTTATAACGCTCAATCTAAATATCCTGACCTTATAGACATTGATGTAGTACATGCAGATATTACGGATGCTACAAAGCGCCTGTTTACCCAAGGTATTTTTATTTTCTTAGAGAATTACATTGGAGAGATGGAATGCATTGAGCTCATAGATAATATAGAAATAAAGGCCAAACATTTGGCGGATGGAGAATTAATACCCATGTCAAAACTGGCGAGTTTTCTTAAATGGAGACACAAAGAATTAGTTGAAAAATACGACCAAGTTATACATAGTAGTGAAGAAGATACTTACGTTGGATATGAATCAGAAACTAAAGATGGTCTTACGATAATCGCTACAATTAACACAAAGCTGCTCAATTGGGAACATATAGCTGCATATCCATGGATTACAGTTTTAACCCTTGGCTATCACCAAGGAAGTAACGGAATGCCTAGAGAAGATGATTATTTGCTCCTTGAGGTGCTCGAAGAAAAGGTGAATGCATTGATGGCGGAGTCACAATATTGTTTGAATATTGGACGGGAAACGGGTGGAAATAGACGTGAAGTATTATTTGCTACGAAAGGATTTAGACAAACAGTAAAAGTAATGGATGAAGTTGCAAGAATTGAAAGTCCTTTTAAAATTTCGTATGATATTTTCAAAGATAAGTATTGGCGAAGTTTGGAGCGTTTCAGGATGAAAGTCTAGTTGAAGGCTAAATTTATTAAGTATTTCGAGAGCATCTTATTTTTTGTTTGTAAGGGTTCTAAGTTATTATTGGAATGACATAATTGCACTTATGAAGTATTAATAATCTAACGTTATTAGAAAACACGGCCCTAGATTCACAGCAAAAAAAATACCTCAACCAGGCGGTTAAGGTATTTCCATTATTTCCTGAAAGCATGAATATTATCAGCTTAATTAATTGTTTAATCAAGGAAAGTATCAACATTGGTGTAAGGCAGATCAAATGTATCACTTACCGCTTTATAACAGATCTCTCCTTTGACCATATTAAGGCCTAGTTTGAGTTCTTTATTTTCTTTACAAGCTTGTTTCCATCCTTTGTTGGCTAGTTGTATCGTGTATGGAAGTGTTGCGTTATTTAGTGCTATTGTACTTGTGTAAGGTACAGCTCCTGGCATATTGGCTACACAGTAATGTACAACATCATCAATTATAAATACTGGATCAGCATGAGTAGTCGGTCTACATGTTTCTACACATCCCCCTTGGTCTACAGCGACATCAACGATAACCGTTCCTGGCTTCATTTCTTTAAGCATTTCTCTAGTAATGAGGTTAGGTGCTTTAGCTCCTGGAATCAATACGGCTCCTATTATTAGATCGTGCGTTTTTATTAATTTTCTAATAGTCAGTTCTGATGAAAATAGAGTAGTAACATTAGCAGGCATGATATTCTCTAGTTCACGTAATCTGTTAAGATTAATATCAAGTAAAGTTACATCTGCACCTAGTCCAGCAGCCATCTTTGTAGCTTGAGTTCCTACGATACCACCACCAAGGACTAACACCTTAGCCGGTCTTACTCCTGGTACTCCTCCAAGTAATATACCTCTACCTTTTTGTGGCTTCTCTAAATATTTAGCACCTTGCTGAGTTGCCATTCGACCTGCTACTTCCGACATAGGTATTAACAAAGGAAGAGATCTATCATGACTCTCTACAGTCTCATAAGCTAGACATACAGCTTTTCTGCGCATCATAGCTTCGGTAAGTGGTCTATGAGATGCAAAATGAAAATATGTGAACAGTAACTGATCCTCTTTGATTAGATCATATTCACTTTCGATAGGTTCCTTTACCTTTACTATCATTTCGGCTTTGGCGTATACATCTTCTATAGTGGGAAGGATATGTCCTCCTACATTTTCATAATTAGAATTAGGTATTCCAGACCCAAGACCAGCTCCGTCTTGAATATAGACTGTATGACCTCTTTTGGTTAATTCTAACACCCCTTCAGGTGTCAATCCTACTCTGTTTTCATTGTTTTTTATCTCTGTTGGAACTCCTATGATCATTAGTGAAATATTAATTAAGTTAGTGATAGTTATTATGCGAAACTAGTGATTTAGTTGCAAATTCGTGGCAAGGAATTAGAAAATAAGTAGAAGGTGATTTGTTATTGAAATTATACTTCAAGTTAAGATTTATTTGAAAAAATCTAAGTCAAGGGTTTAGTTACATATTGCTACGCGTTTTTGCTGTGCAATCCACTGCTTCCGTGATACACAGTACGCGCGTTTTTTCTTTGAAAAAAGGTTTAGTTGCATATTGCTACGCGTGTTTGCTGTGCAATCCACTGCTTCCGCAAGACACAGTACGCGCGTTTTTTTCTTTGAAAAAAGGTTTAGTCGCATATTGCTACGCGTGTTTACTGTGCAAGCCACTGCTTCCGCAATACACAGTACGCGCGTTTTTTTCTTTGAAAAAAGCCACGCTTTACCAACTGCTGCCGCCTCCTCCGCCGAATCCACCTCCTACGGAACCTCCTCCACTGCTAAAGCCACCCCCGCCGCCAGATCCACTTCCTTGTGGTGCTTTTACAGAGCTAAATACGGAAGTAATTTCCTTTACATCAAAATTTTCCGAAAAATTCTTAATAGTTTTATTTCTACTAATATCGGATCCAGATCTATCACGATATACGTACCATGGTGGTGTATATTCAACGTGATCACCAAACCATCTCAAGAAATTGGTATCTATTCCCAAGGCTACAGCATATGGAAACGTCTTATCGAAATACCTTGGATCTCTCTTCATTAAATCTGGGTAATCTGAGCCATCATGGTTTTTCAAAAACTGCTCTAAGCCAAGTAAGTGGTTTTTGATGCGTACTCCAGTTTGGGTATGCTTAGGTTCTGTAAAGTAAATTACAAATAATGCAACGCCTATCAAGATTGATGCTATGCAAATCACCACAGTTTGCCAAACTAAAAGACTTACTATACCAAATGCAATCATGGCTATAGAAACAAGTAATGTTCTCCAAGAGTGGAAATAGAATACTGAATTTTCGTCGTATAGATCACTGTGTTTATGTTCTTTCGATAGTTGATTTTGTGAATAATAAAGGGCTGTAGCAATCTTATATTTCAATGAATTAAGAAAGACTACATCGCCATCTTGAAATATAGCATCGAATAGGGTATGCTCGTATTGAGGTAGCTCCTTTGGTAAGTCTCCAATTTTAACTATTTGAGTATCGTCATTGATTTTGTCAAGCTTAATCAAACCTTCCGCTCCCCACTGTGGAATCAGTGCCATGATATCTCTTGTATTCGCTTTGTGGTCTATGAAATATCCGACTTGAGCAGCAGACATGTTGTCTGGAGGGTAATGTTGGTGCTTGATCGTCTTGTCTTCCGTACTGCTGCCATCTATTTTTTTCCAACCCAACCATAGCCCAACTAGTCCAAAGAGTGAGGCGATCCAAGTCCATGGATCGTTATTTATCGGTGTTCTCTTATTTTGTATCTCTTTTGCCGATTCCGCAATAAGATCTACGCTTACATAGTCACTTGGTAGTTTTACAGCTAATGTTACCCCCTGTTTGGGTTTGAGAGAAGTAGTACTTCTTCCGCTAATGACATTGTCTACAAATTTGATTGTGGAGCTATTATCCGCGGAACCTTGATCACCACTTAGTATTTTATAATCTTCGTAGTTGAGTTCAACATCTTTAGGGAGTGTTAGACTATAACTGTAAGATTCGATTCTTGTGTCCCAATCTTCCGGTATGGCATTCCAATACAATTCTAAGAAATCTTCATATGCCGCTATATGGCCATCGACAGTATAAGTAATTTTGTATTCATGGTCTCCTTCCAGAAATTTACCTTTAGTACCTATACGAATACTCTTTTCGCTCCCTTTATTAGATTCTTTCGTTTTATATCTAGGAACTGATATATTTGATATTTTCACTTTTATTCTCTTCCCTTGCCAAGAGTAGATATATGGAATATCTCTAATTATGCCTTGTCGAGGTTCTTCAAAATTCACTTTTATATTTTCGATCACATCCAGACTACCATCATCATGGAGTTGCATCTCTACATCATAACTCTTTATATAGTATCCTTGCGAAAATAAGCTTGCAGCGAAAAATAGAAATAGAACAGAATTTTTAAGTTTTAAAGACATTTAAGGAAAATTGGATTTGTGGTTACAGAATTACTTACGTTGCCGGCATCATCGGTCAAGGTATATTGCCAGATTAATTGATTGTCAGGGTAGAGTGGCGTGGTTGAGCAAGGAGGGATGCTATCCATCACAGGAAATACACAGCAGGCTCCAAGCATTTTTACTGTCATTTCTCCACTGATACCATTAGCTGCTCCAGAAACTGGTATTTCAGGGACTAGGAATTTGTCAGATGTATTACCTGTACGCATATCGACAACTCTCAAGTTAAGTTTATCTGGATTATCTTCTGATATACTTATATCTCCATCACCGTCTTGAAATCCAAGTGTAATAAATATCGTGTCGGAATTTATTCCTTGCGTCAATGTATCTTTGGACATACTAATGAATGTAAGTTCTGGAACATCAGAAAAGTCAGAACTTTGATTACACGCACTAATGAATAAGACAATTAGCAAAGCGTATGATAATTTTTGAAACATTAGACTACTTTTGTAATGAGTTGAAGAAAATTTGACTTCATATTACTAATATAACGCATTCTTATCACTTCAAAGATCCATAAAGATAGCTTACGACAAGAACTATTCGACAGAATGTCTCTCGTGTCGGACAAAAGTTATGAGCAACTCGTCTTAGATATCTACCGATATCAAAAACGTCATAATCCTGTTTATGCGGACTATCTCAATAATCTCGGTAGTAGAGTGGTAAATCGGATTAGTGATATTCCCTACTTACCTATATCTGGATTTAAACATAATAAAGTAATAACAGGAGAAGATCATACTGAGATCACCTATTCTAGTAGTGGGACTACAGCCACTGGTAAGAGCTTGCATTTTGTCAGAGATAGACAGGCGTACTTAGAGCAAACAGTTAGATTGTTTGAGCATGCCTATGGAAAGGTGCAAGAGTATACCTATTTAGCTTTATTGCCCAATTATCTTGAGCGTGAAGGCTCATCCCTAATAGATATGATGCAGTACTTTATTGGTTTGTCTGCTTATACCGAAAGTGATTTTTATCTCTATGACCATGATAAACTATATTCGACATTGCAAAAGTGTAAGATTAGTAATCAACCGACAATTCTATTTGGAGTAAGTTTCGCTTTGATGGACTTTGCCGAGAAATACAAATTAGACTTCCCTGATCTTATCATCATGGAAACTGGTGGGATGAAGGGCCAAAGAAAAGAACTTCCCAAATCAGAAATGCATAGAAGACTACAGAAGTCATTTGGTGTATCATCTATTCATTCGGAGTATGGTATGACCGAGCTGAGTTCTCAATTGTATTCCAGCGGGAATGGTGCATTCGATCAAAATATCAATATTAAAATTGCGATCAAGGATATCACAGATCCTTTGTCTTCAGCACCCAAAGGGAAGCAAGGGATTGTCTGTATAATTGATCTAGCGAATATTGATAGTTGCTCATTTATAATGACAGAAGACACAGGATATCTAAATGGAAATAATCAATTAGTCCTCACAGGTAGGTTAGATATCTCTGAGGCGAGAGGTTGTAATTTGTTGTTGACTGAATTAGAGCAGTAGGATTGTAATATTTGAGTATTAATGATTTCAGAATTGGAAGTTATTTTAGGCATTATAATTTCTCGGGTAGGGCCTTCTAAATTCTTGAATGACTTATTTCAATTATTTTATCGACAATGAGATTTTTTTATTTCAATTTTAATGAATATTATTTGTCAAATAAAAAGGCCGCTTTCAAAAAATAATATTCTCGAAAACGACCTAGGGGTAAACAACTTTATTTATCGCGCCACAATAAATCTATGGCTTAATATTCCTTTCGAGGTTTCAAGAGTAATAAAATGTATTCCTTCATTAAGAATAGAAGTATCTATTTGCTTAGGTAATATTTTACTAGAAGTAATTAATTTTCCGTCGCTTGAATATATCTTATACTTAATCTGATCTGATAGATTTAGTTCATGGTTGATGTACAATAAGTCATTAACAGGATTAGGATATATCTTTACATTATATAATCGATTATCAATAGTAGATGTAATAGTGTGTTGGATAATTGTTTCACATCCATTTGCATCGGTAACCATCACTTCAAAATCACCTGTGTCAATTGTCGTTATTGTAGCCGTAGTTTCTCCAGTATTCCAGAGGTAAATATATGGAGAAACACCTCCAGTAACGGCAACCATTAATTCAGAACCAGCTACGAAAATTTCAGCGTTAAGATTACTTCCCTCCTCGATTATTAGTTGTATAGTTTCAGAACATCCATCACCATTAAATATTTGTACTTCATACATGCCTGGACATAGTTCATCTACCATGATTTGTGTCGAACCCGTATTCCATAATACAGTATATTCGGCATCAATTTCTATGATTACTTGGCCGTCACATTGTTCCAAACAAGATTCATCGGATAGAATAATATTGTAATTGTAATCACTTTCATTTACGTCAATTGTTCCTGCGCCGTTACAACCATCTTCTGTAGTTACAGTGACACTATAAATACCAGAATTTGTCACTTCAATTTGATTTTCTGTAGAGCCATTACTCCAGATGTAATTCGGAAATCCTTGTTGCGCAATAAGGACTATGGTCGCCCCTTCACATAGGGGATCACTTTGGGTGATTTGCACAGTTCCGTTATTTCCATCCTGTACTTCAACAGAAGTAGTCTTTGTACATCCATCTATACTCATTACGGTAACTTCATAAGTCCCAGGTTGATTGACTTCGATTTCACTTTCTGTAGATCCGTTATTCCAAAGATAACTGGAATACATTTCGGATAAACTGAGTATAGAACTTTCGTTTTGACAGAGGATAGTATTACCTATTATTATCGGTGTATTAATTTTATTAACCTCTACCATAACATTTGTAATAGCCGTACATCCATTGATATCACTTACCGTAATTTCATAATTTGTATCTTGGATTGGTGATACTTCTATAGACTGGATATTATCTCCAGTACTCCAAGAGTATGAACTATATTCACCTACATTTAAAGTTGTTGATTCTCCTTCGCAGATAGATGAATTGCCATTTATAAATGGTTCTGGTAATTGGTTAATACTTACAGTAACAATACCCAAACTACTACATCCATTACCGTCAGTTACCACAACTGAATAATCGGAATCTACAGTAGGATTTATGATTATAGTTTGTGTATTTTCTCCAGTATTCCAAATGTAAGAATTGTAATTGCCTGCGTCCAGAGTTGTCGACGTTCCGCTACAGATCGAAAGATCACCTAAGATTTCCGGTGAAGGAAGTTGATGTACAACAACTGAAACCATTTCTGATTTGCTGCATCCATTTGCATCGAACACCGTTACGGTATAATCCATATCTGAACTTGGGCTTATGTCTATAGTTTGCGTTGTTGCTCCATTACTCCACAAGTAAGAATTAAAAACTCCTGCATCTAATATTGTTGATTCACCATTACATAGCATGAGGTTTCCTTGGACGTCTAGATCAGGCGAAGGACTAACCGTTACGGTAACCATGTTATTGTTTTCGCATCCATTCGTATCCGTAACAGTGACAGAATAATTGGTGTCAGTACTTGGATTTGCCGTAATGTTTTGCGTTGTTTCTCCAGTACTCCAAACGTAAGAGCTGAACGTTCCAGCGTCTAAGGCAGTGGACTCTCCATTACAGATTATAAGGTTACCAATGATGGATGGGGTCGGTATAGGACGTACCATTACGGCGATCATTTCAGTATTGCTACATCCATTACTATCAGTAATAGTTACGGTGTAAGTTGTGTTTGTGATAGGTGTCAAATTGATATTGTTGCCAGTACCAATAAAATTATCCCAAGTATAAGAATAAGGAGCAATTCCTCCTGATCCTACAGCTTGTATCGTTGTAGTGTCTCCAATACAAATTGTACTTGGAACTGCACTAGCAACCACTGTAGGAGAAGTGCCGACTATCACATTAACGAGATCTAAATTTCGACATCCATTAGTATCTGTTACAGTCACTGAGTAGTCAGTATTAGTAGTTGGATTTACAATAATAGTTTGCGTCGTTTCTCCAGTATTCCAAATATAAGAACTGAACAATCCTGCATCTAAGATTGTACTCTCTCCATTACAGATCACAAAGTTTCCAGATATATTTGGTGTAGGTGTAGGGTTGACTGTTACTGTAACAGTCGTATTGTTATTGCAAGATTCATTTGCGGAGACAGTTACAGAATAGTCTGTATCAATACTCGGACTAACTGTAATTGATTGTGTTGTTTCTCCAGTATTCCAAATATATGAATTGAAAATTCCTGCATTTAAAGTTGTGCTTGCTCCATTACATATGGATAGGTCACCAGTGATGTTCAGTATAGGTTGATTGACTACTGTTATCGTGACATCGTCAGTGTTTTGACATCCATTAGAATCGGTAACAGTAACTGTGAAAGTATTACTGACTGCAGGTGTGATATCTTTGATGGTTCCAGCACCTAATCCATTATCCCATAGATATAAATATGGAGCAGATCCACCAAAACCTGTAGCGGCAAGAAAAGTAGATTCTCCGATACATACTACGCTATCTACAACAGTTGCCGCTACCGTTGGTCCTGCATTGATGTTTACGCTGACGAGATCAGAATTAGTACAGCCATTACCATCTGTCACCGTTACTGAATAGTCAGTATCCACTGAAGGGTTTAGAGTTATAGTTTGTGTCGTTTCTCCAGTACTCCAAAGATAGGAACTGAAAATACCAGCATCTAAGATTGTGCTTTCTCCATTACATATAGAAAGGTGACCTAGAATACTTGGTTCGGGTAGAGGGCTGCTTGTATTAATGTCAAATGTAACTGACGCTTGACAACCAGTTGCATCTAGAGCATTCAAGGTGTAATTACCTGGCGCAAGGTTTGAGAAAATTCCTGTTGTATTACTTCCTATTCCAACGATAATAAATGTTACAGGCGTTGTGCCTGACATCAAAGTTGCTGTAATAGAACCATTGTCAAGTTCACAAGTAGGATGAACGATAACTGTATTAATAATTAGAGGATCACTAGGCGCAATTGTAAATGTCTCTGTCGCTTCACATCCCACAGCATCTATCGCATCCATAGTATATGTACCAGGAGCTAAATCTGTAAATAGTCCAGTCGTGTTAGTACCTTGACCAACTATAGTATAGGCTACAGGAGCGGTCCCAGAATCTAAGGTAGCTGTGATACTACCATTATCTTCATTACAGAATGTAGGCATGACCACGGTAGTTATTTCTAATGGATCACTACCATTGATAGTGAAGGTTGAACTCGCAGGGCAAAAATCAGAATCAACTGCTGTCATGGTATAGGTACCTGGAGCTAGATTCGTATAAACACCAGTATTATTGACATTGCCGTTTAAAGTATAAGATAAAAATCCAGTTCCAGTTGTCATCGTAGCAGTTACACTACCATTATTGCCATCACAAAATGTATGCGTAGGAGTAGTTGTGAATGAAGCAGCAATACTGCCGCCTATTGTAAATCCAACTGTAAATAAACAACCATTAGCATCCACAGCATCCCAGCTATAAATTCCCTCGGCTAATCCAGTGAAACTTGTAATTGTAGTTCCATTATCTGAGTATGTAATCGGTGTTGTTCCTGTGTTGATTACAAAATTAACAGAGCCATTATCTAAACCACAGCTTGTAATAACTGAAGTAGCCGAAATATCTAATACGCTACTAGGGGCTATGCTGATATTAAAGCTAGACATACATCCTAGGGCATCTATTGCATCGACGGTATAAGTGCCTGGGGCCAATACCGGATCATTTGGTAATATTGGATTTCCTCCTAGAGTATAAGTAATTGGTAAGGTACCTGTATTAATGGCTGTACTGAAGGCTCCATTATTTAAGTTGCAAGTAGTCGGTGTAACTGTAACCGTCACATCTAAGACATCACTAGGCGCTATCGTAAAACTGACCTGACTCATACAACCAGTGGCATCTACAGCATCCCAGCTATAAATTCCTGCTGCTAGTCCGGTCATAGAAACTGGTAATCCGCCATCGGTATAAGTAACTGGATTTGTTCCTGAAGTAGTTGTAAAGCTCACTGAACCATTGGCCATATTACAAGTTGTTGCAACTGGTGCAGGTACTACTACTAGTGGGTCACTCGATGCAATCGTAAAACTGACTTGACTCACACATCCAGTGGCATCTTCAGCATCCCATATATAATTTCCTGCTTCTAGTCCTGTCATTGAGACTGGCAATCCGCCATCGGTATACATGACTGGATCTGTACCAGTTGTAGTTGTAAATGTTACTGATCCATTAGCTAGATTACAAGTAGTAGCGACTGGCGCAGGTACTACTGCGAGTGGGTCGGAAGGCGAAAAGAAAACAAGTAAAGCATAGCTAATACATCCCTCACTGTCTTGTACTTGTGGAAAATAATTAGCTACGGGTAAATTTGCAAAATTATTGAAAGGGACAAAGTTAACTCCATCTATACTATAGGTGTAAGGAGCCGTACCTTCCGACACCCCAGTTATAGAGATAGAGCCGTTATCTAAACCACAAGTTGGATCTATATTAGTTTGTCCAAATTGTATTGTTTTCACTTCAAAAGCTACTGCCACAGGATCACTATCGCAATTGCCATCATTGACAACTGCATATACAATAGTTGCATCATTGACAGCGTAATCTAGGGTGGCATTTATGGATGTCGTAAGCGCTATGTCTTCATAATAACTGACAGTATGAGTAGCGTCGGTACGGATAAGATCATCAGCATCTTGCATTTGATATTGGGAGAATCCAAAGCCAGTATAGTCATCACAAATTACGATTTCAGCTGGAGTGTTTGTTGCGGGTAGCGGATTCACCGTTATAGTCACTCCGTCTGTATCTGTACAGCCATTGGCATTAGATACGGTAAGTGTGTAAGTTGTAGTTACTATAGGTATTGCTTCTGGCGTTGCACTATTAGGATTGTCAAGCCCTGTACTCGGTGACCAACTATAGGTTGTCCCCCCAGAGCCAGAGAGATTTGCTGAATCGTTTTCACAGATGGTTAGATCTGGACTTGCGATAGCCGTAACGGATTCTGTAGCAAAACTTTCTTCTACACATCCTATTGCATCTCCTATAGTATTATATGGAATGATCGTTACAAAAATAGTACTAGCACAGGGCAAATTACTAGAAGGGGTATAGACAGTGACATTGCCTAAGTCCATATCATTAAGAATATCAATGCCGCCAGAAGTGGTGCCTAGGGATAAGCGATATCCGTCAGCGTCAGTTACTGTATTCCAATTTAGATTAGCAGTTATCGTTACATTAGTGGCTCCATCGAGAGGGGCGTTTAGATTAGTACAAATGGGAATAGCAAGACCACACCCTAGTTCAATTCCGCCATCGGTGATAGTCCATCCATCATTGTTGATCATGTTAGTTCGTGCAGCCTCACCTAAGCAATATTGGCTATTACCACCATGGAAATTGACTCCATTTTGTAGGATTTGGGCATCCCATCCAATTAATAATGCATCATAATTAGATGTAGAAAGTGTAACACTTAGAAACATGAAAGTCATATCAATCACATTATTTACATCCCAATTTCCTAAATTTTGATCAAAAGAAATAGCCAATCTAAACATATTGGACATATCTGAAACATTACTTACATTCCAGTTGCTAATATCTTGGTTAAATACAAAATTAGAGCGAAACATAAATGACATATCTGATACATTATCTACATTCCAGTTTCCAATATCTTGATTGAATAAAATTGCATTATTAAACATTTGACTCATATTGGTTACAGACGATACGTCCCAGTTGCCTATATCTTGATTGAATTTAATTGCATAAAGAAACATGCGTTGCATAGTAGTTACGTTAGATACATCCCAACTATTCAATGGTTGGTCAAATACATTTGTTCCTCCAAACATTTCATACATGTCGGTGACAGAAGATACATCCCAAGAGTTCAATGGTTGATTAAATGCTTCGGCATTATAAAACATAGATCTCATATTGGTAACACTAGAAACATCCCAAGAATCCAATGGCTGATTAAAATTTTCGATAGTATAAAACATCTGACTCATATTCGTAACACTTGATACGTCCCACATATCTAGAGGTTGATTAAATGCATCTGCACCCCAAAACATCCCAGACATAGACGTAACACTTGATACGTCCCAACTATCTAAAGGTTGATTAAATGTAGGAACACCTATAAACATTGAAGACATAGTTATCGCAGAAGATACATCCCAAGAGTTTAGGGGTTGGTTAAATGCCGCTGCCTGGTTAAACATGGAAAAAAAGAGAGTTACATTTGAGACATCCCAAGCATCCAAGGGCTGATTAAAAGAAGTGGCTTGTTGAAAAAGTAAGCTCATATTAGTTACATTAGATACATCCCATGCACTAATGTCTTCATTCATATTGTCGCAAAATTGAAACATTCCAGACATATCTGTAACAATGGATAAATCAGGTGCATCTGTCGCAAGAATATGTAAATTATCGCAATTATTAAAAGCATTATTCATACTGCTCCAAGGAATACTTCCCCATTGATCAACGCTTAAAATTTTTAATTTGTCAGCTGTATTGGGTGGAAAAAATATTCTAGGAAAACTGCCTTTTATGGCCACTTGATATGTGCCTGCTGTTCCATAATCATGAGTAATATTTCCTGTTATTCCAAAGTCATCATAAACGCCATCATTTTCCCAGTCGATATCATAACTATAACCCGAAAGAATAGTTGGAATGGATATACAGGAGTTACAAGAAGGTCCTGTATTATCAGTTTGCCAAGTGGTAAGGAATGGGGCCTCTGGAGAACAAGCAGGATCTAGTCCTCCGTCGGTTATAGTCCATCCATCATTGTTGATCATATTAGTTCTTGCCGCCTCACCTAAGCAATACTGACTATTTCCTCCATGGAAATTGAGTCCACTTTGTAAATTTAAAGCATCCCATCCTATGAGTAAGGCATCGTAATTTGCTGTAGAAAGTGTAGCTTGATTAAACATGAAGAACATATTTGTAACATTACTTACATCCCAGTTTCCAATATCTTGATCAAACATTAAAGCACTTTGAAACATACTTTGCATTGTAGTTACACCACTTACATCCCAATTGCCAATATCTTGATCAAACATTAAAGCACTTCGAAACATAGAAGACATGTCATTTACATTATTTACATCCCAGTTCCCAATATCCTGATTGAAGACATCTGTAAAAGCGAACATGGTACTCATATTTGTAACATTACTTACAATCCAATTTCCAATATCTTGATTAAAAGAGGCCGTATTGTTGAACATAGCTACCATGCTAGTGACATTACTTACATCCCAGTTTCCAATATTCTGATTGAAAACATCTGCGCCAGAAAACATGGCACCCATATCTGTCACATTACTTACATTCCAATTACCAATATCTTGATTAAATAATTCCGTATCGCTGAACATAGACACCATATTAGTCACATTACTTACATTCCAGTTTCCAATATCCTGATTAAATGCGATGGCAACATCAAACATACTTCGCATATTAGTCACGTTACTTACATCCCAGGTGCTTATGTCCTGATTAAATGCAAGAGCACTTTCAAACATATTTTGCATAGTAGTGACATTACTTACATCCCAACTTCCAATGTCTTGATTAAATGTATCATTTGAATCGAACATTCCTCTCATATTTGTTACTGAGCTTACATCCCAACTTCCAATGTCTTGATTGAATGCAGAGTTCAAAAACATTTGAAACATGGTCGTGACATTACTAACATCCCAAGCGCTGATATCCTGATCAAATACAGTGGTACTTTGAAACATAGTGTACATGTTTGTTACGCCGCTTACATCCCAGTTCCCAATATCTTGATTGAATGCTGAGGCATTATTAAACATATAACTCATGTCTGTTACATTGCTAACATCCCAACTTTCAATATCCTGATTGAAAACATCTGTTCGTCTAAACATACTACTCAAAGATGATACATTGGATAAGTTAGGATTGTCAATTGCTTGGCCCCCAAGATTAGAACATCCATAAAAAGCATTTCGCATTGAAGTCCAATTATTAGAACCCCATTGATCAATTGAGATTATTTTATCCTTATCCCCAGTATTATTAAAATATATCGTAGGAAAGGAACCTGTTATAGAAACTTGATATGTTCCAGCCACAGTGTATGTGTGAGTAGCACTACTAGTTACTCCAAAATCAGAATTACCATCGCCCCAATTAATATCATAGTTATATCCAACGCCAAATGTAGGAACCGTAATGCTCTCATTTCCTGATGTTGTTTGCCAAGTTGTGATAAAGTCGTTAGGATCAGTCGCGTTACAATTTCCATCTAATCCACCATCCGATATAGTCCAACCATCACTGTTAACCATATTTGTTCTAGCGGTTTCTCCTAAGCAAAATTGGCTGTTGCCACCATGGAAATTGAGTCCACTGTTTAAATTTTGTGCATCCCATCCGATAAGTAAGTCGTCGTAATTTGCCGTCGAAAGAGTACTAAAGAGAAACATATTAGTCATCGAAGTAACATTGCTTACATTCCAGTTTCCAATGTTCTGGTCGAATACTCCAGCGGAACGAAACATCGCTCCCATGTTACTTACATTACTTACATTCCAGTTACCTATATCTTGGTTAAATGAATTTGCAAATTGAAACATTTGTAACATGATAGTTACATTACTTACATTCCAATTTCCTATGTATTGATTAAAGCTTGAAGCGGATTGAAACATTGCGGCTGTTGTAGTTACATTACTCATATTCCAGTTTCCAATATCTTGATTAAATGCATTGCAACTTCTAAACATAGATGCCATTGCAGTGACATTGCTTACATTCCAATTTCCGACATCTTGATTAAAAGAATTAGCCCCAAAAAACATGCTGTTCATTGTGGTGACATTACTAACGCTCCAGTTTCCCATACTTTGATTCCAAGAGCTTGCAGAGTTAAACATATTGTTCATGTTAGTTACGCTAGATAAGTTAGGGCTATCACTCGCTTGACCTGCAAGATTAGTGCAGCCATGAAATGCTCTATCCATAGAAGTCCAAGGATTACTTCCCCATTGGTCTACAGAAATAATTTTTTGTCGATCAAATTGGAATCCAAAATAAATTCTAGGGAAATTACCTGTAATGGCTACCTGATAAGTTCCAGCAATCCCATAGTCATGTGTAATATCTCCAGTTACGCCAAAGTCATCAATTGTACCATCGTTTTCCCAATCCACATTGTAGCTGTATCCCCCTCCAAATGTGGGAATAGTAATGCATGAAGTACATGAAGTACCTGGGTTGTCAGTTTGCCAAGTGGTAAGAAAAGCTTGCGCGGAGATCAATATGGGCAAGAGTGAAAGTATTGTAACGTAGATGTATTTCATTTTGTGAAGTTTTGTTTTATTAAAGGGTTTGATTTCGGATAGTCGTGGATAGTTAGATGAGTTCCTACATATGTTGCGAGAGTATTCTGTCGTTATTTTTGAAAAGTAGATTGGTAAAGGCATACAAACTATGTTCATACTAATAGAATTAGCTGTCGAGTTAAAAGGGCTTGAATTATTAATGGAAATTACAAACTGCTATTGAGGTATAAAATTATTAATGATCATCGGTAGCAATATTTCACGAACGGTCAAGTTTGACCATAAGCGGTAATTTTTTTTGTTTTTTTAATGGGCTGTTACTTTGTTTGGATTTTTTTTGGTAGCAATTATGGTTAATCGATCATTAGTTTTATTTTTTTATTGAAAATTGGATGAAATACCTAAAGAGTTTTTATTTGACATCTTATATGTTATGGGAATTTTAATTTCGATAAATAATGTTCGTGCAATATCGTATCTGTTGCATTTATCTAATTTTTTATGTGCGTAATAGTTCTTACTCATTAGTGGTAAAAGGGTGGAGAAAGGTTACCGAAAGTTTGGATTGTTTTTAAGAAATTATCATTTTTGAAAAAAGCAATTAATTATGGCACATGTAAGAGGACATATTTTGAAAATGAAAAGACTCACTTCGGATACGGAATCGCACCCGCCCAGAACAGGAGACTTCCACACGTACCATTTTTCGGTAACCAATTATAATGATCTTAGACCTATGATTGAAGCGTCTGATTCTTATGAGGATAGATATGGAAGGGATATTTTATTTTTGTCTGAAAGTAGATCAATAAGAAAAGGTGAAATTGATATCGTATTGAAAACACAAAATCATTTTGATTTTGCAAATGATTGGACTTTTGAAGGAAAGAATAATTGGTTAGTCTACGATGAAGATGATCAAGAAGAAGGTCACCATCATGATTGATGTGTTTATTTAATTGCTAATTTTGAGATTGGCGTTTCCTTCCAATATAAATCCGGCCCAATAATATGGGTGGGTATATTGAGGTTGTGATTTGAGTGATATTTTGGCTTGTTGTAGAGCTTTAGTTGCTATTAAACCTTTTCTGATGTTTTGATGGAATAAGACCATGAGTTCTGACGTAGTTTTTTCATTTACTTTCCATAAGGATTTAATAACCGTTTCTGCACCCGACTGCAAAAAATCTCTAGATAAAGAAAATATACCCGCTCCTGCTTTAATAGTGCCAGTTCCACTATCACAAGAACTAAGTATTACAAGTTTTGTATCCCAATCCATCGACTTAAGAGTGAATCCGTAAATAGGTACTCCATTACCTTTAGTATCGCGAATCAGTATGTAGTTGTCCAACGGATTGTTAGTACTTGATTTAGAATGACTAGAGATATGAACTATATCTTGCTTAAGTCCTTTCGTTAAATTCTGTTCAGTTAATTGGTATCCAGAATAAATTTCTTTCGTTGGGTATGATTCAGATATTGCAATAATTTCTTCTTGGCCATATACAAGCTCAGGAAATGTACGAATGTTTCGATCGTTTAAAGTGGCGTCACTAGAATAACTCACGGCAAATATACGATCACCCAAGATTATAGAAGAATGATTGATAGCTTCTGATATTTGTGATGCGTAAGAGATCGAGTATTCATTCACCAAATGTTTTCCTGAGTTATCTTTGATCGCTTCGATGGGGAAGTCAAATAAATCACCATCTGGTATAAATATCAATTTTCTATGTTCTTTGGAAATTTCTTGAGTAATTACCTGGTCTAGGTAATTTGATTTGTCAGTGATTGTTTTGTTTTTTATCTGATGTTTTTTTTGAGCAATGGCCTCGGAAACGAGTTCTCTATCCAGTTTTTTAATTTGTATTTCACTAGATGTTATTTTCGAAAGAAAGAATGAAGAATCGCTTTGAATGAAATCAATTATTTGCGTTTCATTATCAATTTCAGATAGCCTTATGTTCTTGTTGTTATGCGATGTGTAATTTTTAATTTCAGGAAGTTCTGATTTTAGTTGATATAGTTCCTTATGAAGGTGATATAGTTCTTTATACGCACCGAGGTCAGTATAGGTAGTATCTAAGTAACGATGGACTTCAAGTTCTCTTTTTTCAATTTTGAATTTCAGATCATTTATCTTTTGTAAATGTTTTCCAGGAGTCTTGTTTCCTAAGACGGACCTAGAGTCTGATATTTTGTTGTACAAGTTTTTTATTTCATTTAGATAATTTAGAACATCAATATTTTCGATTGTTTTATTTTTATTTAGTTCTAGTAGAGCTTCTAGGAATATGTTATTCGATTTGTATATGGCATCTGCGTAATGTTCATTTATTACGCTTTTTCCTTGAGCGGTATAAGATTGGGTTAACTCCTTAGAGCAGTGGTATAAATCTATTAATGTGTTTTTGTTTTTTGATTCTGTATATTTTTGATATAGAAGAGCTTGTTTTCTATATAATGCAAGGTTGTTAAATTGTATGTTTTTTTTGCTGCAAACCATAATTGAATCTAAATGTAGCTGAGCTTTTTTAATATTTCCTGTATTTAGATAAGCATCAATCAAATAAGTTGTATTGTAGAAGTTTGATCTATTGCATATCGATTTAGAATGGTCTAACTCAGATAGTAAGCTTTTGATAGCATATTGATCATTCGATGCTACATAGCTAAGGTGAGTGTTTATTGATTTTTCTGTTGTGGGTATATACTGTGTACTATCTAGTACTGTTCTTTTTATGAAATTTATTTCCGTCTCGCTAAGGTTTTCTTCTAATGTCAGTAAAAGCGTTCTCATATATCGACATCCAGGTGTTTCTATTTGACAGTGTTCTAAAGTTTTCTTTAGGTAATGTTTGCATATAGATGTATCGCTAACTTCTCTAATTAAAGTTATTGTATGAATAGACCATGGCAAGTAGTATATTTCTTTTTGTTTCTCCTGAGATAGTTTAGATCTTAAGTGTTCCGCATATAATGATGTTGAGTAGGCATAGTTTACCTCTTGTTTTTGCCGAAGTGCTTTGGCAAGAAAATATAACATGTTTATATTATGGGCAGGATCCAAGTTTAATTCCAGTTGCTCTATTAGAGATTCTATATCTAACTGAAATTTAAAACTTTGAGAGAGGTATTTGTATAATATTATTTGTTGATATAACTTTTCGTTTTTATGCTCAGACAGTAATTTTTCTAGAGAATCTAATACAATACTTGCATCATTGTATTGACCTTTTCTTATTTTCCATCTGGCATATAATAGGTTAGACGCATGATTGAAGTATGTAGTGTCAAGCTGATATATAGAATCACATTGTTGATATGTATCTATACATTCAATATCTATGTTCGTAGTCTTGCCTGTATAGTTACAACAGCAAAAAATACATCCAGTAATTACTATAAATATTAAATTTCTCATTAACAGAGTAAGGTCAACAGTTAGGTTACTTTTTATCGCCGGTATTGAATTCCTTGTATTGTTTTAGATTGTTATCAACGTATGTTTTTTTATCAATGTTTGAATCGAAGGGTGTAATCCTATGTATAGTATCGTATTCATCTCCAAATTTCAGGCTTAAAAATTTTTCGTCTGAAATTCCTATTCTGCTAGTTTCGTTTTTTTTATTATTTGACTTAAAAGAAAAGAATTCAGTTACAGTGCATAAAAGTGATTTTGGTACAAGATCTTCAACTTCAGGATTGTTTGAACAGAATCTATATAAGTTAGGATAGAGTGTGCTAGCTGCATCCGTAAGTGGTAGATACATAACTCGATGATTTGAGCTGACTAAGGTTTCAGGAGGATAGTGCATCTCTAGACGGTTGACCATATCTAACATAAATCCAGGAGCACGATTGGTGTATAGATCTAACAATCTACAAGGTCCTATATCGTTGTCGTTATGGATATGGTATGCAGCTCCGTTATCATTTATTATGGCATGAATGATTTCGTGAAGAAAAACAATAGGATTTAGCCATGTGTATCTTAAATAAATAATTCCGTTTCTGTACCTATTGCGTCCTTCATTATCGTTTCGAACTCTTATAATACGTCTGTCCGTATCGGTGCTATTAAATTCCACACCGTTACCGCAAAAATAGTGTTCTCTGAAAAAATGATCAGCCAAATCCATCAACTCTTGATTACTTCTAATCTCTAATGCTCTTTCTGTCTCAAAAACTATTGATATGTTGGGTACTAGGTTTGATTTTGTTTCATTATTGATAGTAGTAGTTAGCCCTGATGAGCTAAGTTGAATAGAGCTAAAATTGGGAGATAGGCTGTTTAATATATTCGGTGTAAGGTTAATTGACATTGTGTGTTGGTTTTAGTGTCCTGGATGATTTTCTGTTGTGAAATCAAACATTAGATACTTTCCATTTATTCTTTGGAAACTGAAATTTTTATTCTTTAGAAGAATACCATGCACCTCCTTCGACGTATCTCTATCTGCGTTATAAATAAATGGAAAATCTGATATTACCCAAATTGTATCGATTTTAGAATCATCGTCCATTCTCATTCTCGCTGAAATATAATCAGTTCTATTGTAGTTTAATTGTTCTTGATCGGTAAGGCCTATTTCACTAATATGGACTTTGCTATGTTCTCCTGATCCATCAAAATGACAATGGTTTATTTTTGGTGAACAGATTACCTCGATATCAAATGACTCTAATTCATTTTCAGTGGTCAATTTAACTATATCACGATCTAATAAATTTTGATTCTCGCTCCAAACAGTTTGGTTGGTTCCGTATAGTTGAATGAGTTTATTATTATCTGCATCGATGAATGTAACTTGACCTCTATATGTTTCAACTTTAGAATCCGTAGGTTTTTTCTCGCCACATTTTGGGCATTCCTCATTACAACATGATGCGATTAGAAAAGTTAATACTAGGAGAGTAATAAGATGTTTCATAGTCAAAGGGTTTTTTAAGTGTTTGATTTATTGGTTAATTAGTTTTAGGTTCTCTATTGATTCAGATCTATTACTCATGAGCCATGCCTTTTTCGCTTCTTCTAATTCCCATAACTCTAAGTGTATTGCACCTAGCCAATAGTATTCTTCGTCTAGATGTTTCTTATTGCTTTCAGCGGTAATATAAAGTTTGATTGATTTTTTTGCTTTTTCAAACCTATTTAATGAAAAATAATATTTTCCTTTTTCAAAATCATTCATTCCTATCGTATCTAATGATTTGGTAGCATCATTATCTATGGGTCTAATGTAATTGGCTAGGATTACTGATTTATCAAGTTCTGTGTGTTCACGGTTACTCATCCACCATCCAGAGATCAATAGTAGCAAAAGTACAGCAGCCATTCCTAACCATATTCCTTTTAAATTATTTCTAGTTTTTTTCGTTATCGGTTGGTCCTCATCTTGAAGTTTCGAAAGCGTATCTAGCATATCCATTTCTAATAATCCTTCACTCAGTTTTTTAGCATCATCATAATTTTTGACAGCTTCGTTCAGCGAAGAGTTTTTCTTCATTTCCTCTTCAAAGCTTTTATGCTGTTTTGAATTGAGCTTTTGCTCAACGTAGTCATCGATATATTCAAAATAATCTTTCATTACCGTAAAGCTGATTTTATTTGAGGGTTTTCTTCTAGATACTTTAGTAAGGATTTGAAACAGAGATATTTCTTTTTCTTAGCCATGTTTTCACTTTTGTATTCCATGATGTGCGCAATTTCTCTCATCTTATATCCATTAGCCCAGTGCAGTAATATTTCTTTACAGTTTTTACCTAGTTTCTGCATTAAGTCATGAAGAAGATGCACTTTGTCTTTTTCTAGTATAAGTGTTTCCGGAGAATCTACCCATTCATTTTCCTGTAGGTATTCATCATTATAAGTGTATTTGCTTTCTTTTTTTCTTTTGGCCAGCCAAATATATCTCGCGATACTGATGATGTATGTGTTTAATTGATACTTTATGTCTAAATCTGATTTTTGCATTACCGTTTTCACAAATTGCATCAGTGTAGTTGTAAATACTTCATGGAAATCATCTTGGTTTCCACCCATCTTAATTAATGTGCTCAATATCCCTTGTTTAAGTTTCTGATCTTTGTAAAGATTGATAAGTACCTTATCTCTACCTTCTTTGCCAGAGCGTATATCCGTCAATATTGCATTAACCAATATGTCTTTATTAGTTTCTGTAATCAAGGCTTTTGGTTTTTAGTGATTAAAAGTTACAGTTTAGTTCTCTAATTGTGTAATTATTTGTTATTTATTTTTGGTTTCATAGTCCTTTACTACGACACTAATTTCTTTATCTCATTACCATTTATTCCATATCTTCGCCATCATATTAAAAACATTAAATCTTACATGTCCGTAATAGTATCTAATCTTACAAAGACTTTTGGTGATCAGCATGCCGTTGATGATCTTAGTTTTGAGGCTCGACCTGGAGAGATACTAGGTTTTCTTGGACCCAATGGTGCAGGTAAATCCACCACGATGAAGATGATTACTACTTATCTTCAACCTTCGTCTGGAACTGCTACAGTATGTGGTCATGATATTAGCAAAGATCAGATGGACGTAAGACGACATATAGGTTACTTGCCAGAGCATAATCCATTGTACAAAGACATGTACATCAAGGAATATCTTGAGTTTGTGGCAAGGATCCATAAAGTTGATAATCCCAAATTAAGGATTGGTGAACTGATCGAGACTACTGGACTACAGAAAGAGCAGCATAAGTTGATCTCGTCTATTTCTAAGGGGTATCGTCAAAGAGTCGGCTTAGCCCAGGCATTGCTACATGATCCAGATGTGATCATTCTAGATGAACCTACTTCAGGTCTAGATATGAACCAATTGATAGAGATCAGAGCATTGATCAAAAAACTAGGAGAAACCAAGACCGTCATATTTTCTACGCACATCATGCAAGAGGTACAAGCTCTTTGTGATCGTGTGATTATTATAAATGAAGGCCAACTTGTAGCGGATGATCCTATAGATAGATTGCAAAATAGACTCAAAGGTGAAGATATAATTCATCTAGAACTTGATAAAAAGTATGATGTAAGTGCTATAGAATCTATTGCTGGAGTTAGTTCTGTAATACGCGTTACGGATACGTTGTATACCATCAATGCAGATAACTCGAATGATGTAAGACCGGATATATTCCGCACAGCGAGTAATAGTAACTGGGTAATATTAGAAATGAGAAGAGAACAAAAGAACGTAGAATACATATTCCAGCAATTGACTAAAAAGCAAACTGCCGATGTATAGTGTTTATAGAAAAGAAATAAGTAGCTTTCTAAGCTCGCTGATCGCCTATATTGTAATTATAGTATTCTTGATGATGGTAGGCCTGTTTATGTGGGTGATTCCTGATACAAGTGTACTGTCATATAATTATGCTACTCTTGATCAATTGTTCACATTAGCACCTCTAGTCTTTTTGTTTTTGATTCCAGCCACTACGATGCGTTCATTCGCTGAAGAAAGACAAACAGGGACTATCGAGTTTTTGTCCACTAAGCCTATATCAGATTTAGAGATTGTCGGTGCTAAGTTCTTAGCTAATCTCACCTTGGTTTTGTTTGCTCTTCTACCCACTGTGATATATTACTATTCGGTATACAAATTGGGTTATCCAGAAGGTAATCTAGATAGCGGTGGTATTATGGGGTCATATATTGGATTGTTCTTTTTGGCTGCAGTATTTGTAGCAATAGGAGTCTTTGCTTCTAGTGTCACTAATAATCAGATCGTTTCATTCATCTTAGCAGCGTTTCTCTGTTTCATCTGCTATTTCGCATTTGGCTTCTTGAGCAACCTTCCGATATTTGTCGGATCATTGGATTATACAATCCAAAAGATGGGAATATCATATCATTACGCCGCATTGAGTAAAGGGGTAATAGACTCTAGGTCAGTAGTTTACTTTCTGACTGTGATTTTCTTTTTTATCGTACTTACGATGTTCAGTCTAAAGCAAAGAAGAGGATGAAAAACGTAGAGAATTACATCAAATTGATCATAATAGCGGCAATACTTATAGTTGTCAATATTATAGCGAGTTATGTACACGGTTATATCGACCTCACGGAGGAGAAACGCTTTACTTTGGCTGAGTCTACGACAAACCTTCTCTATGAAGTGGAAGATCGTATTATCATCAAAGTATTACTCGAAGGTAAGTTTCCGGCTAGTTTCAAAAGATTGCAACAAGCGACTAGAGAGATGGTTGACGAATTTAGAGATGAAAACTCTGATATAGAGTACGTCTTTGAAGATCCTACCGATGGGGATATGGACGATATTAATGCGCGGATAAGATCATTAGCTGAGTTAGGGATTGTAGGTAGATCATTGACTTATTTTGAAGGGAAAGAGAAAGTACAAAAATTGGTTTTTCCTTATGCAATTGTCCAGTATGGAGACAGGGAAGTAATCGTTAATCTATTAGAATCGGCTAGCGGACCTGAAGATGAAGAGACTATGCTCAATAAGTCAGTATCTCTATTGGAATACAAATTGGCTAATGCTATACAGAAGATTACAGCAAGAAAACAAGGGAATATTGTCTTTACGACTGGTCAGGGAGAGTTAGAGCCTAAGTATAGAGTAAGCCTACGAAACGAACTAAGCCGATTCTATAATGTAGGAGATTTACCTCTCGATAGTATTCCATCGATAGGTCAAGAAGCTGATTTAGTCATAGTCGCTAGACCAACTAAAGAATTTAGCCTCAAAAATCAATTTAAGCTAGATCAATATGTAATGAATGGCGGAAAGATCATATGGCTCATAGATAAGATGGATGCTCATCTTGATAGTATCCAAAAGCATAAATTTTATGTACCTCAAGAATACCCTTTAGGTTTGGATGATATGTGGTTTAAGTATGGGGCTAGGATACAACCTAATCTTGTACTGGATATTCAGTGTACTGCCATTCCTCAGGTTATAGGCCAATCCGGCGGAAGACCACAGACCAAGTTGTTTCCTTGGTATTACCATCCATTGGTGGCTCCGGCTTCTACACATCCGATCGTCAAAAATTTAGATCGAGTGAACATGTATTGGCCAAGTACGATCGATACCATACAGACCAAGACCCATGTACAAAAGACAGTGCTTCTCGCTAGCTCGCAATACAGTAGATATCAGGTCAATCCTGTTCGTTTAAATTTTGAAATCTTGAAAGTCGAACCGGAACCTACAAAGTTTAACAAGGGCAGACAACCAGTTGCAGTGATGCTTGAGGGACAGTTTCCTTCATTGTTTGAAAATAGAGTGGATGATTCATTTAAGAAGACTTTAGAATCTATCAACCAACCATTCAAGGCGGTAAGTAAACTTACGAAACAGCTTATTGTTTCTGATTCTGATTTTGCTGCTAACTGGTTCAATGAAAGAACTCAAGAATCTTACCCTATGGGATATAATCCTTATCTTCCTCAAGGGCAAAACACATTTCAAGGAAATCAAGACTTTATGATCAATACAATAGAGTATATGATCTCTGAAGGTGGAGTGTTAGAGGCTCGTAATAGAGAAGTGAAACTTAGACTGCTTAATGGCCCAAAGGTCCGCGAGGAGCAGACTATGTGGCAGCTAATCAATATAGGACTACCGTTATTGTTTATAATACTATTTGGTTTAGTATATAACTACTTACGTAGAAGGAAATACAGCAGGTAAAATAAGGGGTGATTATAGGGAGGTTGATATTGATTACACTTAATTAAAAAGGAATACATGAAAAATACATTAGGCTTACTACTCGGCCTTATCATATTGGGAGGTATAGCATTCTATCTTATGCAGTCTAATCCAGAGACTCAGAGTACGCTTAATAGTACGGGAGTAAAGTTTGCCACGGATAAGGAAGATGTTGATCGGATATTGATTACAAGAAACGCTAACAATAATTTAGATTTTACTAGAGAAGGAGAAAAATGGAGGATCAATGGAAAATACTATGCAAACCCTCATACGATGAGCAACTTGCTTAATACAATGGCAAAAATGGATATGATCTTTATTCCTTATAAGACTCATTACGAAACAATAATGAGTGATATGGAGAAAATAGGAATACATGTTGAGGTTTTTGATAAATCGGGTTCCAAGATCAGAGGATACACCATAGGGGCAAACTCTATTAAAAATGACGCAACATACTTTATCTTAGATGGTGATAATCAGCCCTATGCGATCAATATTAAGGGATTCGATGGTACGATCAGAGACCGATTTAATTATCATATCGAAAACTGGAAAGACAAGACAATATTTGATAATGATGCCAATGAAATTAGTTCGGTCAAAGTTGGATTTCCAAAGCGTCCAAGTGCATCCTTTACTTTGACTCAAGATGAAGGACAGTATAGCGTTACCCCTGGTGATCAATTGACGCCAGCCATTAACAAAACTCTAAATAAGGCAAAAGTAGAAGCGTATCTCCATTCCTTTAAAAATGTAATTGCTGAAGGATATGATAACCGAAATCTAAAAAAAGATAGTATCTCTAATTTACTTCAGTTTGTGACTTTCGATGTCGGTCTTAAAGACGGTAAACATTTGAAGTACAAAATGATACCTTTTAGAGATGTATTGGATCCAGATGTCAATATTTCCGATGTGAGAGACCTAGAGCAAGTAGAACGATATTTTGTGACTAATGAAGAGACTGGTGATTTTCTAGTCCTTCAGCAACGTCTATTCAAAGATCTTTTACGATCTTACGAGTACTTTTATTAATATGTACTTTCTTCCATTAGAATTTTAGGATTTGAAAATAGCTAGATATACCATTTTTATTACCATTGCTGTTTTGGCGATTGTACTGTCATCCGCTCATACAGACAAACCAATTTGGGGATTCTATGGTCATAAAAAGATCAATAGAATGGCTGTATTTGCTCTTCCCCAAGAGATGATTGGATTCTATAAGAAGAATATCGAATATATCACAGAACATGCAGTGGATCCTGATAAGCGCAGGTATGCCACTAAACATGAAGCGGTCAGACATTATATCGATGTAGATCATTGGGGTAAGATTCCTTTTCCTGAGGTGCCTAGAAAATTTGATGATGCCTTGGTCAAATACGGTCAATTACAATTGATTGATAGGAATATATTCGATACTATCAATCTTACTCTCAATAAAGTAGAAAACGAAGAAAGTAGATTTGATCCGACTCTGGAGATATTAAATGGTGATGAGATTTGGCATTCAGTGAGAGATACCGCTTTCCAAAGATTCTTTAAGGAGTATATCCGAAATCAGTATTATGAAGAGGAATGGTTAGTCGAAGGACAGGTCTACGATGAATTCTTTCAATCTGATAAATTTACGGAGGGAAATAAAGTACTTCGTTTTGTAGATCAGTTTAGTCATCAAGGGATCTTACCTTATCATTTGGAGTCGATGTTTTTCCAATTGCGTAAAGCATTCAAGGATGAGGATCCAGAAAAGGTATTAAGATTATCCGCTGATTATGGCCATTATATCGCAGATGGTCATGTACCACTTCATACAACAGTTAATTACAATGGACAACTTACTGATCAGGTAGGGATTCATGCATTTTGGGAAAGTAGATTGCCGGAATTGTTTGCTGAAGAAGAGTATGACTTTTTTGTAGGGCCAGCGGATTATATCGAGCAGCCGAATAAATACTTTTGGAATATTATTACCGAAAGCCATAGTCTACTCGATAGCGTGCTGAGCATTGAGAAGCGTCTGAGTCAGACATTTCCGCCTGATCGCCAATATTGTTACGATGAAAGATTAACGCGTACTGTACGTATCGAATGCGAAGAATATGCTACTGCGTATCACGACGCTATGGGTGACATGGTAGAGACTCGAATGCAAGACGCTATAAGAGCGATATCATCTGTGTGGTACTCTGCATGGGTCAGTGCAGGTCAACCTGATATCAATGCATGGGCAGATGAAGATTACAAGCCTGTTGAAGAGATAAGACGAAATAGTAATTTGGGTGCAGGAAGTCATGATGTAAGGCAGTAAGAGGGAATAGTCGAAATGAATAATTCTATATTTAAGAACTTGATATTCTGGTGCAAAAGATGATCTTAAGTTTAGCTCTATTCAGATGTTTTGAGACTTAAATTAATTTCTGACTCAGTATAATAAATAACGAAAAAACAATAATGATCTCAACCATACTTAAAGGAGCAGCCATGGGAGTGGCTGAAGTAATACCTGGAGTCTCTGGCGGAACCATAGCCTTTATAACAGGGATCTATGAAAAACTGTTGAACTGTATCAAGGCGGTAAATCCATCTCTTATAGGAACATTTAAGACTGATGGTTTTAAAGGTGTTTGGAACGCTATTGACGGTGCTTTCTTAGCGATGCTCATCGGAGGAATGGTGGTAGGAGTAGTCACCGGAATATTTGGAGTCACGTATTTGTTGGAGGAATATCCAACACCAGTTTGGGGTTTTTTCTTTGGACTTATCATCGCGTCCAGTATCTATATTGCTAAGCAGATACCCAAGTGGAATGCCGGCAAATGGATTGGATTGATAGTTGGTTTTGTCATTGCATTTGGAATTACAATCATCACTCCTGCAGAAGGAAGTGATAATCTATTGTTGGTATTTGTTGCTGGTGCGATTGCTATTTCAGCATTGATCCTTCCGGGTATTTCCGGTAGTTTTATGTTGCTGCTGATGGGTATGTATACGATCATCATTTCATCTGCTAAATCTCTACTCGAAGATCATGATTTGGCAAGCTTTACAATACTAGTTGTGTTTGCATTGGGCTGCTTAGTTGGACTTACAGGATTTAGTAGAGTATTGACATGGTTACTCCACAAGTATAAGTACACCACATTTGCAGTCCTGACAGGTTTCATGTTAGGCTCACTCAATAAGATTTGGCCATGGAGAAATATTACTGAAGTAATGGACAAAGAAAGTGGGGTAGTCACCAAACTATTTGAAGCCAAAGATGTACTCGCATTACCCACAGATAGTTTTAAGATAATATCTGAAAGCAATGTATTGCCAATGGCATATGATATGGGAGATCCAATGACTATAATTACAATCGTTTCAAGTATTCTTGGATTTGTTTCCGTTTTTTTACTAGAACGCGCCAATAAATCAAAATAAAATGGAAAAAATAAAACGAATATTTAATTTTTTGTGGTCTTTACTTTCAGCTAAAAAAGAGGAGGATAAGTAAGTTCTATTATAGCTATATAATTGCACTAGCTTTAGCTGGATGTTGTTGATATCCTATTGAAGGGCTTAGAGAAATGATGCAATTGTAATCATAGATTTTTTTCTAGTTTTCTAGAATATATAATGTAAACTCAAAAAAAGATCAAATAACACACGACGCATTATTTGATCTTTCCTGTTCTCTTTTCAACTTCAACTTACGATTGAACATCTTCTTGCACTTGACATTTGAACTTGACACTTGCACTTGACACTTGCACTTGCACTTGCACTTGAACTTGACACTTGCACTTGAACTTGACACTTGCACTTGACACTTGCATTACCCCTTGCCCTTTATTTTCAACCTCCCACACGCTTACTTTCACTTTCGATTCCAGTCTTACGTTTTCTTGATTTTACATTGTTATTTCCAAAGTTATAACTAACACTTAGGATTACTTTTCTACTATCCCAGTTTCCGGATCCTTCTGATCTAAGACCATCAAATTCTGATTGTCCATCCCACCCTGATTGGTAAAATAGATCTTGAGCACTTAGTTTAACATTCAGATTATTGTTTAAGAATTTTTTCTGTAATCCTAAATTAAGGCTCCAGCTTTCGTTGTATTTAAATACGCCACCCCAAACGCCAGGTCCGTTAAAATAACCTGACACTTCACCAGTAAAGCCACCAGGAAGAGCGTATGTCTGTTGTGAATAGATGTTGTAAGTAAGCGCTTGTACGTCCACTGTCGCTCCGTTAGGGTATTCTGCTTGGTTGTCAGTGTAGCCAGAACTAAGGTTAAAGAATGCAGTCCATTTGTCAGTAAATTGAAACGGTAAACTGATGTTGGCACTCCATACTTCCTGTGTCGCCAAGTTGTCCCAATTGATAAATCCTGCTCTCGGATCTTCTTCGTCTGGACCGATCAATCTTGTGATCTGATCGGTCGTACGACTGTATGCAATTTTGAAATTGTATCGGTATTGATAGGTGTAACCCACTTCTACATTGTTTACGATTTCAGGCCTTAAAAATGGGTTTCCTTTGGTGAATGATAGTATGCTTAATTGCTCTTTAAATGGGTTCAGTACATTGTAGTCAGGTCTATTGATTCTGCGGCCGTAGTTTGCAGAAAACGAATGCATAGGAGCATGCTGATAGCTAATACCTACTGAAGGAAATAGATTAGTATAATTAGTGTCCACTGGTGGTGCTTGAAGCTCAGGCAAGAATGCAGAAAGCTCACCTTTAGAATCAGTATTCTCAACTCTAAGGCCAGTCGATATCGATACTTTCTGATTCAATGATCTATTGTAATTAACGTAACCAGCAGTAACTGTCTCGTTATAATCAAATTCATTTGATCTTCGATTATTTTGAATTTCAACATCATTTATAATATCATTGAATAGAAAGATATTGTCACTTGATACGACTCCATATTTTGTTCCGACTCCAATCTTTCCTCCAAGGGCTTCAGTTTCGTAATCGATTTTACCAGTATAGATTTCAATAGTTCTAGGTGTTGTATATGATGTGATGACACTGCTTAATGGAGCACCTTCTGAACTGAAATATTCATTAGGTTGCTGTGTAATTCCGTCATTTTTAAACCTACCAAAATCAAGATCAATATTAAAAGTATTATTGTTTTTTTGATATCTATAATTCGTATTTGCGGTGTATTGACTTACGGTTCTATCTGTTGTATTGTTGGCTCTCAGCACGCTGTCGATCTGTGTTGGATTACTCATCGAAGAAATGTTACTATTGTTATCTCCATTAGCAATGTCATCACCGTTTCTACCTGTAACCAAAAATCCTAAAATATGACCATCGGCAACATAGTAATCAGTTCCTAATCTGAAGTTGACATTACGGACAGTATTTTCTATTCGATTAGTTTCATCGATGATCAATCCGTTTTGAAAATTCTTAAAGTTTAGATCATTAAAGTTTTCATTGTTCAAGGCTCCAAGAGTTCCGAATGCATTGATTTTACTATTACGATAATTTCCGGCAATACTTGCATTAGACTTAGGTAATTCTCCCATTCCAAACGATCCACTAACTGTACCGTTTGATCCATGGCTTTTATCTTTTTTAAGTCTTATATCTATGATGCCAGCATTTCCTTCTGCTTCATACCTTGCTCCTGGATTGGTGATGATATCGATCTTATCTATTTGTTCTGCTGGGATGCCTTGTAGATAGTTGGCTAGATCTTCTCCAGATAATGGTAGCCTCTTTCCATCTATATAAAGTAGTACGCCTGATCTACTGAGTACGGAGATGTTATTGTTATTGTCCACAAGTACTCCTGGTGCTTTTCTCATCAGTGATAGTCCATCTTCACCTGCGCTATTGATAGTCCCCTCGACATTGAATACAGTTCGATCTGCCTTTACTTCGACAAGAGCTCTCTTCGCGGTTATGACAGCTGTCTCTAATTCTACAGATGAAGCAGAGAAAGTGATGTCTCCAAGAGCAACCGTATTGTCACCTGTAATAGCAATGTCTGTTTTTTTGATATCCGCCATACCGACATAGCTTGCCATTAGAAAGTAATTGCCTTTTTCGATTCCTGATATTGTAAATTTTCCATCGAGGTCTGTGGTTTCTACTTTTGCCATAGTGCTATCTACCGAGGAATGGAGTAGGACATTGGCATATATAACAGGTTGGTTCGTTACATCATAAAGTGTACCTGAGATTGTACCTGATTGACTATAGGATACAAATGATAGTAATGATAGTAGAAGTGTAAATAAGTTGATTTTCATGGGTAGAAATTGTCTTGTGGTATTGATTTTGATTAGGTCGTAGCTAAATGTTTATTATGGGACAATTATAAATACTTAGTTTTGATATTAAAGTTGCGCCGATTTGCAAGAATCTTTATTGTTTGTCTTTACAATGGTAATACTATTTACTTTTTTGTCAGATGTGTTTCGACAGAAGTGATGCTTTTGTCGTCAGAGGCAGGCGACTCCTTGCTTGTATTGATGAAATATACGCCAGTAAGTAATACAACCGCTGCGACTAATGATTGAGTAGTGATCTGCTCATCTAGTATATACCAGCCTAAGGCGAGTGCAACCAGAGGGTTGATGTATGTAGAAGTAGCTACTTTTTCTGGAGAAACGATCTTAAGAAGGTAATTGAATGATGTAAAGGCCACAATACTACCAAATATGATAAGTAATAGCATTGACCACATAGTGCGATGACTCCATAATGAAGGTGATACCCAACTTTCTCCAAATAAAAGACTTGCAATCATAAGCATTACTCCGCCAAAAAACATTTGATAGCCAGTATTTATAAAGAAATTCTTAGGTAAATCAGCTTTCGCTACAAACAAACTACCATAACCCCAAGATACCATACAAGCAAAAATCATAATTATTCCTGTGATAGCATTCTCCTGATCGAGTAGAGCTTTTTGGCTTACAAGAATGTAAATCCCAATCATACCAAGTAATACTCCGATCATCGATTTTTGACGTATCTTTTTACCTTCAAAAATACGCATCAGTGCAAGGACAACTAACGGCTGAGCGGAGATCTCTAGGGCTGCGAATCCACTATCGATATACTTGAGTGCCCATACCACGATACCATTTCCAAAGGCCATAAAGAGAAAGCCAACTGTTGCGCAATTAATCGCTTGCTTTTTTGTGATGCTCAAATTGAATCCAAGTAACTTGGCAATCAAGAAAATCAGTAACCCGGCGGTTGTAAATCTAGTTGAAGCTAAAATGAACGGCTCAAGTTCCGCAACGCATATTTTATTTAGTAAATAGGTAGAACCCCAAATTATATATATGGATGCAAATGCTAAAACTATCACTACGATATTTCGTTCTTCGGACATGGTTCTGTTTGAGAACGTGAATTTACTGCTTTGGAGTTAAGAAAGCTTTAAATATGATTAAAGAGATAAACTATATTGATGATTCATATCTTTATGAATCCATACCTTCATGGTGTCCAGAAAATAATTTATTTATAATCCGAATTAAGAAACATATGAGATATATAATTATGCTTCTCGCCCTATCGATTGTGTCATGTAAGACCAACTCTCAAGATAAGGCAATGAAGACCGCACCTTCAACAGACAATATTACAATAGACTTTAGTAAAATAGATTTATCCAAGATCACAAAGTCAGAAAAGGAATGGAAGTCAGAACTGACTGATCAAGAATATTACGTGATTAGAGAAAAAGGTACTGAACGAGCTTTCACAGGTGACTACGTAAGTAATAAGAAAGATGGTGTCTATACTTGTAAGGCTTGTCAACTTCCTCTTTTTACGAGTACAACCAAATTCAAATCAGGTACCGGATGGCCAAGTTACTACCAACCGATAAAGAAGGAAGTCATATTGGAAGATACAGATCATCTCTTAGGTTACGCTCGTACAGAAGTGATGTGTGCTAGATGTGAAGGGCATTTGGGACATGTCTTTAGTGACGGACCTGCCCCAACAGGGCTTAGGTATTGCATTAATTCTGTTTCATTAGATTTTGTAGAAAAGGAAAAAACAAATCTGAGGTCCGGTAATTAGTATTTTACACTACAAACTTAATCTTATCATCTCGTTCGATGTTCTAGTAACCAAATGGAGTCACTTCATCACTTTGGTCGTAGATTTAGTTACTACTATCTATATCCTGCGGAACTTTAAGTATACTATTATTACTTTAGTATTATAGGAGTTGCCAATAGCACTTCAAATTTAAGTTATACAACTATGATAAAGAGATTGAAGAATATGCTGGGGATAGAAAGCGTCAAAATTGAGCTGGAAATTCCGCAGGAAATAGAGAAAAAAGACCAGAATATCAAAGGGGTTATCTTACTGACGACCTTGTCTGATGCAGAAGTAGAATCTATATCGATAAAGCTGATTGAAAAATATACAAGAGGGCGTAAAGATTCTAAACTTATTGATGAGTATGTAATATCGAAGATACTAGTGCAAGAAAGGGTATCGATTGTAAAAGGGGAAGAAATTAAATTACCATTTGACTTACCGTTCAAAATAGTAAAATCTGCTATGGATGAACTTCAAGGGCGTAATTTTTTAAATGGGTTTTTTGTCGGTCTTGCTAAGAAACTAAAAGGTGTGAAATCTGAATATCGGATACTTGCAGAAGTAAATATAAAAGGCACCAAATTACAGCCCTTTGCAGAAAAAGGTCTGTATTTTCTATAAAGTACAAATAAAAACAAATTGTACTTGGAATCCAGCAGAGTAAAATAGATGGATCTAAGTTCAACGTGTTTTGACATATATACTCATTGAACATTAAGTGATTTTACTTTCACCTCTTCGGGTATACTTTTTTTAACTGTATTCCTGAGTTTTTAGACTGTTAGTTGTTAATTAGTACTAAGAAGGCTTCTTGTTTTTCTCAATCATTTCCATGATTTCTTCGTCTGTCTTTCCTACATTATCTAATAAGAATTTAACGTCGTCTCTTAATTGGTGATCAGAATAGGTAGAAAGGAAAGTGCGATACACTTCCTTTGCCAATTCGTCATTGTTTAGCTCATTTTCAATGATAAACCCTTTGAGAAACATAGCAGTAGGAGCTTTTTCGTATTGTGGATATTGATCAATGATCCAATCATACATTGAAAGTGATTTGGTAAACGTTCTAAGCGTACGAGAAACCTCAGTTCCTTTGTAAAGGAATTCTGGAGCTTCATTTGTTCCTGGGTAGGCTAGTGCATATGCCTCACAAGCATCGACATAGGATTGTGCTGATTTTCTGTTGACTCCAAATTTATCTGGGTTGACGAATACATCTTCGCCCACTTTAGTTAAATATGCTTTTACATCTGCCGCTTCAGCAGATCTCTTAGTTCTTGCTTTTTCCGCGGCATCAGAATTTTCAAATCTATCTATGATTCCAGAGTAGAGTACGTTTGCTGCTTGCTTTTTATTGATCTTATACATGATGTCAGCTAATTCAATTAACCAATCTTTGGCCTTATCATCGTTTGGATACTCTTTGCAGAGCAGAAGTAGAAAACTTATTTGCTTCGCAGTTAGATTGTTATGGCGAGATATATCCAAAGCTCGTTCAGATAGTTTTTTCACCATCTTTGGATCATCTCTATTTTCCTTTAGCTGGTCAGTAACCTGTGAAAGCGCAGTTACTGCTTTTTCTTTGGTTGGCTGGTCATTATAAGCTATTTCACCAGTACTAAGTTGATCTTTTTGATTGGCTACTTTTTCATTTTTACATGATATGAAAAACAATACTGCTGCAAATAAGATTATATATCTAGTCATTGTATTACGCTTTATTATAAAATTCATGTAAAATTAAGATTCCACACGGATTATTGCAATTTTTGAATGTCTATATACAATGGATATTATTACCAACGAAGACTATATGAAAAACAATATATTTTGGTTTCGCAGAGACCTCAGATTACATGATAACGCTGGACTCTATCATGCTTTGAAATCGAATCTACCAATTATACCAATTTTTATCTTCGATACAGAGATTCTTGATAAGCTTCCAACCAAAGATGCAAGAGTAGAGTTTATTCATTCTGTACTTACCGATTTAGATGAAGAATTACAATCATTAGGAAGTGCATTACAAATCTATTATGGGCGACCATTAGAGATTTGGAAAGGAATAGTAAATAAGTATGACATCTCACAGGTATACACCAATCACGATTTTGAACCGTATGCCATTCAGCGAGATACTGATGTAAAGGATATGCTGGCTCAAAAAAATATTGGATTTCAAACGTTCAAGGATCATGTTATTTTTGAAAAGGATGAAATTACCAAAGCTGACGGATTGCCGTATAGTGTATTTACACCGTACAAGAGGAAGTGGCTCGCGAAGGTGGAAGAAGGAAGGAATGATGCTGGACTGTCATACTTTTATAAGCCCTATCCTACAGAAAAGTATAATAGCAACTTTGCTCAAGGCTTATCTAGTAAGAGAGTTTCACTTAAGAAAATGGGCTTTGAGAAAACGGATATTCAAATTCCATCAACCGATGTCGCTCAAGGAATTATCAAAAAATATGAAGCACAAAGAAATTTTCCTGCTATAGATGGCACAAGTAGGTTAGGGATTCACTTTAGATTTGGTACGGTGAGCATCAGAGAAAAAGCTCGAAAATCTCAACATCTAAGTGCGGTATACTTAAGTGAATTAGTTTGGCGTGATTTCTACGCGACTATATTGTATCATAACCCTCAAGTGGTAACAGAAGCGTACAGAGCTAAATACGATCGCATCGAATGGCTCAATAATGAAGAACATTTCGAAGCTTGGAAAAATGGAATGACCGGCTATCCATTAGTAGATGCGGGTATCCGTGAACTTAACGCGACCGGGCACATGCACAATAGAGTACGTATGTTGGTGGCTAGTTTTTTGACTAAGCATCTACTTATTGATTGGCGTTGGGGTGAAGCTTATTTTGCAGAAAAATTATTAGATTTCGATCTAGCGAGCAATAATGGTGGTTGGCAATGGGCGTCAGGCTCAGGTACAGATGCCGCTCCATACTTTAGGATCTTCAGTCCAATGGCGCAGTTGGAAAGATTTGACAAACAAAGGAAATACGTTTTGAAGTATATCCCAGAATTAGGCACCGACGAATATCCTCAGCCAATAGTAGATCATAAAATGGCAAGAGAAAGATGTCTAGCAACATACAAAAAAGCATTAGCAGGACAGTAATGTTCAGTGTTCAGTCTTCGGTCCTCAGCCTTCAGCAAACAGAACCCCGTTTACTGAAGAATGCCAACTGAAAAACTACTGAATATACGGAAACGGAGGATGGGCTTGTATAAATGCCAAAACATCCATCGGCTCATCTGTCAAATGCATACTTTTCTGAAATGCTTTTCCTTCGGCAAGATCATATAGTGTCTGATAGAGATTCGTCTCTTTTTCATATCTGTCTTTACCCAAAAATACCATTGGACTTACATCACCGAATGTACCGTAATGGTTTTGCGCAGCATCCATAAATATCTCTTGAGTTGTGCCTGCGCTTCCTGGAGCATATACTACACCATGCAGACTAATCGCTAGTAGAGTATCTTCTCTTATACTATTAGAAAAATATTTGGCGATACTAGATGCAAATACATTGCTTGGTTCATGACCATAAAACCATGTAGGGATAGCTAGATTTGGATTGCCATTTTTATATCTTTCTAAGACACTCACGGCCAGATCATGATAATCTGCGTCAGTGTAGTGCGGTGCATCTGTCATCATTTCCAAAGCAGTCAATAGATCTTGCGGTGTATAATTAGCCATGTATGCACCAAAATTGGAAGCTTCCATGATACCTGGGCCACCTCCTGATGCGACGTAGTATCCAGCAGCTGCTAATGCTTGAGCAGTTAATGCGGCCTTGGCATAATTGGGATCAGTACGCTTAGTGCCATGTCCACCCATCATGCCGACTACTTTCTTTTCTCCATGATGGTTAAGTAAGTCGTATAGAGCGTCATCGATAGCATGATCGTGTAGTCTCTGATACAGCATCTCTACCACATCATGATGATGCCTATATTTACTGAAGTGATTATAGATGTCTAGATCTACGCTACATTTTTCATGACCTTTGGCTAGCTCTTGCCAACTATAAAGGTCTTTTCGATAGGGTAGATAGGGTATGTTATGCGGATGAGGAAATACTGTAGCTTCTTGATATATATATGGTAGCGCTTCATCGCTAAATGTACAACCTAAGAAGCATGCACCTTTCAATTTAATGCTCTTCCAATTGATCTTTAATACCCTAAAATCTATGTCCTGTAATACGCAGTTTTCAAGATTGTATCCCTGATTTAAAAACGCTCCAATTCCTTCTATCTCCTTGAAATACTTTGTTTTGTACTTGTTCATTTATTTTTATGATTTATTATTTAGACTACAGGAGTTCATTTAATTTTTCTAATAGCCACGGTTTGACCGCTACACCTTTAGTTTCCGTTAGGTTTGTTTTTATTTTCCTTATTGCTTCTTTGTCATTTTGATTTGAATTAAGTATTCGTTTTAAAAATCTATTCAAATTGAGATAAAGTTTCTTCTTAGAATCTGAAATTTGTTTGTTTCTTCGAAGGTAAATATTTGTTGAATTTATCAGAGATTCTAACGAATCAAACTCTTCTAATTCATAATAGGAGGCCAGAAGTAAAACTCTTGAATTTAAATTGTAAAAAACGTCATCATATTCTACTTCATGCAGTAATCGAATTACATTGTTAAAGTCCTTTCGATAGAATTTAATTCTTGCAAGGTTAAATGATTTAGCATTTGATTGTAGAGATTCTATTAATCTTGAATTATATTTAGAAACAAAATTTTCAGCCCAATCGAACTCATTGTTTCTTAAAGCAAAGAATACTATGTTTCTAAAGGAGGTAGGTGACAAGAAACCGTTGTCATAAAAACCTTCATATTCCAATGCTTCTTTGTATACTTCCAAGGTAGGTTTTTGTAATTCTAGAGCTCCAGCATTTACTTTTCCTACACCGTAACTTACGGCAGAATCGAGAATATAACGTTGTTCTTTCGGTGGAAATACATCAAGGTATTTATGGATCAGTTTTCTGAGTATTAAGAAATGGCGTAATTCTTCTGGTTCAACAAGGGTTAAGTATATCTGATAGTATAATGCAATTGGAGGTATGATTTCTTTACGTTCAGAGACTATTTTTTTGATAGGGGATATGTCAAACGGATCAATCTTTATTTTATAAAGTTTACTCCAGCTTAAAATGGTGGTTATATATTTTAGTTTTTCAGATAAATAGAAAACATCAAGATTTCTTGAGATATCAGAAATGTTAAAGTTTTTAGCAAAATCAGATCTCTTATTCTTCCTTTCTATTTCTGTTTTTAATTCAAATTTGGTTTTCTCAGTTTCATACAGAAAAAAGTAATGATCAGCAGATTTATCGATGTTATATTTTTCATATCGATCCAATTTTGATTTCACAGAATTATATAGGATATCTAAATTTCTTTCATTAATTGCTTTAAGCTCAATCGTAAGCTTCGTGTGCTGATCATTTTCAAAAGCTTCTATTCTAATGAATTGTTCGAAAAGTTTAAGAAGATCCGAATTGAGTTTTCTAAATTTGGTGTCATTGAATTGCTTGTTTTCAAATATAGAATTCCAAATAGTTTCTTTCTCTTCACTTTCTAGTTGTTCTTCTGATAGACTGACGTATATATCATGCAATGCAACCAAAGATTCATTCTTGTTGAAATAAGGAGATACTAAGAATTTTTTGAACGCATTTTTCTCATATACGTCCAAACTTTCAATACATCGATACGTTTTAGTAATCTTCAAATTATAATTATCTTATATATGTTATATCCAATCAATGATGTACTTACAAAGTAGATTAATTGATATGTGAGTATAATTTACAATATACATATGTTAAAAAAGTAACAAGTTTAAGTGGCTGATTACGAGAGGTTCGTGTATGTAGCCGATATTCAATAAGTTAAATATAGCTTTATTTAATATCAATAATCTAGAAATGTTTCTTTTGTCGCTCAAAAATGATTAAATTTGTCTTATTAAATAACCAAACCTGCGCTTTTGCTGATTAAGAGATGAAGATAAGCAAAATCATATACCTGACATTTGCAATGGCATTCTGCCTTTGTCAGCTGGCTATAGGCCAATCGAATCCATCCCTTATCAGGGATAAAGTCGTGAAAGTTGGAGGTACATCTACGATATATACTCATTATATCGAATCTATTAATATACCTCTTCCCAATTATTCCACGTCTAGTAATATAACGAATATAGATATACAGCCTACAGGATCACCTTATCTTGTGCGAGCTAAGATAACTCCAGATTTTTTAGGAACAGCGACTTTTGCGATTGAGTGGTTGGCGCCTTCTGCGTCTTTCCCATTTATAGAACCTAAATTAACTTTCTTTGAAATAGAAGTTGTGGAGGCGATCTTGGATGCTGAAGTTGATGTGGTTACGATAGATGGAAGTACTACTTCCGTAGAGATATATCCCTTAGTGAATGATTATGGAGAAAATGCTCCTATTAATTTAACTGAGGTTTCACACGTAATGTATGGTACCGCTGAGGTAACAGATTCTAATACGATTATATATACTGCCGCCAACACAGATATGGATTACCTAATGTATACTATTACAGATACTATAGGCGAATCTGCTACTGCAAAAGTGGTGATTAATATTTTAGAGGATAATCCTGTATCGGTAGATACACTTAGATTTACAATTTCTGATCTACAATCTCAATTGATCATATTGCCATTTGGTGATTTGGATCAAATTCAGAATCCTGCACAAGGTATATTAGACTCGATTAGTGAATACTCTTACCAATATACACCTGATTTTGGAGCGGTGGGTATGGATACCATGATATTCGAAAATGGTACTGGAGACAATAGAGTAACGATAATTGAGGTTTTTGATATTTCAAGAGCTCCTAACTATACGGTAGATGATTCTTATTTTACTACAGAATCGACAACAGTCACTATAAGACCATTAGATAATGATATCAAGAATACTTATCCGATAACGGATATATCGGAACAATTGGATTATATCTCTCCTGGAGTATACAGTTATACGCCAGAAGAAGATTTTGTTGGTCTTAAGACTTTTGAGTATACAATAGATTATGGATTTGGAACTGCTACAGCAAAGATATTTGTGAGTATTGGTAATTATGAACCTCAATCTACTTTTGCTTATAGTTTTATGACACCTCAAGACCAGCCTTTGGTCATTAAATATGATATACCTTTAGAAGGATACGAGTTTGTTGCGAGTACGTTCAATACAGATCATGGATTTGTATCTACCTATGGAGAAAACGACAATGTTACAATAGGATGTGATGATGTCAATGGTGAAGCATTCTTTATCTATTACCCTGCACCTAATTATGTTGGAATGGATGCTTTTGAAGTAGATTACTGTGTCAACGGTATATGCTTAACTTATGAAGTAGAGGTAGAAGTCGTAGCAGTGGATAGTGAAGAATGTTTCTGTGTCAACGATTGTGTTTGGGAAGGTGATACTGATGGTAACGGAAAAGTAAACGTTTCTGATTTACTTCCTATTGGAAGACATATGGGAGCTTCTGGAGCAACAAGAGAAAGTTTATATGATTTCTGGTCAGCAGAAGATACGGATGATTGGACTTATAATCAGCCAAGTGGTAAAAATATTAAGCACGCTGATGCAAATGGTGATGGTATTGTTACCATTGCAGACACCAATTCGATAAGTGAGTATTATAATCAACTAAGTAATTTTGTTCCCAATGAGGTATTGGATATTAAAAATTATCCATTTTATTTAGTGCCACATACTTCTCAAGTTGATTCTGGAGACCTATTAATACTAGACATAGTTCTTGGAGATGAAAATTATCCTGTCAAAGATCTACATGGCTTGGCTTTTTCTGTTCAAGTTGGTGGAGGATTTGCGGATAGCGCAAGTTTATATATAGATTTATACGAGGATAGTTGGTTGACTAATGTTGGTCCTTCTATCCAGATGTCTCAGAAACCTGCTAATGGATTGATAGAGGCGGCATTGTCTAGAACTGACGGATTACCCTCTAGTGGATCTGGAATAATCGG
The DNA here is from genome assembly GCA_938015435.1 of uncultured Saprospiraceae bacterium. GTDB lineage: Bacteria > Bacteroidota > Bacteroidia > Chitinophagales > Saprospiraceae > UBA1994. The sequence continues at coordinate 89,963 of CALLPN010000013.1, forward strand.
CCAATTAGGTTTCATCGTAGAGGACGAAGCTGTAGGTTTCAAAGATAATGATGATGAAGTTTTCTTTGGAGTTAGATTAAGAGGAGCGATAGGTGAGACTGCTGGCGGTAGTAGTTACTATATGCCAGAAGCTGGAGTAAGAATTCAATATGTAGCCGAAGTTGACGAGGAAGAAAAAGTGGATGTAACGGATATGGTAGTGAGTCCAAATCCTACTAGTGATATTCTACGAATCGATTTACCTAATGCAAACGAGGAAATAGAAAACTTTTACTTAACAGATATCACTGGAAAGACCATTCCAATGGATAGAAATAATTCTACGATTAATTTAAGATCACTTCCTATCGGAATGTACATCTTATCTGTAGAGTCAAATATTAATACTTATGTGCAAAAAGTACAGGTAGTTAGATAGAAATTTAGCTCCAATCAAAAATATATAAAGAGTCGATTCGCTATAGTGAATCGGCTCTTTTTGGGTTTTGTATATTATATGATAGATTTAATTTGAGATCAGGGTCGAGATTTAAGGGGTCAAGTCATAAAGTTGGGGAGTATATTTCATTTAAAAAACAACGGAGTCAACTAGCCATATCATATTGTAGGGTTGAAGCAGATTCTTGCGATGATTGGCCTTGCTGAATATTCCGTTAAGAAATTAAAAATTTAATTCGTTACAGATTTTTATAATATTGGATTGATTTGATTCAAGTAGAAAGGCTTTATTATAAAAGTCAACAATATTGCTGGACTCTAATGCAGATTTAAGGAGTCAACTGTTTGAGCTAAAAGACTATTAAACAATAGCTTGAGATAACAAGAATGTTAACTTGAAACTCAATCATTGAAGTGAGTTTTGCCTCCGTAGAATTAGATTTTGAATTTTAGAAATATGCAGCAAAGCCTGGCAAGCGGTCACTACCGCAAGTTGCTTCTTTTTGCCAATGAAAAAGAAGACCCGCGGTAGCGATATCATGCTTAAATATAATCTGCTCCCCAACAATGGGATGTGATCCGATTTAAGTCTTGTGGCGTGTATTTAGCTGCTGATACCTGACTATCAAAGACAGTAGTAAACAAAAAAATAAACAACCAGAGCGGAAATGTGGCGTGCGTACAAATACATGGACTTAGAAAATACATAGGATCGATCATTTCCTCAAGCATTTCACTCTGCTTTTTTGCAATGAAAGGTGGAACCTACGGCAGCGACATTTAGTAATGAATAACGATTTTTCTGCTTCTGAATAATAATTAGTAGAGAAGCAAATCAAAAGATACTAATTCCTATTATATTCAGAATATTAAGATGCTATAGATCGTTACTATTATGATATTTTACTTTACAATCATAAAAATAATAATATTATGAATATCGATTTATTACTTTTTCTACTAAGTTTCATTGTTGAAGATGTACCATCAGGAATTTAGTTTCGTAATTTCGAATCTAATAAATAAAAAGTCAGTACATTGAATTAAAATGTACTGACTTTTTTTATTTCATTAGATACAGTTAAGCAATCACTACTTCCTTCCACTACGATCTATCTGTGTGCTACTCGCTTGCTGTCTTCCCATCATAAGCACATCTTGTATATTGACATGCTTTGGCTGAGATGCTACGAAATATATAGTGCGAGCTACATCACGACTGGTAAGCGGATTGTAATCTTCATAGATTTTTGCTTTCTCCGTATCTCCATCAAATCTATTCAAGGCAAATTCTGTCTCTTCTACAGCTCCAGGAGAGATCTGGCTTACTTTGATACCATACTCCGTTAGATCTAATCTCATACCTTTAGTAAGTGCATCTACAGCGTGCTTGGTGGCACAATAGACGTTACCTTTTGGATATACCTCATGACCTGCTGTGCTACATATATTTATGATATGCCCAGATCTTCGCTTTACCATTCCTGGAGAGATAAGACGTGATATATAAAGTAGACCTTTGATATTAGTATCGATCATAGTCTCCCAATGATCTAGTTTACCTTTATGTATAGGATCAAATCCTTTCGCTAGTCCTGCATTATTAAGTAGTATATCTACCTTCTTCCAGTTGGAATCAAGAGAATTAATTGCCTTTTTGGTAGCGGAAGCATCTCTAATGTCAAAACTTAATATCTTCACTTTGATAGCGTACTTACGCTTGTACTTCTTTTTGAGTTCTTCTAAGATACCCAACCTGCGACCAGTTAGTATTAGGTTGAAGCCTTGCTTAGCGAATCTTGCTGAAGTTGCTTTACCTATGCCACTAGTAGCTCCAGTGATCAATACTACTTTAGAGTATGGTGCTTTCATTCTTTTCAATTTAGATTTGTTCCTTTCTCAGTTCTTCTATAATTCGATCGAAGTCATTGACAAATTTTTTATATTCGTCAGTAGCAGGGCCAGAAAAACCAGTATAGATCTTTCTGATTTTGTTGCTTTTATCTACAAATACTAAAGTAGGATAGGAGAGGATACCACTCAACTGCGGAAGCTTTTCGCTCGCTTTACTTTTACTTGCTGATGTGCCTCCAAGAAGTACTTGATAAGGAACTTCCCATTTGTCTTTAAATCTCTTGAGGGCATTCATGCTTTTTACTTCATCTTTATATCGTTCAAATCCTATAGCCACGACTTCTATATCCGTAGGATTATTCTTCTTCAGATAATCTAGTAAGAATGTAGTTTCATCCTTACAGTTGGGACACCAAGTCCCCATGATCTTCACCAGTTTTATTTTTCCTTTATATATATCATCCGTTAGACTTACCATAGATCCGTCAGTGCTTGGAAATGTAAAGTTGAACGGTTCTCCAGTTAGATCAGTTGTCATTTCAAATGCATCACCCAATGCGAAGTCAGGATTACGTTTAGCGATCCATGAAGACTTATAATGTTTGCCGGACCGGAATTCACCTACAAGGCTTCCGTCTTCTAGTATCTTACCCGTAAATAGGAAAGCATGTGCGCCATCGAAAGTAGACATATATAGCTTGTTTCCTTGTACCGTTCCTTCTAAAAATCTGTAATCTCCAGTCTCAGTTTTGAATGTTCCTGTAATCTTGTTCCCATCTTGCTCAAATAGTCCAATAGCTGGATACTCATCCTCGGTTCCTGGTTCGAAGGTAGTTTCCCAATTTCCTGAAAGATCAGCGAGAGGTATTTTTTGAAGGTCTTTAAATCTATATCCTCGAGCATGATACGCCTTAAATGGAATGCTGTAGCCTGGCTTATAGTTTACAAACCAATCGCCTTCGATGATACCTTCTTCATATAGTGCTTTGATATAAGTATCAAATACAGGAAAATGGATTATCAAAGTGTCTTTTGCTGTCTTGCGATCAAGTCCATAGATGATATCACTGACATCTATTCTCTCATCACCATTCATTATTTCGATATGGAAAGTAGAAGGATCGTCGTAGATCACATTGAATTCAAAAGGTAAGTCAGTATCGTTTTGTACAGCAGTACCAACTTCTTCCTCGACAGCTACCACATCTGTACCAGACTCTAATTTCAATACACCTCTCCATAGTCCAGGTGGTAGTTTGGTGAAGGCTTGATTGGTCTCTATACAAGAAGAAAAAGATATAGTAATGGCAAGGAGTATTATTAGATGCTGTATACGCATAAGATGAGGTTTTGGTTTATACAGAAGAAACTGAAAAATAGTATAACTTCTTTGATAGTAACAATAGGTAGCTAAATCAGTTCAATATAAAAAGGTACTTGTTCATTCGGAGAACAAGTACCTAATTACTTAATTTTTTTCCTGACAACTGGTTGACTCGTCAAGTATTTTTTTAGCTTCTACTTCCTTTGAAATGATCATCCTTGTACTTAAACAAGACATTGAATGAAGTCAAACTTCCATATATTCTAGTAATGTATTGTTGAAGATTTACTTTCTCTTCATCAGTAAGGTTAGATGAATTGATTCGCTGTTCCATTACTCTAAGACGATCTCTTACCATTACGATTTTATGGAAAAAGCCATCGATAGGCATCTCTTTGCTTTTAAGGTTTTCGTCACCTGGTTTGAGTATAAGTAAGCCATCGTCCCACTTATCTCCTAAGTCTACGGTTTCAGTACTTCCCATCCACAGTTTCATAATCTTGGCTAACGCAGTTTCAGCACCGTTAAGTGTTACTTCCGCAGAAGCTTCCAGATGTTCTATGATTTCCCATTCACTATAGTTTTTACCTACATGCTTAACACCGTGTTGCATAAAACAAACTTTGTATGCTACAACATCTATTTTAATAATGGCTCCTTCTCCATATTCAGGGTGCTTTACCCTCGAGCCAATGCCTAATATTTCACTCATTTCTATATTCTTTTTGTTGGTCCTGATCAACTAAAGTACAATTTAATTACAATCAGGATTTTTTATATTTTAATAATCTTTTGCGCGTATTGCTTTTCGCTATTGATCAATTGGATCACATAGTTGCCAGCATTGAGATCACTTACATTAAGTGTCGTAGAGTTAGATAAAAGATCAACCTTATTCTGAGATACAATCTTACCATTAATATCTATAATCCTTGCAGTATATGATTCATTTGATATGTCTGCAACGCTAAGGGTAATTATATCTCTTGCCGGATTTGGGAATACTGTAAGATCAGTTGAATTCACTTCGACATCTTTCGTATCGACGAATTGTTCATCGATTTTGAAATCCCAAATTCCCCTTCCATAGGTACCAAATCTAGCAGTATGGATATCATCTAGATATTCAACACTCCAGTACGTTTGAGTTGGTGTATTAGCACCTGATAAATCAAACCATTGCTCTTCTTCTACAATATATACATATGGTCCAGCTTCTGTCGCCCCATAGATTAGAGATTCGTCCTCATTGGCTACCATGTTGAACATAAGAGTTGAAGGTAATCCTTCTCCCATTTCAGTCCATGTAGCGCCTTTGTCTTCTGATTTGTATGCAGCAGGGCCACCATATCCACTTCCACAGAAGTATACTACGTTTTCGTCTTCTGCAGATGGTAATATTCCTGACCCATAAAGATATTGTGATCCTGGACCAAATATGTTCCCTCTTTCAAAAGTTAGACCTCTATCAGTTGAAGTAAAGAATCTACCGTTAGTAGTTGCGACATACCATAAATCACTATTGAGTGGGGAGGTCATCATAGCAGAAATTGTTCCGTCACTAATGAAATTGTAAGGCATATTTTCAGCAGTAATTTGACCAAATTCATAAGTCATCTTGATCATATATGAACCATTTCCTCCGTCAACACTTCCTCCTGCCATATACATGATGTCAGTAGATGGATCTGGATCTGCCATCATTGGCGGTATCCATACAGTTTCATTTTCGGATTCTACCGACCATCCAGCAGTAGGTCCTAGAGTTTTAGGATTTTCATAGAAACTTGCGGATCCGCCCGGATATACAGTCCATAGATTAGTACCATTATTGGTAAACTCTATATGGCCATAATCACCAGATATAACTTGTTCAAATCCTCCGATCTCTTGATCGTCTTCTAGTATTCCTTTTTGGAAACCTTGATCTTGCGAACCAGCAAATACCCATTCAGTGCTTGAAGGTAAAGTACGTACATCATAGTATTGAGCAGTATTGAGACCGTAAAGACCTATATTAGTATTGTCTTTTCCATAGTTACGAGTCATACTTATTCCACCATGATTATTGATCAGCATAAATGGCTCACCAGAATTATCTGTATATTCTTCAAAAGACATAATATCTGCATGAAGTTTGGTATTGATATTTTGGTAGTATTCCCACCATTCATTCACAATCTGCCAATTTTTTCCTCCATTATTTGATCTGTACGAGTTAACTCCTCCCACGATCATATTAGTTGGGTCTGATGGTGCTATGTATACTCCTACTTCCCACGGATCGATAGGCAATACAGATTGTAATTCCCAACTCTGGCCTAGATCTGATGATAAATAGAATTCACTCTCATTGTCAAAATTAGTAGTGTACGAATACATTCTGAATGTATCATTTACCATTACCACATCCAAATTTGTCCTGCCTGACGCACCTGATGATAAAGGAGTATTACTATTGATGTTATCAAAGTTATCATCTTCAGCATCCCATTGATATAATCTACTTGTACCACTTGTAAGTTGCTCAAGTATGAAGATGTCATTTCCATTACCTACTCTCGCCATTGATAAATTTCTATCATCAGAAGTAGCAAAAGATCTCTCCTGCCTGAAATCCATTTCTTCCACATTGGATCTCTGGACAGTGATTGATGCTCCCCAAGTTTCACGACTCAGAAAAAAGATTTCATCTATTCCTGTTACATCATTTTTTACGACGTGAGTATCAAATAACTTACTGCCACCTTGAGTATTGAAGTTGGTAGCAGGTTCCCACGTTATACCATTGTCATCTGAATAAAAAGGTCTATTGTTTATGCTTGCTATTATTCGTAACGTACCATCTTGTAGATGGGCTACCTCTAGTAATCCAGGAGAAAATTGTATTTCTTGATTGAGTACTTGCCAAAAGAAACCGCTTAGATCGCCTTGCCATAAGGTACCACCTGCAGAAATAGCATAAAGTATACCCGTGGTGCTATCATATGTAGTGATACGAATATTTCCTGCCACTTCAGATGCGCCCCTTTCAGACCATGCACCTTCAAGCTTTCCATCAGCCACTGGTTCGATTTCATCTCTTGTAGAAGTCTCTTGTTTTCTTCTCAGTTTGTCTTGATAGGAAGACATCATGTTATCATGCTCTATCATCTTCCAATCTACGCCTTCTTCGGTTTTATGCATAAGCTCAAACCAGGCTTCTCTCTTAGTCTTATTGTCACCTTCTTCCATATCCATCTTCACGATAGTACCATCAGTTGGGGCTGGAATATCAGCTTTTACTTGATGCTTATCATTAAGTAAATAGTAGCTTATTGCTAATAGTGGTAATAAAAGAAGTATTCCGTATTTCTTCATTTTCTCGTTGCATTAGTTGTAGACTACAATAATAATAAAATTCAAATTTTGCCATGTAAGCCTAAAAGACATATTTAGCGCATATTCAATTAATATGTGTACTATTTACCGTAATGGTCATCCCAGTTCTTCGGTGTTGGTTCACTGATCTTACCTACAGATTTAGCAACTAACATACTTACCGTTGCATCTCCAGTCACATTGATCACAGTACGACACATATCTAATGGTCTATCCACTGCAAATATTAATGCAATTCCTATCGCCAATGATTCTGCAGGAAGGCCTAATGCTTCTAACACGATTACCAACATAATCATACCTGCTCCAGGCACCGCAGCAGAACCAATAGAAGCTAAAGTTGCGGTAAGGATAATAGTCAACTGATCGCCTAGGCCCAATTCAAATCCAGTTACTTGGCAGATAAATACAGCTGCTACAGCTTGGTATAAACTCGTACCATCCATATTAACTGTGGCGCCTACCGGTAGTACAAAACTACTGACTTCTTGATCTACACCTAAATGCTCTTCTACTCGTTCCATGGTCACTGGTAAGGTAGCAGCACTACTACTAGTTGAGAAGGCTAACAATTGCGCAGGGCTAAATTTACTTAAGAAGAATACTGGTCCGTATCCGATTCTTACCTTGATGATAATAAGATAGATAGCTACCATTATAACCAATCCAGCAACTACAGTAAGTGCGTATTTACCTAAAGCAACGAAAATTTCAGGGTTTGATATTTCAGTAATGAGTGATGCTATCAATGCGAACACAGCGATTGGCGCCATGAGCATAATGAGATCAACCATTTTGAGTACTACTTCATTAAGTCCATCAAAGAATGCTTTTACTGGCCTTGATTGCTCAGGCTTGATCAATAATAAACTGATGCCAAAGAAGATGACAAAAAAGATAACCTGAAGCATACTTCCATTGCTAGATGCAGCTTTGAAAAAATTGTCTGGTACCATATCTACTAAAAACTGCAAAGGTCCTCTATTAGCCGCTGATCCAGCTGAGCTTATTTTTACGCTGGCTTTTTCGCCATAAGTACCAGAAATTTCTGCCATAAGTTCTGGAGAAATACTACTACCAGGATTTACAATGTTTACTACCAATAGACCTATTGTTATCGCAATTACAGTTGACATAATATACAGTAATATAGTACGAAGACCAATAGTCTTAAATTTCGAAATATCTTGTAAATCAGAAATTCCTTTAATTAACGACGCCACAATTAATGGGATTGCGATGAGTTTTAGAAGATTAATGAAAATTTTACCTATTGGTTTGATCCAGTCGGCAGTGAAATTTTCTCCACCTATTTGAGTCATAATATATCCAAAGATGCCTCCTAGTACCATTCCAATAATTATCTGCCAATGCAGCGCTAGTTTCCCCATTTTGCTTCGTTTTTTATTTTTAGACTCTTATTGAGCCTTAATTCTGACCGTAATGATTACTTAGCTATCATGATCTATTTAGATTGGTAGCACATTAGGATTAATTATGGCTAAAGTAAGGATTTGGAATGGGTTTAATGCCTAATACCATAAAATGAATATGATAGTTTACTTAGCTTTTCAACTGAATAAATAAGTATCTTATATCTATTCACCATAAATGATCAATGGATATCACATCAATGAGGTTTTAAGCTGACAGTTAGCTTTCATACTTGTAGTTATACCGATACATATTATTACATTTGTTGATATTATAAATCAGAAGAGAAACTAATGCCTACACATAAAATAGCACCTTCAATATTAGCCGCGGATTTTGGAAATCTAGAGCGCGATATTTCTATGATTAATCAGAGTGAATCTGATTGGTTACACATTGATATTATGGATGGCGTATTTGTTCCTAACATATCTTACGGACAAGCAATCACCAAGCGTATGGGGCAATTATGTGATAAGCCGTTAGATGTTCATCTTATGATTATGCAACCGGAACGATATATAGAGCAGTTTAGGGATGCTGGAGCAGAAGTAATCACAGTGCATTATGAAGCTTGTACACATTTACACCGTAATCTACAACAGATCAAAGCAACAGGTGCTAAGGCCGGAGTAGCACTCAATCCACATACCAATGTAGAGTTATTAGAAGATGTGCTTGAAGACTTAGATATGGTTTGCCTTATGTCTGTTAATCCAGGCTTTGGAGGACAAAAATTCATTTATCGCACTATAAATAAAATTCAGAAACTTAGATCGATGATCGATGAACGTAATCTCAACGTGGATATAGAAATAGATGGTGGCGTAGGATTGCAAAATGCGGAAGCGATTTTAAAAGCAGGTGCTAATGTACTTGTTGCAGGAAGTAGTGTATTTAAGTCGGAAGATCCCATAGCGACAGTTAAACGTCTTAAAGCGATTGGATCTGATAATTTCTAGTAAGTTACTAGCGTTATAGTTTTTTGAAATGAAGTGATATGATAACTAATATTGCAAGTCAATTGACAATATTGTTTTCTATCTTTCAATAATCTCACAGCATGTCAAGAATTTACCTTTGTCTCAGTTTTATACTGATATCAACATATTCCTATTCTCAGAAGGCAACCATATTCGGTACTGTAACTGACTATGATACACGAGAGTCGATTGAGTTAGCTACTATATTTACAAGTAACAGTAACGTCACTGAATCAGATCTCAAAGGACTCTATCGTATAGAAGTGCCATCTGAAGAAGAAGTAACCATAAATATATCAAGAGTTGGGTATCAGGATGCTTCCCTCAAGATAGCGCCTATGCAATCTGGAGTAAAGAGAAATATCAATTTTAAGATGGTATCTACAACTAGTGGAATAGAAATAGTGATCACAGAGAGCAAGATAGAAGATGTAGGAATGGTCAGGGAAGAAGTTGTAGAATTGAAACAACTACCAACTACTACCGGAAATTTTGAAAGTGTACTTCCTCATATTGCTCTCGGAGCCAGTTCTGGACAAGGAGGTGAATTGAGTTCTCAGTATAATGTGCGTGGAGGTAATTATGACGAAAACCTTGTTTATGTCAATGATTTTGAAGTTTTTAGGCCACAACTCATTAGAAGTGGACAGCAAGAAGGACTTACATTTCCGAATATAGATTTGATTAGAGATTTGAGTTTTTCTTCAGGAGGATTTGAAGCTAAGTATGGAGATAAGATGTCTTCAGTATTAGATATTAGATATAAAAGACCAGAAGAAACGAAATCGAGTGTCGGTCTTAGTTTCTTAGGTGGTTCAGCACATTTGGAAGGAAGTAAGCGTATCGGAGCTAATGCTTATAATAAACTTCGTTATTTAGTCGGAGCTAGATATAAGACCAACAGATACCTGTTAGGAACTCTAGATACCGAAGGGGAATACACACCAAATTTTACAGATATACAAGCTTATGTAACTTACGATATTACTAAGGATCTTCAGATTGGCTTGATTGGTAATTATAACTATAGTCAATATGATTTTACGCCAGTTTCGCGATCTACTGCTTTAGGGCTAATTGATTTTGCATTGAGATTGACAACCGTATATGAAGGTCAAGAACAGGATCAATTTGTCAATGGTATGGGAGGGATATCACTTACATATGTTCCTGAGAAAGATAAAAACCCTATCTATTGGAAATTGCTCGCATCAAGATACAGTAGTAATGAAATAGAGAAATTTGACATATTAGGATTCTATAGGCTTGCTCAAGTAAATACTGATTTTGGCAGTGATAATGTCGGTGAAGAAGTGGCTGTACTTGGAGTCGGAACACAACATAATTTTGCTAGAAACTATTTGTATAATACTATTAGCAACGTTCACCTCAAAGGTGGAATTGAGTTGCAAAATGATGATAATGATAATAACCACTTTGTACAATGGGGAGTAAAGTATCAGAATGAAACAATAGATGACGAACTCAATGAATGGGAGCGAATTGATTCAGCAGGATATTCACTGCCTTATGACCCTAATCAATTGGTCCTTAATAACGTATTGAAATCAACCAACCTACTCGAAAACAATAAAATTGAAGTATATGCTCAAGATAGTTATACCTATACTAAACCAGAATCAATGGAGCTCCGTATCACTGGAGGTGTAAGAGGTTCTTATAGAGGATTAAGCAAAGAGTTTTTAGTAAGTCCGAGGGTAGAAATACTACTTAAGCCATTGGGTCGTAAAAGAGAAATAGCATTCAAATTAGGTGGAGGACTATATTATCAGCCACCATTTTATAGAGAGATGAGAAGATTAGATGGTACAGTGAATACTGATCTGAAATCTCAAAAATCGATTCACGTAGTAGGTGGATTATCATATGACTTTTACTGGGAAACTATTAGTAAAAAGCCATTTAAGTTGATCACTGAAGTGTACTACAAAAAGTTGGAAAATCTCGTTTCCTATGAAGTAGATAATGTAAGGATAAGATACAGTGGTGAAAATGATGCAACAGGTACTGCAATGGGTCTTGATGTACGTATTAATGGTGAATTTGTACCAGGTGCAGAATCCTGGGTAAACCTATCATTATTAAGCGTCCGTGAAAGTCTCAATGATGTACAGCATTTAAAAAGAGAAATAGGAGCTACAGAATCAGAAGAAGTAGATGAGGTTCCGAGACCAACAGATAGACTTATGAACCTCAGTATGTTTTTTCAAGATTATTTGCCGTCGAATAAAAATTTCAAAATGCATATCAACTTCTCGGTAGGGACAGGATTGCCATTTGGACTAAAGGACAATAATGAGGTCTATCGAAACACATATAGGTTTAAAGCTTATCATAGGGTAGACTTGGGTTTTGCGTATCAGCTTTGGGATAGTGCATGGAAGGATAAAAAACCGCGTCATCCAATGAGATTTGCAGAAAAAGCATGGTTGAGTTTAGAAGTATTTAATCTTATGGATGTACGAAATCAAGCCTCTAATACCTGGGTCAAAACAATAAGTAATCAACAATTCGCTATACCCAATTACTTGAGCTCAAGAAGGATTAACTTAAGAGCAAAATTTGATTTTTAGATTGATGTTTTCAACACCGCACTAAGAATTAATCAATGATTAATCACATATATTTAATTTGTTTTCGATATCTATCAGAAACATTGGTGCTTGTTGATTACCCCATGAGTTGTTGATATAGTTGCATATGTTCAATATTTCTATCTCACTTAATTTAGGGTGAGCAGGCATAGATAATTGAACTTCGGAACTGGAGTCAGGGACCATGCTTTTGATACCTTTTTTAATAATACATGGAAGTTCATCTTGTTCGTTTAGTAAGTATTGTGATTTTTCAAGAGAAGGAATCAATTTGCTTAAACCTTTACCATCTTCCATATGACAGTTTCCACAATAAGCATCATAGTATCTTTTACCGGAAGGGTATTCGTTGCGATCACATTGTGTTAATATGCATAAGCAAATTATAAGAAGAGATGAATATGTGAATTTTATCATTTACTCTGAGCCAAAAGTGCATCTATAGTTTTGAAAAAATCCGTTACGTCTTCATCTTCTGTTCCTTCAGCAAAACCACGGAGGTGTCCATTGCCATCTATTAATAACAGTTTTCCACTATGGTCGAATCCACCTGGCGCATCAGGGTCTTCAAAAGCAGGGACATAGTAATCTTCATTTGCAATAGCCATTATAGAATCCTTAGGTCCATGTACAAAATGCCACATAGAAAGATCTGCACCAATACTGGATGCAAATTTTTTCATTCGTGCTGGAGTATCTCTCTTAGGGTCTAAACTGAAAGAAACTAACTTGAAGTTCGGTGTGTCTTTGTACTTTTCTTGTACTCGAAGCATATTCTTCATTACTTTGGGACATATGCTTGGGCAGGACGTAAAGAAGAAGTCTGCCAAATACACTTGATCTTTTAGCAGGTCAGCATTAAAAGGAATACTATCCTGATCTATATAATTAAATGATCTTATTTGATGTCGCACCTCATGGCCATCAACTATTTTATCGCGTCCGAGATATGGGAGTTCTTGGATAGCCGGTTTACAAGAGTATAATATTACTAAAACGTTAATTATTAGGAGTGAAGTTAGTTTTACGTTCATCGTGGAGCTTATTTTTCTTTATGTATATATCTGATTTTGAAATTACACCTCTACCTTCATATATGGCGTTGAGCATGAGATCTCTAATTCTCGTAATTTCAATTTTCTCGTTTTTCAAATAACTTATTTTAGATTTATGATCACTTTCTGGAATTTTAAAATTTGCCATCCATTCCATCATTTCATCATCAGCCTTCTCTGCTTTTAGTTGTGCATCCAGAAGTTGTTTTACAAAAGAACTTGTATCAGGTAGAATTTCTATATTTTCCTGAGCAAATTTTTTGAGTTTATATAAATTGTTAGTCTCAGGCATTGCATCATCATGGATCACCATTACTTCTGCAAATAATGCATCAAACTCTTCTTTCTCTTTCGCTTTGTTTTGGTTATCTACACAAGATCCTATTAAGATTGTTGTGAAAATTAAAATCAAAAATCTACGCATGCCTTCTTGTTAATTAGTTGAATAAAAATCAAAATGTAAACAAACATATTATACTTTAGTATTCATATCGTTTGATTACTTTAAATTTGAATACAAAGTTACCCATGGAGTATATAACTACAACCTATTGAGGTGATATTTGTTTGTACTTTGAACGATGTTACAAATTTATGATAAATAAAGCGATAGTCTGGTTTAGAAATGATCTAAGACTTCATGATAACGAAGCTTTGACTGAAGCCCTGAGGATGGCTGATGTTGTTATTCCTGTTTTTGTTTTTGATGATAGGATATTCGATTCCAAGACATCATATGGATTCGGCAAGACGGGGATACACAGATCCAATTTCATTATTGAATGTATACAAGATCTAAGCAAGTCATTAGAGAATATTGGCAGCACGATGATAATTCGAAGAGGAATTACAGAGGATCTTCTTTTTGAGTTGGCATCAGAAATCAACGCTTCGTGGGTGTTTTGTAATAGAGAGCGTACCCAGGAAGAAGTAAATGTTCAGGATGCACTAGAAAAGAAATTATGGACTAAAGGTATTGAAATGCGATATAGTCGCGGTAAAATGCTTTATTATACTTCTGACCTACCTTTTCCTATCACACATACTCCAGATACGTTTACCTCATTTAGAAAAGAAGTAGAAAAGTATGTGCCGATTAGAAAGTCGCTGCCATCGCCTACAAAATTACCGCCTGTAGATCCAGTTATAGAAAGAGGTAATATACCTTGTCTTATCCCAATAGATATCAATAAAACTAATGATGCACGTGTTTTTAAGGGTGGCGAATGTGCAGCTTTAGAACAGTTAAACTATTACTTATGGGAAACAGATAATATAAAAACCTATAAAAAAACTCGTAATGAGATGTTGGGCTGGGATTTTAGCTCCAAGATGTCTCCTTACCTTTCTCAGGGATGTATCTCTCCTAAGAAGTTACATGATGAAGTAAAGAAATATGAAGAGCAAAGAATTAAAAATGACAGCACGTATTGGTTGATTTTTGAATTGCTTTGGCGTGATTATTTTCGCTTAGTTGGAAAGAAGTACGGAAACAAAATATTCTTGGCTAATGGGATCAATGAGGATAATCAACACAATTGGTCAACCGATCGATCTTTATTCAATATTTGGGCTCAGGCTAGAACAGGAGTTCCTATGATTGATGCTAATATGAGAGAACTTAACGAAACTGGGTTTATGTCTAACAGAGGTAGGCAAAACGTTGCAAGTTTTTTAGTTAATGATATGAAAGTACACTGGCTAATGGGTGCTGAATATTTTGAGTCTATGCTAATAGATTATGACCCATGTAGTAATTATGGAAATTGGAATTATATAGCAGGTGTAGGGGTAGATCCTAGACCTGATAGATGGTTTAATGTAGTGCACCAAGGAAAAAAATACGACAGTAAAGGAGCATATGTACATTATTGGTTACCTGAATTAGAAACAGTACCCGGTTTTAAAGTTCATGCTGTAGCCAATATGTCGCAAGATGAATTAAGCGAGTATAATTTAATATTAGGAAAAGATTACCCTAAGGCTATTGTGGTAGACAAAAGATGGGCTTAATTATCTTTTTGAGTTGTTTTCTTTGATGTGTCTAAGCGCGACCATCAGTTGTTCTGCTCTCGTCAAGAACGAGTTGTCTATAAGTATGTGAGCATCTGTCTTGGTAAGAGGACTTTCTTTCCTTGTCGAATCCAAATGATCTCTATGTTCAAGATTTTCTTTGATATCTTCTCTGGTTACTTTTTTACCCTTTGTAATCAGTTCATTGAATCTCCTCTGAACTCTAACATCTACATCAGCAGTTATAAAGAATTTATGCTGAGCCTCAGGAAATACAACGGAGCCTATATCTCTTCCATCCATTACGATTCTTTTTTCGGCACCCATTTTATGCTGGAGATTTACCATTTGGATTCTAACTTCTTTTAGGGCCGCGACTTCGCTGACTTGCTTAGATACTCTTAATGATCGTATCTCAGAGGTAACGTCAACACCATTTAAAAGAGTTGCATTATGGCCTTTGATATTTTGAAATTCAATATGAATCCTTTCAAGTCCACTTAACACTGCTGAAGAATCGCCAATATCAATACCGTTATCTAAGAAATATAGTGTACAAGCTCTATACATAGCACCAGAATCAATAAACCTATAACCAAGCTCTTTAGCTAATTCTTTAGCTAGAGTTGATTTTCCACAAGATGAAAAACCATCTATTGCTACTACACTATCTGCTATGTTGGTCATTGATTTGTTGTTGTTGCTTTAAGCAGAGGCTAATATCTGCAAAATAATTGAATAAGAATCGCTCATTGATGCAAAAAAGAGAGCTCTATTCACATTGTGAATAGAGCTCTCTTTAATTTCTCTTGGTGTCTATTAGTATTCATCTTCATTGAAGAGGAAATCATCCTTTCTAGGGTAGTCAGGCCATATATCTTCCATGGTTTCATATATTTCGCCTTCGTCTTCTAGGCCCTGTAGGTTTTCCATAACCTCTAGCGGTGCACCAGATCTTACTGCGTAATCTATAAGTTCATCTCTGGTTGCTGGCCATGGCGCATCCTCTAATTTATGTGCTAATTCTAAAGTCCAATACATAAATAAAAATTCAATTTGATTGATTAAAAACTTGTTTCTAGCTAGGAATGTTAGCCCTCAAATAGGCTACAAAAATATCAAAAATTAAATATCGTCCAAATTTCAGATCTATAATTAAATTTTTTGAAGTGGAGGTCTCCTTTTTAAAGGAGTCTCTTAGCTACATTATACAGTTCTAATTACGTCATTAATTGATTATTTGTTCCAACATATTGCTTTAAATGTATAATTAAGAAATAAATATGATGCAGCAATCCAAAATATTCATCGTAACTTCTTAGTAATCAATCTGTAATGAGATTTTATCTGGAATCAGATTTATTGAAAATATTTACATCGATCATAAAAAAAACGTGTTGAATTATAATTCAACACGCCTTAAGTATCTTTTATGTTTAGCTAATTAGAGAATCAACATAGCATCTCCATAACTAAAGAATCTGTATTTTTCTTTGATAGCTTCTGCATAGGCTTCCATAGCTAAATCATGACCTGCAAATGCTGAAATCATTATTACCAAACTTGTCTTAGGCAAGTGGAAGTTAGTAATCATCGAATTAGGAATGTTGAATTCATAAGGAGGGAAGATAAATTTGTTAGTCCATCCTTCTGATGCCTTAAGGTGCCTCGTTGCTCCTACAGAGGACTCAATTGTCCTCATAGAAGTGGTGCCTACTGCACAAACTCTTCTTCTTCCGTCTTTCGCCTTATTTACGATATCAGCAGCTTTTTGGTTGATCTTATAATACTCAGCATCCATTTTATGTTTGCTAAGATCCTCAACATCTATACTTCTAAATGTACCTAAACCTACATGAAGCGTTACTTCAGCGAATTCTATCCCTTTGATTTCAAGCTTTTTCATAAGCTCCTTACTGAAATGAAGTCCAGCCGTAGGGGCAGCAACTGCTCCTACTTCTTTGGCATATACAGTCTGATATCTCTCATCGTCGATAGCTTCTACTTCTCTATCTATATACTTAGGTAGGGGAGTGCTTCCAAGCTTCCTTAGAGTAGCTCTAAATTCTTCATCTGTTCCTTCAAAAAAGAATCTTATAGTTCTACCTCTAGAAGTTGTATTATCTACAACCTCAGCAACTAATATGTTGTTTCCTTCATCATCATTGAAGTAAAGCTTGTTACCTACTCTGATTTTTCTCGCAGGATCCACAAGTACATCCCAAAGCATTGCTTCTTTATTAAGCTCTCTTAAAAGGAAGACTTCGATCTTAGCTCCAGTCTTTTCCTTCATGCCATACATACGCGCAGGAAATACTTTCGTATTGTTGAATATCAAGGCATCATCCTCCTCAAAGTAATCAATAAGATCTTTAAACAGTTTATGCTCAATCTTACCTGTATCTCTATGCACAACCATCAAACGAGACTCATCTCTTACATCTGCCGGATATTGAGCGATTAACTCTTCAGGAAGTTCAAATTTAAATTGCGAAAGCTTAGTCCTCATAAGTATGTATTAAGTGTTTTTTACAAGCCTGCAAAAGTAGGCTATTTATTATTTATATCTGTATGAAATAGTGCTTCATTTCAGTATGGCTTCTGTCACTTCCATATTTAAGAGATACTTATGGTTAACCACCATTTTGGATTCCTAGTTCATCTTATACTTACTTGTAGCTATATTTTGATCATTTAGACGATCATATGGCGTTATTTATCTATTGGTTACACTCTTATTGAAGGAGAGACCTATATTTATATTATATAATCCCAAGACCATATATGATCACCACAGTCAAGATAATATACGAGAGCATTATCCAAGCCTTACAGTCGCTTCGAGGTAATAAGATGAGAACCTTCCTCTCATTACTTGGAATTGTAATTGGTATCTTCTGTATAATCGCAGTCAAGTCAGCCGTAGATTCATTACAGGATAATATTGTTTCCGGATTTAATGAATTAGGATCAGATGTACTTTATGTAGAGAAGCAGCCCTGGAATGAAGATCCAGGTCAAAGTTGGTGGAAGTATGCTCGTAGACCAAATCCTAGCTTTTCTGATTACGAAAGGATTAGAAATAGATCAAACATGGCGGATGAAGTCTCTTTTACCATTTTTACTGGTGGAAAGACAGCAAAATATAAATCTAATAGTGTGTCTAATAGTTTTATCATGGGTTCATCTTTCGAACTTAATCAGATACAAAATTTAGTAATCGAGAAAGGAAGGTACTTTACGCCAAATGAGTATCATAATGCGGCAAATAAGGTAATACTTGGCTTTGTCATGGCACAAGAGCTTTTTGGAAATATCGAACCCGTAGGAAAGTCAATTAAGTTGTTTGGTCAAAAATTTCAAGTAATAGGTGTGTTGAAGTCTGAAGGCGAAAACCCATTTAACTTCATGAATTTTGATGAAGTATGTTGGGTTGGATATAAGACTGTCAGGAAATTCGTTAATGTGAAAGACGATAATCGGTATGTCGGAAGAATGCTTAATGTGAAAGCAAAACCTGGTGTTGAGTTAAGTGATCTTAAAGATGAAATTACTGGTGTGCTTCGTTCTAAACGTAAACTAAAGCCATCCGAGGAAAACAACTTTTCTCTTAATCAATTGTCGATGATTACTGACATGCTTGATAGTGTATTTGGAGTACTTAATATTGCAGGAGGAGTAATTGGCTTTTTTGCATTATTGGTAGGGATGTTTAGTGTTGCTAATATTATGTTTGTTTCGGTAAAAGAAAGAACCAATATCATAGGAATCAAAAAAGCCTTAGGAGCTAAAGGAAATGTAATCTTACTAGAGTTTTTAGTGGAGTCGGTTATCTTATGTGTAATAGGAGGATTAGCGGGATTAGTTACTGTTTTTGCGGTATTAAAACTTCTAAGCAGTGTTACTCCGTTTGCTATGGAGTTGTCTTTGTCTAATGCAGCCATTGGTGTGTTAACTTCTATCGCGGTAGGAATCATTGCTGGAATAATTCCTGCTTATCAAGCCAGTAAGATGAATCCAGTTGATGCAATCAGAGCGTAAGTTTAGTTCTCAGCCTTCTTCAGTTTTAATCTATACTACGAACTACTTTTTTAATTGCTCTTGTCATTTCACGTTTGCCTGGAGGACCAGGAAGAGGTTCCAAAATGAATCCTGCAGCCTTTAGGGCTCTCTTGAAAGATCCTTTTGCGCAATAGCTAACGAACACCGCTTGATCTTCCAATAAGTCATAAATACGCTTCATCATCGCATCATCCCATAATTCTGGTTGTGTAGTAGGTGCAAATGCATCATAGTAGACTAAGTTATATTTGCCAACAGGATGAAAGTCCTCAATCTTGGTAAGGTGCTTATTGAATGAAAAATATTTAGTTAATTCAACTCTTTGATCTGATTTCGCAGCGTGCATAGTTTTGAAATGTTCGGCATGCTGAGGACTATTTAGTATATCTATATAGTTCAACGTGTCTGCTTGAATCTCAGTTATCGGATAAGCTTCCAAAGTACTATAACGAACTACTCTCCGATATTTTTCTGCTTCCATTAAGGTCAGTAAAGCATTGAGCCCTGTACCGAAACCCATTTCCAAAACTTTGATTTCTGATAGGAAGTTGTGCCTCGCGTAATGCAGACCAGCCGCTAAGAATACCGTAATACTTTCTTGTAATGCACCGTGCGTTGAATGATAGCTGACACCAAATTGCTCAGATATGAGTGTGTGCGATCCATCGTCTGATGTGATCAGTTCATTATGCTTTATCACTGTAATCTATGGATTCTTTGATTTCTTCAACTGAGATGTCTAAGTGAGACGAGTCATGGATTACTTCACCATTTTTGAGCAATATCAATTGTGGTGACTCATGGTGCACTTCAAGAGAATCTGCAATATAATTTGAGACAGACCTAAAACTTAGTAAATCAAGAAAGTGGGCGTCTACTTCATCTAGGTCCCATTTGCTTTCTAGCCTCATCTTGGCCATGCTCGAAATGGGGCAAGTTGTACTATGCTTAAAAATTACTTGATATTTTTCGTGCGATGCTTTTACAAGATCATCGATTTGGTTCTGCGATTGTATGTTATTCCAGTTCATATATATAGTAAATTCACAAATAGATTGTAAAGTTCAATAAGCGGAAGAGAAATATCTAAGACGCAAAACGAATTGCATTCAAAAAAATATTACATATACCTTATCTTCAATAAAATTATTGATCTAAACTCAATCGTTTTCAATTATTTTAAGAAACGAAGGCAAGTACACGAGTATTTTTCTTTTTTTAATAAAAAGATTGTGGAAGATATATATTAGTTCATTATGTGAAAAATCACATCTGCAGCCGCACTTAATTCGTAAGGACAGCCTACACCTCCTCTGTTACATGAACTTAGGAAGGCAACTACTAATAAAAAAGCTCCTGCACCTAGTATGTTTTTCATTGATTTGGATTGCATAATTCTGTATTTATTCTGTTACTATTATAAATTATATAAAATCTTAATATTTCTAAAGAAAATATATCGACTTTTGTTCCTTTAAGGTATATCTTATACCGTGCCAAAGTACTGAAATCTAAACGACTGTTATTAGCATTTAGTATAATATATTCAAGATACCTCGTTGAAAACGACAAAATTAACAATTGACTAACAATAATCATGATTTAATTTGATATCATGATCAGTAAGATACAATCGACATAATGACAAAAACTAAAAAGACATCGCTAAAGCTTCATTTTATAGCTATCGGGGGTAAAGTAATGCATAACTTAGCTTTGGCAATGAGTGATAAATGGCATATTGTTACTGGTTCGGACGACGAAATCTATGAACCGTCACTTTCGAGGTTGGAAGCAGCAGGAATTTTACCTGTAAAAATGGGCTGGAATACGGATAACATTAAAGAAGATTTGGATTACGTAATCCTAGGTATGCACGCTAAGGCAGATAACCCAGAGTTATTGAGGGCGCAGGAATTGGGCCTTACCATTATGTCTTTTCCTGAGTTTGTCTACGAGCAATCTAAAGACAAACAAAGAATAGTAGTTGCTGGTAGTCATGGAAAAACAACGACGACGGCAATGATAGCTCATGCCTTGGAGTGGTGCGGTAAAGATTTTGATTATGTCGTAGGAGCTCAATTACCAGAGTTTGATAGAATGGTGCAGTTAACAGATGCTCCAATAATTATCATTGAAGGTGACGAATACCTAAGTAGTGCAATCGACCGTAGACCCAAAATGTTACTTTATAAAGCAACTACAGCGGTCATTACCGGCATAGCTTGGGATCATATTAATGTATTTCCGACCTACGACGGGTATGTAGATCAGTTTAGACTATTTCTTAAAGATATACCTTCAGAAGGTAAGGTTTTTTATTTTGGAGAAGATTCTGGTCTCAATAAGTTAATCAACGAAAAGAATACTGAGGCAAGGTGTATATCTTACAATGAAGTTGAACTGGACGATGATAATTGCGTCTCTCTGGGGAGTGCCACTTACGAAATGCAATTGATTGGATCTCATAACTATCAAAACATGAAAGCCGCGCAACGAGTTTGTAATGATCTAGGCTTATCAGGAAAGCAGTTCTTTAAAGCAATGAGTTCGTTCAAAGGTGCGGATAAGCGGCTGGAGTTTATTAAGAATAAGAAAGATAGAGCTGTACTAATTGATTATGCCCATGCTCCCTCTAAAGTTGAGGCTACTGTAAAGGCAGTCAAAATGCATTGGCCTAGGCGGAAACTTATAGCCGCATTTGAGCTACATACTTTTAGTAGTTTGAATAAGGAGTTTATTCCTCATTACAGACATGCCTTTGACCCAGCAGATATCGCCATAATTTTTTACAGCCCACATACTTTAAAGATGAAGGATATGCCTGATATTTCCTATGAGTGGCTGGAGCAACAAATAGCTCATCCTAAGCTTAAAATTTTTACTGAAAAATCAGAATTAGTAAATTATTTAAGTGGCGTGAATTATAAAAACACTAATCTTTTGATGATGAGCTCAGGTACGTTTGATGGATTTGATCTCACTAAAGATGGTGTGAAAATATAGAAGGAAGACCTATATATATTTTCAATCACTTCAGGAAAATGGTGAGCTTAATTACATCCAAGATCAAAGATACTTGCTTCATCCGCATTAGGGAAGCAGCTTCCTGACAATACACTTGTAGGCTCATATCTTTTAAGATCTGGGTCTTCTAGAGCATTTCGTAAAAACGAAATCAAGTATCCTTTCTCTTCGTCTGTAAGTCCGAGTGGCTTAAATTTGGCAGAGATCAAATCTTGGTCTACTCTAACATTTTCGCTTTGAGCAAGATTTTTATAATCTACGAGTTCTTCTAGACTTTGCTTACTAGCTCCATGAAAGTAAAAATTAGATCCTTGTAAATTATATATTCCTGGAACTTTGAATTTAAAGTTATCTTCTTCTTTTAAGGTAAAACCTCCACGGCCAAGGTTCCTGCGATCTCCAGGGTCGGTGTTAAAAGATGGAATTTGATCCATATCTGTCACACCAAGCGCATGAAATTCGGCAGAACCAAGATTTTTCTCATAATGGCATTGAAAACATTGTGCCTTATCAAAAAACAAAATGGCTCCTCTTTTTTCTTCATATCCCATTGCTTCTCTGTTACCTTTGAGCCAATCTTGGAATGGGGCTCTATTAGAAAGTACCGTACGCAAATAAGCAGAATAAGCTAAGGATGCTGTTTTGGTAGTGTATCTCTCATCTACACTTACATTAGAGAATACCTGATCAAATATGAAGGTGTAACCAAACGTATCTAACAATTGTTTGTTTATGGTTATTCTATGGGCGATAAGACCTTCCATATTTTGAGTTTCAAGAGCCTCAAATCCTAAATGATTTCTCTCAGTATCTTCCCTAAGGTCCCAAACATCTTCAGTACCTACATTAACTCCGCCGCCACCAAATTGACCATTCCAAAAGGTATTACTTACGTAAGCGACATTTACAAGTGAAAGAGGGCGAGCACTTTGGACATCTAATTCGTGATCCTCATAAGAAGTGTTTTTAACCCTATCTTCTCCTGCTATACCGTAGTTAGAGCCGCCATCTGCGATCCCTTGGAAGTTACCAGGACGGAATCCAGCTTCAGTTAAGTGACAAGTAGCACAGGAGTATGTTCCTAAACCTTCCTCTTTGATTGCGCTTTGGGCAAATCCAGTATCGAAAAACAATAGTTTACCAAGCTCTACTTTTTGCGGTGTCAGCGGATTCATTGGGTCCTGAGGAATCAGGTCTAAATCGTTTTCATTTGGTAATATATAAAAGTCTTTTGTACCGTTCGGAGATCTGCCTTGAATGGTAGATTCTAGTTGATTATCTAGTTCTACCAGAGTAGGCATTCTGTCTTTTGTACATGCATTTAGAAGTACGATAATACATAAGATTGATAAAGTTACATATCCTATTTTCATAACGAATTATATCTTAATAATAAAAAATTCCAGACAAATATAAACATAAACAGAAACATATTACAAATAATCGTAAAGTGTTTTCTCCTCATAATCAGATAATCATTGTCATTTTGTACTTATTTCTATGTTTTTCGTAAATATTTCAATAATCCTAAATAATTATTGATCTTATCTTATACATTTGTAAAATTAGAAGAAATTTTTCTAACATGTTCGCCTCCTAAAATATTTAAACCTCGCAATTTGTTAAGAAGCAGACATTAAACAAAAAATAAATAATTCAAGGATGAAAGCAACATTATTAGTTTTAGCAGCAGGTATGGGATCAAGATATGGTGGTCTCAAACAAATGGACGCTTTTGGGCCAAACGGAGAGACAATTATAGACTATTCTATATACGATGCTATTAACGCAGGATTCACTAAAGTTGTTTTTGTCATAAGAGAATCTTTTAAAGAAGCTTTCGAAGAGGCGTTTAAGGCTAAGTTTGAAGGTAAAATAGAAGTTGAGTTTGTCTGTCAAGAGTTGGATAAATTACCCGAAGGCCTAAGTTGTCCAGAAGGAAGGTCGAAACCGTGGGGTACTGGTCATGCTGTATATATAGCTAAAGATCATATCGATGGACCATTTGCTGTGATCAATGCTGATGACTATTACGGACAAGATGCATATAATGTACTTATTGATTTCTTTAAAGCTAATGAGGGTATTGAAAAACCAAACTATGCTGTAGTGGCTTATTACCTTAAAAATACGTTGTCTGATCATGGAACAGTCAATCGAGGAGTTTGTTACTCCGATGGTAGTGGAAATCTTGATAAGGTGGTTGAGTGTACTAAAATTCAAAAAGAGGCTGATGGAGTAATCAGATATCCTCATGATGATCATAACCATGATCTGGCTGAAGATACTCTTGTAAGTATGAATATGTGGGCTTTCTACCCAAGTTATTTTGAGTATTGCGAAACGGCATTGTATGAGTTCATTAAAGCAAGAGGTCATGAAGAAAAATCGGAATTCTATATTCCAGCTTTGATTGATGAATTAATACAAAATAAAGTACTGGAAGTCAAATTATTAGATACAACAAGCCAATGGTTTGGTGTGACATATCAAGAAGATAAACCAGTAGTGATTAGTAAGTTAAATACGCTGATAGAAGAAGGCAAATACCCTAAAGATCTTTGGAGCTAAAGGGTATTTATTTTTCAGCAACAAAAACGGGCCCTTGCTTATATCCGTGTCCAACGGTGATCTTCTTTGAGCTTCGTTTGTCGAAATCCATAATGAATATTTGAGACGTGGTACTATCTGCCTTGAAGTCTAATTGGCCGTCATAAGCCATGTATTTGCCATTAGAAGAGATGTCGTGCCATATAGATTTTACATTTCGTTGAGTCAGAGTCTTAGGCTCTTGTTTCTGTAAGTCGATGGCTTTTATATTTGATTCGCCATTACTACTTGATGAGTAGGTGATCTTATTAAGATGCTTATTCCATCGTGGTGGGCTAGCGTGGTATTGATAGTGACCAAATGTAGACGAGCTGTCCGCGTATTTTGTGATTCTATTTTTCTCTCCAGTTTCAAGATGATAGCTATAAAGCTCAGCTTCATTGGATTTGCTTACATCTCCATTATATCCTCGAAATACTATACTCTTACCATCTGGAGAAAAACATGGATCATTGAAATAATCCATATTTGGGTTTACCTTAGAAAGTGTATTACCCGACAGATCTATGATTTGAAATGGCTCGTTAGACTTTCCGAACGGTTTAATGATGATTTCTGTTCCCTTGGTCCTTATTGAAACCCAACTGTCCTGAATCAATGTTTGGCTTATCCTATTCCAATAAGAACCTTTGGCATCGGTCTCATATAAAAAGTAACATCGATTGCAAGTATCTCTATCGGATATAACATACAGCTTGTCGCCATAGGCACTATAAACCCAATCTAGGCTTTGATTATTAGATATGTTGATCGGATTTCCACCTTCTAGATCCATTATAAATACATCGTAGTCGTCAGTTGAAGGATCTACAAGTACATTATATGCAATTCGTGTTTGAGAGAAATCGGGGTCTGTTTTGCAGCTAAAGCAAAATAGGCATATGCTGATAATCGTTATTATGTAAATGGGATATTTCACGACAGCAAATATATCAAATCTTATATTTTGATGAAAGGTGTAAAACGAGACCTCTAAAAAAAAGAAAAGAGGTTGATCTTTATCAACCTCTTTTTCTAAAAGCATGAAAAAACTATTTACATTTTTGAGCCTATTCTTAAAGGCGAGTTGTCAATTTTTGGTGGGGACTAACTGTGCTTTGCACTTGTACTATATAGATGAGTTTTTTGGGAGTTTTGTTATGTCAGCGTAGTTAATAATTTACTAAATAATGATAACAATATGTGAATGGTTTTCAATTCACTTGGAATTAGGCATAAAAAAAGAGACGCTTGAGTTTATCAAGTGTCTCTTTAAAAAAAGAATTTTACAGTAGTTTGTTATTGTTTGATACCTGACAAACCTTCAAACAACCAATTAGCTAACGCTTGTCTATTGGTCTTATACATTATTCTTTTGTGATCGTTTTTATTTCTGATGTTTGCTAATTCAACAAATACTGCAGGTGGTGCAGTATTGCGCAACATATACAATCCTCTTTCGCTTACATAACCATGATAGCCTCTTCCTTTTTGGTACTTTTTGTATTTAGCTCTAAAAGTATTTTGTAAGTCATAGGCCAGTTTTTTGCTTGTTCTGCTTTTGCCCCAATGGTAGAAAAACACATCTTGACTCTTTGATTCACTTCTCGAATCGATATGTATCATGATTGCTTTTTGAGTTTTATACCCTTTCTTTTTGTACTTCTTATGTAGAGAGTTAATAGCAGAAGCCCTTTGGTGAAGTCTCTTTTTTTGATTAAGTGGTATCTTAGATTTACCCATGCATTTTTCGTCTCTGTCACATTCTAGAAATTCATCATCACGTATACCATCCGTATCTTGAATGATCATATGAACCGTTGCTCCATGCTGCATTAGATTTCGAGCCAATCTAAGTGAAACATCATAGGCATACTCATCTTCGCAAAGCATAGATTCAGTGCTTGTGCAACAAGCCCCTGGATCAGGTCCTCCATGACCACTTACTACATAGTATACTTCCCCTTTTAGTTTGCTATCTATGATTTCAACATCCTCGTATTTTGTTCCGAATAACTCTTCAGTGAACTCCCCCTTCTTTTTGGCTTTTTTTGTTTTCTCTTTATTTTCGATTTTTTCATCATTGATCAGAACTTTGGCAGTAGAAGGCCGACATTCTAGAAGATGATGTGGTACCCAAAGGATTTTGCTGTTTCTATAGTGTGTTGATCTTACACCTAGTTTATAGATAGCCTCATTGTATTGTTGAATCTGCACAGCAGTTTCCCAATCATCAACATTAATAGTAGATCTAATACTCTTTCCATTATAGTTGTAAATCTTAACAGGGAGTTTGTATTTTTTTCCAGTATGCAGTGAAGCTTTTTTATCTAATTTGTTGATCTCATAGAAATAATCGATGTTACAAGAGTAGCTACTTAAGTGGTATCTTCTTAATAATGAATATACTCCATCTCCAGACTTTGCTTTTACAGAATGGAATTTGACCTCTGCAGCAGTCATCAAAGTTATTTGAAGACAGATTATTCCTAGTGTTATAATAGATTTGAGCATCTGTGGGTTTTAATTACTTATGGTTGCCATGAGAAAAGGGCTTCACTGCAAAAATACTAAATATTACAATTAATTGTAATATGTAAGTGTATAAAAACTATAGCTTTGTGTATTAAATGATGATTTTTTTATCGTTTTGGTCTATGTAACGTATTAAAGTCTTATTTGCATTGTGCTATATTTGCCATAATTATGAATTTATCTCATTTGTATACTTTAATTAAAAAGGAGTTTGACTTGGAGTTTCGTCAATCTCATGCGCTTTTCGGAGTGC
Organism: uncultured Saprospiraceae bacterium; assembly: GCA_938015435.1. Classification (GTDB taxonomy): domain Bacteria; phylum Bacteroidota; class Bacteroidia; order Chitinophagales; family Saprospiraceae; genus UBA1994. Next base: position 117,526 of record CALLPN010000013.1, read on the forward strand.
TTTTGTTTGCAGCGTGTACAGTCTTTATTATCTTCAAGGCATTTAATACATTAGGAGCTTTCCAATGGAATGTTATGCTGTGGGTTATAGTTGTGTTTTCGGGTATAAATGCAGTAGCCAAGAGCTTTGTACAAGAGAATAGAGAAACATATTTACACTATTATACCTTATTCGATCCATTAGAATTGATACTGTCCAAGTTGATTTACAATTTCTTGTTTATTATTGTAATTATAGTTTTGGTGATCATTCTACTAACTGTATTTACGTTTAATCCAATAATAGATTGGGGGTTGTTTGTCAAAGGTGCTTTACTTGGAGCATTGGGTCTATCGTGTATATTTACTTTCATTGCAGCACTTTCAGGAGTGGATAGGGGAGGAACGACAATCATGAGTGTTATGGCATTGCCTTTGGTTTTACCAGTAGTACTCACATTAATCAAGATCACAGCAGTATCGATGCGACTCATGGTAGATACTGCGATTACCGGAGATCTTATGATCTTGGCTGGAATCGATTTTTTGATTTGTGGATTGATGCTTTTGTTATTTCCAATAATATGGAGAAGTTAAATAAGCACAATAACTAGCATTATCACATTGAACATTTCATAGCTATTTGCCTTATCTTTGTGAAGTTTTAAAATAACATATTAATACAGTAATGAGTAAAAAAGGAAGAGTCCTAGTGGCGATGAGTGGAGGTATAGATAGTACAGTAGCGGCTATGATGCTCCATGAAGAGGGATATGAAGTTGTAGGTATCACAATGAAAACATGGGATTATGCATCTAGTGGATCGTCAAAGAAAGAAACTGGCTGCTGTAGTTTAGACTCCATAAACGATGCTAGAGAAGTGGCTGTAAAAATGGGTTTTCATCATTTTATAGTAGATATACGTGAAGAATTCGGAGATTATGTCATCGATAATTTTGTAGACGAATATATTGCAGGTCGAACACCAAATCCTTGTGTCCTATGTAATACACACATTAAATGGAATGCTCTGATCAAGAGAGCCGATGCTATGGATTGTGAATTTATTGCAACAGGGCATTATGCTGATATCAAAGAGAAAAATAATAGGTTGTTTATAACCAAAGGTAAAGATGATCGTAAAGATCAGTCCTACGTACTTTGGGGTTTAGATCAAGAATGTTTATCTAGATCTAATTTTCCGTTAGGTGGATATACTAAGCCAGAGATAAGACAAATGGCCAAGGATTGGGGGCATGAAGCACTTTCTAAGAAAGCAGAAAGCTATGAAATCTGTTTTGTTCCCGACAATGATTATCGTGGATTTTTGAAGCGAAGAGTAGATGGACTTGAAGAAAGAGTAGCTGGCGGCTTATTTATCAATACCAAAGGTGAGGTAATAGGGGAGCATGAGGGATATCCATTTTTCACCATAGGGCAAAGAAAAGGGCTAGGAAAAGGTTTTGGAAAGCCGGTGTATGTGACGGAGATCCGACCAGAAACGAATACAGTTGTACTTGGAGATGTAGAAGATCTAATGCGAAACGGAATGTATGTAGATCAACTCAATATGCAGAAGTATGAAGAAATTATAGATCCAACAGAGTTTGTTACACAAGTGAGGTATAATAGCTCTGGATCGTTAAGCAAGATCATTCAGCATGGTGATCAGATGGAAGTTGAGTTCTTTTCTAATGTAAAGGGAATAGCTCCTGGACAATCAGCGGTCTTTTATGAAGGTGATGATATAGTAGGAGGGGGAATAATCAATAGAAGTTTATAATAATCAATGTTGTGACACGTTTTATAATATATCATAGATATTAACCAAATTAAAGTGCTAACAAAATGAAACAATACTTCTATATATTCTTGGGTACAATATTCATTTGCTTTTCATCTTGCAAAGAGGAATCTATTGCACCTACAGACATTGATCAAGAAACTGAATTTTATCCACTAGAAGTAGGTCGGACATGGATATATCAGACTGATAGTGTGATATATAATAAGCAATTAGGAACTATAAATACTACACAGGGTTTTGTCAAAGAGGTAATTGTTAATGAATTCATTACTTCTGGAGATCTTACATCCTATACTATAGAGAGGTCATTTAGAAAAAATCCTAATAATGATTGGAACTTGACAGATATTTATTCTGCAAGTTTTATTGATAATAAAGCTACGAGAATTGAAGAGAATTTACGCTTTGTAAAATTATTACTTCCGCCAACATTAAATCAAAAATGGGACGGCAATCAATTTTTTGACGAATTTATTGATGTCAATGTTGGAGGAGAACTTATCCAAGTTTATAAAAATTGGGAATCAGAGATCACTGCGGTTAACAGTACTGTTGTAATAAATGGAATACAATATGATAATTGTACAGAAGTGACTTTGGCCGACACTGAAAATACTATTGAGAAACGATATGTAAAAGAGATATACTCAAAGAACGTGGGCCTTATAAGTAAGGAAATGATTATTCTTTGTACTCAGAATGGAGATACTAGTATACCAATACTTGATCGGACGGAAGAAGGATTTGTGCTTTCTCAATCATTATTAGAACATTACTAAAAGAGCGTCATAATTATGCTTAAGGATTTTGTAGAGATAGGAAAGTTTGGAAAACCCTTTGGCATTAGCGGTAAGCTCAAGCTTAATTGTGAGGATGAGATTCTGAAGAAACTTAAAAAGGATAAGGTCTTTTTTCTCAAAAGAGGGGCCCATTACATCCCTTATTTTGTTCAATATATTGAAGAAACGCATGATAGTTTGTTGAAGATTGAAGGCTTTGATAATCCCCAAGATGCGAAAACATGTAGCGGGAATACTCTTTATCTTCCCATCAAGGATTTGCCAGAAATCAAAGAAAAACCTGGTCTTTTCTTTTCAGTCCTCAAAGGTTTTATCTTACATAATCAAGAGGATATGTTAATCGGAAAAATAAATGATATCGTATCAATGCCCCAACAAGAATTAGCTAGTGTAGAACTCTTAGGAGGTAATGAAATTTTGATCCCTTTGCACGAATCCCTAATAATAGGAATTGATTCTGAACTAATGATTGTTCAAATCGAAATGGCTGATGGATTGATGGATATTTAATTTAATATGTGTAATTCATTGTGATCTAGAGGGTTCAAAATTTTGCTGTGTTTTCAGTAATATTTTTTAAATATTGGATAGGGGGCAGAGACTTAAAGAGGTGTCAATAGTACGAGAACCAGAGTCTTATATTGAATTATAGTTATTGATAATAACCAAATGCGGTTGGTTGTATCTTAATACTATATTAAATATATTTCAATAATTATCAAGACAAAATAATGGGGAGTATTAGGTTAAATACATTAAGATTGATGGTCATATTAACTTTCATCATTCTTAATTTAAATAGGGCAGAGGCCCAGCAGTATAGTGTAAGAAGTTACGCTGGAGGATTGTATTACTTGGGCGATTTAGCTCCTCTTTCTTCAGTGTTTAGTCTTTCTGGGTATAATCCAGGATTGGGTATTTCTGTAGGTAAGGAAATCAATAAAACTTTTGATATCCAACTGAAATATGTTTATGGAAGAATATCCGCCAGTGACAGTGATGCTAGAAGTGAAAGTAGAAAAAAACGAAATTTATCTTTTGCCTCGAGCTTATATGAAGTAGGATTAATAACAGAGATACATCTCAATACCTGGTTAAAAGGACTTGATAAGTATGGAGTAAGACTTTACTATAGTACGGGTGTGAGTTTGTTTCATTTCAACCCAAAAGCTATATATGAAGGTAGTTTGGTGGAGTTACAACCCTTAGGTACTGAAGGGCAAGGAAGTGGAATAATCAATACTCAAGATAAATACAGTTTAAACCAAATATCTATCCCTTTTGGAATAGGAATGCAATTTGATTTAAATGACGAATTTGAATTAGGTTTCGAAGTGATACCTAGATGGACATTTACAGATTACTTGGATGATGTTAGCGGCGCATATGTACCGCTCTCAGATCTGAGCAGTCAAAATGGCCAATTATCTGCAGCTCTTTCTAATAGGACAGGAGAGTACTTAGGAACAACCCCGATTGATGCAGCATCCGGCGCTTTAAGAGGCGATCCAATGGATGCGGATTGGTATTTGTTCATGGGAGTTTACGTTTCTTATCGTTGGGGATCATCAGGCGGTGATCTTCTAGACGAAAAAGAAAATGAAGAAAAAGAAGGTGATAAAATTTCGAGATTGTCCTTTTAGATATACTCTGCATATAACTATTTATTAACCCCAAGGCGATTACTTAAAACTATTGAAATGAGAATTTCACTGATAATGTTATGTGCAATGCTAAGCTTTGCACCTAGATCTAATGCGCAAAAAGCTGATATAGGCTTTAGTATTGGTGCTTGTACCTATCAAGGAGACATCTCTCCTTTACAGTATAGAGTAAGTATTGAAGGTGCTCATGTAGCTCGAGGGATTTTTTTAAGTCTTGGGATTAATGAATACATTTCTCTCAAGACAAGATACTTCACCACTAATATATCGGCATCAGATCAAAATGCATTAAGCACTTTTAGAACAGAAAGGAACTTGCATTTTAAATCTTCAATAAGGGAATTTTCCGTTGTAGGTGAAATAAACTTACTCGGTATAATACCCGCATTACGAAAGTTTAAGATCCAGCCCTTTTTGAATGCAGGGATAGGTATATTTAAATTTAATCCACAAGCTAAATATAAGGGTACGTGGTATGATTTACAACCACTTGGAACAGAAGGGCAAGGTTTGCCAGGTAGTGATAAAGAACTATACAGCTTAACGCAATTAAGTATTCCGTTTGGAGCAGGTCTAAAATATACATTTAACGATGAGCTTGTTATTGCTTTTGAAGTAAGTCCTAGATGGACTTTTACAGATTATTTAGATGATTTGTCAACGTCTTACCCAGACCTTCAACTACTAAGGCAAGAGCGAGGTGATTTAGCTGCAAACCTAAGTTATAGAAGCGAGAACCCTATTGACGTGGGGACTAATATAAATAATGAAGGTAGAGGAAACGCAACAGAGAATGATTGGTACATTATCACTACACTTAGTGTAGCTTATCGATTTGATCCAGGACAATATTTTGATCGTCGCAAAGGATTTAAGGGTAATTGGAAGTGTCCATATTTTTAATAGAATCTAATTGGATAATTCAATTAATAGAGGTCATCTCAAGATGATCTCTTTTATAATTTCAGAGCCTATTTTATCATTGAGCAGTTTTATGAGTTTAGGTTTAGACATACTTAATTCAGCCCTAAGTGGTGCTGATGTTAGAGTGATTTCTAGCCTACCATGTTTTATGAAAAACTTAGTGGTGTAGCCATTGATCATGCCGCCCATTTCAGATTTCCAAGCATCTTGAATTAGTTTGAGCTCATGATGGATTTGTATCCTCTTATTCTTTTGTATAAACTCACCTAAAACTTCAGAAATCTTACGGTCGTTATATTTTTTTTTGAACATTTAATGTTTTTCTAGAGAGATAGACTCTGTACTTTCAATCACAAATTTATGATAATTAGTTTCAAGGATCTGTAATATATTCTCAACGCGATATAAATTAGTGTCAGAAATGAATATTTGACCGTAATCTTCTTTAAGTAGAATGTCTATAATAAACTTTACCCTTTCTTGATCAAGTTTATCGAAGATGTCGTCCAAAAGAAGAATTGGAGTATTCTTATGCACTCTTTGAATAATTTTGTATTGACTGAGTTTCAAAGCCATAACAAATGATTTTAGCTGCCCTTGGGAAGCATATACTTTGAGTTGATCATCATTCATGAGCAGCTTAAGATCGTCCTTATGTATACCTTTAGTAGTCCTTTGTAATATCCTATCACGATCTTTACTTTCTGCAAGTAATTGCAAGAATGGGGTATCATCAAGACTACTTTTATATTCTATTCTGGCCTGTTCTTTATCTTCTGAGATATGTCGATATGTTGCACTGAATTGCTCAGATATCTGAGCGACGAATACTTTGCGAGCTTCATAGATCTTTTGAGCAGGACCTTCCATTTTTTCGGATAAGGTATTGATTAAAAGCTCGTTATACGTTCTCTGTTCGGCAAATTGTTTGAGTAATGCATTGCGCTGTTTGAGTAGTTTGTTGTATTCAAGCAACTGCCGGAGGTAATCTTTGTCATATTGGGTGATGGACTGATCTATAAACTTGCGTCGCTCTTCGCTGGCATCCAATAGCCCTTGTACATCACTTGGGGATATCATGACGCAAGGATAGTTGCCTACATGTTCCGATATACGTTTGTATTTTTTTCCATCCGATGCGATTGTCTTTTTCTTATCTTTTTTCACCGTAATGGCGATATTGTTTTTCTCTTCTTCACTATTGTAGAAAATACCTTCAAGTCTCAGAAAATCTTCTCCTTTGCGTATATTGTATCTATCGGTAGTAGATATATAGCTTTTCCCAATGCAACTATAGTAAACTGCATCCAATAGATTGGTTTTTCCTACACCGTTAAGACCTACAACAAGGTTGAGCTTATTGTGTAGATCATATACATGTGAGGTATAGTTTTTGTAATTAGTTAGTGAGAGGCTAGATATGTACACGATGTGTTAGATATAAGTAAGTACCAAAGATACTAAGCTCACGTATATTCATGATATCTTGATCATTATATATTATGAATTGTAGGAATGTCTGTTCTCTAGTATACTTTTCCTCATCGTAGCGACAATATAAATGATCAAAGTTGTATTTTCGTGTACTTATAAAGTGTCATATGCTGATATAGCGTATAAGTGCACAAGACAATAATAAAATAAGAATAAATGGCAGTAGCTACTAAAAAGGCGACAAGCGCAAAAAAGACAGCGAAAACAAAGTTTAGCAAAGCAACATATCTAGGTTGGTATGAGAATATGTATAGAATTAGAAAGTTTGAAGAAGCGACTCTAAAGGCATATTCATTGCAAAAAATCAGAGGTTTTTGTCACGTATATATAGGACAAGAGGCGATCTCTGCAGGAATAGAAAGTGCCCTTCAAGATGGCGATAAGATAGTTACTGCATATAGACAACATGGTATTGCTCTTGGTAGAGGTATGGATTCTAATTCTTGTATGGCAGAGCTATTTGGTAAAGGAACTGGATGTGTCGGTGGTAAAGGAGGAAGTATGCACTTTTTCTCTAAAGAACATAATTACTTTGGTGGTAACGGTATCGTAGGAGCTCAGATTCCTATTGGTACAGGTATCGCTATGGCAGAATCTTACCGAGGTACTAGTAACCTTTGTGTGACTATGTTTGGTGATGGAGCAGCTAGGCAAGGAGCGCTATATGAATCATTTAATATGGCGATGACATGGAAAATACCTGTATTATATATTGTGGAGAATAATCAATATGCAATGGGTACTTCAGTAGAACGTACAAGTAATGTTACGGATCTCTTCAAAATTGGATCTGCGTTCGATATGCCAAGTGAAGCGGTAGATGGTATGGATCCAGAAGCGGTACATATCGCGGTAGAAAAAGCTGCAAAGCATATTAGATCAGGAAAAGGACCTTACTTCTTAGAGATTAAGACATATAGATATAGAGGTCATTCAGTATCTGATCCTGCTAAGTATAGAACTAAGGATGAATTGAATAAGTATAAAGCTCTTGATCCAATCGAAATTATTAAGGATAAAGTCCTTAAGGGTAAAATAGCTACATCAAAAGAAATAGAGAAAATAGAAAGCGAAATAATCAAAGAAATTGAAGCTGCAGTAAAATTTGCCGATGAGTCAGATTTACCTTTGGCCTCTGAGCTTTATGATAATAACTATGTTCAAGAGGACTATCCATTTATAACGGATTAGACTTTAATAAATATTATTTATTAAAGAGCCTTTAGATGTTTATTCTAAAGGCTCTTTGTTATTTAAAGTATTAACCTACAATGATCTGTCAAGTAGTTATCACGAATGGTACTATTGTATAGTATGTGTTTATTGCTTCTCAATAGAAAGAGAATCTTAATTACATTGTAGAATTTAAAAATCCGATTATCATCCAATAGATTTTAGGTTTGTTAGCTTATCGCCTCATACTTCTATGATCATAATTTGGCTTTAGACAAGAATAGTATCCCTATCCCATGGTACCTTTCACCAATCCTCCGTCGACACTAATCGTCTGTCCAGTGATAAATGATGATTGTGGTGATAAAAGCCAGATGGCCAAAGAAGCCAAATTTTCGGGTTTACCTAATTTACTCATTTTAGTCTCCGATTCGTATTGTAGACGAGCTTCAGCTGGAGTAATACCCAATAGCATAGACTTATGAGCGAATAGCCTTTCCATCGCTGGAGTAGCATGATATCCTGGCGCTAATATGTTCAATGTAATTCCTTGATCTGCGATCTCTTGTGAGAGTGTTTTTACAAATCCAACTACTGCTAACCGAAGTGAGTTGCTGAGTACAAGGTTTTCTACAGGTTGCTTGACGCTAACACTCTCAATATAAACGATACGCCCGTATTGCTGATCAATAAATCTATCTAGCAGAATTTTAGTGAACTTTACTTTCCATCTCAATATCCGTTCATAAGAGTCATCCCAATCATCCATTTCCGTCGCAACAAAAGATTTTGCAGGAGGACCACCGGCATTGATCAAAACACCATCTATTCTTCGAAGGCCAAGTGTACGAGTGATCTCAGACATCGTAGCATCCGTAGTAATGTCACCAGGTACTATTTCAACTTGGTCTGGATGTGCAGTTTTTAGTTCAATTAATTTTTCTTGTCCTCGCGCATTGAGGATTACATTTGCACCTTCTTCAATAAGAGCAAGTGCAATAGCCCTTCCAAAACCACTGGTAGCACCAGTCACAACAAACAACTTATTTTCGATTCCTAATACCATTATAGTAGATTTGTAAGGAAGCGATAAATTTCTTTCTCTACGATATCGTAATCATTATCCGCTTTGAATATTACTTCTATTTTATCTAGTACTTCTTGTTTACGTGTTGGGGTAGGATAGTGGATGCCTTTGTGAGCTATTATTATTTCTAGTGCTTCGAAATCACTTAGCTTATCAAAGATACCATACATCTTATCATAAGTATCTTTACCTACGTTTACTAAGATTGCTTCCTTTTCTTCATTAGTAAACTCTTCATTTACATTAGCCGCATAGAGCAATGCAATGCAGATGAATTCGTCATAACTATAAGTATGTTCCATAAGTTGATTGTTTGTATTTTTTATTTTAGAAATAATATCAAGAGTTAAATCACACCTAGTTCTTTTCCTACTTTCGTGAAAGCGTCTACACATTTATCTATCTGATCAAACGAATGCCCAGCGCTAATTTGTGTTCTGATTCTAGCTTTTTCTTTTGGTACGACGGGATAGAAAAATCCAATTACATATATACCTTCATCTAATAACATATTGGCAAATTTTTGTGAAAGTGGAGCATCGTATAACATCACCGGAACGATCGCATGTGTACCTTCTACAATATCAAATCCGGCGTCAACCATTTTTGATCTAAATCTTGCAGTGTTTTTAGATAATTTATCTCTCAACGCTGTTGACGCAGTCAATATATCTAACACCTTTAAAGAAGCACCAACAATAGCTGGAGCGAGTGTATTAGAAAATAAATATGGCCTAGACCTTTGGCGTAGCATGGCAACGATTTCTTTGCTGGCGGCGGTAAATCCTCCTGAAGCACCACCCAGTGCCTTTCCAAATGTTCCAGTAATGATATCTACTCTTCCAAAAGAATCGCAATGCTCCGCACTACCTCTACCAGTCTTTCCAGTGAAACCTGTTGCATGACAGTCATCGACCATTGTCAAAGCTCCATATTTTTCAGCAAGATCGCATATTTTATCTATTTGAGCGATTACTCCATCCATGCTAAAAACACCGTCTGTAGCGATCATGATACGACGTGCACCGGCTGCTTGCGCTTCTTTTAGTTTGATCTCTAGATCGGCCATGTCGTTACTAATGTATCTATATCTTTTCGCCTTACATAATCTGATACCATCTATAATTGATGCATGATTTAGCGTATCAGATATGATTGCATCTTCTGCAGTAAGCAATGGTTCGAAAAGTCCACCATTGGCATCGAATGCTGCAGCGTAAAGTATTGCATCTTCAGTACCTACAAACTTCGAAATTTTCGCCTCTAATTCTTTGTGGATGTCTTGAGTTCCACAAATAAATCTTACCGATGACATACCGAATCCATGAGAATCAATAGCGGCTTTCGCAGCTTTAATTATTTCAGGTTGTGATGATAGTCCTAGATAATTGTTGGCACAAAAATTTAGAACTTCTTGCCCTTGATCAGTCCCAATTTCTGCACTTTGTGGAGTAACGATTATTCTCTCTTCTTTAAACAGGCCATCTTTTCTAATTTGATCTAATTCTTCTTGAATCGCTTTATTTATAATCTTCGACATGCTCTATTTTTTTCTTTGTATATAATATAACACTCTATGTCCTTTAAGTAGGGAGTCGTTATGTGATTAATTTAATTTATTTTTTAGCCTTTGGTCAATTGTAATCTAAGGTTTTTAATCATATCCTTTGTCATAGCATCTACATCATAATCTTCTTTCCAATTCCAATCTCTTCTTGCCATACTATCGTCAATTGATTCGGACCAGCTAGCTGCGATGTCTTGTCTATGATCAGGTTTATATCTGATTTTAAAGTTGGGTATTACTTTACGTATACTTTCGGTAATTTCTGCTGGAGTAAAACTCATAGCGGAGAGGTTATAACTAGTTCTGATATTTAGATCTTTTTTGTCTGCATGCATCAGTTCGATAGTTGCTCTTATAGCATCAGGCATGTACATCATAGGAAGTCGTGTGTCTTCAGCTAGAAAGCATTCATACTCTTCACCTTTGATAGCGGCGTGATATATTTCGACGGCATAGTCAGTCGTACCACCGCTAGGAAGTGATTGGTAACCTATAATGCCAGGATATCTTACTGATCGTATATCCGTACCATATCTATCATGGTAATAATTAGACCATAATTCTCCAGTAGCTTTACTTATTCCATATACTGTGCTTGGCATCAATGGGACATGCTGAGAAGTATTTTCTCTTGGTGTCGTAGTGCCGAAAACTGCTATAGTACTAGGAAAAAATATTTTCTCTAATTGAAATTTCTCAGCCATTTCTAAGACAGCAAGATGACCATCAAAATTCACCTTCCAAGTCTTCGTTGGATTCCATTCACCACTAGCGGAGAGAATAGCTGCCATATGGTAAATCTGAGTAATTTCATGCTCGATGATAAGTTCTTCGAGTCTCATCGTATTCATAATATCCAAAAATTCATAAGGACTGTTGTTGAGAATATCAGTGGTAGATATATCAGTGGCCAAAACATTCTCATTGCCATATATTTTTCGTAACTCACTGGCAAGCACTCTACCAAGCTGTCCATTAGCTCCAGTGATCAGGATTTTAACTTTGTTCATTTCGTATATTATATGAACACAAGGTAAGCCTTACCTTAACAATATCTATGCTCTTTTAATATTAACTTTCATGATTGTCTGGTTGGAGTTTAGACCAGATAATTTGGAATAGCTTTCAGAAAATCGATCTTGGCGGCGTCCTTATTAATAGCGCAACAGTAAGTCTGTACTCCGTTGGTAACCAGTAAGTAGGGGGCGTTGAGCGTGATGTTGTATCTAGCAGCTTGATCTAGAGTAGATTGATTGATGGGTTCTTTGTGAGACTTACATTCTATAAGAAGGTAAGGCTCAATCTTATGATCATATACGATGATATCATATCTTTTGTATTTGCCTAATACTAAAAGTGATTTCTCTACTTGAATTCGAGCAATGGGATAGTCTAGTTTTTGAGTGAGATATAAGATTAGAAGTTGCCTCACCAATTCTTCTGGTTGTGGCACTAGATATTTCTTTCTTATTGGATCCCAAAGATACTTGTTCTCACCTTCCTTTTTTATCTTCAAATAAGAACTAAATTCATGCAGATTGATATCAATCATATGGCAGACTCAGTACTTATATTCGATTGATGGTTAGTGTATGGGTATAGATGCTCTTCTAGGTCAATATGATTGAAGGTGTCTTCAGTATTAATGGAGATTACTTTATAGCCAGCTGAAGACATACACTGTAAGACTAATCGTTGCCAAAAGTAATGCTGGGTTTCATTGACATTGATTAAGTCGTCATACACAAGAATGATTTTCTCTTGATCCTCCGCTAATATGCTACCCTTAACGAGCTCAGCCTCTGATTCACCTTTAAGCTCGTTTATTTTAGAGCTAGCGAGAATACTATTCACTTTCTCATTATCTATATCTCTTAGGCATGATATTATATTGACAGTCTTCGTTTGATATACTTTGATTTTTGCCTTGGAGGCTATGATGGCATCCGTTAACTGATTGGCTTGCTTGATTCTACTGTAATAGTCCAAAGTAACCATCGGTTCGATATCGTCGAGATTCTTATCGATGAGCACGATAGAATTTTTATCGTCTTTTTTAATAGTATTACTTAATCTATAATCTACACCATCAAATGATATTTGGTAATCGCCAGTAGTTAGAGTATCAGCTGAAAGATTGACTAGGCTCCAATCAATTACATTATTAAGGTTTTTATACGCTTCGAATACTGTAAGTGAATCGTCCGATGTAATTACTCCATTGGCACTTGCTTTATCTTTCCATTTCTGTATCTCCATATACTTCAATTGATTTTGCTGATTATCTTTTTCTAAAGAGATCAACACATCGATGATTGCTTTGTCTTCTTCAGAAAGGCTAGTATAGAACCTTTTCCATGTGATATATTCAGCTTCATCAATAATCCAATGCTTACAATGTAGAAGTTGAGATAACAACCCTTCGACTTTGATAATTTGCTTTTCGTAACTAAGTGGAGTATTGGATACTTCTACCTTGATAAATCCATTTTCGTTAATCTCTGTTAATAGAGTTCGGAGTTCATGCATCGCATCATAGATGATCACTGATTGATGATTTCGACTATTAAACCTTCTACTATGCCTAGATAAATACTTAGAGGTTACTTTCGGCCAGTTAGAAACGGCATACATGACTAGTTCAGATAGCGTATTTTCATTCTCGTTGGGTAAGTCCGCTAAAAGAAATCCAATCTTCTGTCTCATTTTATCTAATTCCAAGTCGCTTTGACTATGCTGGTAGTTGACCAGATGTTGTGTTAATTGTTTTTTAATGGAAAGAATTCGATTTCTCTCTTCATCAACAATCTCTTTAAGACCTGTTCTGATGTCATGAGATATAGTGTTTACTTTTTTTATCCAGATTTCCAGAACGTTCGGTAGTGTTTCATTGATAGGTTCTAAATAATATTTATCCATCAAAGGATCGATATCTATATACCGATTCCAAGTTCGCTTATAAATTGAGAATAATTTAGATTGATCAATAGTATTCTCTGATATACTTAGTGGAGATCCCTTCAATCTGCTATCTAGGTCAAAATCTGTACTAGAATTAAAATCATAAGAACCTAACACATTTAAATACTGATGTCTCAATGCTAAATTAGTCTTGGGGTAGCAAAAATTATATTTACTCTTTAATTTCAATATCGCACTGTGATAAGCATTAGCTAGTTTTTCCAATTCTTCCTTAGATTCTGTTTGCAGATGCCGATCCTTGTAGTTTTGCAAATATCTGAGAGTGCGGGGATTGCAACTTATAGATATTCCTTTTTCTATAAGAAGATTAATAATTTCTATGATTTCATTGATACTATTTGAGCGTATCTCTACTGGTTGGTTAGACTTTAGGCTTTTTAAAGCCTTGAGTTGAGTAGGTGAGAGGTGCTCTATTGGCAAAGAATGGATCATAAGTCAGTTGTAAAGTCAATAATGTTAGGCAAATATAGATTATTAATAAAACATATGTATTTTATTTGTATGTAAGAATGATTTACTATTCTTCGGCCATTATGTTGCTTTGTACGGTTTAAAGAGCTAGTTATATGCTGTGTAATTATAAGTATGACGCACTTAGTACATATCTATTCTCATATTGGCTTAGTATTTGAATCTTCTCGTAGATGAAGGTGTTGCTGAACAAAAAAGCTGGATAGGCATTATATTGTTAGTAACATCATCGTATGTTTGTAAAGAAATGCCGAATCAAATAGGATATGTAACTTTTATGGATCGTAAGATCACTAGTCACATTAAAGTATGATTCGTGCGTGAGTAGGATTCTCACATATTAAATAACCAATCTAACTCGGATGGACCCAGCGGAACATGATACGTTACTACCAAAAGCAGAACAACGAACTAGTCCAGTTAGATGGAATACAGGAATCCAGCTGGATTGATATCAGAGCGCCATTTGACCATGGTGAACTAGAACAATTAGCCAATTCTTTGGCCGTACCTTTAGATTACTTTACAGATTCATTGGATGTAGATGAAAGATCACGTTACGAACGTGAAGATGATGTAGAGCTCATCATTATCAATACTCCAGTGGCCAATGAAGATAATCGAGTTAGCGACCCTATATATATAACAGTACCCATCGGTATCGTATTAGCTAAGGGGCATATCATTACACTGACCTCCAAAAACGATACAGTATTAGAGAAGTTTAGCACGAATAAGGTAAAGAACTTCAATCCGATAGACCGTAAGAAGTTTATCCTTCAGATATTTGAGCAGAATGTACTTGACTATCTTTATCGTCTAAAGCAGCTTAATCTCAAGCGTAACTTAATAGAGCAAAGCCTATACGATAGTAGTAGGAATACAGAGCTTCGACAATTATTAAGAATCGAGAAGAGTCTAGTCTATTTTGTGAATAGTCTGAATGCTAACGAACTGCTCAATCTCAAAATGAAAAGAACAGATTTTCTTCATATCCGAGAACTAGAATATCACACAGATCTATTTGAAGATATAATAATCGATAATGGCCAGGCATTGGAAGTTGCCAATGTACATACTAATATCCTCAGCAGTACAATGGAAGCATATGCGTCTATCGTCTCTAATAACATGAATGTTTTTATCCATCGTCTTACTATCATTACCATCATTCTTATGGTACCCACATTGGTTGCCTCTTTCTATGGAATGAATCTCAAGTATTTGCCAATGCAGGATGCTAAATATGCCTTCGTGATTATTATACTTGTTAGTATATTATTAGGAATTGGATTGATTTGGTTTTTCAAAAGAAAAAAACACTTCTGATAAAATTATATTATACGTTTTCCACTCATTTTTAGACAGTTAGTGTTTTGAAGGCGGCAGTTACTAACAATTCGACATATTACGAAAAATTATATTATGTTGATACTAAGCAAGTTACATACCTTACCAACAAAGTGTTAATAACTTTTGACTTTTGGCATTTTTTTCTCTAGCACTTTTTCCTCATATTTGTATTCGATTACGATAGGAACCAACCTTACCAAATCGACCCTATTTCAACACTATATTTACTGAGACGGCACACCTGTTAATTTAATAGTCGCTTCAAATAAAGTATTATAACTGAGTTTGAGCGCTTCGCCGACCTAACTCAATCATATTACGTAATTTTTATATTAGTGTTGTTAAGATGTGATAGCGGAAGAAAGTAAAGTGGAATAGGGAATAAAGAGAGAGAACTAATTGACAACAATAATAAACTTAACCAATGAGTACACCCATCGAGCCTATCCTTCAGGAAAACCCAAATAGATTTGTACTGTTCCCTATACAGCACGATGATATATGGAATTTTTATAAAAAATCGGAAGCTTCATTCTGGACGGCAGAAGAAATAGATCTACACCAAGACTTATCAGACTGGGAAAACAAACTGAATGATGATGAAAAGCATTTTATTAAGCATGTTTTGGCGTTTTTCGCAGCGAGTGATGGAATCGTAAACGAAAACCTTGCAGATAACATGGTGACTGATGTTCAGTACACGGAAGCCAAGTTCTTCTATGGATTTCAGATTATGATGGAGAATATACACTCAGAGACATACTCTTTACTCATTGATACTTATATTAAAGATAACGCGGATAAGGATTACTTATTCAATGCGATAGAACATATGCCATGTGTGGCAAAGAAAGCAGAATGGGCATTGAGATGGATCGATAATGGATCTTTCGCTGAGAGATTGATTGCATTTGCAGCAGTAGAAGGAATATTCTTTTCAGGATCATTTTGTTCTATCTTCTGGTTAAAGAAGAGAGGACTTATGCCAGGATTAACATTCTCTAACGAGTTGATTAGTAGAGACGAAGGAATGCATTGTGATTTTGCATGCTTGCTTTACAACGAGCATATTCAAAATAAACTAGATAAGTCAGTAATCGAAGGTATGATCACTGATTCTGTAGAGATAGAAAAGGAATTTGTATCTGATGCCCTTCCTGTAGGTTTGATAGGAATGAATTCTGTGTTGATGTGCCAGTATATAGAGTTCGTGGCTGATAGACTATTAGAATCGTTAGGAAACGATAAAGTATATAATGTTGAGAATCCATTCCCATGGATGGAGCTGATATCTCTACAAGGAAAGACCAACTTCTTTGAAAAGAGAGTAGGCGATTATCAGAAGTCAGGAGTGATGGCTGATAAGGATAAACAAGTATTTAGCTTGGATGAAGACTTCTAAATCATCCTCGATGATTTAGAAGAACGTAAAACGAGACATTTCCTCGATTTACGCACGATAAAGCCACCGCGAACTACCATTTCAAAAGGCCTAATCAACTACCAAGTAATACCAAACTTATCCACCTAGACGAGGACTCACTACAACCTATCCAGCAACCTGGATAACATACTTCAATCAGAGGTAAGAAAACTGATTGATTTTAAGAAAACTACATTAATTAATATTCTAAACTCAACACCCCATGCAAGTATTAAAAAGAACTGGCAAGAAAGAAAAAGTTAGTTTTGACAAGATAACAGCAAGAGTAAAGAAACTCTGCTACGGATTAGATAGTAATTTTGTAGACCCAATTGGTATTGCTATGAAAGTGGTGCAAGGTCTTTATGATGGAGTTACGACAACAGAACTAGATAACTTAGCGGCAGAGACAGCGGCTTCAATGGCTACTAACCACCCAGATTATGCGCAGTTAGCAGCTCGAATAGCTACATCTAATCTTCATAAGAATACAGATAAATCGTTTTCTAATACGATCCAAAAATTATACGATTACATCGACCCTAAGACGGGTGATCAAGCGGGATTGATTGGCGATGAAACACATAAAACAATCATGGATAACAAAGCGAGGTTAAACTCCGCTATTATTTATGATAGAGATTATAATTTTGATTTCTTTGGATTCAAAACTCTCGAAAGATCCTACCTACTCAGGTGTGATGGTAAAGTAGTCGAGCGTCCACAACATATGCTCATGAGAGCAGCAGTGGGCATCCACGGTAATGATATCGATGCGGCGATAGAGACGTATAACTATATGTCAGAGAAGTGGTTTATACACGCTACTCCAACTCTCTTCAATGCAGGTACACCTAAGCCACAGTTATCATCATGTTTTTTATTGACGATGACAGATGATAGTATCAGTGGTATATTCGAAACATTAACAAGATGTGCTAAGATATCTCAGTCTGCAGGTGGAATCGGACTAAGCATACATAACATAAGAGCTAAAGGATCATACATCAAAGGTACTGGAGGAACATCCAATGGTATCGTACCGATGCTTAAAGTATTTAACGATACTGCGAGATATGTAGATCAAGGTGGAGGAAAGCGTAAAGGTGCCTTTGCAATGTATCTAGAGCCTTGGCATGCAGATATTCATGACTTCCTTGATCTCAAAAAGAATCATGGTAAGGAAGAAATGAGGGCTAGAGATTTGTTCTATGCAATGTGGATCTCTGACTTATTTATGAAGAGAGTACAAGAAGGAGCGGATTGGTCATTGTTCTGTCCAAATGAGTGTCCAGGACTAGCAGATTGTTACGGAGCAGAATTCGAAGCACTCTATACTAAATACGAAAAAGAGGGTAGAGCACGTAAGACTATCAAAGCTCAAGACCTTTGGTTCTCAATACTAGAATCACAAATAGAAACAGGAACACCATACATCCTCTATAAAGATGCGGCTAACGAAAAGTCAAATCAAAAAAACTTAGGAACGATTAAGTCATCGAACCTATGTACGGAGATTATGGAGTATACTAGTCCAGACGAAGTAGCAGTATGTAACCTAGCATCTATATCATTACCAAAATTTGTAGATGTAGAAAATCAGAAATTTGATTTTGAAAAATTACATGAGGTAACAAGAGTCATTACAAAGAATCTGAATAAGATTATAGATGTAAATTACTATCCAGTAATCGAAGCGCAAAACTCAAACTTCCGTCACCGTCCTATCGGTATCGGAGTACAAGGATTAGCAGATGCCTATATGATGCTACGTATGCCTTTTGATAGTGCAGAAGCAAAGCAACTCAACAAAGATATATTCGAAACGATCTATCATGGATCTGTAACTGAGTCTAATGCACTAGCAGCAAAAGACGGATCATACGAATCATTCGAAGGATCACCTGCAAGTCAAGGTATCCTACAATACGATATGTGGAATGTCACTCCATCAAACAGATACGACTGGGCTAAGACTAAAGCAGACATCAAGAAAGATGGTATGCGTAATAGTCTACTCTTAGCACCAATGCCTACTGCATCTACATCGCAGATTCTAGGTAACAATGAGTGTTTTGAGCCATATACATCCAACATATATTCTAGACGTACATTGTCTGGAGAGTATGTAATTATCAACCGTCACCTACTCAATGATCTAATCAAATTAGGCGTATGGAACGATGAGATGAAGCAAAAATTAATGGCTGCAAACGGATCTATACAAAGTTTTGATCTTCCACAAGAGATTAAAGATATGTACAAGACGGTATGGGAAATCAGCCAGAAAAACATAATCGATCAATCAGCAGATAGAGGAGCATATATCTGCCAAAGTCAAAGTCTCAATCTATTTATAGAGAACCCTAACTTTGGTAAATTAAGTTCAATGCACTTCTACGCATGGAAAGCAGGACTAAAGACAGGTATGTATTACCTAAGATCGAAAGCCGCTGTAGATCCTATCAAATTTACATTAGACAAGCAACACCAAAGAGTACAAGCCAGTGCTACTGCAGGTGTGACTGATCTTCCAGAAGGATCAGAAGATCCAATACCTACAAAAGCTAAAACACCTGAAGAAGTATTTTTAGAAGGAGAAGTGTGTACAATGGAAGATGGATGTATAAGTTGTGGAGCGTAAATTCTACATAGAATAAAATAAATTACAAAAGCCATCTAGTTAATTCTTGATGGCTTTTTTTATGAGGTTAGAACGTGAGGAATAGTTAAAGTGGTGATTGAGAATGTGTAGACATGTAGGTTTTTATAAGTGATTGGTCTAGATGTTATAAGAGCTTCACGGCGGTAATGCACGCCAGATATACTTGATACGTCAGCCACAATTTGAGAATTTCTATAATTTCGACATTTAATATTAGAACAAAATCTGTCTAAATTAGGTGATATTTTATTCATTATATCAGGTGAAATAATTTGTTTATCGAATAAATGGAATGATTGGATACTCAATTCTTAACTTCAATTTCACTACGCAGTATATCAAATTAGAACTATCATTAAAACGGTCTGAATTTCAAAAAAATGATTATTAAAATAGAATCATATAATGAAGATTGGATAAGACAATTTGCAGAAATAAGTGATGAACTGTTTTTCCTCCTCAAAAACTTTAATCCTAAGATTGAGCATTTTGGTAGTACCTCAGTTCCTGGGTTGGCGGCAAAGCCAGTAATAGATATTTTAGTAGGAGTCCAAGATGTTAATGAATTTGATTCTTTGGCGGAAAGTATATTAGAAAGCAAAAGGTTTATTTATTTGAAAGCATTCAATAAGCTTGTTCCCAATAGAAGAATGTTTGTCAAACTAAAAGATGGAATAAATACCGACGAGTTCGAAGAAATTTATTCCAAGCTTGAAGATATTCCTCACGAAAGAATAAATTACGCTAGAATTGCACATGTGCATATTTGGGAATATGAATCGGATGATTGGATACGACACATAGCGTTTCGAGAATATCTAAAATTTCATGATGATGTCAAGTTAAGTTATGGAAACCTAAAAAAAGAACTGAGCCGCAAAGATTGGAGAAGTGGATTGGAATATAATGAAGGGAAAAATAAGTTTTTGAAAGTTGAAGAAAAAAAAGCTATTTCTTGGTACTTAAAATCAGATAAGAATAAAAACTATGGGTCAATTATACCTTTTTAGAAAGAGAAGAAACCAATGTAAAGATAGTTAGTAACGAACATGAAGATGCTTTGATTCTAAAGATTAACTCAGTAGAAAGAGATTGTAAAAACAATATGTCAGAACTTTTAATGATTTTGCAGGAAGCCTTTTAGAGGAAGATTAGGAATGAGAAACAGTGGCTTACACCATATGATCAGGGTATTCACTATTTAGTCTACTCAAAGCTAACTGCAGATAAAGGTCACAATAGATGGAAATGTTCATGGGAAACTCGCTTAAGCTTTTGAAATGCTATTATCGTCTACCAACAATATTACCACCATCCTCACCGCTCCCAGGCCCTAAAGTCACCACTCGGTCAGCCGCATCGATCAACGTACTATTGTGCTCAATAAACATAACTGTATCTCCACGATCCACTAACGAATGGAAAACGTCAATTAACTTGAGGATATCAAAGTAATGTAATCCAGTACTTGGTTCATCGAAAAGATATAGGGTAGTACCTTTTCGTTTTTGCATCATACTCGCTGCTAATTTTAACCGTTGGGCTTCACCTCCAGATAATGTGTTGGCCGATTGTCCAAGTAGTAAATGTCCTACGCCTACTTGCTGTAGTATGTTTAGGTTGCGTACAAGAGTTTCTTCTTTAAAGAAATCGATAGCCTCTTGTACGGTCATTTGTAATATATCGCCTATAGATTTATCCTTTAGTTTGCAGCCAAGGACGGATTGATTGTATCTCATTCCTTTACAACTGTCGCAAGTAAGCCAGATGTCACTCATAAAGTCCATGCTTGTTTTCAGTTTTCCATGACCGCTGCAAGCTGTACATTTTCCTTTTTTACTGAGATATGAAAAATCGGCTCTCTTTAGCCCTGCTTCTTTGGCGTAATCGGTTTTTGAGAATATAGATTTGATCTGATCCATACAGCCAGTGATTGTTAAGGGAGTGCTCAATCTACTTTGTGCGATAGCTTCTTGATCTATGTATAGCACTACTTCAAATCGTTCCAAACCGAAAGTTGATTCACATTCAATCGCTTTACCTTTACTCCAAGAGCGATACAATACATCTCTAACTAGACTAGACTTCCCACTTCCAGAGACACCTTTGATAGCAGTGATTTGTCCGGTATGGAATGTTATGTCTATTGATTTTAGATTATTGGCTTTGGCTGTCATTACTCCAAAGGTTTCGCCGATTTCATTTTGTTTTCGATTGTGTTCATTCTTTAATGACTTCTCCTCTTTTAACATCTTGTAGGTCACAGATTCTTTGACTTGATGGAGATCAGCAATTTTACCTTGGTAGATGACTTCGCCACCTAACTTTCCTGCGCCAGGTCCCATCTCTATCAGATAATCTGCATTACTGATAAACGATGGATCATGCTCTACGGCTACTACCGTGTTTCCATTTATTATGATTTGATGGAGGAGCTTTGATAAGACTTGAACTTGTTCGGAGTCTAATCCTATAGTGGGTTCATCGAGTACATAGGTAACTCCAAATAGCTTTGATGATAATTGACCAGCTAATGTTATTCTCTGTCGTTCTCCGCCTGAAAGCGTACCTACAGACCGTGTTAGGTCTAAGTATCCTAATCCGAGGTCTGAGATGGTTTTAAGCGAAGCGATTACTGATGGTAATACTACTTTACTGATTGCTACAGTAACCTCATCTAATTTCACCTCTTCTTGTTCTTCTGTAGCTGATAGTATGGGGTGTATCAATTCGAGACAAGAAGAGATACTCAATTGTGAAAGCTCATGAATGTTATACCCCAAGAATTGAGTGTCAAGTAATTCTAATTTTAATCTACTGCCATTACAAGTTGTACATTTTTCGTCATGAAGTAATTCTTCTAAGGCTTGGATGTTTTTATTGTTTCGCTTTCTCTGATATTCATCATCGATATAGTGACATAGCCCAAGCCATTTTGCAATTAGATTTTGTGTGCCACTTCTAGACTTTGTGGAGTAGGTCCAAGTGACATCATATGTGTTCTCTCCAGTTCCGTAGAGAATAATATCTTTCACTTCCTTTTCTAGTTGATTCCATGGTTGATCCAAATTCCAGTTTTTCTGATCAGCAACTTCTTTGAGAGTCGCCATGAACTGACCATTCACATCTGCATAATATCCGATGGCTTTATTACTCGATACCGCACCATCAAATATGCTGTGGTCGTTCAAAATAATTATAGCATTGGGATTGCATTTTCTTATAGTACCAATTCCTACACAATAAGGGCATGCACCTAAGTGGTGATTGTAAGAATAATGCTGTGCAGTATAAAGCTCACCTTCATGCTGCGCTATACGGGAATACAACAAACGGAAAGCATCATACACTCCTGATAATGTACCTACCGTAGATCTAGTTGATGGATTTCCTCCTTTTCGATTGATACCAATCGATGGCCCCAGTCCAGAGTACGAAGTGATTCGCGCTTCACTATTTTGCTGTAAAAAACTTCTATTATAGGTAGATAATGATTCTGTAAATCGTGCGTTGGATTCTGCAAATAATGTATCATAGACAAGAGAAGATTTTCCACTTCCTGATACTCCAGTCACTACGGTCAATTTGTTTTTCGGTATACGTACATCAATATTCTTGAGTCCATGTGTAGTGACTCCATTCAGTATGATCTCATCAATACTACTGTAGCACCCAGAAGCATCGTTCGCTTGCTCAGTGTTGTCGATTAGAAGGGTAGGCTGGATAGCCAAACCTAACTCTATATGCCAATCGCTCATACCAATAATAGATTCATCCTGTTCAATACACACAATCGTATTTCCCTTCTCTTTGATCCTATCAAATAATAGCAACAGTGTCTGTGTATCATCATAATGTAATCCAATACTAGGCTCTATAATTATGTATAAGGTATCTCCAGTATCACGTTTTTGTAGTTGATTAGCAATTTTTATTCGTTGGGCTTCTCCACCAGAAAGTGTAGTTGATGATTGTCCAAGTCTAAGGTAGCCCAATCCAATATCCTTAAGTATTTGTAGACCTAATAATACTTTCTTTTGATCTTTAAAAAAGATAATCGCTTCATCGATTGATAATCGGTAAAC
This sequence comes from uncultured Saprospiraceae bacterium, assembly GCA_938015435.1. GTDB lineage: Bacteria > Bacteroidota > Bacteroidia > Chitinophagales > Saprospiraceae > UBA1994. Next base: position 140,999 of record CALLPN010000013.1, read on the forward strand.
ATCAGCGATGGACTTTTCTTTATAAGTAATTTTCAGTGTCTCTTCATTGAATCTATTTCCATTACAGGTACCACAAACCAAATCAACATTACCCAAGAAATGCATTCCGATCTGAGTTTTTCCTGCGCCTTGACACCTTTCACATCGTCCTCCTTTATTATTAAACGAATATCTTGATTTGGTATATCCTTTTGTTTTAGATTTAGGGAGTTTAGCATAGATATCTCTGATATGATCTGATATCCCTAGATACGTAGCAGGATTACTTCTAGGCGTTTTTCCTATAGGCGAATGATCGATGAATATCAATTTATTGATCGCATCTAAATTCGAGTGGCTTTTGACTTTGATACTCCCTTCTATTTCTTGACCCAATTGTTTCTGTATCGCTTTGAGTAATGTACCTTTTACCAAACTAGATTTTCCTACTCCAGATCTTCCACTGACTACATTGAGCTTTCCGATCTGAAATTCTACGTTTATGTTATTGAGGTTGCGTTCATAACAGCCTTTGAATTCAATTGCTTTTTCGTTCTTCGCGCCGGATTCTGGGCCAGGGACTTTTATATCTTTTCTTAAATTGTGAGCTGCTTTTTGGATCGCTCTATAAGTTGGACTTACTTCACTTAGTTCATCCTTTCGAGAGAATTCTGAGTACTTTCCATTGAATACTATTTCACCACCATTTATGCCAGCTGCTGGTCCAATCTCTATGATATGATCTGCACTAGTGATCGTTTCCAAATCATGTTCTACTACGATGACAGTGTTACCTTTCTTCACGAGTTGTTTGAAGTGATGAATTAACACTTTGTTCTCTTGTGAATGTAAGCCTATACTCGGCTCATCAAACACATAGAGTACATCGCTCAAGGGAACCAATATTTGGTTCGATAATCGGATCCTTTGTATCTCACTTGGACGAAGCGTTTTTGCGGATCGATCTAGGGTCAAATGTCCCAATCCTAGATCTTCTAATAAATCGACTTGGGCTTCTATTTTATTAATGATTTCTTCGGCGACGATGTCCCACGAGTTGCTTTGAATCCAAGGTTTCAGTTCGCTCAGCTGCCAAGTCGCTACATCAACTATCGATTTTCCATGGACTGTGACCGAGCGTGCATTATCATTGAGTCGAGTACCATTACAGTTAGGGCATATCACAGCATGCATATACTTTAAGATGTTGGCATTGCGATCTCTACGTAGTATATCAGACATGATCGGTATCATACCTTTGTAATATCCTTCTTCACGAGGTTTCGCTTTGATGCCAGTCCACTTTAGTCTTGACTCTAAGCTGTGTTTACCGAAGGGTACTTTGATCTTGTCACTTCCATGAAGTATTATTTCTTTTTGCGTTGCGGATAACTCATTCCAAGGTATATCGACATTGAACCCTTCGGCATTACATACTTCGTTGAGCACATCGATAGTCACTTGAGAGTACATGATATATCCAGTAGGCAAGGTAGGTGCAAGTGCTCCTTCTCTAATCGTCTTTTGGGGATGAATAATCAGACGATTGAGATCTATTTCTTCTTCTTTGCCTATACCATTACATCTCTTACATTTACCCACTACAGAGTTAAAAGAAAACAAAGCTCTGGATAACTCAATATCTTGGTTAGAGTTGCCAGTACGAGCATATAGTAACCGCAATAAATCATAGATGTCAGACATGGTACCAACAGTAGAACGTGCGTGCATACCTGTGGTACGTTGTCCAATCGCGATTACCGGGCTTAGTCCTTCGAGTTCATCTACATCAGGTCGATTTAGCTTACCCATAAACTGACGTGCAAAAGAGGGGAGCGTTTCGAAATATCTACGCTGTCCTTCCTTAGATATTATCTCATATACAAGACTAGATTTTCCGGAGCCAGATACACCAGTCACCACGATGAATTTATGATGCGGAATACGCAAAGAGATATTCTTTAAGTTGTTGCTTCTAGCACCTTGTATGACTATTTCTGGACTCTTATTGGATGACATGCTGCGAAATTAATGAAATAAGTCTTGGAGAGGGTTTTGCGTGTGGAGCAAAATAGCAGACAATGTTCCTAGATTTATCGAAATGGATATAATATTTATAAATATTATATAACAGATAGAATATGTTTAGTATTGTTGATTTTATTTGCTTAAGAAGCCTTTGTTGGTTTTACAGAAGAATTAAATGTTTTAAGACAATTGACATTTTTAGCTACAATTAATGTTGCTTATTAATAAAGTATCAATTTCTTTTCACGATCTATATAACGTAGATTTGTTTGCATAAAGCATCCGGTTTATTTTTTACAAGATCAGACAAACAGAAGACAAGCAGAAAATGGAAAATATCTCAAACAGAGCTTTAATTAGTAGACTTTATAGTTCTGCAATAGAAAAGCTGGAGGACGCGGATTATGACGCTCAGCAATGGTCAGAATGGTATCTTGCTGTCCAGGAGTTGTCCGGTGCTGAAAAGATGGTTTTTGTGATCGTAAAGATGAACCAAACGGTGACTAACGGTGGGTTTGCAGAATTTTATGAAAAGTCATTTGGCATATTTGCTCCAGAAGTAATTTATGTGCTGAATGAAATCAAAGCTACAGCATCTGCTGAAATCGTTTCTAGCTCCCTACCAGTGGTTAATCCAGAAGGGCTTTTGGATGATGATTACAAAAAAGAGGTTTTCAATATTCAGCTTTCAGTTACGCAAAAAACACAACTGCAATCTCAAGATATACTCTACGACTCTTTGCAGGATGTTGAGAACCTAGAGGATTTATTAGGTGATTATTTACAATCGAAGTTTCAGTAATATTTAGAATAGTTATAAGAAGGAAATTCTACTGCTATTGATCAGGCTATTTTTTGATTGTCTTAATCTTATAAAGGAGCTTACAGTAGGAAACTAATTGTGAGATTTTGTATTTTAGTTTTTTTTATTCACATAAAATAATTGAAATGTATAAAAATAATTTCTTTTGCCTATTTCTATTGTTGACAGTTGTAGCAGTTTTTTCATCTTGTGGGAAAGATGATGACGATAGTTCTAATTCGTCAAATTCATTTACTCATGATGGCAGTAGTTATATTCTATCCAAAGGTTTCATAGAAGATTACGGCGCTAATGGTAATGGTAGTTTTGATTTTGATGTTTTTTTAACTGACAATAATATTAGTCTTTTAGGCGGATCTTTATCTGGTGTTGGAGACATTCTTTATCTAGACCTTAATTCCGGATCAGAAGATGGTCTGCAAAGCGGAATTTATAATTGGTCTTCGACAAGAGATCCGTTTACTATTGTAGGAGGATCTTCATTGTACACGGACTTTAATGCATCTACGTTTGAAGGCACGACAGTTTTGATATCCGGTGGAACTGTAGAGGTTGAAGTTAATGGCACAGAATTCACAGTTATAACGAATCTAGAAACTTCTTCGTCGACTATTGTAGGAACTTACAAAGGTTCGTTGACAAAACTTTAGATTTTTAATTGATCTATAATAAAGTCTTTGATTCATTCGATTCAAGGACTTTATTATTTTAAATTACCTGTATATGGACAGAATTGAATCAAAAATATAATCGAGTAGTATTTAAGGTGTAGCGAAGTAATCAGTATAGATAATCGTAACTTGTCCTCTAGATGATGATTCTAAAAAATCATTTGAATTCAATACATCTTCAAACATTATTATGAATAGATCAGTATCCACAATGCCAGCGTCAGTAATAAGGGAATTAGCGAGCCAAATATCTACGGGAAACGTCTGCTATATCGATAGGTATACTGCCAAAATCAATGTAATAGATAAGACTATTGAAGATGAAGAGTTGTTAGCGGCTCAAGAAGAGATAAGAGTCGAAATTGAGAAGAAAATAGAGCGCTACGTTAAATTAGAAAAAATAGGGGAGAAGGATCAGTTAATGATCATGAAGGATTTTCTAGATGAGATCACAGATAAATCAGTGCGTAAGGAGCTATTGAACGCTTTAAGGCGTAAAAGCCCTATTCGAAATTTTACAACTGAGATAGAGAGTAATATGGGACTTCGTCAACATTGGACTAATTTTTACACTAAAGAAAGTGAGAGATGGGTTACTAACTTTCTCATTGATGCATATAATTATTAATAAGATATTTTCCGTTTAGAGTAAGCCACTTACATACAGCATTGGTTAGAACAGCCATAATGTATTCTCGTAGTATTCATTGGGAAAGTATTACGACATTAGCTTTTCTACCAACTCTACAACACCTACACTAGCCTTTTTCTCTATCACTACTAAATTATCCCGTTGCTTCAGTTCATGTGAGATATGTGGTTTTGGATCGATGTAGTATATTTTACACTCATCAGGGACATAGTCAATCAAACTAGCTGCAGGATATACTTGCATGCTGGTACCTATTATGATAGCAATGTCGGCGTTTTTCATCTCACTGATTGCGGTATCTAGCATAGGTACGGCCTCACCAAACCAAACAATATGTGGCCTGAGTTGGTAGCCTGAATCTGACAAATCTCCAGTATGAAGGTCATCAGTCCATAATTTTACGTCATTAGGATATTTGGTGCATCTCACTTTGTTAAGCTCACCATGGAGGTGAATAATATTAGATGATTCAGCACGTTCGTGCAGATTGTCTACGTTTTGAGTGGCAATAACTACATCGTGCTTTATTTCTAACTGTTTGAGTATCAAATGGGCTGCATTTGGGCTTACTTCTTTAAGCTGCTTTCGTCTATCATTGTAGAATTTGAGCACTAGCTCTTGATTTTTGGCCCACCCTTCAGGGGTTGCAACTTCCATTACATCATGGCCCTCCCATAATCCATCAGCATCACGGAAAGTAGAGATCCCACTTTCAGCGGATACACCAGCACCTGTTAAAACTACTATTTTCATAGATTTTGATTTTATGCAATTACTATTCTTATCTTATTCACGATAAGAATTGATTTTAAGACAAGATAGAGATATATGATGATTTCAATATTATCCGACCTGTCTCTTCTGTGTATTGATGAGGATTAGGTATATTTAATTAAACTCATCAAATATTATATGTCATTATCACACAACGTATCCTATTTATTCTCAGATTTAAAAATTCTAGATCTTTCTAGTGTACTGGCAGGTCCACAAGTCGGCTCTTTTTTCTCAGAACTAGGTGCTGAAGTGGTAAAAATAGAGAATAGACGATCTAATGGAGATCCAACTAGACAATGGAAGTTAGAAGTAGAAAAGGGTAGTGAAAGCATAAGCAGCTACTATGCTTCAGCCAATTATCAAAAAGAATCTATATTCTTAGATCTTCAGAATAGTAATGATTATAGTAAACTTATATCCATTGCCGAGGAAGCAGATATCGTTATATCCAACTATCAACTAAGAGTAGCTTGTAAGCTCGGAGTTGATTACGAGACACTCAAAGAATATAATCCTAAGGTGATCTATGCCCAATTATACGCCTATGATGCCCAAGATAGCCGACCAGGCTACGATCTCGTTATGCAAGCCGAGACTGGATTTATGTCCATGAATGGGCATCCCAGTGGTGCTCCAGCTAAGATGCCTGTAGCCATAATAGATCTAATGGCAGCTCATCAGATCAAAGAAGCAATACTTATTGCATTAATAAAAAGGGGAAAAGAAGCAGCAGGATCTCTTGTAGAGGTATCTTTATATAAGTCAGCAATAGCTTCTTTAGCCAATCAAGCAAGTAATTATTTGATGGCAGATCATATCCCTAAAAAGTTAGGTAGCCTGCATCCTAATATAGCTCCATATGGTGATCCGTTCACAACTAAGGACCAAATTACGTTCATATTAGCAGTAGGAAGTGATGATCAATTTAATAAATTAGGGAAAACCCTTAGAAATAGGCAACTATTATCATCTACTTTCGATTATAATAGTAGTCGATTGGCTAATCGATCAAGGATGAATGAGGTTTTGCAACAAGAGTTTGGGCAATTAACCTTCAAAGAAATTGATTTATTATTAGCTGATCAGAATATCCCTTTCTGTCGTGTGCTTTCGTTAGATGGAGTTTTTAAAAATAATCTTGCTAAGGATATGATTTTAGATCATGTCATTGAAGGAGATGCTGTAAAAAGTGTCTCGCAAATTGCGTTTACTATCAATTAACTATGTTTCAGTTAAAGTAGGTAGTTAAACAAAATTAGTACAGTTTTTGCATAGTATACATGCGTAACTAGGACTTTATGAGGATTATTCGTAATGGCCTGTGTTCCATATTTGTACGTATTATTGATTTATTTAATACATTAAAACCAACCTGTTTTGAGAAGAAATATACTCTACAGTCTGTTGTGTATTGTGATTTTTTTTGGAATTAATAGTTCCGTTAAAGCGCAAGATTTACACTACTCTCAATTCTACAATTCACCTATGAATGTCAATCCCGCATTGACAGGAGTCTTCAATGGAGACCATCGTTTTGTAGGTAGCTTGAGAGATCAATGGAGATTCGTACCAGTACCATGGTTTACATTCAGTGGTGCTTACGATCAGAAACTACATATTGGTGTAACTGAGAAAAGCTTCTGGAGTGCAGGGGCCAACTTCAATTATGATAGTCAAGGTGATAGCCGTATTAATCTCGCTACGCTTAATCTTACAGGTAGCTACAATCGGATCATTAATCCTAATAATGTAATAACGGGAGGCTTGTTATTGGGATACTCTACAAGAGGATTTTCCGTGACAGATCTCACATGGGATAAACAATGGGATGGTAATACTTTCGACGTAACTACAGGTAGTGGAGAAAATTTTGATGCGACTAGAGTAAGTTTCTTAGAGACTGCCGCAGGTATCAACTATAGATGGCAAAAAACAAACAGGACTAAATTAGATGTTGGTTTGGGTGTTTTTCATTTAATAGAACCATCTGTTTCTTACTATGCGGGTGATACGGAGAAGTTACCTAGACGATATAATGTTATGGCATTAGGAAATATCCAACTGTTGGATGCGGTCGATTTACAAATGCACGGACTATATCAAAGGCAAGAAGAATATAGCGAATTAGTGATAGGTGCTTTGGGTAAGTTTTTTGTCAATCAGAAAAGAGGAAAAGAAACACAGATCCATTTAGGATTTGGATATAGAACGTCAGGTAGTTTGATACCTACGTTTGCTATCGACTATAGAGGTGTATATGTTTCGTTTAGTTATGATGCAGATGTGACTAATTTCAATGATTTAGCAGACAGTAATAGAGGAGGACCTGAGTTCCATGTAAGATACATCATCAAGCATGTGAAGCAGATGAAGAAATTTAAAGTTTGTCCAATTTACTAATCCACTAGAACCGATAAAGACATGAGAAAGATATATATATTCTTATTCCTTAGTATCAGCTTAACCGCTTTCGGACAGTCTAAAAAGGCTTTTCTAGATGCGGCAACACAAGCAGAACTAAAAGATAATTACTTCGCAGCATTATCATATTATGATGAAGCTCTTGAGTTCGATGAAAAAGATGAAGATGTACTGTACAAGTCAGCTACAGCAGCTAGACATTGGGAGGCACTCACAGTTGCGGAAAACAAATATTCTAAACTAATAGATACTTTAAATTCTCAATCGTATTCGGATGCAAGATTCTACTTAGCATCTGTAAGACAAAAGCTAGGAAAGTATGATGCCGCTAAAATGGATTATGAGTTGTACTTATCCGAAAATAGTGGAGATGATGAAAAATTGACCGCTATTGCCAATAAAGAGTTGAAAGCTCTTGAATGGGCCTCTTCTCAGCAAGAAAATGCGGATGAAGGTTTTAAAATTCAAATTTTAGGTGGTAATGTAAATAGTCCATACTCTGATTTTGGAGCAGTTAAAGTAGATGAAGATTTATATTATTCTTCATTAAGGTATGAAGAAACAGAACCAGAAGAAAAGCCTTCAAAATTAATTTCCAAGATTCTTAAATCTGAAAAAGATGGAAATGGGGAAATTATAGATGATGAGATTAATATGGACCTAAAGCCAGTAGCACATACGGCTTTTAATCTTGATCACTCAAGGATGTATTACACTTTATGTGAATACAAAACTGAAGCTGCACTAAGATGTGACATTTACTTCAGAGAAATGAATCCTGATGGAAGTATGAGTGGTGCAATGTCTATCGGAACTGAAATTAATGATTCGTCTCATACTTCAACTCAACCGAATATTGCTACTGATCTTAAAACTGGTGAAGAGACTTTATACTTTACTTCAGATAGAGTTGGAGGTAAAGGAAGTTTAGATATCTGGTATGCCAAAGTAAATAGCGATGGTACAGTAGGTTCTCCAACAAATGCAGGAAATATCAATACAGCACAAAATGATATTACACCATTCTATCATAACAACTCGGGTATTTTATATTTCTCATCTAGAGGTTATTTGACATTAGGAGGCTACGATATATTTAGCACTCAGATGAGTTCTACGGGATTTACATCTGCGGAGAATGTAGGTATGCCTGCCAACAGTAGTTATGATGATGTATACTTCACACTTAATGGTGACGAAGACGAGGCATATTTCTCATCTAATCGACTAGGATCACAATATGTAGATACTCAGAAAGAAGCTTGTTGTTTTGATATCTATAGAGCTGATATTGAGAATGTAGATCTTTTTCTCAATGGTTTGACTTTTGACAAACTGACTTCTAAAGAACTTGCAGGAGCGACGGTTACTGTTATAGATGCTATAACGGGAGAAGTGATAGGAACAATCACTAATGATGATGGAAATGAACATGTAATTCCATTGCGAAAGAATAAGGATTACATAATAGTCGCTGATAAGGATAATTACTATCCGGACACAATTCAGCTAAGTACTAAAGGAGTAATGGTATCGGATACCATCATAAGGAAATTATATCTTGATTCCGATTACTACGCACTCGATCTCAATACTTTTGATACCAAAACTAGAGAATCACTTATAGGTGCGACGGTAACGCTCATTGATATTACTGATCCTAATAATCCAAACGTAGTTCAAGTAAATACTTTGAGTAATGATTTTCACTTTTTGTTAGATCCTAATAAAAAATATAAAATCATAGCTTCTAGACCTGACTATATTGATGAGACACTATATATAAGTACGATGCCTGGAGCCAACCCCGGACGTATAATAAAAAAGGATGTTTTTCTTTTCAAACCAGAGTTGGATTCATACCTGCCACTTATGCTTTATTTTGATAATGATCAACCTGATAAGAACAGTAGATCAAGCTTAACTGATAAAGTTTATTCTAATCTTCATAGTGATTATATGAATCGCAAATCTGTATTCAAATCAGAATATGGAGGAGGCGCTTCAGAAAGTGATAGAGGAAGCGCAGAGAATGAAATAGAATCATTCTTTTCTGGAGACGTAGAGTCAGGCTATAATAAGCTACAAACGATGCTAAGTGTATTAGCTAAGGAACTGCAGCTCGGTCAGAGGATCGAGATCACCATCAAAGGATTCGCATCACCAAGATTTGAACCCAAATACAACTTAGTATTAGGGCAAAGAAGGGTAGCAAGTGTAAAAAATGAAATGCTTAGTTTTCAAGGAGGGGTGTTAAGATCTTATGTTAATAGTGGCCAATTAAAAGTTATAGATGTTTCATTTGGTGAAGAGTTAGCACCGAGTAATATCAATGATAATTTAAGAAACGAAAAATTATCAATTTATAGTCCTGAAGCGAGTAAAGAGCGAAGGGTAGAAATAATCTCAGTGACTAAAAATTAAAATGACTATGAACAAGATAAATTCAAATAGCATGAATAAGATAAATCATAGGGATGTGTTTGCAGGTGTTTTGAAATGTCTACTAGTTGGAATAATGTTTTTATTCTTTAGTAATGATATTTCTGCAACTCACATTGTCGGCGGTGACTTTACGTACACCCAAATAGGTGATAATACTTTTGAAATTAAACTTACAATTCGTCGTGATTGTTTCAATGGTGAAGAAGCATTCGATACCATAGCCAATGTTTTTATTTATAATGAATTTGGTGATCCATTTTCTTATACAACTTTGGATGGTTGGTCTAATGGTGTTCTAAAAATTCCGTTTATGGGATCTGATACCATTAATGAGGTTCTGATCAGTGATTGTGGATTTGAAGGGGCTCAAGTTTGTGTGCATGAAGCCAACTATATAGATACTATTTCTTTGCCTACCAATCAGGATTTTGGATTTATTATCGCTTATGAAAGATGTTGTAGAAATGTCTCATTGAATAATATTGTCGAACCTTTAGAAACTGGTACCACAGAATATATTCAATTCCCTAGTTTAGCTTTGACAGAAGGTAATAGTTCTCCAAGATTTAATTCTTGGCCTGATCTCTATATCTGTGCTGATGAGCAATTGGTTTTTGATCATGGAGCCACTGATCCAGATGGCGATGAACTAAGATATAGACTGTGTACGCCTAGTAGAGGAGCCACAAAAGACGATCCTTTAGCATTGGATCATATAGAAGATTTTCCTCCTCTACCAGTGGAATACAGCTTTCCATATAGTATTAATGATATGCTAGGTGGTACTCCATTAGTTATCGACGAACAGACTGGAGAATTAACAGCAATCCCCAATCTCGTAGGCCAGTTTCTGGTTGGAGTATGTGTGGAAGAATGGAGAGATGGAGTTAAAATCGGAGAGACTAGAAGAGATTTTGAATATAATGTCCGTATTTGTGCTGAAGCACCAGTAGCTTCTTTTGATGCGCCTACTTCTCAATGTGATGGCGATTTAGAAGTGTCGTTTACTAATCAGTCAACGGATGTATTGCTCTATCAATGGAATTTTAATTTTCCAAGTACAGATCCAGCATTTATATCTACTGAAGAGAATCCAACGTTTACTTTCCCATCAGAAGGAACCTATACTGTTCAACTTCAGGCATTCAGAGGGACTGATGACTGTGCCGACGAATTTTTTCAAGAAATTACTGTGATTAATTCAGATATAGATGCAAACTTTAAAGTTTCTATTGGTGAATGTATAGATGATAATAGTTTTACACTTTCACTAAGTGATATTAGTACTGATAACTCCGTTGGCTACGATATAGTAGATGCTGAATGGACTATAAATCAAGGTGGAAATATTCAGAATACAAATGGACTAAATACGGGTGTAGATTTGGATCTTACCGGTGGAGATGCGGAAGTAACCTTACTAGTAACTAGTTCTAGCGGATGTACATCTACAGTGACTCAAACGATTTCAATAGATGATTTATTAGCACTAAGTGATTTTAGCTTTACAGCCAATGGTTGTCCTACGGCTGAAACTCTACAGTTTACCCTTACTGATTTGTCCTCTGGGCTTAATACAAACTATACTCCATTATTTTGGGATTGGACGATAGTTTCTAATGAAGGAACAAATACATTTACAGGACCGGTAATTACTAATTCACTAGATCCGTTTCAAACTATATCTGTAACACTTGTAGTTACATTTGATAATAGTTGTTCAGCTACCGTTACCAAAGAATTCAACCTTGAAGACAACATTCCTATTTCTGATTTTGAAGTAGCATTGATCGGCTGTCTTGATAATGGATTAGCATCATTTACGTTTTCGGATCTCTCTAATTTGATTCCAGATAATCCATCTAATCCGACTAATTGGAATTGGACAATTACATTATTAGATGGAACAGTTATTAATTCAGATCTACAAGTAGTAGAATTAGATTTGGATCCCAATCAAGTAATAAGTGCAGGTCTATTGGTTAATTTTGAAAATGGTTGTGTTGCTAACGTATCTAAAGATTTAAATTTGGAAGACATGTTACCTTCAGCTAGTTACTTGCTCGCGCCAGAATCTTGTCCTGATGGTAATTCTGTTGATATTACGCTTACCGATACATCTACTAATTCTGATGGTGTTACACCGGTAAGTATAAATTGGGCAGTTGGTCCAATATCAAACATTCAAAATTTTACGGGTTCACCTGTATCACTTAATATACCAAAGGATTCTTTGATATTCGTATCGCAGATTGTAATGTTTAGCAATGGATGTATCGATACCATAGCGGAACAAATTATTCCTGGTCCATTTGCGGTACTAAATTTCAATGGTGATCCAGTATTTGCATGTGCTGGATCCAACGTTCCGCTTTTGATTAACCCTAATCCTGATTTCAATTATACATTTGATCCGGAGCTGGGACTTGATTTTACTAATGGTGTTCATGATCCTATATTCGTTGGGATGCAGGATATGACATATAATGTTACCGTAACTGATGGTCTTTGTACTGTAGAAGGTTCAGTAGATGTGAATGTTGAAGAAGGTGTTGAATTGGTAGTCGAAGGCGAAGAATTGTCTTGTGATGGAGTTGTAAATTTAACTGCTTCTGGTGGAGTAGGTGAAGGTGTTTATGAGTGGACATTGGCAAGTGACCCCAATACAGTAATTTTTACTGGTGAAAACTTAATGACGACTTTTGATGGAAACTCGGAAACATACGTTGTAAACTTTCAAAACGATGATTGTCCAGGAATTGCAGTTACAACAACGGTAGCTAAATTAGCTATAGATATAGAATTGATAGAACCATTTCAAATTTGTGCTGGAGATTCTATACAGTTTGTAGTGCTGAATAATGACCAGGATCAAACCCTAATCTATGAATGGGAAGATAATGTGCACATTACGTTGGGTAGTGATACAGATATGCCCACAATCGAAGTTGCGGCAGGCGAAACTGAGCCATTTGAATTACCTTTTATGGTTACCAATCAACTTGGTTGTATTCTCTTGGATACATTAAATGTAATCATTGCGGAGATGCCAATTTTGACGTTCAATAGCACATTGACAGAGTGTGGACAATTAGAAGTTTGTTTTGATATACCAGTCGATTTCTTTGGATTTTCAATTTGGGATTTTGGCGATCTTACTACTTCTGATGACACATCTTTAGATATGGCGCCTTGTTATACCTATCCTGACTTTGGCACTTACACAGTGACCTTGAGTAATATCTCAGGAATCTGTCAAGCAGAACCCGTAAGTATGCAAGTGGTTATCAATCCACAAATAGAAATCAATGAGATTTCGAACGTAACAGTGTGTGATGGTGATGAAGTTACTTTAACGGCAGAGACCAATTTAGATGTAAATGCTTATACGGCAATCTGGTGTACTGCAGCTGGTGATACACTTTTTGTAGGTAGCCCTTATGTATTTGTGCCTACAGAAGATTCAGATGTAACTCTTAAAGTTTCGGATATTAACAATTGTAATGACTCTCAAATAATTTCCATAGAAGTATTTGATTTTGATCTTGACGTATCATTTCCTGAGGTGTTCTGTGGTGGAGCTGAAGTTCCTGTTACAGTTGTGAATAATAGTGATGGAGATTTGACATATCAATGGGGCCCTGAAGATTGTGTGGTTTCTGGTGGTAATACGGCAAATCCTGTCTTGACAGCATCAGGTGATAATAAACAATTTACAGTTACAGTGTCAAATAATGATACAGGATGTTCAATGGATTTTTCTTATGATATTCCAGTTACAGAGTTCAATATCGATGTAGATGCATCACCTGATACGACAATCAATGAAGGAGATGAAGTAGATATATTTGTTGTTGGAAGCGAAACCGGTGATACTTACGAATGGAATAACGGAAATATGGATGAGACTCAGACTGTAATGCCTGAGGACACTACAACTTATACAGTTACAGTTACTGACGTTAATGGATGTACGGATACAGCAGAAGTTACAATTAATGTCAGAAAGCCAGAATGTGATGAAAGAGATGTTTTTCTACCTAATGCATTTACCCCTAACGCAGATGGAGTTAATGATGTGCTTTTTCTAAGATCGAACTTTATAAAAAGTATGTCGTTGATCATTTACAATAGATGGGGTGAAGAGGTTTTCAAAACTACTGACCAATCTATAGGTTGGGATGGTACTCTCGAAGGAGAAAAACTTGCTCCTGATGCATATGCTTTCGTTCTAGATGTAATATGTATTAATGACATTGAATACAGGAAAAAGGGAAATGTATCAATATTAAGATAGCTAATTGAGGAACCAATTTGGTGATGTTATGACCATTAATAAAAATGATAGCCCATATTTTTCTAATAGAAAAAAAAGTCTGAAAATATAGCAATAATTTAAATGCCTTAGAATTGATTTTCAAACAGATACCATCAAAGATGGTGTCTGTTTTTTTTTTTTTTTTTTGATCTATTTTGTTCTGTTAAAATAGTTTTCTGGTCAAGATGAAACTCTAGTTAGTAGAGTATTTTTTTTAGTTGTTCAATTAATTACTTAATACTTTAAGTTGTTTTTGTGTACATTGTCATTAGTAATGCAGAATGTTTTAAAAGAATAGGTATCATTATTGTTTGAGTAATTTTTAATTGAGAAAGACTTATGTAGGTCTTTTTTTTTAGACTCAAACCTATTTCTTTTTGTTAGGGATCATATTACTGTTGTTGTGAGGAGAATGTTTTTTAGATCGATAATTAGAGCTTGTTTATTTGGTTTTAATTGATGGAATGAAATGTTTTTTTTGTACTCTAATGTGCATTGGTTTCGATGCTGTTAATTGAAAGTATGTCTTATTTATATAGTACGGAGGAAGACAGGTCGATATAAATGATAAAGGCTGTAGGTACTTTTGGTTTCACTCTGTGGTTTAATTAGGAGACACATCGTAAAGTTGGGGTCTATTGTCGTTTATAAAAATGCAATAAACTCAATTAGCAAGATCTTTAAAACGCTAATTCTAGATAGAAAAGAAAATAGCAGGTTGTGGCGATGATCGGCTTTGTTGGAGTAGGGGTGTGGTTTGTGCAGAAAACCTTCTAACGTAATTTCATTCTGTCCAATAAATTGAATTATGACGTGCTGGCGTTTTAGCACAACGTTCATAAGAATAGTGCGGATATAAGAACACTTTTAGTTAGATATTAATGAATTATATAAAAGAACAGATTGTAATTGCAAAGTGTTAATTGGATGATCATTACTGGTTGCTTAGTATGTGTTAATTTAATTTGAGTAAATTCCTATTGTTTATTTGATTCAGAGTAAATACAACTTTTACCAAATTAGGATACATAACATTACTCTTTTCGTTGCCTTTTAGTAACTCATTTTACTCCTATAATATACCTCTCTTTCATATCCAAAATAAGCCTCGGTCGAATGTAAAATTTATTATTTATTTTTTGAATTTTTAGAGTGTTTTGGTTCATGTTTTATTTGATTAGTATTGAAAAGAAAATCTTGCCTGCAATATCTATCAACATACCAAGTATAATGATATTTTGCAGGATAATCGACTGGCTATTCTAACAGCGCTTTCTGCTTTTTCAAAAGCGTTAACCTTTGTTCAAGTTCCATTATCTTTGTTCTGTGCTTTGAAAGTTTGTAGTGAGTTATGATTTTCTCAATCAAAGTTAGAGCATTTGGGTAAACAGATCAATATGGTACTGCGGATCTTGTATCGAAAATTTCCTTTTTGCGTCTGTTGCGATATCTTTCTATTTTATCTTTCTCCTATAATCTGTAATTTCAAAAACATAATCTTGTCAAGTCTGCTTTACTCAGTTGATAGACTATGCTTGATCCATAATGTCTCTTTTGTAAGACACTATGTTAGGTATAGGCGCAGTACAAAAAAAAGAGCTTTCTACAAAAAGTAGAAAGCTCTTACATTGTATACTTATTACTTAACGATTAAAACTCAATGTCAATTAGACCTTGAGAGTTAGACTTCAATGTAGCAGAGCCACCTGTTAATGATACAGAGTTTACTGATGTATTAGTATTAAGTTTAAGCGTAAGTGCTTTACGTCTTAAATTTGAAGGTACACCAGAAATATCTATAGTAATAGTCTGTGTATTACCACTAACTGAAGAACTAGATACAATTGCAGATTGTCTTACTGCAAGATATTCATATACTTCCTGAGCAGGAGCCATCCATACTCTGTTGTTATAGTTGTTCTTGATGTAATTCATGTAAGCTCTGAAATCGTTCTTTAGAACTACTGCATAAGGCTCACCAGGGCTTCCTACTCTATGAGAATACTCATGGAACCAGAGGTGATTACCATTTACTGATTGATTAGCTATACTAGTGATGTCGCTACCATATGGAGTAGCTTCCGTTTCTAGTGTATTTCTATGCATTTCAAATTGGTTTAAATTGACAGTTCCGTCAACATCAAGCCCTCCATTACCAGGCATGAAGTATTTTTGATCGTGCATAGAAACATTTCCATTTGCGAATACAGTACTCTTATAACCATTATAATCTCCTGATGGTACCATGAAGTGAGTTGGTGTAAATCCAATATTCGATTGAATTACCGAGGCGCCATTGGTTACTTCTGTATAGTAATTGCAACCATATGCACAATGCTTCCAACTGTGGTTGAAGATATCCCAATCTGCATTGTATAATGCTTGTATCTGTGCCCAAGACATATATGATCCTGATTCACTAGATAGTATATGCCATGCGTTAATTGATAGCCCGGCTTTGTATGCTCTGTTGCCTCCGAATCCATCAGGATATGTAAATCCGCTTTCATATTGATCTACAGTCCAACTAGTTCCACCATTATAGAAGTGAGAGTTACTTCCTCCTTTTAATATTGGTAGTACATTGTAATATTCCCAAGGACCACCATCGTCTATGGTAAGACTATACGCAAAATCCTTATCAAATCTTAATGCCGTTTTGTTTGCAGATGGTGAACCAGAAGGTGAACCATTGTAATTAACCGTCAATGTTATGGATGAGCCACCACCAGTATTACAGTTAGCTGTAGATGAATTGGCTATATTAGAAATGTCCCCAATGTTGTTAGCCTCATCGATAGCTTTAATTGCAAAGTAATTATTCGTGCTACAATTTAATCCGGTCACAGTATGTGTTTCACTTGTTCCAGCGGTTTTTGGTGAACTAACACCTTCTATTACAGTTGCATTAGCGAAATTAGAAGCATTAATTGGATTAGAGCTTTTTCTTAAGTCATAAGATGCAGCCATACCAATGTTTAGATCATCACCAGGTGATGTCCAATTTAATACTATACTAGACTGCGTAGGACTTGACGTTGACAGATTCATAACCGTACTAGGAGCTGTAGTGTCACCAGTGGGTCCGCCACCACCACCACAATAACCATAAACTAAAACCTCTGCGGCATAAGCATATAATTGGGACATTTCAAATCGAATATATCTCGTAGTCACGGATACTGGATGCTCATTCCATACTTGCCATCCACCTAGATTATCACTAAATAATGGTGTTGATAGATTCCAGTTGGCAGGGGATGTTCCTGAGTATGCTTTAAATGGAATTGATGCTTGTCCATGTATATCTCGTACATATATTCTTGTGATTTCATAATTGCCTCCTAGATCTATATATCCGGCAGCTGGTACATTTGCAGAATTCCATCCTGCACTCCAACGTTGTGTAGGCGCCCCACCTGGTCCTGTTCTTGGGTCACCAGAAATAACTTGTTCATCAAAAAGGTTGGCAACATCGCCTCCACCAAATAACATTTGACTAGAAGCGATTTGACATAAAACCTCGGTAGTGCCACCACCACCATTTCCACCACCGTTTCCACTAGTAGAATTTACTGTTAATGTGAAACTAGACGTTGAAGATCCTCCAGGTCCAGTAGCTGTTATTCCTATGCCGTAACTACCTGCATCTCCAGTACTAGGATTGAAGGTTAGTAAACCATTTCCATTACCACTATTTGTAAAATTTCCGAAAGATGGTAATCCACTAATAGATAATGAAGTTGCATCTTGTGCAGATAATCCTACATTAGCAGCTTGTCCTTCATCCATATTAGTGTCTCCAATTGGATTTATGCTTGGAGCAGGTATTCCGCCACCGCCATCAGGTGTACCATAAACTAATATAGTTCCGACTCTTGCATTGGCGCTTGACATCTCTAGCCTAAGATATCTTGTATTTGCTGTAATGAAATGAGAATTCATCACCCCATAATTATTCAAAGGATCATTAATAACTGCACTTGAACTCCAATTACCTGGAGATCCTGTAAAGATTTTAAAACTTCCACTACCTGAATAATCATATAATGCTATTTGAGTTAGATTGTAATCTTCTCCCAGATCTATAACCGCTCCGGCTGGGTATAAGTTAGAGTTCCATCCTGGTAACCACCAAGTTGTATTACTATTATCTACTAAGACATCAGAAGTGTTTTGACCGCTTTCGTCTGTTATCATACTGGCAGTCAGTGTTATAGGCACGTGAGCAAATGTGCTATTTATAACCCCAAAAAACAGTACCGCTAATATTATTATGTTAATTTTTTTCATTTTCTAGCTGTTTAATTTTTAATAAGGAGATCGATTATCTTACGAAAGATCTGAGTTTAAGAATTTGATCTCCATTAGAAATTTGAAGAAAATATATTCCATTCTGTAAATGAGAAACATCTAAACTTTCTTGAGAAGTTTTAGACATATTCTTTGTTGATACTAATCTTCCGCGGCCATCAAATATTTTGATGTTGTCAAATTCAGCTGAAATATTTGAAACCGTTATATTTCCATTTGAAGGATTTGGGAAAATTGTAAAGTTGTTAGCTGAGCTAGCTTCGTCAACACTCTTTACACTTATGTCTTTAATACTTAAATGTCCCTTGTATGCTTGACCTGGATACACGTAAAAGTGTAAATGAGAGATCTCATCAAAAGCTATATTAGAAGTTCTAAGATCTAGAGATAAGTCTTGGAATTCTCTTAAATACATAGCCTCAAACTCTTTGTTTGATATCGTAGTCGTTTTTCCAGTTTTACTTACTACATCGACTTGTATATCTAATTCGTTAGTCGAATAGAGTTTCATTTCGATAATTGGAAATGATTCTAAGTCCATGAAAGAAACCTCCATAGTGAATGGCTCCCATGCATCTTTGTCAATATGAAGATGGTAATCCTCATCGTGAACATGTCCTTGGTATGCATCACTGGTATACCATTGTAACCCTAATACATCGTCTCTTTGACTATCCACTGAACTGTCAGCTTGCGCCATTATTGAGCTAATGGAAAAGAGAAAAAAGCCTAAAATGCTTAATAAATTTTTCATGTCTTTTCGTTTAAATAAATATGTTAATAAATAGGTATATATCGAACTACGTCAACAACTGTTCCGTAGTAAGAGTATTGAATCACTAAAAATGTAAGATATTTTACATTTGTAATGATTTGATTTTCATTATATTATAAAAGTACAGTTTCTACTAAAGCATAGTTACCGTACAATTATAGGTCACCTTGTATATGACACTATAATAGCGGGTCAACACCTATTCTAAATCTAAATTTCATAGGTCTTTACACTACATTTACAGCTGTTTTTACAAACAGAGGTATAGTTTTTAAGTATAAGTGAAGACATCTCACTATACTAATGTGGTTTTTTTCAAGAGGTAGACTAGTAGTTAACTATGCGATAGCATAATTTGTTAAGAACATCTTCTTTGCAGAAAGACCTTCCATAGATTGGGGATAATCTATTCGAAACAACTCTATAAACACAAGTGCTTATATAGGTTGATATCTAAAAAAAATAAAAGGGAGTAAAATAAATTTAGCAATTGATTCCGCAATCTGTTTTGCTAACATTCTGAAGTAAATATAAAACAAAAAAATCAATAATGTAATACTGTCTATGCAAAAAAATACATTTGAACTCATTTTCTTTAAATAAGTAACGATGTCATTTGAAAGTGTTTTTCATACTCTTTACTGGCTTCAATGATTAATATCTAGCCATTTTAATTCAGTCTATATATATAGACTTGTTAATAATATGCGTATAAAATATAAGCAGGGGGTATTCTAAGTATCAAAGCGCACTGTGCAGTTGTTAAATCGCAAAGTCAGCTCTGGTACGAGATTCCAGAATTTAGGGCATAACAAATTTTAACTAGATTGTGATTGTCTGGTTAAAATACTGGGATTCGCTCAATGAAAGCACTTAATTATTTAAAAGCCCTATTTGAAATTAAGACTTTTGTAGATTAAAAAAGTCTGGTTGAGAATTAGGCTTATGTCTACTTGGTAGTATTCAAGTACTCACTCATCTCTTTATTAACCGTACTAGCAATTACATCGATATGAGTTTTTCCAGCAGTTTCGATACGAATAGTCTTACCCTCTATTTTTGAAATTTTACCGACGATACCACTACCAGTAGCTACAAGATCTCCTTTAGCAAGGGCGCTAAAGAATGCTTCCTGCTCTTTAGCTTTTTTCTGTTGTGGTCTAATCATAAGGAAGTATACTACTGCCATAATAAAGATTAGAGGTACCCATTGAACTAAAAAGTCAGTGTTTGCTTGTAGAATAGTTGTATATAGCATAATTGATCGTTTTTATAATCTGAATTTGATAGGTCAAATATATAACTTGCAGACTAGATGGTGAACTCTAATACACATAGAATATATCTTATCGGTATGATGGCCTCAGGAAAGTCCACTGTTGGTAAGTTGCTCGCAAGTCGGCTAGGGTATTCATTTGTGGATATGGATGCTGAAATAGAGGAGAAGTCAGGGAAATCAGTAAGTGACATATTTAGAGATGAAGGTGAAGAACACTTCAGACAAGTCGAAAGTCAACTTTTAATAAGTCTCTCTCAAGAATCTAAAATTGTGATATCTACTGGGGGAGGAACACCTATACAAAGTGGAGGAATAGAAAAGATGCTCACAACAGGAAGGGTAATTTGGCTAAAAGTATCGATGGATACTATTTTTGCAAGGCTAAAGAATGACATTTCAAGGCCTTTAGCTCAAAACATTACTAAGAATAAATTATCTAGAATCGTCAGGTCACGTAATCCCATCTATAAGCAAGCCGAGATTAAGGTTTGGAATAAAAGTGAATTAGAAGATGTGGTGGAGAAGATTATGTTTAAACTTTAATTTGCTAAAGTTAGATTGAAGCAAAAGCTCAGTTCTAATTCTTGTGTTACTGAACGGTCCGTATATCTAGTGTACGTCCAATGGATAAAGCTAATTTAAGCATTAAAGCCCAACGTACCAACAAAGCAGATTGAATCTATGTTGCCTAAGACGTATGATTATGATATACCTGTGTTATGTACAGCATTCCCCAAACGCGGATAAACCTTTCTTTGCTACTGATCTCAACTTGCGATTAATATTCATGATTACTAAGAATGAAAATCTGTGTGTTGGCCGTTGAGAGTTGGCAGTTCATTGTGTTGTACTCATAACTTGGGGAAACAATGGCTTTTAGGATTAGACTTAAAAAGTAAATGAGAAAGCAGCATTTACTTAATTACCTTTCTACCACACGCTTTAATGCTTCTTTTGGATAGATTAACTTACCAGTTAGTCCAGTGTCTCTAGTAGGCATTCCAGTATCATTTAAGATGGTATAAGCTTGATCTGTAGTTAGGTTTGGTTTAATAGCCTTTAGAACAGCAATCAGACCAGCTACATGTGGTGTGGCCATACTAGTGCCGTTGTAAGTTTCATATTGGTTGTTAGGGAATGCTGAAAGGATATTTGTGCCTGGAGCGGCAACTGCCTTTTCGATATTTTGCACAGTATTAGAAAATGAAGCTTTATTTAGATTTTCATCAATAGCAGACACGGTGATGCTTCCACTACTATTCGCAGGTGAGTATGAGTCTGCGTCACTATTACTATTTCCTGCAGCTACCACCACTATAGCTCCGTTGGCATTGGCATAGTCTACAGCTTCATCATATAGGCCTCGAGAGCCAAATAGAGATAATCCTCCTAGGCTCATAGATATTACATCGGCACCTTGATCTACTGCTGTGATCATTCCTTCGAGAATTGTTTTTCGTGATCCATAGCCATTATCACCCAATACGGATATACTAGTGACAGTAGCCCAATCTGATGTAGGAATAATCGAACTTATTCCTTTACCATTATTATTACTCGCTGCAGCCACACCAGCACAATGAGTACCGTGACCTTTTACATCACGATCATATTCTGTATCTAAACTTCGATATACATCATTGATTTCTTCGTGTGAGCTATCAATACCACTATCCAAAATATATAGTCTGGCAGATTTTGTTGGGAGGATATTGTTTTGAGTTATATAACTGAGCATTTCATCATATTTGATAGCATCTAGATTCCATTGTCGGTTTCGCATTGGATCACTAGTTAAATATCTACCATCTCTTTGAGGCGTCGCTTTACCAGCGGTATGGGTTGATTTATATAAGGTGTTCCAAATGATTTCTCTTACACTTGGTTCTTGATCTAGCGCGTTATATAAACTCTGGATTTCAGATATTCTATCTTCTTCAATGTCAATAGAGTAGTAATCATCTAATTCCGTTGTACTATATTTTAAAGGCGTAAACGCTGGATCTAGATGTATCTTATATTTATTCTCTAATTGGGATATTTCTCTTTCGCTGTTGGCATCTAATCTAAGTAGGATTTCGGCTGAGGGGTCTAAATCTATCTTCTGAGAATTTATTAAAGTTTGATTGATCGCTTTATTACCTAAGAATAAACCAGTACCAAGAAGTGCGATTCTCATGACTGGATTTTTGATCATGGAGAACAAGGCAGAGTAGCAACCCAAAAGCAGCATACTGACTGCCATGAGTCCAAGTTTGTCTTCCATAGAAGAAGAGCCTGAATACACTTGAATCAAAAACATAACCATCATAGCCGCCGTACTGATACCCAAAAGGTTACTGATGCTTCGCTTTTCCTGAAGACTGATCCACAAAGCGAAAAGTACGAATATGCTGAGATAAATGACTGTCATGGTGTAGTATGATAGTTAAATCACGTAATTAAATTTTATAATTCTCTTAATAGCTTGTTACAGAAGTTACAGACATTAGTTTGTTTCCAAATGAATGAACCGCATTGCTTAAACAACGTTACCCTAAAGAATAAACCTAATACAAGGTTCAGCTATTTTTACATAAAGTGACCGATTCTTTAGACCAACGGACCTATATGGAGGATAACTGTGTGACTTAGGCTATTAACTAATGGAATTGTAGGATAGAATGGTTGATAAGACTACTATAGCTTGGGATAATTTCTATTTTTGTATTCTTAAAAGATTAAAGTAAAATTGACGATGACACAAGAAATACATAACTGTATTATTATAGGATCTGGTCCTGCAGGATATACAGCTGCGATATATGCCGCTAGAGCAAGTATGAAACCATTACTCTTTACAGGAAAAGAGCCAGGTGGGCAATTAATGATCACTAATGATGTAGAAAATTATCCAGGATATCCAGACGGAATTATGGGGCCAGAGATGATGGCTGATTTTCGCAAGCAAGCTGAAAGGTTTGGTACGGATATCAAAATGGAAATGATCGAGAGTGTTTCATTTGATGGTGATGTACATACAGTTGTATCTGAAACTGGAGATGAATATAAATCACACTCTGTGATCATCAGTACTGGAGCTAGTGCTAAGTGGTTAGGTCTTGAGTCAGAAACAAGATTAATGAATCAAGGAGTATCTGCTTGTGCAGTATGCGATGGATTTTTCTTTAGAGGAAAAGATGTCATCGTTGTTGGTGGTGGGGATACTGCGGCTGAGGAAGCTACGTTTTTGACAAAGATGTGTAGTCACGTTCATTTACTGGTGCGTAGGGATGAAATGAGAGCGAGTAAGATCATGCAAGAAAGAGTGCTTAATAATGATAAATTAACAGTGCATTGGAATTCATCTACTCTAGAAGTATTAGGAGAAACAGAAGTAGAAGGAGCAAGAATAAAAAATACAGTAACTGGTGAAGAGTCTACTATTGCTTCAAGTGCTTTTTTTGTAGCGATTGGCCACAAGCCGAATACTGGGATGTTCAAAGATTATCTCAAAATGGATGATCATGGATATTTAATCACTCACCCTGATAGTACACATACGGATATCGGAGGTGTATATGTTTGCGGTGATGCTCAAGATAGTAAATACAGACAAGCCGTTACTGCTGCAGGAACAGGTTGTATGGCAGCCTTAGATGCTGAGAGATACCTTACGGAGCAAGGAATAATTTAAAATCAAATAAAGGCAAATACAAAAATAATATTTGCTGATCGTTACGATAGTGTATAATTTACAATAAGTCGTATATTCGTTATTTAAATTCAATATTTATTGATAAATAAAACGTTCGGATTGCACGTTCTGAAAAGTCATTTGAACGAAAAAACATGCGATCAGAATAAATTTAAATATTTAGTACCTAAAGTCAAGACTTATGTCAAACAAGAAATTCAGAGCAGGAGTATTATACGGTGATGAAGTCACTGAATTATTAGATTACGCTAACGAGCATAACTTCGCTTTGCCAGCGGTTAATGTAATAGGTACTAACACGATAAACGCGGCTTTAGAGTGTGCAAGAGAAGTGAATTCTCCTATCATCATCCAATTTAGTAATGGTGGATCTTACTTTAATGCAGGAAAAGGCCTTAGTAACGAGGATCAAAAAGCTGCAATAGCGGGTGGCGTAGCTGGAGCATTACATGTGCAACATATGGCTGAACAATATGGTGTTTCTGTAATCCTACATACAGATCATTGTGCAAAGAAACTTCTACCTTGGATCGACGGTCTTTTGGAGGCAAGTGAAAAGAACTTTGAGGCCACAGGAAAGCCACTATATAGTTCGCATATGATTGATCTTTCGGAAGAACCAATCGAAGAGAATATAGAAATCTCAGCGAAATACTTAGCCCGTATGGCAAAGATGGGTATGACACTTGAAATCGAATTAGGAGTCACTGGAGGTGAAGAAGATGGTGTCGACAATACAGGAATCGATAGCAGCAAATTGTATACTCAACCAGAAGAGGTAGCATATGCATACGAAGAGTTAAAAAAGATAAGTGATAAATTTACGATCGCAGCGGCGTTCGGAAATGTCCATGGAGTGTATAAGCCTGGAAATGTAGAGCTTACACCAAAAATTCTTAAGAATTCTCAAGAACACGTTAAGGTGAAATTTGGCTTAGAAAGTGATAATCCAATCAACTTTGTATTTCATGGTGGATCAGGAAGTTCGAGAGAAGAGATCAGAGAAGCTATCGATTATGGAGCGGTAAAGATGAATATAGATACAGATACTCAATGGGCATTTTGGGATGGTGTACGTACTCATGAGGCTACTAACAGAGATTATCTTCAAGGTCAGATCGGTAATCCAGATGGTGATGACAAACCTAACAAGAAGAAATATGATCCACGAGTATGGCTGAGGGCTGCAGAAGTTTCATTCAAAAATAGATTGAAACAGGCATTTGAAGACTTGAATTGTGTAGATAGAGCAGTATAGCAATATACTTACGCAAATAGAAAAGAATATAGAGGCTGTCTTAATTGGACAGTCTCTTTTGATTTAATATGACTTAGTAATCTATTTTCGTTGTTTTCTAATAAGTGATTGTCCGTCGATATTTTGTGGTAAAAAGAGGAAGGTTTTAAGAGGAATATTTTAGCAACAAACCATTACTTTTGCACAACAAAACACAGAAATAATAACCTTTAGTGTTTTTAACTGTAATGTCAGATCTAAAAGGGATATTTAAGACACCTTGGTCCCTATTAATCAATAATCAACATATTATAATAAATTATCATATAATGTAATAATTCGCCATATTATATTAATTTTGTCTTTCTGTTGTTCAAACATAAATGAAGAATAAAGAAACGCAGATTAAAAGTAAAGTTTGAAGACAGTTTAATTTATACTAAAGAAGATCAAATGAGAAAGCTCTTAATACTATCAATTTTAGGATGTATGATGTCAATAGCATCATATGGGCAGGAAGTCAGTGCCAAGCAAGGAATTTCCTTTAAAGCCTTGTTTTTGGATTATCAGTCGCAAAACGGGGGCTCTTTTGGTGCGATAAAGGATTATGATTTTGGATACGAGATTGGATACTATCGTCAGCTTTCGCGTAATCTTAAATTAGTCCTTCCTGTCAAGATAGGATCCGTTACAAGTCATACGAATAGTGAGGTAAATGGAAGACCGGAATATAAAAAGATATATGGTTTAGATGCTCAGATGCAATACCAATTTGTTAGGAACAGCTCAGTGGTAACGCCATACATAATGGCAGGTCTTGGCGGTGTCAAAGAGACAGCAGGAGAATTTAACATGCAGGCACCCGTTGGTTTTGGTTTTCAGTTTAAAGCGTCGGAAAGAGCATTTATCAACATTCAATCAGAATATAGAGTAGCGTTTTCCGATGACCGGAATAATCTTCAACATGGAATAGGATTTGTCTATTGGCTAGGAGCTGATTCACCTAAGGTAGAGAAGGTGGAGACAAGTGAAGAAAGTGTGGATAGTGATATGGATGGAATTGCAGATGAAGTTGATCTTTGTCCAAACGCATTTGGTTCAAAAGAACTGAATGGTTGCCCAGATACAGATGGTGATGGTGTTGCTGATTATGTGGATGATTGTCCTGCACAGGCGGGTTTATCTTCATTTAATGGATGCCCTGATACAGATGGCGACGGAATAGCTGATAATAAAGACGAATGTCCTAATATCTTTGGACCTGCAAGTAATAATGGTTGTCCAGGAGGAGATAGAGATAATGATGGAATTGCAGATGCGGATGATAATTGTCCTGATCTTGCAGGAGATGCTAGTAATGGCGGCTGCCCAGGAAATGATGGTGATAATGATGGTGTACCAGACAGTTCTGATAGATGCCCTAATCAGCCAGGATCAGTAGCTCTTGGTGGTTGCCCAGATAATGATGGTGATGGTATCGCTAACTTAGATGATAAATGTCCTAATAATCCAGGTCCACAAATATATAATGGCTGTCCAGATACAGACGGCGATGGCTTAGATGATAGCAGAGATAGATGTCCTAGATCTGCAGGCCCAGTTTCTTCTAATGGATGTCCAGAGATCACAGTGAAAGATAGAGAGACACTTGACATAGCAATGAGAGCAGTTGAGTTTGACACAGGAAGAGCTACGATCAAAGGATCTTCTCACTCTATAATGAATCAGATAAGTGATATCATGAATAGATATCCTGATTACAATCTATCGATAAGCGGACATACTGATAATACAGGAAAAGAATCTGCTAATCAGAAACTATCTGAAAAAAGAGCTAGGGCTTGTTATGATTTCTTAGTAAAAAAAGGTGTTAGTTCGAATAGGTTAAGTTCACAAGGTTTTGGTGAATCAAGGCCTGTTGCTGACAATAATACTCTCAAAGGAAAATCACTTAATAGAAGGGTAGAGTTCAACTTAGTACCTAGGTAGAAAGTTGAAATAAATATAATATAGAAGGGAGATCATTTGGTCTCCCTTTTTTTATGTCATTTCTAATGATTAGAAAAGGATTGGATGAATCCAAATATTGGAAGCTTTAAAAAAGCAAATCATCTAACTACACGATTGATTATTTAATACATAGGACTATGTCATTTCACAAACTAAAGTCAATAATGATGTTAGTTTCGATACGAAGAGGTTTGGCTTTTTTTAAGATTATTCGATGACAACTTTTTTTGTAACGACGCCTAGATTAGTTTTAGCTTTAAGATAGTAGATGCCTGTATTGAAAGATGTTACATCAATTACTTGCTCCGTTCCAGAGTGTATTTTTTGTCCTTGCAAATTATAGATTTCAACTAGAGAAATTTTACCAGAACTAGATAGCCTAATTGTTTGAGATGCTGGATTGGGATATAGATTAATACTGATGTCATTAGTATAATTGTTACTATTTAAAGGATCACTAAATTCATAAGAAAATAATCCTCTTCCAAATGTAGCGGCTACTAACGTACGAGTATCTACATGATAATCAATATCTGTAATTACGACATTAGGTAGTTCATTACCTAGTAGCTCCCATTCGTCGCTATCTGTTAGTGAAGTAAATACACCTATATCTGTCGCTATTATTTTTAGGCCATTCTCAGGCACTATTAGTATGTCATTTATTGGACCTTCGTAGAAGTCTGGAGTGATGCTACTCCAAGTTTGTCCAAGGTCTGTGCTTCTATATGCATTAGATATATCTTCGCCATATCGGAATCCTGAAAACGTGGCATAAACCACTTCACTATCATTAGGATCGAATAAAACTGCTGTCACCCATCGATTAGGCAGAGAGGCTGATAGCAGAGACCAATTATCTCCTCCGTCCGTTGTGAGTTGGATATTTCCATCATCGGTACCTACTAATATGTAATCTCCATTATAAGGTGAAACGTCTATTGAAGTGGTAGTTCCGTATCTTAGATTACCGTTAAGGTTTTCACCTTTGGATAGGTCATCACTAATACGATTCCAACTAACAGCTTTGTTTTCTGTCTTATATATTCGATGTGTTCCAAAGTATAATGTGGTAGGATCATTAGGGTCTATTGCGACAGGAGAATTCCAATTGTTTCTGTCAGTATCGTCAACTCCATTGAGTGCATAATCAAAAGATTGTCCATCCGTTGATCTGAATAAAACCCCATATTGATATTCGGCATAAATATTATCACTATTAGTTGGATCTACTAAAACTCTAAATCCATCTCCTCCAAGTATAGATCTATAGTCATCATTTTCGCCATTAAGTGTCCTAATAGTATTGTTGTCTTGTGTGCCTCCATAAAGTCTTTCAGGATTTAGATTATCTATCTCACAAGTGTAAAATTGTACATTGGGTAGATTGGGAAGCTTATAATGATTTTGGCCTAGTGTGGTAGATTTATATACACCTCCGTCATTAGCTAAGTAAATAGTATTTGGCTCGGTAGGATGAAACCACATAGCATGTTGATCTACGTGAGCACCTTGAAATACATTGGTAAATGAGTTACCTGAGTCGTTAGAAAACTGCGCGACGAAACCTGGATGGAATAATTGAGAAGGAGAATTGGGGTGTATGTATATTTTTCCAAACCACCACATAAATGGAACGGTTTGTACTCCTACAGCCGATTTTTGAGTCCAATTTAATCCAGCGTTTTCTGTACTATATATTCCTTCTTGGGTTCCATCGGAATTTGATATGGTTGCATAGAGAATCGAAGTATTAAGTTGGGAGATAGCCAATCCGATACGGCCAATTTCACTGTTTATAGGAAGATCGCTTTCTTGTCTTTCCCAAGAACTTCCTCCGTCTAATGTCTTATAGATACCACTATTGATTCCTCCATATGTTCTATTGCTCGGAGTACGTATGCGATCCCACATCGCGGCATATAACACATTAGGATCAGATGGATTGATTACTAAGTCTATTGCTCCTGTCTGATCTGAAATATAAAAGACCTTTTCCCAAGTTTGACCTCCATTTATTGTTTTGTAAACACCACGTTGTTCATTATTAGAAAACAATTTTCCCATGGCAGCAACATAAACAATATCATCATTGGTAGGGTGAATAGCGATTTTTCCTACACTACCAATAGATGTGAGTCCTAGATGTATCCATGTATTACCTGCGTCGGTGCTCTTGTATATTCCATTGCCATCATAAGCCAGTGATCCACCTCCGGCATTAGCTTCACCTGTACCTACATATATAGTATTTGGATTGCTTTTGGAAATATCCATATCACCAATTGCAAGGGTAAGTTGATCGTCAAATATGGGTGTCCATTCTGTACCATCGTCTTCCGTTTTGAAAATACCACCTGACGCAGAAGCGACGTAAAGAATAGTCTTATCACTCTCAATTACACCTTCGATATCTACTACTCGACCATTTACATTAGTGGGACCTTCGGATTTCCATGACTCTACAAATCGTCTATTGGTAAATGAAGCAATTGATCTAGATTTGAAAAATGATCTTGTAATGTTGCCATATTCAGCTTCCAAAAAAGGATATGCACGTTGACTAAATAGATACTCATCAGGATACAGTTTGGCTATTGCTCTAGGTGATAATTGATCTTGTTTATTTCCTTGATGGCAAGACAAAAAAGTAACGATTGTAGATAGTAGGAAGAATGGGAATAGTAGTTTAAGGGTAGGCATAGAAGCTGTTGTAAATGATGTACAATATACCTCAGCAAATTCACATTAAAGTTATCAGTTTGAAGATAAACTAAATTGAGCATTGACTAAGACATATTATCTGTGATATACGCACTACATGTTGTTGTCAATGAAGAATACATTCAAGGATAGTTTTGTACGTTTTAATTCTAGGAAAATGTAATTCATTTTTTAAATAATTGAAATAAAAAAGCCCTTTTCATTGACATGAAAAGGGCTTATGAATAATTTATAATTTAGTATTAGAATACAAGATTAACAGAAAGTACAAAATCATCATAGATAGTGTTATCTCCTAAGTTATCGAAGAAGCTTCCTGATCCATATTTAATATCATGTTTTGTTCTGTCAATAGTAATTTCTGCTGTAGCCATTCCTTTTTTCATCATTACTTGAAATGTGATTACCTCAGTTTTACCCTTAATCGTAATATCTGCTTGTACAGCATACATTCCTTTTTCTACTTCTTTCGCTTTAGTTATTTTCAAAGTAGCTTCTGGAAATGCTTCTACTCCAAAAAAATCATCAGAATTAAGGTGACCTTCAAGCTTTTCTTTTCCTTGACCGGCTTTAAGATCGGTAACCGCTAATGAAGACATATCTATTACAAATGATCCACCTTCTAATTCTCCATGGTGTATTACTAGTTCACCAGATTTGATACCTATAGTACCACTGTGCTGTCCGGTAATTTTCTTACCTACCCAAGAAATCGTACTTTTTTCAGTATTGATCTTAATTGGATCACCATGTCCAAACATTGAAAATGAAATAGCCATTAGAGCCGTAAGAAGTAAGTTTTTAATTTGCATTGTGCTTTAGTTTAGTGTTGTGACAATATATGTTGAAACAAACATAATCATTTTAATGAAGGTTATGTTTATTCGAAAGAGCTAATAATTTTGAATTAGCCTTTGATTATTTAATTAGTTGGAAAGAATAATCTAAAATTTTAAGCATTGGATGCCCAGATTTTGGATCGATATTTTTGAGATATATATCTATATCGACTGGCTCAGAGTCTTCTTTCTCGGTGCTGTCAAATATTACATCGATAGTACCAGTTCCTCCAGGTTTGACGGGTAATCTTGTCCACTCCAATGTTGTACAATCACAACCAGAGACTAAATCTATTTGGATGTTTTCTGTTCCGATATTAGTAAATGTATAAACAAATTCACGTTTTTCACCTTTCTTAATGGGCCCTAGATCATAGGTTTCTGCGTCAAATTTCATCATTTCTAATCCTGTCTGGGCGACGGAAAGTTGTAATGATATTGACAGAACTAAAAGTGTGAATATGTATCTCATGGTGATTTTGTAATCTGATTCAAAGTTAAACAGCCTCTTAGGCATATTTGCTTAAGAGACTGTTAAACCTTTTATTTTAAAAATATAAAATTAATGCTGCAGACTGATTTTGCGAGTTGAAGTAGATTTTTGATCTGTTACGGATAGCATATACAGTCCATTTGCATGATCTGTGAGATCGATTGAAATGATTCCAGATCTTCCTTTATCTGACCATACTACTTTGCCATCTAAAGACCTGATTGAAACATCCAAAGTCGCAGACAGCTCTTGTATCCAGATTGTCAATTCATCCAATACTGGATTAGGGTACGACTTGATATTGTAATTGCCAAACAAGTCAATTGTACTGGTTACAAACGCGACTTCAATTTCACTGATACTAATTTCACATCCATTTTCATCTACCACTAACACATTGTAAGTGCCTGACAGAAGATCACCAAATTCACCATTACTATTCATAGCTACTAGGTCCCCCAGCGCGTCGAATAATCTAATGTTATAAGGTTGCGTTCCTCCGGTAATAGTTATAGTTACTTCTCCATCAGTTGAATTATTTGTAGAAGCAGGAATTGCAATTACATCTGCGTCCAATTCAGCCGGCTCTGCAATATTTACGATTTCTATCATTTGACAACCTACTGTGTCTTGTATAGTTATCAGATAACCACCTGCAGTCAAGTCATTAGAAACGATTGAGCTATCTTGTACAAATGGGGCATGTATACCAGATAATTCGACGCTAATCGATCCATCAGATCCACCAAAACAACTCACATCAGTTGATGAGATACTAGAGCTTAAATCGGATGTTACATTAACGGTAAAGCTGTATGTCAATCCGTTGCCAGACATATCTGTGATGAAGTATATCTGATTTGTAGAACCCACTGGGAATATTTGACCACTTTCTAATCCAGCAAGTTGCTCGACTGTAATATTGTCGCTACAATTATCAGAGAAAGAAGGCAGGTCAAACATAAATGGCTCGCAGCCTTCCAATTCTATTAGGTCTATTTGTCCATCTAATATGATAGGAGCTAGAGTATCTATTAAGGTAAGCATGACATTCATAGTATCGGTATTGCCTAAAATATCGCTTCCTACAATCGAAATTTCTTGTGTTCCTAAGAACTCGCATCCGAATAATGGAATGTCTAAGTATTCTAAAGTTACATCACTACAATTGTCCATCGATCCATTGTCAAATACTGATGCAGGAATATCACTAAACCCATTTGAATCTGCATAGTGAATTAGGTTTTGGAGCATTATTATTGGAGCTACATTATCTATTGAAGTAATCGATGATGAAGCTTCAGCGGTACACCCATTCGCATCAGTGACAGTTACACTATAATCACCATTAGGTAATCCACTAGTAATTGCAGCATCATCACCATTATTCCATGCATACATATAGTCAAGTGTGCCACCAGTTACTATCGCACTAAGCTCACCAGAGTTTTCTCCACCACAGGCGTTACTTGCTATTATATTGATTTGTACATTCAGTTCTGATGGTTCAGTTATAATGATGTCCATCATCATATCACTACAACCTGCGTTGTCTTCCACGATTAATGTGTAATTACCTGGAGCAAGGTCAGATCTAGTACCAACATCCGATCCGTCTGACCATAAGTAAGTAATAGGTGCTATTCCATTTACAATAGTTACCGTAGCAGATCCATTACCATCACCAAAACAGGTTACCGGTATGGTAGCTACTTCTAACGAAAGTGCGCAATTACCCGAAGAGACAATAGTTTGACCCTCAGTAAAACAGCCATTAGCGTCTACAACAGTTACACTGTAAGTTCCTGAAGTTAAATTGTTGATCGTTGCAGTAAGATCACCGTTAGACCATTGGTATTGGTATGGAGCATTTCCACCAGATACTACGGCAGCAGTAGCGGTTCCATCACTTGCACCTGGAGTACTTTCAGTTGTGCTAGATGTTGAAATTATTATTTCTATTTGTTCTGTCAGAAAGTATGTCGCAGTTTGAGAACAGTTTTCCGAATCAGTCACGGTTAATAAATATTCACCAGCAATTAAATTAGATATAGTCTGTGCAGTAGATCCGATACTCCAATTATATTGATAACCCGGTGTTCCACCCGCAGGAGTTACTGTAATAGATCCGTTGGAATCTCCAGTACAAATAGGATCTTGCTGGTTTTGTGTGCTTATGTCAAGAGCTGAGGGTTCTGTCACTTCAGTAGACACTTCTGTGGTACATCCATTGGAATCGGATATTGTTGTTAAGTATATTCCAGCAGCGAGATTGGAGTTTGTAGCGTCTTGCGAACCGTCTTCCCACATATAAAAATAAGGAGTTGTACCACCTATAACATTAAGATTAATAAATCCATCGGAATTACCATTACAAGAAGGCATATTCATTGTTGGAATGATTAAGAAATCTTGGGGTTCAGTAATAGTAATATCGAGTGTGGCATCACATCCATTAGCATCAGTAGCAATTACTGTATAGGTACCGCCAGATAGATTATTGATTGAGCTTCCATTGTCACCATTAGACCAATCAAAGTTAATGGGTGCAGTTCCATTAGGCACGGAAACCATTGCATCTCCATTCGATGTGCCAAAGCAAGTCACATTGTTGAGTTCATCTAAGTTTAATTGAAGCGTCATTAAAAAGTCAATGTCGATTTCTACCTCTGTCGAAGCATTTGTAGCATCCGTAACCGTTACAAATGTATTCCCTACAGGAAGCATAGTTGCAGTTGCTGTTGTCTCGCCATTTTCCCATAATATATCGTAAGGAGCAACTCCTCCAGTAATAGTTACCGTTGCACTTCCATTAGTAGAATTAGCACAAGTGGCATCTGATACCAATACAATACTAAGTGTCAATGGCGTAGCAGACTGAGGTATCGTAGCATCAAATTGTTGAACTATGAATCTATCATTTTGATTTCCACTTCCATCAGCAATTATACTTACGGCATAGAAATCGAAAGTAACATCATCTTCATTAGGAGAGGTCCAATCTGCAGTCCAATTCAATTCATTATTTGCTGGAAAGGATTGTGACCCTTGATGACCTAAGTATGTTTTGCCTGCTGCTGTTTTTAAGCTAGATCCAGTACTTGCATTACTCCATGATCCTCCTTGTGTATTCGCGTCATCTAGTGCTAATATTTGGAATCCTCCTCGAGAGGCGTTTCCACTTGGATTAGTCAATTGGACCTCAACAGTATAGGTAGTGTTCGCTTCGATCGTTGAAGGAACACCTGTAATGGTATAGTCTCCATCTAATGCAGTATTGTTGCTAGTGTGACATTGTGCGCAGGCACCATCTCCTGGAGCAGTAGTGTAGCCACCTGATGCTGTCGTAGGGTGTGAGCCAGAGAAAGCAACTAGTAAACTACTTAAAACAAGAGCGAATATTGCTACATTTTTAGTTTTATACATGGTATGGTTGGTTAAGTATATAGTCGAGACTATAAATGAAGGATAAGAAAATGGTTGAACTTTGTTTTACAAGGTCAACATATTTAGTTGAGTATATCTCACACATATTGGTGAAAAAAAATACTTCACGCCTAAGCATGAATTAATTATAATAAATAATGGAGACTTATGTAAAAGTTAGTCTATTGCTACTACAATTAGAACCAAAGTATTTCAATCAATATGAATGCAAGTACTTCTGTGTTTTGAGAATTATCTAAGCCTAAAACTCAGGACACCATCCAATGCTATTGTCATGTTCTCCAATATAGGTAATTGATACTTCAAAAGCATTAAGCCCCTGCCTAGTACCCGAAAGATCACTAAGATTTTGGTCGTATGTAAACCCAAATATCCAGTTATTTACTTCAAATCCTGCCATCAGGATTACGGATTCTGCTCCGAACCCATCTATATTATTAGTACCTCTTAGCCAAGGTCCGATATGGAAAGCTTGTGCTTTACCAGGGTTTGGCTGGAATCTAACACCCAGACCTACATTAGCTTCATTATGTTGTCCTTGTTGTAAATACATTACTCTTGGATTCAATCTTATTCCTTCAGAAGTTCTATAACTCATTCCAGTATGAATACTGAGTCTGGCATCTAATGAATTTTCTTTGATTAGAGCAGGATTAACATTGTCATCTTTGCTATAGAAAGATATGTTAGGTTGATTGAAATGGAAGTATCCGCCTCCTATATTGAAGCTCATATCTTTGGACGGAGTACTAGTATACAATAGTCCGATTGAAAAATCAGCTACACCATAGTTGTTTGGTGGTAACTCTTCCAAGGTAGAAAGTGTATAACCATCAATTGCATTGAATTGGTCCGCGAATCGAAGATCTTCATATCCAATACTTCTTTGAGAGATACCTGCTTGAAAGCCGAGGCTTAAATAACTATTGTTTTTTGCCGATACACCTTTGTGATAAGCTCCTGTAAGAGTAACCGTAGTGGTATTAAGATTATATAGTCCAGCTCTATCGGCATAGATAGTCATGCCTATTCCTACTAAATCAGGTTGTTTTGAAGTGCGTCCTATTTCAAATTTACTATCTCCGCTAAATGCGTATGTCTTTAGCGGCTGCTCTAATGCAGATCTCCACTGATCGCGATAGATAGTCGTAATCCTAAATGTACCATCTATAGTACCCGCCATTGCTGGATTGAGTAATAAAGGAGCGCTATAGAACTGAGAAAAATGTGCGTCTTGAGCCTTAGTTTCCGTCAAGACAGACATACATAATAGACCTATAAGAAATAGGGTAGTAAGGCTACTAGAAATACCAGTTCGAATCATATTACAAAACTAAACATATATTATAAACTACTACGTAATTTCATGGGAATTCGATAGAACCATAATGTTAAGACATCAATTAATTATATAAGTGGAGTATTGATTCAGGAATATTTCTCCAAGAGGCCGAAATTACTAGAGCGTGATCACTTACGCTCAGGATGACAAGTGACTACGCTCAGGATGACAAGTGCCGTTGTTTAGTATGATTTTTAGAGATTGACTTTGATTAAAAATCAGATATAGAGTCTCTTATGAATTATTATTAGCAATAGATCAAAAATAATAGTTAGAAAGACACAGTTTGGCATAATTATCGGTGCTACCTACACATAATGCGTATTAAAAAGGCAAAGAAGAAGAAAGTAAAGATTCAGCTAGATCATGCGATCTGCCATCTTAGTGTGATACCTGTAAGGCGTCATCCAGAAGATCCGTCTGAGATAGTTACTCAGTTGCTCTATGGAGAGACATGTCAGATCGTAAAGCGCAAGAATAAGAGCTGGGTAAAGGTTCAATTAGACTATGATGGCTATGAAGGGTGGGTTGATCCTAAGCAATTGTATTTTGTGACACCGCAAGATCATGAGAAATATTCTGTTTCCACAGCCCATTGCCTAGAATATGTACAGGCGATTATATCTGATGATGTATCACAGCCTATATTAATGGGATCTGCATTGCCATATTTTGATGGAATGAATTATAAGCTTCCGTCTGGGAAATACATTTTTAGTGGTCAAGTGCTTGATAGTGCGGAATTATCGGTGACACCAGAAATAATTACCAAGATTGCATATAAATATCTTAATGCTCCTTATCTATGGGGTGGACGATCTCCATTTGGAATTGATTGTAGTGGATTTACACAGATTGTTTTCAAGATGTTAGGTATCTATCTTCCTAGAGATGCTTATCAACAAGCAGAATTAGGAGAAACGATTGATTTTGTAGAGGCAGCATCTATAGGTGATCTGGCTTACTTTGTAAATAAAGATGGTAAAGTGATTCATGTAGGAATCGTATTGCCTGATCACAAGATTATACATGCCAGTGGAAGAGTTAGGATAGATCATTTAGATCACTATGGTATCTACAATTTAGAGACCAAGAAGTACTCTCATGTGCTGAGAGTGATCAAGAGAGTGATATAAATTTGAGTTGTGATTTAATAAGTGGATGAATAACGATTGGTTGTTACATAGGTTTCTCTAGCTAACAATTTCTAAGTTTCAACGAAACAATAAAGTAACAGAGTAACGGTTGTAATGATGTCTGGGACTAAGATATGTCTTTTGTGTTATCGGAGTCCATGTGTTTGCTTTACAAGCCAAATTCCCACTACGACGTCTTGCGTTGCTGCGCAAACCACAGTTGGCTTACTCCATCGGCTCGCCCATGATAATGGAGCCATATTCGATTTTTCTATCTTCTAGTATAAAATAGGGTAGATAGATTGAAATCCAGCCTTCAGAAAATTTGCTAATAAGGTTGAGTTGGATGGCATCATTATCATTGATTAAAAAGTCTTGGCAAAATCCACCTGAGTGTATTTGTTCTACATTACTCACTTGCGAATCGATATGTGCTTTTATAGATTTTACAGCTTTGTCAGAAGTATATTCTTCATCGTCGTCAGATATGCTAAGCAATCTAAAACCGCCTTCTCCATCTTGAATTAGGCCGAACGGTAAAAACTCATCATTCTCTTGTAAGAGTAGTTCGACTTTTACGAGAAGCTTGTTTTTAAGTATTTCTACCTTCTTAGTATCTTCTGTTGTATGTTCCATCTTGTAGGCTTATTTCTATTATTTGAATAAACTTTCTACGTAAGCTCGTTTATTGAAAACTTGTAATTGATCGATACCTTCTCCCATACCGATGTACTTAATTGGTATTTGAAATTGATCAGATATACCCAATACAACTCCACCTTTAGCAGTACCATCTAACTTTGTAATAGCCAACGCTGTCACATCAGTGGCTTCAGTAAACTTACGAGCTTGCTCTATAGCGTTTTGACCAGTAGTACCGTCAAGCACAAGGAGTACTTCGTGTGGTGCTCCTGGCAACTTTTTATCGATAGACCGTTTGATCTTTGAAAGCTCTTCCATCAAGTGCTTCTTTGTATGTAATCTACCAGCAGTATCAATGATACACATATCGAGAGACATATTTTCTGCAAATTGAACAGTTTCATAACCTACGGCAGCTGGATCAGTATACATTCCTTTGCTATAGAAGAATGTCTTAGCTCGATCAGCCCATATTTTGAGTTGATCTACTGCAGCGGCACGGAAAGTATCACCTGCACCAAGCACAACGCCTTTACCTCTTTTTTTATACTGGTAAGCTAGTTTACCAATAGTAGTAGTCTTACCTACTCCATTGACACCGACGACAAGCATAACAAAGGGCTTGGTTTCTTCTGGAAAAGTAAAGTCTACTAAATCTTCAGTATTATTATCTGAAAGAAGGCCAATGATTTCTTCTTTTAGAATGTTATTGAGTTCCGAAGTGTTAAGGTATTTGTCCTTAGCTACTCTTGCTTCCAATCTATCTATGATCTTAACGGTAGTCTCTAGTCCTACGTCAGATTCAATAAGTATTTGTTCGAGTTTGTCTAGAAATTCCTCATCGACAGTAGCTTTACCAGCAACAGCTTTACCTAATTTACCTAAGAAACTGTCTTTAGTTTTCTCTAGCCCTTTATCTAATTCTTGTTCCTTTTCTTTGGTGAAAAACTTCTTAAAAAAACTCATTCAATATTATTTATGATCGTTAAATAATTGGACCGTTTAGCTCTACTAAAGGTATGCATATAGTACAACTAACAAAAGGCCTTCCTGATTTACAGAAAAGCCTTTTAATATATTTTTATAAGCCATTACATTGATCGACAATGTAATACGCATTTAGAGCTTACTTATTCTCAGCGAAAAAAGCCTTCACTTTATCCTTATGGATAATTTGCTCTTTGTAAGTATACTTACCAGATACAGGATCCTTTACAGATTTAATCACTTTTATGTGATCTCTACCAGATCCAGCAGCAGCTCTTTTACCTGTTCTCGAGTTCTTGGATACTTTAGCCATGATTATTTGATTTCTTTATGAATAGTATATTTCTTCATGATAGGGTTGTACTTCTTGAGTTCAAGTCTATCCGGAGTATTCTTTCTATTTTTCTCTGTAATATATCTAGATGTACCTGACATACCAGAAGCTTTATGCTCTGTACATTCAAGTATTATCTGATTTCTATTACCTTTTGACTTCTTTGCCATGATATATAGTGATTATAGTGTATTAACGAATTAGGTTTGTACTTAGAGTTTTACTCCAGTATCTACTCCTTTAGCCTCTAGCTTTTTTAAGTAAGCATAAACACCAAGCTTGTTGATTGTACGTAATGCAGTAGAAGATATTTTCAGGTTTACCCATCTATCTACTTCAGGAATGTAGATTTTCTTCTTATGTAAATTAGGAAGAAATCTTCTTTTAGTCTTTCTGTTAGAGTGAGACACGTTATTTCCTGCTACTGGTCTTTTCCCTGTAAGTTGACAAACTCTAGACATCGCTAAGTTTATTTTGTAATTATTAAAAATGTATCTGTTTCAGTTACTCTGTTTTCCTAAGCTAAAGACTTTTCTTCAAAAGCAAAAAATGTGACCTCGGAAGGATTCGAACCTTCAACCGCTTGATTCGTAGTCAAGTACTCTATCCAGTTGAGCTACGAAGCCATTTAAGTCTTTAGATTCAAGTATATTACGATGATATTAAACATCTATCTATGTGTTGATAACACATTTAAATTATCGTAATAAGTAACAGCTTTCTGTAAACAGGACGCAAAGATATATTTTTATTTCGAATTATAATACCCTTAGGTCAAAATTGCTAAATATATTTGACCCTTGGTAAATTTATGGTATTCTGCCGAATGCACGCAACAAATAGTGCAGATTAATGATAATTAGGTCTCGGATTAAGATTCTATTTGCATTGTTTTTGAATTCAATAAATAGTGTTTTTTTTAAATGCTTTCAAATTGTTATTGTTTTTTGATCTTGGTGCGACTAATGAGATTGGCAATTTTAAATAGATAAGTAATGATTAGAATTTTGTTTTTTGTAGTACTTGCTTTAAATTGTATTGGTTGCGTTAAAAAAGACAGCATTGTCGAGGCAGCTACAGATGAATATGCTACAGTTAATATTGGTATACCCTTTAATGCGATTAAAGTGGAGTGTCCAGATTTATCTTCTTCTCAGCATATCACATTTGCTTATACATTAAGCGATTGTTTTTCGTCAGATAAGTTCTGTGACTTTGGTCGCATTGAATATTTGATTAACAATGAAGTCATTGAAACCCATTTTTTTGAAGAATTAGACGCTACTGTAGTTCCCAATAGATTTAACATTAAGTACTTAGGTTTAAATACTTTGAATTTGGATAAATATAAGGTATCGAATGAGCTATGTTTTTCAATGAATATATATAGTGAATGTTGGATTGGTGCTCCTAATGTATTTACTACTACTTCTTGTGTTCCAGTTGTCACTGAAGGCCAAGAATACACGGTCAAAGAGCAAGCTAATGCTGTAAATCCATTTGAATTAGAATGCCTGGAAGAAAAAATGTTGATCTTGTGTTGCAATGAATCTAAGAGTAAATCGATGATGATCGAAACCATATCAACTATACCAAAAGACTCAATCTCTAGATTAATTATAAATGACGAATTTGTCAATCTGAGCTCTATACCTGATGTGGTTTCTCCTTTATCTTATGTGATCAAGATTAGTCCAAAACCGGCAACATTTAGTTCCGGTGAATCAATTGATCTTCTCGGAGTCGAAGGGAAATGTACGTCTCTCAGACCTATAATATACTTTCGAAAAGTAAATCAAAATAACTATATAGCAAGCCCATGTGGAGTAGAGGATGTTTTACAAGAGTCAACTTTGATTGGAGAAAATGTATTTCAAATTGGATTCGAAAGATGTAATCTATCCGATTGTAATAAAGATAAAAGAGAATAATTACTACTTTGCTAAATGTCTAAACTTGTAACTCACCACTTCATCACCTAAAATCAATGTAGCTATATAAATACCAGAAGG
Source organism: uncultured Saprospiraceae bacterium (assembly GCA_938015435.1). GTDB lineage: Bacteria > Bacteroidota > Bacteroidia > Chitinophagales > Saprospiraceae > UBA1994. The sequence continues at coordinate 182,381 of CALLPN010000013.1, forward strand.
GTATTGACTTAGGCTAATTCGTTCATTACTCCTAGAGAATAAGCCTGGTCTACTTAGTTTGGTATAAATTTTCTTGCCTTGGATATCATATATACTTAACGTTACATCTCGAGTATCTGGGCTTTTGTAGAATACGGTATAAGATCCCAAATTGTCATCACGTACAAATTCCACTTGAAGAGCTCCGGTGGTTACTGCTGTAGAGTCTTCTGAGCAGAACTCTGATAGTTCAGACATTGATTTCAGTATATTCAATCTTCCCCCAGTAGCGGTCACTCCAGCTAATGTAGGCAGTGCATCAGTTCCATTAAGAATGGATTGTCGAATTCTAAGCGCTGATTCTCCAGGGCTTTCTTTGATAAATGCCGCAAGGTTTTCACATTTGAGTGAATACAGTAATCCTAAAGCACCAGCAACGTGCGGTGCACTTGCAGATGTACCTCCAAAAGTTCCATACTCACTATCTGGTTTTAATGTTTCTGTATTCCTTCCAGGAGCAGAAAGGTCTATGTTTTCAAGTCCAAACCCAGCATTGGTTACCTTAACATCATTTCTGTCGGTATTAGTCACACCAATAAAATATGGGCTACTGCATGTTGTCGGAAGATCTCCTTCCAAATCTATATTGCGGTTGCTGTTGGTAGTGGCACCTACGCTTACTATACCAACACCACCTAGAAGATCATACATGCCACACCATGCAGGATGATCTTCTCCAAAAAGATTATCAATCCCTAATGAATAGTTAGTAGCTACTACATAAGCTCCGTTGGCACCTTCAGAAAGGTTATATTTATTGCGCATTTCATATATGTAATTATATCCTTCTATTACCTTGGCTTCGTTGGTTACCGAACTTAATACCATCACTTTGGTATTCCAGTTGATTCCTGTGATTCCTGTTCCATTATTTGAGTCCGCACCAACTATTCCCATTACAGATGTGCCATGAGATTCTACAATTATGTCGCCGTTTTCACTATTGAGATCGATACCATGTTCGTCATCAATATACCCGTTAAAGTCATTATCAAGACCGTCGCCGATTATTTCGTTTCTATTTTCCCAAAGATTGGACTGTATGTCTTCATGATCCACATCAAATCCATCATCCATGATAGCGATTACTATTTCATTACTATTGAAATCTTCACCACCTGTAGTGATATCCCAAGCCTCTGTAGCTTTTATAAGTTCTAAGTTCCATTGATTGGGATATCTAGTATCGTTGGGTGTAGCACGTCTATGTGTCATACGATTCGAATATGCATAGTCTATATGCTCATTATAGTCCAAGACCTCAATAACTTTTTCGCTAAAGTTATTCCCACTACTTGTTTCGATGATCATTAAATATATGTCTAAGCTTTTGCATAGTGGCTTTAGTTCTACATAATTGATGTCGCTGTCGATAGATTTGATAGTACGGAGTATCTCCTTTTGAGCAGATTTGTCAGCAGAGCTACTTAGTATGATTTCATTTGCGATTTTCTGAGCGAATGTGCTAATGGAAATTAATAAAAAGAGAATAAGTATAGATAATCGATTCATGGTGCATAGATTAATTAATGCAAATATATTAAACTCCAACTGTATATGATGTCGTGTGTAAGAGTTGACATCATTTCATTTTTTCGCTTATTTCTTTGAAGTACGCCCATGACTTTAGCATCCTTGTTCCATACCAAGAAAACATCTCTCCATCAACTATATAGGTTGGAATATCTAATCGGTCAAACTCCGAAATATGTTTCTCTTGAAATGGAAATGGTTCTGAAGAGAGGAATATTAGATCTGGATCATATGCTTTTATGTCTTCAATAGAGATTGAAGGATACCTGAGTTGATTATGTAATACATTGCTATATCCAGCGGCAAACATCATTTTGTCTATATACGTATCTCCACCAGCGGCCATGTAAGGATCTTTCCAGATCAGATATATAGCTTTCTTTTGGCTATCAGGCTGATAATCAAGCATGGTGTCGCTGATTTGAGCGTTTATTTGGTTTCCTCTATCAGATAAATCTAAAAGCTGTGAGATGCGCTTCATATAATCTAGTGCCGATGCAATAGTCGTAATCTCGGAAGTAAATACTGGGAAATATGGCTCTATAGCAGCAGCAATCTCTTTGGTGTTTTCTTCTTTGTTACAAATTACAATATCTGGTTTGAGCGTTTTGATCCTATCTAGGTGTATCTGTTTAGTCCCTCCGACTACTTTAATATTAGAAACTTTGTTAGCTGGATGAATACAAAATTTAGTGCGACCCACAACTTCATACTGAGATAGATCATTGATCAAATCTATAATGTATTCTGTTTGTGATGGCACAAGAGATACGATACGTCGGTATTTTGTATCAGAGTCAAACTGTTTACCTAAAGCATCTTCTATGATCACTGAGGTCTATTTTTCTTTGGCCCAGTATACTTCGATTCGCCAGCAGTAAGCATAATCTCAAGATGATTCGCTATGGGAGGGATAGGGCAGTTGTATCCATCCGAATATGCGCACCAAGGATTATATGCTTTATTGAAGTCAATTTCCATTAAACCGTCTTTTATCGACGATGCTTTTACGTCTATATACCTACCTCCACCATAACTTTCTTCTCCATTTGTCAGATCTTTAAATGGTAAGAACAAGTGATCCGAATAAGCAGGAACAGAAGCCATTCTTTGGTTTTGATATAGTTCTAGATTGATTTCTTGACCTTTCACTGGACACACTAGATATCCGTACACTTGGTAGGGCTTAGTAATGCCACTATATGTAGCCATTTTAAATGGTTTTTTAGTGGCTGCTTCTGTAAATGTGCATTCTATGGCATATGCTTCATCTGCTTTAAAGAAATTGACGAAAGGAATATCATCATTGGTTAAAGGTGCTCTTTCGTCCTTGATGAAATCTTGCAAATAATGGTCTCTATGAGCCTTAATAGTCTCTGCGTATTCGTTAGATGTAACACTCTCTTTTGTTTTTTGATTACAAGAAGAAAAAATGATGCTGAGTGAAATTACAATAAGAAGAATATGTTTCATGAGTATTGTTATTTATTGCTAACGAGTACAATCCTACCTCTACTATAGGCTATACGAGATATGTCATTGATACCAAATTCATTGAGATCTAAAACTTCCGTCCATGATGTTGAGATTTTAGGATCATAATAATAAAGTTTACTTTTACGAGCCATGATTATGGCACCGCCACCAATTAATTCGAAATCTTCTGAGCCTTCAAGCGCTTGACAAACAACTTCCATTTTTCCACTTTCTAAATCATAGCTTTTGATAAACATCTTTCCTGAGTTTATCTTGTGCGTAAAGAGCAACTTGCCTTCATTATCTTGAATGAAACACCTTCCGATATTGTCAATAACGGTCTTTGAAACGCCAGTATTAATATTAGTGATATTCAATGTGAATGGCTCCGGTAGCAAAAACATGGCTACATCTTCTTCACTCAACCATTTGTAATATCCTACAGTAGAAATATCTTCAAAAATACGTGCCCCAGAATCGAAATTCTGATCATCGTAAGCCCAAAGAGTCTGAGTGGTACCGTCTTTTTCTATTCGTACAGTTGAAAGACCTCTACTATTTGGCAATGGAGAAGGGCTAAAATCACTTTCATCAGACATTGTCATACGCTCTATAGTTTCACTAAATAGATCTAGCTTAACTATTTCTGGTTTACCCATAGAGTATACATCAGTACTCAAGTACATTTCATTGAGACCAATGAACTTCGGCTGATTGTTGTAACCCAAGGGGTTAAACGCAGAGAGATAAGTAACCTTTTTGAGGTTAAACTGTGTATCTACATTAGAGTAATGTATCATGAATAAATCTGTAGCAGGCAACTGTGAAAAGGCAGATTGCGAAATCACTACAAAAGTGAATAGGAAAATAGAAAAACGATTGATTGTCATAATATAGCGGATATACGTCGCAATATAACTAACGAAAGTTAATACTTGATTGTATCAATTTAAAATTAGCCAAAACGCTAATTGTAGCTTAATATTTAACGTCTCAAATCATGGATGAGTAAACTAAAGAGTTCGTTTTCTTGTATCCGGTAGAAATTGCGCAACATGACAAATATGAGTAATAAGATAAGTAGACTTCCTAAGCCAGATACTATACCCTTAAGCGAAGCCAAAGGAACAAATATCATTACGGCTAACAAGAATAGGACATACCCCTTTTTGGGCTTAGCCTTCAAGGATATTTCCAAATGACTGATAAAAGGATCTTTTATAATTGCAAATCCTACGATAGGTTCAAATGAACTAAGTTTAGTCTCTTTATTAATGGTATTCGCAAAAGACGATTTCCAATGGAATTTAAATTCACTATCAGAAATCCAATCTATAGTATAAATTGAGTTGTTAGAATCGCCTAACCTTAATTTCAAATCTCCAAAAGTGCCTCGAAAAGTGACAGTTTCTTTCAGTAATAATTCATCAGATAAGCCGCTTGCCTGCACCATGATTAATTAATCTGGGTTTGCTGATCTGAAGATTCTATTCCAATTTATACCATTGAATATGTTTCCTTCTCTAGTAGAAAACCAAATGAACAACGGCTTACCCACAATGTGGTCAGCAGGAACGAAACCCCAAGCTCGACTATCTTCAGATGCATGTCTGTTGTCACCCATAGCCCAATAGTAATCTTGTTCAAAAGTATATGATGTAGCTGCGTTGCCATCTATCATTATTTGACCATTAGCAATTGCTAAATCATGATGTTCGTATACTCCGATAACTCGGCGATACATAGGTAAGTTATCCAGTGTTAGATTGACGGTTTGTCCAGCAGCAGGAATAGTGATCGGTCCATAGTTGTCTACACTCCAATTTTTACTAGCTGCGGTATTAGGGAATAGACCACCTGATCTTTGACCTCTGACTACAACTGATGCTTCAGGGCTTAACGATTTTAGTTTTTCAACTTGCTCTTCGTCTAGATAGACGTGATTTGGTCTAGTTAATCCGTGTGGAAAATACCAATCTCCTTCATCGATACCCCATTCGTCCAATTTTTTAAGATTTACACCAGAAGGTAAGGTTACATCATAATGGAATTGCATGTGATCCGGATTGTCTCCTTCTTTATCATTGATAAATAGTTGTCGATTTTTGATTTCTATCTTGTCGCCTGGAAGCGCAACAGCTCTTTTGATATAAAAGTCAGTCTTATCCATTGGTCGAGCAATGAATTCTTTATTACGTACTAATTTTGCTAAACTAGGATCGTTGATGTTTGGATTACGTCTAACTTGATCTACTGAGTAAGATCTAGTCGGAGTGATATATACGCTATCTCCAGCTGGCCAGTTAAATACAAATGGATCATTGCGCTTAACGTTAGTTATCGCAGGTAATCTAGTATATCCCAAACTTGGACTTTTAAGATAAGATTCAGTATTTAGACCAGGAATCCTGTTGTGTAGTAGCGGAATCATAGCCACTGTCTGAGGCATACGGATACCATAATGTGCTTTAGATACAAACAAGTAATCACCTACATTGAGTGATCCTTCCATTGATGATGTAGGAATGACATAAGCCTCTATCAAAAACATACGTATAAAGGCAGCGGCAAATACAGCAAAGAACAATGACTCTGCCCATTCTCTTGCTGTAGACTTTTTATAAGGGTTGTTTTCGTGTAGCTTCTTGAGTTCGTATGTATTGTCAGATTTTATCGCTGAGGCAATTGCTTCTGCATATGCTTTTTCTTTAGGGATAGTTGGTGCATCGTATTGAATAGAGTCGTTTTTGGACATCGCGAAGAACTTCGCAGGAGCATATAGCACAGCTCCTACGGTATCTTTATATTCGTATAATTTAAAGGATCTGACCAAGTCTACGGCCATTCCGCAAAAGATGAAGATGTTAACCAATGGAATCAACAACAATAGGGCATAGGTTGGCTTTCGACCAATAAGTTTACACCATTCCGCAAAATTGACACCTGGAATGAGGCCTTTGACGGCATCTACTCCTGCCTTAGGAAATAATAAATAGAGGCTTATGCTAAGGAGCACATACGAAACAAGTAAGAATACGATTATGAACACTGGAATGCTATTATATGATTAATTGGCAAATATAGCAATTCGCCTCTCAGCCCCTAAGTAAATAAGACTAGAGTATTTAAAATGCCTACCAAGTGTGGTCAAGAAAGCATTTTGAATGGATGGATCTTAGAATTTTGCGTGTCTAATCTATAAATGGAGCTTGAGTAATAAAATTTTGGTCTTCAATTTCTGCGCGAAAGAAATATGAAAGAATTTGATTCGCGCAGAATTGAATGGTAAAGTGATTGGCAGGGGTTGTAACTTCGACGGTTTACTGAAATGCGTAAACCTATATTTCTGTTTTCTTTGGAGAAAGCCAGAAAATGACTTAAATGCGTATTTCTGGTTTTGTGTTTTCTTTTGTTGAAAGTTATAGTGTTGTGACGGTTTACTGAAATGCGTAAACCTACATTTCTGTTTTCTTTTGGAGAAAGCCAGAAAAATCAATTAAGATTGTCAAACATTCCTGCAAAAGGATCGCTAAACGAACTTGTGTTTTCAAGGTATGACTTTGTGACTACTTCCAATTCTGATAGGCCATGTAACATTAACTCCATGAATGTATATAGTTGACTATCAGGTATTCCTGCGTTTTTTACTACAGTCTTTAATCCCGCTATAGCATCGAGTTTTTTCTTATAGTTCTTATCGCTATCATCATTGAGTAAGTCCACTTTGTTTCCAGCTTGAAACCATGCCTTGATAGTGCCATATGGATCCTTGTCTTGCTTACGAGTATGGTCGTCAGGATGAGGGAATGTATCCAAAAACATCTCTTTGATCGCGGCGCCAATTATATTCATAGCAACTTGATATGGTCCCACTTGTTCTCCTTCATAAACTAACTCTAACTTACCGGTGATAGCAGGCACTACTCCCCAAAAGTCAGTAATGCGAACAGTAGTTTTCTTTTCTTTATTCTTGATGGATCTTCTTTCTGCAGTACTGACGAGGTTTTCAAGGGCTGAAATACTTAGTCTTGCTGAGACGCCACTCTTTTCATCAACAAATTCACTATCTCTAGCTTGAAAAGAAACATTCTCTAGGAGCTCGTGCAATACATCAGGTACAGATACTCTAGATCTTTGATCTTCATGGATGTTAGCTTCCTGCCTTGTAATGGCGGTTGCGATATCTATTTCAGTCGGATAGTGGGTCAATATCTGACTTTCTATTCGATCTTTTAATGGTGTGATAATACTTCCTCGATTCGTATAATCTTCAGGATTGGCCGTAAACATGAATTGAATATCTAGTGGTAGCCTCAATTTAAATCCTCTAATCTGTAAATCGCCCTCTTGTAAGATGTTAAAAAGTGATACTTGAATACGCGCCTGTAAATCAGGAAGTTCATTAATAACGAATATCGATCTATGTGCTCTAGGAATTAGTCCAAAGTGAAGTACTCTCTCATCTGAATATGCCAACTTGAGTGTAGCCGCTTTGATTGGATCTATATCACCGATAAGGTCTGCAATACTTACATCAGGAGTCGCTAGTTTCTCAACATAACGCGTATCTCTATGAACCCAGTCGATGGGTGTTTTATCACCTAGCTCTTCTAATGTAGTCACAGCAAAATTTGATAAGGGCTGTAGTGGGTCATCATTGATTTCGCTTCCAGCTACGATCGGCATATATTCGTCTAGAAGGGTAGTCAACAACCTTGCTATTCGCGTTTTTGCTTGTCCTCTAAGTCCTAGTAATAGTATGTTATGACGAGAAAGAATCGCTCTTTCGATATCTGGCAAAACAGTATCATCAAAACCGTAAATCCCTTCAAATACTTTCTCACCACTCTCTAATTTGACGAGAAGATTTTGTCTCAATTCTTCTTTGATACTTCTACTTTTGTATCCAGCTTTTTTAAGCGCTCCCAATGTCTTTATCTTCTTGATATCCATATCGTATTCTATCTTTTCTTTTTCTTATTATTCTTATAATCCATAAATATGAACTCACCCAATCCTTGAAGCGAACTATAGAATGCTTTGCCATTATTAGTTTTCGTAAACTGATCTACAAACTGCACTAAATACGGATCTCGAGCAATCATAAATGTGGTAATAGGTATTTGTAATTTTCTGCACTTTACAGCCAGTGCCAGTGTTCTATTTAATATATTTTTATCTAGACCGTGACTGTTTTTAATGTATCTCTTACCCTTCTTGATACAAGTTGGTTTGCCATCTGTTATCATCATGATCTGCTTATTAGGATTCTTACGTTTACGTAGGATATCCATAGCTAGTTCCAATCCAGCAACAGTATTAGTATGGTATGGACCGACTTTTAGATAGGGTAGATCTTTAATCTCTATTTGCCATGCATCATTACCAAAAACGATTATATCAAGGGTATCATTTTGATATCTTGTGGTGATTAGCTCCGATAGTGCCATGGCTACTCGTTTGGCAGGTGTAATTCGATCTTCACCATAAAGAATCATGGAATGAGATATATCTATCATCAAAACGGTACTGGTCCTACTTTGGTAAAATGTTTCATGAACTTGCAAATCGCTTTCAGCAAGTTTAAATTCGTCTATACCATGATTGATTTGCGCGTTCTTAATGCTCTCCGAAATATCAAGTTTCTCTAGTTTGTCTCCAAATTCGTATGGTCTTATCTCTGCTGTCAATTCATCACCTTGACCAGCACTCTTAGTACTATGTTTCCCTGATTTTGATTTTTTGAGTTGATCAAAGATATCGTCTAAAGCTTTCTTTCGCAGCTCTAATTCCATCTTAGATGTTGGATTCATATCTGCCGGATTGCCTTTTCGCTCAGGATCTTGAATGTATCCATTCTTCTTAAGATCGGCTATGAAATCTGCTATACCATAATCAGGTGTGGTAAGATCGTATTGCTTATCTAGTTCAGTTAGCCAAGATAAAGCTTCTGATACATCTCCGGATGTGTGTAATAGCAACTCTTTGAAGATTTTGAGAAGTTTCTCAAATGGGTCCTTTTCAGAATCGTCTGGAATGAAATTAGTAAATCTATATCCTATCATAAATGGCTTCGCTCTGTATTACTTAGTTCGATATACTAATAGCGAATATATAGAATAGAAATATAGCCTTATATGTTTTGAGAAAGGTAAGAGAATAAAAGATTAATGTGAATTAGTGTTGCGTAATGGGAGTAATCTAATTCTGTGCTAACCTATTCGCTAAAGCTTATAAAAGAAAAATTACCAATACTTCTGAGCAAGCTCAGCGTATTAATCCTTGTTTTCATTTGGAATCCAAAGGTTTTCTGCGGAAGAAGAGGAATTAATACGATTGATCCCTAATTCCTCGAAGGTCAAAATCATTTGACCTATTTACTAAGGTTCATAAAATGAATAAGGACTGATACTTTTGAGCAAGCTCAGCGTATTAGTCCTTATTTTCATTTGGAATCCAAAGATTCTCTGCGGAGGAGGAGGGATTAATACGATTGATCCCTAATTCTTCGAAGGTCAAAATCATTTGACCTATTTACTAAGGTTTATAAAATGAAAAAGGACTAATACTTTTGAGCAAGCTCAGCGTATTAGTCCTTATTTTCATTTGGAATCCAAAGATTCTCTGCGGAGGAGGAGGGATTCGAACCCCCGATACCGTAAAGTATGCTAGTTTTCAAGACTAGTGCATTCAACCGCTCTGCCACTCCTCCGTTTCGCTTTGAATTAGAAATCCTTTTAATTTCGTACATCACCGATATGGTGATTTTCTAAAGCGATGCAAATGTACATTTCATATTTAATATTTCAATAATAATTAGAAATATTTTTTGATAGATTTTTCAAGTGACTAACTCATGGTGTAAATCAAGAGAATCGCTAGCGAAATTGAAGAGAAGAAACCAAGAATAAATACATTGAATGCAAGCCTAACTAATGTCATCTTTCGGCCTAATCGACTACCGATATAGTGCAAATCTTCAGTGAGATGCTCTCTTATTAAATCATTGTCGGATAAAGCATTTTTAATGTAAACACTGAACTCTTCTTTATTCATCTGAAAGAAATTTCCAAAAAAGAATGGACTAACATATTTCCCTTTTTTGACTAACTTTTGATTTTGATCAAATTTAGAGGGTTTTAGCACTAAAGTAGAAATGTAGATAGTTACAAAGGCTGTAACCACCAATAAGCCTAGGGGGAAAACTAGGTGGAATGTTTTGATAGCCTCAAAGTTGGGTACAACGAAAGGTACTAAAAAGGTGATCATCAGAGCATTAAGACTAAGGAGCACATTCGCCTTATTATCGGCGATATGAGTCAATTCTATGTTATTACGCATGGTTGTACGAATGATGTTAAGTACACCTTTCGAGATCTTTTTCGGTTTTTTAGTTTTTTTTTCAATACCTACAGCCTTCCTTTCCATATCGCAAAAATACATATTATATTTTTTTAAATAAGTACTTTTGATTATTGCTATCATTTAATAGCTTTGACGGAATAATACATTGAAATGAGCAAAGTAATAGTTGGGTTGTTGATTGACAATCTAGGTGATGGAAAAGTATTAACAGGCGACTCAGTCAAAGAAAGATATAGTCATATCTGGAAAATGGAGGAGCCATTGCAAGCTTTGGCAGTAGTTATAGCAAAATCAGTAAAGGATGTTTCTACAGCATTGAAGTTATGCAATGAAACCCATACGCCTGTAGTGGTTCATGGAGGCCTGACTAACCTTGTAGGGTCCACAGAGACTAATGGCAATGAAATAGTAATAACTCTCGAAAAACTAAACAACATCATAGAGTTAGATGAGAGCAGTAGGACTATTACTGTCGAGTCTGGGGTCATATTAGAAGATATCCAATTTGCAGCAAAGAATGCTGATCTTTTGTTTCCTTTAAATTTTGGAGCTAAAGGTTCAGCTCAGATTGGGGGAGTGATCTCAACCAATGCTGGGGGGTTACGAGTCTTCCGATATGGTATGACTAGAGCGCTTGTATTGGGTTTGGAAGCAGTCCTTGCGGATGGAACAATAATATCTTCCATGAAAAAGATCATAAAGGACAATTCAGCTTATGACCTCAAGCAAATGTTTATTGGTTCGGAAGGGACTCTGGGAGTAATAACTAAAGCGGTACTGAAACTTGTAGAACGGCCAAGTAGTAGAGTTAGCGCATTTGTAGCTTTTGATGAATATCAAGGAGTAGTAGATTTTCTTAAGTATATGGATAGAGGAATGGCAGGTACTCTCAGTGGCTATGAACTTATATGGGGCGAAACGTATGCCTGTATGACCAGCCCTCCATCTGCGGCTAAACCTCCATTAGCACATGGTTACAACTATTACGTGCTGGTAGAAGGTCTTGGTAGTGATCAAGAGGCAGATCAAAATAGATTGCAATCTCTTTTGGAAAAAGCATTTGAAAGTGAAATGATTGTCGATGCAGCTTTGGCCCATACAGAATCAGATTTAGAATGGTTCTGGACAATCAGAGAAGATGTCCATGTGGTAAAGTCACAATGTAATAATGATCAACATTTTGATATCAGTTTACCTATTCCTCTTATTGGAAGTCTAATAGGGGAGATGAAAGTCGGATTACAAGCGATAGAAGGGGTAGAGCGCGTTTTTCCTTTTGGTCATGTTGCCGATGGGAATGTTCATTTTATCATTGGTAAAGTAGATACGTCTGATGCCTTAAAAGAAGAGATAAATGATGTTATCTATAATCCGTTGCAAGCGATTGGTGGATCGGTTTCAGCAGAACATGGAATTGGCTTACACAAAAAGAAGTATTTGCATCTCTGCCGAAGTGAAGCGGAAATCGATCTTATGCATAGACTTAAGAAATGTTATGATCCTAATGGAATATTAAATCCGGGGAAGGTTTTGTAAGTTTAGCTAGATTAGTCAATTGAATCAGATGTATAAAGAAATAGATTGCTATCATCATAGATGCTAGCAAAAATCACTCTTCTTGATCACTGCTTAGTTTTATAACTTTTATATCTAATGCTTCACTACCTAATACTTTTCCTATAAAATCTTTGATTTCGTCCTCCGATTTATTTGACATGCTTTCGCCATGTACTTCGAATGCATCATTGAGTGCTGCAAGAGACCTGTCGATGATCCCCATACATTCTATTAAGTGTTCACGATCCTGGGTTTCGTAATAGTTACTCTCGTCATTGACATTCCACACATCGAAGTATTTATTAGCTACATACTTCATCATATTGACTATCTTGATGTGAAAGTCTGGACCTGCATCTTGAGTTTTAGTAAAGGCATGATGATCCATGTCTATAGTTTGGATCGGTTGATGCTGCTGAAATAAAGCGACCATAGGGGAGATGAGCTGCCCTGATTCATTAAAGGTAAACCATATTGACTCAGATTCTTCAGGGCCAAAGGATATGCCCTTGAGATGAGGAAGAGGATCGTCTTTGGAGAGATTCGAATGCTTTTTAGTATCTATGATCTGATATTTCCATTGATTGGCATCACTTACTTCTACCATCTCATCCACTAAGTCGTCAAGTTGATCGATCGATTTTAGGCTTCCTCCATAATGAATAGTAACTCCCATAGATAATGTTGAAATAAAGCAAAAAATAGTCGGAATGACAGGATTTGAACCTGCGACCACTCGTCCCCCAGACGAGTACTCTACCGGGCTGAGCTACATTCCGATTTTTTGCTAAAGCAAATATAGTATTAATACAGATTAGAGCACTTAATGCCGTATAAAATACAGACTAGTTATTTTTTATTTTGGTTGAAAAGCCTTAACGTGATTATCACCAGATAACTCTATTATTGTTAGGGAAGTAAATGCGCGATTGTAAAAAAAAATTAATCCAATGAGTCTAAGATAATGTTGAAAAGTATAATGATTTCCAAAAATAAAACTTTGATTAAAGAATGAGAAGCTGATTGTGGGCTATTATTTTTGTGATTCGTATTCAATCCAAAAGAGAAATAATTGTATAGTTCTAAATGGAGGTATTTACAAAATGAAAATATTCTAAATTTATTTCATACTTCTTAAATCACTGTTCGTCAAATATTTAGATTGCAAAGGTGTCTTGATCGCGACGACGATTTATCGCTTGCCGAAAAATAATTCATAAAAAACATTGATTAATAAAAATGTTTGATCTAGATTTGTTGTATCAAGTCATTACGACTTCAGGCTTTTTTTTTAAAGCTTCCCAATTACAGAATTGGTTTTTCGTAATACTTATATAGATGTGGCGAGAGAATAGGCTCGATGACCTGCAGGCAACCTCACTTAGTTGAAAGGTGCCAATTCCTACCCAATATTGGGAAATATAGATTATGAAAAATCAATTATGTCTATTTTCAATTATACATTATCCAGGCTTAGGAATAGATTAATCAGTTCATTCGTTGATAAGGTTAATTATGTTATTCAACCCTTTACAGAAATATCAATCAAGATGATTCCTGTTAATAAGTCTAATCATCATTTTAATTTAATGATGGTAGTGTGCTGTTGTTGCTGCTGTATGCAACTCTCCTAAGCACGCTTTATACTTCTACTTTTTCAATTTACATCAAGGCTAGAAAATATTAAGTGAGTTTCAGCTCGTATTCAACGAGTTGCTACTATGGCTTAGTCCTATTCGATGATTCTTTTAAGAATTCTTGTTAGGTCCACTCGTATTCTTCATTGAAATTCAAACATAAATCTCTTTAATTCATATAAAAAAATAATATCACAATGTCTAATCAAACAAGAAAGTACAAATACGAAACGCTACAATTACATGCTGGCCAAGTAGCCGATCCAACTACAGGGTCAAGAGCGGTTCCCATATATCAAACCACATCCTTTGTGTTTAAAGATGCCGAGCATGGCGCTAATTTATTTGCACTAAAAGAATTTGGGAATATATATACTCGTATCATGAATCCCACTACCGATGTTTTGGAAAAGAGAATTGCAGCTTTGGAAGGTGGAGTAGCCGCAGTCGCTACGGCATCTGGTTTATCTGCCCAGTTTATTGCATTAAATAACATCTTAGAAGCAGGCGATAATTTTGTGTCTACTTCATTTCTATATGGTGGTACACACAATCAATTTAAAGTTGCTTTCAAAAGGTTAGGAGTTGAAGCTCGATTTGCAGATGGAGATGATCCAAGAAGTTTTAGGTCTCTTATAGATGAAAATACTAAAGCACTTTATATAGAAACTATAGGCAACCCGAAATTTAATTTACCAGATTTTGAAGCTATAGCTGCCCTTGCAAATGAATTTGATTTGCCTTTGGTTGTGGACAACACTTTTGGTGCTGGCGGTTTTCTTTTTAAGCCGTTAGATCATGGAGCACACGTAGTAGTGGCATCAGCTACAAAGTGGATTGGTGGGCACGGTACTAGCATCGGAGGAATAATCGTAGATGGTGGAAATTACAATTGGGGAAATGGAAAGTTTAAAGCGTTTAGCGAACCTTCTGAAGGATATCATGGACTTGTTTTTTCTGATGTATTTGGAGTAGATAATCCGCTCGGATTGCCAAATATCGCATTCGCTATCAGGGCTAGAGTAGAAGGGTTAAGAGACTTTGGTCCAGCATTGAGTCCGTTTAATGCATTTCAATTGATACAGGGATTAGAGACTTTATCGCTACGAGTACAGCGTACTGTTGACAATGCATTAGATATAGCAGAGTGGTTGGAAAATCATCCGCAAGTTGAAAAGGTAAATTACCTTGGATTGAAATCTAGCCCGTATCATCATTTGGCTAAAAAATATCTTCATAATGGATTCGGTGGAGTACTCAGTTTTAATGTGAAAGGTGGAAAAGAAAAAGCGCGTGATCTCATTAATAATCTTGAGCTTATTAGTCATTTGGCTAATGTTGGTGATGCTAAGTCGTTGATCATTCAGCCCGCTTCTACTACACATCAACAGTTGTCTGATAGCGAACAGTTGGCAGCAGGCGTAGAACCAAATTTACTTCGTCTATCAGTCGGAATAGAGCATGTCGAGGATATCAAGTTAGATCTTGAATATGCCTTCGAAGCGATTAGGAATTTATCAGTTTCAGATCAATCGAAAACGGCAACTTCATAATATTATAACTAAGAAATAATAAATGTCAGATATCAAATATTTCAAGTTTGGCGATAATTACCAATTGGAATCTGGGAATATACTTCCTGGGTTTCGATTGGCTTATCAGACCTTTGGTGAGCTGAATGAAAGTAAAGATAATGCAATATGGATTGTACATGCGCTCACTGCCAATAGTGACCCTACAGATTGGTGGAAAGAAGTAGTTGGTATAGGATGCGCGATAGATCCCAATAAACATTTTATTATTTGCGCTAATACATTAGGTTCTCATTATGGAAGTAGTAATCCATTAGATGAAGATAAGCGAACGGGTGAAGCTTACTATCATGATTTTCCGCAGTTTACTAATCGTGATGTCGTAAATGCCTTTATATTGTTGAAGGACTATTTAGGTTTGACTAGAATAAAAACATTGGTCGGAGCGAGTCTCGGTGGTCAGCAAGCATTGGAGTGGTTGATCAAAGAACCTTACTTGTTTGATCAATCTATACTAATAGCTACAAACGCAAAGCACAGTCCTTGGGCAATAGCATTTAATGAAAGTCAACGCATGGCGATAGAGGCGGATCAAACTTGGTGGAGACGTAAAGATGATGCAGGAATAGAAGGGTTGAAAGTAGCAAGAGCTATTGCACTATTAAGTTATAGGACATCCATAGGATACAATACGACTCAATCAGATAACAGTCAAAAAATCGATGACTTTAATGCGGCGTCTTATCAACGATATCAAGGTAAGAAATTGACCGAAAGATTCAATGCATTTAGTTATTGGTATTTATCTAAAGCTATGGATAGTCATGATGTTGGCCGAAGTCGAGGAGGCGTAGAGGCGGCTCTTTCAAGAGTGAAGGCCAGCACAACGGTTATTGGAGTTAGGAGTGATATACTATTTCCCACATCGGAGCAGAAAGTAATCGCAGATAATATTTTAGACTCTTCTTATCATGAAATAGAATCTAATCTTGGGCATGATGGATTTTTGACGGAAGCAAAGCAAATTGGAAGCATAATATCTGAATCACTAAAGCTGAAGTCTGAGTCAGTTTTGAAATCAAATTATCATCAGACACAATCCGTTTTTTAATAATGAATGAAACTAGTTCCGTTACTTTTTTTCAACTAAAGCGTAATACGCCGTTGTGTAGAAGTTTTTGATGTACGGCAAATTTCGGAATGGAGAAACTACAGTTTTAGGATTTAATCCAAACTTCCATTTGTAGATTGGGTTAAAAAGCCAATGCTTATCACTAATTACAATATGACCAGTCTTTCTACAAATCCTATTAAATCGTTCAATAGTGATACTAGTGTCATATATTTCTAAAAGCTCATCTATTACGACTTGTTCAGTTTCTCCAATATTAAGTATAGCCCTGTAGATTGTACGAGGTAGTAAATGCATCCATCCCCATTTTTGTAACCATTTGTTTCGACATAGTTGCTGATGACCGCCAAATGGCATTAACCAGGGAGGGAAACCAAAAAATATCTTGCCATTTGGCTTAAGGAAAGATGATAGGTAAGGAATAAATTCTTTTTGATTTGGAATATGTTCAATCACATCTTTGAGGATAATAAGGTCATATAGGTGACCATCTTTTCCAGGAGTAAGATCAAAGAGATTTGTTGAACTGAATCTTATTTTATTTGACTTAACTTCTTCTTCTAAAAAATGCTTCGCTAATTTGATTCTTTGTTCTGATAACTCTATTCCGGTGCAATTGTGTCCAGTATCAGTAAATGCTTTGAGTACTCCAGCTTCAGCACACCCTAGCTCAAGTATATCTAAAGGTTTTGAGAGATCAACGTGCTCAGAGACAAACGGCAGGATATACTGCTTAGAAGTCTCGTACTGCATGTTGAAGTACCTCTTTTTATCTTTATGAAATTCAAGCATTTAAGATTCAGTTAGTTTCCAGTGAATACCGCTCTTCTTTTCTCAACGAATGCCAGCGCGCCTTCTTTACAGTCATTACTTTCTATACATTGACCAAACTCTTGGTGCTCTATAGCATAACCATCTTGAGTTTCGTCATAGTAGGCATTTACCGCTTTGATCGTTTTGGCTACAGCTAAAGGCCCTTTTGTTGAGATTTTTTTCAAAATCGTAGTAGCTAAGTCTAAGGCTTCGCTCTTGTCATCAACGACATGATTCACTAAGCCTATGCTCTTTGCCTCTTCTGCTGAGATCATATCAGCTGTGAGTAATAGCTCTAATGCTTTAGATTTTCCAATAAGCTGAGGTAATCTTTGGCTTGCACCGTAACCTGGAATCAGTCCTAGATTAACTTCTGGTTGTCCAAACTTGGCATTACTACTTGCGATGCGCATATGACATGCCATACATAATTCGCAACCTCCGCCTAATGCAAATCCATTGACTACAGCGATAACAGGGGTATGGAAGTTTTCAATCAACATATAGGTGTCTTGACCATATTTGGATAACGCTGAACCTGCAGCTGCATTCAACGAAGCGAATTCTTTGATATCAGCTCCGGCGACAAAAGCTTTATTACCGGCACCAGTAATGATTACAGACTTTAACCCATCTATAGACTTATAATCTTGTCCAAAAAAAGAGTTAAGCTCAGTCATTACGGTCTTGTTGATGGCATTTAGCGCTTGAGGTCTATTAATAGTTAGAATAGCGACTCCATCTTTGTTTTCTAGTAATAATGCTTCGTATTTCATATATCTAATTAATTATTTCTTTATTTTAAACTTTAATTTCTAATATTCCAAGGTCAAATATATGTCGCTAACACTTAATTATATTCTTATTTGAATGCTAATACTCATTAAGGCATTAAATTACTTTATCTGTTCCGAAGTGTAAGCTCTGTATTACTGCGGAAGAATCGAGGTTTTAACAAGGTTTTAGCTATATTTTACATATTGGTTTCTTTCTAAAAAGCTTTATAGTTAAATGATATTCAATTTCTTATGACTATATGTTCTTGTAAGCAACAACATTATCTTCATAAATCGTATTTTTAACACATATGCAGATTAGTTTGATTTCATTTTCTACTTTATACCAATGGGTGCTATTGCTCTTGATTACTTTGGTATTATACAGCTGTGCATTTACCAAAGAGATCAAAAATGGTGAAGCTGCATACGAACAGAAGAAATACGCAGTTGCTGTAGAAATGTTAAAAGCAGAGCATAAAAAGAAGTCCAATAAAAGAAATGCGTCGAGAACGTCATATCTGTTAGGTTCAAGTTATGAGAGACTTAATGATATTCAACGTTCTATTCGTTGGTACGAAAAGGCAGTGCGAGCTAATTATGGGGAGCAAGCAGATAGAGGATTAGCCAGAGTATATAAGCAATCAGGTGATTATACAGCAGCATTGGATATATGGAAGAGTCTAGCCAAAGTACATTCCCAAGATCAGATGATCCGAAGAGAAATACAAATACTTAAACTTGCTGCGGAGTGGGACAGAGATAGACAGAGTACAACCAAATTTTTTGCGCTAGATGGAAATAGTAGATTCAATGACTTCGCATCGACTATCTATGAGGGTAATTATCTTGTTTTTACAAGCGATCGTAAAGATGCTACAGGAAGTGATAATTATAAGTGGACAGGCAACAAATATTCTGATCTGTTTATCATGGATAAAGAGGGTAGAGGAGTAAGGAGATTTGATGCAGAGATCAATTCTAACTTTAACGAAGGCGCCGCTTGCTTTACTCAAGATTTCAATAAAATAATATTCACAAGATGTAGTGGTACTGAGTCGACTGATAGCTACTGTAAATTGATGTACGCCAATAAAATAGATGGTCTATGGACGGAGCCGCAAGTCATAAACTTTGTAGTGGAAAATATCAATTATGGACAACCGACATTAATAGAGAACGATAGTGTAATGGTATTCTGTACGAAAGGTCCTGATGGTCCTGGAGGATATGATTTGTATTATTCAGAACTAGTGGGCGATGATGAATGGTCATCTCCTTATTTGATGCCAAACTCGATCAATACACCTGGTGACGAATACTTTCCAACTTCATGCGAAGATACCTTGTATTTTTCATCGGACTATCATCCAGGATTAGGTGGATTAGATATATTTAAAACCTACCTCAAAGACAATGGCGGCTGGTCTAAGCCAGAGAATGTACGTCAACCAATAAATAGCAGTCATGATGACTTTGGTCTTGTCATAGATGAATATGCCAGACTAAGAGGAAAAGAAATACAGAAAGGTTTTTTTAGTAGTTCTAGAGAGAAAAACGGAAATGACAATATCTATAGCTATACTAAATATCAGATAGAAGAAATCGAAACTGATACTGTTTTAAAAGAAGAGACAAAAGATGAACTGTCTATATATCTCGCTGGAAAAGTGGTTACTGATCAGTATGAAAATAATGATAATCCGAACTCTAAAGTAATAGGAATAGAAACGCTAACAGACGCGAGAGTAGAATTTTCGGGTGACCTTATACTTGACCGTAGATCAGGAAAAGATGGATTGTTTATTGAAGAATTGGACAATGGAAAGATCTACAATATCAAAGCATCTAAACCTGGATATCTAAGTAAAACTATTAAAGTAAGTACCAAAGGATTAAGTTTGAGTCCGGATGAAAAAAGCTATACGATCAATGTAGAAATCAAGTTAGATAAGATATTTTATGATACAGAAATTATTCTCAAAGAGATCTATTACGATTATAATAAATGGGCGATTGTCGATGCAGCTAAACCTACGTTGGATAGATTGTCAACTATTCTTAGAGATAATCCACAGATCCGTATACAGATGTCTTCACATACAGATTGTAGAGGTGAAGATGATTATAATGCAGAGCTAAGTCAAAAAAGAGCTCAGTCTGCAGTATTGTATTTGGTCGATCTAGGAATACCTTTTGATAGGTTGCAAGCGCAAGGGTATGGTGAGTCTCAATTGGCTGTAGATGATTGCGAATGTGAGTCTTGTAGCGAAGAGAAACATCAAGAGAATAGAAGGACTACTTTTAAGATACTTAGGTAGTTTTTTTTAGACATTAGTTATTAGTCATTAGTCTACAGTGAATAGTCTACTTCCAACAGTATTTACTATTTAGACTACATCAACATAATTCAGTATTCAGTTTTAATATTGATGTCAGCAAGTCTAAATCTTCGGATTGGCTTGTAGTAATTGAAACGATGCAGTTATTGTTTGCTTAAAAAAATGAAACAATGAAATCATAATTTGGATCTAATTAATCAAGTGGGATATGTCATTGGCGCCATAGAAGTAGTCTAACCCGTTTTCTTTTCCACCTAGGGCACCAGAACTCGCAACGGTTATCTTAAAATCTTTAAAAATGAAAGAATCTCCTTCCACGACAATGTTGTTTTCTCCAACGTTGAAAAGCTTTGCGGCTATTTCATCTATATCATTACCAAATTGGAATTCGACATCTTTAACAATAATAGTTGCACCGCTATGAATCTCTATTTCAGATAAGTTATCAAACTTATTATAACATAAAAAGAAGAGATGTTCGTTTCTAGTAGTGTTTTCGTAAATGTCTCTTCTTATTTCAAGATCTTTTCTTTTAGATTGGTTGTTGATTGGTAATTCAATCTTACGATTATCTTCTATGAATTGGTATTTTACTTTATTTCGAATAGACGATCTAGTATCTCCCCAATTCAAGCGTTCTAGTCCTATATTACAACCTATATTGGGGATGTATTCGATTTTTAGTTTCGATTTTTCATTAATTAGATTCTTGAACATCAGATAACTACTTTAATGATAATTCTAGTTTTTTGAGAACTTCTGTCATTGATAATTTAATCATCACTCACCATGATAATAACCAAACAAACAGAAGAACTATCTACTAAAAATTGTCTCTTAATAATCGACAATTGAATCACACCACCATGTTCACCATCCTTCCAGGAACTACGATCACCTTTTTCGGAACAGTTCCATCTAATAAAGCTATAACATCAGGATTAC
The DNA here is from genome assembly GCA_938015435.1 of uncultured Saprospiraceae bacterium. Classification (GTDB taxonomy): domain Bacteria; phylum Bacteroidota; class Bacteroidia; order Chitinophagales; family Saprospiraceae; genus UBA1994. The sequence continues at coordinate 203,528 of CALLPN010000013.1, forward strand.
TTGTTACCAATGCGATCACTTCATCTTGGCTTAGTCCAGCGGCAATACTGAGAAGCATTTTCTTCTTACCATTAAAGCAAATAGGATATTCTTTACTTTCTTCAACTAAGTATTTATCATCATGAATAGGGTAGTTTGCATGATGAACACTGCTTTCGTTCCCTAGTTTATGCCATAGTTCTTCAGCTACAAATGGGGCAAATGGCGCAATCAATCGTGCTAATGGTTCAAGAGCAGCTTTACTCGTTGTATTCAGTTTACGTAGTTTGTTGACACAGATCATCATTGCACTTACTCCTGTATTAAAAGAGAACCTTGCGATATCATCATTTACTTTCTTGATACAAGTATGTGTTATTTTCATCTGCTCAGGAGTCGCATCAGTATCAGTGACTAACCATCCTTGTTGCTCGTCATCGAAGAGTCCCCAGAATTTTTTCAAAAACTTGAACACTCCATCAATACCTTTAGTGTCCCATGGTTTACTTTGTTCTATTGGTCCGAGGAACATTTCATACATTCGGAAACAATCGGCGCCATATTTTTCAACTACGTCATCAGGATTCACAACATTGTGATATCTCTTACTCATCTTGCCGACTTCGGATACAGTTACGAACTTGAAATCTTCTTCTGGACAACCAGTAACTACACCATCTTTCATTACTCCATTGACACCATTGAATGTAGCCGTTCTGTAATCTGGACGGAAATCCATAAACTGTCTTATGCCATCAGCATTAAGGTGGCTATCTGGAGTACTATAATCGGTTACGAAGTCTACGTGAGTATTAATCTTAGCATAATCGTTTTCATTTTCAACTTGCTCTTCACTACAAAATGCTCCGTTCTCTTTGTTGAGATATAGAGATTCTATGACACCTTGTATCATTCCTTGATTGACTAGCTTTTTAAAGGGTTCTTTAGTAGGCACTAGTCCTTTATCAAATAAGAATTTGTGTACAAATCGACTATAGAGTAAATGACCTACAGCATGCTCTGTACCGCCTATATATAGATCGACATCTTGCCAGTAATCAAGCGCATCTGGAGAAGCAAATTCGCTAGGATTATTAGGATCCATATATCTAAGGAAGTACCAACTCGAGCCAGCATATCCAGGCATCGTATTAGTTTCCATAGTGTATCCATCTCGATTTACCCATTCAGTGGCTCTACTTAATGGAGAGTTTCCATCAGTGGTAGGTTTAAAATCTGTAACCATTGGTAATTCGTGAGGTAATTCGCTCTCAGTTAAAGGATAGCTTACACCATCAGCATCGTACTTGATTGGGAACGGCTCACCCCAGTATCGTTGTCTACTGAAGTTAGCATCTCTAAGTTTGTAGTTGATCTTACGAGCACCGATTCCCATTTCTACCATCTTGGTGATGGCTGCTTTTACGGCTTCTTTTACCGATAGACCATTGAGGAAATCAGAATTGATCATCGTTCCTACTTTGTCTCCTTTACCAGAATTAGGAAATTCTGATTGGTCTACAACTTGGGTAATTTTAAGATCGTATTTCTTAGCAAAGTTAGAATCTCGTTCATCATCACTTGGTACGGCCATGATAGCACCTGTTCCATAATCTTTCAATACATATTCACCGATCCATACAGGAAGTTTCTCTCCTGATATAGGGTTCGTAGCATATGCTCCTGTAAACGCTCCAGTCACTTCTTTTACTTCAGAGATACGTTCTCTTTCAGATCTACTATTAGTATACTCCAAATAGGCCGCTATGGCTTCTTTCTGATCGTCCGTAGTGATTTGTGCTACCAGATCATGTTCTGGTGCCAATACCATATAAGTCGCTCCGTAGATGGTGTCAGGCCTTGTCGTAAAGACTTCTATAGATTGCTCGTTATCCATTAAAGGAAAAAACAGTTGTGCTCCCTGAGATCTACCGATCCAGTTGGCCTGCATTGCTTTAAGAGCATCAGACCAATCTAGGCTATCAAGATCTTTAAGTAACCTTTCTGCAAATGCAGTAGTACGGAATGACCATTGCATCATTGCACGCTTCTCTACTGGATGACCACCACGCTCTGAAACTCCGTTTTGAATCTCATCATTGGCAAGTACTGTACCTAGGGCTTCACACCAATTGACATGACCTGTCTTACGGTAAGCCAATCTATAGTTCATTAGGACGTCGTCCTTTTGCTTTGGAGAGTATGCCGCCCAATCTTCAGCTGTAAATATATCTTCTTGCCCACTGTTAGCTGTAGTATTTGAGTTTCCTTCTTTTTCAAATTGAGCAACTAAGTCACTGATAGGCATAGATTTACCTGCTGTAGTGTCGAAGTAGTGATCAAATATCTGTAAGAAGATCCACTGCGTCCACTTATAATATTGAGGATCAGAAGTGTTCACTGATCTATCCCAATCATAGTTGAATCCAATATTGTCAAGCTGAGCTCTATATTTGGCCGTATTCTCGGCAGTAGATTCAGCAGGATGTACACCTTTTTGAATAGCATATTGTTCCGCAGGAAGTCCAAATGCATCATATCCCATAGGGTGCAATACATTGAATCCATTTTGACGTTTCCATCTTGCAAATATATCGGCAGCGATATAACCTAATGGATGACCTACATGTAGTCCAGCACCTGACGGATAAGGAAACATAGAGAGTACATAGTACTTCGGTTTGCTAGTATCATTGGTTACTTTGTAGACATTGTTGTCTGACCAGTATTGCTTCCACTTACTTTCCTGTTCACTTGGATTATAGCTCATATCTCTTGCTCTGTATATTTTTAAGAAGCGCAAAGGTATAAAATTAGTACTTGGGGGTTAGAATTAGAGTAGAGTTATTAAAGGGTAGAGATAAGATATTCTACTCTTCAGAGAATGAAAAGAAATGCTTAGACATGATTGGTTACATATAGAGAAGTTATCCAATTTTTAGAATTGTCTCACTGAGTTAGTATCTTCGCGCCAAGATTAAACACTTACAGATAATTTATGAATCACCCTATAGAAGATTGCATTGGAAATACTCCATTAATCAAACTTAAGAATGTAGGACAAAATACCTCTATTCTATATGCCAAACTGGAGCTAATGAATCCATCTGGATCTATGAAAGATAGAGTGGCTCTAAACATACTTAAGAAAGGACTAAAATCAGGAAAGATAAAAGAGGGTGATACCATCATAGAATCTAGTTCGGGTAACATGGGAATAGCATTAGCCCATCTTTGTGCTCATTATGGATTAAAACTGATAGTCGTTACGGATCCAAATTCAAATGCTTTGAATAGGACGATTATGCAAAACTATGGGGCCGATGTTGTAGAAGTGAAAGAAAAAAGTGAGAAAGGTGGATGGCATGGAGCTAGAATAGATAAAGTAAAATCTCTCTTATCGAAAAATTCAGATATGTATTGGACTAATCAATATGAGAACCATCTCAACCCTGAGGCACATATCAATACCATGAATGAAATTTTAAATGCTTTAGATGGCAATCTTGATTATATGTTTGTATCTGCAAGCTCGTGCGGTACTTTGATGGGATGTCATCAAGCTATTAAAGCCAGTGGAAGTAAGACTCAATTAGTAGTGATAGATGCTGAAGGAAGTATCTTGTTTGATAGACCAACAGGAAATAAAGTGATACCTGGTCATGGGTCTAGTAATCAATCTATATTATTAGATTCTAACGCTGCGGATCTTGTTCTATTAGCTAAAGGTGAAGAATGTGTAGAAGGCTGTCATCGACTATTACGTGAGCAAGGGATAATGGCAGGAGGATCTTCTGGAGGAGCGTATTATGCTGCAACTAAATTTATAGCACAACAAGATCGATCGGTGACTTGCGCCATGATAATTTGTGATAGGGGAGAGAGATATTTTGAAACTATTTATAATCCCAATTGGCAAGAAGATAAATTTGGATCCGTGATCAATAATTAATAATCTAACTCTAAATACTCCATCGTTTCTTCAGTAAATCCTCCAGTATGCAGTTCATTATTGTGTTGGTAATCTTCTAGTGCTAATTGAGATGCATCACCAAAAATATATTGCTGAACATCCACAGAAAGATCATATCCTAATGAGGTTAATTTGTTTTGAATAGCATTAATTAAATCTGTTGAAGGATTACATACAACAGCCATTTCTACTTTTGTTCCACCTTTGGATGGACTCCTTTGAATTGTGGTAGTTTCATAAGTATATTCTTTCGTGACAGTGGTATCTATTAACATAGTACCTACTACTTTGTATTCAGCTGGAATTTCTACTAAGCACCATACTAAGCAATCATTGGGATCCGCTGATTGACAATTTCTATCTGCCTTTTTTTTGATCCATTTGGTATTTGCAGGTTGAGTTTCTGTTTCAATGTTTTCAATGTAGTTTTCTAATATGTGCTCGTCATTTCCAGTGTAGCTAGCATATCTAATATCTTTAAATTTTGATATTTTTGGTGAAATACATTTTTTATAACATTTGCCAAATTCATCTGGTTCGTCACCGTAGTTATCATAGTAGCTTCCAGTTTGGAATATACCACAAGAAAAGAGAGTGGTTGTAAAAAGGGCAGTCAAGAGTAATAGGGATTTATCCATTTCGTAATATAGATAATTAATAATCGATGCCCAAAGCATCCATACTCTCTTCTGTGATTCCTCCGACATAAAGTTGATTGTCTTGTTGGAATTTTGTAAGCGCTTTCTTCGAAGCTTGGCCAAAATTTCTTTGTAGTATTTCAACAGAAAGATCATAGCCTCTATCGTTAAGCGCATTTTGTATTGCTTCTAACTGTTTATCGTCAGGATCACAAAGTACGGCCATCCAAGTTTCTTGGTTTCTGATCTGCGATACGTAATCTACAGTATGTATTTCTGTGACATAATCATTAGTAACTGTGGTGTCCAATAACATATTCTTCACAGTTATAGTTTGGGCAGGCTTTGTAACCAAACACCAAACAAGACAGTCTTCAGGGTTCGCGGACAAGCAATTTCTATCCGCTTTCTTTTTCTCCCATTTTTTGAATTCAGGTGCTAATTCGATGATTTTGTCTTTAACATTATTTTTTAAAATTTCTGGATCATTACCGTTATAGATTTCTACTGTCAAAGTGACTTCTTCTATAGTTTCAGGAGATAAACATTTAGCATAACATTTTCCAGGTTCATTTGGCCTGTCTTTTATTTCACTATTAGGATAATAGCTCTGAGGCCCATGATATGTGTCGCATGATAAAAGGGTAGCGAGTATTAAAACTAAGAAGAAGGAGGTATTTTTTTTCATAGTTTTAATATTTTATAATAATTCTTAATGGTAACCGAATAATAAGTTTCATAAAAATCAGTTCTTCATTTTTATTAGACAGACAATTTTTACCACACTTTTTGAATGTCATGAATAGCAAAAATGAAATTTAATTTTCGACAACAAAATTTAATTTTCAACATTTCATTATTGTTTGCCTTGCTCTGTTCTAGAGTTTTGTTTTATTCAATTAATTGCAAAGCCGAGAATAATACTTAGTGCCAATGCGATACACAAAAACTTTAGTGGGTTATTTAAAATAGAATTTCCACTTTCTGACATTAGATATCCAACGAATAAATTTGAACAAACAATGACTACAAACATTAGTCCCATTTCTTTAATTTTTCTGGTTACTTAAAGTCTATTTTTTTTCTAATTTTAGATAAGAGCTATTCAATTCCTTATGAAGGTATATTTTATTGGATCGCATATTTTTAAATGAGTAAATTTCGTTCTTACCCTTCTATAGCTTTAACTCCAGGTAATTCTTTTCCTTCCAAGAACTCCAACATCGCACCACCACCAGTAGATACAAAACTTACATGATCTGCTAAGCCAGCTTTATTGATGGCAGATACACTATCACCACCACCAATCAAAGTATATGCGCCATCTGTTGTAGCGTCTGCTACTGCTTGTGCGACTGTAAACGTTCCTTTGGAGAAGGCTTCCATTTCGAATACTCCCATAGGGCCATTCCAAAGTACAGTCTTAGATGCTTTGATTACATCAGAGTATACTTGCGTAGCTTTGCTTCCAATATCAAGCCCCATCCATCCATCAGGAATTTCGTTACTCGCAAGTACTTGAGTATTGGCATCTGCGGCAAAGTTGTCTGCAATAACAGAATCTTCAGGTAAATAAATTTTCGTGTTTTCTTTATCAGCTTCGGCTAAGATATCTCTGGCCATATCTAGATAATCATCTTCACAAAGAGAGTTCCCTATCGCTCCTCCTTGTGCTTTAAGAAAAGTATATGCCATTCCTCCACCGACTAAGATGTTATCCATTACAGGAATAAGATTTTTAAGTAGTTGGATTTTATCAGATACTTTGGCTCCACCGATAATCGCTGTAACTGGCTGAGTTGGATCTTGGCTTAGTTTACGAGCATTAGATAATTCAGAATTCATAAGCATGCCAAATCCTCTTTGATCTTTGGCGAAGTACTGGGCGATTACAGCAGTACTTGCATGTGCTCTATGAGCTGTACCAAAAGCATCATTGATATAGACATTAGCTAATTCTGAGATGGACTTTGCAAAGTCAACATCGCCTGCTTTTTCTTCAGCGTAGAATCTAGTATTCTCCAGTAACAGAATTTCACCACTAGGAAGAGCAGCTGCCGCAGCGGATACTTCTTCTCCAATCGTATCATCTACAAATGATACTTTAGTACCGGATAATTCACTTAGGTGGTATACTAGATGACTCAAGCTATATTTTTTGCGATCTTCACTGTCCTTACTGAGATCTTTTGGTCGTCCTAAGTGTGAGCATAGTATGACTGCTGCTCCTTGTGATAGAGCATGTTTGATCGTAGGCATTGCTTTGACCATACGAGTATCGTCTGTAATATTACGTTCTGCATCTAGCGGTACATTGAAGTCTACTCTGATTAATACTCTTTTATCTTTTATATTGATGTCTTGGATATTCATTCGTTTCTATTTTTACTACAATAATACAAATATAAAAGCCCAACATTACTGTTAGGCTTTTACTCACTTACTTAATCAATATTCTATGCTGCCAACAAATAACAGCGATGAAATATTAGTCTTATTTATTTTATTACCTAGCTACTAACTGTGCTAATCTAGCTGAATATCCAGCTTCATTGTCATACCAACTTACTATTTTTAGTAGGTTACCTTCCATAACATTAATCAATTGAGAGTCTAAGATTGAACTATGTTTGTTTCCTACGATATCAGAAGATACTAGTGGATCAATAGAGTATTCTAAGATTCCCTTCATATCTGTATCTGCGTGCTTCTTAAATAAAGCTTTTAGACTTTCAGCATCAGTAGTTTCTTCAATCAATACGTTTAACTCAATTACAGATCCTGTTGGAATTGGTACTCTGAATGCCATTGAAGATAATTTATCTTTAATGGCGGGCACTACTAAAGCAGTGGCAGTTGCGGCACCAGTTGTAGTAGGTACTATATTGATTGCTGCTGCTCTAGCTCTACGAAGATCACTGTGAGGCGCATCTTGTATGTTTTGATCTGCAGTATATCCATGTATAGTCGACATTGAACCTTTTAGCACCGTAAAGTTATCTGTAAGTATTTTACACACTGGTGCGAGACAATTAGTTGTACAAGAGGCATTAGATAAGATATCTTCTTCTCCAGTCAGCTCGCTGTCATTTACTCCTAGTACGATTGTCTTGATATCCGTTCCTTTCGCTGGTGCTGATAGGATTACTTTTTTCGCTCCTGCAGTGATGTGCTTAGACGCACCATCTCTATTACGGAAGATTCCAGTACATTCTAGAACTGTATCTATATTTAATTCTTTCCAGTTCAATGCTTCTGGATTCCGCTCAGATGAAGCTTGGATCTGATTGCCATTCACAATTAGATGAGTGTCTGTTGCGCTTACAGTACCATCAAATTTGCCATGAACACTATCAAATTTGAGTAAGTGAGCTAGGGTTGCGTTATCAGTTAGATCGTTGATTGCTACTACTTCTATGCTATCATCGTTTATTAAATTTCTGAAGGTAAGCCTTCCTATTCTACCAAAGCCGTTAATGGCTACTCTCTTTTTAGACATGATTATTTACGTTTTATGTTACTTAGTGTAAAAATAACAATAATTAATTAGTGTATCAAGTACACTTACGTAAATATAACGATTTGCTGAGATATATAGTTTAAGAGCTTGCTGTTTACTAATATCGGATTTGGACTCATGCGACGAGTTGGAGTTAAAAAAAATGAATTTTAATAGAAATTGAAGTCTATAAATTAATGAATTGAAGATCATCAGAATTATAGAATTATTCCATAGATTAGAAGAGTGAGTTTCTCACATCAAATCATTGACATATATACATACCTCCAAACAATTGTATTGCACAAATGTCTTAAAGTCAAAGGTTGTAAGTGGAACTAAAGTAAACGAAACGAGTCGCTTACTTTTTTACATGAAAAGTTTTAGGCACGTCATTGACGATTCCATATTTTTCGATCCATTTACCATTTTCGTCTTGCTTAGTAATTTGGTATCTCTCTGTCGCCACAAGTGATCCATCGACGTTTACTACATTCATTGTAAGTTCATTACCCTTAGAATCTCTTGTAAACGTATATATTCTTTGCGTTTCGTCGTTAGCATTCTTAATTCTCTTAGCGGTAACGTGTCCACCATTGTCATAATCAAATGTTTCCCTTCGGAGCAACTCATCATTAGAACCGTCATAAGCTGCGGACATCATCTTGTTACCCTTCTTGTCATAACTCAATACATAATAGCTGAGAAGTTTATCATCTGGTCCGTAATACTTTGATTCGTATGGGAGTGTATCTGCGTTTTTATAATGATATTTTTCTATTCCTTTGAGATTCCCATTAGAATAGTAGTATTCCGTCTTTTGGATCATATTATCCGTTTTGTGGGTAGTCTCGTAGTAGGCCATTGTGTCAGGTGCGAAATTTTCGCCATCTGTCTGTACGGTATAGATCTCAAGTGTTACAATCTCACTTTTATTATCTTTTTTACAAGATACCATAGCGATAAATGCTACTGTAACGAAAGCTATTATTCCTTTTTTCATACTGATATTCTACTGATGATTAATCCTTTACATCGACTGATCTTATAAAATTTAGGATCTCATAGTCAAGCCAATAGTAATCGCCCCCAAAAGTAGTAAATCCTACATGACCACCATACTTAGTTGCAATTAGATGAATGTCTTTATTCGTTTTTGCTATTTCTGAGGGTATACAGCTTTTGGTTAAGAATGGATCATCTTCAGAACTTATAAGCAAAGTAGGTAGTGTAATAGCCTCTAGATATTGCAATGCATTGCAACTGCGATAGTAACCTTGTGCACCATCAAACCCATGTAATGGTCCAGTAAAGTAATCATCAAAGTCAATTAACGTCTTTACCTTTTTGATATCATTGATATTGATCGCTTCTGGATGCATTACTGCTTTGATTCGCATTTTAGCATTGAGAGTTTGCAGAAAACTATATTGGTAATGATAATTATACCAACTGGAGATCCTCTTAGAAGACCCTGCAAGATCTATAGGCGCAGATACCGATACCACAGATCTGATTTTGCTATGGATAGGGTAGATTCCATCAGAGGTGTATTTGAGATTCATATTACCTCCTAAGCTGTAACCTATAAGATAAAGATCGTCGTAATCCTTAGCAAGCTTATTTACTATCATATTGAGATCCATAGTGAATCCACTATGATACATGGTTAAAGTCTTGTTCATTTCACCACTACATGATCTATAGTTAAGTGCACAGATATCGTAACCTTCAGAACTTAATAAGTTGGATATTGACATAATGTATTGCGAGTCACTGCCACCTTCGAGTCCATGAGAGACGATGGCTAACTTGCGATTACGTTTTTTGATAAAATCAAGGTCTATAAAGTCTCCGTCGACCGTATCCCACCTTTCTCTTTGGTAGTCTGGTTGTTTTTGTTGTCTATAAAAATAGGTGTAAAGAGTATTAGTATGTCCATTTCGCAGCCACCATTTTGGATTGTAAGTTGAATCTATAATTGGCATATTATCCTTGACTGAGTTGAAGCCCTTCGTATATTTCTATAGCCCTGTCTGGATAGTCGGATATCACACCATGTACTCCTAATAACATGATACGCTCTAAATCGCTTACTTCATTTATCGTCCAAGGAATAAGTTTCATTCCCTGCTCATTGCAATATTCTACCAATTGAGTATCTATTAATTTAAATGCTGGAGAATATATTTCTGGAATAAATCCGAGACTATCAATATTCTTTGTAAAGTCATTCGAAGTTTCGATTAAGTAGGCCAGTTTTATGTCAGGCTTTTTCTCACGTATGATCTGTAACGTTTCAATATCAAAACATTGTAAGATTATCCTATCTTGAATATCATATTTTGATAGTACACCAAGTACATCATTTACAAACGTATCACCATCAGGGTGGAATTGATTATCGTATTTTGACTTTCGTTTTAATTCTATACTATACTGCACTTTAGGCAGGTTATTAGTCTCTAGGAAGGCTTCTACAGTATCAATAACCATTGATAACATAGGTTTGGTCGCCGGCATTTTTCTTTGTATTGGAAAGTTAGGGTGGGGTTTTAGCCCGACATCATAGCTAGCTATAGTAGAGTAGTCCATCAGATACATGTTATGCGAAAGCATATTCTCTTCATTGATTTCTAGACCATTAGGACCCGTAGCAATATGGTGGTGGAAGTATGGGTCGTGAGAGACTACTACATTATGATCGGCGGCGATAATCACATCCATTTCGAGAGTGGTCACACCAGATCTGAGGGCTCGTATAAATCCAGGAATTGTATTTTCTGGCATCAAACCTCTGCAACCTCTATGACCTTGGATATCAAGATTATGTACTAACATGTTTCTGTTTTGGCAAGTGTATAGAAATGTGATTGTAGTCAAAAAAGCTATTAGTCTAAAGGTATTCATAGCTTAAAATGATGGATGGCTTGGATTAAAGTTCTAATTGTGGAATTGTAATTCACATATAATATGGCTTGAGCGCCACACCTACCATTCTCTAATAAAGTTTGATATTGTGAGAGATAGAAGTCCAATATAAAGATTCATTTTACTAGAATAAATAGACCGATTTTCACTCAGAATATTTGGTTTTAAACGATTGACTTAAAATCGAAATCCGGTGGAAACTACAAAGGCATCATTTTGCGAAATCACAAATTTTGGTTCGAGATAAAAATGATATCCGGAAATAGGTATTACAGTATATAAACCTAAGTGAAGATCAGTATCTACTTCTCCTTTAGTACTAACTCTGATTCCTGCCATTGGGCTTATCGTAAAGCCACCATCCGTTTCAACTAAGCTATATTGAATATCAATATCTATAATGTTACCGATTGTCTTTTCAAAATAGTAGTTGTACCCGACTCCCAAAGTAAAGTCATCATTAGCGGCATACATCACTCTCCCTTGAAGGCCGAAAGCAGTAGAGTTACCAGTAATGATAGACAATCCAGCACCAGCACTAAGCTGAGCTGTAGAGAATTGACAACATCCTAAAAGTAGAAGTATGGCTAGTAAATTTTTCATTGAGTTTATATTTTATCAATTCAAGGTAATAAGAATATTGAATAAATCTATAATTATCACATCAGGCTTTCAAACAGTTAGTGATGGAAGATATAGCATCTATCAAAATATTGCCTTTGTGAGAGAAAGGTTTATCACTATGGTAGGCCTCTATTAATATGTATTGTACCTTTTGGGTAGGCATAAAAGAAAAGCGATATGGTCGCCAATCTTCATGATCTACTAGCGGTGAAGTATAGATTACTTGTGTCTCTTCGCATAGTTCATCTGATATAGATATCCTGAGACGTATTGGTTTGCCATATCCAGCATACACTTTGGAATGCGCAAGTTGAATACTCATCTGATAACAAGTATCCGTCAATAAAGGGGCGCTCAGTCTCTGGCCAAAACTCTCAAATGTGCTATTCTCGCGAGTTATAATCCCTGCATAAGTATCACCTTCATAAGGTTCTGTGTATACTCCCCAGTAGCCAGGTAGAATGTCAGGTGTGGTCATCCAAGCACAAGCACTCCATCCTTGTGGTACGGTCGCGTCGCTAGGTGTATCTTCTAATCCAGGATTGATAACTGTGACTTGACCAAATGCCGATATATACATCACAATCACGATAATCGACAAAATTGCTTTAGACATATATGATAAAATTGAATCTATTAGATCTCTTTGTTTACATTTGACCTTAAGACTATGAATAATACTAAAAGTAACACTTCGAAGCCAAGTTATAGATATGCAGTGATATCTATTTCCATTGTACTATACTTTCTAGGTATATATCTAATGCTTTATCTCCAATCCGGAAAGATAGATCAAATGGTAAAGGAGCAAGTTAGTGTAGTCATTGAACTCAAGGATAATGTCGATAAATCAGATATAGAGGCAGTAAAAGAGTCTATCATGCAGCAATCTGGAGTGAAAACTGGAAGTATTGCTTATCATGATAAAATATCTGCAGGCAAAATTATGGGTGATAAAATGTTTGAAGGTTTTGGCCGTGTTGAGAGCCCTTTCAGAGATATGTTGACATTTAGACTTAAAGCTGAAGCATATACGGATAAGAACCTAGATAGCATGGATATCTTACTTATGAATGAGCCTTTGGTTCATGATGTATTTTTCGAGAGTGAATCCGATGTAGGGATTAGTGATTTTGTACACAAGCTTTCCCTCTTATTTTTATTATTAAGTATCGTTTTTGTGGCATTGGCATTGATCATTATTCATAATACACTTAGTCTTAGTTTATATGCAGATCGCTGGGAAATCAAGACTATGGAGTTAGTAGGTGCACGCAAATCGTTTATTCGGAAACCTTATTTGGCACATGGTCGGATTATCGGACAAAGGGCATTTATTGTTGCGGCCATAGCTTTATTGGCTACAATAGCCATTCTATATCTAACGATCAGTGTTTTTGGGAGTATCCTTTATTGGCCTTATTTGGCATTGACATTGTTGATTTTATTCCTATTGAGTACTTTGATTACGATGGTTACAACCTTTAAGGTGATTAACGGGTTTTTAGAACAAAAACTCAGTGAACTATACGGTTGATAGTTGGGATTGTAAACTATTAGTTAATATATAAATAGAAAGTGTCGATTGACTAAAATTCAATACATTTGTATTTAGTATTATACATAAGCATATGAGCCAAAGTAAGGGAAATAAAAAGGTAGTAGTAAATACGTCGTCACCAGATAGCAATCTAAAAGCTACTACAAGTAGCCTTAAAGAAGCCACAGTAAGTACTGAAGGTTTTTTGTTTGGGCGTAAAAATTTTATGATTATGTTGGTCGGACTAGTTCTTATCGGCCTCGGTATGTTGCTTATGTCTGGAGGTAGTATGCCAAGTCCTGATGTTTGGGACGAAGATCTTATATACAGCACACGACGAACATTGATAGCACCAATAGTAATTCTTTTAGGTCTAAGCCTACAGATCTATGCAATTTTTGCCAAGAAATAATCTGCTCTTAAGTACAATCAATTAAAAATAAATCTTTATGTGGGATGCTTTGCAGGCCATAATATTAGGTGTGATACAAGGTGTTACAGAATTTCTACCCGTAAGCAGTAGTGGGCATTTAGAATTAGCCAAGGTCATACTTGGGAATGATGATATTGGAGAAGCCAGTATGCTCATGACCGTTGTATTGCATTTCGCTACAGCGCTCAGTACATTGGTTGTATTTAGGAAAGATGTAATGGAGATTATTACGGGCTTGTTTTCTGATAATGAATCTAGACATTTCGCTTTGAAAATTATTGTATCAATGATACCTGCAGCGTTTATTGGTATCTTGTATGAAGAGCAGATCAATTCACTTTTCAGTAATAATGTTTTGTTGGTTTGCTGTATGTTATTAGTAACTGCGGCATTGTTATTTGTAGCGGACAGGGCAAAGACAACAGATAAGGGAGTATCGTATAGTAATGCAATTCTAATTGGTATTTCTCAAGCAATAGCTATTATGCCAGGTATTTCTAGATCTGGTGCCACTATATCTACTTCAGTACTATTAGGAGTAGATAGAGAAAAGGCAGCAAGATTTTCATTTTTGATGGTTGTTCCATTGATCTTTGGAAAGATTGCGAAAGATCTTCTTGATGGAGATTTTACGAGTACTCAAGTTAATTTCTTAGACCTAGGATTGGGTTTCGCAGCAGCATTCTTTACAGGTTTATTGGCATGTACATGGATGATCAAATTAGTGAAAAATAGTCAACTCAAACATTTTGCTTACTACTGTGTAGTGGTAGCAATCATTGGTATTGTATATGTCTTTGCAGCAGGATAAAATCATTACAACTAATCATCTTCCAACAGACTTTGATCTTAGATCTGGAGCTATGATCTTGATTGACAAACCTAAAGATTGGACATCTTTTGATGTAGTCAATAAAGTGAGACATGCCATTCGTCATCACCTCAAAGTCAAGAAATTTAAAGTCGGTCATAGTGGTACTCTTGATCCAATGGCTACGGGATTACTACTCTTATGTATTGGTAAATATACCAAACTTCTACATGACCTTACTTCTGCCAATAAGAGTTACTCAGGTACTATAAAGCTCGGTGCGACGACGCCAAGTTATGATGCAGAATCGGACGAAGATCAAAGTTATCCTACAGATCATATTACAGATGATATGCTTATTGAAGCTGCTCAGTCTTTTGTCGGGGGGTATGCTCAGATACCACCCATGTTTTCAGCGATCAAAGTGGATGGCCAAGCATTATACAAATTAGCACGTAGAGGGGAAACGATAGGACTCAAATCTAGGGATGTGATGATCAATGAGTTTGCATTGCAACCATTAGATAATCCTAATCTTGACTTCTTTTGTGCCTGTGGAAAAGGAACATACATAAGATCTCTAGCTTTTGATATTGGGAAAAAAGTAGATTCAGGTGGTTATCTTACCGCGCTTAGAAGAGAATCTATAGAAGAATATAATGTCGATGATTCTCTTAGTATCGACCAAGCAGTCGAGTGGGTAAGAAGCGTAAATTTAGATTCTCAAATAATTCCACAATAAACTACAACTTTATCCAAGCTTTAGTCATCTTATTACCATTGCTATCCTTGATATTGATTTGATAATTTCCACTAACCAGATGCTTTACATTGATCGTAAATTGATTGGACCCAGAGTTGTAATTTTGAATGGATTTCGAGATGGCTTTCCTTCCCATCAGATCTAATATTGTAATGCTAAGTTGACCATTTTGTTTTGCATCTATCAAAAGATTTAATTGGTCAGATACAGGATTTGGAAATATTGAAATGGATTCAATATTTTCTAAATTAAGATTGTTGGTTTCTAATATATTTTTTCGTCCAGGGCTACCATTTATATTGAGGGTATTATAATTTTCTCCAAGATTATTATCTAGTAATGGATTAATAAGTTCTAATGTAAATCCTTGACCATTGGCCAGGATTGGCCATGGCGAAAAACTATTATAATTCACTGAATCAATAATCATATTAGTAGCATCGAAAAGTCTCACTTGATCATCAGATGATAATCCAAAACTAAGCTCACTTATGTGTTCGATATCAGGATGTATAGATTGGAATTTGTTGTCATTTGCAGCTATGATTAGATATTGATCTGCTTCTAATATTGTTGCTGGTATCTCGTATATGTTTTCATCATTACTATCCTTGATGTACCAATTAGTCAGATCGATATCTTGAGTGCTCGGATTGTAAAATTCGATCCAATCTCCTGCATCTGATTCCTTAGAAGATTTGTAGTTTACCTCATTGATAACTACTGTAGGTTCTGTAATATTTGTCTCTTCAAAATGTGGAACAACTGTCATTGCATTAGTGATGTCAATACTCAATGATTCATTACTGGAATTGACACTGCCAGACCAATGACTAAATGTAAATCCAGGATTAGCAATAGCTATTATGGTGAATGGATTACCTTCAAAATAATCGCCATCCCAACTTTCTTCTTTGATAATAAGAGTACTAATTTTTACATAGCCTTTATTGGACTCTGGGTTAGTGATATTAATGTTATGTACTGCGGGTAATCCAAACTGTCCTCTGATATGGCTTTTCATTAAATCAGGTCTCTGATCTGCGAAGTTTATAATCCTATTAATTTGATTAGACCAATTGCCTAGGCTTACATTCCACCTGTCATAATGTCGAACTATTTCTGGCTGTAATTCATCCACTTTTTGTTCAACAGTATTTCTAATATTTTCAGTTGAAAACCTCGAATTCATAAAGTCAGCAAATCTATTGACTAGCTTAATTCTAAAACTTTGGTTCTCCACTAAAGCTCTAAAGAGAACAGTCGACCAAGGAGGGTTAGGCCAATCAGGTCCGTTTGGTTCTAGTGCAAAATTTAGGGTGTTATGAAAATGACCAAACTCTTGAAATAGATTTAAACCAAAATCAGTATCATATAAAATCCATCTCCATTTTCCGTTTTTGGGCTTCCAGTATTTGATGTTATTGCCTGGCCAATCAGAGTTGTCGATATAGATCTGAGTTGCAAAATAATCGATAAAATTATCTATATCTATTCGCTCCTCTAATGCTTCATACACATTGGGGTTAGATATGTTTCCGCTCGTAGCTAGATTGATCATGGATAGGTAATCAGAATTGTCACCATGTATCACATCAGCATCAAACTCTAATAGATCTATACTGTCTGGATCGACTCCAAATTTGTTAGCTAAGAAATGTTCGTTTACCTTTTCTCTGAGGTGATATATTCCCCAGTATTCATCATTGAT
Organism: uncultured Saprospiraceae bacterium; assembly: GCA_938015435.1. Taxonomy (GTDB): domain Bacteria; phylum Bacteroidota; class Bacteroidia; order Chitinophagales; family Saprospiraceae; genus UBA1994. The sequence goes on from CALLPN010000013.1 coordinate 220,430, forward strand.
ATAAGTCGCTACCGTTTGGTATGCTTGAGTCTCTAGGTCTAGGTCTTTGATAAGTTCATGATTGATAATATCACGGATATTAGAGGCCATGTTATCATTGCCTGCATTACGCAATACCACAGCACCGTAGGATTGGTAGTTTCGCTCTTCGAATAATGGATATTGGATATTGCTAGGTCCATATTTTTTGCGAGCGAATATGGATAAGGACCTCTGATCAAAAGCACGGCTCCAACCACCAAAAATTTTGACTCCCGCATTAAGTGATATTTTCAATTCATTGTCTATTCCGTAATAGCTAATATGAATTGGCTTCTCTTCATCTTTCCAAAAATTAGCACCAAAATAGGGTAGTTCATTATTGAAATTATTTCCATAGCTATAGATCCCTTCTTCTTCATCAAATAGATTGATAGGATTGGTAATAAGACTCATGATAGGAATCGTATGATTAGGTCCTATGATATAATTTCTACTACTGATATTGGAAGGTAGATATCCATCTCTAAAGAGTGCTGCTCTGACGGTCGTAGTAGCCGATATATTGATCGGTGTGTTATAGATCTGGGAGTTAGCCCTTGGCTCGGTAGCATCGGTAGTATACCTAATACTGGTAAATGGAATACCAGTGCTCAATGCTAAAGTAAGGGGATCTACTTGTCCACCATCATCAGAAAATATAATATCATTATCTAATATACCTTGGAATGATACAGAACCATTTGCCTCTCCTGGAGTCGTGATGTCAAAGTAGGCTAGATCCCCATTGATACTATGGCCAAAGGAGATATCGGTGGGCAGGTTCGCTATGGTGATACTATCATGAATGTCACCACTAGGCTCTATGAGATAGATCGTCTCTGAGTCGGAAGAGATCTTAAAGTCAGTATGTAATCCCGCAGAACTATAATCGAGTATAGGATGAATGTCGGCACCTTCCTCTGTCGTATTGCGGTATCGTGCGGTGAGAAATGGTCTTAAGGTCATATCTGAAGAAGAAGTCACATTATTATGTACTTGTATAGCGAGTACATTCTCACCATCACGTAATAGGTCGAGATGATCCAATAGCTCAAAATGATCAGGATCGCCTCCACTATACATCTTAGCTTCTTTGTCTGTAATAGCGAATGAAAGATAGCTAGGATTATTACCATTGATATTGTTTCTTGCTACTTCAGTACCATTGATATATGCTACGAATCCATCATCGTAATCTATATCTAGGTAGAGATTTATGATGTTCTGAGCATCAGCGATATTGAATTCTTTTCTGATAAATATAGATCTAGTACCATTGGGTACTATGGTCATATCATCTCCATCGCCATATCCAAATGCTCCTAGACCTTGATCCCAGGTACTGTCATTGTAATCCGTATTTTTCCAGTCATCGCCTAGATTTTGAGAAGGAACGGTATATCTAAATAGAAGATCTTCGCGTACTAGTGATCGAGTAATACTTCTCTCTTTTCGATCTTTGCCGGAGGCCCATAAGTATTGATACTCAAATCCTGCCAAGGTTGTATTATTAAATCTCCAATAGGTCCCATTATCTAGGTCATCCGTAAGTGACCATCCTTCCATGTCGATCTCTTGACCCGTAGTATTATATAGCTCTATCCAATCTGGAGTGTCTTGATCTTCATCTTGGTAGATGGTATTGGAGGCCTGTACTTCGTTGATACGGATGGATTGTGCATGTACACTAGTCATTCCATAGTACAAGTAACAGATACTGTATAGGACGAAGCGTATGGACATATGATTATCTTGACTTTAGAGCTTTAAGGTAATATAATCAAGGATTAGTTATGGTAGGATGTCACTGGAAAATGAATAAATATCTCTACAGCCAATGGCCACCAAGATCATTGGCAGCCAAGACTATTGCTATAATGAGAAGCAATAATACTTACATCTTAAGTAATAAAATGTGCATTGTAATTTACTAGGGGAATCGTTATCCTTCGATTTTAGCAACTAAATCTATTGCCTTAGCATGGTGATCAGCCTTTGGATTAGCGATTAAGGGTGCAAGTATTTCTTTTATAGAATTGATTTCATTTGTTTTTAATTTGATTAATGCCTTATACCATCTAGCATGGTCCCCAAAGTAGTAATCATCATCGGCGATGATATCATCCAATAGCTTTTGTGATAGTATCAAGTCGTCAGCCTCATTAGCGGCTATAGCAGCGGTAAGTTTTATTTCATTGTTACTCTCGGCTAAGTATGGTTTTATAATCTGTAAGGCTTCTTGATAGTTTTTGTCGATATAAGCTTCATTAAACTTTATGATTGCCTCATCTAATGAGGTTCCTCTATTTAATATTGAAGGTTTATATTGTGTGTAGAATTCTGCATATATCAAAGTTGGGCTGGTCTTACCTTCTGAATTTTCATTCAAGATGAAATATCCAATAATTGCAAGCAGAGAAAGTAATCCTATGGCCAAAGAGATTACAGTGTTAATCTTCTTTTTGGGTTTCTCTCCGATATGTTCGTTATGTATCTTATCTATGATTTCTTTAAGTTCTAATTGCCCAGCATACTGGACACCATTTACCATATCTTTATGGATCTTGAGGTCTTTTTTAAGATTGGAATTTTGAAGTAATTCCACTTCAAGATTTGCATGTTCTTCTGGGGAAAGAGTACCCATGGCATATTTATCTTTCAATTGTTCTAATTCTTTACTATTCATATTATTAGGTATTATTCAAGATGTTAAATTGAGTTTCGGAGTTGATATTGAATGTCATCACTTGACATAACAACGGCTCTCAGTTTCTTCATGCATTTCGATTTTTGGTTCTTGGCTACTTGTTCCGACGAGTAGTCCATTTCTGCAGCTATTTTAATCATTCTCATTTTTTCGAAATAGAATAACTTCAACAATTTTCCACATTCAGTACCAATTGTATGAAGAAGTCTTCCTATCAATTTTTGTTGTTCTGTATATTCAATCCTTGTTTCTACATTATCGTCTGATTTTAAATGCTCGTATCCCTTATTTTCTAACGAAGTCATACGTCCAGATTTGCGTAACTTTTTGAACCAATTGTTTTTACAAATCGAGAAAAAATATGTCGATAACTTACTTTCCGGACGATAGGATCCTCGTTTGACATTGTTGTAAAGGGATATTAAGGCATCTTGAAACACATCTTTAACATCATCCTTTGTACCAGAGTTATTTGTAACAAAATGTAATATCATCTGGTAATAGTTTTCGTAGATCCATTTAAAAGCTCGTTCGTTACTCTTACTGGTATTATCCAAAAGGTGCTTTATTATAAGTTCGTCGGTCATAGTGGTTGTTTCTTTGTAGCTGACATAAGAGTATAGGTAAACTATTATTCTAATATATTCTCTCAATGTAAACTATCCGCGATTATTGTCAACATTAATAGATACAATTAAAAGTAAAAAGGTAATTTAAATATGGAGAAAAATGGATATGTAAAATTGAAGTCGAGCATGATGATGCTCTGTATATTTGGTTGATTGAGATGTAAGTTGTTAATAATCAGATGTGTATGAGTTGAATGATCGTTTGTATTATATCTGAAATAAATATCAAATAAATTATAAAAACTGGTAGATGTACTATTTTAAAGTCAATAAGCTATGATTAAATCTCTTAAGACTGATAATTGTATAATGTATCAAATGAAGGAATAAGTTCTCACTTTTTATGTTTTGGGATTTAACTAATAAAGAGTGCGGTTATTCTAGATTCGAAGATGTTAATAATGTTTGTTGAGCTATTAAAGATTTAATCTTTCGTTTCTGTGTTGAGAACTAACTAGCTGATAAATGTCATTAAACTGCAAAACTAATTGACAAATTAGATTTTTCTTCATAATCTCTTATATTACAGCTATTTGCGGAAATCGACAAGAGAGCGATTTGTAATTTTTATTCTTTTTATTGAATTATCGATTACCTTTTTTGTACTAAAGGAATACATACTCGATATTTAATGATACTTACAACTTTTTAAAATTTATTATAATGAGTAAAAGATTTAATTTTTTAGTGCAGTTTATGATTGTTGCTTTTGTCTTTGGTTGGGCTTCGATGCCCGTTCAAGGGCAACTTAGAAGTACCAGTAATTCTTCAAATTCAACTACAAGTACTAGCGATATTGGAGGTGGTGATGGTTGTCTTAGAGAAGGAAATGGGGTAAAAGTTTATCTTCTATTACCACAGTTTTCAGGAATCGAAATGATTAATCAGGTATATGACTGTGATCTTTATGTTGGTATAACATCAAATTTATCCGCTCAAACAACATACAAGCCTCTAAGTTCATTCATAGATATTAGTAATGGTGAAATAATTCATGTAAACGGTATTTTAGCAACGGAATACGGCATTGCAATGCAGATACCTACTACAAAAACAAACTGTGTTTTTAATGAAGATGAAGGTGGAGGTTATTCGGAATATCAAACATTCACGCTCAATATTTATTGTAATATTGGAGGGGATATGGAAGAGGTAAATGCTTGCGAACTTGGAAATTTGATATTTAGCAGTTTGCTTCAAAAAGAATGTTCATTTCATACGGAAATAGTTGCTAGTATATGTTGTAATAGTGTTGGATTTGATGGTCTCATTTCTTTAGTTAATGCATTTCCAAATGCGTTAAAAATTTCTACTAATTATAATCAATTAACGGTAACTTCTGTAGTGAACAGAAAATATAGTACTCGATACTCTATTTTCAATTTAAATGGACAGGAATTTATAAATGGGGTCATAGATTTAGAAATTAATGGAGTACATGAACTAGATATTAGTGATTTGCCTGCAGGGATTTATATTTCAAATTTTAAAGATTTTGAAGGAAGAATACAGTCAAATAAATTTATTAAAATTTGATTATTTTGACTTGCGATTAAAATTTATCGCGTCCATTCATTTCTATTTGATGGACGTTTTTTTTCGAATGTTGTTGTTGCTGAATAGATTTTTTTGATTCCAAAAAAAAACAAATGGGTTAACTTAATATTTAATTCAGCTATTTAATTTAAGTTTACTTTTATGAGGATGATGGAATATTCATTTTTTTTCTTTCCTGTGAGTTACATAATAAATTCTGAATAATGCAAAAATGTTTTGTCTGTTTTTTGTTTTCTACTCTTTTATCTACTTTTCAAATTTCGGCTCAAGAACAAATTTCCCGAACAGTTTCTTTTATAGATAGTTTAGATAATATTTCAAATCCCATTAGTTGGGGAGAGGGAATGGAGTATATTCTTAATGTGGAAAAGTTGGCAGACATTGCTTTAGTTGAGGATAGTTTTAATATTTATGAATCTTGTAGGTTATCTATTCAAATTACTTATTATGAATTGGGAGATTATGCTGGTTTTAGTAATGCAATTCAGAAGTCCACTCAATATGCTGATGATACTTTAAATAATGCAAGTGTTTATTTTAAGTCTAATATCCTGCATGATAAAGCTTTGTTGTATAGGCTAACTGGTGATTTAAGAGGTGTGTTATCTTTGAGGTTAAACGCCATTGATTTAGTGAAAGATTTGAATGAATTTGTGTATCTTAAATCATTTTTATATATGGCTCTAGTGGTAGATTATAATTCTATGGGAGATTTTGTAAAGTCAAGAGAATATTGTCTTAAGGCTATTTTGATGCTTGCTGAAATAGAGTTTGCAAATTTTGAAAAAGCTTTTTTTTATAGTGTGCTAGGGAAAATTGATAGTAAAGAATTACAATATTCCAGTGCAATTAGTAATTTTAAAAAATCTTTTGATTATTTGGCAAAAGATGATTCTAAATCTCAAAGAAAATATCGCTTAAATATTAATAATAATCTTTTATTAGCTGAAATTTATATTGAGTTAAATGATCTTTTTGAGGCCAAAATACTAATGGATAAAGTTGTTGATCTACATAGAGAATCAGGGTATAGAAAGTATAGGGTTTTTGAAGTAAAGTCAAAATATTACTCGAAATTAGAAAATAAATCAAAAACGATTTTAAATCTACAAGAGGCAATACGTTTTGCTATTCGAAATGAAAGGTCAGATTCTGAGTATTCAGTAATACCAAGAATGTACTTTAATCTTGCAGAATTCTATTCAGTAAATGGTCAGTTAGACTTAGGCTTGAAAGAACTTCAAAAAGGACTTTGTTATTTTTCGGATTCTTTGATTCAAGATTTAAATTTTAATCCTTCGGTATTAAATATGAAAGATACTGAAATAGCATTAAAATTATTGACCTTAAAGTCAGAATTATTAAAAAAAAGATATCATTTCACCAAAAGTGAATCTGATTATATCTCAACTATAAAGTCCTTTCAGTTTACATTGGAAATGTTAGCACTAATGCGAAAGAGCTTTCTTCAAGAGGATTCCAAATTTTACGTCTTAGAAAAAGCACTTCCTGTTTATGATAGTTTTCTACAACTAGTATATGATCATTTTCTTACAGCAGGAGAATTAAATGACCAAGTGCTTGTATACGAAATAATGGGTGAAACCAAGTCTGCAATTCTAAGTGACAAAGTGGATTACAAAAACATAATCAAAGATTTAGATATAGATCCTAAAAAGATATCGAAAGAAAAGGAATTGAGATTGAAACGTGCACTCTACGAGAAGGTAATAAAAAAGAAAAAAATGGAAGATTCAATTGATAGTAGTTTGTTAACGTCCTTAAAGGATAGTCTTTTTGAAGCGAACCAAGACTATACGATACTTGATAATAAAATTAGAGAAGAGAAAGCGAAACAAGGAATTGTGGATTTGGATTATAACATGAATGCCAAAGATCTTATGTCTTATCTTGAGGATGGTGAAATGGCTATAGATTTTTATGTTTCTAAAGAATATATTTATTCCGTTACGTTATTTGAAGGTGAGATGATGGTCGATAGGGTAGAGTTAGCTGAGGTAAATACTTCAATAACTGAATTTATAGATTTAGTTTCTAATCCACCTTCTAGTGGCGGAGATAGAGAAATTCTTCACGGATTGTCAGAGGTTATTGCTAGTAGTTTATTGAAATCATATTTTGAGAGTCTAGAGGCAGTCAAAAAATTAAGAATTTTGCCGAGTGGAATATTGAATTCTTTGCCATTTGAAGCGCTTACTTTTGAGAAGGAAGGACGTAATGTTTATTTGGTAGAAGAGTGCCCCATTATATATTCGCTTTCTCGATCTCAATTGCTCAAGAAGACGAAGTTGGCAGATGAGATCAACGTTATGGCTGTAGCTCCGAAATTTAAATCGGGTAATGATTTTAATTGTGAAGGTGTTGAATTGTATAATCTTAAGTATGCACAAGAAGAAGTGAATTATATCAATACTACATTTCAAAAGGATTCTTTATCAGAACATTCGGATAATTCATCTTATTTCTTAAATAATGTTGTGGATTATAACATTTGCCACTTAGCTACTCATGGATGTGTAAATCCTAATGATCCTTTACTTAGTGAAATATTTTTTAGTGATGGATCTATTAATAGTTACGATGTCCTTAATTTGGATACAGACATATCATTGATGGTATTAAGTGCTTGTAATTCTGCAAGTGGTGAAAACATTCAAGGGGAAGGTGTTATTAGCTTGACAAGAGGTTTCTTTGAGGCAGGAGTTAACAATACTATTTCAAGCCTTTGGGCGATTGATGATTATTCATCGTCGCAAATAATAAAGGGAATATATAAAGGTATTGAAGAAGGAAATAGCTATTCTGAAGCATTAAGACAATCCAAACTAGATTACTTAGAAGTCTCTGATAAACTGCGTTCACATCCATACTATTGGGCGGGTTTGATACAGATTGGTGCGGGTGTCGAAGTTCTGCCGTCAAGCAATTGGGGTTTATATTTGCTTGGTGGATTATTGTTGTTTGGTGTATTCTTATTGATCGTCTTCAAAAGGAAGAAGAGTTCGTAGAAAATTGTTTCTAGATGGAACTATCGGTCTTTGGAGCTATTAGCTATAAATAACCAAAAAAACACTATATTTGCGTTCGCTAACGACGTATCCATGTGATCGTCCATTTGGTAACACTATAAATAACAACACATTATGGCTACATACATGCCAAAAGAGAAGGTTGAAGCAATCTTCGCAGAGTACGGTGGAACAGCAGGTAATACAGGATCTACAGAAGGTCAAGCTGCTTTATTCACATTCAGAATCAAAGAACTTTCAGCTCACTTACACAAAAATCATAAGGATCACTCTTCAAGAAGAGCACTTCTTACTTTAGTAGGTAAAAGAAAGAGAATGTTAGACTATCTAGCAAAGAAAGACATTCAAAAATATAGAGATCTCATCGTTAAGCTTGGGATTAGAAAGTAAGCTTCTGTTTGCATTCAAGATTACAAAGGCGTTTCCAATTTATTGGAAGCGCTTTTTTTGTTTAGCATTGATTTTATGACATTTAGCGTTTTGATTAGTGTAGTTGAATTGGAGGATCATTAAGATCTTGGTATAAGCTCTTAAAGGGTTTGATCGTTGACTTTTATGATATTAAAGCATTGTGATTTAGTACGGTTATATTGGACTATCACAAAAGTCTGGATTTAGGCTCTTTAAGGGTTGATCGTTGACTTTTATGATATAAAGCTTTGTGATTTAGTACGGTTATATTGGACTATCACAAAAGTCTGGATTAGGAATGCCTTTTTTATGGTGCAACCCTTCGAGGTTTTAGAAACTTCAGGGGTCTGTACTGCACAATTAGGATACATATTATTACATTCAGCGATATATAATGTTATTTTTGTGGCTCTAAGGCTTACAGAAGCCTTTTAATACTGTGTAAGTCTAAGATTACGCTATTTACGGTGTTTCATATGACATGTTCATGCTTACCCTTTATTGAATGTCACACAGGTGTACATTCCAAAACATAGAAAAGACAACAATCAATATAAATTAAAATTTCTAGAGGTCTTTTGTAATGCGGGTTTAACATCATTTTATACTTCATACTTGAAGCGTCTTTTATACAGCATACGGCTGTTTTATAAAATGATCTAAACAGAAGACTTTACAAAAGTTCTAGGTTACACAAACACAATTCAAACAAATTATGGGTAAAAAAATACCTACTTCTGTTTCATTTAATCTTCCTGACGGTAAGGAAGTAACGATCGAAACAGGGAAACTAGCTACACAGGCCCACGGATCTGTAATGGTTAGAATCGAAGACACAATGATGCTTGCAACAATAGTATCATCACATGAGCCAAGAGAGAATGCAGCATTCTTTCCTCTATCTGTAGATTACCAAGAGAAGTACGCTTCTGTAGGGCGTATCCCAGGTAACTTCTTCAGAAGAGAAACTAGGCTTAATGATTATGAAATCCTAATATCTAGACTAGTAGATAGAGCGATAAGACCTCTATTTCCAGATGGATATATGCATGATACTCAAGTAATCATCACACTACACTCATCTGATCAGAGAAACCTTCCTGATGCCTATGCAGCATTAGCAGCTTCTGCAGCGATCGTAGTTTCTGATATCAATTGGAACGGACCTATCTCTGAAGTAAGAGTAGCGAAGATCGATGGTGCGTATGTAGTAAACCCAGAAAAAGATGCACTAGAAGGTGCAGAGCTAGAAATAATCGTTGCCGCTACTATGGATAACGTAATGATGGTAGAAGGTGAAGCCAATGAATGTCAAGAAGCTGAACTTATCGAAGCGATAAAAGTAGGTCACGAAGCTATAAAAGTACAATGTGCAGCTCAACTCGAATTAGCTAAGCTAGTAGGAGAGGCAGCAACTGTCAAAAGAGTTCTTCCTGTAGCACCGTCAAGTGATGAAGCTATGACATTAGTAAAAGAAGCCACTACAGATAAAATACTTGCCGTAGCTAAAGGAGCAATGGATAAGCTTACACGTAAAAATGCGTTGAAAGCTATCAAAACTGAGCTCAAAGAAGCTGCAGCAGCAAAGGGTGACGAATGGATGGCCGAGCACGGATCATTCATAAGTAAATACTTTGATAAGCATAAAAAATCTACTCTTAGAGAAGTAGTAATGTCTGAGAAAATCAGATTGGATGGTAGAGCGACTGATCAAGTAAGACCAATATGGACAGAAGTAGATTATCTACCTGCTGCTCACGGATCTGCGATCTTTAACAGAGGAGAAACTCAAGCACTAGCATCATTGACTCTAGGTACTAAGCTAGACAAGAAGATGGAAGATACGGCGTTATCACAGACGTACGAAAAATTCATGCTTCACTATAACTTCCCAGCATTATCAGTAGGTGAGATCAAGCCGATGAGAGGACCTGGACGTAGAGAAGTAGGACACGCAAATCTTGCAAGTAGATCATTGAAAAAAGTATTGCCAGACGAGAGTCCATATACAATACGTATTGTATCTGATATCCTTGAGTCTAACGGTAGTTCTTCTATGGCAACTGTATGTGCTGGATCATTAGCGCTTATGGATGCAGGTATCGAAATCAAAGCTCCGGTATCAGGTATTGCTATGGGTATGATTTCAGATGGAACTCGTAACATTATTCTTTCTGATATTCTTGGTGACGAGGATGCATTAGGTGATATGGATTTCAAAGTAACAGGTACGGATAAAGGTATCACGGCATGCCAAATGGATATCAAGGTAGATGGTCTACCATATGAGACATTGACTGCCGCATTGGATCAAGCGAAAGCAGGAAGAATACATATCTTAGGTGAAATGGCTAAGACATTAACTGAAGCGAATAAAGACTTAAAGCCACACGCACCACGTATGGTTGAGATCATTATCGATAAGAGTTTCATCGGTGCGGTAATCGGACCTGGAGGTAAAGTAATCCAAGAGATGCAAGCTTCTACTGGTACTGTAATCAATATCGAAGAAGTAGATGATAAAGGTGTAGTATCTATCGCAAGTACAGATGCAGAAGGCCTACAATCAGCTAAAGAGCAGATCGAAAAAATCACTTTCGTACCTTCTGTAGGTGACGAATATGATGCAACGGTTGATTCTATCATGCCATACGGAGCATTCGTTAAGTTCGGCAGTAAATCTGGACTTCTACACGTTTCTGAGATATCTTGGGATAGAGTAGAAAACGTAGGTGATGTATTGACAGAAGGTCAATCTATCAAAGTGAAAATCATCGGAATAGATGAAAGATCTGGTAAAATGAGACTTTCTAGAAAAGTACTAATGCCAAAGCCAGAGCGTAGTTAGTAAAGTATTTATAGTTGAATACTATATAGATTTATAAAAAGGGCTTCTTACAGTAATGTGGGAAGCCCTTTATTGTAATGGTAACAAATTGGACCTAAGAGAGTTACGTGTTTTATATATCCGCAGTATTGTATTACATTTGTTTCATTAGCTTGAAGGCGAGACTTTAAGTATTAAAATTTGATTTTGAACAAAATGTATCTACGATGAAGAGTTTTATAATAGCACTCATTCTTTTATCTTTTTATGGGTTACAAGCCCAAGACATAGAAGCTATAGTCACAAGTCCTCTGTGTGAGGGAGATGAAACCGGATCTATAGATATTACATTTGATCAAGGGATTCCTCCTTATATGTATCTCTGGAGTAATGGTGCCATTACTGAAGATATTGATTTATTGATCGAGAGTTACTATACATTGACGATTACCGATAGTCAAGATGTCAATTTTGTAGGTCAATGGGATGTATTCGGGCCTATACCCATTGAGATTATTGAGTACGTAATGAATCCGACTTGTAATACTAATAATGAGTGGTCTGAGTTAGGAGCTATTGAGATCAATGCAATTGGTGGTACGGAAGATTTTACATTTGTTTGGGATGGGCCTGGAGTCGAAGGTTCAAATGAAACATATCTTAGTGAGTTAGGGGTTGGAACATATTCGCTTACAGTAACCGATACTAATGGATGTTCAGAGTCTTCAACTTTTAATATTACCGAACCGGATGAAATTATTGTGGATGCTACGATTCAGAATCTAGATTGTGTTGATGGACAATCCCAATTGGGAAGTATAGAAGTAGACGTCAACGGAGGATTCCCTCCATATACGTTCTATTGGAATGGTTCTTTTGCAGATCAATTTGCTCAATCACAGTACGATCTCGTTGCAGGTTATTATTCATTAGAGATCATAGATGCAAATGGCTGTATGGTATTTGAAGAGTTCGATTTGACAGGCGCAGAGCCTTTAGAGGTACAAGTATTTACACAAGATGCGACTTGTAGCGGTGGAGCCATTTCATTTGGTGCAATAGAACTTTTGGTAACTGGCGGAGTGGCGCCATATGTATATAGCTGGATTGGAGAAGGATTGGATCCCACGGCAGACGGTCAGGGTGATTTGAATGTCGGTGTATATTCTGTAACGGTTTCGGATAGCCAAGGTTGCCAGATGCAGGAATTGGACATAGAAATCAATAGCCAAACTATAGGCGCACCTAGTCTATGTCTCATTACAAATGACAATCCTAATGGATACAATACGCTATATTGGGAAGACCCTGCAGATTTAACAGGAGTAGAACAATATAATATCTATAGAGAAGGATCATCCGTAAGTCAATTTGACCCAATTGGTGAACTAGTGTTTGGGCCAGAAAATATGTTTTTCGATACGGAAGCAAATTCTGTTCAACAAGCATATCGTTACTATGTAACATCAGCAAATTCTTGTGGATTTGAATCTGAGCCAAGCGCCACGCATAAAACGATACATCTAACTATCAACCAAGGTTCTTTGGGAAACATGAATCTCATTTGGGATGAATATGAAGGCCTTGAATATAATCAAGTTGTGATATACAGAGGTGATACACCTAGTACATTAGATATCTATGAGACGCTTCCTGGGAATCTGTTTTCTTATACAGACTCTGATGCGCTCGATGGAGATGCCTATTATCAAATCGTGATTACTACAAGTGTAGAGTGTAATACTAATCACGCGCTATATCAACTGAAATCTAACGTAGCTGGCTTCTTTGTCAATAGTATTGAAGATTTCGACTGGTTAACAGAAGTATATCCTAATCCATTTGATGATCAGATTTCTATGGTATTAAAGTCGAAAGCTAAAGCTCAATTGATCGATGCTAATGGAAGATTGATCAGTGAATATGAAATGGTAGAAGGAGTAAATTCTATACCTACGGATCAACTTGAAAAAGGGATCTATATGGTTCGATTAGTATCTAATAATGAAGTAGCCGTTTGGAAAGGAATCAAGGCAAATTAGCGAAGCGTATATTTCTTGTCTTTTAGTCCTTCGAGGTTCATAATAAAGCATTATGAATTATTATCATACAAATGTGATGAATCGATGTAAAGTGTAGAACTTTTTATGCTTTAGAATTGTACTCTATATAGATCAGATATTAAATCGGTATGCGTCAGCTAAAAATCACAAAACGGATCACAGTTAGAGAGAGCGTTGCTCTTGATAAGTATCTCAATGATATTAGTAAGATAGATTTGCTTACTGGTAATCGTGAAGCTGAACTTGCAGTGCTTATAAGAGAAGGAAGCCAAGAGGCATTAGAAGAACTTACAAGTGCCAATCTTAGGTTTGTGGTCTCTGTCGCTAAGCAATATCAAAATCAAGGGTTGTCTCTTCCTGATCTGATCAATGAAGGCAATGTAGGATTGCTCAAAGCAGCTAAGCGTTTTGATGAGACAAAGGGATTCAAGTTTATCTCTTATGCTGTATGGTGGATTAGACAATCAATCTTGGCGGCTATCGTAGAATACAGTCGACTAGTGAGATTACCGATTAATAAAGTAAATACATACAATAAGCTTAACGCAGCGGTGACTAATTTCAATCAACAATTTGAAAGAGAGCCATCTGAAGCTGAATTAGCTGATCTCTTAGATCTCAAAGTAGAAGAAGTAGCTAAAATGATGGCTGGAGGAAGGCGTCACTTGTCTACTGATGCTCCAGTTGCGGATGACAGCGAAGCTACTATGCTTGATTTATTTGTAGATGATGAAGATGGTAGACCTGATATGTCTTTGATGGACGAATCACTCCAGAAAGAGATAGCCATGGGCTTATCACAGCTATCACCAAGAGAAGTAGAGGTATTGTCATCTTGTTATGGGCTTAATGGTAAAACGGCTTCTACGTTGGAAGAAATAGGCGATTTATACGGACTTACTAGAGAGCGTGTAAGACAGATCAGAGAACGTGCCATCAGAAGACTTCGTAAATCAGTAAATAAGAACGCACTTAAGAGTTATCTAGGATAGGTAAGGCTAAACTAAGCACTATTCGATCTTAGTATTGATTCTGATTTGATGAGTGTGTATTGTTTTCGATGTCGTTATTTCTGCTGTAACTTTTTATTTCAAGATTGCCTAGGTATTATACATACCCCCCCCCTCAACATCTTACCAACAAATAGCTTAAGAACCCGTAAAAAAATCGCGTAAATTAACTCGGTCTGTGCCCCCATTTAGCTCCATTTAAATATTGCATCTCGACATCCAATGTTTTTGATGTCTCTCTTCATTAGTATTGTGTTAGAGTGGTTAAGTTGCTCTCTAGAATACAGCAAATACTCGCCAAAGAACTACACTTGATAGAGAAAAGTAATATATAGTCAACAATTAGTTATATTTACAATTACAACATTAACCGGCAATAGCTGTTTATGTTATATATTTACAATTCATAAGTTTCATTATCATGGGTGTTTTAGATTTAGCGAGAGTAGTGGTTTACCGTTTTCACGAGAAAGGGTTAGAATTCTTTTTGATCAATGCAGAGCTTGATGAAGATCCAGAGGCATGGAAAATTCCTAATGGTGAGATGCAAAGTGACGTTTCGAGATTTACCCAGAATGACATTATGTTAGATCATTCTAACAGCAACGCTCAACCAGCTGCTCGTACTATAGCCATTGAAGGTGATTGGCATGATATACCTTCTATTAAAGGTATCATCAAACATGATGTAAAACGTGTGAAGCGTAAAATCAAGCAAGTAGTACCTGCATCATCAGAGAAAGGAGCGTTTGTAAGTTTTAAAGATGCCGTTAAAAAGGTAATGCCAGAAGAATATGCTGTACTGAAGGAGATCAAAGACATTATAATCGATCGTAACTCTATTATAAACATGTAGTGTATTACTTCGTAGGTCTTTTGTAATACTCCAGTATAGTAATTTAGAATCCACTTTTTATTCAGTTCATATTCATTTATTGTAATATTATTAGATGTCTTGTTAATTGAGATGTATTTTTGTATATAAGTCATATTGGCCTATTCAAAATAGTATATTAACTATATCTACAGTGAGAGAAGCACTCAAAGACACAGACTTTCAATTCGACGGTCAAGTTTCAGTTTATAATGGTAAAGTAAGGGATGTATACAAGGTAAATGACAAGCTTGTAATGGTTGCTACTGATCGTATTTCTGCTTTTGATCATATCTTACCTAAAGCGATTCCTTACAAGGGGCAAGTACTTAATCAGATTGCCACACACTTTCTAGAAGCTACTAAAGATATAGTACCCAATTGGTTGGAAGGGATTCCAGATCCGAGTGTAGCGATAGGTAAAGCTTGCCAACCCATAAAATTGGAGATGGTAATCCGAGGTTATCTAGCTGGGCACGCCTGGAGAACATACAAGGCAGGAGGGAGAGAGTTATGTGGAGTATTACTACCTGATGGCCTCAAGCAAAATGATAGACTCCCAGAACCTATAATAACTCCTGCTACCAAAGCCGACGAAGGACATGATGAGGATATAGCAGCTATAGATATACTCAAACAAGGAATCGTATCTCATGATCAGTGGATTACGCTTTGCAATTATACGCGTGCCCTCTTCCAGCGAGGTACGGAGATGGCTGTAGAGCGCGGATTGATCTTAGTGGACACTAAGTATGAATTTGGAATCTACAACGATGAGATCATACTTATTGATGAAATACACACACCAGATAGCTCTAGATACTTTCATGCTGATGGATATCAAGAAAGACAAGATGCTGATGAAGTTCAAACTCAGCTATCAAAGGAGTTTGTAAGAGAATGGCTGATGGACAACGGATTTCAAGGATTAGAGGGTCAAACTATGCCTGATATGCCCAATGATTTCGTTGATGAGATAACAGAAAGATATATTTCTCTTTATGAGATTATAACTGGTAACACATTTGATCGGACTGATAATACAGATACTCAAAATAGAATTTTAGCTAATGTCAATGGATACTTCTAAGTCTAAATACCAAATAAGAATTATCGCTCCATCGGATAATGAAAGAGTAAGTGAAATCATACTCTCTGTGATGGCTGATTTTGGGTGTATCGGAGAAGGGTACAGTAGTAGCGATCCGGAAGTACAATCTATGTATGAGGCCTATACCAATGATCAGTCTGCATTTTTTGTAATAGCGGATCATGAGAATGTCATTTATGGATGTGGAGGCATCGGTCCATTGTCTGGAGGCGACTCTGAAACTTGTGAACTTAAGAAAATGTATTTTCTATCAGAACTTCGAGGTAAAGGCTTAGGTCAATTAATGATTGATACTTGTGTGGAGGCAGCAAAATCTCGTAACTATTCCAAATGTTATTTAGAAACCCTTGAAGCGATGAAGGCTGCGAATCATCTATATTATAAAAATGATTTTAAAAAGTTAACTTGTAATATGGGGTCTACTGGTCATAGTGGTTGTGATGCTTACTTTGTAAAACAATTATAATCTATTAATTAACTTCCTTTTGAGCGTTTAATATTTTTTTGATCACAACTATTTGTCCAAGATGATAATGGAAGTGTTCTATAATACCGCAAAAGTTTCTGTAGTGACTACCGTACTTTTCTTCTTGAAAGTAATCGCTTAGAATGTTATCATCAAGTCTTTCTATTTGCTGAGCTAATCGTTCTCCATCTTCAAATATACCAACAAGCATATTTTGCCAATCTTCTTCTGAAGTTAAAGGTGGATGTATGAAAGCTAACTTGTCACTCGCGGTAAATGCTTTGCCTTCTAATGCATTGGCAACTTCGTGAGTATAGTAATTGATATGGTAGACTAGGCTAGCGATAGTGTTGAGATCATAGATCTGGGTAGTCGCTTCTGTCCAAGTAACATCAGCAATTTTTTCTTTGAGTGTAGCCCATGACCAATTGCCATTCGTATATACATCCCTTAATTGCTTTGCGATGAGGTGAGTTGTTTTCAATCCGTTATTTGTTTTAGAGTTTTTTGAAATTGCACAATCGCGTGGTATTGATTATTTCTGTGGAGTCATTATGTTTTTAATCATTAAGCAACGGTAAGAAATACTAGTCAACCATATAAAAAATGAAGTCCTAATATTGCGATTGCGAATATTAGGACTCCGTTAATTTTTTTTCAAAAAATATTAGTCTTATATCTTAATCACTTTAAAGTGAGTTTCAAAATTTTCGTTAAAACATTTGATGACATAAGTTCCAGAATTGTATTCAGCTAACGATAATACAGTTTCAGTTTTTTGTCCGTTTCGAGAGATCATGTTTTTCTGTATTCGTCTTCCTAAGAAGTCATAAATTTCTACATTGATGTCTCCTAGTATATCAAAAGATTCATCTATTTCAATGACTAGATTTTCCTTGGTAGGGTTGGGGTATACTTTAAAGTTTCCTGAGTAAAGATCATTTAGATTATCTAAAAGATCAAAATCCACAGTTACTGTTTCTTCTTGGATACAAGTCTTAGAAGCATCCCTCACAACAATAGTATAATCATCTGGTGCTAAACCTGAAAAAGTATTACTAGTGTTAAAAGTATTCCCACCATCTATGCTATATTCAAAAGGCCCAAATCCATCAATAGGAGTGATCGTTATGGAACCGTCGGAACTGTTTTCATCAGACGCTAGGGTAGTGAGTATGTCAGTAGTAAAGATACATCCCTCCCCATTAGGGCAGAATAACTCTTCTGTTTCACTTCCGAAATCACCATCGTTAGTGAACATAACTTCACCTGAAGAATTAGTCATTAAAAAATCTCCCTCACCAAAACCACAACAGATTCCATCATTTGCAGTATCATAAAGGGTTAAAGAAAAACAAGAGCCATAGTCCACACAAATTTCGCTAGTGTACACGACATCGCCGCTATTCAAGAATCCAGATTGTACAACATCATCATTTAATTCGTCATATACGGTCCAAGATGTCTCTTGCGGCCAATTGTCCGCATTTATAGTCAACGTAACAAAGTCATGAGTAGAATCCAAATCACCAGTATATACAGCAGAATTATTATCTGATATTGCGTCTTCTACTTCATTTACTCTAACTAGATTCAACGTAATTTCATTGTTGTTTTCTTGGAGGTTTTCAGTAACGGGAATTACGATATCTACATCAATTAGATAAGGGATACTGAAATCATAATTAATTATATCGACAATCATTCCATTGGAAACAACTTCGATTTCAGTTTCATAGAATGTGGCTTCTCCATAGTTAGCTACATTGGCCGTGATCTCGATACGGCTACCACAATCTGATTCAACATCGACTATTGTAAGACCAGCTTCAAGAAAATGTAATTGGTTTATTACCATATCTAGGGTGTCATTGACACCATATCCATCATCAGGGTGTGATACAATAGTTCGTATATTATATTCTCCAATAGTAGAAAAATCTTGAGGGATAGTAAATTGAAATTCGGCAGACGTTAGAGGATTTACTTCATCGGCTACTTGAATCGTTTCTATAAATTGGTCATCAACATACAACGAAAGTTCAAAATCTTTCATAACTCTGATTCCAGCATTTTTGATTTTTGCTGTTACTATTTCGGAATCGCTTAAACTAGATGACGTGACAGGAGCAGTTACTTCTTCTACTCCTAGGTCATAAGTAGACTTGATGTCGGCCCAAAATGATACCCAAGGTCTAGCTTGTTTGATTATTAATTGATCTTCAGCTGTAACTTTGTATTCGATATCCATACCAAATCCATCTACACCTTCTACATTGTAAAGTATAGCAAATTCATCATGGATCACTTTAAGGTAGTTTCTCATCAAATCAAGATATTCCTCTCCCATAACTAATTCTCCAATAGGAACTAAGTTAGAGTTTCTTAAAATTGTGTATCCTTCATTTGGATCTTCATTGAGAAGGATTTCTTCAGGAATAGAATTAGCGTCAGGATTTGTAATCAAAAATTCACCAACCTGTGTATTGAGATAGAATGTATTTTCGGTATTGTATATAGGATCAATACTTACTCCAACGCCATTTGATTTTTCTTCATTATAATTTGGATGACATAAGATACCCATCGCAGCGATGTATTGATCTACTCTATAGAAGTCACGTTCATCATAAGCTCGAAAATTCCACATACTCGCGTATACTTGCTTTACAGATTTAGAAATGTGACCTTCCTCAGGATATTGTGTTTTGGAGGTATATAGTCCTGCACCACTAAATCCTGGAAGATCTTCATTGTTAGTACTTGATCTACATCTTACTGGTGTACCTTCAGGAAATAAATCATGCATAGCTTGCAGTTCGTCTAACATCCATTGTGGCATCGGAGCGTCCTTTATATCTTTTCTAAAGTCCTTAAGCATATCTATACGAGTCTCTAGATCATTTATGAAATCAGGATTAGAAATCATAGTTTCTACTTCATCATAAAATCCGTTGAACTTCATAAATTCATCATAGAAGTAAAATGGAATACCAAATCCATCAGGTATAGTTCCTTCTGGAAATCCAAATGATCTCATCGTGGCTACATTAGAACATTTTGCTCCGAATGCAGTAGACATCTCAAACTCTATATCATCTAATGGCAATATAGCTGTCTGACTAAGATCTCGCTCAGGTATTTGAGCTTCAGTTGGTCTTATATTTTCATACCAGGCATTTACTTCTTCTAAAGTTGCTTCTCTAATTTCGTAGTTTTCTGATTCTACTTTATAATAGATATACTTACCTAATAAGTCAGCTATTTCTGGTATGTCCAAAGGTTCTTTAATATATGCATTTGGAGCATTATCTTGAATGGCTCTTAAGTTGACATGAGATAATGGTGTTTGTATCACAGAAGTAATGATGCCACCCACTCTAGGTAATGAATTAGGCAAGGCATCATAAAGTACAATATCTCTTGATCCTGGATTTTCATCCAATTCCATTTTTCTAAAGAAACCAAATCCCTCTGCTTCATTAAATGGTATATAATCTACATCTCCGAAAACTTCAGATTCTAACACTACATTTATTCTTGATCCTTGATAGTCCGACTGATATTGATTTAAGTATTCTGATTCTCCACCATCTCCAATAAAATGCTGCATATTATTTTGAAGGTAAGGCATATTAGCTATTAGTAATTCATAAGTCCTTTGAGTAGCTTCAAAATTTTTCGCGTCTCCAAATGAGAAATTAAAAGAATAGCTTCCAATTGCTCCGTTAGGTAGAATTTCATTTGGATTAAAAACGATCTCTCCAGATCCGTCATCTCCATTCACACCAATTCCAGCTCCACTAAAAAAGTTAGCATGAATTGAATATGTGTTACTGTTGATGAAATATACCCTTGGTTCGTCAGTATCCCTATCTAGGATGCCAAATTTTACAAATTGCGTCCCATTTAGAAAAGGCGCCCATGGAACATCCTGGACTACGGATAGATCAGCGAAGGTTTCGTAATTGTCGATCGAAGTGGTACCATGTATAAAATCAATAGCCATTGCATGGTTGAGTGGAGCATCAGTAGGCATATTGTTGAATTCTGTAATATCATCTATACCATCTCCATCAATATCATCTGGATTAGCAATGGAGTGCTCTGTGACCCTATAGTTTTGTATTGGAAAACCAGCCGCAGGTTCAGATATAATCATGTTTCCATCGATACCCATCGTGATCGAAGTTACAGACTCGTATGTAGTGTTCGGCTCGTGCAATGCAGTCAATACATAGTATTTGTCCGCGGAAGCCTCTATTTCCAACTGAACTTGGCCAAAATTATTAAGTGAAAAGTCAAGAATAGGGACGTTTTGCGCTACAGCTAGACTTGATACAGCTAAAAATAGGGCAAAAGCGAAAATTTTACTTTTTTTCATTAGGTTGTTATTTTTCAGTTGTGGCAATTTTATATGGATTGTTATATAATTGCATCACTATTATATTAATAGACAGTTTAAATTACCATTCCGCTGCTAAATATAGCTAAAAGTCGCTATTTCGAGGCTAGCCGTTAAGTATTAGTCGTTCTTAAGACTTCATTCCCCTATATGTGATGGAGGCAACTGATAGATTCTGGATTATAACTTATTCTTTACGGAATCAGCGGTCTAGAGTCGCTTATGTAAGCAGACGTTCGTTGACCAAATGTAGTGATGTGGTTTTCGCAGTTAATCCATGGCTAGGTAGCGACAAGTAGCAATAACAACTTTTTAATGTTTCGATAAGTGACTTAGATTACAGTGATTTTAACCCACCTACGTCAAGTTGAGTTGTATTTTAAGTTGTTATTCCAGTAGTTTGAAATCATCTTTACTATAAACATTGTTTCCTCGTATTCCTTTTTTTGCCTTCCAGAGTTTAATGCCAACTTCTCTTTTTGAACAAGGATTGTCTTTACTGAAATCTCTAATGTATTGGTTATATTCAAATTGGGGTGCGATCTCCTTACCCTTGAGGTCATTCTTTGAATTGGATTTTATGTTTTTCCATTCTTCGGCTGCTTCAGCAAGTGTTTTTCCAGAATTTGATTTCATCCAATTCATAAACGGCACATTAAATTTAAAACGAGGATCTACGCATTCCTTAAAGAACGCCCTTACATTTTCGGTGTTTTTATAGTTGTCTGTTATTTTGGTATCCATAGAAAGTTTCTCGTTTTTCCAATCAAAGGAGGATGTTGATTTTATGGATACTAGGTCTGTACTAATTTGGCCAGTTAAGATAAAAGTTTCTATTCGCGATGAAATCTCTATCTTATTACCGGTAGATTTTAGATTTTCATCCTTACAAAATTTCATCAATTCTTCTTTTAGCCAATAGAAATCTTTGAAGTCTTGTATTGAAATGTCTCTAGTAAGATTTGGTCTTTTATTCATCTCAATCACATTTGTTATTTCTGTACTATACATTTTTTGAATACCTGACTGGTCTTGTTTAATAAGTCTCACATCATTAGATTCTGTCGATTTATTCTTTCTCGTTGATGCCTTGAGATTGAAATTGAATTATTTAGTAGTTGTTAAGGTAATAGTTTTCAACTCTTTAGGCAAGTTTTTACTTCGCAAGCGAATATTACTACTGGTTTAGGATTCTGGATCAAGTATTTTTTTTAGATATTTATTAAGCAATTGGAAGTTGGATGTTTGGCAACTCGAATCTGAAAATTATTTCACTAATTGTACAATCAAAATTGATCCAATTTTTATAAATGAGTTTCAATGTAGTATCTTTGTGTTGAGTTCATGGTTATTAGAGCATGAATTATTATTAAAGGAACATCTAAAACATAAACTAAATGACAACACAGGAAATAGCAAATAGATTAGTTGATCTTTGTCGTAAAGGTGAATATGAGACAGTTTATAAAGAAATGTATTCAAAAGATTGTGTAAGTATTGAGCCTAAAGGTGCTCAGATGGAAATCTGTGAAGGCTTAGAAGCAATGGCTGTAAAAGGTAAAGCATGGAATGAGTCTATGGAGGAGTTCCACGGTTCTTCTATCGGAGAGCCAAGTGTCGCAGGTAACCATTTCTCGATGACGATGATGATGGATGCTACCTTTAAAGATAGAGGAAGAGTAAAAATGGATGAACTTTGCGTCTATGAAGTCAAAGACGGTAAGATTGTAAAAGAGCAATTCTTTTATACGATGTAATTTTTAACTTTTTTACACCGTATTTTTGTAAGGATGTGCCATGTACTTGATTTTAGTATATGGCACATCATTTTTGCATAACGATATTACAATTCCCTGTAGTTAGTTAGGATCTTACTTTTCTAATTTTGATGTCAGTGTAAAGATATCCAATGGCAACTACTAAGATGATAACCTCACCTATAGTAGGAAATTCTCGTCTAGAAATAATACTTGCTAGCATTGCTACAATAAACAATGAAGCAAGAGCGTATGAAAAAAATCTGATCCATTTATTATCCAAGAAACTTTTGGGTTCATTTTTGGGATCTGTGTTATTATTTTGTATTTGCATAACTTAGATTTATAAGTGTGATGTTTCTCTCTAATTTATCATCAAACGCTTAACTGTAGTATAGATTCAGGTATTGTTGACTTCTATATGTAATTTGAATTAGCGTTGTACCTTAGTCTTGAGGTTTTCAATCAATATGTCAATTTTTGGGTAAGTGCAATTCATTTCTTTTGCCAGCACAAAATATTTGATCGCTTCCTTGTGCTTAAATCGTTTTTCGTTTATAATTCCTAAATGAAAGTATATCATTGGTTCATTAGCGTTAATTTCTATCGCAAATCTAAGGGCAGATTCAGCAAGCGAATATTTTTTGAGTTTGACATATGCTTTACTTCTTAGTAAAACCGCTTGTAAATTGTTGTTCTCTATGTTAAGTGACGTTATCAAAGTTTTGATGGCTTCTTCATAAAGGCCTAATTCAATTTGAGCATTTCCGATTGCATTCAATAATTCTATATTCTTGTAGTTTTTAAACCAAAATTTCTTGAAGAATTTCAATGCATTGATATAGTCTCCATTCGAGCTGTAAAGTTTCCCAATTTCAAAACTATCATAGTCTTCCAATTGGAAGTTGTTGCTTAGGGTTTCGTAGTATTTAAGAGCTCTCTTTTTATTATTCAATATTATTAATGACTTTATTATGAAGTCATATACATACCTTTTGTTTTGTTGAGTAAGTAACATTTTTTCTCCCAATTCGATCACTTTCCTATATTTTTGAGCGACAAATAATTTTTCTAGCTCAAAGTATTGCTTAGGTGAGGTTTTCCTTTTATAAATTTGATAAAGTGCATATCCATCGCAATAAGTTTTTTTGCCATTATGTATTTCTATTGGTTTACTACTTGGGATCATGTTTGTAAAGAAATCAAATGCGGCGGCTGCAATAAAGATTATACTGACAAGCTGTAATGTTGAGTTTGATTCTATGTGTTTTAACGTTAGGAGTAGTGGAATTGAAATTAGAAGACTTGCAATAGGACCTCCTAATAGAATTATTGTTTCTTTCCATAGATTTGCTGCAATTTGTTCGTGTCTACACATTCCCAGTTGCCAAGTTATTATATTCCAGTTGAGATAAATTTTTAGTCTGCCAAATTCTAATTGAATAGTTTTTTCAGAGTCGCCATAAGATCCAATATAGACTTCCACCTTTTTATTAGTAAACATTAAAGCGGGGATAGCATGTCCTAGTTCATGAAATAAGGTAGTCGACAATTTGATGATGATTACGACAGTTAACCCCAATGTTGCTAATAGTATGCCGTATATATACTCCATTAATTTTTTTGTAAACGCGATTACTTATTTAGTAGGTAGATCTAATCATTTATAAATAGTCTCTATTGGGTTACTACTATTCTTTCAACTATTTCTTGGCCTGATTTTAGATCCTTTATGACTAGTGCATATACTCCTGAAGGTAAAGAGTTTAACTTTATTTGACTTGTATTTTTGGACGTAGTTATAACTTGGCCTTTCGTATCTAATAAGGTTACTTGATATTCTATAGAGCGAGATAGATCGATGTTAATTATTTCTGAAGTAGGGTTGGGGAATATTGTTATTGTCGATTTTGATAATTCCTTGGTAGATGTTACTAAGTCTAAGCCATCACAATCTTCATCAATGTCGTTATTCGCAATTTCTTCTGATTCAGGATTTATATCAGGATTATCATCATCACAATCTTCCAAAGAGGAAAACCCATCTTGATCCAAATCATCGTCTAAAGTTTCTAAATTGCAATCATCATCTACGCCGTTATACGGTTCTTCTATTTGACTAGGGTTTACATTTGCATTGTTATCATCACAGTCATTTGTCAAAGTGAAACCATCTTCGTCTAGGTCGTCATCTAAGGTGTCAGAGTCACAATCGTCATCTATCCCATTGTATGGTTGTTCTGATTGATTCGGATTTATGTTAGGGTTAGTATCATCACAATCATCGCCAGCAATAAATCCATCTTGATCCAAGTCGTCATCTAAAGTTAGGGCGTTGCAATCATCATCTATTCCATTATACGCAATTTCTAATTGGTCAGGATTTATAGCAGATGAATTATCGTCACAATCTATAAATGAATAGAATCCATCTTCGTCATTATCAACGATGCTGCCACTGCATCCATTACAACTTGTGATAATCTTGTTTTCTGGAATGTTAGTGTTCGACAGGATGAATGGAATTTCTTCTTGATCTATACAAATGAATTGAGATACGGCAGGATTAGTACCACCAATATATATAGTGTCTAATATAGTTTCGTTTTTAAGGAACACTGTTTCTAAACTGTTAAGCGATGCATCCAGAAATTTCAATGACGGTAGTCCACAAAAGTCAACAGACCTTAAATTCGTATTTTGAGCTACAGATACTGTTTTTAACTTGGGCAGGTCACTGAAGATTAAATCTGTAACTGCAGTCCAAGAAATAGTAACTCGTTCTAGATTAGGTAGAGAGTCCATAGTAACGGATTCGGTTCCGTTAGAAAATAGCTCTATATATTGTAAGTTCTCATTGTTTTGGAATTCTATATTTTTCACACTAGACCATGTGGAATTGAAAAGTGTTAGGCTATCTAAATTGCTTAGTACTAGTTGTTCGCAACTTTCTAATAAGGGGAAGACGAAATATTTTAATGATACATTATCTATATCCAGGTTTTTGTATAGATTATTGCTCGTGTTTATTTCCGTAATTAAAGGTAAATTTTTTAAATAAACGTCAGCATTAATATTATTGTTTAGTTGCAGCGTGTTTAGATTGGACAAGTCAAATATTTCAATATTGCAATCTGTACTCTCACTTAATCTTAAATTTAGTAAACTATCTAAATGTGATAACTTAATTTTTCCAAGGTTGTTTCCGTTGATGTTAACATCAAACAAGAAAGGGTAACCTGTGAGATTGAACTCTTCTAAAAAATTGTTCGAACAATCTAGTTGTCTCAATTCTAAATTATTGCTTAAATCTATGTTTGTAAGTTCATTGTTGCTGCAATAGAACGTCTCTAGAACAGGAAGTTTGTCTATGTCTATATTCTGTAAATTATTGAAGTTACAATTGAAGTTTTTGACATTGAGAACTTCTTGAAATGTAATTGTATCCAAACTGTTCCTTCTTAAATCAAGATATGTTAATGAGTCGAGCTTACCTAAGCTTAAGTTTCTTAGTTTTTCATTAAAAGAAAATTCAATCCTAGTAACATTCATTATTTCTTTTAGTTCTATGTTTCGTAATGAATCCATTGATGCTAATTTAATAGAATGTAATGAGGGGATAGAATCCAATATAATTGTTTCTAAATTATCATTGCTGCCTACGAGGCCACCTGAAATGTCAAAATCCAATAAGCCTTCTATTTGTTTAATGGATAATGTTTTTGTCCTATTGTTAAATCTTATGTTATTAGCTATGTCGCATTTTATATTTATGATCTCCAAACTGTCAGCTGCAATGTCATTTATATCAGTATATATATTCAAGCTTGGTAAATTTTCCAATTTTACATGTTGAAGTTGATCAGACAATATCGACAAGTTCCATAGGTTAGGGAGGTTTTCAAAAGTCTTTCTTGTTAAGTTGGTACTGTCACAGTGTATTCTTGATATTTCATGATTGTCAGGAATTTCCAGTACTTGCAAGTTAGTTGAGTTGCAAAATAATTCTGATAGATTTGGATATTCATTGAGGTTTATATGAGTGATTGGGTTTCTGAAAAGTGTTAATCGCCAGATGTTAGAAGCATTGACTATTTCAATGTCTTCTAATAGGTTGTCGCTTAAGTTGACAAATTCTAGAAGTGGAGTATCTTTTATAGTTAAGTTTCGGAGTAAATTATTTGTACAATTTAATACGTCAAGCTCGGGTAGATCGTCTATAGTTAGGTGTTCTAGCTGACCACCCGAAATTTCAATTCTTGATAGTTTTGGTAATTCACTCAGATATATTGAATCTAATGTAGACCCGTTATATGTAACACTGGAAGTAAAGGATGGTAAGTTTTCTAATATTAGAGATTGAAGACTATTGACAATGGATCCGTAGCTAAAGAGTTTCTCAAGATTTCTTAGCTCTATATGCTGAACTGGATTGTTGGTCAATCTAAGGCTTTGAATATTGCTGTGATTATTTAGAATGAACGTATCTATATTGTTATCAGTTAAATCAAGAGATTCAAGTAAGGGGAGTGTACTAATTTCTATAGATTTGATATTGTTGTCGTAAGCAATTATTCTTTTTAGGCTATGAAGTTGTGAAATGTTCAGACTGTCTAATTCATTATCAGCAACATGTAGTACTTCGAGTGAAGGCAGACCTTCTAGTGTAATATGATTTAACATACCAGAATACATTTCTAAATAATTCAGATTTGTTAAGTCTTTCAAATTGACATTTGTGACTTCAGTGCCAGAGCATCTAAGTCCTGATATATTGGTGAAGGCATTTATACCCGTTAGATCTGTTATTGGTGTACCGTAAGTTATGAAAATAGAGCTTTCATAATTTTCGGCTTCCTGTATTGATATTTCCTGATCACCGTTAGAGTTTATCAATTGGTTTTCTAATAGGATGTTTTTAAATTCAGAATCTGGAATACTGACGTTCTGGGACTTAACATTACTTATGTTAAACAATATAAGAAATAGAGTAATCCAAGTGATATTGTTTTTTGAGCTGCATTGTAAGCTGTTATTTTGAAGTTTTTTCATTCTAATTATGTTTATAGTGCAATAAATAAGTTGTCAATTTATATTTTTAATTTATTCTTGATATACTAAGAATAAATTTTTCTTCTTTTAAATATTTATTTTTGAGTTGTCTATCTGTCAGTCTGGACAGTAACTCAGATGTCATTACATAATATTACCGTTGTGCTAGATGAAATAGATGTGAAGGTTCCGTTTCTATCTTTGGATACTACTCTAAATTTCAGGTTTCCGATTTTATGGACTGCCTTTGCAAGAATAATGTTTATGATAGTGGTAGGCCTACTTTGTTTGTTGTCGATGGTGGAAATATGCATTCTATAAAATGTTGTCTTTGCTTTCAATCTAAATTTAGGATGTTTGATTTGTTTTTCTGTCTTTTTTGTATGTACTCTTTAGCGTAAATTAAGTTAGCTGTAAATTCAGGAGAAATGAAGTTGTCGTAACTATTTATATTACTTAGCCAGTCATTTTTAAATTCTTCAGTACCTTTAGAATTCTTGAATATTCTACTGAATTCTTTTTCAGATATCTGGTCAATCATAATTAGATAAAAATATTGTGGTTTCCCCCCTCTTATTAGTTCCCTTGTGAAAGCCAATGGAATAATTGAATATTGCGGATTGTTCTCAATAATATGGCTTTCTAATCCAGTCTCTTCTTGTAATTCTCGTAGAAGTTCTTTAGTGATATATTCTGTCAATTCAAACTGTTCATCTATACTTTCCGGCGGTTCCACAACTCCACTAACAGAACCAAGCATGTTATTGAAAATTCCTAAATCTCCTTTTCTTGGTTTCATATAATAGTAAAAACTACCATTCTTATGGTATGTTAAAACTGTGGATACACCTAGAGGGTTAGTAAGGCATGAGTCGTTGAATGGTTTTAATTCATTTTTACTATCCAAATCTTCAATCCTCAATGAACTGAAGTTGTCATGTTTTAATGGAAAATCAAGCGTTAAATTTGTTCTCACAACTTCAAAATAATTAGCTTTTTCTAGATTAATTTTAAATTGATTTGTGTTCTCTTTAACCAATTTGTTAACTCTAAGTACATTGCCGTTTGTTGTTTTGGGTCTTTGCGTAATGAATTCTGTAAATGCCTTATCAGTTACACTCAATAATTCGTCGTTTAAAACGTATTCGGCTATAGGTGCATTCAGATGTATTTTAACTTCTGGAGTGAGGTTGAAATTTACCAATTCTTGGTATGGAATTTCTATTTCCTTTACAACTCCATTTCTTTGAATAGTTATTTTTTTTCTGTTGGATTCATAATATTTATATGAGCGGTTATAATCAATGAATTCTGATTTAGGTAGATTGCTAAAGCTTTGATTAAATATCAATTCATTAATAAATTCACTTTTATAAAAGAATTTACTTGATGCATAAAGAATTCTATCCTTAAAATTTTTCCAGTTGTTTTTAATGTCATCTAAAACTTTTCTAATATCGTTGTACATCTTACTCTTTTTTAAAGTATTGTAAGGAGTATAGTTTACAATTCTATGACACCTTGTTTACGATTTTATACTTTGGATACAATACGTTTTCATTCTTCTATTTTGACTTCTATCTATCCATCCTAAAAGTACGTCACGTTAGTATACATTCCAAATACTATAGGCTATTAATCTTGGCATGGTAAAATATTGTAAGTCATCTTGTCTTAATCAACATAGAACAAATGATATACTTAGGTTAAGAAGATATAACCTTAATTGGAGTAAGAATCATTATTATTTGATACAGAAGTAAGGTTGATTTGTTCTAAGGTTATTGGAGTAACTTATTAAGTGTTACTTCATCTACGTAATAGAATAAAAGGTACTAATAATAGACTAAACAATACAAATATCACACCTTCTAAGCTCAATATATACCAAGGCCAGGGGCCGAGTATACTATATAAAGTGGTACCTGGTGGCTTTGCATTTAGGTACATATAATTAGCTCCAATTATTATATTGGCAAAATAGATCAATAATGCTGTCAGATTCATACCGATGGCAGAATATAATGCATCTTTCCAACTTACTCTCCATCCATATACTACTGCGCCGTATATCGCCATGATTGTAAGTCCAACGTGCACTGCCCAGTATCTAATGGCTTCATAATTTGGGAATGCTGCTTCATGTGTTGGTGTAATCATTGCTTGCGCTGTACCTGCGCAGATCCAAAAAAATAAGATCGACCAGCCAAACCTCCACTTATACCACATAATGAAGGGCATAGCGAGGGCCATCATATTGCAAAGTTCTAATGGAAGATCACGAGTGATATCAAATGAACCTATGTATAGTTTTGCAAATACCTTAAATAACTGAGATGCAGCGACTATTAGAGCGAAATAGGAAATATACTTTTTCTGTTGATTTTCATTCCATCGTGTACGGCCTAGATACATCATCCATATACCAATAATCCACCAAAATGCTAAGGAAATCCAATGTTCAGAGCTGAATCTGATGAATGTATCATTTTCAACCAATATAGAATCTATCATGTAAAAGTTAGTTTTGATCTGATTTAAAAGTGTTGAATTTTTAAATCACTCCAATATATGAAAATGAATAGATAGCCCTACATTTGCAGTAAATTATAACAATAGAGATATGGCAAAGACTTCGCAAATACAGATTAATGTAAAGCTGAATGATAATAATCATCCAACGGATATAGAATGGAAATCAGATGATAATCCAAGTGGAAAAGGTCTACAAAGTGCCAAGGCTATGATGTTGGCCCTATTTGATAAGGAATATAAGGATACATTCAAGATAGACCTTTGGACTGATGAGCTCCAAGTGATAGAGATGGATAGATTCGTATATCAAGCACTTAAGTCTATGGGAGATACCTATTACAAAGCCACAAATAACACTAAGCTGGCTAACGATATTCAACGTTTTGCTCAGTATTTTGGAGAAGAGACAGAGATCATCAAAAAAGAAGGGTAGTCAACGATACTAGATAAGGCAATATAGATTTCCTATTTAGTCCTTCCGATAACACTATATGTGAGAATACCCCCGACCGTAACAGTCGAGGGTATTTGTATTTTTATTCGAATCTCTCGATGGAGATATACTTAACTGTGTTAATTACAGTATAAGACCTTTTCACAATACTCAACAACAAAATTGCCAACATTTCCCTGTCCTTCTATGCCGGAGCAATCTTCATTACAGCTAATCTCTTTTTCATAGTAGCTTTGATCGCCCCATTGATTTTCTAATCGACATTCGCACATACAATAGCAATTGTCACAGTCTTCCTTCTCATGTACAAAGACTGTTTGTGTTACTGAATAGGTACATCCTTCTTCTACAATCCAAACGGTTATGGTATGCTGTCCAGGTGTTAGAGAAGAGAATTCTGTACAAAAGCGTTTTTTAGAAATTTGGTTAGTGGTAGGTGTGATAAATTTCGGTTCAGTACTCCAGGATACAACCAAATTAAAATTTCGGGTAGCTTCTCCGACCAAGCAAAATTCACCAGTTTGACCGAGACATAAAACATCTGGACCTTCAATAGAGGTAGTAATTGGTGGATATAAGGATTGTAATGCAATTATATCACTTGGACTAAATGTGCAAGTTTGAACGCACCAATCTCCGACATTACCGGAGTTGATAATTGAACTTGGATCTGCTCCTGTTGGTGTTCCATCAACATGTGTTGCTAAGCCGTTAGTAGTTAGTATAGCCTCAATATCATTATGCGTAAGCCCTAGTGCATGTGCGACTTCGTGCATTATTGTATTCCTGAAAAAGCAAATGTTTAATTCATCATCGGTACATGGACAGGTTGTAGGGTTAACATTAACTAGTATTAATCCTCCAATAGAACCACCCGAAGGAAAAATAGTCTGAACATTAGGTACTATAGAACCTGCTGCAATCAAGTTTGGATGTAAAGCTTCCAAATCTACGGGGAAAGAAGCAGCGGCTTGTCCACATAATCCTCCTTGAGCACAATCAAAAACTAAATCCGCCGCTTCAGCGGTATTCACTTCGCTCCAGTTTAAATTTAAAGGAGCATTGTTATAGGCCTGCATTGATGCCTCTATGATTCCATCGTATTCTGTACCTATAAAGCAGTCTTCAATAAAGTAAGTTAGATTTTGTGCTTCGCAAGTGCTTATTTGATTTGTGAAATCTGAAAACACCCATTGTCTATTGTCAGTGTCTAAGTTAGAATCTTGAAGTCCTGTCATATCGTCATCCGAACAACTCATAGGTACTAATATTAATGCGGCAAATACAAAGAGTATTTGATATCTAATTATCAATAATTTTTTGAAATTAAAATTGGGTGTCTTCATATTGTTTAAAGATTTAGGATTAGGGAAATAATATTAAAATAATTTGATGATCATTAAGAATAAATAGATTGGAATTTTTATAAAGATCGATCAAGTAAAAATCGGTTTGTACCGAGATGCTCAGAAATAAGCGCGATCGGCACCTCTAAAAATACATTTATTTATATAGATCTAATTGAAAAGTTTAACACTAAAATTTTGAATAGCGTAATTGTCTCATGTTTCGCAGAAGATACGAAAAACATGGGGTAGAGGTATAAACATAATCTACATACTAAGGATCAATGATCTCGCTGTGGTTATAGAGTGCACTATTTTTGATTTCTGAGAATTGTATTAACTTGTGTTGAGACTGGTCAGAGGGATAGTGTTGCAGGCAATTGTATCAGCCAGTATAATATCAATTTGCTAGCCAAAAAAATATTTATAATCTTTAATGATATGGCATCCATTACCCTTAGACTCAAGAAATTAGGTAAGCGTAAAATTAAGCTAGTAGAAATATCTACAGAGACTCAAGTTAATACCTTAACTGATCTTATAGAGGCCTGCGTGCGCTTTGAAGTAGATAGATATAATAACAAGAAGACCGCTCAAGTCATATTGCCATATCTAACTCCATCGGAGATTCAAGATCAATCGCAAACAGGGAAAGTGACTTTTGGTGATCAAGCAAACGGCGAGTTGGCAAATTATAGTCATAGCTTAGAAGTGGCGATCCAAGGATTTAAAGATGGTCTATATCTCGTCTATCTCGATGATGAAGAGATTACGACTTTAGATGAAAAGATTGAATTGAAATTATACTCGGAGATCATTTTTTTGAGGATGACTTTTCTTACAGGTACATTTTGGTAAAGTGTATATTACTTACATCAAAGAACGTTTAGTAAATAGTATAAAATCGATAATAATATGATACCTGCAAATCAAGCCAAGGCATTTATAGAAAGCAAAAAACAAAAAGAGGTTACTCTTAGTGATTTAAAGAAGTTTTCATCACGATACCAAGCCTTCGGTAAGATCATCTTAAGTCAATTGGGGCATTATGATCCAGACTTTAATGAGTACGAAAAGAAGTTCCTTAAGTTTTTTGAACTTGAGTTTTTGAGTAAAGGTATCGTTAACCCATGGCTAGGTAAAGAAGGGGCTAAATTGGCTCTACTGTTTTATGGGGATCATGTAGGTAAGTATATCTCTGACGTCTGGAGTTTGTTTGATCGATTACCTTATCAGTCTGGTTATTCCAGAAGAGCTTTTAGATCGCTTAACTCTACTTCAGTAACCGTCAATAAGCTTCGTAATATCAAGTATTTATATCGAACGTTTATTCATGGTCAAAAAGGAATGAATTTATTCGAATTGATCCAATATGATGTATACTGCGGTGGTAACTCGAGTTGTAATTGCTTTATCTATGCAGTAGCACTTACCGATCCTGATGTCAAAGATCAAATGTATAATTTGATCAAAGATATATTTGCAGGTGAAGATGAAATTGGTGGCGTATCGAGGTCTCTTATTAAAGGACTTTTGCTCACCGAAGATCCAAATAATTGGAAGGTCGTAACGAATCTATTGTTAGCTGCGCAAAGAGAAGAAGGATTAAGACAAACCATATTAGAGAGCTTAGATGAATGTTCTGTGGGGGCTTTGAAACATATTATTCAAGTCATTTTGGATAATGATCTAATGAGATTTAGCAGTGTAGTTAGAGCTGTTGATACTTGGTTTGGATTTGGATGGGACGCCCCAAAGAAATCTACCATCAAACGAATATTAGAATTTGCGATTCTCTTTATCGGAAATATGGACGCAGCTATAGCATCTCTAGAAAGTAAGGATAATATAGAAGTGTATGTTGCGCTTTGGAGTATTGGCTTATTCGATGTAGATACCGCTAATGCGCAGGCAAGTAGTTTACTATATGGTACAGATTACGAAAAGCAATTGTTGGCTTGCATGTTTGCCTCAGAGACGCAGAGATCTAATTCAACTATTTCCAATTGGTTAGATGAGCACTTAGGGGAAGATGTGATTTTAGATTTTTGGGTGTTGGATCTGATGCCGCCAAATAAAAAGTGGAGACCCGATACTTATCAAAAATTGAAGGCGACAGCCGAAAAATTAGATAAGAAAGGTTTGGTCGTAACTGGAAAAGTATTTTCGTGGAGCAAGTACACCATTTCGCCGACATTCTTTTATACTAAATTAATAGATATCTGTAATGATGATCAGTTGATCCAATTGGCTGCAGACATCAGTCAGATACCTAGCGACTTGAGATATTCATTAGTGAGGAAAATGTTCCCAGTTTTGCCTTCATATACTTATGGTCTCAATTCATTAACAGGAAAGCACAAAGACATTGTAATCCCTAAAAAATCGTGGAAACGAGAACTCGTCTATCAATGTATCCGTGATAAAAACGAGGATGTCATGCAAAGCGGAATCTACTTATTCAAAAACTTAGATCTCGGTAATGAAGATTTTGAAGTGATAGTAGATCTATTGAATAGAAAAAATAGAACCCTTAGAGAAAGCTTGATTAAACTCATATTGCAACAGGATGATAGTAAACTAAAATTGATTACTTCTTCATTGGTACAATCGTCCAAGTCCAGTCAACGAGCTGCAGGCTTGGAGATACTTACTGTCTTGCATGGAGAAGATCGCATGCAATCGTTTATAGGTAGTGCAGTATCTAAGTTTAAAGAGAGGAAATCTATATCTACCAACGAGAATATATTCTTAGATAAATTTAAAGTACAAGATGATCTACCTAATTATAAGAATGGTTTCTTGACTATAGATTTTAGTATCCTAAGGCCATTGATCGAGCCAAAGTCACAATTCGACGATAGGAGAAAGAAGCTAAAAGGAAAAGGATTATTAGGAAAGCTGATGTCTAAGTTGACGCAGGATAAAAATGCAAATACTACTTTTCTTTTTAATGATATTGTAGATGTAAATAAGGTCAATGTTGAGCTCAATAGGTTGATAGATCTCTATTTACATAATAAAGACTACGAGTATGCGGTCCTCAATGAAGATGGTAGCAGAGATACTTACATCCTTGGGAGTACATTGACATTGACAGAGTCCAATGGACGAAAAAAACCATTGAATGACCAAGTTGCATTATTACCCTTAGCGGATAGTTGGATTAGGTGGTATAATAACTCACAGTTAAATGATTATGAGCTGTTAGTAGCTATGGATACTTGCTCAAGAAGAGGTTATAGAAATCAAGAGGATGAAGGATTTAGCTATTTTCTAAATCCTTACATGCCGGATATACCTAATGTCAGACTAGAAGAGGATAGGAGTTGGAATTCTATAAGTAATAGGATTGGTGAAATTTTAGAGTATTTATATTATGCTTATTCAGATCACCTTCTACTACTTCACTATAGACTTGATGTCTACGAAGATATGATCGCCAACATTTCGCGCGAGCTCAAAGAAGTCAGTGAAAATAGTTATTACAGTGTTAACCAAATTCATCCTTACTGGAGTCACAAGGTGAGATACCTAGGTATGCGTCGTGGTAAGTTATTAAGTGATATAGATTCTTTGACTGATGACTTAAGTGTAAGACTTCGATTTTGGGATTTAGAAATGTACTTACTGGCACATCAATGGACTGATAAAATAAATCATCCTACTGTAATAGACGTTGCCCAATCTATAAGGACTAACTCTAGAGAATCAGAATTGTCAGGTAAACTTACAATTGAACTTCATAAAGAAGGCCTGTTAAGTGATAGTGATGTACAATTACAATTGCTTAGAAATGATAACATCAAACAATCGATAGAGAATAAGCAATCTTATAGGTCCAAAGAAATTCCAACCGACGAAAAACATAAAGCGATTTTTGCGCCATTAAAGAAACGGTTCTTGGAATTAGAAATCGAACGTGGAGATCTTCCTACAGAAGCCACTATACATCTTGGAATGATTTCTTACGTAGAAGGTCAGCATTATCTTTTTAGGATGTTGGAGAGAATGGGGAGAGAGACTTTCTCTAGGGGTTACTATTGGTCAGTTTACGAATCTCGTAAACAGAGTTTTAGTAGTTTGATTAAGAAATGTATACCGCTGGAATATGAATCGATCAAAGATTTTGTTTCGGAAGCTAACTCTTATAAAGTTACCGATAAGAAGTGGATCGAACTCGCCATGTATGCCCCACAATGGGCATCCCGTGTTCAGTCGTTATTGAAAGTTGATAATTTAGAAAAGGCCATCTGGTGGTTTCATGCGCATGCCGGAAGCTATATGAGTGCTGAAAAAGAAACGGTAGTATCTCGGTATTCCAATATTAAATCTAGCGATTTCCAAAGAGGATCTATTGACATAGATTGGTTTTATTCTGTATATGATTCGATAGGTAAAAAGAACTGGAAGATGTTGCACGATTCCGCAAAGTATATCACTGAAGGTAATGGGCATAGACTGATCAAGTTATATTCTAGTGTCTTACTCGGTGAAACCAAGATCAGAGAGACATTATTAAAAATAAAAGAGAAGAGAGATAAGGATTATCTAAAGGTAATGGGATTGGTGCCTCTGAGTAAAGCGAATAGATCCAAAGATTTATTAGATAGATATAATCTATTACAATCATTCCTCAAAGAAAGCAAGCAGTTTGGATCGCAGCGTCAAGAAAGCGAAAAGAATGCTGTAGAGGTAGGCTTGATTAATTTGGCTCGTAATGCTGGGTACGACGACAGTATCAGATTTACTTGGGCGATGGAAGGTGTGGCGACCAATAAGATTATGGAAGAATCAGTATTAGAATTTGATGATGCTGTAATCTCATTAGTCATAGACGCCAAAGGTCAAGCGGAAATCA
The DNA here is from genome assembly GCA_938015435.1 of uncultured Saprospiraceae bacterium. GTDB lineage: Bacteria > Bacteroidota > Bacteroidia > Chitinophagales > Saprospiraceae > UBA1994. The sequence goes on from CALLPN010000013.1 coordinate 257,566, forward strand.
AAGTTCAAAAAGGCGAAAAATCACAGAAATCTATTCCTGCTAAATATAAAAAAGACAAAAACGTAGCTAAGCTTAAAGCGCATAGAACATACCTTCGCAGACAATACAGTAGAACAAGACAATCTTTGGAATATGCTATGACTATGGAAGAGTCATTTGCCGCTGAAGAGATTAATAAGATCATGATGCATCCTGTCGTAAAGGCGATGCTATCTAAGTTGGTCTTGTATAATAAAGAGCAGAATATATCCGGATTTTGGGATGACAATGCTTTGGTCAAGTTGGATGGTACGATCTATAAGCCTAAGGCAAAAGATACATTTGTAATAGCTCACCCGAGCCATCTCTATCGATCAGTGGAATGGGATCTCTTTCAGAGGCATGCTTTTGATAATAAACTGATACAACCCTTTAAACAGATCTTCAGAGAGCTATATGTAGTCACTGCTGACGAAAGAGAAGTAGGGCATCAGTCCAATAGATATCAAGGACATCAAATACAACCCAATAAAGCCGCTGCACTTCTGAAGGCGAGAGGATGGACAGTGCAGTATGAAGAAGGGCTCCAAAGAGTATATCACAAACGAGGTGTTGTAGCTACTATGTATGCTATGGCAGATTGGTTTTCACCTGCAGAGATAGAAGCTCCAGTATTGGAGTTTGTAAGTTTTTATGATACCAATGCTCGGAAGGTCATTTCTATGTCTGAGATAGATCCAGTCATATTTAGTGAAGTGATGAGAGATGTCGATTTGGTTGTCAGTGTCGCTCATGTCGGTGGGGTAGATCCTGAGGCAAGTCATTCTACATTGCAGATGAGAGAAGCATTAGCTAAAGAATCCGCAAGATTATTCAAAGCGGATAATGTCCAGATAAAAGATAGGCATATACTTATCCAAGGGAAGCTATCAGATTATACGATACACCTTGGCAGTGGGATAGTGAAGCGAAATGGAATCTCTCTTTCGATTATACCCGTACACAGTCAGCATCGTGGACGTATGTTTTTGCCATTTATAGATGATGATCCGAAGTCTGCAGAGATCATCTCTAAGATGAAGATGTTGGCTAATGATGATAAGATCAAAGATCCTACTATATTGGCACAGATCCATGGTAAATAGCCTCTGAGGTGGACAGAAGACTCAGGTTGGAGTAATCTTTTTGCTATGAATAAACTGAATTCTGAGCGAGATATAGTGTAAGAATCGACTGTTATGAATTCATTGTAATGATGAGAATTGGACTTTTCTGAGAGATCAATAGATAAGCCTTAAAAGAAACTTACATTATATCCAAATAATTCTTAATTTTGCACTCGCTAAAAAGCCTGTATGCTGATATCAGCTAAGACAGGTAATGGTTTAACCAATTAAATTTTTAATACTATGCCAGTAAAAATTAGATTAACAAGACAAGGTCGTAAGAAAAGACCTTATTACCATATCGTAATAGCAGATGCTAGAGCGCCTAGAGATGGTAAATTTATCGAGAGAATCGGAATGTATAATCCAATGACAAAGCCCGCAACTATCGAGATCGATAGAGATAAAGCTTTCGAATGGTTAGAGAAAGGTGCACAACCTACTAACACAGCAAGAGCAATCCTTAGATTTACAGGAGTAATGTACAAGAAGCACCTTCAAAGAGGTGTATCTAAAGGTGCACTTACACAGGAGCAAGCAGATACTAAACTAGAAGAATGGTTAGTAGAAAAGCAAGCTAAGATCAACGCTCGTAAAGCAGAAAGCGCTCAAGAGTTAGTTGAATTCAGAAAAATCGTTAACGGTGAGATTAAAGCACCTACAGCTCCTAAGAGAGACGAAGAAGCAGAAGCAGCATTTAGAGCAGAAAGCGAAGCAGTTGTAGAAGCTCCAGCAGCAGAGGTAGTTGAAGTAGAAGCACCAGTTGTAGAAGCTCCAGCAGCTGAAGCACCAGCGACAGACGCACCTGCAGAAGGTGGAGATGCGAAATAAATTCGCTATCTTTCAGCTATAATAAATATTACATAGTAGATCACATAGGCAAAAGTGCCAGATACATGAGATCTTCGCAGATACAGTTGAGGATTTAACTACTCAACGAAATTTACAGAAACCCAGTTTGACTTACGTCTTACTGGGTTTCTAAGTTTTTAGACAATTATTATTATTCACTCAAGAATAGGATAGGAGCCCACATACCAAAGACAATTCGGTGTAAACGTAACTATCCATAAAAATCATATCAAATGGAAGCATTAGATAAAAAGTATCTCTCAGAATTAGAAGAGATCAAAGCAAAGATTCAAGCATCTGCTCACCTAGAGAAATATCTAGATGAAGAGGAAGATGAAGACTATAAATCTCTAGCAGCTGAGCTGGAGCCAGAAATCCAAGAGTTATACCTCAGAGTAGCTAATGATAACCCTCTACAGTTAGAAGCTTTTGAAAAAGTAATGCTCGACGACGGTTATGAAGGATTATACTTACCTAAAGTAGTAGGATATTCTGTACTCAGAGGAGCCGTAGATGCAAATGTTAAATACAGACATCCACAAGATCACTTTAGAGAAATTCTAGTAGATATCGCAAATAGTGCGAATTTTGAGATGATCAAGCAACGTATCGGTCAATCAGTACAGGTAGGATTCGCACTCAGTAGTGATATATGGATCACTAATTTAGTAGAAAGTATCAGTAATAAGCGTGTAAGAAGTTTCTTGGAAAGTCAAAAATCAGATCATCTAAGAGTAGCTACTAACAGAGCTATGGCTTTCAAAAAATACCAAAAGCAGTTCGAGAGTCTTAATTTCTTATCTACAGATTTTCCTCAGACAGCAGGAGAATTGAAAACTAAATACCATTCTCTAAGAGCATTCTTACTTTACAGAACGAAAGGAGAATATAATAACGAAAATCTACATAAACACTTATTGGCTTTTATCTCTAACGAAGCGATCAGTGATCATGATGAATACCTAGAAACAATGATGATCATCGGTATGTTCTATGATCTTAATGCTGGTGAGCAAAAGGAATATGCTAAATCATTAGCGAATCTTAATGATGATGCAACGGCTCTTAAGAATTCATTCTTTGCAAAGCTATCTTCATTCCGTAAAGAAGGCATAAAGGTAACAGCAGAATCTGATCAACGTATGGCTAAGTTAATTCATGCAGCTAAAGTAGGAGGTAACTTAGAAGAGTATTATACTTTGATGGAGCTGATCCATAGTAATGGGTATGTACACGAAGATAGCGTCGAAGCGGTACGTAAGTATCACGATCAGCACGAAGGATTATCTGAAGAAAACGAAAATCTAAGATCAACAATACTCAATAACTTTACGATATTCTTGGATGGTCTCGATACGGACAGTTATGCTGAGTATTTCCAGATCACTAAAACATTCATACTCTATATGAATATCTTCTCTAACCAGAAGTTTAATCAAGATGTAAAAGATCTTAGTTTGAGATATATCAAGCGCCTTATCAAAGCTTATACGGACAAGAGAGGAAGAGATTATCAAGACATCAAGAAATTCGTAAAGAGTACCTTCATTGATCTCAATTTTATGAAGCCTAAAGAATTGGTAGAGTTGTTTAAAACTAAAAGGAAGAAAAAAGAAGCCTAAGATCTTTTTTTGATAAAATACTAAGCAGCTATCGTTTATTCGGTAGCTGCTTTTTTTTGTATTAATATAGACCAAAGGTCTTAGTTTTGATAGCGATGGGCAACCGCCCATAGAATGATAGCGATAGGCAACCGCCCATAGAATGATAGCAATGGGCAACCGTCCATAGAATTATTTATAGGCTGAAGGCCTAAGTTTAAAATTGTCGTTAACCTCAGTATCAATGCCGTAATGTAGGTCTATAATCTTCCATTTGCCATGGACTGCAATCCCTTATCCAGAATAATTATCGATTTGTCGAGATATTACATCCCCTTCCAAGGATATTGGGTAATATTGAATACAGATAAAAGTATATAACTAATGAACGGATTACTATCGTATCTCAAAGCTCTTAATGGATTAGGTAAATATAGTCTATGGAAGTACTTTTTATTTAGTGGACTGATAAGTATACTTATCGCTGGTGGCGTGACAAGTTTGAGTGCTTTATTGGGTGATGGCTTAGGGGATTGGATCCAAGGAATCTATCCATGGGAAACAGGCGCGGGAATAATAGGAACTATAGGTGATTGGTCGTCGGGTATTGTAGTATTTGTCTTAGGCTTATTTTTTTTAAAATATATTTTGCTGATAGTTGTATCTCCAATTATGAGTTTTATGTCGGACTCGATTGAGAGGCAAATGAATCAAGATTATCAATCTCCAAAATTTACAATTGCTACTTTTATTTCTGACCTTATGAGAAGTTTGAGTATCAACTTGAGAAATCTATCTAAGGAATTATTTATTACTATTATTTTGCTGATTATTGGTTTGTTTCCTGGGGCAGCTGTAGTTACGACTCCACTTATATTTTTGGTTCAGGCATATTATGCAGGGTTTGGATTGCTTGACTATTGGATGGAAAGACATTACAGAGTAGCGGATAGTATTGGTTATGTTAAGTCTCATAGGTTAGATGCGGTTGGTCTAGGCGCAGTTTATCTAGGTATGCTATTAGTTCCAGTGATAGGTGCTGTAATCGCGCCAGTACTGGGTGCAACAGCAGCTACTATTTATGCAGTCAATAAGAATTGAATATAAGAGGATATGGGTATAGAATTATTCTTATTAATTATTTTCTTATTTTGTTTTCTATTCATGATAGTTACTCAATGGGTTTTTTGGATGCGTCGTAAATTAGCAAGAAGAAATATAATTTCTGATTGGAGATATTTTTTGGATGCAGAAAAATCTAATGATGTTGAACTATTAAATTTATATGTAGACAAATTAATTTGGAATCGATACATCAGTCAAGATCAAATTGATCAAATAAATAAAGTAATATCTGTCAGGGTCGAAAACTATACTAATTTAGGAGACCTTTATAATGTGACCAAAAATAGACGATCATATCTAAGTGATGATGATAGGTTACGTATCTACGGAAAGTAGGTTTTAAAATTAGAATCCATATCATTTTAGAAATTCGACTTGCATATTTTCATTCTTGTAATTAATTTGATACTGATTTTCATCTTGTATAATCGTAGCTGTGTAGGGTAGTGGCATTACTTTTATTGGTGTGGGAAACCATGTTTTTTTGATAAGATAATTAGGTAGTAAAAATAATCCATGTTGATTTCCATTGGTAGAAAATGTATCTAAATTACCTTTCCAAAATTCACTACCAATTTCATTAGTTAATTGATGATCTAATCTTCTAGTATCAGAAGTAGGGGTACCTATTTCATTAATCGATAAGAAAGAATTTAGCCCAAATTTTTTATCACTTCTATTTATTAAATCATGTCTTGCGATTAGCTCTGCGATATTTCCATTGCCATCATAGAAGTAGATCGAATCTGCATTCCAAGTATCAAAGTGAGCTATGTAATTGTGGTTTTCGACAAGGATTAATTCTAGTTTTTGAGATAACCATACTTTAGCTTCTTCAATTTGATTACAAGGTATGAGAAAACAGTAATGGTATTTACCATCGACTGGTACATCGATAAACTCTAATGTCGAATTGCCTATTACAATAGATAGCAAATTCTCGCTACGTTCAACAGTAAAGCCTAGAGTATCTTTAAAGAAAGAAACTTGCCTCGCTATATCGTTGGATTGTAAAGTGAGTTTTTTTATTCGCATGATTTAGAAAATCATTAACTTTTCACTGGCAGTACCTTAGTTCGCACTTCACCTAATCCAACTCTCATTTCTCCTTTCTGTGCGTAACCTCTCATTACTACAGTGTCACCATCATTGATAAATTTACGGAATGTACCATCTGGCATTTCTATAGGGTTCTTTCCAGCCCAAGAAATTTCAAGCATAGATCCGTAACTACTTTGGTCTTTACCACTGATCGTTCCAGAGGCCATAAGGTCTCCGATATTAATATTACATCCATTGACTGTATGATGAGCTAGTTGCTGCATCATATTCCAATACATATATTTGAAGTTAGATTTAGAAACGATTTTTTCACTGCCATCTGGAGTGATAATAGATACTTCTAATTTGATATCATAGTTGCGTTCGCCTCTGTATTCTAGGTAGGGAAGTACTGCTGGGTTTTGCACAGGTCCGGCTACTTTGAATGGTTCTAATGCTTCCATTGTTACAATCCATGCACCAAGGGAGGAAGCAAAGTTCTTACCAAGAAATGGACCTAATGGCACATACTCCCACTTTTGAATATCTCTAGCAGACCAATCGTTAAACAATGCTAATCCAAAAATATGACTTTCCGCTTCAGCAGTAGGAACTCGACACCCCACTTCAGTCGGTTTACCGATAATAAATCCCATCTCTAACTCAAAATCTAATCTTTGGCTAGGTCCAAATACTGGAGGTCCATCTGCTGGCTTAGTTTGACCAATAGGTCTGTGAATATTTTTCCCGCTTACTATTACCGAAGAAGCTCTTCCATGATATCCGACAGGAATATGTCTCCAATTAGGAAGTAATGCATTTTCAGGATCTCTAAACATCTTTCCTACATTAGTAGCATGTTCAATACTACTATAGAAATCTGTATAATCTCTGATATCCACAGGCAGAAGTACCTCTACTTCTGAGATATGTATAAATGGGGACTTATCTTTGTTGAGTATCGAATCTTTATCGGTCAATTGTTTTTGCAATGCAGTTCGCACGCCATTAGTGACGGCTTTACCTTGAGCGATGAAGCCATTTAAAAAATTAGAAGACAATACTTTTGAATCTATTCCAAGGTGGTCAAATGTACCTTGATTAGCTACCTTACTAAGATCAATTACCTCGTCACCAATTCTGCTCGCTACGAATGTATAATCGTTTTTGCGGCATATGCCAAAAGGTATATTATATATACTGAAATCACTATTGTTTGCAACTGTTGCCCAACTCTTCATAATTCTTCTTTTACGTTTAGGGTTATTTTAAAAATACTTTGCATCCCATCCATCTGATTAATGATGTAACCAAGATTTGTAATATTTACCATCATCTATATCCATTGCTGCTTGAGTTACCATCAATGGCTTGAAGGTATCAATCATAACGGCAAGTTCATCCGTCTCAGTCTTTCCGATACTTCGTTCATATGCTCCAGGATGAGGTCCATGTGGAATTCCTCCAGGATGTAGTGTCATTACACCAGGACCGATATCATTTCTACTCATAAAGTCTCCATCAACATAATAGAGCATCTCATCAGAATCAATATTACTATGATTGTATGGTGCTGGAATCGATAGTGGATGATAGTCATACAGTCTTGGACAGAAAGAGCAGATTACAAATGCTGAAGTTTCAAAAGTTTGATGGACTGGTGGCGGCTGATGAACCCTTCCTGTTATCGGTTCAAAATTGTGTATCGAAAATCCATAAGGGAAATTATAACCATCCCAACCAATGACATCAAATGGATGCGTTGTATAAGTTAGCTCGTGAAGCATCCCTTGCTTCTTGATCTTCATGATAAACTCACCTTCTTCATCATGAGTTTCTAGCTCCGTAGGAAGTTTATAATCTCGCTCGCAAAATGGACTATGTTCAAGCATTTGACCGAAATGATTGCGATATCTTTTAGGAGTATATATGGGATGAAAAGATTCAGCATAAAGGATACGATTCTCTTTTCCATCAAACTCTATTTGATAAATCATTCCACGCGGAATGATTAGGTAGTCACCATATTCAAATTTGATATTACCCAGTAATGTCCTAAGTGTGCCTGTACCTTTATGGATAAAAAGCATCTCGTCGGCATCAGCATTTTTATAGAAATACTCCGTTAGAGACTTCTTCGGAGCAGCGACTCCGATATGTACATCACTATTGACAAGCAATGCGACTCTACTATCCAAATAATCATCTTGGGGGGCTACCTCATAACTCATTAATTTTCGAGCAGTGATATGCTTAGCTTGAGCAATTTTGGGGCTTACATCGACTGGCTTTTTGATCGCAGAGACCATGGTAGGTCTATGTGTATGATAGAGTAGAGATGACATACCGTCAAATCCTATAGTTCCAAAGAGTTGTTCGTAGTAAAGTTCACCATTAGGCTTGCGAAATTGTGTATGTCGCTTTTGCGGTATGCTTCCTAATTTGTGATATAAAGGCATAGATTTTCATTTTCATTTGAGTCTACAATGATAATCTTTAAGAGATATACAGTCATTGCAACATTATATCACTAAGATATGTATTTACTCGCGATCGTATATATCAATCGTCTAATAATGTATTTAACTGCTTCGATTTTGACTCAGCAATGAAAAAAAGCTGAATGGTTCTGAGGATTCTACTTTATACTTTTGGAAAAGACGATATTTTGAGTGTGATCAATTTTGACGATTTTATCACTTACGCCGTTGGATAAAATAAGATTGCCCTTCAAAGTAAGATTTATCTCACCACTATTGTATATTCTAAGGCCTTTGGACATAATATCGGTATCATCCTTTTTGGCTAATTCAGTAAGAGATAGGCCTACATTAATGGGTAAAAAGAAAGTGCTTTTTCCTAACATCTTAGTATCAAATTCTTGATCAACTGCATCTAGTTCCACACCTTCTATTAAAGCTGTGAGTTTTAGGCTTTTTACCTGTAGAGCTTCATTGTTTGGATTGAATAACTCTAAATCTACATCAAAGTCTAGAGTTTTGGTATCTAGTCCTGTAAGCCTAGCATTCTTTATGTTTTTGACTTCAGGAGATTGAATGTCACTACAGCTACTTAAAAATAGTAGCGATAAACAGCACATTGTTAGATTTTTAAAAAACATGGTTTGGGGGTCTTAATTATCTAGCGCTAAGATGCATTATTCATTGAACAATTTATGTCTAAATCCAACATAAATGTTAGCTCCAAAGATCGGACCCCAGACTTGACTCGCGTCAAAGAACGGGCTGCTGGTATCGTCAGCACTAGTTATGGGGTCTTTTTGTCTGTAATTAAAAAGATTTTCACCTCCGACATAAATTTCAAATTTGTCATTCCAAACCTTTGAAATCTGAGCATTACTTAAGAAGAAGGCAGGAGATCTTTCAATTCTTTGTAAATCCTCAGGACTTTTAGACGTAGCAGCTAATCGTTTACTTCCGATTCTATTAATGGTATAGTCGAATTTCCATCCTGACTTGCTCTCATAAGCTACATTGGCAAATGTTCTATGCGCAGCGATGAGCGGTTTTTCGAGAGTGCCAGATTGGTAATCCGCTTTTACATCATTATATCTATAAGCGACTTTAATATCAAGACCGTCCATTGGATTATATCCTAGTAAAGCTTGTAAACTTAGTGATGTGGACTTACCCTCAAGATTGTAAAATTTAGCAAGACGGGGATCGTCATCATAATCTACTATTATCTGATTTTTAAAATCCGTAAAATATCCGTCAAGCTGTAATGAAAGATCTCTATCGCCTACAACGAAGTCTTTTACCAAGTTGATTCCATAATTCCAAGCTACTTCAGCATCTAATCCGCCATACGGAAGCTCAGAATCTGTGCCCTCTACTACTACACTTCTATTACTAGCTAACATACCGATGTTTTCAGCTATTATACTCGCAGTCTTTTGACCTCGGCCAGCGGCAACTCTTAGTACTGTAGTTTCGATGGGTGCAAATCTGATATGTAGTCTTGGTGTGGTAAACCAGCCATATAAATTATGATGATCTAATCTTATTCCGGGTACGATTGTAAGCTTTTCTCCTCTGAGGTAATTATACTCGGCCCATACTCCTGGTACTTCCTCAAATCTATCATACACCTCATTACCTAGATGCTCATGTACATGATCTCCAGTAAAACTCGTTCCTACTATAGCATAACTGCCCTCATCATCTAACATCTGCTGAAATAATAGATTGGCATAAAAGGTTTGCTGCTCGGCGTCATATATTCTATTACCAAACGAAGACTCATGAGAATGATTACTAGCTGATAATTGTAATGCAAGACTTGATTTGTTTTCATTGAACAAAAGACCAGATTTGATCCATCCTTCTTGTCTATTGATATCTACTTTAGTCAACCAAGGATTACTTATATGGTTGATGTTATTATGCTCATCATGACCTACTTGTCCACCTTCTTGGGCTAGGGTAGTGATCTTGACACCTGCTTGACCAACCCATCCGTCTCGAAATAGAAACTTCCATCTATTAACGGCGGTAAACTGATCACCCAAAGGCATATCTATAAAGGTATCGTCGTTACGATCGTGTACTCTAGTACGCTTACTACCGTGTACCAATAGTGCTGTGGCTACACTTTCGGATACTTCAGTATTATAATTCATATTACCTTCGAATCTGCCACCTTGGTTGGCATATCCATTGATGTATATTTTTTCTTCGGAGTAGGGTTTAGCCAACTCTACATTGATCTGTCCGGCGATACCTTCATATCCACTTACTACTGATCCAGTACCTTGGTTGAGTTGAATAGATTCTATCCATGGGCCAGGTGTGTATTCCATACCATATAATGAGGCAATACCTCTAACATCGGGTTGGCCTTCTCTCGTGATTTGAACATAAGGCCCTGCAAGCCCAAGCATTTGTATCGTTCTAAGTCCAGTTACGGCATCAGCAAATCCTACATCAACAGCAGATGTAGTTTCAAAACTTTCGGATAAACTACAACAGGCCGCCTTTGTAAGTTCTTTACTGCTGATAGATGAAATCTTAATAGGACTGACATATGATATTTCTGTTGTCTTTTTTCGATAAGTGATATTTACCGTCTTTAGCATTACGCTCGGATCTAACAAGATTTCTACATGGCCTTCTTTTTTGACTACCAATGTATCATTATGAAAACCTACATAGCTGATAATTAGATTATCTCCACCATCAGGGAAACTTGTAGAGAATGCTCCATCTAGATCAGTCGTCGCTCCTTCACCACTCTTTTCCCAAATCAAATTAGCTCCTATTAGTGGCTCCTGACCTCCTTTTTGTGTCAATTCATACACATAACCTACTATTTTGCCAGCATGTTCACGCGAAAGGTCTTGGGAATCATTATCGAGCCCTTCTCCTTTAATATGTTCATGCCCTTCATGATTTTCGCCATCTTGTTTTGAAGCCCTATATTGACAGCAAGCAGGAAGGTTATCATAAATGTCATCTGGAGTATTATACTTGTCCGTATCATGACCTGCAGTTGCAATAGCATCATGTAACGCAAATATGCTAAAGGATGCACTCGCATCATTGGAAACATCAACTGTCAGTAACTTCGTATCTGCTTCCCATTCAGCTTTGATTACACCGGGATGGTTAAGTGCGGTTTCCTCGATGCGATCTTCGCACATTCCGCATTCTCCTTGCACGGTAAGCGTATACTGCTCTTGCGCAGAGAGCAGTAATGACAATAAACTAATGATAGATACCAGTGTAAACTTCATTTGATTTCTTTAAGGATTATATTTCAAAGATAGGTAGTGTTAACTGCAACAATGTATCAAGGGTCATTCAAAAGGGATTATTAACAACTCGTTATATGGTTGAGGTGAAAACATGTTTATAGCAGATTCAAGTATGTATTTATCTCAATCATTAAGACGTAGTCGTATTAAATAATTGTTTAATATCATTATAGCGGGCTTTTGAGCCATGATTGTAGATATGAATATTCGATGAGCTGTATAAGGGGTAAAACGAAATGTACATAAGTGTAATATTTTGAGCCTGACAATCAATGAGTTACAAATAGTCAGGAAAAACGAAATGTACATAAAGGCTAATATAGCTTGGATAAAGCAACTCTCATACCTCCTACTCTCTTAGCTTCCTTGTAATCGTATTGTATATCTAGCTGATACTACTCCAATATCAACGCCAAACGTCCGTATAATCGATATATAAGCGTTTCCAACGCTTTTGGGTACCATCGCCACAGCAGTACGTCAATATCACTCAAATAAGACCACAAATCAATGATATCTTGATGTCTCCCCAACTCGCCTATTTCGGTACATTTCGTTTTGCAGGGTCAGTTGGGGGGTCAGTTGGGGGGTCAAATATGCTGCTTTTATGTCTCATAGATCATCAGTAATACCCTTTATATGACAGATAAGTGCCATATATACACGGATACAAGGGAGATAATGCCCAAAATAAAATAACCATCTCAAAGTACTGTGTATTGACTATCAATTACTTATGTCAAATAATCGTAATATGAAGATGCAAAAAGTGTGTGGGGCGCACTGTGTGGCTGTACGTTTCGATTTTCTGATGGTCTATTTATCGCAATACTAAGCTTTTGAGTATGTCTAGAGGTATGATTTTCAACTCCTCTGATATATAACATTTCGATTCATCCAGATTGCTTTCAATGCCCATCATGAAATTAAGTAGATTGATTTGTTTTGCATGGATCTTGTGGTCTAGCAGCTCTATATGTTTTGCGATATTTCCGTTATCGTCATCTTCTACCAGATGAGCTTTACCTCTCATGATGTGATATATGCATTCTGCTATCAGGTAGATCAATCCCAATCCTGTTTTATCTGATTGTGCTATCGGTGTACTGTTTTTGATTTTGGTAAGACTTATGTTTGCTAGGTCTCCAGTCGCCAATTGTAATATCATTCGATCAATGATATAACGCTCTTTAAATGTAGGTATATTGATCTTACTATATGATACTTTGCTGATAGTAGTCAACGCATCTTGATACTTTCCTAATCTGCTCTGAATCCAACAAAGCTTATGGGTCAAAAGAATGCGTTGATAGTCTGTCTTGTCATCTTGGGTCAACTCAAAATGTGCCAATGTCTCTGCCAATGCAAGATTGCCTTGATTGATATAAGCGGCGATCAGTCGATTGCGAAAGATGGACAATATTCTGTTGTGTCTAAAGTATAGTTTTTCGAAATACGATAAAGCAGATTTGCAATTTTCGATCTTTCCATCGATGTCTCCACGGAACTCGCATTCTACAAGTTTCATCATGTAGTAATAGAAATGTAATCTGTGTGAGTCATTGTCTAGTTGTATTTGAGAGATCATCACTTTCACCTTATCGGCCAATTCTGTATCTATAGTTCGCTTTTGTTGTGCTAGACAGATGCACATATCATATTTGTATTCAGCTTCTGTCTCACGTGCGTATAGCGTCATAGATAATTTGCGTTCTTCATTATACTTATCAGCTACTTCCATATCGCATTCGTAAGTACTGTAGTAGTTGCATAACAATCTACACATATCCATCGCTACATCATACATCTGATATTCTACAGCATCACGTCGGCATAACTTGGCTAGCTTGAGTACACCTGGTTTGTACCCTCTCAGCTCTAGAGATCTCACTACCAGCTGACGCTGATAGATTGACTTTTTTATTATTTGTATACGGCTACCATTGATAGATAGTAGCTCTAATGTAAATAGCTTTTCTCTCAATGTCGTTTTGAGCTTTTGGTATGTAGTGTAGGAAGGTGAATCTTTATCGTAGATAATCTTCACAAGATCCTTATCTGTGATCTCAGAGTTGAGTTTGATAGCATCAAACATCTGCAATTCTTTAGAATTGAGTTGGGTCACTACACTCGACAATAGTTTTTTGCTATATAAGTCGTTACAATTTTGCACAATATTTTTTATCATCTTCATATTTAAGCCTTACATTTACTTAACGTTACATATTATGTATTATAAAATATAAACAAAAGGTCAGTGCAATTTCGATTTGAAATGTTTGGCTGTGAAAGAGCCAGATCGCAACTTACTATTCATTCATTCATTCATCTTATAAATACTAAATTCATGAATCTATTACTATTGATCATACTAAGCTGGATTGGCGAAGATGATGCAAGTGGAATATAACCACGATAATGACAAGCGCGCACTATGGCATAAGCCCTAGTGCGCTAGTCGTTCACAGACATACATTTCCGCATATGTCTGTATTTTAAAGTAAAGGGTAAATCTTAATTCTAATATATACTATTCAGAAGTCTCTTACGAGTTACTTCTTCTCTTTTAACATCTCAATGAGAATGTTCTGATTGTCAATAATGCTATTCAGTCTCTCAATCTCTTTTTCTGCCCTCTTCATTAATTCTACATTTTCCGACAACCCTGTAGAATTAATTCTATCTACAATCATCTGGCCTTCACCAGTTAATATCCAAGAGTTATTAATTTGGGGATATACGTCAGAAATTTTGGTGATCCATTTTGTACTTATGGCTCTTTTCTGGCTTTTGGCCTTATTTATCATTCCATTTCCTGCACCAATAGACTTTTCAAAAGCTCTTACGCTAATGTCAAGATAATCAATGATTTGTGTAATTCTCTCAGTCACAGGTGAAATAAATATTGAATAAATTCTACATAAGTGTAGAATATTAGTAGAATTAATTCTACATTTGTGTTCGTAATACACACAAACATAATGAAACTATTCGAAATTCGTAATAATTTGAAGATTGGAGATAGGACTACTATCACCGAAATACTCGGATGTAGTAGATCTATAGTCAATATGGTAATCAATGGAGATCGTAATGCTGATACCATTATGGGCCGTAAAGTATTGGATGTTGCGAGAGGAATAATAGAATCTCGGAGACAATTATCTATATCTCACCAATCAGAAAATCAGAAAACAGCATAAGCATAGTGATCCAATATCATAATGACATATTGACCATACAGGCGGCTGCGCTAATTGATCTTGGAGTAGTTTCTGAACAGAACTATAAGAATCTTAAAAAGAGATCTCAGCTATCTGTTATAAGACGTGGTGGCAATGGTAATCCTGCACTAGTTTCTTATGAAAGCATCCCTGAGCGATTTCAGACGAAGATCATAGCGATGATCGGAGATCCATATAAGAGAGCTAAGAAAGCGACTTTGATGGATCAGATCGTAATGGACGACAAAGCGAATACCTTCTTTTCTACATTCATCACTAAGGATCATAAAGAACTACCTAGCAATGTACAGCGAGAATACAGATTCAATGCTGCTGTGCTCAATGCGGTCAACGTAAGATACAATGCACTACTAGCTAAGCGTAAGAGCCTTGGAGGATCTACTAGAGGATGCTGGCAGACTGTAGTGAAGGAAGTAAACGAACTTCATGCAGATGTATATCCATGTAAGCTACCGTCCAATGAGCGTAGGCTCAAGTCGGTACTCAATATGTATCTACAAGATGGATACCAATCACTTGTACACAAAGGATACGGAAATAGTAACAGTCGCAAAGTAACTGTGAAAATCGAATCACTCATACTATCACTATACTGCCAACCTGAGAAGCCGTACCAAATCACGGTAGCTGAACAGTATAGAGATTTTATATGTGGTGAGATCGATGAAGTGGTAGATGTGAGGACTGGAGAATTGATCGATAGATCAGATTTCATAGTAGATGGTGAGCCTATAGAACTCTGTGAGCGTACCATCGAGAAGTACTTGACGAAGCCCAAAAACCAAGTCATAGTACAGAAACTAAGAGCGTCTGATGATGAATATCGTAATATTTTCGAGCCTCACGCTAACCGCCATAAGCCAAAGTACTCATTCTCCAAAGTATCGATGGATGATAGAGACCTGCCACGTAAGATGCATGATGGTAAACGTATGAAAGTATATTATTATACGAAGTACTTTCTGGTGCTATAGTAGGGTTTTCTCACTCTAGAGAAAAGAAAGCGCAGCTCTTTATGGATTGTATGAGAGATATGTTCCGATTTATCCATTCGAGATCATTAGGTATACCTATGGAGGTGGAGGTAGAGCATCATCTAGTCAACACTTTTGCCGATGATATGATGAAGGAGGGTAACATCTTCCCTAAAGTAAGATGGTGTAATCCTGGTAACTCTCAAGAGAAGCATGCCGAGCATTTCAATAAGGCACTGAAATATGAATATGAGAAAAAAGAACAGGTAGGCATAGGTAGACCATTTCTCAAACTAGAAGCAAATAGACCTAAGGTAGATAAGCAATGGGATGAAGATGGAATGAAGGTCAAAGAAAAGACATACAGTTATGAAGAGCTGTTAGCCGATGCGCTTTCGGCACAAGACAAATACAATAATGATCTGCATCCAGATCAGAAAAAATTTAAAGGAATGACAAGGCTCGATGTACTCTTGTATAATGTCAATCCTGATCTACCATACTACAAAGATAATTCGGTAGCGAGATACATAGGCGACTACACCGCTACGAGCATAGTAAGATCTCAGTATGTAAAAGTGCAATACGAAAAATATCAATTGCCACATCCAAGAGAGTTAGGAAAACTATCATCTAACAACTATAGCGTAACCGCTTACTACTTACCGTCCGACGATATCCAAGAGGTGCATCTATATCAGCATGATAAGTTTATCTGTACGTGTAAAAAGATCAAAACATTCAATACGGCTAGAGCCGAATGGACAGATGAAGATCAGCAAGCGTACCAAGAGTTTAGCGAGTATGGTGCATCATTTAGAAAGATGGTGAAAGAAGGAAAAGCAGACATCATGAAAGTCAATCTGCTAAAGCATACTCAAGAGCTAGAAGAGCTAGAAGTAGAAATAATAGACGAGCCAATCATAGAAAAAACATACACTGACTACGACGACAATGAGTCAGAAGATTATTCACATACACTATAACTAAAATTAGATAATATGGTAGCTACAGACCTCAAAAAACGTATCAAAGCGGCAATAGAAAAAGATCGCGAAAAGTATCCAAGTGATGCGAGACATGCCAAAGTACTAGATATCAATCCAAGTCAATATAGTGAACTGAAAAAAGGTAAACTAGATAGAAACTTAAGTGATACCAACTGGATCAATATAGCGCGTAAGTTGGATGTAAATCCGAATACTAGATCAGATTGGAAGACTGCTAGGACGTTGACATTTAGAAAGATCTCTGATCACCTCAAAGCGTGCCAAGAAGAGAGTATCAGTGCCATACTGTGTGACATCCCTGACATAGGCAAAACTTATACGGCTAAGCACTACGTGAGAAATAATAAAAACGCTGTATACATCGACTGCTCACAGGTAAAGAGTAAGCAACGATTTATCAGAAAGATAGCTAAAGAATTTGGAGTAGATAGCAATGGTAAGTACAAAGATGTGTACGAAAACCTAGTCTACTATGTACGTACTCTAGATAGACCACTAATCATATTGGATGAAGCTGGAGACTTACACACCAATTCGTTTTTGGAGATCAAGGCATTGTGGAATGCTATGGAGTACTGCTGTGGATGGTATATGATGGGAGCTGATGGACTGAGAGCTAAGATCGAGCGTAATGTAGGTAATATCAAAATAGGATTTGCGGAGATCGTGAGTCGATATGGTTCAAGATTTCAAAGAGTGTCACCAGAAGGGAAAGAATCTAGAGAAGAATTTCTTGATCAGCAAGCGGTGTCGATAGCCAAGGCAAATTTGAAAAATGTAAATGTAAAAGAACTACTCGCTAAGACTCAAGGATCTGCTAGGCGTGTGTATATCGAAATCAAAAAGAGCAATAGAAAGGCTTCATAAAATGGCTAATGAGCAGAGCAATATCGGTGAAGCAATTATTAAAAATGAAATTCAAAGAACTACCATTTAAAGGAGTCTGGTACAAGTCGATTGGCATACCTGAGCAAAACGGAATATGGATCATATACGGACAGTCTGGCAATGGTAAAACTAGCTTTTGTCTCAAGCTCGCAAAGTATATCAGTCAACTTACGAGTGTAGCCTATGACACACTAGAAGAAGGAGCAAGGAGGTCGATGCAAGTAGCGATGACGAGAGAGAAAATGGAAGAGGCTGGGAAATTCATGATACTAGATCGAGAGCCGATATCGGAACTCAGAATGAGATTAGACAAGAGGAAGAGTCCTAAGGTAATATTTATCGATTCGTTTCAATATACAGGCATGAACTATAGAGACGCCTGTGCGCTCAAAGAAGATTATCCTCAGAAGCTATTTATATATGTGAGTCATGCTGAAGGAAAACTACCACAAGGAAGGTCAGCGAAGAAAGTAGAATATGATGCAGATGTAAAGATCAGAGTAGAGGGATATAAAGCATTTTTTAAAAGTCGATATGGCGGTGGTGAAGAGTTCATCATATGGCCAGAAGGCGCAAACAAATACTGGAATGATTAAGCAACATTACAAACCAAATACTACTGATCAAGTACTCGATAGAGTATCAGGAGTGACAGAAGATTCATTGTTTTTGGCTAAGCTCGATGTCGCGGAATCTTACTTGATCAAGATGAAAGGTAGGAAGAGAGCAAAGGCACTGATGCAGAGTACAAGATTTTGGAATTGGTTTAACAAACTATGGGAGATCCACGATAAGAATATCCTATACAATATGGATGAGGAACAATGGGATACCTGCAATGAAGTATGGTACGAAGATCAACAATACAGCAAGTGGAAAATGGGCGCTTGGCAATATGTACCTACTCAAGAGGAATTAGCAGTAATCAATTTATAATCTAAATATAATCAAGTAATGAAATCACAATTGCACATAGAAGTAGAATCAGATCATGATGATGACATCAAAAAAATCTATGCCGCTGTAGAAGCATCGAGACCAAAAAACAAAAAGTTTTATGATGATGAGGAACAGGCTGCGCGTCAAGCTGCTGAAGAAGCTGTAAAGAAGATCAAAGGCAATAAGGTCTTACTCCATCATGGTGGTAGTCATATAGCTATCAGCATCGCTGGAGAGTCGCAAAATAGATTTGCCATCATCACAATGGAGCCAGGGGAATATCCTCTGACAGAAAAGGAGCTGAAGAAAAAGGCTGCTGCTGAGAAAAAAAGAATAGCCGCTGAGAAGAAGAAAGCTGCGGCTGCTAAAAAGTCAAATAAAAAGACTGGTGCTAAAGCTGCAACCGAAAAAGACGCAGACAAAACAACCAAAGGAAAATCAGAGGAAGAGTAATCTTCTGATCATTAATTCACAATCCAAATCCGATAAAATGTTAACACATGAACAGGCTATAGTTGCAGCTAAGCAACTAATGTCAGACAAAACAAAATATGCCAAGCTCAAAAAGAAAATTGATGCTGACATAGAGCCATTGAGAGCGTACATGAAGGAGTTTCCAAAAACTGAAATGCTTGGAAATGTAATGCCATATGAGAAAGCTGGAAGAGCAAAACTAGTAGGTGAAGAGTCTGATATAGATCAGCTCAAAAAGAAACTGAAAGTAAAGTACTATAGTAAAACTCCGAATCTGCCTGTGATCATAGATAATATCGAGACAGATGATGCACTATCTGAATTGCTGATAGATCTGAGTATCGAAATAGATCAAAAGCCAGCATGGCAGTTTAAGTACGTATAAAGAAGCGCATATATGAGAAGAGCGCACCATTGATTGTGATGCCGCAATAGGTGTCGCTCTTCTTTTTTTTCAAAAAATATAATAAAACTTCAGATGACTAAACGCACGATATCAAGTCTCACCAATCAGTCGCAAAAGATCCAAGACAGAATAGATGAAATGGACTATCACGATGAGTGCCAAGATATGCTATGGAATGAAACTAAGGAGGGTCAGTTACATAGACATCACATGGATCTACTAGAGCAAGCTAAAGAAGCTATCGATAATGCTATAGAGAACCTTCAGTCATACTATGACAAAGAACCAGTGCCAGAAGAGACTTATAAACCAACTTATGAGGAACTAGATCGAATAAGAACAAAATATGGAAGCAATCATGGATAAGACACAACTATACACACTCCAACGCCTAGAGAAGGAACTCAATATCTCATCCAATCAAACGTATCCTACTGGTACTCATACAATCAACCTACTGATCAAAAAACTACAGGGCGATGTGAATGCTAAGCGAAAGAAAATGAGAGGTAAGATACTGTATAAGCTTGGACTGTTTGGGATGACTGATGTTCGTGGTAATCTAGACTTTGCACGGATCAATCACTACATAAAATACATAGGATCTAACAATCCGAAACAAAAGATACTCAACTACCTCACTTGTCAAGAGCTGCAACTTATAGTGACTCAAGTAGACAGGATGGTAGATAAAGAATTAGCTAAGAAGTAGTTATTCTTATTACCAATAGGCTGGTCGATCAGTCTTAGTCGTAACAAGGTCGGCCAGTCATTTTTTTTTCATCATATAGTACAATCAATCACATGCCAAAAATCAATCAAAAAGTATACGTCGAAGATCTAGCTCGATACGGAAAAGTAACCGCCATAGAGGGCGATAAAGTCACTGAGGTAGTGATAGATATGCAAGTGGTAGATGTGAGGAATATGATCATCAAAACAGTAGTGGAATATCTCTTAGATCAAATTACTAAATGGATAAAATCTTGGGGGATATGGAAGTCAGAAAAGTAGTACTTACTAGGTATAGACATACGGAAGATGCTACCTATGGTGATCTGCATATCTATAGTGATTCTCGTCATCTGGCTTACTGCTCTATACTAGAGCTGCCGTGGAGAGATAACAAGCAAAATGTATCTAGAGTGCCATCAGGCAAATATACCATCGTATTGGAGTGGAGCAATAGATTCAAAATGATGCTATGGGAAATCAAAAGTGTAGCTAATCGTAGTGAGTGTAAATTCCACTCTGCCAATTTTGTCAATCAGCTCAATGGATGTATGGCTTTTGCTAGAGCCTTCAGCGATATAGATGGCGATGGGATCAATGATGCGACGTACTCCAGAGCTACGATGGAAAAATTTCACAGGGCTATGCATCCAGTAACACAAGCTCAGCTGACGATCTTGGATGTCTATTAAAATAGAATTTTATCACTGTTTAAATATCAATTAATTATGAATAAAATGACTTTAGAAGAAATCAAGAATAAGACTCTTAGTACGGAAATGACGACTGCTAATGCGGTGTATAGAATCGGCTATGTAACTTTTGGGAGAAATCCTAAGAAGCTGGATCAAGATATGTATAAGTTTAATCTGGGAGATCTAGTGGCAGTATCTGGCTGTGGCGAACTCAATAAGAAGCGAGGGGAAACTCAAGTTTTTGTAGGTGATACTTGGTACTGGGTCAATAATAGAGCGCTGATACATTACGCTAATCCAATACTATCTAGAGTCAATGATTAGTCCAATAGAAATAGTTGCTATACTCGATAAGATGATATCCGAAATAGAATTGATCAAACAGTCTATCGAATTACCTAATAGGAATATCAGATTTGATAGATTGAATACGGTTATATACAAGCAATTAGGATTGACTTTTGAAGAAATGAAGGCTAAAGATCGGAGTAGGCATCTGGTAGAAGCTCGGTGTATAGTTATCAAGGATCTCTTTGAAAATGGATATGGCAAATCAGAGATTGCGTTTATGTTGGATTGTCGCCATAGTACTGTAATACATCAGCTCAACAATTGGGATTCGCTTATAACTGATGCCAAATTTGCCAAAAAGCAATTAGACTTTACCAAGGCTATGGTACAAGCAGAAAGCGAAAAACAAGAATGGATCAATGAGCAAGCGCTAGTAGGACCAATCAAAAGTGAGTATGAAGAGCTGGACCAGAAGTGTAAGAAGTGCAAAGGACAATGTAAAGTATGTCCATGAAATACTGTAAACCTGACACTACCCGAACACTCGCACAAGCTATAGCAGAAATCAAAAGAGAGCAAGCCATGCGACTGACTGTATATAAGAATATGATACAGCGTAGGACGATCACAAGAGACCAGGCAAACGATAGGATGCTGTGTATGCATAAGGCTCTCCAAGTACTAGAACAGATATAGAGCGAAAGGAATGCTGTACAGAAGCAATTATTTGAAGAAGAGTATGGACCAAAATCATAATCAACAAATAGACATTAAATGGCAAACAAGAAAGCAACGGATAGTATTACTGTGAAGCTTAAGGACGATGTGGCTTCGCAGATACATAAGATATTTACAATGATCGTATCTGATCTGACGTACTGGGATAAGGTGTCTAGTTACATAGCTCAGGAGGATACTTGTAGATGGATGATCAAGCAGACTAGCAAGTATATGTATCAGGATAAAGTAACGCTGAGGCTTAGCGCAACTAAAGCGAAATATCTGCATGGGTTACTAAAAATGATTCCTGGTGTAGATGCAGATCTAATAATATTAATGGAGGAGCTTAATCAGTTTTTGATGGGCTATGAACTGAGACTTAAATCAAGATTAGCTAAGTAGAATTACATAAAGAGGAAATTAGGTTGATGACCGAGTGAGCGCCAAAAGTGGACGGCTCGGTCTCTTTTATTTTTAACACAATTAATAATCAATAATATGGAAAGTTTTGTAATCAAAGATCAATCGATAGGTCCATTTCTAAATGAATATGTAAAGGGGCATGATAAAAATGGGTTGCACTTGGAAATTAATTATCTGAAAGATGAACTGTATGTCTGTAAAAAATCAAAGATCAAAGAGGATCAGACAGTATATATTATCTATCACACTCCGACTAACTTCAATGGTCAACTTAGATACGATTATACTTATCATGCAGAGGAATACGACAATGTACATTACAAATTAGTCTTGCAGGACTTTAGAGTAAGTCACATCAAAGCGATAAAGAAGTAGTTTTCGCTCTCGAGCGTCAGAAGCCGAGTGAGCGCCAAAAGTGGACGGCTCGGTTTCTTTTATTAAAAATATTTAAACACTATGTAATGGCAAAGGAACATACAGATCAATTATATGCCGCACTTGATGATATCGATAGCTCGCTATCCGCAATAAATAGATTGCAAGAAAGTATAGACGATAAACAGCAATGGATCGATCATTATAAAATGGAGATGGAAAGCGCTACAGACTTGCTAACTAGATACGGATTATGCAATCTTAAAGAAATTGCTGATGACTTTAGAACTTACAGAATCAAGGTAGAAGCAAAATTACAGAGGTATGATAATCTCGGAGAAGAAGAATAGACTAACTTTAAATCAAATTTTATAACTAATCTAAATTTTAAATCAATGAAAACAATTATACTATTACTAATCGGAATTACAATGTTGGTAAGTTGCTCGTCTACAGGATCTGCTGAAGATGCTATGGCTAAAATAATGGAAGCAAGGAATGCTAATGACTATGGATATGTATGGGATCAAGTAGATAAGGTATCACAGGGCGAGTTGAATACCTCACTAGGATTTATGTATATCATGTCTAATAATGTAGATGATGAAAGAATGGCCGAACTAAAGGCAATGGATGGCAAAGAGTTGTTTTTGCTAGTGATGGATAGCCCTAGTGCCAAGAAGATCAAGAAGTTTGACTGGTCAGGTGTAAAGCTCATATCTACTGATGGTGATAAGGCGTCATTTACAAATGATGCTGGTGATGATATAGCTATGATCGTAGAAGATGGGAGATGGAAGATTTCAGTGAATTGATAATGTAGAGAAATCTGCCGTCCTTAGATGGCATGATCTTCGGTTGTTATTTTTTATCAAATCAGAAAAAAGCCTTGCAGAAATGCAGGGCTTTTTTTATTGAAAATAGTTTAATTAAGCACTCTTAAAAGTTGTCTATATGATAACTTTAGTTTATCTTTAAAGTATTAAATAATCAAACACTGATTGGCTCTCAGGATAATAAAAGCTAAAGTTCTATGAAAGATTTAATCAATAAATTACAAGCAATCGCTGAAGCAAATCCACTAGGATTCACAGTGACACTTCCTAACTGTAAGCCAGTACAATCTGGGTGGGCGATCGGAATGATCGAAACTCAAAACTCTCATGGTCGCAAAGGTCTAAAGAAAGCTTTGGAAATAAGCTTAGCGACTACGAAAGTCTTTGGTGGTTGGAAGGGCTACAACGGAAAATTCTACTTCGATGCTGTGATCATCGAACACGATGACAGCAAAGCTTACGATCTCAAATATGAGAACCAACAGCTAGGCATCTACAACATCGGAACAGGTAGAGTAATCTAGAAAAATGAGGAGGGGCGAAAGCCCTTCCTCTTATTAAATCTTTGGAACAAATTAAATGATGTTTAAATAGTATTACAATGAATGAAAAATTGAAAGTAGCTATAGAGCTACAAAAGAGATATAGTAATATCACTTTCAGAAAATTTACAGATAAGAAGGATCAGCTGATCATCGAAGCGATACAGGGTAAGAGCTTCCAAGGTGTGTACTTTGATGCTAAGCGGCTGCGAGAGATCGTACATGAGACGTATGACGGTCATATAGATGGCTTTCTTGCTGGAGCTGTACCGTATGATCCTCCTGCGCATGATGTGGTGTCTCCTGAGTGGCTTTCTAAGCAGCTGACAGACTATGAGATACGTAGTAAACTAGTGGCGAAGGATCTTGCATTATCTAAATCATATTTTTCTTCGCATCTTAACGGTTTGAAGCCTATGAGCAATAATGTTCAGGCCATGTATTTTTATTATTTTAAAAGTAAGTAGTATGGAGCTCACACCAATTGAATTTATTGCACAATGTCTCAATCAGCAATCAGCCATTGCTGAAGGGTATTCTTCTCCAACTAGATGGGGTACTTTAAGAGAGGATTTAAAAGCTAAATACAAAGCGGAGGCTGAGATGATTTTTCAAAAATGGAAATCTGACGAAATAGAAGCCGAAAACAATAGAATTGAAATGAGAAAAGGAATTGTACGTGAGATTATATAGGCCATTTTGTGTAAAATCAAAAGTCCGAACAAAATTTATTTTGTTCGGACTTTTTTTTCTACATCAGCTCCATGCGCAATACCTTCCACACGCTCTTTTCGCTCATGTAGAACTCGTTGCAGATCTTAGATACGCAATCGTCCATACGCAATCGCTTCTCTTGATACAGCTCGTTATATCGCTTCTGTATGGCTTCGTATTTTCTGAGGGTAGATACTCTTTTGGGTATACTCATATATTATGCTTCTACTTCTACTGTGATAGATGGCTGAAAACAAACTGTAAGATCTAGTGCAGCTAATACCTCTTGATGCTCAGGTAATGCGCTGTAGTCATAGGCTGAGCAAGTATAGTCTTGGTAGGTGTGGATGATGGCTGATTGCTCAGAGTGGACTGACTGAAATGTGCGTGTGCTGGAGTCCATGAGTTGATTGAGATCTCCATTGCGCAGGATAAAATCAAGATTGGGAGCGAACCCATTAAGGGCGATATGGATCTTAGTCTCTATGCCTAAGTGATCAATATTCTCAACGTCTATCATATCGCTATCGTCACCATGTGCTGTCTGTGACATGAGGTGTATACGGTATTTGATATCTGCTCTCTGTACATCCATACTGAAGCTTTCCCAATTGATCGGCATGAGCTGTATGTATGCTACTGGAGTGCCTACGATTTGCCCTGGGCTTTTCTCTTGTTGGAGATACCAGTCTACTAGTTCGAGTTCGGATACTTGTTCGACTAGTTGTTTTTTGATACTGAGGTAATGCTCTTTCATTTTTTGAGATTGAGAGATTAAGAGATGGAGGGATTGAGAGATGTTACTTGTTCAGGATGATCTTGTCTAGATCACTTTCGATCATGTCGTAGATGTCCTGATTGAGATCTTCGTCAGGGCTTTCTTCGGTTGGGATGATTTGTCGCTGTGGTGGTCTACCGTCTTCGCTGCCGCCTTCGTTGTGATACTTGGCGTATGTGGTATCAGATCCTATGATCACGGCTCCATCTTCGACGGTGAAGTCTATGCCTGATCTCATGTCTCCTGTATCGCTTAGGATCTTTTTGCCGCTGCCCTTACGAGCTGCGTATTTTGTAGAGAGCGCTTGCCACTTGTCACCATTGAAAGATTCGTCATCGAAGTTGTCATCGATCTTGTCTATTACCATCTCTCCAGCTGCTGTGGGTAGTGTGTCTTTGATGTAGATCTCTAGATCTGAAGCTATCTTATTGAAATCTGGTTTTGACATATACAAATATAGTGTTATGTGTATGGACATTTAACGCAAGTTTTGCACTTGTGTGATGTTAATAACTCTTATATTAGTGGTATGAAAGAAACACTTACAATAGTAGAAAGGAATACTCAATATAATGTATCGGATTCAATCAAGACTTTGATGGAAGCTGAGCGCATTTCCATTAAGGTTTTGAGCGAACATGCTAATGTAAATATTCTTAGACTTACTGCATTTTTAGAACTTATGGATGTACTTAATCTTGAAGAATTTAATTCTATTTTAAAAGCATTGAAAATCATTCCTCGATATGGATCTGCCAGACCTAAGAGATATCCTGTTATGATCTCATGGCCTAAAGAAAATAGTCTTAACCATTTCAAAGGTCTCCGATAGCCTTATCGATATTCATCTTATCTGCTTCGCTCACATTATCAAAATATGGATGATGGTCGCTGTATAAGTTTCCACTTTTACCTGTGTTGACTCGGAATGCTTTTGGCATTTGTTTCTCTGTAGGTAGCTCTGTTACTTCAGTATTGCCATTGCACTTGGATCGCTGTCTTACGAAGCATCTACAGCGCCATCCGTTGGGTGGGTAGAACTCATCCCAAAACGGATCATCTACAGGCTTACAGATATTATGCAATAGTCTGTGGCTGTCTCTTACGTTGTCATCTTGCTGAGTACGATATACTAGATAGGGTTGCTTGTCTTTCTTGTCTTCGATGCGTTGCCAGATCTTTGCCATACGTACGGACTTGACAGAGGTGCGGTATTCTGCTGCTAACCAATTTTTGTTGTAGTCCTTAGATATCTCCTTCGCTGCTTTTTTGAATTTAGACCAGGTACGGAGTTTACCATTTTCATCTGTGAGAGCATTGACCATAGCGGTGACATTGCTATGATTCTTGAATGCTGTAAAGGTGAGAGCTGAATCTTTGATCATCTCTCCTAGATCATAATCAGGATGATCGCTGTCTAGATCTGTGGCTATGCCTCCGACTTCAATTGCTCGGAGTAGTCTTTTGTAATTATACTTCCAGATGTCTTTGTCGAGATCTCCAGCTCTCATTTCTCTGTCAAAGATCTTCTTGAGCGCACGCTCTACCATAGCGCCTAAGTTGATACCTGTGCCGGTGGCGAGTTGCCATTGGTCATCTTGGAAGACTAGCTGATCGGCTTGGTCCTGTAGTGGATCGTTAGTATGTGTAGGACAGCAGAACTCGTGTGTGTATAAGGCGTTCAGCTTTTCATGATGATCATGGAGCTGTAGACTTAGCTTTTTTTTTTAGCGGTTTGTTGCTCATCATCTTTTACCTCGTCACTTTGCTTAGTGGGTAGATCTTCGTCGGTAGCTTCTTGATCTTTCATTTCGAGATCTCGGAACTTGAGCTTACAGTTTTGTAATGGATAACCTTTTGATATTAGAAAATCCATTAGGTTCTCATTGATCCAGTCTTGTGACCATTTTTGTCTAGCTAAGGTGAGCTTGTTTTGTTGGCGCTCATGTACATTGGCTGATCCTACGAATGACTTTTCGTCAGTAGTACCAGTCTGTCCATTGACTAGTATAGATATAGCTGAGTCAAATTTTTCCCACATAGACTTGAAGGTAACGTGGCCTCCTCCAGTGTTGGATACTGGCTCTAGCATACTGATCTCATCAGCATCATCTAGTATGGCGTAACTGTTAGATCCAAAATTGCGAAGCATTTCTTCTTTGGCATTCAATTCTTCTGGATCTCTACTGGCAGTCTTGACTGTGATGAATGGCATGCCGAAACGCTCATTTCGTCTACTCCAATCTGTGACTGCATGATCCTTGCGGATGACTAGCTTAGTGAGTACTTTCATCTTACCAAGGTCGGCAGGTGATCCCATCTCAAGGGTAGTCTTAGTCAGTGGTCCTGATCGGAAACTTATACCTACGGTATCGCTGACAGTAAGTAATACATCACCATACATAAACTCAGGTCTGACATGGACACGAGGGATGAGTAAGGTCTCATTGACTTCTCCTCCTTTGAATGTGAACTCTAATAATGAATGACCAAAAAGCTCAGTTTCCACGGCATACTTAAGCAGATCACCAAACCAAGGTTTGTCAAAGAGCTTGATGGCTTCTTCGTCTTCGACTCCATCTCTCTCTATGAAGTATGGACTCATCTGTATATTGGCAATAGCATTACCCAGCTGACCTAATAGGTGTTCGTCTTCCATACTCTGATGGTACAATTGGTAGAGTGTACGACGATCTGGCCTTAGATCATATTCGGCGGCATCTACGGCTTGTCTCCATACTTTGAGTAGAAACTGTAGTCTATAGTTTCTAGATTTTACTTTTCTACGTAGTGGATCTTTAGTATCAGATACAGCTTTGGTCTTTTTTTCTACAGGTGGCTTAGGAGTTTCGGCTCTTAACTGCTGAGAATCTAAATTGGGCTTGATGAATATGCCTTTTAATTGGTCTATAAATGCCATTTAATTACTCTTGATATGATGATATAATATTAATCTCTTCTCGGTTGACTGCCCCAACGAAACTTAGTCACTGGCTTATCTTCTTCATCTACTACTCGCTTGAGGTCTAGTGACTTCTTACCATCTGCTACATCGAGAAGTATGAGCATGGTGTCATCATAGTTTTTGATAATGCGCTTAGGTGTGAGCTTGTCAGGTACTCTCTCATAAATGAAGTACATGACTAAGGTGATCATCCATCTTACGACTTGTGCATCTCTAGCTGATCCAGTACGAGCAAATATGTACTCGATGTCAAATCTTGATTTGAGCGCATCTTTGATGATGGCCATCGCTGTGCTTTCTGCTGTAGCTAAGATCGCGCTGTCTTCGTTGGTGATCATTTCGAGCTGCTTGTCTCGGACTCTTACTTTGTAGTCACTACTGGTTATGAATGCCATAGTATTTCTCTGATTGAAAATGAATGAATGTTAGTCTCTTGCGGAGCTTCGATTGTACTTGCCCATGCGTACGCGCTCCGTGCTGCCACGGCTGCGACCTGTACGCTGTAGGTAGTAGATGCCGCCTTCTTGTGCATCTGGGCCATCGTCATGACCTCTACCTCCAAATCCTAATAGCTGTTGGATAAAGACTTGAGTATCACTTTGCTTTCTTAGATCCTCAGATATAGTTACGAATCCTCTTTCGTACAGTGGACTCATGTTTTCTATCCGTTGCTCTTTGTTGGGCTTCTTTCTTTTGTCGCCACGGATAGGCATTTGGTAGCCTCTGAGCAGGCCTTCTGTAGTGAACTCATCTAGTATAATGTCTTGCATGAAGTTAGCCTCCATGTAGTACCTGCTGTGATTACCAAATATTTCGAATAGATCATAGAATCTTTCGACCATACCCTTGGTGCTGGTTTGCTTACACCAGATATCAAGTACTATTATATTCTTACCATCAGTAGCTTGTGTAATGATGGCTTTGTAATCATTTTTTACAGAGTCCTTAAATGATGGATCGCAATAAGTTATAATGCTTGTATACTTACCGATCGCTTTAGGCTTAGCATAGTCAATCCATTCTGGTTTAAAAATCAAACCGTCTACCTGATGCTCATGAAAGTACTCTCTACGACTGGCACGATATCCCATCTTACCCATCTTGTCAGCCAACATCTTCTTAGTGTATCGCTCCTTCCATGCTGGTCTAGATCCTTTGTGTTTGATATCTGCCATAGTGTGTGTCCGTACATGCTCGATCGCAAATACTTTACTATGGTAGATCCCTTCTCTCTTAGGATCTTCTGGATCTACATCACCTACAAGATTGGCTAGTATGGAGTGTTTGTGTATCCTATTACCTGCTACTATCAATCTTGCTCCTTGTATAGAGAGCGCTCCATATAGATCTTCTAATATCCAGTCTATGGCTTCTTTGACACGCTGAGCGTTACGTACAATTTCCTTATCATCGATATCATCTACGAGTGCGTAGTTAGGTCTCTTGGCTGCTTTCCTTGTACCTCTTGGAGATTGTCCTCTACCAAATGCCCAAAACCCTACACCGTCACTAGTGGCAAATGCACCTTCTCTCCAGTCTCCCATCTTGGCAAGATCACCATAGTCATCTATCCATCTACGGTTACTAGTAAACTCTGCTTGAAGATCGGAAAGTAAAGTAGTGGCCTTATCATTATTAGCTGAAGATAGTATCATGCCTGTAAGGTCTCCACGAGCGTATAGCCAAAGTGGTACCATGACAGCTACGAAGACAGATTTGGCATGTTCTCTTGGCCACTCTAGTATTCCAAATATCTTAGGATCGTCTGCTATCTGCTGAGCTGCTTCTTTGTGAAACCAACCGAAGTCACTATCCATGTAGTGAGGGAACATGTGTTTGCAAAATGATACGAAGTCAGACTTATGCGTCTGTATTCTATCTTTCTTTTGCTCCTCTGATTCTCTGAGTAGTGGAGTAGAAGATTTGATTTGTTCGCATAGTATCAGCCACTCCTGGTATGCTTTCATTTCTGAGCTTGCCATTAAAGTACTTTACGTTTTTCGTTAAGAAATTCTGTACATAATTCTGTGAGCTTCTTAGCGAGATCTAGATTATCTACTTGAATAAATGTTACAAGTTCTTTGATGACATGAACATAGTCTGAAAACTTTTTAGCATCTCTACGTATCGTGGTAAAAAGTTTTTGAAGTGCATCTATATCTCCACGTTCAATTAGTTTGGTAGAATTGGGATCATCATCTAACCAAAGGTTTTTTCTTCTATCGAGCACTCGTACTTGATAGTCGATGAGACCCATGATAGTCTGTACAGAGTTTTCGTATTTGAGATCTTGAGATACTTTTTTAGTCTTCCAATTATATTTCTTGGCCCAGTTGCTAATAGTATTCTCAGATAGCTTCATCATGCCAGCAATTTCTTTTTGCGTAGCACCTTCTTTGTACATAATGTAAGCTGCATCTTCTTTTTTCATACTCCAAAAGTAGACAGCTATAATGCTTGTAGAAAAAGATAAAAATTAATTGGGCGTGTGGAGTCTCGAATTGGGCGTGTGGAGTCTCGATTAGTTTCTTTGATTTTTTTGAAGGTGAAATCACTCTCATATTTGTGATGTAATTGGTAATCAACATCAATGTAATTATGGCAAAGAAGCAACATAAGTGGTATGTACTCAGTAGTGGCGAAGTGAACCGATACGGCTATCGAATCGTAGTAGGCGAAGGCAGTACTGATGGTATACATACAGATGCTTATGAGATCAATTCTGTATTACTGGTAATCCATGACGGAAAGAAATTGTCTGTCGGTAAACTTGAGATCAAAAAAGAAGATGGCGTATTATATGGACGTCCAACATTTGATGTCAAAGATCCTATAGGAAAGGAATTGAATCGTAAATACCATGAAGGTTTTATGTCTGCATTTTCTATCACACATGATCCTAAAAAGACTTCTGATACTGATCTAGTACCAGGACAAACGAGAGCTACAATACTCGAATGTGATCTGTATGAGGTAAGTGTCGTAAATGTTCCTGGAGATCGATTTGCCGCAGGGTTAAGATTGGATGCCGATCAGACTATCGATGATGTATTACCGAAACTCAATTTTGAAAATCATTCTAAATCCAAAGAAAAGGAAATGAACAAACTATCAACAGCAATCATATCAGCCCTTGCTTTGGGTGCAGATGCTACTGAAGAGATGGCACTCAGTGCGATCAACAAACTAAAAGCTGTAGGCGCTGAGGCGCTGACTGCTAAAGTAGATACACTCATGGCGCTAGGTGTCGAAAAAGGTGTAGTGACTGAGGAGAATAAATCGACTTACGAAGCTTTGGCAGCGTCTGACTTTGCCAGTACTAAGACACTGATCGAATCAGCTGTGACTACCAAAGCTACTGATGATACAAGTGAGCAATCACTATCAGCGCAGATCGAAGCTACGAAGCAAGCGAATGCTAAACTAGATAAGCCTGGTACTGAAGAGACTTTCGAGTCACTAAGTAAAACTACGGCTGGACAGATGAAGCTAAGCGCTATGAAGAAGGATGATCCTGAAGCATATACCAAACTAGCTGCTGGATACGGAAAGTCCGTATAAGTAATCGTGGAAACTATCTAAGCAATAGGTTAACAAAATTACTAATCGAATAATATCAAAAGCTAAATAAATCATGGCTATACAAAAAGAAATATGGATTGCTGATATCGTGGAGAAGCTCTTACCTGAGAACTCTTTCGTAAATCAATCGATAGATGATTCGCCTTTCGTGACTAATAGAACGGTGCATAGACCTAATGCTGGAGCATTGCCTGAGGTACAAAGAAACCGTACAGTTTTTCCAGCTGCTCTAGTAAAGAGAACTGATACTGATGGACCTTATATCATAGATGAATTTACATCTACTCCTAGTCTTATCCAAGATATAGAAGAGACGGAAGTGAACTATGGTAAGCGTCAATCAGTAACAGCATCTCACGCCAAGGAAATAGATAAGCAGATCGCTAACTGGATGGCTAGATATTGGGCACCTACACTTGCACCTAATTTCATCAGAACATCTGGTGGTAATAGAGCTGCCAATACTCTTAACGCAACTGGTAACAGAAAGATATTTACTCTCGCTGATCTCCATAAAGCTAGAACTGTTCTAGACGATATGGATCTATCAGAAGATGGTAGAAACATACTACTTCCTGCACACATGTTGAATGACTTGATCGAGAACGAGAAAGACATCATCATGAGTAAAGACTTCAGAGGTGATGCCGATATCAGAAAAGGAAGAGTAATGAAGCTTATGGGCTTCAATATCTACACTAGAGGAAGAAAAAATGTACTTAGATATAGTAACGCTGGTACTCCAGTAGTAATCGATCCAAGTACTACTGGTGCAGCTACAGATAATGCTGCTGCTTTGATCTGGCACAAGGACTGTGTGGCTCGTGCTAAGGGTGCTGTAAAGGTATTCGAAGATGTAGACAAGCCAGAATACTACGGATCTGTATTCTCTGCATTAGCGAGAGCTGGAGGTCAAAAGACTTTCCAAGATCAGACTGGTGTGATGGCGATCATCGAGGCGGTCGGAGCATAGAAGATAAACCACTGTGAATAAGTCCGTCGGTGAAAACTGGCGGCAGATAAAACAAACCTAAAGGAGCTGAGCTTGGTCTCGGCTCCATATTTTCTTAACCATTTCAAAACTATTAGCGATGAAATTAAAATCATTTCTACTCTCTTTGACATTATGTTTTATCGGCTTCGTGTCGATGACGGCAATGTCGATAGAGAAAACCTCTGTAGATGACGTGGAGATCTGTATGGATCTTGACTGCTCTATCGAATCGACAATGATTGATGTAGAGTATGTAGATCTTGTTTCCCCAGGGAAAACCTACAACTCTGTGCCTATCTGTGTCACAGCTGCATTGACAGCGAAGATCATCACTCTCTCACCTTATGACGCTAGGATAGATCCTTATAGGCGCTGGTGCAATGAAGATGAATACTCGAGCTTATCTTATGTACATGATCAAAGCAGATCAGCCGTGATACTGAAGCCTCCACAAAAGTAGAAATATCAAAAGTCTCAAAATGTAAATAGATCGAGCTGAGTAGGCTTGGCTCGATCTATATTTTACTACTTAACCGTACCTATACTGTGCTATGTTGATGATACTCAATGCTATTTTGGAAATACCTGAAGGTGTAAAATATCCTCTTTGGCTCGTGGTATTGTATGGTGTATTTCGGATCATTGAAAAAGCCATACCTGCGGTTAGTGAATTTCTAAGTATCAAGAAATGCGAAGCGGATTGCGCACAACTGAGAACAGAATTGGAAGCAATGAAAGTGAAGGTAGAAGCAAAAGATATAAAACTATTAGACGCCAATAGTAAGCTACAAAATATACTTGGTAAGCTTTCCATACTACACAGATTACACCCTGAACTTGGATTAACAGATGCGGAATAAAGAGTACGAAGAAATAATGAATTGGCTTAATGATCGAGTCGAATGTGTACTGAAGAAGTTTGGTAATCCCAAAAACACTTCGGTATTCTATAATGATATTTTGTCTTTTGAAATAGGCAAGTTATATCCACTAGTGTCTGGTTGTAATATAAAGTTGTCATTGAAGACTTATTTTGATTTTGAACTGACCTGTTATATGGATGAAAATGTAACTCTGTATCTGCACAATCACCCAGATTTCATAGAAGGGTTTGAAGCATTGTTGGGGTCATTTATTGATGAAGTGACTGGCAGAATTGTAAAGAAATTTGGTCGATATAGTTTCCCAATAGACACTCCTCATCAAATCAGATCATTAGAGAAATCAGAAATAAAAATTAAAGGTAAACGAGTCAAAATATTAGGCATGAACTTACAATCATTTTTTAAAGATTACCCAGAAGCGAAACTCTTACAAGTAGGAGAAGACTTCTATTTATCAGCATTCGAAAAGCAAGCTAATCAGCAAGCTCGAATCAAGCAGCTAGAAGTGAAAACTATCACAGTAGCTGACCTTCCTAAGGAAGACAAAAAGAAAAAGAACTCAGCTAATACAGCTGCCAATAATACTAATCAACAAAACAACTCATAATGCTCTCAAATGTAACTTTTGAAACTGTAGCTGGAGGTCTAGGTAGACTACCTGAAGGCAAAGATCATGTGTCTGCGATCATCATGGATACTACTAGTATCGGATCATGGCCCAACTCACTTGGTCATAGATATCTGAGTGTGGAGCAAGCTGAAGCAGATGGCATAGTAGAAGGTAATGCTACTTATGGCTTACTGAATTACTTCATCAGAGAGTTTTTCCGTATGTCAGGGCCATCAGAGCTATACATCATCAACAGCTCAGATGGGAACTATAATGCTGATGGCATAGTAGCACTTACTGGAGGTGAAGTAAGACAAGCATATGTATACAGTGCCACGGCTTATGCAGGAATAGCAGCTAAGGCCGCTGAGATTGTAACTCTATCTGATGCATTGGTAGCTAAGGAGTCACCATGTTACTTTATCCTGTCAGTCAAAGATGAAACTACGGCTGTGACTACAGGGATACTAGATCTCAAAACGATCAATGAAGATGTAATATCAGTCATCAACTTTGGTGATGGATCTGGCAAAGGTAAAGCACTTGCTGAATCGCTAGGCGTAAAATATATACCAGCAGGCGCAACAGTCTTAGGTATGTACAGCCGCGCAGCTGTACACTTGAGTATTGCTTATGTGGCACAGTTTCCTATGGCAGATCTCACGGAGTTCAAAGAAGCTGTCTTTAGTGATGGTACGAGTGTAAGAGAAGCATCAGTAGCATTGCTTAATGATCTCGATGACAAAGGGTACATCTTCGCTAGAGTACACCAAGGCTTACCAGGTACTTATGTAAGTGATACGCATACCACAGCAGCATTTACAAGTGATACTGTCTATGGTGAGCGTGTACGTACGATACAGAAAGCGAGAAGAGATCTCAGAGTGGTATTGCTGCCTGAGCTAAACGCTCCACTCACAGTAGATGCTGAAGGTAAACTATCTCCAGATACAGCGAAGTACTTCGAAAACTTATGTAACCGTCCTCTCGACGCAATGCAAAATGCTGGTGAGCTATCAGGATTCTTAGTAATACTGGATCCAGAGCAAGATGTATTGACTACATCTAAACTCATCATACAAGTCAAGTTACAACCAAGAGGCGTAGCGAGACAGATCGCAGTTAACATAGGCTTTGCCGTAAGTGTAGCCTAATGAGAGCGATCATATACATATTACTCATACTTTCTTCATTGAGCCTAACGGCTCAGGTAAAGCCTAATGACTTTCCAGAAGAGATGAGTCCGAACAATGACAACTTTGAGCTGTACAGCCAGAAGAATGGCATCAATAAGAAAACGTCACTAGATGCAATGAAAGCTTATATCATCAATGGTATCAGTGGAGGATCTGGCAGCGCTGGACAGCAAGGCCCAAAGGGTGATAAAGGTGACAAGGGTGATGACGGTATAGGTATCGCTCAGAATCTGCAAAATGGAGGTAGACTAAATGATAGTATACAGGTGGTAAATATAAGTGGAGGCACAGGAGTATCGTTCAATATAGCTGATAAAGATAATGATCCATATGGAGAGCTACAAGAATTTGAAATCGCAGCTAATGGTGACTGGTCACTGAGTGAAGGAGGAGGATCAGGTAGCTTATCGGAATTATTTCGATTTAGTGATGACACTTTGTTTATGAATGGTGATACGATACTATTTGATAAGTATATCAATGATGTACCGGATAGCATGTATCAGTATACGATAGTAGATGGAACGACTACGGTAGAGATATGGGCAACTGGTGATAGTGTAACCATCTCAGAAAATCAATCAGGTGGCGAACTTACAATTACGATTCCTGATGATGTTGAACTCAATAAAGTCAATGTCAAACTCACAGCAACATCTGTAGATAATGATAATAATTACTTCGTCTTATTTGATTACGAAGGATTACGGACATATAACACTGAGATGAGTAATCTCAATCTACCTAGTGTCTTGGTATCTAGCGCTGAGACAGCTTCTATGAGTCGTAATAGCCCAGTACTGTATAGCGCTGACGGTAATGCTGGAGTCGATGTCGGTATCAGTGCGTTTTCTGGAGGTGACGGCAGTGATCTAGAGATCTCTGTGATTGACTTCTTATTGGCCTCCAACCAATTTATCACATTCAAATTTTGATAATGAGAATCAAATTAATAGTGCTTTTTGCACTTATCGCAAATCTTAGTATATCACAGACTGTCATTCCGCTTCCTGGTTTCCAAGCTACGCTAAACGAGTTTCCTATGGTTGCCGATGACACTGTGATCATTGCTACATTTTTGATTTCTGACTATAGTAATCAGTACTCAGGATTAGATCTTGAAGATAGAGAAGATCTAGTAGTATGGCGAAACTGCCAGCGATACGAAGTAATGGAAATCACAGAGCTATATGCAAGTGAAATCACTGTAAAGCTTAATAAATCAGGTAACAAAAATCTAAGACCTGGTGTATGTGCGCTACTCGCAGAGACCAGTAATGAAAAGGTATCACACTTGATATCAGGCATCACAGATAGTGATAAGCAATGTATAGATAGTTACTATAGGCCAAGGCAATCCCAATCGATAGAGATGGATAGTACTTGTTGCAATGAAACTATAGATACTATTATGCTCGATAATCAAGGCTTTATCACGATTGTCGAGGCTGGGGATACAGTTACATTAGATGCTAGAAGGTTATATCAAAACTACAGTTGGATTTGGAATACTAATACTGGCGACTTAAATGTTTCAACAAGAAGTCTTGATGGAGCAGTTACAACAATAACAGGCTTTCTCAAACCAAGAATAACTACCGTAAATAGTACGTCATCAGGACGATATATAATTAGTCAGCCAAATGGTGAAGCATGGGAAACTGATGAAAGTACAACTGTTTCTATCATAGATGTACGCAATAGATTAAGATTAGAATCAGTCAATGACACGGTCAATAGACTATTCATTGATTTTAATGCTGGTCTTTTTGGTTATCAAGAAAATAACAGCATTGACATTCCATTATCTCAAGGACCACAAGGAACCAACGGTGCAGATGGCGCTGTAGGTCCACAAGGAATACAAGGAGTAGCAGGTAATGATGGAGCAGATGGTGCGGATGGCGCTATAGGTCCGCAAGGAATACAAGGAGTAGCAGGTAATGATGGAGCAGACGGTGCAGATGGCGCTGTAGGTCCACAAGGAATACAGGGAGTAGCAGGTAATGATGGAGCAGATGGTGCAGATGGCGCTGTAGGTCCACAAGGAATACAAGGAGTATCAGGTAATGATGGAGCAGATGGTGCGGATGGCGCTATAGGTCCACAAGGAATACAAGGAGTAGCAGGTAATGATGGAGCAGATGGTGCAGATGGCGTGGGACTGCCAGATAGTAAATGGAATGGAACAGATGGTAGTAGTACAGCGATTGCAAGCAGAACTGGAAATACAGGTTTCAACGAAGCTAATCCAGTTTATCCGCTTATAGTAAAAGAAAAAGCGGGATCTGGAAATGGTGCAGGGATAGCATATATTGGAACAAGTGGTAGTAATAATGGAATAAATGTAAAAAAACCAACTTCATCTAATCCTCAATCAGTAGACATATATGGACCTGCTAGATTTTGGAATGGAAGTCAAGGTAATGCAGGATTTATAGATGCTAGTGGTAGTTATGGAGGTGCTAAGACATTATGGGGCCATGATAATAATGCTAATGCTCAAGGGTGGGTAGATTATAGTAATTGGGATACGGATAAGACTGATGACTTTTCAGGTGATTTTCTAGATCTTTTCAATGTACCTGATAACATTGGGAGTAATTGGGCTCGAAATGGTAATTCTCTTAATTATTTGCCTGGATCTGTGGCAATAGGCACAACTTCCACCGCTGCTAAGCTATACGTCAATAATGATGTTAATGGATCTACAGCTCCAGCTATAATAGGTAAATCTCCAAGGTCTGATTCATTTGGTAAAGTTTTTCAATTGTACAATGGGAATTCTACAGAGGTTTTTGCTGTATCATCCGACGGCGTTGTCAATTTTAAGCGAGCTATTGTTCAAGATCACTTAGCTAATGTTGGTCTCTATGGTTATCCAGGCGGTAGTTTCAATTTATTTAAAAATAGGACGATTTATGAAAATTTTGCGCTATATATAAAACCTACAAGTGATACTTATAGATTCAGAATCTCTAACGAAGGTGAGTATTACAATTTTCAATCAGTTTATGGTGCTCTTAGTTCTTCTAGTGGAACGAATGTAAATTCTATCATGGCACTGCATGGTGACGGCAAAGTTGGATTTAATGATACGACACCATCTTATACAGTAGATGTCAATGGAGACTTTCGAGTAGTTGATGTTACTGGAGGAACTGCCACACATTCAGCTTATTTTGATAGTCAAAAGCAATTGATAAGAGGTCCATTGATCACACAATCTCCAGCATTATGGGCACAAGGCTCAGGCAATCACATATTTCGTAATGCCACTGGTGGTAATATTGGAATGGGCACAAGTACACCACAATATTTATTGCATTTAGCAGGTGGTTCATTTTATCTAGATGGCACAAATGTTAGAGACAAGAATGCATCCACAGGAACATTTGGTCAAAAAATGACCCCCGATCCATCAGGAATAGGTGTGATATGGTCTGCTGATCTAGATAATCAAGACCCCACACTGAATGGCAATGAAATATCACTGACAGGTGGAACTACTCCCATAAATATAACAAGATCTATCGCTAAAATAAACAACACTAATAACCAATCAATTGGCGCGGGAACAACATTTATTGATTATGATGTGATAGAGATAGACAATGGAGAATTAACTCCAAGCACAACCTTTAACCGTATAGTAAGCCTTACTGGAGCTGCTGACCCATATTATCATTGCATCGCTAATACAGTAGTTTCTGGTGATGCAGGGGCTCGATTCATAATAAGAATGGAGGATAGTGGTGTAACTGTTTTTGACAGTCATAATGAATTGCCTTCCGATGGAACAATGACTGTTAGCTTTTCAACATTAATTGGAGAAGACATTAATCTAAGGTTAAAAATCGTGAATTTAACAATAGATGGATCTGCACAAGTGGACAATATAGAGCAGAAAAGTTCACTAGAAGTAATCAAATTATAATCAATCAACATAAATAATCATGGCAAAACCATTAATAAACGGAGAAGCATATTCATGGAGTAGAATAGTCAATAATGCTATGGGTAGAGCTGTAGTGGGTATAGATAAGATTAGCTACAAAGAAGTAGAAGATAAGCAAAATAATTATGGTGCAGGGCAGCATCCTGTAAGTCGATCTGCTGGACAGATTACACCAGAAGGTTCTGTAAGTCTTCACATGGTAGAACTCGAAGCATTGGTAGCGTTATCTCCTACAGGGAGACTACAAGATATTCCTCCGTTCGATTGGGTAGTTAGCTTTCAACCTAAGCAAGGAAAGTTGGTAAATCATACGCTTCATAACGTAGAATTTTTAGAAAACTCAAGGGATCTAGAAAAAGGGAGTGGACTTATATCTCAAGACATTCCTTTCATCATATCTCACATTAGCTGGAGATAAAAATAGTAATCAATTAATCATCATATAATTCATTAAGCAATGGACCAAATTGTCGCTGGAGGGCTTACTCAAAAAATGATTGATGCCCTGAAAAAAGAGCATGGACCGCTAACATTAGTATCATTATTAATCAATGGTGTAAAAGAGCATTGGTGGTTTAAAAATCCTGATATGAATGCTATGTCAGCATCAGCTGCTTCATCATCTAGCTCAAGTATGTTTGATGGTATGAAGGTCATATTTGAAAACTGTCTAGTCAAAGGCGATGCTACTGCTGTAGATGATGTAAACAAATACAGCTCTATAGCGCCACGTCTCAATGATCTAGTAGAGATCCACGATAGTGAAGTAAAAAACTTCTAAGCCGTACCGAGATACGGCAATCAACAGCTAATCAATATCAGATCGGAAATGCTCTGATTAGATTCCATTATAACACAGAACCTGAAAGACTTACCGCTGAAGAGTGGGCAAGATCTGTCAACGAGATCATTTACTGTCTAGAACAGGAACGACAACGAATAGCAAGTATTTTTTCATCCTAAAAATAATATACCAATGGCAACTAAATTAATGTTACCACTAGAAGCAAAAAGAGCGCTCGAAAGAGTTCTCAAATTAGGCTCTACTATCATCGATATGTCAGCTGATGGATTTTCAAAATCAGAATGGTTTCAGTTAGCTCTAACGAGTCCAACTATACCATCAATAGTATCTGATGCTGAGGCAGGTTTTAAAGCGCTAAAAAGCTTTAATCCAGAAGTTTCGCAAGCGATCAAAGACGAGTTTAAGATTAAGTTTGATATCAAGAACGATAAGCTAGAAGCTAGAATCGAGAAGGTAATAGACTTACTCGCCAGAACTCATAAAGTAGCATTAGACGCTACCGAAATCGCTCAGGAAGCGATCGCACTGTATGACGAAATCAAAGCTGCATAATAGCTAATGTCCTACGAAGTTCAATATAAAATAGAAGCGATAGATCGGATATCTAAGGTATTCCGATCGATCCATTCTCTTGATGTGAAAACAGAAAAGGGAGTGGCGAAGCTGAATACTACATTGAACAAAACAAGTAGACAGGGTGGTATTTCACTCAATAGATTGAAGTCTAATTTTATTTCTTTAGAAAAAAGAGTAGATCGAATACCAAAAAAGATAGCTAACGGTTTTAGCAAAATGGCCGATGGATTAGGTCCAATCGGTTCAAAGATAGCGGGTATTTTTGCGCTGCATACTATCAAAGAATTTACTTTAGGCACAATCAATGCTGCTAGTGATTTGAATGAAGCTACGAGTTTCGCTCAGGTCCAATTTGGTAAGAATTTCCAAATGGTAAGTAAATTTGCTAAGAGTGCAGCTGATGATATTGGATTAAGTGAAGCTGCTGCATTTCAAGCCACAAGTAAGTTTGCAGATTTATTTGGCAATGTAGGGTTCAATGGACTTGATACTGCTGATATGTCTATTGGTATCACCAAATTAGTGTCTGATATTGCTAGTGCAAAAGACATGGATCTCTCAACAGTTTCGGCATCGCTATTTAGTGGACTGACTGGTGAGTCACAGGCATTGAAAGGATTGGGTATTGTTATTAATGATACTTACCTTAAGAATAAGGCTTTGGAGATGGGATTGATTAGTAATACTAAAAATGCGCTGAGTCCTCAGATCAAAGTAATGGCCACTTATGCCGCTATCATGGATAAGACTCAAAAGGTGCAGGGTGACTTTGCTAGGACAAGTGATAGCTTTGCCAATCAACAGAGAATATCAATAGCCAATTGGAATGAGATATCTGCTACTGTAGGAAAGGTATTTTTGCCATATGCTCTCAAGGCTCAAGAGTGGGGTCTCAATGCAATGAATTGGATACAAGCCAATGATGAGAAAATCAAGAGCTGGGGATCAAGTATATTATCCGCTGCCAAGTGGCTAGGTGGGTTCTATACAGTGCTTAAGGTTACTACTACAGGTTTTATGATATACGACGCTGTAGTTGCTGGAGGTGGTATTTTATCTTTTATACGTAATTCTAACATTGCGAGGGCTAGTACTTTATTATTTAATGGTGTGCTAGGTATTGCAAAACTAGGAATGATCGCATTTAATCTTGTTGTAAGCCTCAACCCATTTGCGTGGATCGGAATAGCTATAGGAGGTATTGTTCTATTATACCAAAATTGGGATAGTGTCAAACAAAAATTAGGTGTCATTTGGCAAGCTTTTGCAGTCAATCCATTTAATTGGATGATCGAATTTATGGATAAGCGAATCCCTGGCTTTGCTAAGGCATTTGAGATGATGTGGAGTAAGGTTAAAAATATGTTTAGCGATGGGTTGGGTTGGATAAAAGAGAAGCTAGGACAGTTTGCGAGTTGGTTAGGGCTTGATGATTTATTCAATTTTTCAGTCACTCCTGAGTATAATATACCAAAGGGAGGTAAAAGGAATTATGGCAAATCGAAAGAAGGTAGTTCTGGAGTATTAGGTATAAATAGTGGTCTAAGTAAACCTGAAAAAAATACAAAATCACCAATAAAAGAGCGTATGGCTGGCCTAGTAGAGGGCGGTGGTAAGCAGATCAAAAACATTACTATCACTATAGATAAGTTGGTAGAGAGCTTGATCATACAGACTCAAACAGTAGGTATGAGCAATGCGCAAGTAAAAGCTGAAATGTCAAGAGTATTAATGTCTGCTGTTAACGATTCAAATTACCAATAATGCCTGGAGGATTCGGAGCGCTAGACACAAGAGATTACTTACTGCAACAGTATGGCTTAAAGTCGCTGGAGATTAAAGACTACAAGTCTACAGGAGAGCCACTGAAGACAGGAATCACAGATGATAGACCTCAGCTTGTGTTACCTGAGTCGGAGCAATTTAGCATTAACCCTGATCAGAAGTCGATGTTGGGTACACCTGTGTTTTGTGACTTAAAGATCAAGTATGGAAATTTAGAGTTGTATTTGGATACCGTCATAATAGAAATATCTCAGAGTGTAATAATTAAGAAGACAACATTGCCTGGTCGAAAAGGTACAGTTAAAGAGTATATAACTCAGGGAGATTGGATTGCGGATATCAAAGGAGCAATAGTAAGTGGAGATAAAAGCTTTCCAGAAGATCAATCCAGATTGTTTAAATCACTCATAGATATTCCTGATGCACTAGAAGTTATAAGTCCATTTTTGCAATTGTATGAAATTTATTCCATTGTTATTGAGGATAAGAAAATTCCATCTCCATCTATAGATACACAAACATTTCAATTGTCATGTCTATCAGATACACCACTAGAACTACTCGAAGATGATCAGACTATCGGCTAATTGTAAGATTGGAAATTTTAAATTCAAAGCCATAGCTGGGTGTGAGATAGAGTCTTCATGGGATCAGTTGACAGATTCAGCGACGATCACATTACCAAGGCGGTTGAGCTGGAAAGGAAAGAACATCATACTCGGTAAAGATCCAGTACTTAAAAAAGGTGATTCAGTTGAAATCAACTTAGGTTATAACGATCAGAACGACAAAGTATTCTCAGGATATGTAACGGCAGTAAGTGCCACTATACCAGCCGAAATCAAATGCCAAGATGCTATGTGGCTACTAAAGAGTAGTACCATTACC
Organism: uncultured Saprospiraceae bacterium; assembly: GCA_938015435.1. GTDB lineage: Bacteria > Bacteroidota > Bacteroidia > Chitinophagales > Saprospiraceae > UBA1994. The sequence continues at coordinate 301,391 of CALLPN010000013.1, forward strand.
AAGACTTATAAGAGTGTTACGCTCAAGCAGCTGCTCCAAGATCTATTGCTTAATAGAATTCCATTTGAGGCTCCAGATGTAAATCTGGGGCCACTACGGATCAATAAAGCAACTCCAGCTCAAGTACTGGAAAAGTTACGAAGCATGTACTTGATCAAGAGCTTCTTCAGAGATGGAACTCTGTACAGTGGGTTGGCTTATTGGCCTTCGCTGAGCAAGACACATAAGCTAAGATTCGACACTCACATAGTGGAGTCCAATCTAGAGTATGTCAAAAAAGAAGATGTAAAAATCAAGCTTAAGATCATAGTGGTCAATAAGCAAAACGAGAAGAAAGAATATGAATTTGGTGATGCTGAAGGAGAGCAAAGGACGCTACACTTATATGATATCAAAGAGGATCAAGTACAGCATATAGGAGCTGAAGAGATAGAGCGATTAAGATATGATGGCTATAGAGGTGATATCACCACATTTGGAAAACCATTTGTACAGCATGGAGATGTAGTGGATCTTTTTGATCCTTTCTTCCCAGATAGATCAGGTTCTTATCTGGTTAAAAAAGTAAACCCTAGTTACGGAATGGATGGCTACAGACAAATATTAGAATTAGACAACAGAATCAATGACAGCAATTAAACAAGCCATTAAAGATCTCGCAAAATCAGGCGATGAGGTTTACAGCATTGTAGGCAAAGTGACTGCTGTGGATAAGTCTAATAATACTGTAGATGTAACTCCAATCAATGGAGATGCAGAGATCTTAGAGGTAAGGTTACAATCACAGTTAGCCGATGATAAGGGCATAGTGGTATATCCAACTAATGGATCGATAGTGATAGCTACATTCGTTAATGAGGTGACAGCGTATGTTGCTATGTGTTCTGAAGTAGATCAATTAATCATGACAGTAGGCAATCAAAAGCTCAGGATAGATAACTCAGGAATAGCACATAGTAGCGCTACAGCCGATCTTAGTGATACGGTGATGAAACTGATTACGCTGATGAATGATCTATTTACTAATCTGCAAACATTTAAGGTAATCAGTAATGTACCAGGCGCTCCTTCAGGTGCAGTATTTCCAGATAACCTGATTAAGCTTGCAAAATCTAAGGTCGATTTAACGGTCATTGAAACACAGTTTAAATCTCTATTAAATGGCTATTAGAAAAGATATACTATTTACGCATGTGGAGGATAGATACGACATTGATATCAAGAATGGTGATTTTGTTATTGGCGAGAGTGATGTCCAGCACATCAGACACATCTGTGAAGGAGAGCAAGGTCAGTATAAGCAATATCCAAAATTAGGTTTAGGTATTCGCAAATATCTCAATGGACCTGTAGATGGAGAATTACAGCGTAGAGCAATGATTATGCTCAGGAGCGATGGATATACACCATTGAGAGTAAGACAAGTAGAATCAGGATTAGTAATAAGGATATGAAAAAGATAAGAGGACAAGCTGGACAATCAATATTCGACATAGCACTACAAGCTTATGGCGATGCAGAGGGCGTAGGGGTGCTTTTACGTGACAATACTAACTTGATTAACAATGTCGATCCAAATGGTGTGACGATGGTCGTAGGCGGCTCTATACTCAACCAAAGGAATGTAAATGAGATATTCTCAATTAGAAATCCAATAAGTAATTAATATGGCAAGGTCAATCGGAGTAATATATGATCAGATTATTGAAGAGAAGCAGAATAAACCAGCTCTTGACGGTTTACTTCCTGCTGATGAGTCATCCGTAGATTTGCTAGATGACTTGACAAGTGATAGTAAAGTCGCTGTATGGAGATTGTGGGCTTATATAGTAGCTCTTATCATTCACACTCATGAGGTAATGTGGGATGTGTTTAAGATAGATATAGAGGCCATTGTACAGGCTGCTGCTACAGGAACCCCACGATGGTACCGAGATCAAGTTTTGAAATATCAACATGGCGATTCATTAGTCTATCTCAATCAGAAGTATCAGTATAATCCTATAGATGAAGATGCACGTATCGTTAAGAGCTGCGCAATTAATGAAAGGAGCAATGGTACAATATTTATTAAAGTCGCTAAAGACGATGGTTCCGATGGATTAACTAAGCTAACTACATCAGAGATAAATGCCTTAACTAGTTATGTCAATAAGATCAAGTTTGCTGGTGCCAAGACTGCCGTATATACCAATGATGCTGATCTACTCACAATCAACTATGATCTATATTATGACCCAATAGTACCGTTAGATACATTGATATCCAATATAGAGTCTGCCGTTAAAAAACATTTAAGCAACTTAGATTTCGATGGAGTTCTTAATGTCAATAAGTTTACGGATGTATTACAATCGGTAACAGGCGTAGCAGATCCAGTATTTACATTCGGACAGTCTCAGGTAACGGGATCATCAGACATAACAGAGTTCATCATAGAGAATCAACCAGGTTCAGGGTATTTCCAATTAGCTGACACCATAGAAAATCTATTCAACTTTATTCCGAAGTTATGATTAATCTAAGAACCAATATATACAAGCTTGGTAGAGAATTGATTCCATACTTCCTAAGATCTACTGATAAGCTATACTGGTCTACAGAGCAGGGTTTGATATGGGTAACTAATGCTTTCAAAGCATGGACAGTAGATAGTACTCAGAGCCGTCATAAGCATTGGGTAGAGTCATTGCTCAGTCCTATCGATTGGCTCAATACTCAAGTGGCCATTTATGCGATCCAAGTATACTACAGACTCTCACTATCAGGCCAAGTGATATATATAGAGCATTATTTGAATGATCTATTTGATGATAGTAATAGAGGCATTTACATTTCTGACGATTCAGTGATCGTACCTCCTTACATGTTTAATGAGGATCGACCAGATGGACTACTGCTATATAATAGCGGTAATCCTATTGTGCTTTTTAATGAGTCTGATTACGAAGATCAGGGTTCATTTATAGTTCATCTACCATCATCATTCAGTCTTACCGATACATTAGAAAAAAGAATAAGAGCTGCTGTTAATCAATACAGACAAGCAGGGGCTAATTTTACAATCATTGTAGATTAATTGTTATGAAAGAATTAGAAATACCAAATGGAGGAATGCCATTTCAAGGAGGGGATCTTATGTATTTGCAAACAGCATTAAGAGAGGCTATTCTAGGTGTTGCTAAAGGGTTGTCATCAAAAGATAGGTTTATTTTATCTAATAAGTCTATCTATGCTAGCAATGCGGCAAACCATATCATAAGCGGTTCTTGGATATATATGAATTTGGAGCTATTATATTTTCCAACAAAAGAACTGCCTTTATCAGCAGATCTTAATGCCTATGGCATTTTTAAGAAAGTATCGTATGATCCTGCGGGAGCCGATATATTTAATGATGGTTTGACAAAGGACACATATAAGGTGTCTGAAGGCGAAATTAAACTGATTGCAGGAAATTCAGGTTCTAATATTAACCTTGGACAGCTGGATAGTTTTTTATTGACAGCTACCCAATCGAGACATACCGTGTTTAGCAATGCAGGAAATAAGCTAGAAGTTGTACGTGATGGCAATGTCGTATGCTTGCAAGGAACTGTACTTGAAAATATACAATATGAAGCTATTCCACAACTGTATCGACCAAGCTATATGATTGCTGGATTTTCAGTTGGTATTGGTACAGCTAAGGTCTATGTACAGCCAACTGGCGAGGTAATCGTTCAAGAGTTTAACAATCCAGGAACTATATCACTTACGTGGATAGTGTAGAAAAAAAGTGTACATTTCGTTTTTCAGAGTTGTACAATTCGATTTTCGGATTATAGCTGTGCCATTGTTTTTATAAAATGAATATGAGATTTGGAATGTAGTGATTGATAAAGCACTAATAATTGATAGTCGCAATTATTTATCTGGCTCTGGTTTAATTCGGTTTTAAGGATTTATACTTGGTAGTAGAGTAATTTTTATATAAATTGCATTCATATTACAATTATTTATAATGTATAAACACCTGATTATGTATACCAAACTCTCAATTAGTATCATTTCTATGTTCCTATTAGTGAATGTAGTTTCTGCTCAAGATTTTACTGCTGACGTCAGTATTTCGAGCGATTTAGATTATTTTAATGAATATGTTTCTACGGATTCTGAAGTTTCAAATCTATCTGTGGACACAAAAGACATTTACTTCGACGTGCCTGCGCAAGTATCTCAATTCAATACGCAAACGAAATTATTTTCAATTGCTAATGGCACAACTAAGTACTCTCAAGCGGAGCTTCTAGATAAAGCAGGTAATAAGACGATTAAAACTGTGGAATTGGCGGAGTCTAACAGAAGTATGGACATGAGTGATGTTCCTTCAGGATCATATTATATGATTTTGACGAATGATTCTGGAGAAGTACATTCTGAAAAGATTATAATTTTCTAAAATAATAAGAAATCAAAGTTTCTTAATTTCAAGAGGCATTCTCAATTCGAGATTGCCTCTTGTTTTGTTTATTCCTTATTTATTAATAAAAAATAAATAAATGAAATAGCAGGAACTAAGAATGTCATAACTAAGTTTGTATTCTGCATGGCAAATGTATCATGCTCGATAATGTTTCTATTACATGATCGTATTTTATGGGGCTGACTGGTATCGACGGTAGAGTTGATTGGTTAGTAAGCACGCCGGAGCACTGATGATGCACTCCGTTAACAAATGATGATCAAACCATAATTGGCGAAAATAGATTCGCACTAGCTGCCTAATCAAGGATTAGTAAGCTTTTAGTCCTTGCGCTTGATGCCTGATACACAGCGTAGCGACTTAAAACTTTCGGGTAAGGAAGACTGGGTACTTTGACAGTAGTTCGAGATTAATTGAAGATAAGATGATGGTGTCGCCGCTTTTATGCCTACCTGATTTCGAAAATCTGAATAAAAGCTAAGCATGTAGAAAGCTCTCCGGTGCTATGTCCGGACCAGGGTTCGAATCCCTGCAGCTCCACTTAAAACTCTAAAATGAGTTATCAAAACCCTTGTAGGATAATTTCTTGCAAGGGTTTTTCGTTATATGATTACTAATGTGATAAATTAATGTCCTATATTTTAATCGCAAATCCTTTGGCTATCAGAGTTTTTGGGTAATTAGACATCCTATGTCAAGAAAAAACAAATATTTTTTTCGGAATATTTGAATTATTGAAATAATCGTATTACATTTGTAACATCGAAAGAGATAAAAGATTCAGTTAAGCTGAATATAAGTTATATAAGAAGCATTCTAATTATCTAGGGGATAGACAAAAGCGCTCGCTTTTTCTTCCCCTTTTTTTATGCAAGTGTTTGAGAATCAAACACGAAGAAGGAGTATAATGTGGCTTGCCTTAGCAAACACATGGGCTCCTTAACCTCAGGCCATTTCATTTTTAGTTTTAACAGCAAGTGTTTGAGAATCAAACACGAAGAAGGAGTATACCGCGGTTTGGCTTATAAGTGCACATTTTTTTTAGATAAGCTCGCTCTACATTGCGATGCGAGCTTTCGGCGTTACATTTTGTCCTACAAACTGTCCAACAAGGTATTTTTGGTATGCAGATACAGCGATCATTCCCGCGTTATCCGTACAATATTGAAAAGCTGGAATAAAGTACTCCCAATTATTTTCATCGCAAAGGCTTATCAATCCATTACGCAGTCCGCTATTAGCAGATACTCCACCTGCTATTGCTAAGCGTGTAATGCCAGATTGTTCTGCCGCCTTTGAAAGTTTGTTTAGAAGGATAGAGACAATCCTAACTTGCACAGATGCACATATATTATTCATATTGTCATTTATAAATTGATCATCTTTTCTCATTTCTTTTTGGAGAAAGTGCATTATGCTAGTTTTGAGACCACTAAAACTAAAGTTAAGGCCATCAACTCTGGGTTCAGTAAAAGTATATATCGATTCTCCATCTTTAGCGTATCGATCTATAACCGGCCCAGCTGGATAGGGGAGTCCAAGCATTTTTCCAGTTTTATCAAAAGCCTCTCCTGCTGCATCATCGATAGTCTGACCCAATATAGTCATCTCCAAATAATTATCAACTCTAACAATCTGAGTATGGCCACCAGATACAGTCAAGCAAAGAAATGGAAACTCAGGTTTAGGGTCCTCAGCAAAGTGTGCTAGGATATGAGCATTCATATGATGGACTTCGATTAGAGGGATATCTAAACTCAATGCCATTGACTTAGCAAAAGATACGCCTACGATTAAGCTTCCAAGTAAGCCAGGACCTCTCGTAAATCCAATTGCAGATAGATCCTTTTGTTGAACACCAGCATCATCTAATGCAGATTTTACTACGGGTACGATGTTGGCCATATGCGCTCTTGAAGCAAGTTCTGGTACTACACCGCCATATTGTTCATGTACACTTTGGTTAGCTATCCGATTACTCTTAACAACACCGTCTATTATTATCGCTGCGGAAGTGTCATCACAGGATGATTCTATAGCTAATATGATCACCTTTTCGCCTTTCTTATCATTCATATTCTAAAAATGGATATTTACCTTGTGTTAAATAAATTAATCTTTGTAATATTGTCACACGCCAAATCTGATAAGGATATGCATCTATAACCAGAAGAGGTATTATTAAGGGCTCATATATCTTCCTTTATGGTAGATTTATGTCGGATTAACTTCTAACTAGTAACAAACGCAAAATTAAGCTTTATTCAATGAAAAACATTTTCAAAATACTCATATACCTACTTGCGGCACTACTTGCTTATATGCTTTATGCTTCTATCAAAGAGCCGATTAAGTTCCAGGCAGCTAAGAACGCAAGAAAAGCTGTGGTAGTTAAGCAATTAGAAGACATCAGAACTTCTCAAGAAATCTTTAGGTCAATTACAGGCAAATTTGCAAATGACTTTGATACTTTATCAACAGTATTGAAAACAGGGCAGATTCCTTTTATTATTCTGACAGAAGATCCTGATTTTCCTGGAGATTCAGAAAAATTTATAACTGACACAACTTATGCTTCTGCTATTGATAGTATTACGGCACTTGCTATTAACCTTGATTCTTTAAGATATGTTCCGTTTTCGGGTGGTAAGACATTTGATATAGCAGCAGATACTCTTACTTATCAGTCTACATTAGTAAATGTGGTAGAAGTAGGTACGTATTGGAAAGATTTTATGGGTAAGTATAAAGATCCTAAATATGGTAAGTACGACCAATCATACGAGCCCTCAAAGCGTATTAAGTTCGGTGATTTGAATAAGCCAAATATATCAGGAAGTTGGGACAGATAAATCTAACCTTCACTTCGAAAAATATAGATCCTAAAGATCATATACTGTCTGTCCTTATTGCGGCAGACAGTTTTGTTTATGGCATATTAGATAAACAACGTAATCTAGTTGCTGCAGGCGATCATGTTATAGACATGGTTAGTGATAATCCATTCCAAAATGTTAAATCTGATAGTAATATTAGATCAGACTATTTCAAAACTGTAATAGTGTACTCAACTACAGAATTTGCTCATTTGAGTGAATTAGATTTTGGTGGTGGTGATTTTGAGGCATATTTCAATACAACATCTATTGGTGACGAAATACTAAGTGATAAATTTACTGATAGTGGAGTCCATGTAATTTATCCAGTGAGTAGTAGTATGAAAACCCTACTCAATGAGTTGTTAGAGCCTTCATACGAATTACATATCTCTACTGTAATGAGGCAGTATATCTATCCTTCGCAGGCTAAGAAAAACTTAGCTTTGGTTATAAATGATAGGTTGCATTTTATGGCATACAACGGAGGTAGTCTTACCATGTACAATGCTTATACTTTTAGAACAAAAGAGGATTTTTTGTATTATTTGCAGTTAGCTACTGATTTCGCTGACTTAAATAGTGAAAAAGATGCCCTCGAAATAGGTGGCTGGTTAGGCGTAGATTCAGGTATATATAAATTTATATCTCCTTATTATCGTCATCTGAATTGGGTTACTCTTCCATTTATGAGTTTGAGATCCACAGACCAGAGTCATCTGAAGCATCATTATTTTGCGTTATATGCCAGTGCATTATGCGTATCATAGGAGGAGAGTTTGGTAGTAGGAGATTTAACCCTCCGGCAAATAATTGGCCTACGAGACCAACAACGGATTTTGCTAAAGAAGCACTGTATAATATCCTACAGAATAAAATTGACTTTGAAGAAACCAAAATGTTGGACCTATTTGGTGGAACAGGAAACCATTGTTATGAGTTTCTTTCACGTGGTAGTAACGATGTCACTTATGTAGATAGCTTTGGGAAGTGCGTTTCTTTTGTCAAGAAGACTGCTTTAGAGTTAGATGTTAAGGATAGACTCAAAGTGATCAAGTCCGATGTTTTTCGATTTATCAAATCGGCAACTGTTGAATATGATTTCATTTTTGCAGACCCACCATATAACTTAAAGATGCTTAATCAATTGCCAGATCTTATCTTAGATAAAGGCATGCTAGCTAAAGATGGAATTCTAGTAATCGAGCATGATAAACATAATTCATTCGAAGAGCATAAAAGATTTGTGGACGTTCGTAAATACGGAGGTTGCATGTTTAGTTTTTTTGAGTGATCTGAAACTTCCAGAACCTGTTTAACTTCTTATATTTGTTGTTGCATGGCAAGAGCAAAGACATTATTGAAAAATGATCAATTCAGACTAACACTGGATAGATTATGCTATGAGATCATCGAGAACTATCCCGCAGCTAAGGAGAAATGTATTATAGGCATTCAAGAGAGAGGCATATTTTTAGCAGAGCGAATAGCAGAGAGGTTAGCCAAGTTAGAGCGTGGTAGTAATTTAAAGGTAGGTAAACTCGATATAACGTTCTACAGAGACGATTACCGCATACGTACCGAGCCAATTAAAGCTAGTGAAACTGATATAGAGTTCGATATAGATGGAAAGGATGTTATCCTGGTTGATGATGTTTTGTTTTCAGGACGAACTATTCATGCCGCGATGACAGCTTTACAGGATTTTGGTCGTCCTGCAAGAGTTGAATTGCTTGTGATGGTAGATAGGAGATTCAATCGACATTTACCGATTCAGCCAAACTATACCGGCTTAGTTGTAGATGCTTATGATGAGGCATATGTTAAAGTAGAGTATAATCATATCGAAGAAGAAGATAGGATATTATTGTTTTCGGCCAAAACGGCGAAATGATAATCGAAAAACTAAATAATTAAAACCGGTTAGTAGCAAATGAGTCAGTCTCAACTGAGTACGAAGCATCTTTTAGGCATCAAGTATATCAATACTGATGATATCAATCTCATTTTCAAAACCGCGCAAAATTTCAAAGAGGTCATCAACAGACCGATCAAGAAAGTACCTTCATTGAGAGATGTTACTATAGCCAATCTATTCTTTGAAAATAGTACTCGAACTCGTATTTCTTTTGAGTTGGCCGAAAAGAGATTATCCGCGGATACTGTAAATTTTTCTGCTGCCAGTAGCTCTGTGAAAAAAGGGGAATCCTTATTGGATACAGTAAATAATATTCTCTCTATGAAAGTAGATATGGTAGTGATGAGGCACCCTGCGCCTGGAGCACACCATTTTTTAGCTCAGCATATAGACGCAAATATAATCAATGCTGGAGATGGCACACACGAGCATCCAACTCAAGCTTTATTGGACGCATTTTCGATGACTGAGAGAGTGGGAAGTCTTAAAGGCAAAAAGGTGGTGATTGTTGGAGATGTAATGCATAGTAGAGTGGCCTTATCAAATATATATTGTTTACAGAAATTGGGTGCAAAAGTAATGGTTTGTGGTCCGCCAACTCTCCTTCCTAAGCATATAGCATCTCTTGGAGTACTTGTAGAATATAACATTGACAAGGCATTGGCTTGGTGTGATATAGCCAATATACTGCGTATACAGCTAGAGAGACAAGATATAAAATACATTCCCTCACTAAGAGAATACTCACTTTATTACGGTGTCAATAAAGAAAGACTGAATAAACTAGATAAAGAAATAACAGTAATGCATCCAGGACCTATTAATAGAGGTGTCGAAATTACTAGTGATGTCGCGGATTCTGATCATTCTATCATATTGCAACAAGTAGAAAACGGGGTAGCGATAAGAATGGCCGTGTTATTTCTGCTGGCAGGGATAAGAGGCTGATTGCTGAATAGTTAAATAATATTTAAATAATAATCTCATATAACGAAGTATACATCGTTATATGTTTTTCTACTGAACTAAAATATGAATTATAGTTCATCATAAATAAATAGAAATTCAATTACGTGAATAGATTTTATACTCTTTTAATACTTTCATTTTTTGCATTGGGTTCATTGACTGCCCAGAAAGTGGATATCCAAATCGAAGTGGATAACTATAAAAATGATACGCTTATCATAGGTAACTACTACGCAGATAGACAGTTAGTAAAGGATACGCTGATACGGAAATCCAATAAGGATGATTTCTATCTGAGAGCAGATTCATTATTTGATTCTGGAGTCTATATTGCGATCACAATTCCAGATCACCAATTTTCTCAATTTATTATTCCTGCGGATGATCAAGAATTTGAATTGAAAATGGATTATGATAATTTATCCGATCTAAAAATTAAAGGATCAGATGAAAATAAATTATTTTTTGATTATCTAAGATTTCTCAATAAGCGAAGGCCTGAGAATATTAGATTACAAAAAGAACTATTAGAGGCGGATTCACTCGGTACTGATGCTACAAAAATCAAAGAACAGATCTCTGTTTTAGATCTTGAAATAGGCGAATACCAACAAAAAATAGTAAGTGATAATCCAACCACGATTACCGCAGCGTTGATATCTGCTAATTTTCAAGTTGATATCCCTGAAATCACTGATGGGACTCCTGAAGAGATACAAGCGAAAAGGTTTAGGTATTACAGAAGCCACTATTTTGATCATGTGGATTTTAACATGCCGGCAATCATAAGGACACCTTTCTTACACGATAGGATAGAGTACTACATGCAGAAACTTAATTCTCCTTTACCGGATAGTACTATTCTAGCTATTGATTATATTCTTTCTAAATTTACTAATAATCAAGATGCTCTCAAATTTTATACATCTCATTTTCTCAATCAATTTGCGCAAATGAAAATGGTTGGACAAGATGCAATATATGTCCACATAGTCGACAAATATTACACGGATGGTAAAGCTCCATGGGTTAAAGAAGAAACATTAGCCAAAATAATTGATAACGCTAATAAGCTCAAACCCTTGCTCATAGGTAAAACTATTCCAGATGTTACAACTTATGATCAGGATGGCAAGCCAGTTAAAATTAGAGATTTAGAAGCTGATTATACGGTGCTTGTTTTTTGGGCTCCTAATTGTGGTCACTGCAAAAAAGCGATGCCTCATATCGTAAAGTTCAACGATGAGTATCTCGCAAAAAACATAAAAACCGTTAGTATCTGTACTAAAGGAGGAGAAAAATTCAAAGGCTGCTGGGATTCTTTGGAAGATAAGGATATGCTTAGGTTACTCAACACTGGAGATGAATATATTAGATTTCAAAGACAAATGTATATCACTAAAACTCCCAAGATCATTGTTTTAGATAGAAATAAAGAGATAGTAATCAAAGATATTCCTGCTGAAAAACTTAGTGAGATTATGGATGAAATTATACGTCTTGAGGATTCTGAAACTGAGGCAATAGAAGAGTAGAATACCATCCTCATTATGGTCCAAATACTATACTACCTTATAATAAAGCCCCTGTCTCTACTTCCTTTGTGGATACTACATAGGCTAGCAGATGTTTTGTTTCTACTGACTTACTATGTTATAGGATATCGGAAGAAAGTGGTAATGGGTAATCTAGCCATAGCATTTTCTGAGAAGTCAGATACTGAAAGGCAGAAATTAGCAAAAGGGTTTTATAAGAACTTCTGCGACGTAATAATTGAATCCTTAAAATTATTCAGCATTAGCGAAGAAGAACTTGGTAGAAGAATGTTAATACATGACGTAGAAGCCTTGCAATCATACTTTGATGAAGGAAGGAGTATAGTAGGTCTAATTAGTCATGTGAGTAATTGGGAATGGATGGTAATAAGTGATAGAGTGCTAAGCCATAGATCACTAGGCATCATGACGCCTCTAAGTAATAAATTTCTTCACAAAAAAATAGTGGATTCGCGAACGAGATTTGGATGCAGAGCAATTCCAAAATCAGAGGTTAAGAAAGTTATTGCTGAGACTACCGAACCTACAGTGTATTTTTTCGCAACGGACCAATCTCCTCATAAAGCAAAAAGTGCATATTGGACAAGGTTCTTCGGTAGAGATACCGCGGTTCAGTATGGAGCGGAGAAGTTTGCGAAAGAATATAATATGCCAGTATTTCACTTTAGAATCAGCAGAATCAAGAGAGGATTTTATCAAGTACATAATTCAGCATTGGAGCTTAATCCCCAAGAGGCTGAATATGGAACTATCTTAGATAGGTATAATATCGAACTAGAAGAGCACATCAGGAATAATGCGTCTGATTGGCTTTGGACGCATCGAAGGTGGAAACATAGTAAGCCAGATGTTGTAAGAAGCTTCCAATAATTAGTTTTCAAGCCAAATAAAGCAGTTTAATCCATTACACACGTGAATAAACTTTCTAAATATTTGGGGTAGAGTATATAATGTAAATTATTTAATGTGTCTTTCGTTGCTTTAGCCGTATAATAAATCGAAATTTGTCCTTTATTATCATAAGTGCTTATATTTTGTGGTGATTAGTGAGATATTAAGAGAATTATATTTTCTTTGCAGTCCTTTTAATTTAACATTGAGAATTAATATTGAAGTGTTTTAACTATTCTTCAATCCCCATATTTTGCCTCGATTAAAGTTGAGAACTATTCCTAATTTAGTTAAACACAAATTGATTTATGGCAGGCACCAAATTCGATAAAATCGATCTAAAAATTCTTAAAATCTTACAAGAGAACAGTAAGATTACAAATCTAGATCTATCCAAAAAGATAGGTCTATCACCAGCACCAACTCTAGAAAGAGTAAAAAAGCTAGAGCAAACGGAAATAATCAAAAGCTACCATGCAAAAGTTGATGCTGCAAAGCTCGGACTTAACGTTCGTACATTTGTACTTGTATCATTGGCATGGCAGAAAGAAAATGCTTTGGAGAACTTCATTAAGAAAATTAAAGAAGTAGAAGAAATCGTAGAATGTTACATCATCACAGGTGATGCAGATTTTCTACTTAAAATTGTTTGTAAGGATTTACAAGCTTACGAGCAACTCTTATTCAAGACGTTAAGTCAAATTGAAGAAATTGAAAGACTTAAAACATTAATGACTTTGTCAGATGTAAAAATGTCCAATACTCTTCCTTTTGATTATTCTTCTCCAATAAGAATCTAAGAAGATCTTTTGAAAGTAAATTAGGATGAAAAAAATTTAAAGGCCACTAGATGTAATATCTTAGTGGCCTTTGTTATTTGTAAGATTAATATATGTCAGTAAGTAAGCGAGAGTCTGTTTTGTGGTCGGTTTATAATCCTTCTTTAGGGCGTACAAGTTATTTAATGGGTACAATGCACCTTAAGAACCTACAGGCCTATACCTATGCTTCATTAGCTGAAAAATATGTTCCCTTGGTAGATAGCTACGCAGGAGAAATGAATCTAGACGATGCAGCAGAAGCAGACCTACACCAATATTTTCAATTGCCAGCAGATCAGTCACTATCAGATTTTTATACTCCTCGACAATACAAACGAATGTCGTCGATATTCTATAAATTGACTGATTCTAGACTTACGCATGTAGAGAATCTCACTCCTATGGCTATATCTAATATCATAGCGGAATCATTTGCGGATGAAGATTTTGGTTTAGCCCTTGATCATCACTTATGGAATTATGCTCAGAAGCTAGGTAAAGTGTTATATGGATTAGAATCTGTACAAGATCAGATAGATATATTGGAAAATATATCTATGCAACATCAAGTTACTAGTCTTAAGCAAGCTCTGAGAAACGTCAATAAATATGGTAAATCAATAGTAACTCTCGGTAACTTATACGCAGAAGGACGATTGCATAAGTTATATCGAAAAAGCAAGAAGTCCCTCGGACCACTTAAGTCATTGATGCTATACCAGAGAAATGGAAAGATGGTAAATCGATTTGTTACGTTAAGTACCGACGCATCATTATTTGCGGCGGTAGGCGCCGCACATCTCTCAGGTAAACATGGTATGCTTCATTTATTAACAGAAAAAGGGTATCAGATCAAGCCTATTTTTGAGTAGGTACCCTAAGTTCTACGTTCGTATCATCCTAATCATGTTAGAAAGAATGACAATTTTATGATCTACGATTGTCATCTCAATATATGATGCTCTCATTATTATGGGGGGCAGCACCTCTAGTTCTTAAAGTCGGAATAGATTTTGCATTACAAATATTTACTATGTATAAGTAACTAACATTGTTACGAGTATCTATATAGTAATTGTTTAATGTAAAGTATTGATATTGAATCTATTAACAACATTTCTAACCTCTTTGTCTAGTGCGTATATCGCTCTTTGGGATAGATTTGTATGTTTAGATTTTAGGCTCTTAATCTTAATAGTAGCCTTCAATGTTGGAATTAATCAAGATTCTTTTTCGCAAATAATGGTATTTGCTGGAAATGATACAAGTATATGCAGTAATGGCTCAATTGATATCGAAAGTCTTGATGCTACGATTACAGGTGTTGTGTCTGATGGTAATTGGTTTACCACAGGAGATGGAATATTCCTGCCTTCTGGTAATTCTATGAGTACATTTTCGACGACTACAGAATACATTCCAGGTATCCAAGATCAAGCAAATGGCTTATTTAATTTGATATTAGTATCTGATGATCCTGATGGTATTGGTCCGATGATAGAAGTGTCCGACATAGTAGGAGTCACTTATCAAAACGCTCCAGCATTAGCTTGTAATAGCTCTATCAATGTAACTCTAGATATACAATGTGAGCAGTTGGTTACGATCGATCTTTTAGTGTCCAATCCTGCAGAGCCCAAAGAGAGGTATACTATTGAATTAATGGATGAAAACGGAGAGGTCATCACAGATAACCTCCTGAATGGTGATCATATAGGTCAAACTATTATTTATACTGTTGGTCATGATTGTACAGAAATAACTTGCTGGGGAACACTATCTGTTTCAGATAATTATGCACCGGTATTCAGCTGTTTAGATAGACAAATAGTTTGCGATGAAGGTAATTCAGCAGATGAAATAGGACTTCCTATTCCACAAGGTGCAATAGCTATCGCTGTAGGATTTAATGACTATATAGTATCAGGTTGGGATGCTTGCGGAGATGTGACGCTTAATTTCACTGACGTAGAGACTATTCCATCATGTAATACGCCATTAGATAAGATCATTAATAGAACATGGATTGCTACAGATGCTAATAATAATACAAGCTTCTGTTCGCAATCAATATTAATAGAGCGTATAACCGTGGATGAAGTCGTATTTCCACCTCATCATGACGGAAATGATGAGCCCACTTTAGATTGCGATCAAATATATGAAACAGATGAGGATGGTAATCCATCGACCAATGTCACAGGATCACCTACACCTAGTTCTTGTAATCACTTGGATTTCATCTATGCGGATACTGTAATTCCTCTTTGTGGAGGTGGATATAAAGTATTACGAGCGTGGGAAGCCATTGATTGGTGTTTGGCTGAGACCGCTACAATGAATCAAATCATAAAAATTGAGGATACTAATGTCCCTGTTTTTGATTCTTGTGTAGAAGATATCACGATATCTACATCAGTTTATGATTGTGAAAGTGATAATACATTTCTTGAGGTGCCTTCCAATATTATGGATTGTAGCTCCTATACAATCAGTGCATTAGTACAATCTCAAAGTACTACAATTATATATCCTGTAACGGAAAGTCAAGGTCAATGGTACGTCGATAACTTACCATTAGGATCTTATACACTCACATATTCTTTTACTGATGCATGCGAAAATACTTCTAGTTGCTCATCTATCATTACTATAGTAGATCTTGTCGAACCATATCCTGTGTGTGATGAATTTACTTCTGTAAGTTTAACCTCTACTGGTATTGGTCGAGTATATGCGACTTCTTTGGATGATGGGTCAAGTGATAACTGCGGGATCATAAGTTATGAAGTAGCAAAGATGTCTGACGAATGTGGATTTGGATTTGAATTTGGTGATTTTGTAGATTTTTGTTGTGAAGAAGTGAATGATACTATCTTGGTATCTATGCGAGTAACAGACGCTACAGGTAATTCTAATTTCTGTATGGTATCAGTAATTATTGAAGATAAAATTGCTCCTGA
>CALLPN010000014.1 GCA_938015435.1 uncultured Saprospiraceae bacterium
GAACAAACAATAAGGCAGTTGTCAGAAACATTCACGATAAAAGCTAATTAAGTAAAGTTAAAAATGTTTCTGACAGTGAATAAAGCAGAACAAACAATAAGGCAGTTGTCAGAAACATTCACGATAAAAGTAAATTAAGTAAAGTTAAAAATGTTTCTGAAAGTGAACAAAGCAGAACAAACATTAGGCAGTTGTCAGAAACATTCACGATAGACGTAAATTAGTGAAGTGATAAAGATGTTTCTGACAAAATGTTTCTGACAGTGAACAAAGCAGAACAAACATTAAGGCAGATGTCAGAAACATTCACGATAAAAGCTAATTAAGTAAAGTTAAAAATGTTTTCTGACAGTGAACAAAGCAGAACAAACATTAAGGCAGATGTCAGAAACATTCACGATAAAAGCTAATTAAGTAAAGTTAAAAATGTTTCTGACAGTCAACAAAGCAGAACAAACATTAAGGCAGATGTCAGAAACATTAACGATAAAAGCTAATTAAGTAAAGTTAAAAATGTTTCTGGCAGTAAATAAAAGCCTAACATGTATAAATTTGGTTGTGTCAGAAACATTAACGACAAAGTATAAATTGGTGAAAATAAAAAAGCTAAATATTCATTAAGGCTATTTTCTGAATCCTTAATGTAAAACACAGGTAAGGAAAATTGAAAGTGGTTCCATCAAGAGACTAATTCGATCTATCCAGGAAAGATATAAAGTGATTTTCAACGAAAACACTTGAACCCAGAATCATGAGAAATAAAAAGTAAAATAACATAATGAACCTTCAAGACAGAATCAACGCCTTAGTAGAATTATCTAAGTTACTCACTAAAGATAATGAAGAGCTTGCTGCGAATGTTTTACAAAGTAAATTACACAATCAATGGTTTACGGAGGATAATTCATGGAAATCTATCGAAGCGATTAAGACACATTTTTTGGATGAATCAATCCTAAAGAGTTGGTCTTCAAAATATCAAATCAAAGAGGGTAGTGATCTTAAAAGAGTAGGACTCGTACTTGCTGGTAATATACCTCTAGTAGGATGGCATGATATAATGTGTTCTTTTGTCGCTGGACACACCTCATTGATCAAACTGTCAGATAAGGATAAGTTTCTCACACTATACTTCATTAAGCAACTGGCCGCAATAGATAGTCGTACCTCTCAATATTTTGAATTTATAGAGAGGCTCAAAGATTTCGATGCAGTCATCGCAACAGGAAGTAATAACACTAGCAAATACTTCGAACAATACTTCGGAAAGTATCCTAATATAATAAGAGCTAATCGTAATGCGATAGCCGTGCTTACTGGAAATGAGACTAATGAAGAGATAACAAACCTTGGAGCAGATATCTTCGAATATTTTGGTTTGGGCTGCAGAAATGTTTCAATGTGTCTTGTCCCACGAGACCTCAATTGGGAACGATATCTTAATGTCTGGCATGAAGGATATAAGTCATACGCTCAGCATAATAAATATAAAAACAACTTTGATCATAACGTTTCATTATTTATTTTAAATAAAACGAAGTATATGATTAGTGGATCGCTCATAGTCAAAGAAGATCCTTCAATTGCTTCTCGTATATCGAGTATGCATTATCAACATTATAATACTCAAGAAGAACTGACAACTTATGTAAACGAGAATAAAGATTTAATTCAATGTGTGGTATCGTCTAAAGAAATTGTAGGAGTCGATACATTTAGATTTGGCCAAGCTCAGCAACCTAAGATAGACGACTATGCAGATGGGATCGATACAATGGAATTTTTGGTATCACTTTCGTAATAACTATTATATTTCTAATTTAATTGATCGGGTAATATGAAAATTAGAACAGCAAAAGATGTAGAGCAACTTGATCTCAGAATTAAGGAGGAACTAGGTATTGATGTAAGTAAGTATAAGAACGAAGAGGCAGTAGAAAGTTTAGCTGAATTAATTCAGTTTCCCCAATACGTTGGATCTTGGATTATTAGACCATTGTTTTTGATTTTCTTGTTTTTTATTGCAGGCTTCTTCGTTATTGATTTGGTACATATTGAATATGTTCTATATGCTATTGTCGGTTCTGTTTTGTTTACTGTTGTCGCATTAACTCTTGGTCTGTTGTTGCTCTCTTGGAAAATGAAAGGCGATATATGGGGAGTGATTAATTATACTTTTTCAATAATGCAGAATGCAATCACAGATGTAAATGATCTGGGGAAAAAAATCACACCAGAGAACCGTTCTAATGTATTAGGTTTGCTATTTAATGGAATCATACATATAGTCACCATTCCGCTAGTATCGAATCTTTTGTCGGAAGAAATGCCAATAGGAGGGAAACCTGTGAGCTGGTTAATAAAGAAAGTTTTAACTGCCTTTTCGGATAGACTTAATTTTCATGACGAGGCTTTCAACGAAATCGAAAAACAAGAAATCAGAGAATCATCGAAAGGCATAGAATTAATGTCATCTGGGTTAATGACAATGTCTGGGGGCTTAGAAAAGTTATTAAATATTACTTTCAATATTGCTAGATTTCCAATAGGATTTATTTTTATAATAGCTTCAATATTATTGACCCTATTTTTGTATTTGATTTGGTAGTATTGAACAACATTCAGTCTAACGACATATGTAATATTATTCATTACATGATTCAAATCTTAAGTAGGTAAAACAATAGTCGGATAAATCCTATTGATTAAACTCATACCGTAGTTTTGGTATGATTAACGAAAACACAATTGATCAAGCTTATGACCAAACAAGAAAAAGCAGACGACATAGCACGGATTTTGGAAGAACTCTATCCTGTTATTCCTATTCCATTAGATCATACTGATTCATATACTTTACTAGTGGCGGTGTTACTCTCTGCGCAATGTACAGATAAGCGAGTCAATCAGATCACACCGGCACTTTGGGCCATGGCTGATAATCCATACGATATGATTACTCACACCATAGAGGAGATTAGGGAGATCATTAGACCTTGTGGACTTTCTCCTGCAAAGTCTAAAGCGATTTGGAATCTATCGCAAATATTGATAGATGAACATGATGGTGAAGTTCCTGCAAGTTTTGAAGCTTTAGAAAGGTTGCCTGGGGTAGGGCACAAGACAGCGAGTGTAGTAATGGCTCAGGCATTTGGTGTGCCAGCATTTCCTGTAGATACACATATACAGCGATTGGCATATAGATGGTGTCTGAGTACTGGTAAGAATGTCGATCGTACCGAAAAAGACCTTAAACGACTTTATGATGAAAGTCTCTGGAATCGTCTACACCTACAGATTATATTTTTTGGGAGAGAATATTGCCCAGCGAGGGGGCACGATCATACTACATGTCCTATATGTAGTAAATATGGACGTAAATCATTGTTTAAATAATGGTCAATATCGATAAATAAGGGCAAAAAAAAAGGAATATCATCGCACAACGTGATATCCCTGGGTTGGTTTTAACAGCTGCAGTTATACTTAACCTTTAAGTCTCAGCATCTTCTTTACTGTTTGCAAGTATTGTGCCACATTATGATTTTATGTAATGTGTATTTCATTGATTAACTTAATGAAGAGTAAAAATCAGTTTTCTAGAACTTCATTTATATTTTGCTGTAGAGCCGTAATATTTCCTTGGAGCGTCGACATTTCCTTCTCTATTACAAGTACATAACGTCTAGTCTTGTCAAAAGTTGCTTCCACGTTGTTTAATGCATTTTTGATTTTTCGTTGTATGACCCAATCAGATATCAAATTATCAAAGAATATATCGATGAATCTGCCAAAGCCATCCAGCTTAATATGTAGTTGTGTTTGTTCTACATTGACATCGATTAGCTCACGATCAAATAATTTTAATTTATGCTTGGCTTGCTGTGCGGCATTCATCGCTCTATCAATTGCATTATGCTTCATCTGAGAGTAGTAGGCACCTCCCTTTTTCATCATATCCCAATTACCCCAATGTTCGGCATCTTTAAGGTGTTTGATGACTTGTGCGATTGCTTTTAATGCAGTATCTCCGGCTGCATTCGCTTGATTTAGCTCTTCCAATTCACCTTGGATCTGATCCATTTCATGGTGGATGCCCGTTATTCGTGTTCTATGATGATCATCAGTGCTTAATATTTCTTGAAGACGCTTTTTTTTGAATTTCTCTAGATTGGCCTCTAACCCTCCGATCTCTTGTACTTTACCACTGATCACCTTATGCTCATATTCTAATATTTCTATATCCTTTTTTAGCTCTTTATGTTTGAGCGAAACGGTGAGATACTCCTGTCTTTCCTTCTCTAATTGTTTCTCTTGAGACCCTAGTACCTTATAGAATACTGAAGTGATACTCATTTTTTCTAGATTCTCTATGTCTTCCAATTCAATCACCAACTGGTCTTCTAGTTCAGATAGTTCGTTGTATGATTTTTCCAGTTCTTTAGTCGTGCTGGAGTGGTGTTTTTCTATAGAATTAAGCTTCTTAATCTCGGCTATAGTATCTTGGATTTTCACTTGAGTACTAGTCATGAGTCATGGATTGGATAATTATAGGCAATTTGCCAATTTTGTTTGTATTTTTAATACTCTGTAAGATATATAATTGATCTATATCTCAGTGTGATAGTCCTTATTTTAATGACTATTCTATTTGTTTAATAAACCTATAAATACAAGACAACCATGGGATTTCTCAGCTCTATTAAAAAACTATTATTTGCTCAACAGTCAGTGGCCAAGTCAGCTGCAGAAAAGACTGCTGACTATGCTATGGAGAAAGGAACTGATTTTACTGATAAGGCCAAAGACATTGTGGAAGAGACAGGAGGTAATATCATGGAGAAAACAAGTGGACTTCGAGATGCGGTTATGAATAAGGCAGAAGATTTTTTGGAAAAAGGAAAAGACCTAGCTGAAGATGCCATCGAAAAGGGAAAAGAATTTGCCTCCGACGCTACTGATATGGCTGAGAGTGCAATAGAGAAGGGTAAAGAGTTTGCCGGAGATCTATCTGATAAAGTAACTGATAATGAAGTAGTGAAAAAAGCAGCAGACGTATCCGAATCTGTGGGAGATAAAGTCTTGTCTGCCGGAGAAGCGGTAGTAGGAAGCGCTAAGTCAATATCTGAGTCTGTAGGAGGCAAAGTGCTAGATGCAGGGGAATCTGTAATGGAGAAAGCGGCTACGATTTCTGAAGACGTAGGGTCTGTAGTGCTTGAGAAAGGAGCAGATGTAATGGATAGGGCAAAAGATCTATCGGAAGAAGTTGGACATAAAGTTATGGATGTAGCGGATGATGTGGTAGCAAGAGCTAAAGATTTTGCCGGAGATATGAGCGAAAAGCTAGACGATACATATGAGAAAGCTAAACAGATGGAAGCTGAAGAAGCTTTGAATCCTAAGAAAGATTTCGCTGATGAGACATTAGATGTTGAGGGATCATTACTTGAAGGTTCAGATGATTTCTTTTCCAAAGCGGATAAGTTTGCAAGTGGAGATTATGGCGCGTTCTCTGAAGGGAAAATCACCATAAAGGATACTGATGGTCTAGAGCTTAAGGCTTCTGATAAACCATCAAAACCATCTTTAGATTACGATTCGGCTACAGACCTAGCTATAGAATCAGGGAAGACAGCAGCCGGATTTGATGATCTTGATGGAGATGGAAATGAATTGATCGACGATGCTATCGTTTCGGAAGAAGAATAGATTTCATCCATTCCGATAAGGGATAAACGCTAACTAATGACAATATATCCTGTAATTAAGTCCTACTTGAATAGAAATGGATCAAGAGAGTAGACTATATGGATAAAGTTGGTGTGCAAAAGATGATTACAATCTATGGAATGGTGAGTAGAGATGACGTTATTTAAAAAAGGTATTTTTTAAAAGCAGCAAACAAGACTCCGATGGGGTCTATATTGTAGGAAACAATAATTAATGGCACCCTTAATTCTGAACAGCTTGACAGAGAAGGATCTACTACAGCAATGTCTAGAAGGGGATTCTAGTGCCCAGAAGCAGGTATTTGAGCTATACGCTCCTAAAATGATGTCTGTTTGCAAAAGATATGGTAGACACCGTCTAGAATCAGAAGAAATAATGCAAGATGGCTTTGTTAAGGTATTTACAAACCTTCATAAGTTTGAGTATAAAGGGTCTTTTGAAGGTTGGGTTAGACGTATTATGGTCAATACAGCTCTCAAGTTAGTTTCCAAGAAATCATTTAAAGATGAGCAAATCGGACTAGAAGGGTACCAGGAACGATCTGTAGATCCGACGGTATATTCCAAGATGTCAGCTGATGATATGTTGGCTTTAGTAGATAAGTTACCGAAAGGATATCGTACTGTTTTTAACCTTTCCGTATTGGATGGATTGAGTCATAAAGAGATATCCGAAGCATTAGGTATAAAAGAAAGTACAAGTAGATCGCAGCTAGTGAAAGCTAGAAACATGCTGCAAAATATGATTATAGAATTGAATAAGATCGCTATGTAATATGGCTAACAATATGAATGAACTAGATAAAATATTTCGATCCAAACTGGAAAATCATACTGCTGAGTATTCAGAGCAGTCATGGGATAAGATCCAGTCGAGATTGGTCAAACAAGAATCTAAACCAAAGAAATTTCCTTGGTTATGGATGAGCTTATTAGCTGTCGTATTATCAGGCGTGATATATTTATGGAGTGATATCAATGATCTACCATCTAAATTTACAGATAGTGACACTAACTCTCAAGATATTAACACAGACCTGCATAATAAGACTGACCACACAGAATCTGTTATTAGCAACAGTACGGCATCTTTAGATTTGTCTGGAGATTTGACTGTAAATAATAGTGTTGAAGGAGCCAATGAATCCTCAATATTGTCAGCTAATAATATTGCAACAAATATAACAGTAGCAACAACAAATAGAATTGGATCATCAACAAACGAAAATCAATCCAAAATAATAAGAGCAGATCAAACAGTTGATAATAGCGAATTAAGTAAACTTAATATTGGTGTAGATTCAGACACGAATTATACATCTTTAGCTCAATCAATTTTAAATGTATCAGTAGACTTGGGAAACTTTGAAGAAGCAACGATGGCTTCAACTGTAAAGGAAGGATCGTTTCTTGCGGATGGAACAAACGCCACTAATGAAAAACTTAACATTGTAACCAATAGAGCACTCAAGATTAGACCTCTTCGAACGATTGGTGTATCGTCCTTTACGACCTTGCAATCAGAAAAAGAATTAACTCAAATTTTACTCAGTAATTCGATGATGGACGACTTTCGTCAAGATTGTCCAAGTTTTGTAACGGATAGGACTGGAATCTATCTCGATTTATATGTTTCCCATGAACTGCCCTTTACAAGCCTTAAGGCGAAGAACGAAGCCTTAGATTCATATGCAGAACTCAGATCCAATTCTGAAGGGCCGTCATACTCCTTTTCTGCAGGAGCAAGATTGACATTGATGTTACCTAATGGATTAGGACTCAAAACAGGATTAAATTACTCTGAAGTACATGAAAAATTTTCTCACGTCGACAATGACAGTGATATGGTTAAGGCTGTTATAACGATAACTACAGTAGGTGGTGTCGAAGTAAGAGATACTAATACAGTTATTATTCCTGGTACCAGAGATATAGTAAGTACAAATAAGTACAGATCATTTGATATCCCTTTGCTACTTAGTTATGAGTGGGATGTGCGAGAACGAACATACATGACCGTCAACGGTGGAGCATATCTCAATCTTTTCTTTAAGGAATCAGGGAAAATATTGAGTCCGTCAGGTGAAGTAATTGACTTGGCAGATAGTAGTGGAGATAAATTAGCAATATTTAAGAATAATATTGGTCTAAGCCTATTTGGTTCAGTTGGTCTCCACTATCGTTTAAATAGCAGCATAGATTTAATCGTAGAACCTAATGTAAGGTTGTTGGTTAAATCAGCGACCGTCGATGCTTACTCCTTGGAGCATAAATGGATAACGGGTGGCTTGATTACTGGTATGAGATATAATTTTTAGGATAGATTAAGTCCTGATATACTATATTTCAATAAAGTAGAAATAAAATACATTTTTAGAAGACCTAGAAACAGCGAAAAGAATACAAGAAGGGTCTATATATCGAATGGTAAAGATTATGAAAGAAAATTTACAATTGAATATTAAAACTTGCATCAAAAGCTTAATGCTATTCAGCATTGTGGTGGGTTTTTTATCATGTCAAGACAAAGATGAATTTACACCAGATCCTATTAGTGGAGATGTAAGCGAATTTTACTCTAATGTGCAAGGCGCTTATGAAGGCGACTCATTTAGTGCTTCTTCGGATCATATCTATATTACTAATAATAATACATCTGTCCACATACCTGCGAATTGTCTTGTATATGCCGACGGATCAGATGTGACAGGTGAAGTAACCGTATCATTGGAAGATGTACTTAACAAAGGAGAGCTGATCGTACACAATGTGCCTACGATGTCTTCAGAAAGTGTATTATCTAGCGAAGGAGCGCTCTTTGTCTCATTTAATCAGGATAACGAAGAATTATTTATAAAGCCAGGAAGTCTTGTGACTGTTAGGTTGAGAGACCCTAATGCAGATGCTAATGCGATACTTTTCGATGGATTGGACCATGATAACGCTACAACGTGGAAAGTAAGCGATCACACAATGTCATTAGAAACATGGTCATTCTTTTGGGATAACAAAGATTGGGATGATAGCGGGTATGAATTTTATATTTCTACTACTGGCTGGTTTAGTGTTAGCCTTGAGCTGAATCCGACTACTCCGTTTTTAGATCCGATTTGCGTGAGTTTGCCTAGGGAACTGTATGATGGCACTAATACTGATGTATTTTTACTCTTAGATGATTATGATACAATGATTCCATTAGAAATGGATTCAGAAAAAATGCTATTTTGCGCAACTTTCTCTAATATTTCGGTAGGATCAGAGGCTACTATAGTTTCAGTATCTAGTCTTGGAGAAGGAGATTATCACTTTGGCACGAGTAATGCTACTATAAGTATAGACACTGGAGAAATATTAGTTTTTCCAAAGTCACAAACAAAAGAACAAATCCTAGACTTGCTTGGCATGTTCTAGTAAAGAATAACTGTATTTTTATTCGTAAATGGGAGCCGCCTGTCTGAAATAAAAGAATTTTAGGCAGGCCTTTTTTTTCAACCGCTGCTTGCGGAGCAAAATCGCTGCTTGCGCAGCCCAATCGCGGCTTGCGCAGCAAACGCGATGACTGTGGATTCAGTCAGTGTTTTATAAAAAACACGTTGAATCTACCATTAAAAGCAAGGATCAGGATACAGTACTAAATTTACTAATTGCGATCACTAAATCGCAGCAATCCCAATGACTATAGATTCAGGCAGTGTTTTATAAAAACACGTTGAACCTACCACCAGCTAACCCACCAGCTCACCAATCTCGCAGACGATAAATAAAGCAGTGTTTTCACGGAACACCTTGAGCTCATCAAGAGCATTATATGTCATTTCAACTATCTCCAAAGTAATAACTAATCCTCTTATGGCCGAAACAGATTTCGTCGTTCATTCAGCTCCTTTTCATCCATTCTCCTTCAAAGTTCGATAAATTCAACCCCACAGGCTTGTTATATATCCCTTTCAGTGATTAGTATTTCTACAAGTAGCCTCATTCTCTTATATTAGCGAAAAATAAGATATATGTCCAAAGAGAAATTTTTAGAAGAGATGAAAGCAGGATATTCTTTCGAAGGTGAATCAATCATCTTAGGAGGAGCTATGCTAGATGGAGAGGTAATGCATGAATCATTCGTAAGGATACCTATGGAAACGCTTAATAGGCATGGTCTTATAGCTGGTGCAACTGGTACAGGAAAGACTAAAACCTTACAGATATTAGCTGAGCAGTTATCAGCTAAGGGTGTACCATCGTTACTTATGGATATAAAAGGTGATTTGAGTGGTATTGCGGTTGCGAGTAGTGGTCATAAGAAGATAGATGAACGTCATGAAGCGATTGGTTTGCCTTTTATAGCAGATATTAGCCCGGTTGAGTTTCTAAGTCTCTCAGGAGAGAAAGGGGTAAGGCTAAGAGCGACGGTATCAGAATTTGGTCCTATACTGCTTGGTAAAATATTAGAACTTAACGATACCCAATCAGGTATACTCTCAGTAATATTTAAATATGCAGATGATAATCAACTGGGTTTACTCGACCTCAAAGATCTAAAGAAGACGATCCAATACGTAACTAATGAAGGCAAAGATGCATTCAAAGAAGAATATGGTCGGATATCTACTTCATCGACAGGAACCATTTTACGTAAAATTATAGAACTTGAACAACAAGGTGCAGATTTGTTTTTCGGTGAGCGATCATTTGATGTAGATGATTTATGTAGAGTAAATGATGAGGGCAAAGGAATCGTTTCTGTATTGAGAGTTACGGATATTCAAGATAAGCCGAAGTTGTTTTCAACTTTTATGCTTCAATTGTTAGCAGAAATATATGCTACATTCCCGGAAGAAGGGGATGCTGATAGACCAAAACTTGCAATTTTTATAGATGAAGCACACTTGATTTTTGATAGAGCTTCTGATGCGCTTTTGGATCAGATTGAAGTAATAGTGAAGTTGATAAGATCTAAAGGAGTAGGTATATTCTTTGTAACTCAAAATCCTACTGATATTCCAGAAAGTGTATTGAGCCAATTAGGTCTAAAGATACAGCATGCATTGAGAGCATTTACTGCGAAAGATCGTAAAGCAATCAAATTAGCTGCACAAAACTATCCGCTTACAGATCACTACGAGGTAGATCAACTCTTGACAGAGCTTGGTATAGGAGAAGCGATCGTAAGTGCCTTAGATGCGAAGGGTAGGCCTACGCCGCTGGTTCAAACCTTCTTAAGAGCACCACAGTCTCGTATGGATATACTTTCTGACAATGAGATGGATGATATTATTGATCGCTCTAAGATCATAGATAGATATAATGAGGAGATAGATAGAGATAGTGCCTACGAGATACTTACGGGTAAAATCAAAGAAGCACAATCAGAAGAAATACAAGAAGAACTCAAATCTCAACAGGAAAAGGCACAAAAAACATCTACTCGCGGCAGGAAAGAAAAATCAACTTTTGATAAAGTAGTAAATAGTACAACAACAAGACAGATCGGAAGGACTGTAGCCAGAGAATTGACCAGAGGGTTATTGGGTATACTTGGAATTAGAAAAACTAGACGAAGTAAAAATTCTTGGTTCTAGATCAGGATAATGTTCTTTGTCGAATTAAATAATAATGATCAGTTAGCTCTTTGAGTTGACTGGTCATTTTTTTTAACCGAGTTATAAGGATAACTATTTTATAATGAAGAGGAAGGATTTAATACCATTTCTGTTTCGACATGTCACTTTATATTTACTTAAATATATGCGACAATTTCAAGCAGATATGATATAATCAGATTAGACTACTTAATGCGGCATAAAATACGAACCAGTTAACTTATCTCATCGTTAAAAAGCCTCGTTGTGGCTAAGGCCAGATAGATGTTTACTATTTGGCTTTGTAAGTGAGCGAATGGAAATATTCGCTTGTTCTGCGTTTTTTGCCTTGGTCTAAATCAACTTGTTCTACATTTCTAATACGGCATTAAATAATCTAAACGGTATAATTTCGGTGTTCTAATTGCGAAATAATTCCAATAAAAAAAGGCCGCACATAAGTGCAGCCTTCCAAAAATCTTGGTATTTCGCTTTACTGATTTTTGATGATAAATCTACTAGAGATTCATCTCTGACAAAAAATGTCAGCACCGTATTAACGGTTCATCTACCGAAGTAGATATTATTTTTGGATCATCACTTTCTTAGTAACAACACCATCTTCAAAGTAAACCTTGATTATGTGTAGACCATTGTTGAAGTCTGTTACATCGATGTTTTTCTGAGTTGCTATTAAGTTAGTATATGTTTGAACTAACTTTCCGTCAAAGCTGTAAACATTGATCTTATCCATATTACGTTGTTGCTCAGCTCTTACTGTAAGAGATGTACTAGCAGGGTTAGGGAATGCAGATACTAGATCAGCAGCTAATTCATTGTCTTCAACACTTGTATCTATAAACTTAGCTTTACATGGTAGGTCTAATGCAACACATGCTCTAGGTCCAAAGTATCCTAAGATAGTATCTAGATAAACTTCACCTTTCGAAAGAGACATATCAGGGTTACCTGCTAGGCCTAATAAGTGCCAGTTACAAAGATTTAATGGAACTCCGCCATCAGTACATTGTTGTGGTTGAGACATAGCCCAAAATTCAGCATCCCAAGTTTCCCATGGTCCTGATTCTACAGATTCTAATTCACCCGCGGTATTTGGCCAGTCTGGTCTTGGCATTGGGAAAAGTCCCTCAAGTCCGTCATTTCTACTATTTGCTGCTGCACTATACTCATCAGTAAATGTAATTCCGTTTTTGAATACATCTTGTAGACCGATTGCATTTGCTTTTTCTTGTACAGTGTATGATCCTTGTACTTCTACCACTAAGTCACCTGTAGTTGGTACGATCAAGATACCTTCTGTATAAGGTGCTGCAGGATCTGTAGGTACATGGTAAGAAATTAGCGGTATATCGCCAGCATCTAACCAAGAAGAATCACCCATTGCTCCTCCCATGTTAACTGCAAGTTGGTATTCTGAATTAAGACCAAGTCCAGCATGATTAGGGAAACAAAGTGTATCTGTGGTTCCAGGGATTACTCCTACAGCTTCAGCATTTACATCACCATTCACTGACTCAATTACCATCGGTAATCCATTAGATCCGATGAATTTTGGAAGTACCACATCATTGTATGTGTCAAGTGATGCAGTGGCAAGAGAAATATAACCTCCAGTACCCGCACCCCAAGCTACGATTCTTTCAGGATCGATTCTATAAGGATTTCCTGCAGCGGCTGCAGTTAATCTGAAGAACCTTGCAGCGGTTCTACTATCTTGAACTCCTCTATAGGCAGCGTTGATAAGTGTATTAGTACGCACTTCCTGGATGTCACTAATTGGATTCCATCCTTTACGATAATCAACTACAGCTACACAGTAACCCATTCTAGCTAACCTTTCACACATATTTTCAATGTATAGATCTTCTAGTGATCCACTGATCTGTCCATTGATTAATCTAGGTAAGAAATTACCAGTATGGAACATAACGATAAGAGGACGTACTGCCGCAGTATCACCTGCTGGTTCATAAAAATTGAAAAATAAAGGTCTTTTGATAAAATCAGGAGCTAAGATTACTGTCGTATTTTGACCATATCCTATGGTATCTGTGACAGTAACTTCGTCAAAGACTTCGTCACAGTATCTTTCTTGCGCTTGCGAAGTGAATGCTAAGAAGCACATGAAAAATAAGAATGTAAAAATTCTATTCATTATAAAACGTTTAAGTGATTAATTAAATATTCAAGTTTATCTTTTATTCCAATCGTATACAAAAGAAGCATATGCTAATCGACCAATTCTAGGTCCACCGTATGTTTGGAAAGTTTTATTGTTAAGTATGTTTGATGATCCTACTTTGATCGTCACGTGTTTGGAAGGTATCGTATAACTTACTTGCGCATCTACTAGGCCATAAGAGGGTATGAAACCAGTAAATTGCGGAGACCCTTCGAATGTAAATCCTTGTACCCATTTATAGTTGACATTGAATCCTATTGTATTATTACCGATACCAGGTAATTTTCTTCCTCCAAATGAAAGATTGTATTTATGTTCTGGTGTATTGAATGCAGGGATAATTGGATCATCTTCAATAGTATCATCGATATTAAGTCTATTCCAACTATAGTTACCTGCTACTTTGAAGTATTCTGCGAAATAATGATTCAGCCCTATAGAAAATCCTTGAGTAGTTACCGTATTGATACTATTAGCTGAATATCTATAGGCTTGTACATCAGTAGGAATATTAGAAGTGGCATTTTGGAATGCGACATCTAAGCCTACGTTGTATCCTATAAAGTCATCATAGAAACTATAATAGTAGCCAGCATCAAGATATGTATTGCCAAATAGGGTAGTTCGGTACCCAGCTTCTAATGTCTTTACTTTCTCTGGCTTGATCGCTGCGATATTGAACGAATCCAGTATAGTTCTGTCTAACGTTTCACTATTTCTAAAATCATTAAATGATTCTAATGTGATTAAATCTTCCACACCGTTGATGTTTCCAGACAGAATTGCTCTACCTACATTGAAATTTAGATATTGATCAGTAAGGGTAGGGTTTCTAATCGCTGATGAAAATGAAAATCTTAAATAGTTAATCTCATCTGGTTGGTATACAAGACTGGCAGCCGGAGATAATAAGTAACCAAAGTTTTGGTTTTTGTCCATTCTTAGCGTAGTACTAAATGTAAGCTTATCATCCATGATACTCTTTTCTATACCAGCATAAACGCCATACTCGAAGTTGGTAAACTCATCACCATTTTCATCTTGGCTGAATAGAGTAGAATCTGAAACAGGAGTATATAGTCTACTGTTAGCACCCACTTTTACGAAATTAAACATCTCAGGGTTAAACTGATATTCTCCGTGAAGATGATAGAGTGAAGATCTATCAACAAGCTTAGTACCACCTTCTGGAGAACCAGAATTCGTAGTAATTAATCTATTAAACTCTTCATTAAATTCAGGAGAACCAGGCTCTAAGAACCCCACGTTTTGTCCCATTGGTGCTTCCGCAGCGGCTCTAGCCAATTGGTGCTGAGCATTGAAGAAAGCTTCGTTGTTGTTTACGAAATTCAAAACGCCAGATGTATCGATTTGACCGAATGGTGTTCCTCCTGGAGGGAATATAATTTCTAATTCAGGATACCCCATTTCTATCATCAGAGGCTTTACGTTCTGCGTCCAGTAATTAGTATATCTCGTATTGTATTCTATGTTACTTTGAGATTTTTGCTGTAAGAGTAATGCCGTGAAATATGGATCAAAACTATCTCCTGCATTTTCATTGGTCATATATGCTCTTAAGAAGTATTTATTCTTTTTCATCAGCTCTGTTCTTAGCTGTAAAAATTGGATGTTTTTAAGACTGAATCGGTTATCACCCTGATATACGGTACTACCATTACTATAACTTCCTGAAAATATTAGTTCTGGACTCTCATATTCAGCTTCTGGATCTAATCTAAAGTGCAGCGCAGCATTAGTTTTCAGATTACGAGTATCATAGTTGACAAGTTGATCTTCCCTATATCCTCTTCTGTAATGTGTACCTAATCCAGCGAGAGGATCATGATAAGAAACGCCACTGTGATCAAATACAGATTGATATTCATCACCATATTCGTTTACACCGTCTACACCTCCAGGATTATTAGCGGCTACTTCTGATCCAGTGATAGGGTCGTAGTTGACCGCTTCCCAGTCATCAGCTCTTAAGTAACTTGCGTTTAATTTATAAGCCAACCAAGGAAATCCTTCTCCATTTTTAAAGCTGTCAGCCCATCTTACCGCAGTCTCTAGCATGTTCCTTTCTCCACCTTTTACAGAAGCAGCAAGACCTTTTTGGAAAAATGGGTTCTTTGTATCCATCTTGATTACACCATTAAAGGCATTTGGTCCATAGAATGCACTACTGGCGCCTACGATAAGGTCTACTTTCAGTACGTCCAATTCTGAAGAACCTAGGAAATTACCTAATGAGAAGTTAAGTCCTGGTGCTTGATTATCTACACCGTCGATGATTTGTAATGATCTTACGGGACTAGTACTATTAAATCCTCTCGTATTGATTACTTGGAATCCAAGAGAGGCGGTTGTTAAGTCTACATTCTTTAGAGTTCCGAGACCTTCATAGAAATTAGAAGATGCAGTTTCTTTTATAGCCAGTACATCTAGTGATTCTACTGTAAGTGCTGTTTTTTTGTTGTCTTCGGATATTCGACTAGCTTTTACTTCGACCTCTACTATCGTCACTGAACTCTCTGAAAGAGTAACATCTACATATTGACCTGCACCACTTACCGGTACCTCTTGTGTTTCATAGCCAAGATAACTTACCTCTAAAATCAAGGGGAAAGCTTCTGTTGTTTTGAGTTCAAACGTACCGTCAACCTCAGTAATGGTACCAATGGTAGTACCTTTGATAGTGACATTTGCCCCTATAAGTACATCATTTAGAAGACCATCATTGATTTTTCCTTTGATTGTTTCTTGCGCATTCATAGATAGCACGCTCATAACTATACAGATAGCTATAGCGAGAGTTCGATTAATCCTATTCATTCTCGTCAGTATTTGGAACCCAAGTTAGTATTTATTTCGATATCTACATCAGTATTTTTACGGGTTAATGACAATACTTTTAAACAAAATGAACTGTAAGTAAAGAAAATTGGCTTTTAGGCAAGATTTTGGCAATAGATTTGGGGTAGGCTTAAAATAAAGTAATTATGAGATCAGTTTGGAAAGGACATATTCGATTTTCGTTGGTAAGTATCCCAATTCAGATATTCAATGCGGTAGAAAGCAAGGGTAATATTAGTTTTAAGCAGCTGCATGGTGAAGATCATGGTCGTGTAAAGTATAAGAAAGTATGCGCTAGTTGTGAAGAAGAAGTACCGTATGGTGAGATCGTAAAAGGGTATGAATATGAACCAGATCAATACGTTGTTCTTAAGCCTGAAGAATTAGCTGCATTAAAATTGAAAAGTAACAAAGCGATAGATATCGAAGCGTTTGTAGACATGGATGAAGTACCGGCAAGTCGTTATGAAGCGGTATACTTTGTTGGTCCTAATGGAGAAGTGGCACAAAAGACGTTTAGCTTATTTTGTCAGACCCTCAAGAAATCTGGTAAAGCTGGGGTTGGAAGAATCATTCTTAGAGATAGAGAAGATGTAGTCCTAATGAAGACACACAAGCAAGGTCTGGTGATGTACAAACTTAGATATCCATATGAGCTTCGTAGTATTGACGATGTACCTGATCTCGCTGAGGTAGAAGTAGACCAGGCACAGTTGGATCTTGCACAGACATTAGTATCCTCTTTAGAAAAGTCATTTAGCGAAATTGATTTTACAGATAGATATAAAGATGCGCTCATGGAATTAGTAGAGGATAAGATAAGTGGAAAAGAAATTGTCACCATCTCTGAAGAAGAAGAGGCAGCTCCAGTAGTTGATATCATGGATGCCTTAAAAGCAAGTATTGAAGCCGCAAAGAAAAAGAAAAAAAGCGCCTAGTTGAGTAAGCATAATTTACGAATGCAAGCCCGTAAGTAGTCTTGATAAATTTAAAAAGCAGAACATTATGTGTTCTGCTTTTTCTTTTTGAAAACGCCTCAATTCAATGAGAATTAATCTACGTACAGATTGTAATGCACTTTTATAATAGAATAATCTTTAAGAGCTATTTAAAATTACTCAGTTGAGTAGTTTCCAAGAGGCCCCATTAAGATGCAAAATTTTAATGGGGCTTTCTGTATGTAATACATTAGTAATTTCTTAGAGTATATATGAATTCGAATCTTTTTAAAATCAAGTCTCAACGCGTATTTACTTTTTACTAGTTCACTTTTTTCTTTTCAATCTTCTTATCAAGATCGATTTTAGCTGAAGGGAATACTTGAGTTAACTAAGTCTATCTCTCAGAATGTATTTCCCAATTGAACGAGTTTCGAATGTGCGTTCTTTAGTTATCAAGCTGTCTTCTCATAATAGATAATCTCATTTATCTAAATCAAAACGACCCTATTTTATATCGAATTAAAGCTGTTTCAGCTTTTAGATTCTCCCAATAATAAGCTCAATACCAAATCATTAAGGCTTCAAGTTTATGCCGAAACGGTAAATTATTATTCAATCATTTATATAATTAAATAAAAAATATATGATAAATTTTAATTTGTTTAAGCATGAGAATCAATATGAAAGGGAAAATCATATTAAAATATTATTTCATATATAAGATATATTATAAAAATTCTATATATATTTAGGTCTCGTTTAGAAAGGCTCTTTTGAAATGGAGGTATGAAATGAGAAAACTACGCAATCACCAACTTTGAATAATGAATAGTATCGTAACCAAGAGATTTGCACAATGTGTTGAGTTTCTCAAAGAGCAAGGCAGTATCAGATCGATTAGGCAATTTTCGCAGAGTCTTGATTTTCAGCCACAGAGCATGGGGGAAATACTAAAGTTTAAAAGGGATGTCACATTAGAACTTGTACGTAAGACCATCGAGACTTACAATCTCAATCCCAATTTTTTGTTTAGCGGTCTTGGAGAAATGCTTAATACATCAGTCGATGGAGGCATACTTACAGTAATTACAAATAATGAACAAGAAGAGAGAATCGCTTATGTTCCAGTAGCTGCACAAGCAGGATATCATGATCATCTCAGTAGTCCTACTTATCTCGAGGAGTTGCCTACGTTTGCATTACCAGGATATAAATACCAACAAGGAACACACAGATGTTTTGATGTATCAGGAGATAGTATGGAGCCAACACTATATACAACAGATAAAGTAGTATGCTCTTACGTGGACCCAGATATGAAATATCGAAGTCTTAGATCCAATCAAGTATATATAATAGTAACACAATCCGAAGTACTGGTAAAGAGGGTAGTGAATAATCTAAGAGCGAATGGAACCTTAGAATTACATTCCGACAATAATTACTATGAACCCTACATTGTAGAAGGAAATGATGTAAAAGAAGTTTGGAGAGTCGAATCCGTAATTTCTAGCTTCGTGTCTTGTCCTACACATGAGCGCAACGCACTTCACGAGGAGGTTAAGGATATGCAAACCAAGATGAATGATCAATCTAGTTTGATTAGGAACCTAAATAAGACAATTGAACTTCTCATTAAACAAACTAGGACGACTACATTGAGTTAGATAAAATTAAAGAACACAACAAGACATAAAAAAAGCAACTATCTTATGATAGTTGCTTTTTTTATGTGCATTCAAAGAGGTACAGACAATTCACTTTTCTTGCTTAATGTAGTATCTTCCTTTTGTTGCTTAAATGCATCAATTTGTACTGATACATTATAATACTTAAATAAAATCAAGTCGTAGACATAAAAAAAGCCCTGCAAACAGAGTTTGCAGGGCTAAATCATTAGTTCTAATAAGTAAGAAAGATCTTACTTGTTAATTCCTATTTCGATTCTTCTGTTCTTTGCTCTACCTTCTGCTGTACCGTTATCCGCTACTGGGTTCGCATCTCCATTTCCTACAGATTTGATTCTGCTTACGTCGATACCTTGTGCTACTAGTCTACCCATTACTGATGCAGCTCTTGCTTCAGATAATGCTTGGTTTTTAGTTGCATCTCCAGTGTTGTCAGTATAACCATTGATAGTTACATTAACTCCTGGGTAAGCCTTAAGAATAGACGCTAAATTGTCTACTTCTGAAGCGCTACCTAATGCCGCTGATCCAGATGCGAAATTTAAATTTTGAAAAGTAAAGTTACCTTCTCCTTTAAATCCTCCAGTGATGTAATCATTCATCTGTGACCCTGCAGATCCTGCTGTAAATTTCACTTTGTCTAATGCTGCTTTAGCGGCGGCATCAACTTTTCCGAATACAGCTCCTGCTGCATCAGCTACAGCACCTGCTGCATCTTTAGTCATTTCACCTGCTGCATTTGCCGCATCACCTACTGCACCTACTGCAGATCCTGCTACATCACCTACTGCACCTGCTGCATCACCTACTACATCTGTAGTTGCTTCTACTGCGTCACCCACAGCGCCTGTGATTTTGTCTGCACCACCTTTAGTAAATAACCAGATTCCGATACCAGCAATTACTAAGAAAGGAAGAGCCCACTTGATCCAACCTAATCCTGTACTTGCTGCTGCTCCTGCTGCATCAGCTGCACCTCCAGCTAAATTAGCTGCACCGCCTACTGCACCACTCGCTAATTTGCCAGCACCACCTACTGCATCTCCTGCTAATTTACCAGCACTTCCTACTGCTCCAGAAGCCATTTTTCCTGCGCTTCCTACTACATCTTTCGCTGCTCCAGCTGCACCACCTACGGCTCCTGTTACGGCACCCATAGCTTTTCCAGCCATATCACCCATATCAGCGAATCCTAGTAATGATCCCATTCCTGATGGCATTGCTTTAGCTACGTGTTCTTTTTGACCCATAAGTAGATCCATTAGTCCGCCTGCGCCTTTTCCAGCTACTTGCTTACCGATGATCCCCATAAGGAAAGGTGCAGCCATCTTCATTAAAGAAGAAGTACTTCCGCTACCTAGACCACTCATTTTTGAGATCATGTCAACCATGCCTCCCATTTTATTTCCTAATAATGAAGTAAGAATTCCTCCACCACTATTAAGAAGACCGTTTACGCTACTTGCACCACCACCGAATAAATCGCCGATATTTCCAAGCATACTAGTATCTACACCTTTGATCATATCCATGATCCCTGATGCACTAGATTTGTCACCTGCTCCTCCGATAAGTGATCCTAATACTGAAGGAAAAATACCTCCAAGAGCTGAAGTCACTTTGCTTTCGTCCTCACCTAGAAATGAAGCTGCTTGGTTTGCCAATGGACCTGAAACTTGGTCCTTTAACATATCTAATAAATTTAAAGACATAATCAATTGAATTTTAATAAGTTAGTTAATTTGTTATTGCTGTGGTTGTCAACCCAACAGCCATATGACGATTTTTTATTTAAAAAGTCACGCAAATGTCTTCTTAATCAGCTACAATCGTGCAAAAACTACAGACTATCTTTACTTTATATATTAAATAAATTAAATGATTACTTAAGAAATTGCCAATGAATATTCTTATTTGCCCTGATAGTTTCAAAGATTCTCTTGATTCTCAAGCGATTTGCGAGGTGTTATTGACCGAAATAAAAAATATTAAACACTTTATAAATGTAGTATCCCTTCCCATGGCTGATGGAGGAGAAGGAACTTTAGATATAATATATAGTACAGGGGGTTTTGAACGGATAAAGTCTATAGCAAAGGATCCTCTTGGCAGAATGATATCAACTTCCTATCTCTGGAATAAAAAAAGTGAAACCGTCATAATAGAAATGGCTCAAGCAAGTGGAATAGAACGACTAACCCTGGAAGAGCGGAATTGTCTATACACCACTACTTATGGAACAGGAATGCAGATAGTAGATGCAATTACTAAATTTAATCCTCAGAAAGTAATCTTAACTGTTGGCAGTTCGGCCACTAATGATGCTGGTCTTGGTATGCTCTCCGCCTTGGGATGCGAAGTGATAGGCGAGATGGGCAAAGTATTGGAGATGCCAGTTGGCGCAGAGCTAATCAAGGTAAAGGCTTTAGTACAGAATATAGATTTTGAAAAACTAGTGGAAGGAGTAGAGTTTATTATTGTAAATGATGTGGATAATCCTTTTTCTGGAATGAATGGAGCTGCACATACCTATGCTAATCAGAAAGGGGCTTCGTACGAAGAGATCTTAATGCTAGAGAAAGGATTAATTAATATTAGAGATCTTGTTATTTCGGATAAGAATATCAATTTGGACGAAGTAAAGGGTGCAGGCGCTGCTGGCGGTCTAGCGGGAGGTGCTTATGCATATCTCAGCGCCAAAATGATCTCAGGTGCATCATTTGTATCCGAAGTCAGTAGACTAGAAGAAGGAATAGCCCAATCAGATCTTGTAATAACTGGAGAGGGTAGACTAGATCATCAGACACTTTATGGAAAGCTAGTGTATCATGTATATAGGATATGTAAGATCTATCAAAAGAAGATGATAGTGATTTGTGGGTCCAATAATCTAAGCGATCAGGAACTAGAGCAAATCGGAAATCCTAAAGTATACGCATTGAATAATTATAACTTAGAGGCTTATACAGATGAAACAACGAAAAGAGACCTTAAAATAGTGATGAGGGATATTTTGAAGACTTTATAAGGTCAGATCATTTTTGTTTGGTAAAATGTCTTTTTGTTTTTCTAGATTTTCTTTGAGATTGTCTAAATCTAAATTTTCGGTGTTTTTGTCAATGATGTCGAATATTTCGAAGTCTATAATTGCTTTCAGTGCAATGAGATCATTATTCATTTCATCTAATGTAAAGTCAAAAATATTAGATTCTAAAACTTCACAATGATAAATCACAACTTCTTTGCCTGAATTTGTAAAAGCGACTAGTTCACCTACGATTAAGTCAAAAGTATCCGCAGAATGACTTTGAGTTATTCTTACGCGGATATTGTTAATGTCATAAATAGATATTTCTTCTGGAATATATTTCGATAGATGTATTTTTAATGAGTTAAATTCTTGATCTATTATTAATTTATTGTTTCCTAGATCACCAATTTTATTTCGATTAGTAATGAGTATGTCATTTTTATTTTTGATAAAGTTGAAGAATTTTGATTTTGAATTTGATGAGTCGTGATCAAGGTTCATCTTTTGAGTGGAATGGTTTCTTCTTTTTCTAATTATTGATGCACTGACAAATTTGTAAATTTTACCTGTACTAGTTTTTCTCTCATTGTTAAATTTCAGTTTTAATATATTCTTCGTTTTTTGAATAAATGAATGAGAGTTGGATTTGATAACTAATTGGAAGTCGGGATTGTCTTTATTGTTGATGTAGAATTCTATTTTGCCATTGTCATCATGGACATAGAGTATGTCGATGTTTTCTATGGGAATAAATTTTTCCACTTTGGATCCTCTTAGACGAGTAAAACCTGCTGATGAAATATCAAAGGAGTCTACGAAAAGAGAGAAGTTCAATTTTTTTCGTAATAACAATATTAGGAATATACCAAATAAAAATGGCGGTGCAATTGTCGGATACATCAAAGAAAGTAACATCAGAAATCCCATGTAGAATATTGAAATTATTCTATAGTCTATGGTTGCCTTTGCACCCGTAGCCAGTATTCTATTAGTGGTATGTTTTATTTTCATATATATCGATGGTAAATCAGGGCCTCAGTAAATGGATTTTATTTTTTCATTTACTTCTGTTTTTCTGACAATGGATTAAGTTCTAAGGTCTCTAATGATTCAACTATTTTTAATTTGATGTCGAGATCTATAATTTTTATTATGTTTTCAAGATCTCTTTGGTAGTAGATGTAATTTTCATTAGTAACTTGTTTGGCATCCATCTCGTAGAGTATAAAATCAAAGCCGTCATTGTCTACGATGGAGATACTTAAATCTGATAATTTGAAATCTCTTATTGAGTCAAATGAAATATACCTTTTGGTTCCTAAAGTAGCCTTAGTTGTGATGTTTCTATTTTTGTGGTCAAGAGTTACTCTATGCATAGGTAGATCAATGATTATAACGTCATCCATTTGCTTAATCTTATATAGTTTTGGTTGTTTTACGGTTTCTGATCGAATTAGTATTGTTGTTGATTCACCATACAGTTTTCGCTTTCCTAAAATGTCAAGGCTTAACAGTTTTGCGATCTCATCGTTAATTGATGGTCTGATGAAAATATTGCTAATGAAAAGTAATAAGCGGTTCTCTGTATCTTTATTAATAGTCAGTTTAATATGCTTTTCGTCGACGTACTCTATAAGTAGACTATCAATTTTTTTAATGGTATAGATTTTTGATTTTTTATTCGAATTGGTAATAGTTATGCCTTTTGAATCGATGACTATATGCTTTATGTGATTTTTAGGTTTTTGTTCTTTATTAAATAAGCTAAAAGCGCTAAATAAAATGTAAGTTAGAAATCCTAATAATATTAAGTAAATGAAGTCGCTATCTTTGAATATTGACAATATCGTTATAGAGGCAAGAATTTTTAGATAAAATATAATCCAATGGACTACATTTTTATCTAGTAGACTTTGACCAATCCCTTCTAAGTGAATTGCTTTATCATCAGTTTTCTTGATTCTAAAATTGTGATATGTATCTAGATTAATCATTAAGATCTTTCAGTTGTTCTCTCAAGGTTAAATTGATTTTCTCATTTGACAAGTTAAATGAATCGAGGTCTAATTTATCTAATTATTCATCTATACTTGACTTTATTTTCATGTCGATTATTGCAACAAGATTGCCAAAATCGTTTTCTATTTCAATGATGTCCATGTCTCCAGGAATTGCTTCGTGGGTTACAAAATTGAAAATTTCGATTGTTTCGCCATTTTTAAGATGAACAATTATTTTGACAGTAATTTGATTCGAAGTAGTTGTCGGAGAAGATTCAGAGATTACTTTTTCAATAGAAGTAATGTTTTCAAAATAGATAAAACCAACACTATTCGCAGTTTGATATTGAAGTTGATTAGGGTTTTCGCCGATACTTATCCTATTCAATGTATCGGCTTTGCTATTTATAATTAGACTGTTTTCCTTAGAAGTAATTGAGAAGTATTCTGATCTGTATTCAAACAATTCTTCACTGATGTCTTTGATTTCTTTTAGTTTGCGTTTGTGGTGACTACGTTTGCTCCAAAATCGTAATACTTGCTCTTTAGAATTACTAGTGTCAAGTACTTTTTTAAGGTTTGTAAAGTGAAGAATTGCGGCTAATGGATCTTGCTTTTTCTCATCATATACTGAAAATGATATACTACTATTATTGGTTTGATAGATTTTGAAATTGTAATGGAGTCCTGATTTGATGCAAGTCATTGACTTAACGGTATCCCTACGAAACTGCAATTTCTTTAATTCAGATCCGTATAGATCTATCATTATTCTGTTTTTGTTGATACTT
Source organism: uncultured Saprospiraceae bacterium (assembly GCA_938015435.1). Classification (GTDB taxonomy): domain Bacteria; phylum Bacteroidota; class Bacteroidia; order Chitinophagales; family Saprospiraceae; genus UBA1994. Next base: position 24,819 of record CALLPN010000014.1, read on the forward strand.
ATCTTTTCTCCAAATTGAATGTAGTTTCTGTAATAATATTTGATTAACATACCTACCACTATCATCGGAAATAGAAGTAAAAACCAAATATGTGTATAAGCTATTAGAAGTGTAATGAAAAATGTGGTCAACATACCTAAAAATCCGGCTGCGAGATAAAATCTTTTAGGGAAGTATCCACCTTTCCTAATGATCATACGATTCTTAGTAAATTGAGTGATTTTATTTTTCTCGTATTTCTTTTTGAAGAACATATTTATGATCATCTCGAATTTCGTTCCAGTCAATCTTATACCTTTCTATCGATTTAAGATTGATTTCTAATTATCACTACAAAATACAACATTCTAACATTTTCACCCATTTCTCGTACCTTGCCATGATGAATAGCGACCAACTCATCCAAGACTTACTCTATCGATCAGTATACAAGGTGTCTGAAGACAAGGACTTAGATAGTCGAGCTAAGATGAAAGCATTGTTTCATTTGTTTACGATGTTGCTCGAAGAAGCCACTAAAGATGAGGAAGTTAGCTTTACTACATTGTTTTCTAGGATCGCTTATACTGGCTCTGTCCACCAGTTAGAATCACAGCTTTTATACTACTTACATACCTTTCGAAGGGCCAATGAACAGTCTAAACTTATAGATAGTAATCTCGAACATTATTTGCAGCTCGGCTATTACGTGATCAATACGACCACTGCAGCGGTATGGGAATCCCAAAGTGAAAAGGAGTTTGATTTATCGGAAGAAACAATCCAGTTCTTTAGAAGAGAGCAAATGGATGTAGTCCAATTTAGACCTTTGATAGAATGTCTTGTAACGGGGGTTGATATAGATGCTTTTACAATAGACTTTATAGATGAGTCGGATGGTTCGATTATAGAGAAAGCCTATTTTGATATCTCAGACAAAAATGAAATATTTAATAGGAACATTCAGGCATTGCATAAGTTTTACGAGATGCCAATCCATGCTAACCTCATAGATGTAGAAGTTTTAGTAGATGGTAGATATATACCTCAGGCATTGGTCATCAAGCCAGATCACTTGGTAGATGTTACGGCGGTAGCTGAGACATTTAAGTATTATGGTACCGATGCACTTTTGTATATGGTCAATAAATTTCGACAAAAAGAATCTTCGCCGCCGCTGATGATAGGTAATATTGCCAATTACTTCTTGGATGTATTGGTATCCAATCCAGATGCAAATTATAAGGATTTGGAACCTATGATTTTTCATATGTCTCCGATCGAATTTACCTTATACGATGATCAGACGGTCATAGATATGTTACGTAAAATTGAGATTCATTTTTTGCATTTACAAAAAGTGGTGAAAGAGGATTTTACAAGACATAATATCGATAGAGCCAAAAGTTACTTAGAACCCTCTTTTTTGAGTCGTGCCTTTGGATTACAAGGAAGACTAGATATGTTGCATTATGATGAGTCTACTCAGCGATATGATATCATAGAGCTCAAGAGTGGAAAGCCATTCCGAACCAATACTTATGGACTTAATAATAATCATTACGTGCAGACACTACTATATGATTTATTGATCAAATCAGCGTTTGGGTCGCAGCTTAAAATTAATAGTTACATCCTCTATTCCGTCTTAGATATGGATCAATTGAGATATGCACCACCGGTAAAAGCACAACAGAACGAAGCGATGAGGATCCGTAATGATCTCATGACACTAGAACAAAATTTAGGAAATGCTCATCTACCAGAAAGTAATGTATTGTCTTATCTCAAATTAGACCACTTTCCTAAAGCTAGCGGATATGATAAAAAGGCAGTAGAAGAATTCGAAAAGGTATATGGTAATCTTGATGAAGTGGAAAAAGCCTATCTCGAACATTATGTTGCATTTATAGCGAGAGAACAATCCTTGTCTAAGACTGGAGAACATGGACTTAATAACTCCAATGGTCATGCAGCGTTATGGTTGGAGAATGTAGAAGAGAAAGAAGAGCGTTTTGCGATTTTGAATAATCTACAAGTACTCAAAAATGACGCAGAAAACGATCCTCCGATATTGATTCTCAAAAGAGGAAGTAACACTAATCCGTTAGCGAATTTTAGAAAAGGAGATATAGCCATATTGTATCCTGTAGATGAATCGATGCGTGGAGTGTTGAGTAATCAAGTTTTCAAATGTACGGTGCTACAGATAGACGAACATCAGGTGACCATAAGGTTGCGTAGTCAGCAATATAATCACGGTATATTTCGCAAGTACGCGTATTGGAATATAGAAGAAGATAGTATGGACAGTGGCTTCAATACGATGTATCGAAGTATGTATAAATTCTGTACATCGCCGAAGCCGTATAGAGACTTGATGCTGTCGAAGACAGGCCCTCGATCAGTAGAGAGGCAGTCGGATGTAGAGATCGCAGAGTTGACTTCGGAGCAAAATCAGATTCTCAATGAGATGATCGATTCTCAAGATTATTACTTGCTTTGGGGTCCTCCAGGGACAGGGAAAACGAGTGTAATGCTACGGCACCTTGTCGAGCAAATATCCCAAGAACAAAAACAAACTGTACTTGTACTAGCATATACTAATAGAGCGGTAGATGAGATATGCGCATCGATAAAGAGTATCAGACCGGAAGATGAAGGACTATTTTTAAGGATAGGGAGTAGTTATTCGTGTGGCGAAGAATACAAATCTACATTGCTTCGTGAGCGGATCAAAGGGATGAATCGAAGATCAGAGATTTCCAAACTTTTGACCAATACCAACTTATACGTGAGTACGGTGTCAAGTATTATCAATAGAACAGATTTGCTCAAAATGAAGCAGTTTGATACTATTATAATCGATGAAGCTTCTCAGATATTGGAGCCGATGTTAGTGGGATTATTATCCCATGCCAAGCGATTCATCTTGATAGGAGATCACAAACAATTACCCGCGGTAGTGGTCCAAAAAGAGATAAAGACCAAAGTGGTGAATGAATCATTGTTAGCGCAGGGAATAGTAGATCAAAGGATGTCACTATTTGAGAGACTCTACCTTAGGTGTCATGAGCAAGGGTGGGAGCACGTCATCGGTATACTATCTCAACAAGGTAGGATGCATAAGGATATCGTGCAGTTCCCTAATCATCATTTTTATAGTGATCAACTTTCACTATTGTCTAAGTTGCCAAGGCTTTCGGTAGATAAACCTTATCTTGAAAGTAAGACTAATCCATGGATCAGTGAGCGATGCATATATATAGATACACCTGTAGATAGCTATTTTAGCTGGAAGACGAATGATCCAGAAGCAAAATTGACCAAGCATCTTATAGAAGTATATCGGTCAGAATTTGCAGATAATAATCTACCATTCGCTAAATCTTCATTAGGTGTCATTACGCCGTATAGAGCACAGATTGCAATGATCAAAGAACAGATCAAGGGTATGGATAGAGAAGAGACTAATAAGGTAACTATAGATACAGTAGAGAGATATCAGGGAGGAGCTAGAGATGTGATCATTATCTCATTATGCACCAATAAGCTGAGTCAGCTAGATTCTCTAGTTTCCTTATCATCTGAGGGCGTAGATCGTAAACTTAATGTTGCGCTTACTAGAGCCAAAGAGCAAATTATTATACTCGGAAATAGAGAGATATTGTCCGATAACAATACTTACCTAACTTTGATCGATAGTTATTATCAATTAGGATACGAAGAAGTACTGGGGAGTAGATAAGTATTTTCGTAGCTAAAGGGCAAGGGTGATTTTTAATTATATAGGAGGTGATAATGAGTTAGATTCATTGACATTGGTATGGATTAACTGATCTATCATGTTCTGCAATATTAATTCACAATTTGATTTATTACATTAGCAACTTATAATAGTAAGTATAGAACATGGAAGAACAAATATCAGTAGATCAAGCAGGAGTATACATACAAAAAGGAATAGATTTTCTAATTGATGTATTGCCCAATGTTTTGATAGGAATAGCTGCATTGGTCATTGGATTGTGGCTGATTAAGAAGCTGATGAAAGTCGTTAGCAAAGCTTTCGAAAAGTCCGGATTTAGTAAAGAGATAGGTTCTTTTATGTCCTCTATCATCAATATCTTACTAAAGGTCTTTTTATTCCTATCCGTTGCAGGAATGGTCGGTATCGATACGGCCGCTTTTATCGGTGTATTAGCTGCGGCAAGTTTTGCTGTAGGTATGGCGTTGCAAGGGAGCTTGAGTAACTTTGCTGCAGGTATAATTATCTTGATTTTTAAGCCCTATCAAGTGGGCGATTGGGTGGAAGTACAAGATAAATTTGGTAAAGTAGATGATATTCAGATATTCAATACGCTAGTAAGTACTCCTGGTATGAAAGTACTCATTATACCTAATGGTGAAGTGATCAGTGGGATTGTAACGAACTTTAGTAAAAAAGGTATTACCAGAATGGAGCTTAACGTAACGATGCCATACGAAGAGAGTTTTCCTAAGGTGAAAAAGATAATCATGGATGAACTACTCAAGATTGATTTAGTACTTAAAGATCCTATGCCAGAGGTGGGAATCGAGAATTTCGATAGCCATAATATCGTGTTGGCTGTAAGACCATACGTAATTCCTGATGATTATTGGGAAGTATACTATCAGGCTTACGAAAAGATAAAAGCAGCATTTAGTGTTCACGGTATTAAAGTAGCTTACTCAGAAGGAGTGGAGATTGGTAAGATAGGAGAGTAGATCTACTAATCGATTATATCGAATTAAGTAATATTTTGTTTTTCATATCAGTTAAATAGATAATTGCTTTTGCGTAAAATCAGAACTTATATTGCTTAGAGATTAAATAAGTAAACATGAATGTACAGATCTTGAAATTTCCTTTGTTATTGTGTGCTTTGATTCTGCTCCAAGCGTGTGATAAAGATGATATGGATTCTCCCGATATGATGGAAGAAGAGATGATGGAGGAGGAAGATAATACCATTTACTATTCAGGGGATGTGATTATTGATGATACTGTAAGGACGGAATCAAGGCAAAAGGTAGTAGTAGAGCCTGGAACTCATATTACTTTTGGTCCAGGAGGAATCTTGGTTGCCAATGGAGATTTGATTGTAGAAGGTACAGAATCAGATCCTATATATATCACGGGTAGTCAAGAATTAGTAAGCCAAAGAGTGATTCAAGTAAGATGGGATTCAGATGAATTTATTTTGAATAATGCCGTGGTGGAAGATGGACTTATCACTTCAGTGGCCACATGGAATCATATCTCAGATGCTAAGTTTATTAATACTAAACAACTAGAATGGAGTGATGCATTAATCAGATTTTGGTATAGCTCATTATTGGTAGAAAACTGTGAGTTTGTGGGAATTAATAGAGGCGATGGAGTATTGGTTCATAATATGGAATCTCCGATCGTGAGGAATTGTGATTTTTTCCAAACGCCAGACGCGGTAGAGTATATTAATTGTAATAATGGCTTGATATCGTCTAATATATTTACAGATTGCTCTGATGACGGCATAGACCAGAATGGATGCTTTAATACGATGATTAGAGACAATGAATTTTACAACATTGCGGATAGGGCTTTAGAGATAGGAAGTGAAGGTTTTGGTAGATCAGATTCGATCAAAATCATCAATAATCTTTTTGTTGACTGTAATGTAGCTGTAAACGTGCGACAGTCATCTTCAGTAAAGGTTCAAAATTCAACATTTTATAATACTCGGGTAGTCTTAGATTTTCAAACAGATATGGATAGTATAATCAATTCATCAGGAATAATGGAGTCGTCGGTTATTTCTAATACAACAGATGAAAATATCTTATTGTCAGGTCTTTCCACTGCTTCGGTACAGAATTGCATGTCAGACGAGGAGTTGGATCAGGGTATTTCAAATATAGTCTCAGAGATCCAATTTGTTGATCCTACAAATCATGATTATCGTATTACTCAAGGTCTTTTTCCTCAAGGCTATGACGCTAATACAATAGGATATCAAAGACAATAATATAATTGTAAATTAGATTCAATATGGATAATTAATATTCGGTATAATTTTTATCCGAAACAGAATCACTTTGGTAGTAGTTATAATCTTTAACAACAGTTTTTAAGAATTCTTGAGAAGAAACGCTCTTTTTTACACCGATGATTTCTTCAATTTTAGCTGCAGCTTTGCTCATAAGAGCATATCTATTATCGGATCTGTCCGAAAGTACAGTTTTGATGATTCGGACATCTTGAGTTGTGAGTTGGCTAGCTTGAGTATATAATGGTTGATAGCCTTCTTCAACTTTAATAAATGCCGTTTTTTCGAGGCTCGAATCATTATTAAGACTTACTACAATAGTGCCTGCTGCTTTGTCTCCTAATCTTTGTTGCTTATCTCCACTGGCAATACTCAATATTCCCGGCAAACCCATAATAAGCCAAATATCTACGATTTGCATCATCCATCTGGTGATGATCTGACTCAAACTTAGCGGAGTACCATCTATAGATACAACCTTACTTCTTGTGATACTTTTGCCAGGCGTCTGTCCACCATTGAGTATTTCAAATGTCAAAGTATAGAGAAATATGGGGAGAAAAAAGAAAGCTATAGCCATTCCACTAACTCCGATTCGATCTATTAGAAATCCCATAGCTACACTATATCCAAACATGATGAGAAGATCCAATAGCTGAGCTAGTACTCTATTTCCAAGTCCTGCTAACTTGTATTTGATTTCGACATTTTGGGCAGTCTTTATATTGATGTAATCTGGCATTCTTGATGAGAGTTAGTAGTATTTTTATAATTTTATTCTATTACAGAATCTAAAATAATACTTCTGAACAATCTTCCTTAGATGAACGGCTATATTTCACAAGGAATTACTATATTACACTAAATCAACATGAATGCATGAGAGAGGTTATATTCTCCAGAAATAATGAATCTAAATGGAAAGAGATGGAGGAATACCTCTCTGGTAGTCGCCGTATTACTGCGGATGAGTTGGCTGACTATTACATTCATATAAATGATGACCTATCCTACGCCAAGACATTCTATCCACAAAGTCATTTGGTTAGTTACCTTAATGAAATAGCACTCGGCCTTCATAGAAAAATCTATAAGACCAAGAAAGAGAAAAAATCAAGAATAAAGCAGTTTTGGAGGTATGAAGTTCCTGCAGCAATGAGAGCAGGCCATAAAGAGCTTTTCTATTCGACTGTCGTTTTTTTGGTAGCTATAGCTATCGGAGTATTCTCTTCTATGCAAGACGACAGTTTTGTACGTCTCATTTTAGGTAATGATTATGTCAATATGACACTAAATAATATTGATGAAGGAGATCCGATGGGAGTATATCGTAGCCATTCTCAGGGAGGGATGTTTTGGGGTATCGCTATTAATAATGTTAGAGTATCATTTCTAGCATTCGCCTTTGGTATACTCAGTTCTCTTGCTACAGGCTATATACTATTTCAAAACGGGATTATGGTGGGAGCGTTTCAATATTTCTTTATTCAGAAAGGCTTAGGTTGGATATCGTTTTCTACGATATTTCTGCATGGTGCGTTGGAATTGTCTGCCATTGTGATCGCAGGTGCCGCGGGTATGATTATAGGTAATAGTTGGATGTTTCCTGGGACTTACTCAAGATCAGTATCTCTGACTAAAGGATCTAAGCGTGCGCTTAAAATAATAGTAGGCTTAGTACCAGTCTTTATCATAGCAGCAGTAATAGAAAGCTTTGTTACTAGACTATATCAAGATATGCCTAGTGCTCTGAGGAGTATTATTATTTTAGCATCATTTGCTTGGGTGATATACTACTTTGTAATACTTCCTATTCAATTAGAAAAACAAAGAATCACTGAATCTACATTTGATAAGAGCTAATTCATAAGCTTTGTAACTAAAAGATAAGTGATATAATTATAAAATAGAACCAACATGAATACACCAAACGAACTTATACTAAACCAAAGAAGAGACTTTGGAGATGTAATCGGAGATAGTGTGAAGTTTATGAAAATTAACTTCAAACCCTTATTGTCAGTGTTTTTAACTTACCTAGTACCCATACTATTGATACCTATGATAGTGTTATTGGCAACAGGCTATCTTACTCAATTTTTAGAATCAATGTCATTAGATGGTCCAACTATAGATCCAGCATCGAGCATGGGTTATATGATGGGGTTGATGCTCATGATGTTCGGATTTATGTTAGTGTATTTCTTGGCTTATATGGTTCTTAATTTGTCCATCTATGGAGCATTTTTGGCCTATGAGGAAAATGGGAATATGGTCGTTACGAAGGCTCAAATCAAAGCAAAAATTAAATCTAATTTTGGTAATTACTTAATCAGTATCCTGATATACATACCCATTATTATAGTGTTTTACTTAATGACGATGGTCTTATTTATGCTAGGTTTTGCTTTAGGAACAATCGCCACAGGAATAATCTTATTGATACTTCCAGTGGTTTGTGCTTGGTTTTTTACGATCATTCATAATTTTTCATGGATTAGAATAAGAGAAAATGTAGGAGTCGGTACTGGATTTGAAAGGTCATTTGCATTGATCAAAAATAATTGGTGGTCAATGTTTGGTGTTTTATTTGTTTCTTATCTAGTAGTTATGATTCTTTCATATTCCTTTTCGATTCCGTTTCATTTGATGACCTATTTTGGTAGCCTTAGTATGGTCGAAACCGATTCGGGTATCGGTGCTGGTTTAATGATTGTTTTGTCAGGCTTAGGATTTTTTATCTATTTATTGGGTAGTCTTTTTTTGCAGCAGTATGTATCTGCTTGTTCGATCATGAAATATTATGATATGGTAGAGCAAAGAGATGGCAGTTCGGTGGCAGCGCAAATAGATCAACTCGGAGAAACGACAGAAAGTTTCTTTGAAAACGAGGGGGAATATTAAACAGATATATACATATATAATTACGGTTTTCCTGATTTGTACTACGTTGCAAATCAAGGGACAAGAGGGTTATGTAGTAGCCTCCGATACATCAGTAAGTACTGTAGAGAGAGAGATTTCTCAAAAAAAGATAGATAATTATCGATCTCAGCCCGCATATAATTACGAAGATAATCCAGAATATAGTGATAATTTTTTATCTCGTCTTTGGATGCGATTCATAGAGTGGCTAGGAAGTATATTAGGAGGTGGAGGAGTCGGTATATTAGGGAAGACTATTTATTATGGTCTTATTTTACTAGCGATTATTAGTGTGGTAGTATTTATCACAAGAGCACAGGGGCACAATCCTTTTGGACGTACGGATCGAAAATCTAGAACGGCATTAGCCGCTGAGTTGGTCGATGAAAATACTTCAATAGAGTCCATCGAGGACTTAATCAATAAAGCGGAACGTTCGGATGAATATCGACTAGCCATAAGGTTGCATTATTTAAAGTCTCTTAGAATGCTTGATACCGCAAAAGCGATTAATTGGAGATCCGGTAAAACGAATCACGATTATTTGTTAGAAATTAAAGATAATAATCTCAAAGAAAAATTTGACGACTTAAGCTATATATATGAATATAGTTGGTATGGTCAATTTGAAATTAATAGTTTAGAGCAGTACCATAAATTGCGTGATCCATTTCATTCATTATTTCATACATTAAATAAGTAGGAGATGGGGAATAGAAAAAAGATTGCTTTTTATGTGTGTCTTATATTGTTAGTAGCTTATTTGATGCCAGTCGAAAAAAACTGGCAAGAATCATATAGTCAAAAGCATAACTGGCCATATGGAGCGGAAGTGACTAGAGCTGTTTGGCAGGATTTGTTTCCTCAATCAATTATTACTGAGGCAGACTTGCCAATATGGAATACAATGAGAGACAATGAATTTACGTCTAAGCAACTATATGTTATTTTTGATAGACAAATATCTTTTGATTCTTTGGATAGGAGCAGTTTATTGGATTTTGTATATACTGGTAATTCTGCTTTTATTGTTTCGGATAGATTAGATAGTGGTCTGTTAGATACACTGAATATCACCAAAAAATATAGAGTGTCAGAAGACCTGACTTCTATCATCAACGGGCTCAACGTTATTACTTCTGAGCAAGATTTTTTTGAGAGTAAAGATTCTAGTTATTCGTTTTCTATTAAGGATTATGAAAAGTATTTTACTAATATAGATACAGTATCCAACGATATGATTGCTTTAGCCTATGGTGCGGATACTTCCGAGCTTACGTATGTCAAAATACCATTTGGAGAAGGGTCCTTTTATTTGCACAATCAACCATTGCTTTTAACTAACTATTACGTGTTAAGTGATGAAGGGAAACGTTACCTAGAGCAAATGGCATCATATTTACCTTCTTATGACATCATCTGGGATAATAACTATAAGGCGATCGAAAAGATGAGAGCAGAGAGTCCTCTTAAAGTGATACTTAGTTATGATACAATGAGATGGGCATATTGGTTGTCTGTATTAGGTTTGCTTTTGTTTTTTGTTTTCAGAATAAAAAGACGGCAAAGAATCATTCCTGTTGTAGAACCACCTACCAATGATTCTTTGGATTTTGCGAAGACAATGGGTAACTTGTATTTCAACAGTGCAGATAATAAAACATTGGCGCAAAAGAAAATTGCAATCCTGAAGGAATATCTGTCACGTAAGCTGTATCTCAGTGATATTACATTTGGAGACGATGAAGTAGCGAATGTTGTAAATAAAACGAATCATACTAACGAAGAAGTGGTAAAACTATTTAACGTCATAAATGCGATTAATAATACCGAGACGGTAGGTGATGGTCAGCTAAAAGTGCTCAATAGATTGGTGAATAAAATGACTCAAAAATAATGAGTAACATGCAATGCGTAAACTACCTAATAAATAGATAAATAATAGAAATCGTAAATAGACAATTAGAATTATTATTGATAGAATAAAACATTGAATACAATGGATGATAACAAAGACATAGAAACACAAAGTGAAGAAAACGATGGGGTGAATATCGAATCTACAGAAGGTTCAATTGATAGTGTAGAAGCTTCAACCCATTACTTTGTAGATAGAACAGATCTTAGTCCTGTAAGAAAATCTATCGAAGATATTAAAGATGAGATTGGTAAAATAATAGTTGGTCAAGAAAAGATGGTTGAGCTTCTACTCGCAGCTATCTTTGCTAATGGTCATGTATTGATCGAAGGTTTTCCTGGTGTAGGAAAGACACTTACTGCTAAGATACTATCGCGAACTATAGATGCTAATTTTTCTAGGATTCAATTTACGCCTGATTTGATGCCGTCAGATATTTTGGGTACGTCTATTTTCAATTATAAGACCTCAGAATTTGAATACAAACAAGGCCCTATATTTTCCAATATTGTATTGATCGATGAGATCAATAGATCACCAGCTAAAACTCAAGCGGCACTATTCGAAGTCATGGAAGAAAGGCAAGTGACAATGGATGGTACTAAGTATAAAATGAGTGATCCATTCTTAATAGTAGCCACACAAAATCCAATTGAATTAGAAGGAACCTATAGGCTGCCAGAAGCTCAGATGGATAGGTTTTTATTTAAGATAAAAGTAGACTATCCAGAGCTAGATAGCGAAGTAGAATTACTTCGTAGAGCACATACAGGCAGTGGTGCGGATAGTGTAGATCAGATCCAAAAAATATTATCTCCAGATCAAATCGCTAATCACAGATCGCTCACAACTAAAGTAATTGTAGAGGAGAAGCTAATGCGATATATTGCGGAGATCGTAAATAAGACTCGTAATTTTAAAGATATAGAGATAGGTGCTAGCCCAAGAGGATCATTAGCAATAATGGCAGCAGCAAAAGCTATAGCAGTAATCCGAGGAAGAGATTTCGTAACACCAGATGATATTCAATACGTAGTAGATCCTGTGCTTTCTCATAGAGTAACTATAGCTCCAGAGAGAGAAATGGAAGGAGTAAGTCCATCCAAGATCATTACATCATTGATGAAGAGCGTGGAAGTACCCCGGTAAATGAGACAATATTTTCGAAGAAAATATGTATTCGAATTTATACTGAGCGACAAAGGAGTCGAAGTATGCAGGAAGAATGATCAATGATCAGTAAGCAGTAAGCAGTAAGCAGTAAGCAGTAAGCAGTAATCAGTAATCAGTAAGCAGTAATCAGTAATCAGTAATCAGTAAGCAGTAAGCAGTAAGCAGTAAGCAGTAAGCAGTAAGCAGTAAGCAGTAAGCAGTAATCAGTAAGCAGTAAGCAGTAAGCAGTAAGCAGTAAGCAGTTTGCAGTAGGTAGTAGGCAGTTGGCAAGTAAGAAGTATACAAGCAAGTAAATATGTATTCGAGGTTATACTGAGAGACTGAGGAGCCGAGGTGAAATTGTAATTGAAAGAGCGAGAAATCTTAAATAAGAGATATGAGTAAGTTAGAGATTAAGTATCGAACACCATGGAGTTCGGATTAGGAATAAAGTTGCGTGCCAAGTAAAACCAAAATAAACTATAACGAAAATTAAAAATTGAAATTAATTAGATCCATATATCTCACGAGTCGCTTTTTTACGGTTGTCGTGGTAATAGTCTTGCTTTTTGTGCTAGGCTATAGCTTTCCTATGATTACAATGATCGCCAAGTGGGCATTAGTAGCTTGGGCAGTGTTATTGATTATGGAAATAATGAATCTTTACAAACTGAAAGAAGGCTTGGAAGCGGAGAGGTTACATGAGAGTAAATTATCCAATGGTGATGATAATGAGATCAGGATAATAATGACCTCTCATTATGGATATGATCTTTATGCAGAAGTTGTAGATGAGATTCCCCATCAATTTCAAAGAAGAGATATATCATGGAAAATCAGCCTTCCCAAAGAGAGTACAGAGACGCTTAAGTATCTATTGCGTCCGACTAAGCGTGGAGAATATAGCTTTGGAGCGATCAACATATTTTTATGTACACAATTTGGACTATTGCAACGAAGGTATAGTTTTCCTAATGAAGTAGTCGTACCCGTATATCCGTCGATTATACAAATGAAGAAGTACGAATTTTCGGCATTTACAAATAATCTCACAGCACTTGGTATCAAGAGGATTCGAAGGGTAGGGCAGACTACTGAGTTTGATCAGATCAAAGAATATGTGGCTGGAGATGACCCACGTAATATCAATTGGAAAGCTTCAGCAAAGTCAACAGGTTTAATGATCAATCACTATGAAGATGAAAAGTCTCAGCCTGTTTACTGCATAGTCGATAAAGGCAGATTGATGAGGAGTCCATTTAATGAATTGACATTACTAGATTATGCGGTGAATAGCGCTCTAGTAATGTCCAATGTAGCAATACAAAAACAGGATAAAGCTGGACTGATTACTTTCTCAAATAAGATGAGTTCTATAGTAAAAGCAGATCGTCGATCAGGGCAGCTACAACGTATACTGGAAACTCTATATAATCAGAAGACTTTCTACAAAGAGTCTAATTACGAAATGCTCGCCACATATATTCAACGTAGAGTTACGAGTCGAAGTTTACTTTTGCTCTATACCAATTTCGAAAGTTTAAGTTCATTTCGAAGACAATTACCATATTTAAGATCCTTATCTAAAAGACATCTTCTGGTAGTAATATTTTTTGAAAATACAGAACTCGATACCATCATTCAGTCTCAACCCAAACTATCTGAAGAAATTTATACACAAGTCATAGCGGAACAGCTTTCATTAGAGAAGCAGCTGATAGTTAGCGAACTGAAAAAGAACGGAATCTACTCGGTGCTCACTGCTCCATCGAATCTCAATGTGAATACAATAAACAAGTATTTAGAATTTAAGGCGAGAGGAATGGTTTAAGACTTGTTATTAAATTTCAAAATAATCTAGATGAATGCCTTTAATTTTTTTCTTTTTTTCTTTTCAATTATGTTTATTGGATGTACTTCAGAAATGAGTCTCAAGGAGGTTTCAAAAGAAGAAGTAATCAAACGATTGAGGGCAAGAACCTATAATCAGTCAGGCGTTCTTTATATAAGTCCTAATAGGGATACTCTCACAACTGCAGGTCGAGAATTACTAAATACAGGCAAAGCGTCAAAGAGATTTTTTGAGGATGAGAATGGGCTAATAAAAAATATAGAGATTTCTAAATTGAAAGAATCAGATATTTTCTTTGAGATTATGTATCGAGAATTTCAAGATCATCCGTTAAATTATTTGGGCGAAATAGAAATTGAATGTAATGAGTTAGAGAAAATCCGTCGGGCGTATCAGACCGACCAATCTTCGAGGAAAAAAGGGTTTACTGGTCAAGGGGATAAAGAAAATCGAGAGATACTATTTTCATTCGTAAACAAATGTGGTTGGGAACCCTTGTTGCCAAATATGGATTCTATCTGGTTTATTTACCAACACTCTGGGGAAAAATTAATGGCCTATTATTTTACGGATATTCAAGAAATGTATGAAAATGGATATTTGTCATCGAGATCTATGGCGCTTTCTATTGATAGGATTCGTATGAATGCAGGATACCCTCAGGTTTATGGTTCTCAGATTGTAGTTCAATCATTTTATGATATTCAAGATGAAGTGAATGTCAATAAAAGAAGGAAGAGTATGGGTATGAAATCTATACAGCAAAGAGCTAGAGATGCGGGATTTGATTATGTCGGTCCAGCTATTGAAACTGAAAACAATTAGTTTTATCTGCAATTAAATTTTATAATTTGTATTGCAAGCCTTATTATGTATAAGTTTGTAGTTATATTGATTTTCGAAATGATATAAAATGGATCTCATACACAAAGCCATAGTGCGCTATAAGGATAAGTACAATATTACTATCCGCGAAGTGAAAAAGAGTGATGATAGTGTAATCATCGAAGTCTCTCAAGACAAAACTATAGACGGTATATATCTGACTGCAGATGGATTACGAGAAATAGCAAAATCTCTATTTACATCTGTTCATGATAATTTTCATGTCGGAGCAATACCGTATATACCCTTAGCGCATGATGTCGTAAATGATGCGTGGCTTAAAGCTCAATTAGCAAATCATTCTTATAAGATAAAGACGCTTTCCAAAGCATTAGGAATTAGTAAATCAATATTGGCTAATCACCATTCGGGTCAAGATCGGATGACTAATGAGGAACGAGCGATGTATTATTATTACTTTAAGAGTTTGCCCAAAGTAAAGTAGATTTTGGAATGCTATTGTTGTTAGCTAACAGTTAGAGTACTTGTATGGAAATCAAGAAGACTGAGCAAAATTATTTTGATCATTACTATCTTAGCGCTATCAATAGTCAGTAAGCTTAATCGATTCCAATAAACTTATGTGTCTGAAGACTTAATTTCCATTGAGGATATCTCATACAATACTCTACACATTTTTTGATATGTTCAGTCTGATGCTCATCATCCAATGGCTGTAGATAATAATGTTCATAGTCTAAGTGAGCATATTGCATAGGATCATTCTCTGATTGAGGATAGACCAATTTGAGTTCATCTCCGAATGTAATGATGATTTTAGAGTCTGCTTTAGGGCTAACACAGATCCAATCAATATTATTAGCTAGCTCTACAGTTCCATTGGTTTCTATAGCAATCTCGATATTGGCATCGTGTAGATGATCTACTAGAGTTTGGTCCAATTGTAATCCTGGTTCACCGCCTGTACAAACGATGAATGGATGCATGCCCATATCTGAAGGCCATAACTCATATATTACCGTTGTAAGCTTCTCTGCGGTGTACTTACCGCCGCGTTCGCCGTCTATGCCCCAAAAGTCCGTATCGCAAAATTTGCATATCGCTTTATGGCGATCTTCTTCTCGACCACTCCAAAGGTTACAGCCACTGAATCTCACAAAGACGGCAGGCCTACCTGTATGATATCCTTCTCCTTGAATGGTATAATATATCTCTTTGACTTTGTACATACGATAGTTGTAGATTTTCAGTAGCGAAGATAATCCAAAGAATGATTTAATCAGCGTCATAGGTAATGTGCTTTGGAGGATTCGCGATATCAGACGTAATGAAGTTTTTCATGATTAGTTTGTTAAAACGAACAAATATCAGTTGAAGTATTTAGTGTAAAATTGACACTAAGGATGGTTTTAATCTTTCAATAAAAACATTAAAAATATGTTGTCTATAAGTTTGACTTGGTGAAATATTTTGATAGATTTGGTCAACCAATAATTGGTCAACCAATAATAACTTCAGAGATGCTAGAACGCTTTAGTGAAATAAAGATAGAAACTCCGGTAGACAAAATCATCCGTCAAATAAGAACTTTGATTACAACGGGAGAACTAAGCCCTGGTGATAAGCTACCGCCAGAAAGAAAATTATCGGAAAAATTTGGAGTTGGAAGATCAGTGGTCAGAGATGCCATCAGGAAATTAGAATTCTATGGTATAGTAAGAACTCAACCTCAATCAGGTACTGTAATCGAAGGGATGGGGATCGTGGCTTTGGAAGGACTAATTACGGATGTACTCAACATCGAAGAAACAGATTTCAATTCATTAGTAGAAACAAGATTATTACTCGAGATAGAATCTGCAGGTAAGGCTGCGGAAAGAAGAACTATTGATGATATCGTGGTACTTCAGGTGGCCTTAAGTGCATACGAAAGTAAAGTCAGTAAAGGAGTCTCTGCCGTAGAAGAAGATTTATTATTCCATATTAAGATAGCTGAGGCTAGTGGCAATGCTGTACTCAAATCACTGATGCTTATTATCACTCCAGATATCGTGAAGAGCTTCACACAGCTCAATGTTTGTAAAACAGATAGAATTCAAGAAACCTTAGAAGAACATAGAGAGATATTGGATAAAATCATAGCTCAAGATGTCAAAGGTGCACAAGACGCAATGAGGAATCACTTGAAGGATATTATGTCTTTCGCGTTGAATAAATAAAAGAAAAAAGAATATTTTAAATTATACTTAATCAACTACTTAACCAATAATTTACAATGAATCCAAATCGCAACACGAGTTAATTTCTAAACTCTACTTGAAAAATCTTTTTTATATAAAAAATCATAAAAAGATTACTCAAGTATAATAAAAATGGATTGATGATTTCTCACCAATCCAAAATTCTTCAAATTCACTAATCTTCATATGCTAAGTATTGCTACTTAGCGTAACAGGTATCGTATGCTCTAACATCGACCTTGGAAGCTATTGTTTTTGAAAAAAATATCACAGGATAACATTCCTGTGCTTTCGTTAATCAAATTTAACCAATTTCTAATGAGAATTATTTTTTTAAACCACAAAAAACACCTTTTAAATTGTCTTTCGGTATTATTCCTTATGACATTTGCATGCTTATCAGGTGTTACGGCGGCTAGTTATGATATCAGCGCCATTATTACAGAAGATGTCAAACCTATAACGGGTAAGATTGTCGATCAAAACGGAGAAGCACTTATCGGCGTGAATATTACAAAAGCAGGAACTACCTTAGGTACTATTACAGACATAGATGGATCCTTTACAATGAACGTAGAGGAAGGAGATCAGCTTATAGTAAGTTATCTTGGATATAAAGAGCAAGTGATCACTGTAGGTGCTGATAGCAATTACAATTTGGTAATGTATCAAGATTCAGAATTGATAGATGAAATTGTAGTAGTCGGATATGGATCTCAAAAAAAGAGTGACATTACTGGTGCTGTTTCTACTGTAAAAGGAGAGGACATTAATGCATTTCCTGTATTAAATGCAGCTCAAGGGCTTCAAGGACGTGCAGCTGGTGTAGTAGTTCAATCAAATAACGGTGGTGAGCCAGGAGCTCCTATCGATATCAAAATTAGAGGAAATACCTCTATAAGTGCTAATAGCTCACCACTTATCGTGGTAGATGGCTTTGTAGGAGGAAGTATGCCTCAAGCTGGGGATATAGCATCTATGGAAGTGTTAAAGGATGCATCAGCAACAGCAATCTATGGGTCTAGAGGTTCAAATGGAGTAGTTTTAGTAACAACTAAAAAAGGTAAAAGCGGAAAATTGGCTGTTGAATTCAATTCTACTTTCTCTGCTCAGAATACAGCGAATAAGCTTGATCTGTTAGATGCTAATGAATTTGCGAATTATCAAAATGAAATAAGAGCGAATAATGGCAACACTAATCCTTATCCACAAGGGGATGCGAATACAGATTGGCAAGACGAAATTTATAGAGATGGTTATACAGCGAATCATCAACTTTCTGTATCTGGAGGTTCGGATAAAGTAAATTATTATGCCTCTGGGAATTACTTTTTTCAGGAAGGAATTGTAGTAAATTCTAATTTCGAAAAAGTAACCTTCTTAACTAATATAGACGCACAAGTTACAGATAGATTAAAATTAGGCGTAAACCTGTTTGGGACAAAAGGTTCTAAAGATGGAGTTACAACTCAATCAGATGGTTCGGTAACAGTAGGTGGTGATGATGTGATTTCGTTAGCGATGAGGTTTGCGCCAGATAAAGCAATCCGAGATGAAAATGGAAACTTTACAACCAATGACGCTATTGGAGATGAAGTGGATAACCCATTTGCAGTAGCTACCGAAAGAGTAGATGAAACATCTTCAAATAATCTTAGGTCAAACGTTTACGCGAGTTATGATATCCTAGATAATCTAACCTTTAAAACTACATTTGGTATTAGTACTAGAAATGAAACTAGGGGTGTTTACCAGCCTTCAACATTGCAAGTTACAGCTGGTGGAGTAGGAGGTAGAGCTAGAGTTACTAACGCTAATAGAACTACTGTATTGAGCGAAAATTACTTGACTTATACAAAAGCAATAGGAAGTGGTAATTTAACTTTATTAGGTGGACATTCATACCAAAAGAATGATACAAAAGCATTTGCTGCAGCAGGTACAGGTTTCCTTTCAGATGCATTTTCTTATCACGCATTAGGAACAGCGACAGGCTTGTTACAACCAGCATCGTCTCTATCACAAGTAGAAATTGTATCTCAATTTGGTAGATTGAATTATGACTTTGATAATAAATATCTATTTACGGCTACAGTAAGAAGAGATGGAGCATCTAATTTTGCTGCGAATGAAAAATATGCGGTATTCCCTTCAATGGCATTAGGTTGGAAAATTTCTAATGAAGACTTTTTGAAAGGAAGTGAAACTGTATCTAACTTAAAATTAAGATTGAGTTATGGTGCTACGGGTAATCCATCTATCAGTCCATATCAATCATTAGCGAGATTTGCTAGTCTCTATGCTTCTAGCAATGGACAGACAGTATTTGCTATTACTCCGGATCAGCCTGCTAACCCAGATCTTAAGTGGGAAACTTCTTACCAAACTAACTTTGGTGTAGATCTTGGTTTGTACGAAAACAGAGTGAGTGTATCATTAGATTACTATAATATCAATACAAGAGATTTGATATTAGGAAACAATGGAATTCCTGAATATTTCGGATTTCAGAATGATGAAATTTTAACAAATCTTGGAGAGATCAATAATAGCGGATTTGAAGTTTCTCTCAATTCAAGAAATATGGTTAAAGGTGATTTTAGATGGAGTACAGATTTTAATTTCTCTAAGAATAAAAATGAAGTAGTAGCATTGATCAACGATGCTGACTTATTTGGTAATGCTGCACCAAGTTACTTCAGTCATGATAG
This sequence comes from uncultured Saprospiraceae bacterium, assembly GCA_938015435.1. GTDB lineage: Bacteria > Bacteroidota > Bacteroidia > Chitinophagales > Saprospiraceae > UBA1994. The sequence continues at coordinate 44,495 of CALLPN010000014.1, forward strand.
AAGTTATATATTAAGAGAAGGTGAAGAAGTTGGTCTCTTCTGGGGATACGAATATGCTGGTGTATATCAAGGTGGAGATTTGCCAGGAGGTGCACAAACTCTAGAAGGAGGAGTCGCAGGTGATCCGTTGTTTACAGATGTAAATGGAGATGGTGAAATTACTGAAGACGATAGAACAATCATCGGAAATCCTAATCCTGATTTTACTTATGGAATTAACAATACTTTTTCTTTTAAAAGTTTTGATGTAGGTATCTTTTTTCAAGGTTCACAGGGAGGAGAAATATTTAACATGACCAATGTTCAGTTAAATAATGGAGATGCGAACACTACTAGAGATTATTATAATAATGCATGGTCAACTACTAATACAAGTGGAAGTGAACCTAGAGTTGGTAATAATAGTAATAGAGAAATCTCTTCTCGTTTTGTAGAAGACGGAAGCTATCTAAGACTAAAGAATATTGCAATAGGGTATAACCTACCTTCTAATCTTACAGATAAGATCAATGTAGGTAATGTAAGAGTTTCTCTAAGCGCTCAAAACTTAATGACGCTTACTGGTTACTCTGGTTTAGATCCTGAAGTGAACTACTTTGGAGCTGGTGGAGATAACAACACTTCGAGCAATACAGTTCAAGGTTTTGACTTTGGTAATTATCCAACTGTGAAATCATATAGCTTTAGTCTTAATGTGAAATTTTAATAGTAAACCAGAAAATGAAATTTTTTAATTTTAAAATATAAATTATGAAAACATATAAATATATATTCTTGCTTTTGGTTGGTTTTGCCATAGTTGGATGTTCAGATTTGGAAGAGAAGCCTGTAGGATTATTAGCTCCAGATGGTTTCTTTCAATCTACTAGTGATATACAAACGGCAGTAGATGGTTCACTGACTCATGCGATTAACGAAAAGTTTTGGGGGAGAAAACTTTCTATTGCCTTAATGTTGCGTTCTGATATGGTCAATCTTCAATCTACTCAAACAAGAAGAGTAGAGATGAATGATATGACTACACTATCTAGTAATGGAATGCTTACCGAATTTTGGTTAAAAACCTATCAGGGAATTGCAGCCGCTAATTTGGCGATTGCTGGATCTGCCGATGTAGCCGTGTCTGACGAACTTAAGAATCCAGTCACTGCACAAGCTTACTTTGCAAGAGCGTTTTATTATTTTCATTTAGTAAGACAATTCGGAGCGGTCCCTTATCTAGATGCTCCAGTGACAGATGCGGAAGTGGCAGGATCTATCGCAAGGACTTCAGTTGAAGAAGTTTACTCAAATATTCTTAGTGATTTGGAATACGCTAAACAATGGCTGCCAAATACTCAAGCGTCAAGAGCAATGCCTTCTAGAGCAGCCGCTAGTTCATATATAGCTTTGGTACATTTAACGATGGGTAACTACCAAAACGCTTATGACGAAGCGAAAGAAGTGATTGATAACAAAGGACTTTACAACTTAGATTTAGATCCTAATTTCCAAAATTTATTTAATGCTGAAGTAATAGATGGTTCTATAGAACCAATATTCGCATTGGACTATAATAATTTTGAAGCGCCTAATAATGGTTATGATCAAATAGCACCAATGACAGGTATCAGAGGAGATGATAGAAACGAAGGCGGCGGTTGGTCTGTTGCTGTGCCTACCTTAGCCGTATATGATACATGGCCTGTTGGAGATTATAGAAGAGCTGTAAGTATGGAAGAAGAAGCATCAATTGGCGGAGCTGTGGTAGATTACACACAGTTTGATATCAGTGGACACGAACACGCTGCTAATCAACCGTACATAGCAAAGTACTCACGTTACCCTGGAGCATTTGCTCGTGGTAGTGGTAGAGCTACAAGCCATAACTATTCAATGATGCGTTACGCAGAAGTACTCTTAATAGCAGCCGAAGCAGCTGTAGAGATAGGTAATAATGCTGCGGCAACTACTTATATAAATGAAGTAAGGGCTAGAGCAAGAATGGGGGGTGAAACTAAAACTGGAGCAGGTGTTGCAGTAACGGTACCAGCTAGTGATGTTCCTGCTGATATTACGGGAACAGTAACTGTAAATGATGTACTTGAAGAGAGAAGATTGGAGTTGGCCTTTGAATGTAAAAGATGGTATGACATTGCGAGAAGGAAAATTGGAGATACTGTTTTTAGTGCTTCTGGACTTGAAGGTGCTAAGCCAAATTTTGATTCAAATGATTATCTATTACCATTGCCTGGAGATGAGCTAGAAAGAAATTCTAATTTAACTCAGAATCCTGGATATTAATTTTAATCGAAATAAAAATTTTTAACAACAATACCAATATGAGATTCTCATTCGTCTATGATTGATTTGATTCTCATATTGGGTTTTGTTATGACTTTTTTCGGTGATTTATTTAGTATTATTATTGTTTTTCAAAAGTAAAATATCAGTAATACGTTTTTAATTTTTTTGGATTTATCTTGGCAATTTGCAGAGAATTAATTTTTCATCTCCTTGTATTTTACATCAATTGATTGAGTATGGTAGATTAATTAGAAAAGATAAACTGAACAATTTATAGTCTTTAATAAAATTTAAATAGTTTTTCATACGCTAGTGCTTCAGAGATCAATATATGGTCTCTGAGCATTATTTTTTTTTAAAAAGGATCAAAGACCAATCTGTGAATAAATTTACTTCTATTGTTATTCTATTGTCTGTTTTTATTTATAGTTGCAAGTCTGTTTCAGTGGATACTGTATCTACTGTAGATGAATTTGAGGAGGTTATGAAAATAGTGAATCCAGGTGATGTAATTACATTGAAAGATGGAGTATGGGAAAATTCGGAATTGGAATTTTATGCCATTGGTACTGCAGAAAAACCAATAAAACTTACAGTTGAGAATAAAGGTAAAGTAACCTTAGAGGGGCAATCAAATATTAGAATATCAGGTGAACATCTTATCGTCGAAGGTTTAGTTTTTCGTAATGGTCATACTCCAACAGGAGAAGTTATTTCATTCAAAAAAGACAGTGAAAATCTCTGTAATAATTGTCGAGTTACGGAATGTGTAATAGATAATTATAATCCTTCAGAAAGGCATGATTCGGACTATTGGGTAGGAATGTATGGTAAGAATAACAGATTTGATCATAACTATCTTGTTGGAAAAAGGAATAGAGGAGTAACCATGGCTGTAAGGCTAAACTCAACCGGGAGTCTTGAAAATCACCATCGAATAGATCACAATTATTTTGGTTATCGTCAATTGCTAGGATCTAATGGTGGAGAGACACTTAGGATAGGGACAAGCCATCATTCACTTAAAAACTCCAATACTACTGTAGAAGATAATTATTTTGAAATGTGTAGTGGAGAGCTTGAAATTATCTCTAATAAATCTTGTCAAAATACTTTTAGGAATAATACAATATTCGAATGTAAAGGAACGCTAACGATGCGTCATGGTAATGAAACTATAGTAGAAAACAATTATTTATTTGGTAATGGAAAAGCTAATACTGGAGGAATAAGAATTATCAATGAAACACAAACAGTAAGAAATAATTATTGTGAAGGACTAACAGGATATCGATTCCGTAGTGCGCTTACAATCATGAATGGAGTACCTAATTCTCCAATCAATAGGTATTTTCAGGTCAAAGATTCTAAAGCTTCAAATAATCTTTTAGTGAATTGCGATAACATCCAATTTTGTGCAGGTAGTGACGCAGAGAGAAGTGCAGTGCCAGTCAATACTGAAATGAAAAATAACATCATTTATAACACCAATAAGGATGAAGTATTTACGGTCTATGACGATATAAGTGGGATTAATTTTGAGGGGAATATACTGAGCCCTAATTGTTTATTACCAACTAATAAAGGCAGAAATGTTAGTTCTGGATTTGAGAAAAAGGAAATAACTTTCAAAAGGGTAGAAGGAGTGCTTAGACCGGAAGGGTATGATGATATAGGACCTAACTCAGATAAAGAAAGACCTACTGCTGGTAATACTGGAGTAAGTTGGTATCCTAATAAGGATTACACGATTAATTTTAATACAGGAAAGGAGATAAAAGCAGCATCAGGAGAAAACACAATATTAGAAGCAGTAAAATCTTCATCAAGTGGAGATGTTATATTATTGGAGGCAGGAGGGTTGTATCACCAAAGTAAGGCTGTAAATATTCCTCATGCACTCACTATAAAATCGGATGGTGATCAACCAATAATTACATTCGAAAGATCTTCATTATTTAATATAGAAAATGGAGGATCACTATCCCTAGAAGGCTTGAAAATATCGGGTGATAAATGTGATGATTATGCAGGAAATAGTGTAGTAAGAACTAGTCGATATAGCATGATAAATAATTATAAATTTTTAGCTTCTGATTGTGATTTCGTTGATCTTGATGTTAATCATAGTTTTAATGTATTGCGTGTCTTCAAGAATACTTTTGCGGATTCTATTTCGTTAATGAATTGCACATTTGACAATATTACAGGACATGTACTCAATTTGAACAAAGAGACTGAAGATATAGGAATTTATAATGGAGAAAACATCATAGTAGAGAATTGTAGATTCAATGATATTGGAGGTGTAGCCATAAATCTTTACAGGGGTGGAAGAGATGAAAGTACTTTTGGCCCTATCTTAAATCTAAAGAGTACAACTTTCAATAATGTCGGAAACGACAAGAGAAATAAAGAAGATTCAGCGGTATCATTACATGGAGTGCAAGTAGCTGATATGAATAATTTATCTTTCAAAAACAGCAAGAAATTAGATATGCATCTTGTCGTTGGCGAACCGGTAATCAAAGTAAGAAATACAGTTTTTGAAAATTCTGATGGATTGACATCTAATGACGATGCTTACTTGAAAGAGAATGTCACAATGAAAAGATCTCAAAAATAATGAAGTTGATTAATTATATATTCTTGTTATTGATCTTTCTTAGTAATGCGGCTTGTGCTCAGACGCATCCTAACATGATCCTTACAAAGAGCGGTGTTGATAAAGTAGCTGCTCATAAGAATCCTGTAATGTTTGATAGAGTATTGGACGAAACACGAATTCAGGTTGATCTTGCAATTTCGGAGGGCATAATGGTCCCTATTCCAAAAGATATGGGCGGTGGATATACTCATGAAAAACACAAGAATAATTACTTTAATATGCAAAGCGCAGGCGCTCTTTACCAAATCACAGGTGAAGAAAAGTACGCGGCATATATAAAAGAAATGTTGTTAGAATATACAGCTATGTACCCTAATCTACCTCCGCATCCTACGAATAGGTCTTATGCTGTAGGGAAGATTTTTTGGCAATGTCTTAATGATGCCAATTGGATGGTGTATACTTCACAGGCTTATGATGCGATCTATAATTACTTGTCCGTAGCTGAGCGTAAAAAAATTGAAAATGAATTTCTCAAGCCATACGCAAATTACCTGTCCATAGGAAACCCAAAGTATTTTAATAGAGTACATAATCATAGTACGTGGGGAAATGCAGCCGTAGGAATGATGGCGTTAGCGATGGATGATGACAAGTTATTACAAAGAGCATTATATGGTCTAGATCTCAAGGATGTAGATGAGCTAGCGAAAGACAATGATGGTGGATTTATTTATGATAAGGATCAAGCCAAAGCGGGTTTTTTTGCTCAGATTGATTACTCTTTTTCTCCGGATGGATATTATGGTGAAGGCCCTTATTATCAGCGGTATGCTATGTTGCCATTTATGGTATTTGCTCAAGCTTTAAACAATAAAAAACCAGAGCTTAAAATATTTGAGTATAGAGATAGTATTTTGATTAAAGCAGTAAAGTCATTGTTAAATCAAACCAATCAATCTGGTGAGTTTTTTCCGATAAATGATGCTCAGAAAGGTATGTCGATATATCCTAATTCTGTTGTGACGGCTGTAAACGTAGCATATAATGCAAGTTTAGATGAAGAGTTTTTAAATGCAGCTCGTAGGCAGGGTACAGTGTTATTGGATCAAGGGGGTTGGGAATTAGCTAAAGTAATAGAGTCTTCTTCGGCAAGGACATTTGTCAATAAATCTATGCAGTTTACTGACGGTTACAATGGTGATGAAGGAGGATTAGGTATTCTCAGAGCTGGAGATCCAGAGAATCAATCTACTGTAGTATTTAAATATACATCGCAGGGCCTTGGACATGGTCACTATGATAAGTTAGGTTACCTCATGTACGACGGGAGTACTGAAGTGATGCAAGACTATGGTGCTGCTCGATGGGTCAATATAGATCAAAAAGGAGGAGGTAGATACCTCAAAGAAAATAACACTTGGGCAAAGCAAACTATCGCGCATAATACACTAGTAGTAGATCAAAAATCTCACTTTGGAGGTGAATATGATATTGCAAATTTGCATCATTCTGATCCTGTATTTTTCAACACCAATAATCCTGATGCGCAGACCGCTGGAGCTAGAGAATTGAATGCATATCCAGGAGTAGAGATGAATCGTATTCTAGTGCTCTGGGAAGATGATTATTTTGCTAATCCTGTATTGATAGATTATTTTTCTGCGGATACTAAGGAGAGTCATGATTATGATATGCCATATCAGTTTGCCGGACAGATAATGTCTCAAAATTTTGATTATAAAACAGAGATGCCAACTACTATGGGAGACGGACATGGTTATCAGCATTTATATAAAGAAGCGACAGCAAAGGCCGGCGATAACATCCAAATGAATTGGTTTAAGGATAGTAAGTTCTATACTTTGACAACTCTATCTGAGGTAGGAGACGATATTATATTGGCAAGAGTAGGTGCTAATGATCCTGAGTTTAATCTAAGACGTGATGCACTTCTCATCCACAGAAAGGAGAATGCTAAAAGTCCGAGATTCTTGTCAGTAATAGAAAATCATGGTACCTATAGCCGGGTAACTGAAAGACCCGTTGACCCTTATTCGAAAATAGCAAGTGTCAAAATTACGAATGAGAATAATCAAGTTGTGACCTTTAATATTAGGGCGAAAGATGGAAATTCTTGGAGTATAGAAGTGAATAAATCTAGCGGTGAAGTAAAAATTATAAACAAGTAAAATTGAATTAAATCGACATCAAACATATTATGAAAAGGAATAGCGAAAAATATATCTTGACGGATAAGATGAAATGGGAAGAGTTAGGAGGAGGAGTATCAAGAAAATTTTTAGGATATGACAATCAGATCATGATGGTCTTGGTTAAATTCGAAAAAGGAGCTCTAGGATCACCCCACCAGCATTTTCATACACAATCCACTTATTGCGTAGCTGGAAAATTTGAATTTGAGATTGATGGCGAAAAACAAGTTGTCAAAGCTGGAGATGGTGTATATATCGAGCCGAATCTACTTCACAGTGCAGTATGTATGGAAGAAGGTATGCTTATAGACACATTCAGCCCAGTAAGAGAAGACTTCTTGGATGGATCTGGCGTTTCGTATTTCGCAGATAAGGATTAGTAGGTATTTAAAAACAGAAATATGAAAACTAAGGGATTAAGATGGTGGGTTGTAGGATTGATAGCTTTGGCTGCTGTGATCAATTATATAGACCGTCAAGCACTTGGAGTTCTATGGCCGGATATTGCTGAGTCTATGTATCCTGATATGGATGCTGATGGTCGAAAAGAAATATATGCTTGGATTACAGGTAGCTTCATCTTTTTCTATGCTGGAGGGCAGGCTATTTTTGGAAAAATATTTGATTGGATAGGAACAAGGATAGGATTCGCTATTTCTATTGGAGTATGGTCTATAGCTACGGCTTTACATGCCTTCGCCAGTGGGGCATGGTCTTTTGCTATTTTTAGATCTATACTAGGTCTGGCCGAAGCTGGTAACTGGCCAGGTGCAGCGAAGGGAAACGCAGAATGGTTTCCTGCGCATGAGAGAGCTTTTGCTCAAGGATTATTCAACTCTGGAGCCGCTATTGGAGGTATTGTAGCTATCCCGTTAATTGCATTCATGACTATATATTTAAGCTGGCAAATGATTTTTGTTTCAGTAGGTCTTGTCGGTTTGTTATGGTTGATTCCTTGGTTTTTGATTGTTAAAGCACCACCGGAGTATCATCCTAATATTACGGAAGAAGAAAAAAACTATATATTAACTGGACAAATAAGTGAAGATAGGAATGTAGATGAATCTGAATATAATCCAACTACTGCTCAGTTATTTACGCATAAAGAAAGTTGGGGAGTGATGTTAGCTTCCGCAGCGATTGACCCTATTTGGTGGCTGTTTGTGGCTTGGATACCTCTATATCTAAATGGGGTATACGGTATGGATGTTAAGACGATTGGAATTTACGGATGGGTTCCTTATGTTGGGGCTATGTTAGGAGCTTGGTTTGGAGGTCTATTAGCGCAAAATAGAATCAAAGTTGGATGGAGTGTAAACAAAACTCGTAAGTGGGTGATCACACTGGGGTGCATGATTATGTTCCCATCATTCTTTTTACTAATTGATCCAGCTTCTTTTGCCTCTATCTGTAATTCGATATTGGGTTTGATCGGGTTTAGTATGGATTCTCCATCGGCAGCAGTAATAATTATGGCAATCATTTTATTTGGATTCCAAACCTCTATTGGAAATGTGCAGACATTGCCGAGTGATATGTTTAGTAAAAAAACTGTAGGAACATTGTCAGGATTCGCAGGAATGGCAGCAAAGTTGGCTGTATTTGGATTTACAATTTTAGTACCATGGCTAACTAAAGGAGAAAATTATGCGCCAGCATTTTATGTAGGAGCGGGACTTACAGCTGTTGCACTATTTGCCGTATGGGTGTTGATCCCTAATGTAGAAAAAGTAAAATCAATTTAGAAAATTGAAACAAGGGAAATAAATTAATTAGATTTTAATAAAGAATAAAGGACATTTTAAAATTATATAAATATGAGTAATAATAAAGTAGCAATAGTAACTGGAGCCACAAGTGGAATAGGTCTAGATGTAGCCAAAAGGTTAGGTCAAGATGGATACACTGTAATATTAAACGGTCGCCAAGATGATAAAGGAGCAGAGATAGTGAAAGAACTTGTTGCATCAGGAATTACTGCGGAATACTGTGGATTTGACGTAACAAATGAAGAAGCAGTAACTGCTAACATCACTAAGATCGGTGAAAAGTATGGCAGAATAGATACCCTGGTTAACAACGCCGGTGGACTAGGAGGAAGATCTAGATTCGAGGTAATGACAACAGAATTTTACAAAAATGTTATGGCATTAAACTTGGATTCAGTGTTTTACGCATCAAGAGCTGCAATTCCTTTTCTTAAGAAAGGTGAGCATCCTTCAATAATTAATTTTACGTCTAATGCAGCCTGGAACGCAGGTGGCCCTGGAGCAGGAATCTACGGTACATCTAAGGCTGGGGTTCACTCTATAACAAGAGCATTAGCAAAGGATTTAGCAGAGTATGGTATTAGAGTTAATGCAGTATCGCCGGGTACTATTGATACTCCATTTCATTCACAAATAAAGTCTACTAAGCCAGAAGTTTTTGCTTCATGGGCTAATAACATTCTACTTGGCAGATTAGGTCAGCCTGGTGATGTATCTGGTGTTGTTTCTTTCTTAGCTAGTAAGGACGCTTCATTTATTACTGCAGAAACAATCCAGATTGGTGGAGGTCAAGCATTAGGAATATAAGTATTAAAGAGGTAAGAAAGATTGAACCGATTTGAAATATATTTTTCAATCATCGATTTTTTAATCATCAATCTATAATATCAATTAACAATTGGAATAATAAATATTAGGAGATGGGAAAAGTAGTTACTTTCGGAGAGATTATGTTGCGTTTAAGTCCACCAGGATTTAATAGGTTTTCGCAAGCAAATAGCTTCGATGTAGTATATGGTGGAGGTGAAAGTAATGTAGCCGTATCATTAGCCAATTATGGGCTAGATGCTGAGTTCGTTACACGATTGCCAGAAAATGATTTAGGTGAATGTGCCCTCATGGAAATGAGAAAAAGAAGAGTAGGCACGCAGTACATAGAAAGGGGAGGAGAGCGTTTAGGAATTTATTTCTTAGAAACTGGAGCGGTGAGTAGAGGAAGTAAAGTAGTTTATGATAGAGCGCATTCAAGTATGTCTTCCATAGAAAAAGGAATGGTAGATTGGAAGAAAGTTTTCGATGGAGCCGATTGGTTTCACTGGACTGGTATAACACCGGCAATATCTCAAGGAGCAGCCGATGCCTGCTTAGAAGCAATACAAATGGCAAACGAGCTAGGTGTAACTGTGTCCACGGATCTGAACTATAGAAAAAAACTTTGGAAATACGGTAAGTCACCCATGGATGTTATGCCTGAGCTAGTAGCCGGGTGTGATATCATATTGGGTAACGAAGAAGATGCTGAAAAGCATTTTGGACTCCATCCAGAAGGCGTAGATGTTACCCATGGAGGAAGTGTCGACGGTAAAGCATACCTATCAGTGCTCAAACAATTGATGGAAATGTTTCCAAGAGCTAAGAAAGTAATAACAACACTGCGTGGATCTATATCTGCATCTCACAACACTTGGTCTGGAGTTCTTTATGATGGTACAACATTATATGAAGCACCAGAATATAATATTACTCATATAGTAGATAGAGTAGGTGGTGGAGATAGCTTTATGGGTGGATTGATTTATGGCCTTATGCAATATAAAGGTGATGATCAAAAAGCACTTAACTTTGCAGTAGCAGCATCTTGTCTTAAACATACAATCAAAGGGGATGCAAACCTCGTTACCGTAGAAGAGGTAGAAAAATTGATGGGAGGTGACGCAAGTGGTAGGGTGAGTCGATAAGTAAATATTGTAGGGATTGGAAAAATTAAATTGGATTGAAAAGATTCGTGATTTTAGATCGATCGTGATTTAAATCACGAGTTTTTCATTTTCATTGATATATTTATTATTGATCAATAGTTAGAAAGCATGGCATCTTATTCAAGTTTTGAGCAATTAGATTGCTATCAAAAATGTAGAGTCTTGAGAAAATGGATAGTATCTTTTCTGGATAAGCAGAATATTCGTGATAGGGATATAAGGCAAAACATTATTAGAGCAGGCAGATCTACAACTAGAAATATAGCTGAGGGTTTTGGCAGACATCATCATAAAGAGAATATTCAATATTGTCGTATTTCTAGAGGATCATTGCATGAAATATTAGACGATTTCAATATTGTGGTAGATGAAGGTTTTAGTAAAGAAGCTGATGTCCAAGAAGGAAAGGTTCTTCTATATCAAGCTTTGAAATCAGTAAATGGATACATTAATTATATCCTGACATTAACAAAAAAATGAAATTTTGATTTTAAATATTTTGAATTCATAATTTAACAATCTAGACAATTAATAATCTTTAAAGATGGCAAGATTTAGTAGAATAGAAGTGGCAAACGTAATGAAAGAAACAGGACTCGTTCCATTGTTTTTTCATAGTGATATTGAAGTAGCGAAGAAAGTCACTAAAGCCTGTTATGACGGAGGCGCTCGATTACTTGAGTTTACTAGTAGAGGTGATTTTGCTCACGAAGTATTTGGAGAGCTATCAAAATATTGTAATGCCGAATTACCAGAAATGGTGCTAGGTGTAGGATCAGTAACTGATGCTGCATCGGCTTCGATGTATATGGCCTTAGGAGCTAATTTTGTAGTGACGCCTGTACTGAGAGAAGACATAGCTATCGTCTGTAATCGTAGGAAAGTGATGTGGTCACCAGGCTGTGGATCACTAACAGAAATATGTAGAGCGGAAGAATTAGGTTGTGAAGTCGTAAAGTTATTTCCAGGCGGAACTTATGGTCCTGGATTTGTCAAAGCGATCAAAGGTCCTCAACCTTGGACGAGTATTATGCCAACTGGCGGAGTATCTCCGACTGAAGAAAATCTTCGTGGATGGTTTGATGCTGGAGCGACTTGTGTTGGTATGGGTTCGAAGTTGATTACCAAAGATATGGTACTCAATGCTGATTATGTTGGACTAAAAGCTAGTTGCGAAAAGGCACTCGAAATTATCCGAAAAGTTAGATCTTAATCTTTATTTTTCATTTTGTCATATTGGGCAAAAGTGAATTTTAGAATAAGTAGACTTACGATAAGTATCGCGAATAGAACTACTATATAATCTATGGGTATTGATTGATTTTCCATACTACTTGCCTTTGGCCATTTTATAAGATTTTGCAATACCCCAAAGTGCGAGGCATGGAATTCCAATGTATTTTGCTTCGCTAGCCAATACTCTTAATCCCCATTCACTAAAGAATCTAGAGGCATTGATAGGGGAGACTTTTATTACTCGCCATGGTGCAAAATAACGCTCGTTATCAAAAGGAGCAAAGAATGCAACTCCTGCTCCACCAGTGGTGAAGGAGTCTAATATAGCGTGTGATGCTGTAGCCAAGAAGTAAAAAATAAATAGATTTCGCTTATTTTCACTTTTGGATTTACTATGGAAAAGATAGACTAGTGCAACTGACCAAAGTACTGCGAAGAATATAGAATGTGTAATACCTCTATGTCCCCAAAGATCTTCGTAAGGAATTCCATATTTAAAAGCTAAGACATCAATGTCCGGCATGATAGAAGAGGCCACGCCAAGAAAGATAACACGTTTTTGCATCAGAAATTTCGGAAAGAATCTACTAGCGGTAAAAGCTGCTGCGGCATGTCCAAAGGCTGAGGCCATTATTATAGTTTGCGATGATGTGCAGGTAAGGTAAGCAGAGTAATTGAGATTATGAGACGAATTTAATTCATCATGTAGAATGAATAAGTATGTCTCTATAAAATAGCTGTGACTTCTATTTCTATAAGCATGTCAGAATCTATCAATCTTGAAACTTCCACCATGGTACTTGCAGGACGGATTTTACTAAAGTATTCGCCATGAGCCCGACCAATATCTTCGAATAACTCAATATTGGTAACATACATTCGTGTGCGTACAACATCATTCATGGTTCCTCCTAAATCTTCTATAGCATCTTTGATGATCTCAAATATGCATTTTGTCTGAGCGTAAGCATCACCAGCACCGATCAGTTTTCCATCTTTCATTGCAGTTGTTCCCGCCACTTCTATCGTATTTCCTACGCGTACAGCTCTAGAATATCCGACGGTAGATTCCCAAGGTGCTCCAGATGAATATAGTGTTCTCATATGTTTTTAAGATTGAGAGATGAAGAGATTGAGAGAACGAGAGATTGAGCGATGAAGAGTAATTGCTCTAGTCGCTCTCAAAGTCTTTAAGCGAAGCGATTCTCGACTCTCAAAGGCGCAGCCGACTCTCAAAAAGCTCCGCTTTTTTAAATCTTAACCAACATATCTGCAATCGCATTATAAGGATTTACACCTTCTTGAAATGATTCTGCTGGCCATACTTGCTTGATGATACCAAACTCATCTATAAAGAAATATCTAGGATATCCCAAATCTGCAGCATAAGCCATCTGGCCAAATACATCAGCATTGGGGATGACGATGAAGTTGATGTTATTAGCATCTGCAAAAGATTTTACTTCCGCTTTAGTCCCTCTAGCAAAGCTTAATATTACTAGATCTTTATTATGTTCTTGAGTCGCGTTGAGCGCTCTAATGTGTCCTGTCGACAGTGTTTCATCTTTAGACCAAAACCATAATATTACCTTCTTGCCTTTATAATCACCTAGGAAATGTTCTTTGCCGGTGATGTCACTTGCCATAAATTGCTCAGCTGGTTGGCCTTCAAATGATTGGGCCATTTCTCTCACTGGAGGGCTGAATTTACCAAAGTCTACCAAGAAATGTGATCCGTCATCTGACATAGCTTCTTGAGCGAATGACGTCAAGAAGAATGCTGCAGAGAAGATGAATGTGAAGATTATTTTAGCTTGCATATTAAAGTAATAAACGTTGAATAATATAATTTGGTATGCAGTTTGATTTTTGCAGTCGATTACATATTATGATTATATCAAATATGATGCTAGATTTTTCAAATCTGAGACTTTGATATCAGCCTCTATATTAGCATTAGTCCCATCCAATACTAATACGGTTGTCATCCCTAATCTTTGGCCAAATTGCATGTCACTAAGTGTATCACCCACCATTATACTTTTCTCAAAATCGATATTAGGAAATTCTTCTTTCGCTTGTATGCCCATTCCAGGATTGGGTTTGCGGCATATTGGATCAAAGACAGCCAGCTCTGGACAATAATATATCTGATCAATACGACCATGCGCAGCTTTTATACCATCCATCATATGATTGTGTACTACAGCCAACTCCTCATGAGTGATGATTTCTCTACCAATACACTGTTGGTTAGTAACGATCACCACGGTATCAAATAATGGTGACAGCTCAAAAATACCTTCCAAGGCATTGGGTAAAAAATCGAATTCTTCAATGTTTTTTACATAATCGTCGATAAGTCGTCGATTGATGGTACCATCTCTATCAAGGAATAATGTCCAACTTGGGTCAATAGCTAATTTGTCATGCATGTATGTAAAACTCGCAAGAGTACCTATTTAGTTCAAATTTATTTTGATTTTGATATCGGCCCAAGACTGTCTGCCACTGATCGATCACATCATTTTTATAGATGTATAAGTGTTTTATTCTGAATATTTTTATATTTTAATCTTTAAATAAAAAACCGTTGTATCTATTTCACACGTATAATTAATATAGATAATTGAATCTTCTTGTAAGAATTTATTCAATTAGTGAACCAATAGTTATTTGTTACTTAATTTTTTTCAGATGAAGTATTTTTATATTGTAGTTTTTTTATTCTTGGGACACAGTATCTTTTCTCAGCAACTTTCAGGTAATGTTATCTCATATGCAGGAGATATAATTATAGATGCATATATCTACAAGCTGAGCAGTGATAGTCATACACATACAGATCTACGGGGTAATTTTGCTATTGAAGATATTCAAGAAGGTGATACAATTGTAGTTTCTTATCTCGGACATGAGACTATACATAGAGTAATAACTAAGGCAGATTTTCTTTCAAAGATAGAGATTGTGATGGAGGAAGGAGACATACTTTTAAATCAAATAAAGGTATCAAGTAATGCAAGATCTTCGTATCAAATAAGTAAAGTAGACTTGAAGCTAAACCCTGTTACATCCTCCCAAGAAATACTGCAAAAAGTTCCAGGGCTTATCATATCACAACATGCGGGAGGAGGAAAAGCGGAGCAGATTTTTTTAAGAGGTTTTGATATTGACCATGGAACTGATATTGCTATTTCGGTCGACGGTATGCCTGTAAACTTAGTGTCACACGCTCATGGTCAGGGGTATGCGGATTTACATTTTCTTATACCAGAAGTTATTAAAGATATTGAATTTGGCAAGGGAGCCTATTATTCTGACGTAGGTAACTTTGGTACAGCTGGATATGTTAATTTTTCTACCAAAGAGAAAATTGATAAAAGTCAAATTGGTGTGGAATATGGTATGTTCAATACTAGTAGATTGCACGGAATCATAGATTTGTTAGATGCTAAAGAAAACACGGACGCTTATTTAGCTATGGAATATCTATTAAGTGATGGTCCTTTTGATTCACCACAAAATTTTAATAGAATAAATATTATGGGTAAGATTACCCATACGATGGATGATGATTCTAAGCTAAGTATATCTGCAAGTCGATTTACAAGTATGTGGGATGCTTCTGGACAGATTCCTCAACGACTAGTTGATAGCGGAACGATCACTAGATTTGGTGCAGTTGATGATACAGAGGGTGGAAAGACGAGTAGAAGTAATATTACTGTGAATCACCAAAAGCCCTTGACTAACCACAGTATGCTGACAACCAACGCATACTACTCTAATTATGATTTTTTGCTCTTTAGTAATTTTACATTCTTTTTGGATAATCCAGAAGGAGGGGATCAGATAATGCAAAAGGAGCAACGGAGCTTGTTTGGTTTCGAAAGTAGTTATATGCATTCATTTAATCATGATCCATTTATGATTAATCATAGAGTTGGGATAGGTATGAGACATGATATCATTTCGGATAACGAACTTTCCTCTACATTAAATAGACAGATAACGAGAGAACAGTTAGCTTTTGGAGATGTACAAGAAAATAACCTATATACATATGCATCGGCAGAATTGGATTTTGGCAATTTCGTTTTGACTACAGGACTACGATTAGATAGATTTGATTTTCAATATGTAGATAAATTATTACCTATTTATAAGACCCAAAGTAATGATGCATATATCCTTTCGCCTAAGCTTAATGTCAGCTTCAATACTTCAAACGATCTAAAGTTTTTCATAAAGTCTGGAAAAGGTTTTCATGCAAATGATTCCAGAGTTTCTGTTCAGAATCGACTACAAACTTTACCTGCGGCATATGGTATAGATATCGGTACAGAATGGAAACCCTTATCTAATATTTGGTTGAGTACTGCGCTCTGGTATCTTTATTTAGAGCAAGAGTTTGTTTATGTGGGTGATGCAGCCATAGTAGAACCTAGCGGTGAGACTAGAAGAAAGGGTATCGAGGTAGGAGCTAAAATACAATTAGGTCGCAACTTGTTTTTTGATTCAGATGGTACTTATACTATTGCAAGATCGATAGCCGATCCAGAAGGAAATAACTTTATTCCTTTAGCTCCTAACTTAACCATTGCTGGAGGGTTAAATTATAAGTCTAAAGTATTTGACGCTGCAGTGAGATACAGATATATAAATGATCGGCCAGCCAATGAAGACAATAGTATTGTGGCAGATGGTTTTCTAGTGCTCGATGCGAATTTCAATTATAAATTAAGTAATTTTATTTTTGGTATAGCCATTGAAAATGTATTAAATACGGAATGGAATCAAGCACAGTTTGCTACTGAATCTCAGCTTCAGAATGAACTAACTCCTACAGAGGAAATACATTTTACACCAGGCGTACCATTTAATCTAAAAGGTAAAATTTCGTATAGTTTTTAAATTCTTAAATTATAACAACTTGTCTTGTAAAGGCGTAAAAAAAGAAGACTCATCCTAAGACAAGTCTTCTATTATATGTTAATCCAATATATTTTATAAAGACTACGCCAACATCATCAATGGACTTTCTAGCATACCTTTTAATGTAGCAAGGAAATTGGCTCCTGTTACACCGTCTACGACTCTGTGGTCACATGATAGTGTTACTTTCATCATATTTCCTACTACTATCTCACCGTTTTGCACAATTGGTTTCTGCATGATCGATCCTACTGCTAAGATGCAAGCATCTGGTGGATTGATAATCGCAGTAAACTCTTCAATACCAAAGTTTCCAAGATTTGATATCGTGAATGTATTTCCAGTCATCTCCTCACCCGAAAGTTTTTTACTTTTTGCTTTTCCAGCCAATTCTTTTACTTCAGTATTAATCTGAGTTAATGACTTTAGATCTGTATCGCGTACCACAGGTACCATAAGACCATCTGGAATAGCCACTGCTACACCTATGTTAATCGCTTCATGATAAGTGATCTTGTCTCCATGCCATGATGAATTAATAGCAGGATGCTTACGCAGCGCTACTGCACATGCCTTCATAATGATATCATTAAATGAAACTTTGATATCTGGATGCGCATTGACCTGCTTACGTGCAGTTATAGCATTACCCATATTGATTTCTACTGTGAGGTAGAAGTGAGGAGCACCAAACTTGCTTTCGCTTAATCTACGTGCAATTACCTTACGCATCTGTGATACTGGAGCGTCACCATATTGTATATCTGGAGCCAATGCTCTAGATGCTTGCTTATTACTTCCTGCTGCTAAAGCGGCAGATGGGGTATGTGTTTCTACATCTCTTTTGATGATACGACCTCCATCTCCTGATCCTGCTATTTGCTCTAAGTTATAGCCTTTCTCTGCCGCTAGGCTACGAGCTAAGGGACTAGCTAAGATTCTATCAGTATTATGATTGGTCTCTATGACAGCTACTGGTGTAGGGGTAGCTTTGGCTACTGGTGGGGGAGCTACAACTTGAACTGGAGCGGGCTCTTCCTTTGCAGGAGCAGCAGTTGCAGCACTTTCAGCCTCCGCTAGTAGTTTTTTATAATCGTATCCTTTCGCTCCAATAATAGCAATAATACCATCCACAGGAACAGGACCTTCTTTCACACCTATATACAAGAGTACACCATCGTTGAAACTTTCCAGCTCCATGGTTGCTTTATCCGTTTCTACTTCAGCTAGTACGTCTCCTGGAGCTACTTTATCTCCTACTTTTACAAGCCAAGACACGATATTACCTTCTTCCATGGTATCACTTAGTCTTGGCATTCTTATGATCTCAGCCATATTATATTGTTATTTCTGTATTTCAATGTTGTTATGTATCATATGATGATACATTTAGCCTTCAAAATTAACTTTTCAGCCGTAAATCACTATATTTTTTCAATATTAATCTAACTATACTTTGTATATCGATTTGTAGGTTGATAAGGAGTAATTTAGTATGAATGCCATTAAGGGTTAGATTACTGGATTCAGGGTAACACTAGTGAAAGTTCTGGCATCGTTGGTTGTAGAGTCATTGATGCTAATGGTTCAGCATTGATAAGCAGGCGTGGAATAGGTTTTTATAATTGCTATTACAGCATTTTTGATAAGACGTTTATCGGTTAGAAATTTTTATATTTTGGAATTCTTTACTTTTTAAGCAGATTTATCGCAAAATTTCGTGACCAAAAGGGCAATTTGAAGACCCTATATGGACTCACTATTCAATATAATTAAGCAAGTATGGGCATTTGACCATTTGGTATGATAAGCATCAATGGAAGAAATAGAGATTTATATCCGAAGATTAAATGATGAGTCGCTGATTACTCACATTGATGAGCATAGACAGTTAGTGTTGTCGATACTCTATGACAGGTATGAAAAGAGGATTTATTTCAAAGCACTTTCAATACTAAAGAACAAAGCAGAAGCAATGGATTTGGCTCATGATATTTTCATAACGATATTTACGAGTATTGATAAGTTTGAGGGAAGATCAAAATTTTCTTTATGGGTGCATTCAATAACGTTCAACACTTGTGTAAAATACCTTAATACCAAGAAAAGACTGAAGTTGTTTTCACTAGAGGATATGTTTGATGATGTAGAAGATACTGGTCTTGTTGATGTATCAGAAAAAGAACTTTTGGAAATTAATCTTGAGGCATTAGAATCTTTTTTGGGAAAACTCAAGGAAGAAGAAAGAATGATTATGCTTATGAAATATATGGATGGACTAACCGTAAGAGAGATGTCGAGCATTATCAAGTTGAATGAGAGTACCATTAAAATGAAGCTTATGAGAACTAGGCATAAGTTATTGGAGATGTATCACCATAATATAAAATTAGTATAGAAATGGAAATAGAAAAAAGTATTACTCAAGTAGCTATTGAAGAGAAGTTTAGAATAATGATGGAAAGGTCTGGTTCTAATGTTCGACTCAAAAATGAAGTCATGTCTACTATTGACAGAATAAATAATTTTGCCACGTTAGTGGACTTATTTACGACCAAAATGCTGCAGACTAAAGTTTCAGTTTTTAAGAATCGAAATAAGGGTTTTAGGGACCCTAACTAGAGCTAAAAATAAAATAGATGATTTTTTTTAAAAAAATGTGACCAAAAGAATAATTAAGGAACTCTATAGAGTCAAACTTGAATATCGTAATTGGAAACAATGATAAATGATGATATTTTGCCTATTTGTAATTAGGATGTATATATAATTCATCAGCAAATCTAGACTTGTAGAACAGTATACAAGAACTATGGTATGAGTTGAAAGAATTATATGATGATTTCGAAATAGATGATTTTTTTTATGGATTATGTAGTTTTATGATAAAAACTTCTTTCATTATAAGGTGCGTTTCACTTTTGGATTGAATTGAATTTTTATTGTAATTGTTAGTTATGAAATGCCTTAATATGTGCGACGTCAGTGGATAATTAATACTGTTGTATTGATTGTCGCTGACACTTTTTTTTACATATATGTACCTATTTTTTGCATTGTTGTAATCATTAAATATTAGTATATTGATGTTCTACAAGCTAAGGTTTTATATTGATTTGTCAATTGTAAAACAGCTTTGTAAACGAAATATCAAATCCAAATAGCATGAAAGAGATTACAACGTGGACAGATTTATTTATGAATTCCTTATCGTCTTTTGGGTCAAAAATAATGGATTTTCTACCGTCTATATTTGGAGTTGTTATTATTTTTTTTGGTGGATATATAGTAGCCAGATTGGTATCATATCTCATTACCAAGTTTCTTAAGATTTCTAAGTTTGATGTAATAACTCAAAAAATACAGGCTTCCGAGTACTTACAAAAAGCAAATATATCTTTGACACCAAGTGAATTGGTTGGGAAGTTTGTATTTTGGATATTGATGTTGTTGGTGCTGATCACCGCGTCAGAGACTTTAGGTTGGGATGCTGTTTCTGAACAGATTTCTAAGCTGCTTTCGTATATACCGCGTATTTTTATCGCCATTATAATATTTTTAGTTGGGACTTATATGGCTAGCTTTGTTAGAGATATTATAGCAGGAGCTACTAATTCACTTGGTATAAGTACCGGGAGTATTATTTCTAATATCGTTTTTTATTTAATATTCATAACGGTTTGCCTTACCGCTTTGACGCAAGCAGGGGTTAATACAAGCATCATAACATCTAAAGTCTTATTAATACTGGGAGCAATATTGCTTTCGGCATCAATCTCTTATGGTTTTGCAAGCAGAGATGTATTGACTAATGTACTGGCAGGTTTTTTTAGTAAATCTATGTATGAAAAAGGAATGGAAATCGAAGTAGATAATGTCAAAGGAACAATTGTAGAAATTACTAAAATCGGTATAGCGATAGAAGAAGCAAATGGGGATCTTGTAGTAGTGCCTACAAGTAAATTTGTAAATTCTAATGTCAGAATAATCAATAGTTAATTGTGTTCCTGTTTCCGAATTTTTAGTAGGCAACTGCAATACATGTATAACATTACAATGGTTAATACTGGCCAAAGAAAACAAAAGATAAACGCATTGACGGAGTAATAGCTAGTACCTGATAGGTTGGCTATATTGATAATGAAATCGGTACAGTAAGCGTAGACTTTCATTGATAGCTTATACAGACTATCCATTTCGCAATTGTTTTTTCATCAGTAATATCCTTATGAATATATAGCACATCCATAATGGCCAGGCCACGACTAGTAATACTACATTCGCCAGACCATAGTTTTCAGTTTTCTTTAATCCATTAATTATCCCAAAGTACAAGGGGTCTATCCATTCGAAATATGACGCAATAGTAGTAGCATGATGCTTCTTACAATGCGTAGTGTTATTGTGGCAGGCCCAAGTACAAGAGACTAGGTTGTTTTCTGCCGAATTCATTGTCGATGAACCATAGATCTTGAAGTAGTGTAAATCAATTGATCCCCTTTGTGACTCATTGGTGAAGATCATTAGGGAAAAGAGTATCGAGAGCAATAATATTGATTTTAAAAAAGTCTGCATATTGAACTAATAACGCTTTTATGCGAATATTTAGCATGAAGATGTAATAATCGTTCGTTTCTTGGACCTTAATTTTCACTATTCTAAAAGTTGAATTGTGAAAATCAAAAGAGACTTAAAGCACGTAGATGGCGTTAGTAAATCACTGATATCAATATTATAAAAAATGATAGATTGAGATCAATGCGTTCCATTAATGTCTTTGACTATAATAGATTAAACATTACTCTAAGACTCAATAAATACTACATCATTAGTATGATTATGGAATATTTTGAATTCCTCGCATTCTTCTTCAATGGAACTGATAATTTGATTGCATTGAAACTCCCAAGATGATCAAATGAATGTGTTGGAATCATTGAAGGAGCAAAAAAGTTCACTTCGCATATTAAAGACACAACATTTTAAATGATCTTTAGTATTTCAAGATGATCGATATTTCCGATTCGTTCAATTACTCTGGTAGCTATAGGAGGAATTATAAATGGGGGTTGGAAACAGGATGCTAAACATATTATGAATATATATATATATACGAAGCTTTTATCTGGTAAGATGTAGGATATCCAAATACCCTTGTCAAATGACAAATAATTGCTACTCTTTGGAATACTCTATTTCCCTTATCTTTGTACATATTTTACTAGTTAACTAATATATTAATCAGCTAACAACTTGAATTTTTCGTCCAAACTCCTAGAAGATACCGTAAACGCGCTTAGCAGCCTGCCAAGTGTAGGTAAGAAGTCGGCTCTTAGGCTAGCCTTACATCTGATCGCTGATGATACTGACAAGGCTAAGAAGATAGCCAGAGTTCTCGGAGTACTCCAGGATCAGATCAGATATTGCAAGCATTGCCATAATATCTCAGATCTAGACGAGTGTGAGATCTGTATGAATCCGGTTAGAAATAAAAAAGTTCTCTGTATTGTAGAGAGTATAAGAGATGTAATCGCGATAGAAGAAACACAGGAGTTTAGTGGATTGTATCATGTACTTGGAGGCATCATATCTCCGATGGATGGTATCGGTCCAGATCAGCTCAATATTGATCAATTGGTACAACGAGTGAAAGAGCAAGATATAGACGAACTCATCATGGCATTGAGTCCAACTATAGAAGGGGAAACCACAATATACTATATCACTAAGCTGATAGACTTGGATGCACTCAAGGTGACGACTATAGCTAGAGGAGTTTCGTTTGGTGGTGAGTTAGAATATGCAGATGAAGTAACCT
The DNA here is from genome assembly GCA_938015435.1 of uncultured Saprospiraceae bacterium. Taxonomy (GTDB): domain Bacteria; phylum Bacteroidota; class Bacteroidia; order Chitinophagales; family Saprospiraceae; genus UBA1994. Next base: position 67,345 of record CALLPN010000014.1, read on the forward strand.
TGGGTCGTAGTATTAGATCACGTGTGCCATATACCGTAGGATCATAATTATGATAGATCTAAGTATCATCATAGTCAATTATAATGTTCGGCAGTTTGTGCTGCAGACGCTCCATTCTGTCTATCAATCTCATTTAGATGGTTTATCGATCGAAGTGATTGTGGTGGATAATAATTCTGTTGATGGGAGTGTATTAGCCATAGAAGAGCATTTTCCGCAAACTAAGATACTCGCTAATAAAGATAATCCAGGTTTTTCTAAAGCTAATAATCAAGGAATAGAAATCAGTAAGGGAGAGTTTGTTTTACTGCTTAATCCAGATACAGTACTGGAAGAAAAAACATTGGCAATGTCAGTGGCTCGAATCAAAGCTGAATCCGATATCGGTGCGTTAGGTGTCAAAATGATAGACGGTACTGGTACATTTTTACCTGAGAGTAAACGTAGTTTTCCGACACCATGGAATAGTCTGACCAAGTTGTTAGGTTTATCTTCTTTATTCTCTGGAAGTAAGATAATGGGAGGATATAATCTTACATATCTCGATGAAAATATAGCCCACGATATTGATGTACTCTGCGGTGCATTTATGCTGATGCGCAAATCAGCATTAGATCAATCGGGTCTGCTCGACGAAGATTTCTTTATGTATGGAGAAGATATCGACCTATCGTATAGAATAAAGAAAGCAGGCTATAGAGTACTCTATTATCCAGGCACAAAAATCATCCATTACAAAGGAGAAAGTACCAAGAAGTCAAGCGTCAATTACGTCAAGATATTCTATAATGCCATGATCATTTATGTTAAGAAGCATTATAAGGGTGGAGTAGCGTCTCTTTTTGTATTGATGCTTTCGATGGCAATCTATTTCAGAGCCGGCATCAGTATTGTAAGTAGACTTTGGGATCAGCTCAAATATCCTATAGTGGATGCAGGATTAATATTAGCTGCCCTTCATGGAGCGAAGTGGCTATGGGGTAGATTTTATTATAATGATGTGGATTATTACGCAGGTACACCGATGTATGCCAATCTTGTAATCTATACATTGATATGGGTACTCTGCTTGGCTATGTATGGCCATTATTCTAAAGTGAGTAATGCCAAGTCATTATTAAGAGGTGTGAGCATAGGTACGATTCTGATCTTAGTGATATATGGATTGCTACCAATGGCGTATCGCAGTAGTAGAATGGTGTTGTTGATGGGTGCTGGGTCGGCACTGTTGATCAGCTGGATGACTACCTTGTTATGGAATAGATTGATCAGTCGTAAATGGACACTTAGTAGAAATCCAAAGTTGAATGTATTGATTGTGGGGTCTAATATGAGCGCCCAATCTATCAAAAATGTAACGACTAAATCCAACTCTAATCTTCAGCTTGTAGGTACTCTATCCATAGATGATAGCGATCAAGAAGGAAAGGCAATTGGTACGATCCAAAACCTTAATGAGATTGCTACAGTTTACAAAGTTGATGAAATTATTTTCAGCGCTAAAGATATGACCTATGAGCAGATCATGTCTCAGATGGATCAGTTAGGAAATAGATATCAGTATAAGATTTCAGGAGATTCACATATCGGTGTGATAGGTAGTAATAGCAAAGATCATAGTGGAGAATTTTATAGTTCAGATTTACAATATAGATTGGATCAACCTTATAGTAAGAGGCAGAAAAGGGTATTTGATATTTGGAGCAGTGTAATGATTTTACTTTTGTTTCCTCTGATCTTGATGATCAATAGATTTCGTTGGAAAAGTATATCGCATGCTTGGCAAGTACTCAAAGGAAATATGACTTGGGTGTCCTATATACCCAAAAAAGGGGCGTATGAAAATATGCCTATTATTAAGCCTTCAGTAATTGCATTGGATAGTAACACCAAACTACCATTAAGTGAAAATCAGCAACTTAGAACCAATCAAGATTATGCTAGATACTACGAAGTATGGGATGATCAAGTGATGCTATTGAGAAATCTGAATCGATTACACATAAGGTATTAGGATTTATTTTTCGATAGGTTTGGTCTAAAAAAAACATTTAATTTATAAATATGGATTGTCCATATTTATTGAAATGGGTCTTATCTTTTTTTAAGGCAGTATTCCTAATCTATTCATATTGACAATTAGAAGAAGGCTAAAGAAGCTAGTAATACCAATGCAACAGAGAATATAAATATGTAAAATCCAGCAAAATAAATAGTAAGAGTTTTAACGATAGTTTTAAATACTCCTTGATTATAATATTTCTTTAGAGTAAAGAAGAAGTATATAATACTTGAGAAATATACTATTGCTGCAAAAACATTTATATACGGAATATTTAGTTCGAGGAATTGGATTAAAAAAATTAAATTAAATACAAGTAGCATCTTTGCGCAGGATAATATTACAACGATCAAATGCTCTACATAATAGTAAACGCTTCGTATGTAAAGTAGCTTCATTAAGAGCGCCAATAAGAATATAAAAACGAGCACTCCCCAGATTAATTTACTGACGAAATAGGAGGCACTTCCGCTTCTATCTTTATCTACTTTAATTAGCTGCTTTATAAATAGTTGGTCATACCACTTGGTCAAATTATACTTTGCAAATAGACTATCTATTTCCATAGTATAAGCATCATTTCGAGTGACTTCATATTCTTTTAATTTCCACATCATGATATTGCCACCAACAAATATTTTGGTAGGTTTTTCTTTTATCTGACCGAAAATCGCATTTCGTAAAGCCAGTTCTTTCTCTATACTAATGTCTGGAGCTAATACACATATTGTAGAATCGTAAGTAGCAACATATTTTTTTTGCTCTACATTGGAGATCGCATTCATTGTACCTTTATCAAATGCTTCCGAATTCATAGCGTTGTTAAGTAGAAAAAAGGCGATAACAAGCATCGCTAGAAAAAAGCGGATGGGATTCACATAGCTTCTTCTTTTTCCACTGGTATACTCGGTTGCTAGAAATGCAGGACGCCACATATGTTTGACACTCCTTATCAATCTACCATCGAGGTTAAATATGTTGGAAATGAAATCCTTGACCAATTGAACGATATTGAGCCGAGATTCCAGTTTTGCTTGTCCACAAGCTTCACAAAAGCTAGCATCAGACGACATACTTGCGCCACAATTAAGACATGATAGATTAGAGTTCTGGTGCAAGGGATTGTATTTCGTACATTTATGTTTTTCTAAGATAATAAATATAAGGAAATCATCGAAATGATCCAGCAAATTAAGGACTTAGCCACTCAGTTCAAAGCTGAGATGATCAAGCATCGTAGGCATCTACATATGTACCCAGAGCTCTCATTTCAAGAAGAGAAAACTGGGAAATATATCGCTCAGTATCTATCAGATCTCGGTATCCCACATTCTACTGGTTGGGTAGAGCATGGAGTTGTAGCGACCATTGAAGGAGGGCAGAATGGTCCCACTATCGCTCTCAGAGGAGATATAGATGCGTTACCAATACAAGAAGCTAATGATGTAGCCTATAAGTCAATTAATGAAGGGAAAATGCATGCTTGTGGACATGATGTTCATACATCTAGTCTTATGGGTGTGGCTAAGATATTATGGGAAATGAAAGATCAACTCAAAGGGACAGTCAGGTTGATTTTTCAACCAGGAGAAGAGAAATTACCAGGAGGTGCTTCTATCATGATCAAAGAAGGCGTACTGACTAATCCAAAACCGATATCGATCTATGGCCAACATGTTCATCCGCCTTTAGAGGTAGGTAAAGTAGGGTATAGGTCTGGTATGTATATGGCATCTGCTGATGAAGTATATCTCACGGTAAACGGAAGAGGTGGCCATGGTGCACTCCCTCATAATTGTATTGATACTGTTCTGATGTCAGCACGTATTTTGGAAGCATTACAATCAGTAGTGTCTAGACATTGTAATCCTAATATACCATCTGTATTATCGTTTGGTAAGATCAATAGTGATGGAGGAGCGACTAATGTAATTCCAGATAATGTGCGGATCGAAGGTACCTTTCGTACCATGAACGAAGAGTGGCGATATGAAGCCCATAAACACATTACTACTATAGCACAGCATACAGCCCAATCAATGGGTGGAACTTGTGATGTAGATATCCATGTAGGCTATCCATGCCTAGTCAATCATCCTACTGAGACCTCATTTGTACATAAATCTATGATCGATTATCTAGGTGAAGAGAATGTGGTAGAGCTTCCGATTAGATTGACAGCAGAAGACTTTTCTTATTATTCGCAAGTTAGCGATGCGTGCTTTTATCGATTAGGAACGGGTAATTCTGCTAAAGGTATTACTTCTCCAGTCCATACGCCAACCTTCGATGTCGATGAAGATGCATTGGAGATAGGTATGGGGCTCATGGCATTTTTAGCGATACGAAGATTGGAAGAAGCATAAAGAATTGTCCCAAAAAATAAGTGGATTGAAATGAATGTCATTTGGGCTTTTTCAATTTTATTAAGTGGCTCAAAATCAATTACTTCCGTTTTTGAATTAGTGGCAGAGCCGCTATTTTAATAGGAATAATTCTACAAACTTATCTAGATTGGTAAACTCCGAGTAATTCGTGGACAAAAACATGTTCTCGATTGAAGTGATCTCAGAAGTATAGAAAAGGTCCACGAATTAATCGGATTAAAACGAATACAATTGATACGTGTTTAATTTCACCGATTATCAGAAAACTAGTTTTCTTTTTTGTTTGAAGAAGTACCTTCTGATTACCAAATTCAAGTAGAAGTTTAAGTAAGGAATAGAGACAGAGTCTCTATTTTAATAGGAGTAATTCTATGAACCTATCTAGATTGGTAAACTCCGAGTAATTCGTGGACAAAAGATATGTTCTCGATTGAAGTGATCTTAAAAGGAATAAACAAGGTCCACGAATTAATCGGATTAAAACGAATACAATTGATACGTGTTTAATTTCACCGATTATCAGAAAACTAGTTTTCTTTTTATATTAGAATTAAAAAGAGTCGGTTTTCAGTAGAAGATTTAACTTTTTTGCGGTTTAAGTAGTCGTTTAAACTGAAGTTTAGGACTACCAAAATTAACAATGAGTCCTAGTTCGTAATTACTCGCTTTTAGATAATTTATTGTTTGGCCGTAATGCTTCAATGAAATCTCACTTAGGGCTTTAGCTTCAAGTATTATTTTGTTGTATACCGTAAAATCAGCTAAATACCTTGTTGGTAAAGTAATTCCTTCATAGATAAGCTTGAATTGGTGCTCTCTCGAATATTTTATGTTTCTAAGTTCAAGTTCAATCTCTAAGGCGTCGCAATACACCTTTTCTAAGAATCCATGACCTAGTTCTCTATGCACTTTCATACAGCAACTAATTATTTCATACGATTCCTTATGATATATGATATTATCCATGCTTCTAATTTCTAATTATTGTGAAGATAGTAAATATTCTAAAAGTGGATCGAAAATGAGTCGGTTGTGGATTGCTAGTGGCAGAGCCGCTATTTTAATAAGAATAATTCTACAAACTTATCTAGATTGGTAAACTCCGAGTAATTCGTGGACAAAAACATGTTCTCGATTGAAGTGATCTCAGAAGTATAGAAAAGGTCCACGAATGAATCGGATTAAAACGAATACAATTGATACGTGTTTAATTTCACCGATTATCAGAAAACTAGTTTTCTTTTTTGTTTGAAGAAGTACCTTCCGATTACCGAATTCAAGTAGAAGTTTAAGTAAGGAATAGAGACAGAGTCTCTATTTTAATAGGAGAAATTCTATGAACCTATCTAGATTGGTAAACTCCGAGTAATTCGTGGACAAAAAACATGTTCTCGATTGAAGTGATCTCAGAAGTATAGAAAAGGTCCACGAATGAATCGGATTAAAACGAATACAATTGATACGTGTTTAATTTTACCGATTATCAGAAAACCAGGTTTCTTTTTTGCTTGAAAAAGTACTTTCGGATTACCAAATTAAAGTAGAAGTTTGAGTAAGGAATAGAGACAGAGTTGCTATTTTAATAGGAGAAATTCTATGAACCTATCTAGATTGGTAAACTCCGTGTAATTCGTGGACGGAATATATCGCACTCAATAAGTACAAAAAAAGCCTTCGCATTACTGCAAAGGCTCTTGATTGTTCATGGTTTATTTATCGTAAGCACCATTTATTATCCGAGTATATTAGTCAAATGACTGATTCTCTACTGTTGCTTTTTCTATTAGTTCTTTGTATTCCTCTGGAGATAACCCATCTAAACAATAGTCAATTGGGTTAACGGCCTTACCATTGATACGTACCTCATAGTGAAGGTGTGGTGCAGTGGATGTTCCTGTAGACCCCACAGTTCCTATCTTCTGACCTTTAGTAACTTTCTGACCTTTCTTCACAGTCACAGTTTTCATGTGAGCGTAGAGTGAAGTAAAGCCATAACCATGATCTATGATTACATTGGTACCATATCCACTTCTTCTCTTCTCTACTCTGATAACTTTACCGTTTCCAGTAGCTTGTATTGCAGTTCCTTTAGGAGCAGTAAAATCTATTCCTTTGTGAAATTTCTTAACCTTATGCACTGGGTGTAATCTAATACCATATCCAGATAAGTGTTTTACTTTTCTTTTAAGTTTGTCTTCTTGTACAGGCTTAATTGATGGGATAGCGGCTAATCTCTCTTCCTTTGACTTCGCTAGTATAAATAGTGAATCAAGTGAATTACTTTGGATGCTTATTTTTCGTTTAAGTTTTTCTACGTTAGATAGAGATTCAGAAATCATCTCACCTGTCTTTTCAAAATCTTCTAAGTGATTGTATCTTTTACTACCACCAATACCACCATTCCAAACCGCATCATCAATAGGTTCCATTCCGAATATCATACGGTGTACATCTTTATCCTTTTGTTGAAGACGCTCAACATCTAAAGCGATATCCTGAAAATCGGAAGTAAGATTAGCATAATGATACTCCATCTGTGTAAGCTCTCGGTCTAGCGATTGCTCCATGGGAGTCGGTAGATATTTATAACATAAAGCGAAGACTCCAACTGATACAAAAACTAATGCACAGCAAATCCCGGCAAAACGGAATAACTTTTCTTTCGAAGTAAGCTTCAGCTTTTCAAACTGAAGAGTCTGTTGGTTGTAGACGTATTTTTCCTTTCTCATTTTTTCCTATCTAAAGGTAATAATTGCGGATAATAACCTGTAGATACCTGTACTAATTGAGAAATCGAATATCGCTGGGGGGAGTATTTCTTTTGTAGCCTGTAAAGACTACTTTTTGGGGAATAGTTAGCGATAATTCCTCTATTGTAATTGGTACCTGGGGTTAATTATTATTTAATATTTAGCTACTTTTGCGCTAATAGAAAATACGTATGTTCGGATTATAACATTGCTCAAATGTAACTCATGACATTCGTATTTCCAAAACATAATAAAACTAAAATTAAACTAGTCATATATATAAATATAGAATCTCTAACTTTCTGGTAACTAATCAGTTATAGGAATCATGGAGAACACATAATATTTAAGGTTATATGATTGTGTAGAAATAACGGAGTATTAAACGACTTCAAAAGCAAAGTAACATCATGAGTAATAAGATGACATCGAACCAAATACGTCAAACATTTTTTGACTTTTTCGAAGGTAAAGGGCATAAGATTGTTCCTTCTGCACCAATAGTAGTAAAGAACGATCCGACCTTAATGTTTACCAATGCCGGAATGAATCAGTTTAAGGATTACTTCTTAGGTAACAAGGAAGCTGAAGTTACTCGTGTAGCTGATACGCAAAAGTGTTTAAGAGTTTCTGGTAAGCATAATGACTTGGAAGAAGTAGGGCGCGATTCTTATCACCATACCATGTTCGAGATGCTAGGAAATTGGTCTTTCGGTGATTACTTCAAGACTGAAGCTATTTCTTGGGCGTGGGAATTACTGACAGAAGTATATAAGCTAGATCCTTCACGTATTTATGCTACGGTATTCGGTGGTGATGAAAACGAAGGTCTAGGACGCGATGAAGAGGCTGCAGAATTTTGGGAACAATATTTACCAAAAGACAGGATCCTTTACTGTGGAAAGGAAGACAATTTTTGGGAAATGGGGGAAACTGGACCTTGTGGCCCTTGTTCTGAGTTACATTTTGATATGCGATCAGACGAGGAAAGAGCTAAAGTACCAGGGAGAGACTTGGTCAATATAGACGATCCTCTAGTGATAGAAATATGGAATCTTGTATTTATCCAATTTAACAGAAAAGCGGATCGATCTTTAGAAAACTTACCGGCTCGACATATTGATACCGGAATGGGATTTGAAAGATTGTGTTTAGCGATGCAAGCGAAAACGTCTAATTATGAGACTGACGTTTTTTATCCTATGATCCAGTTCATAGAAGAACAGACTGGAAAAAAATATACGAATCGTTACGCTGAGAAAGAAAAAGTGGATATCTCAATGCGTGTCTTGGTAGATCATATCAGAGCAGTATCATTTACTATTGCAGATGGTCAGTTGCCAAGTAATACTGGCGCAGGATATGTCATTCGACGTATTCTTCGTAGAGCAGTAAGGTATTATTATTCTTTCTTAGATGTCAATGAGCCCTTTATCCATAAGCTAGTTCCTATGCTTGCGGAACAATTTAAAGATGTATTTCCAGAACTGGAAGCTCAGAGAGGATTCGTAGAGAAAGTAGTTTTGGAGGAAGAGAAATCATTCCTAAGAACTCTTGCTGGAGGTCTTCGTCGAATAGAAAATCTCGAGATCGAGGGCAACCAAATGACTGGAAAACAGGCATTTGAATTATATGATACTTACGGTTTTCCTATAGATCTTACGCGTATGATCGCAGACGAGTATGGTTGGGAAATTGACGATAAAGGATTTGAAGAAGCTCTGGAAGCACAAAGAGCAAGAGGCCGTGATGATGGCAAAAGAGAGACTGGAGATTGGGTAGTAGTACATGAAATCGATGAAGTAGAATTTTTAGGTTATGACGAGCTCGAAGTAAAAAATGTCAAAATCAATAAGTACCGTACACTTAAAGAAAAGGGTAAGCCTGTATACCAAGTAGTTCTTGATAGAACACCATTCTATGCAGAGGGTGGAGGACAAGTAGGCGATAAAGGTGAGCTCATAGTAGGTGACCAAAAGATAATGGTCTACAACACTAAAAAAGAGAATGATTTGATCATCCACTTTGTCAATGAACTACCTACAGACGCGACTCCATTAGTAGATGCTAAAGTGAATGCAAGTAAAAGAGCATTGACCGAAAATAATCACTCGGCAACTCACTTACTACATTCAGCATTGAGACAAGTCTTAGGTACTCATGTACAACAAAAAGGATCTTTAGTTAAGGACGATTATTTTAGATTTGATTTCTCTCACTTCGAAAGAGTATCAGCCGAGCAAATCAAAGAAGTAGAGCAAATTGTAAATACTAAGATCAGAGAAAATATCTCTCTTGAGGAGAATAGAAGTATCCCTGTACAAGATGCTAAAGACGCAGGAGCTACAATGCTTTTTGGTGAAAAGTACGGAGAGTTTGTACGTATGATCACATTCGATGCTGACTATAGTCGTGAGCTTTGTGGAGGTTGTCACGTAGCAGCTACAGGCCAAATAGGATTGATGAAAATCACTTCTGAAGGTGGGATTGCCGCAGGCGTAAGACGTATAGAAGCGATCACTGCAGATGCAGCAGAGAAGTATGTTTCTGATGCAATTGATCAACTCAACGAAATTAAAGATTTATTCAAAAACCCTAAAGATCTGACAGGAGGCATCCAAGATCTACAAGACGAAAATAAAGCGCTCAAGAAAGAGATCGAAAAGCTCATGGCTGCACAAGCAGGAAACATGAAGGACGATCTTATTAAGACTGCTGAAGATATTAATGGTGTAAAGGTAATACGTAGCGTCCTCAAAGGACTAGATAGTAAATCTGCCAAAACATTATCTGGAAGTATAGAGCAAATCATAGGAGATTGTGTGATTCTTTTTGGAATAAATGGAGAGAAACCGCAGCTCCAATTATCAGTAAGTAAAGCGCTTACTGAGAAAGGACTACATGCTGGTAATATGGTTCGTGAGTTAGCTAAAAATATCAAAGGCGGTGGAGGTGGACAACCCTTCTACGCAAGTGCTGGAGGAAGTGATGCAAGCGGATTGCAAGCTGCTATTGATCAGTTATCGGATATGCTCGGCTAGGTGAATAAAATAACAAATCGCTAATACTACAAACGCTTGACCGTCAAATGTTTTCGCGACTTTAGTCGCGTGAATAATTAGTAAAGAGTTAAGCAAAGTAGATAAAGTAAAAGCAAGTAGATTCGTTCTACTTGCTTTTTTTGTTTTTTGGTAGACAACACAGTTTGGAATAGACGGACGTAGATTGTTTACTAAATTAAGCTATACATTCTAGAGTATGGAAGTAATAAATTGAAAAGTTATAGTAGAGGGTATTCTAGATGGGATGCCCTCTTTTTTTTATACTTCTATTTATTTTGAGGTCCGTTTATGGTTTCTACTTCGTGAGACCGATACGTATAGGAATAGTCATACTTGTTTGTACCTTCTTATCATAGAATTCGCCAGGAACAAAAGTGTGATTGTAAATTTCCTTCAAAAGCTGTTGGTCAATTAGAATATCTAATGATCTAAAGATTTTAGGTTCCAATACATTTCCACTTGTATCAATTTTAAATGTTAAAAATGTTGTACCTGAAATGCATTTTGATTTAGGGTAAGAAAGGCTATTATACAAAGCAGATATTAGGTTATCATTATCTCCAGAAATATGTATTGGTACCTTTTCTGACCGACTCACAAACATCATTTCAGTTGAATCACTCAAAATAATTTCTTTCTCTAATTGAGAATTACCTAACAACGGAAAACAGAGTAATGCTAAAATCGATAAATATTTCATACTACTGAGATGAAGTAAAGAAGATTTTTGGTGTTTGGTTACTTAGGATTATCCAATCCACCGCATTACATTTCCATCCCAAATTTCTTTCCTATCAGATGTGGTAATCACCCCACTTTCTACGACTTCATCGATTACCTTTCCAGGATAACTATCTGCAATACCATCCATCTCACCGAGAGGGTATGGATCATCTAATCCGGCTATGACTTGCGCCTTACCATGTCTACGTATGAGCATCTCTAGTGAGAGTGGATCATGTACCAATGTGTCGAAGAAAATATTAGGATGGCCTATTCCATTATCTGGATGAGTCTTCTCCTCAAATAGGTCTGGTCTACCGTTAAACCCTTGGCGTCTACGCCCTTGGTTCATCACAGCGTATTGATTGCCGTGGGCATAACATACTCGCAGGTTAGGATATTTATTATGGTGATTACTTAGTGTATAATCATGGTAATGATCTGCGGTCTGAGCGCACATCCATACTAAGTGAAATCTCCACGTCGTATCTTGTAGAGCGATGATCTTCTGACCATCGTAAGGATGTACCTCTACAGCAAGTCCTAGTTCGTTCGCTAGCTCCCATATTGGATCTACAGATTCGTGTGCGGTAGTATGCCATTGTCCATCTTGAGCTTGATAGTGCGTAGGTAGACATAGGACTTTGAGTTTCAATTTGGTGACGCAGCGCTCTATTTCTTTGAGTGCTTGATCCATGAATGCAGGTTGCACTACCATGCCGCATGTCAGTCTTTCTTTATGATGTGCCTGCAACAGTCCTTGATAATCATTATACCAAGAATGCATGTCTTTGGCAGCATGTTTGGCTAATCCGTTAGCATAAAGTTGGGATAGCGCGATGACTACCATATGGTCAATATGCTGATCATCCATCCATTGCAGTTTTTCCTCTAGGAAGAAACTTGGCGCCGTAATAGGTCTTTTCCACTCACCTTGACACATGTAGGAGCGATCATCTTCTATCCAGAAATAACCTTTATCCTTCATGAATTGCGGTATCTCTTCCGGATTGGGAAGGAGATGACCGTGGCCGTTGATTCTTTTATATTGAAGTTCTGGCATTGTATTCTGCTATTTTGTTAGCGGCAAATTCATAGCCCTCTTTCCACCATTCTTTCATTTGCTCAGGGTCAAAGTAGAAAGAATTCTCCGTAAGTAGCCTAGGTGTAAAGAAGTATCTCACAGTCACTTGGTCATTATAGATACTTTCAAGATGCCCTATATAGATATCGTCGTATGCAATTTGCTTAAGCATAAATTGCATACTCTGTAGTAATACATCGAATGCATTACGTGACTTACTATGTTGCTTGTCACTATATTTAGGTATAAGCACGATGACATCAATTTCAGTAGCACCTGCATCTATAGCTTGCTGTATAGGTATATAGTTACCGAATCCGCCGTCAGCATATTCATATCCATTTTTCTCTATAAGACTCATCCATGGAACAAAACTCGAAGAGATCCACATCCAATCCACAAAATCTTCATAAGTACAGTCTCTGAGGTACTTATATTCCATCGATCTTGTAGTAAGATTAGCCACTGAGATCACTACTTTTTTATCAGATCTAACTACAGCATGGTAGTCATCTTCAGTAAAGAATTTTTTGATGGTTTTACGAAGATTACGATGTTCTCCAAAGCTTTTTTTGCCCTTAAGGAATTGTTTCAGGATGTTAAGGTGATTGATAGAGGTTTTGATTCCTCCTTCTTTTAGTTTTTTGATTTTGAAAGGATTGACATTATATATGTCCTTCTGACGTACACTGGTATAGGCCGTCTTGATATCTTCAATATCTTCGATTGCTAAAGATGGAACTAATAAACTTCCTGTTGAGGTACCTAATAGTATCTTATAATCTTGTTTTTCCTCTCTGATCAGGTATTCAGCAACTCCACCTGCAAAAGCACCCTTGCTTCCTCCACCTGATATTACTAATGCTTTCATCTAATACTTTGTACAATAATCATTACGAATGACAAAGATGCGCAATTATTTATATCGATATAAATTAAATTTGATCTATTGGTTTGTCGTCAAACTATCTATTTGTAGGTAATTTTGTATTTTCAGTTAAGTAACAGCCCTTTTATGTCAGATAGCAATACAAAAAAGTCATTTTTCTCGGATTTATGGGATAGGAGATTTTTCCAATTTTTTGCCACATACTTGGCTGCATCTTGGGGTCTAATCCAGTTCGCAGAGTGGGGAGTAAGAAGATATAGCATCGATGGATCTTGGGTCGATAAGATTGTTCTCTTACTATTGCTAATTCTACCATCAGTAATTGCATTGATCTATCTTCATGGGAGACCTGGAGCTGATAAGTGGTGGAAAATGGAGAAGGTTCTTTATCCAATGAATTTGGTATTGGCTCTAGTAGCCTCAATGTTTATGGTTAGTAGCACGGCACAAACTACCTCAGAGGTAGAAATTACAACAGATGAAGGTGAGACGATAATAAGAGAAGTACCAAAGATGGAATTTGCCAAAAGGGTAGTATTGTTTCCTTTTGAAAACGAGAATGGGAATAAACCATCATGGAAAGGTATTGGAGCTGCAATATTATTAGATAGCTCTCTTGAGCAAGATATGAGAGTGACCGGAGTCAGTCCACAACGCTTTAACGAAAGTTATACTCATTACAATTATGAAGTATTCGATAATATTCCCTTTTCAACTAAAAGAAATATTGCAGAGAATAATTACTCAGACTTTTTTGTTGCAGGTAAGTTTTTAAATGGTGAGGAAACAAAGGTCGAAGTTGTAGTTTATGAAACAGCGACAGGAAAGGAAGTGGGGAATCAAGTTCTGCAATCTGAGAATATTATTCAATTGACGCAGAAGATATCTGATTTTGTAGATACAAAGATCAAGCTGATACCAGTGGAAGGCATGGAGGATATGGTCAAACTGCCAGCTAGTAATTTGATTACGGCAGATACTGCTGCATTTCGCGAGTATATCAATGCCACCATATTAATGGAGACCAATGCCACTCAGACGAATAGTTCTATTACTAGTCTCGAAAAATCTGTTGAGATAGATCCTACTTGTGCAGAGTGTCATATGGCTCTTGCCAATATTTATTTATTGTCGGGTCAAGAGACCAGAGGGGCGATGAAGGATGCCATGAAATACGTAGAGAACGTCTCAGAAAGACAGCAGATGCAATTAAAGTATCTTAATTACATGTTTAGCGAAGAACAGAAAAAGGGTGAAATCTTATTGCAGAATTGGAGAAAGTTATACCCTCAAGATAAAAAGCCAGTAGATATGTTAGTATCTCAGTATAATAGAACTTTTCAAATTGAAAAAGCAAGGGCAGTAGTAGAAAGTGCTCTCGAACAAGGACATAAAGGATCACTATTTGTTACTTATGCTAATCAACTTATAGGAACTAAAGAATATAGTAAAGCAGAAGAATATCTTGTAAAATATAGAACGGAGTATCCTAAGCAAGCCGAGTCGACGACTTTGTTAGCCGATATATATGCTAAGCAAGGAAAGACAGAGAAGGCAATAGAAACGTTAGACGAATTATCGATTATGAATCCAAATGATATTAGATATGATATCAAAAAAGCGAATATATATAATCGACAAAATAAATTTAAGCAAGCATCAGCCGTTTTAGATAACCTGCTGTTTAATGCCAATACTCCGACAGATACGATCACCATATATAGTAAGCAAATGGAAATATTTGCAAGACAAGGGAAATCAATAGCTTACTATGATGAACGTAGAAAACTGAAGAGTGTATTCTTGACTCAGTATCCTCCTATTGCTTTTATGCAGACGGAATATGCTACTTCTGGAATGTACCAGATGACCGGTCAGATGGATAGTATTAAGAATAACATTAAAGCATTGGAAGATCTAATGCCTCCGATACAAAAAAATATGATGGCTGGTCTCAATGAATTTGTTATTGCCACGTTTACCGAGGATCTCGTAACCATGGAGAAAAATTATGAAGAGGTTAAAAGATTTATGTTAGCCTCTACTGGAGAAGATCTAATTAAAATTTATGATGCTGAGATGGCTTACTTAAAAGGTGATTTTAAGAAAGCAAGAACTGATTGGGAGGTACTGCATACTAAGATGAATAACTATGATATGATTAGTCAAAATTACTTTGAATCATTTGTAAAGTCTGAAGACTTCGGTGAAGGTCTTAAAGTAATAGAAATGAAATTAGAAGAAGATCCTCATTCGTCATTACATCGATTAGTGAAAGCAAAATTGTTAAATAAGATTGGTAAAAAAGACCAAGCTAAGGAAGAAATGAATAAGTCTTGGGAAGTACTTAAGGATGCTGATGATAACTATAGATTCAAAATCGAAGCTCAAGAACTGATGGCAGAACTTGGATTAAGTTAAATAGAAAAACTGTTTGTTTTAGTTCTAAGTCTGATATACCTTATTAAGCAGTTGCCAATTCCTTTTGAACACTATTATACTTCAATGCTTTGGATGAGAGACCTTTGGATTGACAATATTCTATCACTCTAGGAAGTACTTCTTTCAAGGTGTCAAAAGATTTGACATTGTCATGGAATACTACAATAGACCCGGGTTTAAGATTTTGTATTACATTTTGATAACATTGTTCAGCAGTGATATTAGGATCAAAATCTCCACTTAATATATCCCACATTACAATTTGATATTGGTGTCTAATTGCTTCTGCTTGTTGGGGCTTAAGTCGACCATACGGAGGCCTGTAAAGATCAGATTGTACAAACGATCCACATAGCTCTACATCGTCTAAATATTTGTCCACGTCACTTCCCCAACCAGACTTATGAGAATAACTATGATTGCCTACACTATGACCTTCAGCGATTAATCTATTATAGATTTTACTATGCTTGCGTACATTATCTCCTACACAGAAGAATGTTCCATGCATGTCATAGCTTTTGAGTGTATCCAGCACCCAAGGGGTTATCTCTGGTATGGGGCCATCATCAAATGTGAAATACACATAAGGTTTCTTTCTAGATTTATTCCATAAATAATTAGGGAATAGCTTCCTTATGAGCTTCGGCGTCTTAATTATGTACATCTGGGTATTTGATATTATCCTCTAAATAGGATTACTTTGCACCTTCATAACGGCAACAACAGAAGAAATGTGTCTTTATAGAGACGATTTTTCTGCAAAAAGCTAAAAATGAGCAATATTGTTGACGTTCAAAGTATATGAAACGCTTTAAACAACATAAAATTAGGAAAATCACCTGTGAATTGGACATGGTTTAATGAAAATTGTAATATATCATACCGATTCAAAGATGGTTTTAAATCAAATTGAATAGCTAATAACCATATAGAGATAAGAGTATTATGAGTGATGTAAGAGTAAGATTTGCACCTAGTCCAACAGGCCCGCTGCACATAGGTGGAGTACGTACCGCATTGTACAATTATCTGTTTGCCAAGCATGCAGGAGGTACATTTATACTTCGAGTAGAAGATACTGATCAGAATAGATATGTGTCAGGTGCAGAAGATTATATAGTAGAAGCACTCAATTGGTTTGGCTTGACTCCTGACGAAGGTCCGGGATTTGGTGGTGACTATGGTCCATATCGACAGTCTGAGCGTAAAGATCTATACGCTGAATATGCTTTAAAAATGGTAGAGCAAGGAAATGCATATTATGCATGGGATACTCCCGCAGATCTCGATGCTATGCGTACTGAAGATGCTAATGCAAAATATGATGTAGTCACTCGTGTCAAGATGACTAATAGTATTACCCTTTCTGCTGATGAAGTGAAAGCAAAACTAGACAGTGGAGCTCCTTTTGTGATTAGACTTAAGATGCCAGAGAACGAAGATGTAAAGATTACAGATCTAGTAAGAGGTGAAGTAACCTTCAATACCAAAGACCTGGATGATAAAGTGATACTCAAAGGAGACGGAATGCCAACGTATCATTTAGCTAATATAGTAGATGATCACCTTATGAAGATCTCTCACGTAATCCGTGGAGAAGAGTGGCTGAGTAGTACAGCACACCATGTCCTTATGTATAGATTTATGGGATGGGAAGCGCCACAGTTTTCACATCTTCCATTGATACTTAAGCCTACAGGGAAGGGTAAGCTAAGTAAGAGAGACGGAGCGAAATTTGGTCTTCCAGTATTTCCATTAGAGTGGAATCCAGGTAACGATGAAGAACTATATTCTGGATTTAGAGAATTTGGATTTTTACCTGACGCAGTGATTAATTTTTTAGCTTTCTTAGGATGGAATCCTGGAACAGAGCAAGAGATATTCTCATTGGATGAGTTGATAGAGACATTTAGTATCAAGCGTATCGTAAAGAGCGGCGCAAGATTCGATTATGATAAAGCAAAATGGTATAACCAACAGTATATCATCAAAACAGAGAATGATGTACTAGCCAAGATGATCAGATCAGAGGTAAGTACAGACTATAGCGATGAATACCTCACTAAAGCTTGTGGCCTTATGAAAGAGAGGGTAGAGTCAGTGGGAGATATCCCTAAAGTAGGTTCATTTTTATTTGGTACACCTACCGAGTATGATGCTAAGATGATCCGTAAGAAGTATAAAGTAGATAATGATCCTCACTTCATAGCGCTTACAGATTTACTATCGAGTGTCGACACATTTGATGCTGAGAGTACACAAAGTGCTATCAAAGGATACATCGGAGATAACGAATTATCATTTGGTGCGATCATGCCAGTACTAAGATTAGCGACTTCTGGAACTATGAAAGGGCCAGATCTTTTCGAAATGATGGAACTGCTCGGACGTGAAGAGGTGTTAGTTAGAATGAGAGATGGTCTGAATACGATCAAAAAGATCAAAGCCGAATCTCAATCATAAATCAGAAGTGAACTACTAACTTCTACAACGTTAATGCTATATGCCAAAGAAAATGAAAAAACAAGGAAAGCCAAATGTGCACAATGAGCTCAAAGGCTTTGATATCAAAATCAATGAATTTGGCGAAATGCAATCAAGTTTCGATATCGATAAACTCAACGACTTTCTCAACGATAATGTAGAAGATAAGAAGTTGGGCAATGAAGTGCTGGAGGAAGAGGAGTAAAATATATCGAGAATTCTAAAGTTTTTTTATATTTGAAAAGTGATAACTAACCTTCAAAATTGGTTTGCCAAGCCTTATCCTAGAGTAATAGAAAACAAAGTTAAATTAGCAATAACGAGTGTTGTTGCTATTGTTTGCTTTTTGATCTTGGTGATATTTAGACCTTTTGGCCTTCATGAGGTAACCCAAATCACTTACTTAGCAGGGTTTGGAATCTGCGCGTTTGTACCGCTTGCTATTTATTATTTTCTACTCCCCAATATATTTTCAAATGCATTTGATGAAGATCATTGGACTATTCGTAAAGAATTTCTAAGCTACGTATGTATTTTATTGGCGATTTCAAGTTTAAACTATTTTTATAATAGCACTATTGGTAAAGAAATCTCACCTCAGTATAATTTTTTTCAGTTCGTTTTTATGACAGTAGCAGTCGGAGCATTTCCTGTGCTAATTATGATCTACCTAACTGAAAGAATAGCTAAGAATCGAAACAACGAAGTAGCAATAGATATTAATTCCAAATTAGATAAAGAAGATCATGTAGAGCCTAGTAGTAGAATTACTATTGTATCCAATAATAAGACAGAGCTTCCTTATGACTTTAAGCAAAATGAAATTATCGCTGCTAAAAGTTCAGGCAACTATATCGAGTTATTCCTTGATACGGAAAAGTCGCGACAGTCAAAATACTTGATTAGACTTAGCATGTCGGAGTTGGAAAGTCAGATGATTGATAATGATGCATTTTTAAGATGTCATAAGTCATATCTAATTAATAAATCCAACGTTGAAAATGTACATGGGAATGCCAGATCTTGTGTAGCTAATATGCATAACGGTATGCAAATTCCGATTTCTAGGACATTTGACAGACATCTAATTAGTAAATAGCTTTCCCATTCATCCCAAATCCTTGCTTTACAGCACATTGCGAATGATTCTTACAAGTCTCGTTTTGTTCTTGCCTATGTTTGTTTCAGTCAATATCATCTTCGATTTTAAAAAAGATGAATGGCTTAAAGAACATTTATTTACATATTTAAATCAATAACAAAATGGTAGAACCAAATATTAACATCATCGCAATTGTAGTAGCGGCACTTATTCCTAATATATTAGGAGCACTTTATTATGGTCCTTTATTCGGAAAGACATGGATGAAATCAATGAATAAGACTTCTGAAGAAATGAAACATAAGAATGAAGCAGTAGTATATATTACGGCTTTGGTAATGGGATTTATCGTTTCCTTCTTTATGAATTTCGTTATGCAATTTCTCCATAAAGATGTCAATAGTGCCGGTGAATTGATCATTGCAAGTCACAATACCTTTGGTCATGGCGCATTTCATGGTGCATTGTTAGCGCTTGCATTTGTAATGCCAGTAATAGTTTCATTGGGTCTATTTCATAAGTCTTCCGTAAAGAATATTTTACTAAACGTCGCTTTTTGGATTTTAAGCTTCGCAGTAATGGGTGGTATATTGGATGTTTGGACATAACTAAAAACTAGATTTCCTATTTTCTAATCTTTCAAAGAACATATGTTCTTTGAAAGATTTTTTTTGTTAGATACCTAATAGTTTGTAGGTAAGTTGTAGACATATGTCAATTGCAGCACCTACTCCGACAAAGTCTTGCACATGCTATCCAGTTAAAATGGGTTTTTGCTAACCTTACCGTATTGATATTCCAATATGTATTGATCTAGAAGGAAATTGAAATATTTATTAAATAATTGATGAAAGTTGTAACGCTTTGAGAGAAGTGATCGAATATAGTAGTGTTACCAATTGTTAACTACATTATTCAAACTTAAAAAAACATAAAATGAAGTATTTTAAATCAATGAACTTATTCTGTATCGCATTATTTGCAAGTCTTACTATCGTGTCTTGTAGTAAAGATGACAGTATTACAGAAACAGATAAAGAAGTAAAATTAGAAGCAACTTTTGATGTTAATAATAGAAGTGTTACAACTAATGCTTATGCTGCTTTCTGTAGTGATAATGGAAAGGAATTGTTAAATGTCTCAAACAATCAAGAATTACTCAAAGGGTTTCCGTTTGATTGGGATGATTTACAAACGGATGATTTCTTCTTTCAGTATGTAATAGATGGAGATGTGGCATATGCAACTGGAGGATCTGTTTTTGGAGAAGACCTTGGATTTCTTGATCAACAATCTGTATTCGATGCGGCTACTACTTATGACATAACATCAAATGATGGTTCAGTAGTTTCTGGAATGTATAGTGGAAATTTCTTAGCGTTTAATAACGATATGGAGTTGTTTCAATTTCCTTATTCACTTAGTTTTAATGCTGAAATCGTTGAAGTAGCAGATTTTTGCAACTAATATAAAAATTAATAGATGGCATCATTATGATGCCATCTATTTTTATATCCATGGAAAAATTAAATAACATCATAAGATTATGTACACAAGGCAACGAAGCTGCGTGTAAATCTCTATATGAAGAATTTCTTCCTTATGGATATGGAATCTGTAAAAGATACCAGATCTCAGAAAGTAATATCAAAGATCAACTCCAAATTATATTCTCTGCTACTTTTAAATCAATAAGCAATTTCGATGCTTCAAAAGCAAGTTTCAAAACCTGGTTTACAAGGATTGCAATAAATAAGATAATAGAAGAAAAAAGAAAATATAATCGAGCTCCCATTCAAGAAGAAATAAATGATTACGATATGAGTTTTTCATATAGTAATCAATCTGAACTGGATGATAATTTGGATAGAGCCTATATAATGGATATTCTAAGTAAAATGCCTTTGAAGTATCAAGATGTTTTTAATCTAAGTATTGTTGATGGATATTCTCACAAAGAAATATCTGAGATGCTAGGTATTAGTATTGGCTCTTCGAGAATAATTTTGAATAGATCTAGAGAATGGGCAAAAAACGCTTTAGCAAGCTTCTTAAAACACAGTTGAAATGAAAAAAGATAATAATCAGAATTTTGATAATTACATAAGAAAAGCTTTGGCTGAAGATCCAATAGTCCCTACTGGGTTAGATTGGGGAAGTATGGATATTGAAATTCCACAAAAGAAGAATCGCAAGCCTCTAATCTTTTTTATCATCGGATTTGTATTGATCATAGGCATATTTTTCTCAGGATATTACTTCAACGAATACTCCTCTCAAAATGAAACGTTGAGTTCTGATATTATCGCAGAGTCACGGATCAATAATAATTTGATGGGAAGTAAATCTGAGATCAAGATAGATGAGCCAATTGGGATCAATGATGATGTAAGATCTAGTAATAATGGTATTAATAAGACATTGAGTAAAGATGGTGTATTTGAAGATTCTAAGTCATTAGAATTAATCGAAACGTCATATAATACCAATTCAGTAAATAGATCAATAGTCGCTTCTGATGAGATTAATTTTAACGCTCAATCAGGTGATGTTACTAAGCAAAAACCCATTCCAACCATTCAACTGTCAAGTGTTTCAAACCAAGACGTGGGAAATGATACAGACGATAATAATAATAATAAAGACAATGAAGCAACATCCAATTCGAGTGATGTTGACTTAGAATTAGTATCACTGAGCGTACCATTACTGCCATTGTTTAATCCTAAGTCACTAATTGTAGGAAATAAGATTATGTCTTCACCGAATAAAATTGCTATTGATTTAGGTAATTACTCTAAGTCCAACAATGAAATATATTTGAAATTAGGAATGAATATTGGCTCATTTAATTTGGCAGACGGTAGTGAACTAAATGATAAATTAGCTAATGTATTGGGTAGATCTCTACACTTAGGATATCGAAGAATTATCGGTAATAATTTTATATTGAATACTTCAATAGACTACAACGAGAGCCATACTGTTTTTCAACATTCTGAAGAAGTAAGAAGACAAGTTAGCCTGATGGGTCAATCTCAAATAATTACTTGTCAACATACGTATCAAAATAATTATTCGAAAACGATAGGAGTAAGTGTAGGACTAGGATATAGACTTGGAATTTCCAATAATTTCGAAATTCAAACTAATATTAATCTAAATAGTAACAAGTTAATATCGCTTTCTGGATTGACTCTTAGTAAAGATGAAGTAGTTAACCTAAATGATCTACAATATGGCAGGAGAATAGACTTAAACATTGCTCCGTCAGTAGAACTTCGATATTCGATAAATGATAATTTCGGAATTCAATTGTCCTACATTTATAATAGAACAATATCGAATGGAATTGATCTAGGGAATAATGTGCGAAGGAATAGTATGAGTCAATTTTTATCAGGAATATATATGACATTCTAATAACAGTAAATAGAATAAATGCCATTATGAAATGACGAGTAGCTAGATTAGTTATTCGTCATTTTTTTTATACTAATTCTGCTAATTTTAAGACCTCTTCCCTCATCGTCTGACAAGTATCGTCTAATAAGGTAAACCCATTACATACCACTTCAAAGCAACTGTCTTTTAATGGAATAATAATATGTCTTTGCTGGTCCCATTGGTTTGGATCATGCATTGGACCTAAAGCATCTAATGCTCTAAGATCTTCTATCCAATCCGAATCGATCACTTCTTGGAATATGAATGGCTCTAGTCCTAGCTCGTAATAGTAATGACCTTCCAATGATTCATCGTTAGGATTACCAAACTTATATTGAGCATATCGATTGAATCTAATAGAGGCGATTTGATCTACAGGAACTCTATTGAAAGGACTATTTTCTGCGTCTTGAACAGAGATATCTTCTACATAGAAAATCAAGTATACATAATGCTCATTAGCGAGCACTTTGGGTGTCGGAGCGGCCGCACTACATTTGATATTCTCTAGAATTGCCATAATCTCCATAATCTATCTGTCTACTAATGACGTGATCGGTAAGCGCGTAGCGATTGATGAGCACAAACGAAACTGTCTAACGAGCAAATAATGAACCTACTAACGATTACAAGCCGAAACAATTGATAAGCACAAACTGAGCAAGAGATAAAGCAAGCAAACTTCATAATTCCAACATGAGTCTATTTCCGATTTACTTCAAATTCGAATGTCTATCTCAGTCTATCCATTGATTTTACGAGCTTATCATCTTTACCGATTGCTCTTCCTGCTAACACAGCAAATATCAATGCTACGATTGGAGGATATATTCCCATTCCATCATTTACAGCTCCAAGTGCATCTCCAGTTCTCTCATTATAGATCAATAAGAAGGCTACAAGTGGTAGAAGGATAGACATCACCACTCCCAAATAAGACAATCTCTTTTGTAGAGGTCTATTATTAAAAAGGAAGATAGCTCCAAGAGTCACTAGACCACCAATTACAGTAAGGGCTAATAATATTGGGCTGTCCTGAATATTATAAACAAGATCGCTAAGTACGCCTGGGCTAGCCACATCAGTAGTAGCGAATGGTAATGCAAATTCTGACCAAAAGGCTGCACTTGATATAAGCAGAAATAAGCTTTGTATTCTTTGTATCACGAGGATTGATTTTAGTGTTTGTGGAATATTCAAGGCATATACGTACCTTGATACTTGTAAGCAAATGTAAAGAAAATTGAATCTATCATATTGGGAAGAGAGGCACTATTTTGAAGATAACGATCTAATAGTGATTGGAGCAGGTATTGTAGGGCTATCGACAGCCATTGCCGCAAAGTCTGCAAAGCCAAATTTAAAGATTTTGGTACTAGAAAGATCTTCATTACCATCCGGTGCGAGTACTAAGAATGCTGGTTTCGCCTGCTTTGGAAGTGTCACCGAGTTGCTTTCTGATAGTCAGCATATGTCATATCATGATCAAGTAGCATTGATTAAGATGAGATGGGAGGGTCTTCAGCTACTGCAAACTAATGTACCTCGAGTTGATATGTCTTATAGATCTAGAGGCGGTGTTGAAGTGTTAGATACTTCGGATTCTTTTCAAATGTCAGCTTTGGATGAGATTACTAGGTGTAATACAATGGTGGCAGATGCTATTGGCTTAAAAGATTGTTTTTCGATCGTAGATCAATCACTTTCTACAACATTTCATAATAAAGCGATATACAATCAGTTCGAAGGAGAGCTTAATCCGATGTATATGATGGCAGCACTACACAAGAAAGCCTTTAATATGGGCATTAATCTTCTCTATGGTATGGAAGTGGAAGCCATCGCTACAAGAGCGGTCAAGCTTTCTGATAGAATCCTTAACTCGTCGCTAATAGCAGTTTGTACCAATGGACTATCAAGAGCATTATTGCCAAAGTTACCTATGCAAGCCGTTCGTAATCAGGTATATGTAACTGAGAGATTGGATGATAATCCCTTGGAATCTTGTTATCATTATGATCAAGGCTATGTTTATTTCAGAGAGATTGACGGAAGAATACTGATTGGTGGAGCACGCAATCTATATCCGCAGCAAGAAACGACTTCAGAATTTGGGCAAACAGATAACCTTAAGCAACATTTGCAGTCTTTTGTCGAGGAGAAGATATTGGGAAAGACCATCAAGTTTGAATACGAATGGAGCGGTATACTAGGCGTAGGAGAGATCAAGACACCTATCATAAAGGAAGTGATGGATGATGTCTACGTAGGTGTCCGACTAGGAGGAATGGGAGTAGCGATAGGGAGTGGAGTAGGAAAGTCTTTGGCGGATATGGTATTGTCTTAGAATAAACTACTTTAATCTTAACAAGAAATTATCTTTGCTGTAGTATTCAAATATATGAGTACTTACGTTTATTACTACGAAACAAATAATAACACATCAATACTTATAAATTCATATCAGCCTTAATTGCCTTGCTATTGAGTACTGGAGCTTTTGCTCAGCAAGAAGAAGTGCAGGATACATCTAAGACTGACCGAATCATTGTGAAGTTTGCTGAGACAAGTATTACTGATCTATCTGGGGAAGCATTAGAGCGGATCTATTTCGGAGATGTGAAATTGTATAAGGATAGTCTCTTTATGTTTTGTGATACAGCAAGGATCATAGGGAATGATCTTTGGGCAAAGGGAAATGTGATCTTCATTCAGAATGATACGATCAGAACCTTTGCGGATAGCTTATATTTTCACGGTGATTCATCGATTGCTTATTTATATCATGATGTTATTTTAGAGAATGGCAGTAAGAAACTGTACAGTGATATATTGATATATGACACTCGAACCAAAGTCGCGTCATACCAAGATACTGCGATCATGATACAGGAGAAAAGCAGTCTTCAATCTGTACGTGGTTACTACGATGTAGATAACGATCAGGCCTTCTTCTATGATGATGTATATATCGAAGGTGAGGATATGAAGATGAGGGCCGATTCTATGAGTTTCCTTACGGACGAACAAAGGGCGATATTTATGGGGCCGACCCGTATTCAGCAGACCGGAAGAGATATCTATTGCGAAAGCGGATTCTATGATATGGATGATGAAGTCGCCTTGTTTGAACAGAATGCACAGTTCAAAGAAACCAATGTGGAGGCCAATGCCCAAAGCATCAAATATGTCAAGTCGACAGGAGTGATCAGATTGGAAGGTGATGCCTATTATCGTAATAAAGAAGATATCGGAACTGGAGATCTTATTGTATATAATGAAAAGACAGAATCTGCGGAGTTAGTGGGTGATGCTACTTTTGAGAATGCAAAAAGTAAAGTAAAAGGTGAGCGTATCGATTACGATAAGAAGACGGAAGCATTTAAAGTAAAAGGACAATCCGTGATTTCGGATCCGCCGTATATTATCGCTGCGGAAGCAGTAGATTATGATAAGGCAACTAACACAGCATATGCAGATGGTGACGTAGTTTGGCAAGATACATCTGCTAATATTACGATTATATGCGATCATCTCAATTATCAAGAATCTACAGGTTACGTCAAGGCTACTAATGATCAAGGTAAGCCTCTGATGCAAAATACTTCTGGAGGCGACACCCTATATCTCTCAGCAGATATATTGACATCCTACAGCGTGTATGAGACGGATAGCTTGGGAATAATAGATACGATTAATTATCTCATAGCGGATGACAATGTTCAGATTATGAGACCTAGTCTTCAAGCAATTTGTGATTCACTTATTTACCAAGACAGAGATTCGTTATTTCTATTACTAGATGATCCAGTAGTATGGTCTGATAGTTCGCAGATCACTGGAGACACGATAGAAATATATCTAGCAAATGATGACTTAGATAAGATGGAAGTATATCCAAAAGCCTTTATGATGAATAGTGCCGACTTTATTTATTACAATCAGATTTCAGGAAAGAGAATTACTACATTATTCGAAGAAGGAAAGCTTGCGACTATGGATGTTGTCGGTAATGCAAGATCACTCTATTATATGTTGGACGACTTCAAGGCTTATATAGGAGTCAACTCTACCGAGTGCAGTAGTATTAGATTCACCTTCTTTGAAAATGCGATTAAGAATATCAAGTTTTTTACGAGTCCGAGATCACAGATATTACCTATGCGCGGTACTAATCATGAAGACATCAAGCTAGATGGGTTCCTTTGGAGATTTAAAGAACGACCCATGACGATTGCTGATCTCAAAAGTAACCTTACAAGAGACAGTCTGTTACAAGGAATTATTAAATAGTAAATTGAATTATCGTAATATTTAGAGTCTCGTAATCGTTTCGTAATTTTGATTTAGAATTTTATATCAATACAAGTAATGTCAAGATTTTCATTTTTAATTATAGTTTTTATTTCCGCTCTGCAAATCTTGGCGGCTCAACAAAACGAACAATTAGTGCAAGAAGCATTATCACTCATCAAAGCAGGAGATAATGAAAAAGCGATTCTAAAATTCGAAGCATTAGACAGCCATGGGTCTGCAGATATATATTTTAATCTTGGTAAATTGTATCAAGATAAAACTGATATAGCAAATGCCGCACTTAATTATGAGAGAGCTATAAAATTAGATAGTGGACACTCTCAAGCTAATAACAATCTAGATATCATAAGGGAAGAAACAGATTTTGATATCATACCTGTAGAAGAGATGTTTTTGATACGTTGGTGGAAAGGATTAGCAGGAGCTATGAGTGCTAACATTTGGATGATCTTGAGTTTGATACTTGGACTTGGATTGATCGCTGCCTTATATTATTGGTGGATAGCAGATCGGCCAGAGATAAAGAAAAAAGCCTTTATAGCAACATTGG
>CALLPN010000015.1 GCA_938015435.1 uncultured Saprospiraceae bacterium
GCTTGGAAGCTTAACATAATCAACAAGACAGGCAGAATACTCAGCCTAGCGATACGCTTCAGGGGAGTATTAAAGTCTAGTGTAAAATTCTCTTTTTTCATGAGATAAAATCGGTTTGTTATAGCAATAAAATGATTTACAAATAATGTGTGAATGTCATTATAGGCTACTAGAAGAATACAATAATGCAAGTATGCGATCGAGGGAAAGTAATCGTATAAATGCAACCGATATGTCAATTAATCATACTAGAGGACATAAATCATACCAATTGATGTTCAATCGCAAATTTTATGAGGTTTACTGTGCTCCGGACGCCCAGTTTTCTCATTATATTTTTGCGGTGTACACCTACGGTTTGATCGCTGATATATAGCTCTTTAGCTATTTCTCTATTGTTTTTAGAGTCGGCAATAAGATGTAATATCTCTTGCTCTCTCTTAGTTAATTTTTGTTTCATTGTGTAGCTATCTTCATAAAATCTATTAGCCAGATTAGCTACGGCTTTGGTTACATATGTCCTGTTAGATGCTGGTGTCAATCTCAGTCCATCAGACATATAAGTATCACCTTCCATTACGGTATTGATACCTTGTATTAGGTCTTGCGAATCGTTACTTTTAAGTACATATCCATCAGTTCCATTGAGAAAGGCTCTTTTGACAAATTTCCTATCTGTATAGGTAGTCAATATGATCACTCTCATATTAGGACAAAAGCTTTTTAGAGTTGGAATTAGTTCAATTCCATCTTCTCCAGGGAAGTTAATATCCATTATCAATAAGTCACAATCACCTAAATTCACCTTCTTTAATAAATCTGCAGAGTTGTTAGCTGTTGCAGTTACTTTAATTGATGGATTCCTTATAGAATCAAAGATGGCTGTTAAACCTTCAAGCATCAATGTCTGGCAGTCGGCTATAATAGTTTTAATCGTGTTCATATTGCTCTACTGTCACACATCCCTTACATTAAGGTATCGTGTTTTGTTTAAGTTGGTTTATATTTCAATGTCCAGTCTTGACTCATGCCAAAAAACTGTTCTTCGAATATATAGAGTGCAAAAGGAATGCCAAATGTGATCTGGAACCGACAAAACAGGGTGCAATTGCTAATTATTAAGCATAAATTATAGAAGAAATATAGGAAATTAAATGGGACATTAGTGTTATCGAAAATCAAACACATTACAATTAAATAAATGTATAATACATTACTTATCTGTTACTTAGGCAAGTAACTCTGAGCATCAAAGACTTTATTATGATCTTGATAAGTCACAGTATACTGGAATCCAGGCTGAATACTATACCCTCCAAATCTACCGAATTTATCTAATGCGATATAACCTACTTGCATGTCTTTATAGGTCTCTTTGTTCTTCTCTATTGTACGCATCACAGCGGCTTTACAGGCCTCCGTCGGAGTCATGCCTTGACGCATAAATTCGACAGTAAGGAAAGAACCTAAAGTGGTCAACACTAGCTCACCCATGCCTGTAGCGGTAGCTGCACCTATTTCATTATCTACGAATAATCCAGCACCTATTATGGGCGAATCACCTACCCTACCTTGCATTTTATATCCTAGTCCACTGGTAGAACAACCACCAGAGATATCTCCTCTTTCATCGATAGCTAGCATCCCTATAGTATCATGCAATTCCACATTAATTTGGGGCTTGTATTCGGCAGTTTTGAGCCACTCTAAATATTCTGATTTCGACTGATCTGTCAGTAAATTTTCTTTCTTAAAGCCCTTATCTAGCGCAAATTGTAAGGCTCCATCACCCGCTAATATAACGTGTGGTGTTTCTTCCATAACTAACCGTGCTACAGATATAGGGTTTTTTATATCCTTGAGATAGCAGACAGATCCAGCTCTATGCTTCCTATCCATGATACAAGCATCAAGAGTCACTATACCTGATCTATCAGGACGCCCTCCTAGTCCTACAGACTGATCTTTGGGGTTATTCTCTACGTTATTGATTCCTTTTTCGATGCCATCTAGTAAACGGCCTTCTTGGACCGCTAGAAGTGCTATCTGATTATCGGCTATATGTGGCCAAGTACTAATTACTAATGGTATTGGACTGCTTTTTGGATCTTCTGTGAGCTCAGATTGTAGTACTTCTGTATTAGGCGTACAAGCCGCAATGCTTGCTGCGATGGTTCCCATACTCGCTTGCTTGATGAATCTTCTCCTGTCAGTAGAGAGATCCTTCAAAGCTTTAGAATATTCAGTATTTTTTTTGATAATATATTACTCTTTAATGAGCTTTAGGATGTTGTAACCATATGGAGTCTGTAATCTAACATTGTAAAGACCTCTAGGCATATTGGATGGTAAAGCCATATGGAAACTGTTATCTCCTGGATACGCTTGTAAAATCATTGAAGTAATCAATCTACCTTGGTAATCCAATACATCCAAATTAATTTCTTGATATATATCAGAGTAGTACTTGATTGTAGTTTCACTTCCTGATGTTGGATTAGGGTAAAGCTGTGCTTCTAAATCAAATTTATCAAGTGCAGGGCCAGCAGAGATCATTTCATGTGGCATCGCTCTAAATACTTCATCTTGCATCAAGTCTATGCTCGTGTTCCGCATGATGATTTCTCTCATATTGATATTAGACACCCATTCTTTTTCTTCTGCAGTGAGCTCCTCGTCAACTTCATAATAGTATCTATCACCGTCTCTAAGCACCTGAAACTGCTCTTCAAGAATGGTCATCATCAACTCGCCAAATAAAGCATCTGATCCAACGTGTTGTTCGCTTACCATACCTACCCAAGCATCTAGATTATCGATACTTCCATATACCTCTTGCATAATGTCAGCTACTTCCTGATCGTGTGTCAGGGTATAAAATGAATTGACTGGTGGCAAACCTAGCCCTTGTCTAATTTGATTAAACGAAGGTATTCCTCTTTCTCTTCCTCTGTTAATATTGATCGCCGCTAAATCAAGACCGCCTTGTCCTGGAGCTCCGAACAGGAAATTCCTAACATCGTCCACCACTTTGCAGTCCATTTCTTGTTGAACTTGAGTTGCCATTCCTTTAAAGAAAGGATCTACACCTCCAGATAGGATTACAACAAACGGATTGAAAAAGGCATCTTTCAATGATATATTTCCTCCTAGAATATCTGTTCCATCATTATTCATTCTAATGATGTTAGAATTGATCAGTGTATGACCCAATCTGAAGGCCGCCGCTGAAAATTCGTTAGATATTGTTGGAACAACATCAGATTTATATCCTGTATAACTAGGCAGTTCAACTCCCATAGAAGGAAGCCACTCGTTAAAAACTATTTCTTGAATAAACGCACCTACTAATTTTCTTGCTCTTTGGTATATTCTTTCATCAGTCCATGCTGGATGATCTACTGCAAGTTCGTCACAGAGTCTATTGTGCTCTCTTAAGAAAAGAACATGAAATGACAACAATAGAGGATTTTCATTAGCTCTAATATCACCAGCAACAAAATATCTGGTAAGTGATCTTGTATCATCTGCCATAAATGGCGCATCATTGTCTATTTGATCATTCTGATTACCAGTTATCGTATTCCAAGGTAACAGATCTCCGGGTGACGTTTTTAGTTTTCCGCCTTCGAAGGTCCTTAGCCAGTTTGCTCTTGTTTCATCAGAACCATACACAGCTGAAGCATCAATAAAAGATGTTATCTGGTTAGCATGTTGACGAGGATTGTTGATATCTGTTCCTGTCCCCTCTGCAGCGATTGATCTCGCCATATGCATTGTAGATCCTGGTGTAAAAAACAGGTCATTATCAGGAATTTCAATATTCGACAGATTTTCATTTGGATCATTTTCTACAAGAGATATATCATGATCTATAAATTGCCCAAAGGCCCATGTGAAATCAGAAAGAGACAAACCATTAGAAATGGTCGCTGGCTGTGAAAAAAGTCTATTACTTATCACCCTAGGATTAGGGCGATTGTGAGTCATATCTAATTTTGGTATTGAAATGCCATCTGCATAATCTGCTTCAGAGATCCTAGGCATTTCAGCGTCTACTGCACCGTAAGTTGGGTAACTCTCGTTATTGTTACTACCGTCGTAAGATCTATAGATCTGAGCTGAAGTGGGTACACTTGACAACAGAAGGTAACATATTATGGATATAAATACTTTAAGTCTCATTGTTTGTCACTAGGTTTTAATGTTCCTGGGTAGTGGAACAATAATTTGCTTCGACCTCAATATTATGTCAGTCGGCCACAAATATAATCAATTGAATTATGTTTTCTAACTACTACAGTCGGCAATTAGCTGTTTGTGTACAACCTTATCACTGCAAATTCCATGAAAGTTTTGATCACATCTGCTCATTTAGAACAAATTAGAAGGTTTTTATATATGAAATATACCCAAAACCCATACCGCAAGTGTATAAATCTACCTCTTACATTACACTTTTATATAATATGTATTTCATCCATAAAAATATTTAATCTGTTGAATACAAACAGGTTACAATCAATAGATAAATATATATGTAATATGTATTTTTGTACATATGCAAGTATTTGTTCAATTATTTCTTTTTTCTTTGAAAAAAAGTAAAAATAATTTTGATCGCTAATAAAAGTAACTGAAAAAAGTCTAAATAAATTAGTTATTTAACATTTGACAGAAGACAAATATTTAATTTTTGAAATAACTATTGAGAAAGATAGCTTTCTAATGAGATATTACGTTATGCTTGTCTAAGTAAACAGAACTTTAGCCTAAAAAATAAAAAACCACAAGGCCAATCAATGCTAATTTGACTAATAACAACAATATATCAAGGCTTCATTTTATTTTAACCGCAATTCTTACATTAGGTATTACTACTATGTGTAGTACTCAGATTACCAATAACTTAAACGGCACAAACTGTATACTAGTCAAAGATAGCCTAAGCATATTACCTTCCTCTGTCTCTATCAGTTATCAAAATAAAAGATTAGCCAATAGTGAATATTCAGTAATCGATAATGAAATCATAAGTTCTTTGTCGATCTGCGACAAAAAGGACTCTTTGAACATAACTTATCGGACATTCGACTTTAGATTTGGAGAAGTTCTTAGTCATTTGGATACTACCCAAATGGTAAAAAAGGATTTGGCTGTTTACATTGGCTACGATTATAGCCCATTTCAAAATTCTAACAATCAAGCTCTTATTTCTGGCAAAGGACTAGACTACAATGGAAGTTTTACTCGTGGGTTCTCTGTAGGTAATAGTCAGAGTCTTGTACTCAACAGCAATTTCAATTTACAACTTGCAGGAGATCTAGGTAATGGACTCAAGATAGTTGCTGCAATATCGGATGATAACATCCCAATTCAGCCTGAGGGTAATACGCAGTCTTTGCAAGAATTTGATCAGGTCTATATTCGGCTAACCAAAGATAAAACATCCGTAGTAGCAGGTGATTATCAGCAGCAAAGTCGCAATAGTTACTTTATGAAGTACTTTAAGAAATTAAAAGGTGCGAGTGTGAGCCATGGACAATCTCTATCCTCAACGAAAGAACTAGAATCGAGAGCTAGTTTTGCCGTATCGAAAGGTAAATTTAACCGACTCACTTTGCCCGTAGAAGAAGGCAATCAAGGTCCTTATAAGTTGACCGGAGCTAATGGTGAACGTTTTTTGATTGTATTGGCTGGATCCGAAAGAGTCTATTATGATGGAATATTACTAGAACGAGGAGAAGATTTCGATTATACAATAGACTATAACAGGGCCGAAATAGCATTTACGCCTAAAAGGATAGTAGCTCGAGAAAGTCGAATCATAGTAGAGTATGAATACACCGATCAAAACTACTTAAGGACTCTATATACATTAGAATCAAATTACACGAGCAATAAGCTCAAAATCAGTTCTCAACTGTATAGTGAGCAAGATAGTAAAAATGGAAATGGCCAAGCGGCATTAGACAGCTTAGATAGGAACATACTGTCCCTGAGTGGTGATAATCTATTACAAGCAGTTAGGTCTGGAGTAAGGCCTCTCCAAGAAGACGCTGGAGCTTTGGGCAGAGTAACATATGTTAAAATAGACAAGCCCACTACACCTGATCCTGCAGACTTTATACTAGAGTATAGTACGGATATAAATTCGCCTTTGTTCACAGCTATATTCTCAGAAGTAGAAGGAGGAAATGGTGATTATATTATTGATAACGATATAGGCGCTAATGGAAGAGTATACAAATATATAGGTGAAGGCTTGGGTACTTATCTTCCGACAATTAGAATCGTACCTCCAGAACAAAAGCAAATACTGACAAGTCGAATAGAATATCAAATCACTGACAAGGCAAGTGTATATGGCGAATTAGGTTGGACCAATCTGGACATAAATAGATTATCTACACTGAATGATAGCGATAACCAAGGCTTGGCGACTAACCTGGGCTACAGACATGAATGGTCTCTTGATAGTGCTAAACTTTGGCGGGTAAATACTGACATTAATTATGAGTATGTCGACAAAAAATTTAATCCCTTGAATCCTTACAGAGCAGCCGAGTTTAGTCGAGAATGGAGTATCACACAACCTAACTCAAGTAATGAGCAAATCATAAGATCTAATGTATCTCTAAAAAAGGGAAATCAATTTTCAATTAAGTATGGATTATCAAACTATGAAAGACAATCACTATACGAAGGAAGGCAGCATTATCTTGATGCTAAATACAATCGTAAAGGGTGGAATATGATCCTAGCGGGAAGATACCTCGAAAGCGAAGGGTATGGAGAAAAAAGTCTATTTGTGAGGCCAAAATTTAACTTAAGTAAAACCATCAATAGGCTGGGTGGTTGGACTATCGGTTATGGTTATGAGCAAGAGAAAAACGAAGTGCGTGCTATAGCTAGCGAAACGGTCCAAGAAAGAAGTTTTGGCTTTGATGTCAATCGATACACTATTGAAAACAACGCTGATAACAGGCTGAATATCAAAATAGAAGCAAGGCAAAGAAAAGATAGATTACCTGTAGAAGGAGTATTAATAGAATCCATCAAAACCAATGAACTATCGGCCGAAACCAAGTGGAAAATAAATGACAAGAACAACTTAAAATGGACCTTAGGAGTAAGAGATTTTGAAGTTTTAAATCAAGAATCTACAGATCAAAAATCGAAGACTACTATCCTATCGAGAGTCGCTTACAATTTATCTTTTTGGAAGGGATTGTTTCAATCTACAATGAACTATGATATAAGTTCTGGACAAGAACCGAAGCAAGAATTTACCTTTGAGAAAGTAGAATCCGGCCAAGGCAATTACATTTATATCGGCAACAGTGAAACGCCTCCTGAAGAAGAGTTATTTCTTTACGAATATAGACCCGATATTGATACTGCTAACTACATCAAAATTTTCTTATTTAATAATGAATTTATAAGAACGAATAACCAATCATTAAATCTCAGTTTCAGAGCAAATCCCTCTAAGATAATCAAAGACAAAAAGAATTTCTTGAGAAAATTTGCCACAAGTCACAGTATCCGACTCAACCAAAAAGTAGAAGATGATGGTGCAGAATCTAATTTTCAACCACTGAATTTCAGTTTAAACAATCCTTCATTAACAGCCTATTCTTCTTTGATCACCAACACACTATTTTTCAATAGAACCAGTACTGCTTTTGATATACAAATAGGGAATAGATTAACTGAGAACAGGAATGTCCAAATCGCTGGAAATGAAGATCGCGGCTTGTCTGAATATTTTAGCCGTATACGAATGGAAGTCATCTCAGCCACAGACTTAATAGTAAACTTAAAGACTGGTGACAAGACTTATAAATCAGATTTTTTTAGCCAGCGAAACTTTGATATTGACTATTGGAATATTAGCCCTGAAATCAATTGGAGACCATCTTCCAGCTGGAGAATTATAAGCTCATATAAATACGATAGTCGACAGCAACAGCTAAGTGGAATGGAATCCGCTTACAGTCATGACCTTACTCTACAATCTACATATCGAAAGGCAAATAAATCCAGTTACAACCTTAGTTTTTCATTGGTCGATGTTACTTACAATGGAGCTTCTGATGTAACTATAGAATATGACTTGCTGGATGGTCTCAAAAATGGTAAAAACTACCTCTGGAATCTAAATATAACCCGTAGAATGGCCAAGAATGTCGATCTAAACATCAGTTATGATGGTCGTAAAACGGGTATTTCACCGACTGTACACGTAGCTAGAGCACAAATCAAGGCGACATTTTAATCAATCCTTTGACATTTATTGAAAGTTAAGTCCCCTTAGACACACCCTTCTGACGATTCTATAGTTTATATTTGTAACTAAGTTTATCAGCATTATAAGATGATAGGCTCAAAAGAATCATTTTAAAAAATAACGATGCGAATATTAATACTCTTTGCGGTTAGTCTAATCACTAATTCGATCATAGGTCAATCATTTTTCACAACTATCGATGATGCAAATGTCTTACTGAGATCAGATCAAGAAAGAACGATTGTTCCTAATCACTATCAAGCTTTGACTTTAGATATACAAGGTATCAAGGACTATCTAGGCGAAGCTCCTAACGAACTTGATGGGGATAGAGTAAGTCAAGAACTAAGCTTAAAGGTACCTATGCCTGATGGATCATTTAAGACCTTTATGATGTATGAAGCGCCTACTATGATGGAGGAAATATCCGCGAGATATCCAAATATCAAGTCTTATAAAGGATATGGAAGGTCAAATGATTTTGAGAATCTAAGAATCAGTCTGAACAAAAAGGGATTTTATGCGTCTATACGGACTACAAATGGGACTGTATATATAGATCCTTACTCTACCAATACGACAACAAATTATATCAGTTATTTCGTAAAAGATCATGAAGTACAATTAGAATCACATCAAATGGCCTGCGGAACGACTCAAGATCCGGAGAGCATCTTAGATGAACTAAAAGATATAGAGGTTCAAGGAGGACAAGAAACTAATGTAACCCTAAGAGGTGATAATATTCCTCTTAGACAATATAGATTAGCCATTGCTTGTACTGGAGAGTTTGGTCAGATTAGATTGGACTTAGAAGAAGTACTTGCTGATATTAATACATCGGTGAACAGACTCAATCAAATATTTGAAAATGATCTGTCTATCAGGATGATATTAGTGGATGGAAATGATCAGATCATCTATGAAGATCCACAAACAGACCCTTATGTGATTCCTACTAACTTTCCTGCTGGACAAGGTACAGGTAGATGGCTACTTACTAGAAATACTGGAGTTCTCAATAATACGATAGGAGTTGGAAGCTATGATTTGGGTCATATCTATCATAGAGCATGTAGCGATGTAGGAGGTGTGGCATTCTTAGGATCTATCTGTGGCGATAGCAAAGGTGGTGGTGTTACCTGTCATGCATCTAGTAATCTGGAATTTAACACTGTAAGTATTGCGGCTCATGAGATGGGTCATCAGCTGGGTTCTCCGCACTCGTTTAACAATTGTACTGGAGATGGTAACGAATCACTTCCTAATGGCTTTGAGCCGGGATCCGGAACGACTATAATGTCTTATGCTGGACTCTGTGGATCTAATAATGTACAAAATGGCAATGATGATTACTACCACGTAGGATCACTTAACAGTATATACCGTACTACGCGTGATGGTGCCGAGACATGTGCAGAAGAAATCAACATCGACAATCATTCACCTGACGTTCAACTAGATTATACGAATGGTTTTTATCTTCCGATCGGCACACCATTTATCCTTACTGGAGATGCTTCAGATGAAGATGGAAATAATATGACCTACAGTTGGGAACAAATGAATACTGGACCACTTAGTCCACTAGGGGCACCATTCGGTAATTCTCCTGCATTCAGAGTATTCTATCCTGATGAAAATAAAACAAGAATATTTCCAAGACCTAACTTCCTATTAGGTAATAATAGTAGTTCATCGGAAGTACTTGCGGAAAGTAGTAGAGATTACACTTTCCAATTTGTAGTAAGAGACAATAATCCAGAAGGAGGTACTGTTTCTTGGGACGAAGTATCTTTTTTTGCTAGTGCGGTAGGAGGACCATTCTTGGTTACCTCTAACAATGCTTCTGAAGTGATGACTGCTGGAGATCAACATATGGTAACTTGGGATGTAGCAGGTACTGATCTAGCTCCTATTAATTGTCAAAATGTAAACATCTATATATCATATGATTCCGAGATCAATACAGACCTATTGAGCGATGATCTAGTCTTACTTGCGGTAAATACACCTAACGACGGATCACAGTCCGTTATAATCCCTGCCAGAACCACGACTAGAGCAAGAATAGTAATTCGCGCAGCGGATAACATATTTTTCGATGTGAGTGATCGTAACAATGAAGTAGCTGAATCTAGTGTACCTACAGTTTACTTTGAATCAGAAGAAAGCAATCTAGCGCTTTGCTCTAATACTTACGGACTAGAGATATCGACGCTCGGCTTAGGTGGATATGAAGGTGATGTGAGAATGGAAATAGAAGGGCTTCCTTCAGAAGCTCAGGCAACATTTACAGCAAGTACGGTAATAGCTGGTGAGAATACAACTCTTAATTTAGATTTTTCTAATGTGCTCACTACCGCTAATTATGAATTAAAAATACTTGCAATCGCAGAAGGTGTAGATTCTCTCGAAAGAACAATTCCGATATCGAACATCGCAATTGACTTCACAGACTTAGCGTATGTAGGTCCAGAGAATGGGGTCAAAGGCCTTACTTCCCTACCTACATTAGAGTGGACAGAAGCACAAAATGCATTTAACTATAAAGTAGAAATAGCTACTAATCCTGGTTTTGCAGAATCCGATATTGTACATAGTGCAATAGTTACTACTAATAACTACACGCCATCAGAAATCCTCGAAGTATCAAGTGTATATTACTGGAGAGTGCGAGCTGAAAATGATTGTAGGCAAGGAGAATATCCTGATGTATATGCATTCAGCACAGAGTCTCTCTCTTGTCAAACATATGAAGCTAATAACCTTCCGATCAATATATCACAATCTGGTACGCCGAGTATTATCGCTGAGATTCCGGTAAGCGGATTAGGCCAAGTCGCGGATGTAAATGTAACATTGTTTAAAGGCTTACATGAGAGAAATAAAGATCTTGCCGCATACCTACAAGCTCCTGATGGTGATAGAGTGAAATTATTTGGTAACAAGTGTGGAAATCAAAGCAACTTTAATTGCTCTTTTGATGATGAATCTCCAACCATATTTTCTTGTCCACTTAATAGTCAAGAGACTTATCTACCAGAAGTAGCACTAAGTACTCTCAATGGAAAAGACATTGCTGGATTATGGATATTCCAACTAGATGATAATGTGACCGGAAATAGCGGAAAACTGGAAGAAGTATCGATTGAACTCTGTTCTAACGTAAGTTTAAATCCACCTGTACTTATTAATAACAATGTACTACAACTACCTCCTGGATCTAGGGACGCAATTGTACCTCAGCAAATGCTTACTACAGATCCTGACAATACTTTTGACGAACTTATATATACATTAGTAACTGCTCCAGAGCACGGCTTACTGCAGCTTAATCTAGTTACGTTACAAGTAGGAGATCAGTGGACTCAAAACGATATCCAGTTTAACAACCTTACCTATATTCACTCTGACGATGGTAGCGAAGCAGATATGCTAAGATTTGATGTTGTTGATGGACAAGGTGGATGGGTAGAGATCACTAATTTTGAAATAGCTATCGATGATTCCTTCTTTTCAAATACAATAGATTCTGAATTTGATAATAAAATAACTCTATACCCTAACCCAGCAAACGAAAGCGTAATCATCATCCACAATACAATAGATCTATTATCGATAAAAATCTTAGATCTTGCTGGTAGAACTATGAGTAATCAAATCACTTCAAGAGATAATAAAATCAACACTAGCAATCTGGATAATGGAATCTACCTGGTTGAGATTTCATCTGGGGAGAAGCTTAGTGTGAAGAAGATGGTGATACAGAGATAAGATTAAATTCTATTGATACAGCGCCAGTATTTAAAAATTGAAGAGCTATTTTAATAGTTGATTTGAACACCATTTATTACAAAAAAAAGGTACTAATAAGATTTCCTCTTACTAGTGCCTTTTTTTTAATTCTAATTTTCAATTCAATTTTATTCTAACTATTTAAAGTACATTATCCATAATATCTTTAACACATTCAGGATTTAATAGAGTACTTGTATCACCCATGTTACTCGTATCCTTGCTGGCAATTTTTCTTAGAATCCGTCGCATTATCTTACCCGACCGAGTCTTGGGTAATCCATCAGTAAATTGAATTTTATTGAGCTTCGCGATGGGTCCGATTTGTTCAGTAATAATTTGATTGATTTCCTTTCTCAAATTTTCTTGATTTCGGCCTTCCCCGGTTTCCTTTAAAGTTACATAACCATACAAAGCATTTCCTTTAACGTCATGTGGGAATCCGACAATTGCAGATTCAGCTACTGCTGGATGTTCATTGACAGCATCTTCTATTGGAGCAGTTCCAAGATTGTGTCCAGACACTATAATCACATCATCAACTCTTCCTGTAATTCTATAATACCCTACCTCATCTCTGAGGGCTCCATCACCCGTGAAGTACATGTTTTCAAAGGTTGAAAAATAAGTGTCTTTATAGCGTTGATGATTCCCCCAAATAGTTCTTGCTATACTCGGCCAAGGAAACTTAATACACAATCGACCATTGGCTTGATTTCCTTTAATTTCTTTGCCTTCTTCATCCATCAATGCAGGCTGTATTCCAATAAATGGTAAGGTCGCAAACGTAGGTTTAGTGGGTGTACAATAAGGTATTGGCGTTATCATTATACCTCCTGTTTCTGTTTGCCACCAAGTATCTACGATGGGTGCCTTTTTCCTACCTACATTATCATCATACCAGTGCCAAGCTTCTTCATTAATTGGTTCGCCTACCGTTCCTAAAACTTTTAGTGAAGACAGATCATACTTTTCTACATACTCAACGCCCTCTTTGGCCAATGCTCTGATAGCTGTAGGTGCGGTATAGAATTGAGTAATTTTATGCTTTTCTACTATTTCCCAAAAACGTCCATAATCTGGATAACTAGGTACGCCTTCAAACATAACCGTAGTCGCTCCGTTAGCTAATGGTCCATAGACAATGTAACTATGACCCGTGATCCAGCCAATATCTGCAGTACACCAGTAGATATCATTTTCTCTGTATTGAAATACATTTTTAAAAGTGTGTGCGGTATACACCATATACCCAGCTGTGGTATGCACCATCCCTTTGGGCATACCCGTAGATCCAGAAGTATAAAGTATAAACAGTGGATCTTCAGCATCCATAACAGTGGCTGTAAGTTGATCCGAGGCTTGATTTAATAGTGGTTGAAGCCATTCATCACGACCGTCCTTTAGCGTGATTTCAGAATTGATTCGCTTAGCTACTAAAACACTCTCTACACATTCGCAATCTTCAAGCGCTTCATCTACAATACTCTTTAGGTCGATGGTTTTTTTACCGCGATACGATCCATCAGATGTGATTACCATCTTACAATTGGAATCATTGATCCGAGTAGCCAATGCAATAGAAGAAAAACCAGCAAAGACAACTGAATGAATCGCTCCTATACGAGCACAAGCCAAAAGTGAAATAGCTAACTCAGGAATCATAGGTAGATAAATACAAACTCTATCTCCTTTTTTAATTCCTTTAGATTTCAAAACATTCGCGAACTTGTTTACACGATGATATAAGTCTGTGTATGTTATTTTTTCGACTCCTTCTTTGGGATTATTGGGTTCAAATAAAATCGCAACCTTATCGCCTCTTGCCGATAGATGTCTATCGATACAATTTTCTGTAATATTCAGTTTAGCACCTTCAAACCATTTGACTTCAGGTTTTTTGAAATCCCAACTTAAAACATTGTCCCACTTCTTTCGCCAAAGGAAATGTTCTTCAGCTATTTCTTCCCAAAATGCTTCTGGGTCATTTACAGACTTCCGGTATACTTGATAGTATTCTTCTAAATCCTTTATGTGGTAGTTACTCATAGCCGTAGTTGTTAGATCCCATTTAAGGGTGTGAATGCTTCTTACCTTCTAAATATAAGAAGATCAAAATACATGAGAGTATTTAGAATCATTAATTATGAGAAATGGTTTAGTTAATCAATCCACCTTTACTATTTATATGCTATTTTGTACTTTAGAAAAAAACCGAATGCAGAAACAACTCTTACTACTAGCAATTTTAATCTCTACTATAGCTTATTCCCAAACCCCAATTACAGATGCCAATATTCAAGCTGCTATTAATACCTGCTTATCTACAAATCCCGTAGATGGGATGTGTATTAGTAGTGAATATGGTGCAATGCCAGATTGGGATGTGAGTGAAGTGACAGATATGGGATATTTGTTTCGTGACAAAAATGATTTTAATACGGATCTAAGTAATTGGGATGTGAAAAATGTAACTGACATGAGATCAATGTTTGAAAACACTTTCGAATTCAATGCTGATTTGAGTGAATGGGATGTGAGTCGTGTAGTTGATATGGCACGTATGTTTAGCCGTGCATTTGCTTTTGATGCAGACCTCAGTAATTGGGATGTGGGAAGTGTAGTTGATATGTACGGTATGTTTGTTTATGCAAATACTTTCAGTGCAGATATTAGCAATTGGGATGTACGAAACGTAACTTCTATGAAAAGTATGTTTTATGGAGTAGGTATTTTCAATGCGAATCTAAGTGCATGGAATGTTGGGAATGTAACTGATATGACCTTTATGTTTGCTTATACAAGTATATTTAATGCGGATATTAGCAATTGGGATGTACGGAATACAACGGATATGTTAGCTATGTTTCAGGGCGCAACAGCTTTCAATTTAGATCTCAGCGATTGGGATGTCCGAGATGTAGAAATAATGAATAATATGTTTAACAACTCTGGATTATCTACTGACAATTATGATGCTATATTAAATGGTTGGTCACAACAGGATGTGAATGCTGATATAACACTAGGTGCAGAAGGAATCAACTATTGCATTGGTGAAGATGCAAGACAGAGTTTAATAGTTAATTATGGATGGATTATAAATGATTCCGGGCTTGATTGTGAAACCGTAACTGTTACCGATCAAAACCAATTAGATCTTTATATTTACCCCAACCCTAGTTCTAATGTTCTACATGTCGAAGGCAATAAGAATGAGTTGAAAGTTATTGTTTATGATATGCTTGGCAAAGAAGTAAATAGACAATACATCACTGACAACCTTGATCTTACTGACTTAGAAAAGGGTATCTATTTGATAAATTTTTCTGATGGCCTAACGGTCTCGACTTATAAAATCATTAAAAACTAAACTCCTTTTGCGGTAGTTTTGAGTTGAGAATAAGACTTAAATAGAATTCTGGGAAAGACAATGGCAAAAGAGAGATTGGATAGCACGACACTTTACATCCCTTAGATAAAGAGCTTACCAACTAGTATCCTTACTCAAGGCATCGTTGAGGTCACTACTTATTAAGATCCAATCTTCTCTTATTTTTTCAATTCCTCCAATTTTTACTATAGGTGTGTATTTACTTTTTCGGCGAGGTATACTCTCCATAGAAGAATTATTTATCGATTTTGAGGTTGACTTATAAAAGGGTTCTTTAAAACTCAACCTTACCCTATCATCCTTAATATCCATAGAAAAAGTACTTTTTACATCATACCTACCTACTCCTATTTCCACACGAGTAATATACTTACCAATTATTTTTCCCGCATCCTTATCTTGGTACTTAATCCTTAAATCCGCATCATCAAATTCACTAATCCACCATTCATATGATGCAACAAATAGTTCATCTTTACTCTTATTTGGCAATTCTAGAACTGTTGAATATTCCTTTTGTTCTTCTTGTGCATCAGGACCGACCCTCATAGATGTACATGAGAAAAGCAATAAGGCACATATTACTAAAAAGTGTAATTTCATGATTCTAATCATTTATAAAAGAAATTAATTCATCTTGGCATTATCTAATGTCAATCTAGCGCAAAAAAAAACCGCTACTAAATAAATAGTAACGGTTCGTAGTAGCGGGGGCAGGACCAATTAAATGCCTATATATCTACATTTATCTCAATTAGTTAACTAGAGGTTGACTTTCAATTTACTTGGTCAGCTTTTATAGTTATTAATTTTTGCTTCGATCTATAACTCCATCTATCCCTTTTCTACACAATTACACAGATACATTAAGAGTTGATTGTTCTTAGGATCGATATCAAAATCATCATACCCATCAGAACTATATAGTCGAATCTTCTGAATAGGCTTATTTCTGAATGCTGCAGCATCTTCTTTTGACAAAGTTATTCTATGTGATGCATACCATTGTGTTGTCGATGATCCAAGTTTTTTATAATCCGCTACGGATGATTCTCTATTTTCTAATTCCAATGTAGTTCCATCAATAAATTTGACAATTACAGACCTTCCTTTTTCTACTGAGTAAACATCGGAAAGCAAATACGATGTCAAGGTCAGAAAAGTTGAGCTGTTAATTTTAGAGACGTACACTTCCAATGATTCTGGTCCTCTCATAGTCGTTCTTCTAAAAGCTGTCTCACGATCCATCGAAATAACTCTCATTCCGCTCATGTCATCTACTTCATTTTTAGAGTACTTACATGGAGATGTAGCATTGTAGGCAGTTACACAAGATGTGGCGATAGTGGCAAAGAATAGGAAAGTAAAGATTGAAAGTTTCATTTTGATTGTTTGACATTAAAAAAGGGTGTATCTAAACCAATACAGCCTATTCAGGTATCGCCAAACACCTTACCAAACCAATAGCATAGAGTACACCCAGTAGGGTGTATTCAACTGCTATCTCTATTGGCATCTAAAATTTGGCGATTTCGAATAGTAGAAATAG
The DNA here is from genome assembly GCA_938015435.1 of uncultured Saprospiraceae bacterium. Classification (GTDB taxonomy): domain Bacteria; phylum Bacteroidota; class Bacteroidia; order Chitinophagales; family Saprospiraceae; genus UBA1994. The sequence goes on from CALLPN010000015.1 coordinate 17,035, forward strand.
TATCAAATACGATTATCGAAAGTGAAATTACATCTTTTCTAATTATTGGTGCATCTGTTCTCGTCAATTTATCACAACATCTTTTTAAGTATTGTAATTGTTGAATTGATCAAAGAAAGCCCTTATGTCTCTTTTTTAAGTGTTGTCTATGTTGATTATACAACCTGCTAGTAACCTGTTATGATTTCGGATAACAATACTTATATCTCTTTTAGAGTGTGAGGTTTTGTGTGATTTATCTTAATGCATTCACTCTTACCTGCAGTTCATCTATACTTAGATTGCTATACCTATTATTCACTTCTATTGCCCTTGGCTTGTACTTTATTGGCTTATCTGCTATAAGTTCGATTAGATCCTTGATAGCTCCATAGTTACTGCTTTTCATTGCTCTCTTAAATGCTTTACAAATTACTACCTCTAGTACCGTTAGATCTTCATTATCTAATAGTTCATTTACTTCTTTTCTGGTCAGTGCAGCTATACAACTAATAGTAGCCCTTATCTCACTTTTAGTATACGATACATCTAAGCCGTTTATGATTGTTGTTATTTTCTTTGGCCTCCCAAAAATGTTGCCTGAAACTCCAGGCTTCCAAGGTCTTAAATTTTCTTCGTTTGCCATAAATAGTTACTTTTCTCTGTGTTAATGTCTGTGTTATCATCCTTACCATAGTGCTTAGTTAGTCTCTGAGGGCTTTCTAATGTCTTACTGGACCAATAACTATTAAGGTGCAATTGTAAGGCTATATGCTAAAGGGTTTTATCTTCTGTTTTTCTACTTCCACGTACTGCATCATCTTGATTAGAAAGCTTTGGTAGCTGATCTAACTCATCTGATCTAATGCCTTTACCGTTTTACTATTTTTGACTTCCATATCAGTCTATTGTAATCCCCTTATAAGGGGTGTGTTTTTGTTATAATGTTAACTCAAAATCAATTCTCCTGCAGCTCCTTCACTTTCACTCTAATCTTATTTAGTAGATTACCCTTTACTTCTTGGTTATCTCTTATTACCAACTTGTTAGCTAAAGCCCTGTCTTTTTGGAACCACTTTTCATTCTTAACTGCATTCATAAATTCAGGATCTCTATTTTTAATAGTGCACAGTGCTCGTTTCTCCTTTGTACTTAATCGTGAGTAATCAATATTCGTTTTCATAGTAACAATCTTAAAGTGATCATAGAGTAAATTACCACATTGCTCAAACACATCAATACTTAGTAAACTTTCAGGTGTTTTAAGTCCTCTGGTTTGTACACCTTGCTTAGTCGTCAATACCAGCTCCAATCTTGACTTTGGGCAGTCTGTGATAATTTGCTTCTCCCTCTTTACATGGTAGCTCTTATCATAACCTTTAAGGTGTTTATTCGTCTGCTTTGCCATTAGTCCATATTTCTTGCCCTTCATTATCATGGGGAAAAATTCAGCCTTTCTATATCGATCAAAGTTGTCAAAATCAACACTGTCTAAATTAACACCAATACCCAAAGTACATATCTCTGATTTGGTATAGATTCCGTTAGTAAAATCATCTATCATCATTATTGACTCTTTGACCTGTGAATATGTGAAATCTGTATGATTTGACCTTTCTAGAAATGTATGTAAAGACCCCTTAATCCTCATACCACTTTCACCTACTACTAAAGTCAAGTTTTTGTGATGCCCTTTGTACTTAACACCAAATTTAGGATCTTGTCTTATACATTCAACACCAAACATTTCAATGTGAGTTGGATTTCCTTGTTCTAGCATATCATAAAAGTCGTGTTTATAGTGAACGGCAGTTTCATCATACATTACTGCAATGATTTAAGTACTCTCAATGCTAATTGCTTTCGATCTGAGAGACTTTGACCCTTTGGACCATCACATACAACCATTTGCAATTTATCGACGTCCATCCACACTATTATAGTTTCGTCTTTTATATCACCTAAATAGAAATTACCATCTATAAATCTGATTAACCCAGTTATGTAGAATCGTTTTCTATTGATGAAAGTATCAAGACAAGCCACTATGCCTTTTCGTCTTAGAGCTGTAGATCTTGGCTGTGAGACTGCAAACCATCTGTAAGGTGCATCTTGGTCATCAGTCACATAGTTACCTCTCTGGTCCTTTGTGTATTCGTATACCCTAATCATTAGCTATTGCTTCTATGACTTTTGAATATTGGAACAACACTCTGTTACCAATCTTTTTCGATTCTAGCACTCCTCTTCTACGAAAGTTGTCTATTGTCTGTACACTAACTCCACAAAGCTCTGCAGCTTTCTTCTTATCAATGTACTCTGGATGGTCCTGCCTTGGCTCTGGTGTGATCGATTCGACTGCTTTTGATACTGCCTTGCTAATGAGATCTGCAAGGTCGTCCTTGGTTGTGATTATTAATTCCATGTGCTCTTTTGTTTCTATTTAAGAACAAGTATATGAGCAATACAAGGAAATAATTAATGCCTTTTCCGATGCACTTTAGTGTCTTACAACCTTGTTTTGTTGAATTCTACTTTCTGAAAACACACCAATTACTGCAAAAATATATATCGTATTTATTAGCCATTACCATCAATATTTGAATTACAGCATATTATTTATCGTTTGCCACGAAACAAAAGTCTTAAAACTTCTATGTATCAGCTTTGCAATTTCCTCTTTCTTGATGTCTATAGCTCCATCTTTTTTCATAGCCATGAATCCATCACACAGCTTCTGAAGATCTGAAACAGGTTCCAATTCCAGTTCTAATTTTCTGTTACTTTCAATTTTTATTAGAAATTTATTAATCTTAGGATCCAATTCCTTCTTTAATTTTCTGTTATTTTCAATAATTCTTAGAAAATCATTAATCCATCCCTTTACTTTTTCTTCATTGGTAATTGAATAGGGGTAGTAATTGAGCAACCATCGTAAATCACTCAAATAGATTTCTTGATAAGATTGTTTTAGAGGTCTTAGATGTTTAATAAGTAACTTTTTCTTAAACACACTGTTAAGGACATATTTTGAAACGTAATCATTAGAAATAATACTAATCCTATTCTTTAATTCAATAGTTTCTGCATCTAAATCATCCATTCGATAGACTATCCCTAATTGATTATTTGAACATAAACTACGAATCAAATATTCACGAATAGAGCTCATATCATTAAGAGAAATAGAATTGAATGAATTATCCACGGATCCAAAAGTGTTATTAGGATTTAGATTCAATCTACCCTTAATTTCTGCCATTTCTTTGTCTTCTGGTTCAACTATTCTATTTCTCCTCTTTTCATTTGTAATGAACTCTTTTTGTTCAACAGTCTTGAAATCAGCATCCCTAAAAGCATTATTGATGACATCTACATAGCGGAAAGGGACACTAATGTCTAACCCTTTTCCCCTTAGATCTTTCTTTGATCCATTAACTATTCTGTTTCTCTTCTTTGTTTTTTTATCTTTGCTCACATTAATAACATTTGCTCGGAGGGTGACGGCTCTCCATTTTTATTTTATTTAGACTGCTTTGAGATTATTATCTCTTTTCTCTTTATTCTGGTCCTGCTCTAATCGTCTTAGCTTCTCTTTCAACTCTTCTATTTCGTTGGCCTTTGCTTCTATTTCACTTTGCTCATTGTTCTTCTCCTCGATTATCGAACCTACGTTAAAAGCATTGTCCAAATGATCCCCATCTTCATATCCTTCTAACACTTTGATACTTTCATGACCAGTAATTTTTTTTAGATCCATTAATGGAATTTTAAAATTATTCACCATAAAATTTATGAAACTATATCGAGCTGAGTGACTTGATAGTTTGCTTGCAACATTGACTGTAAAACTCTTTGATGGACCATTAATTGATTGCTTATGTTTTTCGTCTACTCTTGTTATTCCTGCTTTAGCTACAATAAGTTTTATGTAATCATTATGCTTTTGCTGACTTAAAGGCTTTGGCAATTCTCCACCATTTCTTTGTAGAATCTCTTCAGCTTCTGGCAATAACGGAATCGTTACTGTTGTATCATCTTTTACATTTCTACCCTTAAATGTCTGTAATTGGATCACTCTTTTACCATCAATATCAAGAATACACGATTTATCAAACCTCAATGCATCAGATATTCTTAGTCCTGTAAATGCCATGAATAACCAATAATCCAAAACCACCTGGTGTGACTTGGCTATAGGTCTATGATTCATTAGCTGTCTAAGTTCATGCAGCTTTAAGAATTGCTTTGTAGTCTTTACTCGTTTTATGCTAATGTCTAAATATTTATTACTCTCGTGATAATGCACCTCTTTACCATCTATAATAATCGTATCCTTTGCTGCATACTTCATGAATAGCTTAATGATACCTACATCTTTATTCAATGTATTATCAGAGATGCCACTTTCAGCTCTACCACGAAGGAAACTAATGAAATCCTTACACCACTTATCTGAAATGGATTCGAATGTCAAAGAGACTACTCTATCAGCTTCATAGTCGACTAACTTATTAATAGTTGATCTGTACTTCAATATCGTTCGAAAGTCCTTTACATTTTGATCCTCAATCTCTCGGATCTTGATTTTCATATATTCTGTGAATGATGGCATTACTGATTTCTTGCACCCTCTATTCTGCCATTCATCTAGTCTATTTTTAAGATCTTTATGTTCAATCGTTTGATCGACTCTTAGAACTTGTGTAATCAATAGCTTGAGTTCGTCAATAAATTCATTCAAGTCTTTAAGATCTTTACGGTCTATTCTATTCTTAGCTCTCCTCTTCTTTTCATCCCAATCCTGTGGCTCAATCTTCTTACTAGTACTGTATACAAACCTTTTCCCTTTTCGGTGATTCGATGCCAGTATAATTAATGTTGATTTCTCACTATTCTTATCCTTGAGATAGTAAAAAGGCTCGGTTACACGTTCCCTGATAGACTTCATATTAACTTCATTTGCTTACTCAAAAATAGCAAATAGATGTAATGAGTTAACTCCTAGTTGACTTTTAGCTTAATAATCGTTGATATTCATTATTAATAATTAGCAATCCAATCGGCTGAAACCCCTTATAAATAAGAAAGCCGCTACTAAATGAATAGTAACGGCTTATCTACTGTGTAGCGGGGGCAGGACTTGAACCTACGACCTTCGGGTTATGAGCCCGACGAGCTACCAACTGCTCCACCCCGCGATATATCTTAATTAACCGCTTTGCTTGGCTGGTTGTTCCGAGCATGGCTAAAAATTTCGCTTTTAATAGAAATCAAACTACTTTCAGTTCGACGTTATCCCCTTAGGGTGCGCAAATATAGTCAGCTTAATTATATATCAAAACATTGTAAGCTATATTTCCTAAATTCAGCTACATTAGTGATCAATCAAGCTGTAGAGACATGAAAATAACAAAAGAGTGTACCAAATGTAAATCTCATGAGATCGTAAAAATACCTGGAAACAAAAATATCGCTGAGGGTAGAATCATGCTCAATATGTGGGGAACTAAGGTGCTTTTACTCGATAAATTTGTCTGCATGAACTGCGGATACTATGAGCGATACGCCGCAATAGATAAGAATGCAAGAAAATGGTTGAACCATATCGCTGATAAAAATAAATCTGAAAATAACTTTGATGAATTCGTATAAACACTTAATCGTACTGCTATCATTGATTTTTAGCACAAATGGAATAGCTCAATCTGAACTCGAAATCAAGCTATTTGAGCTGCCTGATGTCGTATTTAATAAAATAGATACCCCTGAAGGCTATGAGGCCGCTTACGAACTAAAGATCAAACAGCCAATGGATCATGGCAATCCAGATGCGGGGTACTTCTATCAGCGGGTATGGCTGAGTCACAAAGGGTATAATAATCCTACAACGATCATTACTAATGGATATTCGAGAGGATCTAATAATATCAATGAGATAGTTGAACTCCTCGATGCCAATCAACTCAATGTAGAGCATAGGTACTTTGGCGAGAGTATGCCTGATAGTCTGGATTATCAATATCTCAATTTTGAGCAAGTTGCTCAGGACTACCATCATATCCGTCAATTGTTTGATGCTATTTATAATGGCAAATGGGTGGCATCCGGTATCAGTAAAGGAGGGACCACTACTATTTTTTACAAGTACTTCTTCCCTGATGACGTTGATGTATCCATCCCATATGTAGCTCCTCTCAATTATGAATTCGAAGAGCAAAGAATCTATGATTTTTTAAATAAAAAGGGCACATCCGAATGTCGAGCAAACATACTTGCTTACCAAAAAAGACTCCTTCAACAACGTGAGGATATACTTCCATTGTTAGAGTGGTTTGTCAAAGGGAAAGGTTTGAAATTTAGTTATTTATCTCTAGGTGAGGCATATGAATATGCTGTGCTAGAGTATCCTTTTAGTTTTTGGCAATATGGTCAAGATTGCAACAAAGTTCCTAATGCTACGGCTAGTCTTGAGGAGCATGTAGATTATCTACTGGAAATAGTAGGATTAGATTTTTTTGCTGATGATAGCATGGAAGCGTATGCCTCTCACTACTACCAAAGTGCTCACCAGATGGGATACTATGGATACGAAACCGAAGACTTCAAAGGATTACTCAAATATCTACCTTACGAACCTCATCCGCATGCGGCTTTTACTCCCAATAAGATGGAAGTAAAGTTTGACGCTACCCTCACTAATAAAGTAGCGAAGTGGATCGCTAAGAATGGTAATCGCATGATACATATCAACGGTGATCTAGATACCTGGAGTGCTACTGCTGCGCCAGAGACTAAAGGCGTAGATGCTATATGGTATTTTCTAAAAGACAAGCATCACTCAAGTGCTAGGATTAAGAATATGACGGAAGATGAGAAAGGCTTGCTTTATAAGAAATTGAATCAATGGCTTGGGACGAACCTAAAATAAGGATGGTAAGGTATTAATGACATGAGATTATTAGCGGATTGTAGGCAAGAAACTGCTTATGTTCTATATCAGTCAACCGCTAAATTTCTCTTAGGATCGCCTTAACCTATGTAAGCTAAACTATATTCTTATCCTCGCTGTTACTAAGGAGAACAAAAGCAATATTACATTGAAAAAGATAACGTTAGGTGGAGGGTGCTTTTGGTGTACTGAAGCGGTCTTCCAAAGACTAAAAGGTGTACAACATGTTGAGTCTGGATATATGGGTGGACATGTACTGAACCCAACTTATAAAGACATCTGTACCGGAGCCTCAGGACATGCTGAAATCATTCAGATTACTTATGATCCTGAAGTGATCTCATTGGAACAATTGTTTGAAATATTTTGGACATCACATGATCCTACTTCTCTCAATAGACAAGGAGCTGATAAAGGAACTCAATATAGATCTGTTATATTCTATGCAGATGAAAATGAAAAATCGATTGCTGAAAAGTCTATCAAAGATGTAGCTAATCAATTGTTTAGTGATCCGATCGTTACAGAACTTGCACCGCTTACAACATACTATCCTGGAGAAAAGTATCATCAAAATTATTACAATGGCCAATCGAGCAAACCATATTGCCATGTAGTAATTACTCCTAAAGTAGGCAAGCTTAAAAAGTCGTTTGCACATTTGATGAAGGAAGAATATTTGTAGTGTTAGTAGCTGAATTTTTAAATTAAAGAAGTAAGTAAAATGAGTGATATAAAATACAACGAGCTAAGCAAAGAAGAGTCATATGTAATCGAGCAGAAAGGCACAGAAAGACCTTTTACTGGTGAATATGATAAGCACTTCGAAAATGGACATTACATCTGCAGAAAGTGTAATACTCCACTATATACTTCAGAGAGCAAATTCAATTCTGGATGTGGATGGCCCGCCTTTGATGATGAGATAGAGGGTGCAGTCAAAAAAGTGCCTGATGCTGATGGTCGTAGAGTAGAGATTGTTTGTAATACTTGCGACGGTCACTTAGGTCATGTATTTACAGGTGAGCGATTGACAGCAAAAAACACCCGTCATTGTGTCAATAGTTTGAGCATGAAATTTGTGAAAGGGGAATGAGATTGAGAGATTGAGAGAGTAAGAGAGTAAGAGAGTAAGAGAGTAAGAGAGTGAGAGAGTGAGAGAGTGAGAGAGTGAGAGAGTGAGAGAGTGAGAGAGTGAGAGAGTGAGAGAGTGAGAGAGTGAGAGAGTGAG
>CALLPN010000016.1 GCA_938015435.1 uncultured Saprospiraceae bacterium
TACTTCCGTCTGAAAATACTGGAGCTTCATATTCAGCCCATGCGTAGCTATCTCCTGTTGGAGTATCTCCACCTTGGATGATAAGAGTATTATCATCACCTGGGTTGAAAAAGAATGCTGGATCAGTATCATTTCCTCCAAATGCCCATAATCCTACTCTATCAGCTAGTGGCGATAGTTCGATTGGGTCTGGAGCTAATACTGGAACAAATAAATTACATCCTGCACCTGATATAGTTACTGGGTTTGGTGTAATTAATGTTGAACACTCACCTGGCTCTAGGTTCTCGATAATGTCACCTGGACATTCGAGGTCACAGAATATTGGACAAGAAGTTGCGTCAGCTAAGAATTCGATAGCACCTCCTAAAAGGTCTCCGTCACCGGCTGCATCTACTCCTGCATCGTTGAAAGTATCACAAACTTGTATAGTCCATACACCTTCACCATCTTCTCCTGCGAATGCAGTATTCATTGGTCCGTCTTCTGGAGCAAATTCTCCTGTAAATGGAGCAACTCCATCTACAACATTAACTGCTGCACCATCAACGAATAAAGTACCAGTATAATTATCACCTGATCCACCTTCACCGTCAGCTAGTTCGAGTGTAGTTCCTGCTGGTGAGATAAGGATTATATCCATATCACCATCAAATGTATGAGCAATATCAATAGATACATTAGCGATTGAAATATCACTTCCTATTTCTGTATCTAACATTTCGCCTCCTGGGCATAAAAAGCTTAAATCTGTAACATCAATTGACATTTCAGCAAGTCCACCCGCACAATTAGTACCAGTGGCAGCTACTCCTGCGAGTACTTGGCCATCGATATCGCCAGCTGTTATCGTAAAATCATACGACTGGGCCGATAATCCTACACACATAAAACAGGATATAGCTAGAAAAGCAAGTTTCTTTATTGTTTGGGGAAAACAGAGTCGATATCCATCTGGTTGAATATACATAAGATCGAGGATTTTAAAAAAATCAGTAAAGTTGAATACATGGGCCTAGTCATTCCAGCTTTCGCCAAAATGAAATGTAGTTCTCGATCTATTAGGTCCTTAGTCTAATTTAGATAGGGATCGAATCAGGAACCCTACCTACCCTCGAAGATAGGCCTAACACCAAACAATTAATAGCTTATAGAATACTTTAATTGTATATTTATTAGTGGAATATTTCATCTACCTGAATTTGGGTAGACACTGATTTTTTATGCGACTTTGAGCTTTTCTAGTTTAGACTTATCAACCTTATCTTTAGCATAAGTCAGATCTACTTCAAATTCTTTGATATCGCTATGAGATGGCAATTCAAACATTGCGTCGGTAAGTATAGCTTCACAGATCGACCTCAACCCTCTTGCTCCTAACTTATAATCAAGCGCTTTACCTGCGATGTAATCCATTGCATCTTTTGTAAAAGAAAGGCGTATTCCTTCCATTTCAAAGAGCCTAGAATATTGTTTTAATAATGCATTCTTTGGTTCCGTAAGGATATTAATTAATGTTTCCTTATCTAAAGGTTCTAAGTATGTTAGTACTGGTATTCTACCGATCAATTCGGGTATCAACCCAAATGACTTGATATCTTGATGTGACACATATTGGAGTAGGTTATCACCATCGATCTGTTCACTATCTTCAGTACTAAATCCTATTACTTGAGTATTATACCTTTTCGCTATTAGCTTCTGAATTCCATCAAATGCTCCACCACAGATAAAAAGTATATCATTGGTATCTACTTTGATCATACTTTGCTCAGGATGCTTACGACCTCCCTGAGGGGGTACGTTTACTACCGTTCCTTCTAGCATCTTTAACATGGCTTGCTGCACACCCTCACCAGATACATCACGTGTGATACTTGGATTATCGTTTTTACGTGCGATTTTATCTATCTCATCTATATATACGATTCCCTTTTGCGCGGCTTCTACATTGAAGTCACAAGCCTGCAATAACCTACTCAACATACTTTCTACATCCTCCCCTACATATCCTGCCTCAGTAAACACTGTAGCATCTACAATAGTAAATGGCACTTGCAAGAATTTAGCGATCGTCTTGGCCAATAAGGTCTTTCCTGTTCCAGTTTCACCAATAAACATGATGTTTGATTTCTGTATTTCTACATCATCAATTTTATTAAACTTCAATCTTTTATAATGATTATAAACAGCTACAGAAAGATACTTCTTAGCTTCTGTTTGACCTATTACATACTGATCTAGATACCTTTTAATATCTGCAGGCTTTATATCTTCAGATATGTTGAATTCATGTCCTACTTCACCTTCTGACTTAGCACCTACTTCGTCAGATACTATTTCGTAAGCTTGCTCTATACAGACATCACAAATGTGTCCTTCTATACCTGCTATAAGTACAAGAGCCTCGCTCTTATCTCTACCACAAAATGAACATTTTAGCTTTTTATTTTTCATATCTGACTGTTTTTAAATCACTATTTGATCGCAAAATTTCATAGTGATGAACTTTAACACAACGATCCTGATGTATACTTCATTTTATATAAGTCATTAAGAGAGATCGTATCTATAATAGAAATGCATATGATACCATCATCGTTCCCATTGAAAAAGACAATTGCATCATATGCATTTTAATCTGAAAGCAACATATTAACTATGCTTCTTTCTTTCTTGGATTTTTTCTGTCTAATACTTCATCAACTAAACCATATTCTTTTGCTTCTGTTGCTGTCATCCAATTATCACGCATAGAATCATTTAGGATATCATCAAAAGATTTTCCTGTGTGATGAGCCATAATTTCGTACAATTCATCTCTAAGTTTCTTGATCAGATTGTATGAGATCTCCATATCAGTAAACTGACCTTGCATCCCTCCACTTGGCTGGTGTATCATCACTCTACTATGTTGTAGACATGTACGCTTACCTGTTACACCTGCGCATAGTAATACTGCGCCCATACTCGCTGCCAATCCTGTACATATAGTTCCTACATCAGGTGCCACATACTGCATTGTATCATAGATACCCATTCCTGCTATCACAGATCCTCCTGGACTATTGATAAACATTTGAATATCTCTTTTTGGATCAGTAGATTCTAAAAAAAGTAGTTGTGCTTGGATTACATTAGCCACATAGTCATTCACAGGTACTCCCATAAAGATGATTCTATCCATCATCAGTCTTGAGAATACATCCATGCTTGCTACATTCATCTGGCGCTCCTCTATTACTTGCGGAGTAAATCCATTGATATTAGGTACCGTAGCACCCATATATTTATCGAGGTGCATGCCACTCATATTGAGGTGCTTAGTAGCATACTTTCTAAATTCATCTTTTGGAAACATATCTGTAGTATATTTTATAAGTCTGTCAAATAATGATGAAAAATACTAAGAATAATTGAATTACCCTTTCCCCTTCATCTCTTCATTGTAAGCATCTACAACGCCTTTGAACTCATCAGTGTTCAATGATTTCACCTCTGTTGTGACTTCTTTAACTAATGCATTCATTAGTTTGTCAAACTCTACACCAGTATATATCTGATTTAATTGCTGCTGATCATTAAGTAATCTCGGTATGATCCCTTCGATCATCGCCTCATCTACTCCAGCAGCTCCACCACCGAAGTAAGATAATACTCTTTCTCTAGCTGCTGCTTTGATATCGTCTTCTGTAACTTCTACCTTATGTTGTTCCATCAATTGGGACTTAATAAGTGTCCATTGTAGTTGCTTAGCATATGCATCATACTCTTGCTCTATATTTAGCGTTTCTGCATTTTCAGTTGCCACCCGGATCCATCTTTTCATGAATACTTCTGGAAATTCTACTGGATGCTGTTCAATAAGATCACTCGCAATCTTTCCCTTAAGTAGATTATCACTTTCTTTCGTATAATGTTTTTTTACGTTAGTTCTGATAGCATCTTTAGCTTTCTCTTCACTATCCACTGATTGATCACCTGTGAATTTCTGGAAAAACTCAGCGTTCTTCTCGGCTTCAGTCACTCTCATCACTTTGGTAACTTCACCTCTAAACATTTTGCCTACACTGGCTGCCTCCTCCGGCTCTAGCTTAAGTAAATACTTAGCTACATAATCTTCAGAAGTACCATTCTCTAAAGTATATACATCAAAATCTAATGAATCACCTTTCTTCGCTCCTAAGAACGCTTTTTTAGCTTTTTCATCTTTGATCATGTTCACTAACACAGAGAATTCTGTCTCGTGACCACCTTCTTTTACTTTCTTACCATCAAGTTCAACAGACATAACTGTCACTAAATCGTTTTCTATAATAGCTTCTTCGGTTTCCTCTTGCGTCCCTAATCTCTTCAGTCCATTCGCGATCTCTTCTTCGATCATTGCATCAGGAACTTGAACATCATATGTTGTATATATACCTAGATCCTTTGCAGCTTTTAATTTAAGCTTTGGTGCTTCTGCGAAATCGAAGTTAAACGTAATGTCTTCTATTTTAAATGGATCTAATGCCACTTGCTCCTCTTCAGTTTCTGAAGGTATAGGCTGTCCGATAAGATCAAGCTCTTCTGATTTGATATATTCAGAAAGCTCAGTTTGCATCACGTTGTTAACTGTATCAGCTAGTATACCGTGACCGTGCATCTTTTTGATGAAGTTGACAGGAGTTTTTCCTTTACGAAACCCTTTGATCTGAGCTTTGCTAGCGTAATCTTTAAGACTGTTGTTATACTTATCTTTGATGTCAGCCGTTTCTACTGTGATCGTGATAGTCCCAGTTCCGTTTCCTGTGTCTTTTCTATCAATTTTCATATCTACTGTGTGTATTTACTTAAATGGAGTGAATCCTCATTTGTTGCCTCTAACAACCGAGCGATCTATTTATTTGTTGTAATATTTTTATTAATCTTGGCTCAATGGAATATCGACTGAGTTAATTTAATCATTAAGGATGGCCTTAAACACAAATGCTTTTCCCAGCAAAAAGAGCATAAGAAAAGCATTTATTATAGAACATCATATCGATGTAAATATTGAAAAATATGTGCGGGTGGAGGGACTCGAACCCCCACGCCGTGAAGCACTAGATCCTAAGTCTAGCATGTCTACCAATTTCATCACACCCGCGTGAAAGAACTTCATCTTTCTTAAAGCGCTGCAAATGTAATACCTTTTTGAGAAAATATCTATGTTTTTGAAAAAATATTTGACATATGGCATCTCCTTTCAGTATCATTCATCAAAAAGTAATAGAATCCCTAATTTATAAGGGCTCCAAGTGCATCATATTGGCCAAGAGGAGCCATATTTGCAGTATTATTATTGATACATATTCATACCTATAAGCTATTTCATAATCATGTCTGCTACCAAAGAAATAACTCAAGACGAGCGCAAAGAAATAAGAGCTGCATTTGACAGCCTAATGGTCAAAATAAAACCCAAGCTCTCAGGCGATGATCATATGTACTTAGAACGTGCTTATGAAATGGCTGTGCATGGTCACAGATTCCAAAGAAGAAAGTCTGGAGAACCCTATATATTACACCCTCTGGAGGTGGCACGTATTTCTTTCGAAGAGATGGGACTCGGTCCTACAGCCGTTGTATGTGCTATACTTCATGATGTAGTAGAAGATACAGAATATACCTTAGATGATATTGCCAAATCATTTAACCCAAGAATAGTAAAAATCGTAGATGGCCTTACCAAATTAGATGGCCTTTATAATGTAGAAAGCCCACAAGCAGAAAATTTCAAAAAGGTATTGAGTACTCTTGTAGAGGATGTACGTGTAATCCTCATAAAGATGTGCGACAGAATACATAATCTGCGTACGATAGGATCAATGCCGAGGCACAAACAACTCAAAATAGCTGCTGAGACCAGTTATATCTACATGCCTCTATCTCATAGACTCGGCTTGTATAAGATCAAAACAGAATTTCAAGACCTTTGCCTTAAGATCAATGAACCAGCTGTATACACTGATCTGAAGCAGAAAATTAGCCAAACTGCATCTGATCGTAAGGAATACATCTCGAAATTCATTACTCCAATGGAAGCGAAACTAGATGAACTAGATATACCCTACCGCACACAAAGTAGAATAAAGGCGATATCAAGTATCTATAATAAAATCAAGACCAAAAAAACTCCCTTTGAAGAAATCTATGACATTTTTGCAGTAAGAATTATCATTGATACCCCCGTAGATAAAGAGAAAAGTTTTTGCTGGCAAGTATATAGTATAATCACTGATGTCTATAATCCAATACCCGAGCGTCTTAAAGATTGGGTAACTACACCCAAAGGAAATGGATACGAGTCACTTCACACTACCGTAATCGGACCCAACGGTAGATTTGTAGAAGTACAGATACGTAGTGAGCGAATGGATGAGATCGCTGAAAAGGGATTCGCTGCGCATTGGAAATATAAAGGTGTCAAAAACGAACATAGTGTATACGATAGATGGCTATCTAATATCAGGGAAGTACTCGATACTCAGCATAATAGTGCATTAGAATTTTTAAACGATTTCAAGAGTAATCTTTTCGCAGAAGAGATCTATGCTTTTACACCTAATGGTGATATGAAGATCTTACCAAAAGGTGCTACAGCCCTTGATTTTGCATTTGATGTTCATTCAGATGTTGGATACCAAGCTACAGCTATTAAGATCAACAACAAGCTTGTTCCTATGGGGTACAAGCTTCAAAATGGTGATCAAGTCTTCGTAACTACAAATAAGAATCAAAAGCCTACAGAAAACTGGCTTAAAATGGTGGTTACCGGAAAAGCTAGATCTAAGATTAGATCTGCTATGAAGGAAGAACGCCGTAAAAAAGGAGAATTAGGCAAAGAAGCACTTCAGCGTAAACTCAAAAATCTCAAAGTCAACTATGACGATAATATTGATATGCTTGTTAAGCATTTTGGATTTATTTCTAGACCGGATCTCTATTTTGCATTGGCTAATGACCATATAAGAGTAGCAGAATTAAAGGCATTTGAAGTAGTCGACCATAATCTAGTACTCCGTGAAGTAGAAAAAGTACCACCAACACCAAGTGATGATAAGAAGCCTAAAAAAATACACAACAACAAGAGTAATATACTTGTAAATGGCGAACCTGCTGATATGTATCAGTTTTCATTATCGAACTGCTGTAGTCCAGTACAGGGTGATGATATATTTGGGTACCTGACTGCTACTACTGGTCTCAAAATCCACAGAACCAACTGTCCTAATGCGACTCACTTGATGGCCAATTACGGCTATAGAATTCTTAAGGCGGAATGGAGTAATTCTGTTTCCTCAGAATTTGTAGTAGATTTACTCGTAACAGGAGTCGATAGTGGTGTTGGAGTAATTCAAGCATTGACCAACGAAATATCTAATAAGCTAGGTATTGATATTAGGTCATTTGCAATCGCTGGGACACAAGGTGTATTCGAAGGAAAAATAAGTATTGTTGTGAAGAACACTAATCAGCTAACTGTTGTCTTAAGAGCCGTAGAGAAGGTTGATGGCGTATCTACTGTCAGTCGCATCTCAAAAGCGGATAACTAATTGAACTATGAACCAAGAGGCTATAGAAAATAACGAGCAACTATTAGAAGAAGTAAAAGCAATTTTTACATCTCATTTAGTGTCTAACTCTCACCGAAAGACACCTGAGCGCTATGCCATCTTGGAGGAGATCTACCGTAGATCTGACCACTTCGATGCAGAGACTCTATACATACACATGAAAAATCAAAACTATCGTGTGAGTCGAGCCACTGTTTATAATACACTAGAGTTACTTGTCAATTGTGACCTTGTCAGTAAAAATCAATTTGGTAAAAATTTAGCTCAATACGAAAAGTCATATGGCTATAAGCAACATGATCATTTGATCTGTGTTGATTGTAGCAAAGTACTAGAATTCTGTGATCCTCGTATCCAGCAAATAAAGAGTATGATGGGTGAAATATTAAATTTCAAAGTGACACATCACTCGCTTAACTTATATGGGAAGTGTGATGGAGCTTGCGATAGGACAAAAAAGGCAGTTGATTAATTTTTGGAGGATACCAGCACAGATTACAAACACTTTCACATTCGAAGCTCTACCCATTTTTAATGTTCTGATTTACACTTTAGTTCGTTAGTATCAAGTATAAATCAGAATCATTTTGACCTTTTCTAGTTCAGATTTTTCCTTAATGTTTGTGATCAACGGCTATTTATCTCTGTCAAATACATCCTCATATCACTAATGTTTTATCACTCTAAAAGTAATGTTGAGCCTTGGACCAATAGACTTTTTGGTCTTAGGAATCTGATGCTTCCAATGATGTTGAGTTTCACCCGCCATGATTAATAGCGATCCACTCTTCAAAGGAATATCTTTTCGCTTAATCGATTTATCTCTAATGTGCTTGAGTTGGAAAGTGCGCTCTGCACCAAATGATAACGAGGCAATTACCGGATTAACACCTAATTCGGGTTCATTATCTTGATGATAACCCATAGAGTCATTTCCACCTCGATAATAATTAAGTAATGCGCTATTAAACTGAACTTTAGCAAGCAAGCTTACTTTAGATTTCAACTCTTCCAACATTTCTATCCACGGCGTAGGATTTAGTTGTATACCTGAATATTTATAACTCAACCCTTGATCACCATACCAAGCTGTTAGCCTTGGTTCATCGTATACCTTACCAAACATTTTGATCTTATTCTGCTGCCATTTAATATCGTCCAAAAGAATTTGTAAGTATTGGATACTTTCATCGTGAGGAATAAAATCCTGATAATAACTTAGCTCGCCGTCTGATAGTGGTATTTGCATTAAGTACTTCTAGTTCATTTTTATAATTTCCAGCTCAAATGTCAATGGCGTATCTGGACCAATCATACTTCCAAAACCTCTGCTTTGATAAGCCAAACGCGATGGAACGACTAAAGTCATTTTAGATCCCAGTTTCATATACCTCAGTCCCTCAAGCCAACCCATAATCAATCCAGTTGTTCCTAATTTAAATTTTAAAGGATTACCACGGTCCACGCTGCTATCAAATACTCTTCCATCCAAAAAACGACCCGTATAATGGACTTCTAGTTGATCGCCTGGTCTAATTCTTTCACCAGTTCCTTCTTGTGTAATTTGATAATATAAGCCTGTCACAGACCTAGTAGGAGCTAGATTCTTATCTACGATATAATCGATAATTTGATTTTCTTCTCTTTCATCAAGATTACTTGGGTTACTATAGTAAAATTGATACAGCTGATTGATGTCTACTGTTTTATTAGACATATCTACGCTAGAAGCTTCATTTTCAACCGATGTTTGGCTATTTGGTTTACAACCAATTGAAATTGTGACTAATGCAACACATATTAATTGAACTATCTTCTTCATAATATCTTTTATATCAATGATCGGAGCATCCAACGGCTCCAAATAATAAAATAAGACACAAAAATAAATTAATATATCATGGCAAAGACTAATTTTCACGATCTGATAGATGATGGACTTCCAGTATTGATAGATTTCTATGCCGATTGGTGTGGACCTTGCAAAGCTATGATGCCGGTCATACAAGAGGTAAAAGAAGAACTTGGTGATCAAGTACGAATCATTAAAATCAATATTGATAAAAATGAAGAACTAGCACAACAGCTAGAAATCAGAAGTATTCCCACTCTTATGATTTATGACAAAGGTGAAGTAAAATGGAGACATACTGGCGGTCAAAGTAAACAAGTCCTAGTCACCAAACTGGAAGAGTATTTAGATTAATTTAGAAGCTTTTTACATTCAACTATTTAGCAAGATTTAAAGTGGTATAATATTTATTACCATTCTAGTCCCACTTGAATTGCTACATGATCAGCCACAGCCACATGCGTTTTCAATAATACACCGATATAAGGACTTACATCATAAAGTTTGTACGGTATATTATAAATGAAATTAAGCTTGGAATACGGTACTTTTTCAGATCGCTCGTATAAGATATCAAGATAATAGCCCATCTGATACCTAAAACTGATTTCACCGAATATACCTTCCACGGCGGCAAACACAGCTGTTGAAGTAGCTTTTCCCACTGCTACTTCTTCTGATTGGAAGTCTCGGATTGCAAATTCATAATCACCTAAAGCATAATCATAATCTATCCCCGCATGCCATTTAATAAACGGATGAGCTTGGTAGTAGATTCCTAGCGTGTAATTTTTGATTGGATATTTGGGACCACCAGGAACAACATACTCTGCTACACCGTAGCTTATATATCCATTTAGTCCCCAGTGTTTTGTGATAGACTCTGGCGCCGCTGAATTATTTTCTGACATTTTCCGATTGGCTATAGTCGGTTTGACCCCTAGATGCAGACCTATTACATTGATCCCACTATTTGGACTTGAGCTCAAGCCATTGGAATAATGGGTTAGACCTAATCCAATATCCAATGAAAAGTTTTTTACAATAGATGTTTCGTATGATAATTTGAATTGGGTAGTATTGTTAAAATTAGATCCAATTGCATTATTTGTAGGATTAGTCAATGGATTGAATTCTCTTGTGAGATATGCAAAACCTGCGGCCATACGCAATAATATAGAAGATCGCTTTCCTCGATATATGTAAAAACCTACGCCTGGTGCCGCTGCAATTGCATAACCCAAGACCTCAGAATCACCAAAAACATTAAAGTGAATTGATTGTTCTAACCTAGGATAGCCCCAGTACTCATGCCATGATTTTGATCCATTGGTTTGAGTAACCTTTCCTAAATGAAAAATAGTACTAACAGGTGGCACATCGTATAATAGTCCTTCTCTATGCTTCACTACTTTTCCAAGCATTACTTCACCAAAGTATGTACTCGTGCTTTGGCTCCAAGAATTAGATGCTATCAATAACAATACTGCGGTCGATATATAAGATATTGATTTAAGCATGCCACTGATCTACATATGATTCAGCACTGACAATTAAATCTTTACAGTACATATCTGTTTTCATGAATGGCACTTTTAGTCGAAAGGATTCATGCATACTCTGTATCACAGATCCAGATAACTTACCTTCTCTAAAATCTTTCGCTTGAGCTGCAAGTATTAATTCGATTGAGATAAGCGACTTTAGGTTTTGTACGACTCTATAACATTTCGTGCCCGCATTAGCTGCCATACTTACATGATCCTCTTGTCCATTACATGAAATGATACTGTCTACCGAAGCTGGCGTACATAGTTGCTTGTTTTGACTAGCAATAGATGCAGCAGTATATTGTAGTATCATCATGCCACTATTGAGCCCTGCATCATCGATAAGGAATGGTGGCAATTCTCTATTAGCGCCTAAAAAGACATAAGTCCTTCTTTCTGAAATACTTCCTAATTCTGAAAGTGCAATAGCCAGAAAATCCAATGCTAATGCAATGGGCTGAGCATGGAAATTACCGCCAGATAAGATTTTATCTTCCTTGTCAAAAATATTAGGATTATCCGTAACAGCATTAACCTCTCGCTCCACGATATTACTAGCATATGCAATAGCATCATAGCTAGCTCCATGCACCTGCGGTACACAACGGAATGAGTAAGGATCTTGTACACTATATTTTCCTTGGCCTGCAAGTTGGGTATCTTCTAAAAGTCCTCTAATTTGTTCAGCTACATTAATCTGCCCTGTCTGATTTCTTACTCTATGAATATTAGCGTCCAATGGGTCCAAGGAACACATAAATGCATCCATAGACATCGCAGCAGTATGATTCGCTAATGATAACAATCTATTAGCCTCTAGTACTCCATGTAGAGCATATGCTGTGCTAAACTGTGTTCCATTCAACAAAGCAAGACCTTCTTTGGGCCCCAATACAAATTGAGATTCACAAAGTCGATCTAAACCCTCTTGTGCCGAAATTCTCTCGCCACTATGATATACATATCCTTCACCTAACATCGTCGCTGCAAGATGTGCTAGAGGAGCCAAATCTCCTGATGCACCTAGAGACCCCATTTCAAAAAGCTCCGGAATCATATCCGCATTATACATCTTTATAAGTCTCTCCAATAACGATACTCTTACCCCAGAACAGCCTAATGACAAATTCTTAATCTTAAGTAACAGAACAATCTTAGCTATATGAAGTGGGATAGCTGGACCTGTTCCACATGAGTGAGACAATACAAGGTTTCGCTGCAAATCTTCTAGCCCCTTCTGGGGAATAATCGTATCACAAAGTGATCCAAAACCAGTATTGATACCATAAATAGTCATATTGTCTTGCGATATCTTAGCTTCTAGATAATCTCTATTAACCTTTACACGATTTCTACATTCTTCATCAAGGGCAATTTGTTGGTTACTATTAATAATTTCTCCAATCTGAGCTAATGTTAGTGGCTCAAGAGTCAATATATGCTGCGAATTATGATTCATTTACGACGATATTTTAAGAAAGGACCAAGTTCATTAAAAAAATGGACTATTTGATATCCATTTGATAGTTGTATTGTTTATATAGCTAAATACATAAATGAAAAGTAAGGACCAACCTGCAACATTCTTTTTTTTGCACCAACAGATTTATCATTGACGATTTGGATACAATACTGAAATCGTGACTATTTAGTTTTAGAGCAAGATCCAAAACCTCTTTTTTTATCGTAGTCAGATTTATCATCAATGTTTCGGATACAAGACTAGAATCGTGATTATTTAGAATTCTACCAAGATCCAAAACCTCTTTTTTAACAAGGGTTTAACCCTGAGAAATGATACTTTTGCGATCCTATTAGGGTTATACTTATATCATTCATTTACAACGGAAGAATATGAAAAAATATATCACACTACTACTAAGCTTTGGATTAATCATGAGTACATATGCTCAGGTAAATGAAAAATCTGATCCTGAAGCCACTAAGATTCTCGACAAATTGAAGAAAAAGTATGACAGTTTCTTAAGTATGGAAGCTGAATTTACATTAGAATTGAAACTTTCAGGACAAGATACAGAAATTCAAAATGGCAAAATCATTCAATCAGGTGATATGTATTATTTGAATCTTGACGATCAAGAAATATATAACAATGGGACCCATATTTGGGTCCATTTGAAGTCTAATAAAGAGGTACAATTAAGCGATGCTGACTTTGAAGACGAAGGCCAAATCATGTCTCCAAAAGACATCTTACGGATCTATGAGTCAAATGAATACATATATGCAATTACTGATGTGAGGACTGAAAAAGGCACTAAATTGACCGATATTGAGTTCAAACCGCTCGATAGAGACTCAGAATACATAAAAATGAGAATTAGCATTAGCAAAAAAGATAATATGATGAAAAATATTACCATATTTGCAAGAGATGGCTCTAGATACACTTTAAATCTAGGAGACATTGCGTCAAATAAAACATATGACGATAAGATATTTGCCTTTGATAAGGCTGCGTACCCGAAAGTGCACGTAGAAGATCTGAGACTTGATTAGTTAGAACCTTATTATTCTCAGTTTACCAACCTTAGTGGTTTCTGACTCAATCAGGAACCACTTTTTTTTGCCCTATATTTTCCTTTGCCCCAAGTTCGATATACTAAAAGTCATCTAGTACGACTTCGCTCTATTCATATTGAATCAATCATAACTACATCAATATTTTAATATTAAGTTAAACTGTCTGTTAATCATTCTTAATGAGCTTGACGATGCGTCTAACGTTGTACTACATTTAGCGAGGCCAACAAACTCACTAATTACATTCACTATTAAAAGGGATAAGTATATGAAGTCAATTATCAAATTATTATTCATCGCAATTATAGGGCTAATGAGCTCATGTAGCCCATCACTCAATTACTACACAGAAACTATGCACAACGACTATAAATTGTCAAAAGCTGAGCTCCAGAGTGTACAATTTTATCTATCTAAAGACATCGTACTTTATCGTGATCTCGGTATCAATGAATCTAAGATCGCTGAGGGCAAGATAAAGATAATTGATGGCCGAAAAGTAGAAGAGATCATATTTCCTCGAGAAACTCCAGGAGTACTTATGTTTTCTCCCAAACAAGATCGCTTTGCCATTTCATTCGAAGAGGGTGATGACAGTTTCTTGATGTTTGGTCCAAATAAGAAGGCAGGAGGTAAATTCGTTCTACTTGCCAAAGAGTGGGATCGTAGAGTAGGAAAAGTTACTTATAAAGGAAAAACATATAAAACTAATAGTCAAAGCGCCATGTCAGCATTGCTAGTCGATGTAGATAAAGCTCGTAAAGTCAGTCGTAAGACCAAGAAAGTTGGAGGAAGGAAAATATAGCGTGACTAATAATAAGGCTAACATTATAATAAAAAATTGTAACATAACTGTTAGCACTAGCTTGGCAGAGACTAGATACTTACTCTTTTTATAGGTCGAGATACTGAAGAAGATGGCTCTTCATTAGTCCCTTGAAGGAAGGGTACAAACTTGAAGATGCCTTTTTTTTCCGAAGAAAACTCTGATTCTGATTCTCTTGTAATTACAGTCATCATCTTATCATCGCCTTCTCCTATTGGTATCACCATATGACCTCCTATCTTGAGTTGATATGGCAATGCCTTCGGTAAATAAGAAGCTCCACAAGTAACTATGATTTTATCAAATGGAGCAAATCTCGGTGCTCCTTGATATCCATCTCCAAATAGGGTTCGTATGCGATCGTAACCTAATTTTATCAATAGTTTATTAGTGTTGTGATACAATTCGGCTTGCCTTTCTATGGTATATAGCTTGGCTCCCATTGAAGATATTACCGCTGCTTGATATCCTGACCCTGTTCCTATCTCAAGTACTTTATCCGATGATTTGATCTGCAACAAGTCCGTCTGAAATGCCACCGTATAAGGATGAGAAATAGTCTGTCCTGCAGCTATAGGAAAAGCTTCATTACGATATGCCCATTCTGCAAAGTCTTGTGACATAAAGTAATGTCTAGGAATATCCATGAATGCATCCAAAATTCGCGAATCATCAATACCTCTCGACTGTAAATAATTTACAAGTCTTTGTCTTAACCCCCTGAGCTTATGCGTATCTTTCAAATCATTGAATATTTGAGGTAAATATATTAAATAAATAACTAATGTGTATCATAAGCTATAAGAGACATTTATCTCTTGCGGTTCCACATTATCGTTATAATTACGTTTCTTTGTCCGATAGTAATAACAAATAAGCAATATGACACCTATTAAATTTGGAACTGACGGATGGAGAGCTATCATAGCTCAAGAATACACATTAGATAATCTTAGTAGAGTATCAGACGCTACTGCAAGATGGATGGTTTCCAAAGGAATGAAAAAAATAGTAATCGGCCATGATACCAGATTTGGAGGAAAGATGTTTGCTGATAGAGCCGCAGAAATTTGCCTTTCACATGGACTTACAGTATATCTGGGAGAAGACTTCGTTTCTACGCCTATGGTATCATTGGGTATAGTTAAGCATGCTGCTGACCTCGGAATCGTAATCACAGCCAGTCACAATCCTCCTAGCTATAATGGATTCAAACTAAAATCGGCATATGGTGGACCAACAATACCTAAGGATATAGCCGAAGTAGAATCATTTATACTAGATGTGATTCCTACTGCCTCAGCTAACTTAAGTAAAGCATTAGAGTCTGGAAAATTAATAATGACAGATCTAGAGTCTATATATATCGATCATATCAAATCTAATTTTGATCTTGATCTTATTCGTAACTCAGGCATCAAACTCGCATATGACGCAATGTACGGAGCTGGACAAAACGTAATCAAACAACTATTTGATAATGCGGCGCTTTTACATTGCGAAAACAATCCATCCTTTTATGGCCAAGCACCCGAACCTATCAGCCGAAATCTAACTAAGCTAAGTCAATATATCAAAGATCACTCAGAGATCAATGTAGGACTTGCAAATGACGGAGATGCTGATCGTGTAGGTATGTTTGATGCTAATGGAGATTTCGTGGACAGTCAACATTTATTACTATTGCTTCTTTACTACCTGAAGGAATATAAAAATGAGACCGGAAAAGTGGTTGTAACTTTCTCAGTAACAGAAAAAATGCAGAAACTCGCAGAGATCTATGGATTGGATTTTGAAGTCACCAAAATTGGATTTAAGTATATCGCTGAGATTATGGTCAATGAAAAACTAATCGCTGGTGGAGAAGAATCTGGTGGATTAGCAGTTGCTGGACATATTCCTGAAAGAGATGGAATATGGATTGGATTACTCATCATGGAATTCATGGCCAAAACTGGCAAATCGATGCAAGATCTCATACAAGAAGTCTACGCCAAAGTGGGTGCATTCAAGTTTGATAGAGACGATCTTCATATCGATAATGATAAAAAGTGGGCCATAATGGATCTATGTAAAGAAGATAAAATTAAATCTATCGGAGGTCGTGATGTTTTAAAAATAGAAAAAGTAGACGGATATAAATTTTTCGTAGCTGATGACACTTGGGTGATGATCAGACCAAGTGGCACTGAGCCGGTGCTGCGAGTATATGCCCAGGCTGGCGACTACGATGGAGTAAGGAAAATGTTGGATGATACTCATGCTACCTTAGCTGAATTGGTAAAGTAATTATGCTTATAAGAAACTAGAAAAGAGTTCTTCACACAAAATAAGTAACAACCTACTACTCTACATTAAACACAAATTGGTAAGGGTAATACTTAAACTCATCTTTATCACTAATGACAATATTGTCAAAGTAAATACTTAATTCCCCATCCAATTCTTTAAAGGCTTGTCTACACATTAGTGATTTAATATTATTGGTTCTAATACGCGTTGGCTCTCGGCTTTCACTGATAATAACTAAATCAAATCTTGCTACATCCAAGAATTTATCACCCGCTGACAATAATACATTTGATCGACTTGATCTCCTAAATTCCTTAACAGAAAAATTACCAATACCCGGCATAGAGACCATACGACCCCAATCCATCCTAATCATACGATCCGATAAAGTATAATGCTCATTAAGCCTTTCCATACGTTGAACTGATACTGTAAGATCCATATCTGGATCTATTTTAAGAATCCCTCTTGGCAAAACTCTAGAATCATTAACTCTAGTTTTTGTTTTAAAATCGGGTACGTGCATTAACTCATACGAAGTGCTATGCCTATATGCTTTAACTATATTTTCATTACCTGTTGCAGTAGTATCAACCTTGACATATGTCTTATCATCTTCAACATTATAATAAATTTGAAAATCTGTATAAGTATCAGACGTAGCAGGTAGTTCCACTTTAAAAGGTGGCTGGTAAGCAGCATCTTCATCAACGATAGTCATCTTAAAATAAAAATAATCACCATCTTCTACATTTAACGAATCTTCTACAATAATCGTAATCACATCTCCGTCCGTCACACTACCTAAGATATCTTTGATATAATCATCTCCCTTATCAAGCATTTCTTTAAAATCAAACTCTTCCTGAACACTTCTAAATTCCCTTCCATGATAAACAGAAGATATATTATAAGATCTTGCGCCCTCATTAGGTGAATATTTCTTTTCTTCTGAATTCCAACTAATATTTGAACTTACAAACTCCGCCTTACGAATTGACATTGTAAGACTTGAATTTTCAGGAACCCTTGCATTCTCATCATTTACTGCCAATTGGAATTCATCATTTATATTGCTGATAAACTTCTTCTTTTCAATACTAAATTCTTCTTCCATATTACTAAAATGAACCCGATCAAACATCCTTGCATTTCCATGGGATCTCATCCAACCCAGATCATATCCTTTAATATTTAATTCTCCCCATACCGCTTTTATTTTCTTCATTTCATCTTGCACTTCTTTACCCTTCTTATCATTGTTCAGATATTGGTGCACTGTAATCATGAAACCTCCATTCTTTTTACTATTTACAGAACCTATATTAGAAAAATAAATATTGAATGGTGTATTGTGTTTAACTATTTCCTTTTTAATTTTTTGACTCAGCTTATCATAGTCACCAAGTGGAACTGAGATATTAGAAACCGTATCCGAATTAGAAGTAATCTTAATATCGAATTCCATTGATTCATATACACCTTTGGTCTTGTAACTTGGTGTATTTTCTATAGATTCGTAGAGATCATAAAGTGACACATCTTCACTCAAATCATAATTCATAATACCATTTTCATCCTTAGAGCTTAAACCAAAAATATGCTTCCCCCATCTAAATTCCCATTCATAATTACGTTTACTATGGGTAAGATTCAATACTACAATTTCACTTACATCTTGAATGTCATTTTCAATAGTTACCAAGCTTGATTTTAGACCATAAGGTAGTTTATCAGCAAAATCAAATGAGTATAACGACATCATCACAAACGCCATAGGTATCACAAGAAGCGGCTTCAGCTTTCCAATTGAAGAAGTTGGATTTTTAGTAAGCATCAAAACACGATCTATCATAGATTTATGATTAGTTCTATTTTGATATGAATCAGCCTTAATATTTGTATTCATAAATTGATCTATATATTGCTTTCTATCTCCACCTACCTCTGCAATACACTCGTCTATAATATACTCATTTATTGCATAAAATCGATTGCGAAATAAGTAAATCAGAGGATTAATCCAATTCAAAACTACTAGCATCTCCATTATTATCACATCGATACTGTGCCAAACTTTTAGTCCAGAGGAATTCTTTTTTATGATTGACTCACCAATTTCTTCGTCTACATCTTCAGTCCAAAACAAAAAACTAAATAATGAGGTATCTAAGAGTATCTTAGAATCATTCACTTGTAGATTTTTCTTCCTATTCTTTTTGACTTTATCCAACAACTGAAACAATGTATACAGAAACTTCAGTGCAGCGAGAAATACACCTATAGAGAATACCCCTTTTAATATATCACTGATAGTAATCGTATAAAACATATTACTAGAAAGACCTGACTCATATTGCTTCAAATCAGCGCGATACTGAATCAATGGTTCTATCTGATCTGATGCTTGCTGTACCGCTTCAATAGATTGAAAATCTACAAAAGGCAATAACACGGAAATGAGAGCTGTAGATAGTAAATAATACTTATTAAAATGGTGAAACGTATCTTTTCGAAACAGTAAGAAATAGATCGTATAGAAAGTGATAAGACAAAAACTTGACTCCAAAACATACTGCGGAACTGATGGTATTTGTATTATCATTGATTTTTATTTATAGTTTTGTTAGGCATCTACAACTCTACATTCACACTTTTACCTTTCGTCTAAAATAGGAAAGCAACTCCATGGTATCATTATGAATATGCTCAGTTAACAATTCCTTGATACTTATTGGGAAACCATTATTATAATAGAAAAGCCTGCCTTTCTCCTAATTAGCTCCTACATCTACCAAACTAACGAAATAGTGCCTTACTTATTTCTCGATGCTATCAGACCAATATACTAGATGAATCTTTCTTATTTTTGCGCTCTTATAATTTTTAAAGGAAAAGAAGAAAGATATGAGCGAGCAAAAGACTGTACTCAGTTGTATACAACCCACAGGGACAATTCACTTAGGTAACTACTTCGGTGCTGTGCAGAATTGGGTAAATCTACAAGAAAGCTACAATTGTCATTATGGTGTGGTGGATTACCATGCAATGACGATGCCTTACAATGTAAAAAAGCTTAGAGAAAATACTTGGGAGCTCATACTCAACCTAGTTTCTGTAGGAATCAAACCAGAAAATCTATTTATACAGTCGCTAATTCCTGAGCATGCAGAGCTTTGTTGGATATTTAACAATTTCTGTTCTATGGGTCGATTGACTAACATGACTCAGTTTAAAGACAAGAGCTTACAATCTAGTACTGACAGTAAAGACGATTTCATTTCTGCAGGTCTCCTAGACTATCCTGTACTTCAAACGGCTGATATACTTATCTATAAAGCTGATTATGTACCTGTAGGAAAGGATCAAGATCAACATTTAGAGCTATCTAGAAGTATCGCTAAGAGATTTAATAATCAAGTAGGTAAAGAATACTTCGTAATGCCAGAAGGGCTCCATACAGAGACGCCAAAGATTGCCTCTACGGCAGACCCAATGCGTAAGATGAGTAAGTCTGCAGGTGAAAAGCATTGGATCAGCCTATTCGCTGATGAGGCAAGATTGCGCAAACAAATCAAATCTGCGGTAACTGATACTGGTGATACACCTTCCAATGAGATGAGCGCTGGAATAGCTAACTTATTTTTGATGATGAAAGCTGCAGGAGCAACAGAGATGCACGATCAAATCATGGATACATTCAAAGATGGTAATCTGAAGTATAGTGAACTCAAGGAAGCAACTGCTGATGCATTAGTAGATATGACTTCAAAGTTTATCGAACGTAAGGCTGAGTTGTCAAGCGATAAAAGAGCGTTGAAAGATCAAATAAAAGCATCATCTGCAGATATTAGAAAAAAGGCTCAAGAGACGCTGAGAGAAGTAAAAGATCTTGTAGGACTTGTCAATGTGAAGTTCTAAAATCACTTAACGCTCCTACCCTTCCAACTATATTGGATTGGGATAATTGCGACAAATCCTGCTAATAGGATATAGACATTATACGAAGCCGCTGAGATGAGATATTTCTTAGTGGCTTTTTGCTTTCCATAATGCTGACACAGATGACTTAGGAATAGATAGTCCATTGTCACTTTGATGAACATCATCATCACAGCCGTAAACACTCCAAGACCGTCAGTCATGAGTCCTAATATTACATTGCCTAGTATGATCGCGACTAATAAGAAGACATAGCCTTGTACAAGTACTATATTTTTCTCTGGATAATGGCGGCTCTTTCCTGCCCAGCGCTTTCTTTGAGAGATAAGAGCACTGAGGCTGGATTCTCCTTTAGTAGTTACAGTTGCATTCATCGATCTCACAAAAGTGATCTTGGATGGATCTTTCTTTGCTAGATATTGTATCGTAAACATATCATCTCCAGAGGCGATACCTTCATCTTGCCTTACCTTATAGAGTTCTATAAATTCTTTTTTGTTAACCGCCATATTAGCTCCATTTGCGGAGTAATAACTATTCCTATGAATACCGTTAGCCGTCACTGCCATCGTCGCCGCTACATCAAGGTATTGGAATCTGCTTATAATCGTATCCTCTAGATCGATCTGTACAGGCGCAGCTATAAAGCTCACTGTATCAGCATCATAGTTAGATACTATAGCTTCGATCCATGTCGTCGGCACTATACAATCTGCATCTGTAAATAGTAACAGTTCACCCTTAGCATGATCAGAAGCTAACCGGATAGCAGCTTTCTTCCCTTGGCTCTGGATTGCATTCAATAAAATTACTTGTGGAAATTGCTCTTCGATGATTGTAGTAGTTTGATCATCAGATTGATCATCTACTACTATAATTTCAATTAAGTCTTTTGGATAATTATTCTTTTGAATACTACTAAGACACTTAACAATATTTGCTTCTTCATTTCGCGCAGCTATAATAATAGAGACTTTTACAGATTGCTTATCTCCCTTGTAAGATCCACATGCTTCCCATCCTTCAGTGATCCATTGTAATAAGTATATGTATCCTATACTAAGCCCTATCGAAATAAAAAATATTAATATCATGAATTGATCCGATTAATCGAACATTTGATCATAATCATTATCTCTGCCTTTGGCCTTTTGCACCTCTATTTCAGGAAGTTCGAGTGTTTCTATTTCTTCATAATCTGCATAACCTTCATCATCCACATCATTAACACTTTTCCCGTCTGCAAATGTTTCCTGCTTAGGTTGTTGCATTTTATTCATCGTACGCCTCATCATCGCTCTAAAAAATAAAAACCCTGCTGTAAACGGATAAGCAACTAAACTTAAAATAATGGCTACCACTCCAAAAAGAGGATTATCCTTTAATAGCTTCATCAAAAACTTAACAAAATCAGTAACGACAGTATAGTCCATTACTAGAGTCGCGATCAATAGCACTGGAGCCGCCCAACTCAAGATCCAAAATATTCCTTTAAACAAGAAAAATGCAATTAGCATGAATACTGCCAACGACATCAAACCTGCGAATCCTCCAAACGGGCTTTTACCGCCGCCTTGTGAGGTTCCACCTCCTAATTTAAATTCTTTAAATATGGTCATATTTATCTTTTTATCAATCTATTCTTATTACTAACTCAGACACCAAAATCTTTCGATGATCACTATCTATAGTAACAACATATTTTACAAAGATAATAGTTTACAGGAATGGACGTAGTGAAGATTTATATCGACTAAAAAAGGAAAAATTAAACCGCTTCCACATCACTGAATTGCATATCATACAATTGGCGATACTTTCCATTTTCGATCTTCATTAGTTCTTCGTGAGGACCAAACTCTACAATATTCCCTTTATCCAGCACCATAATGTTATTAGCATGCCGGATAGTAGATAATCTATGCGCTATGATAATAGAACTTCGTTTGGCGATTAATTTCTCTATGGCAAATTGTATGATAGCCTCAGTCTCAGTATCTATTGACGCTGTCGCTTCATCCAACACCAATATAGTTGGGTCAAATACTAATGCTCTTACGAATGATATCAATTGGCGTTGGCCAACTGATAGGTTGCTCCCACGCTCAGTGACTTTGAAGTCGTAACCATCTGGTAGCGCCTCTATGAATACGTGAGCACCTATCTGCTTACTCGCAGCGATAACCTTATCTCTTCCTATACTCGTATCTCTCAAAGTAATATTGTCGAGTACAGTACCATTGAATAGGAATACGTCTTGTAGCACCATAGATACCGAACTACGTAAACTGTCCAACGTATAGTCTTTGGCATTAACTCCATCTACCTTAATTGTTCCTGATTGTATCTCGTAAAATCTATTGAGGATATTTATGATTGTACTTTTACCAGATCCCGTACTACCTACTATGGCAAGTGTCTCTCCTGGATTAAGTTTAAAACTTACATTATTGAGTACATAGTTTTCGTCATCATATGCAAATGATACATCATCAAATTCAACTTCGCCTTTGATATTTTCGGCTACAATTATTCCTTTATCTTCTATTACAGAATCATCATCTAACACCTCAAAAACTCTATCCGCAGCCACTAATCCCATCTGTAATGTATTAAACTTATCAGCTAACATTCTGACAGGACGGAAAAGTAAATTAAGGAATAATGGGAATGCTACTAATGATCCAAAACTTACATAATCTTGTAAGTAGGCCCTTGCTCCCAACCAAATCATTAAGGCTAGAGATATCGTAGTAATCAATTCTACTACAGGAAAGAAGACTGCATAGTAAAATACAGAGTCTAGATTTGCCTTAGTATAGGCTCTATTTATTTCTTTAAATTTTCCAGCTTCACGCTTTTCTGCATTGAAAATCTGAACCACATTCATTCCAGTAATTCGCTCTTGCAAAAATGCATTCATCTTACTGATCTGAGATCTTACCGCTTGAAATGTAGACTTGACTTTCTCCTTAAAAATATATGTAGCGATAATCAATAGTGGCAGTGTAACCAAACTGATAACCGTCAATATCCAACTAGTATAAAACATCACACAAATGACAGCAATCACTATTAGCAAATCTCCAAATATCGTAATTACACCTTGTGCAAATACATTGTTTATAGCTTCTATATCACTAATTGTCCTTGTAGTCGCAGTTCCAATCGCAGTCTTGTCGAAATACTTGAGCTTTAGATTTGTAATATGCTTAAACACCCTGACACGCATATCTTTGATTACAGACTGACCCAATAAAGCAGTAGTGTATATAAATATATACCTAAGCATCGCATCTAATATTACTGCTCCAATAAACAACATCGCCATAAACCCCAGCCCTTCAAGATCTTCTTTAAGAATATGATTATCGACCATCACCTTGACTATATAAGGTCTGATCGTCGTAACTGGAGCTAGTATAATTGGTAATATGATACAAAAAAGAAAAAGTGACCTATAAGGCAAAGCAGTCGCTAATACTCGTTTGAGTAAAGGCCAATCTAAGCTTTTAGTTTTTTCTTTGGTTTTGGTCATAAGATGCAAAGGTAGTCTTTTACTGTCTTGAAGTGATGTATATATTTATCTAGTACAAGGTAGGTCCAACTACATTAGTCTATTTATCCTTAGGCATTATATATCTAATCAGAATAGGCAGTAGATACAGGTCAAATACTAATGCAGAGACCAAAGTTACAGATATCAATAGTCCGACAATATTGGTTGGCTGAGAGTTAGATATTAAAAGTACCATAAATCCAAAAAACAAAATCACCGTTGTAATCAAAATAGCTTTACCTGTCTCTGTATAACAAACTTCTAAAGACTCTTCTATCGACCTACCCTTGACCCTCTCTAGCTTATACTTACTCAAGAAATGTATCGTATCATCAACCGCAATACCAAATACAATCGCGAAAATTATAGATATCCCTGCCTCTAGATCAATACCAAGCCACCCGATCAATCCAGCAGCAAATAGAAGAGGAATAATATTAGGAATGAGTGCCACGATAACCATCCTAAAACTCTTAAATAAAAAGCCCATCAAGATGCTAACGATTATCAATGCCAATGCCAGACCTTGGAGTAAGTTGTCTCTAATATAAACTGCATTCTTATCTATGATTAGACCAGTACCTGTACTACGAATGCTTACTACATCTTGATCTAGATTAGTAGTGATCCATTGATCGATCCGTTGATTAAGTATTCTGATACTATCTGCTCCTATATCTGCTATTCGACTCGATATTCGAGTTTTCGTTTTATCCTTATTGATCAGCACCGCTTGATCGAGCATTCTAGATCTTTGGATCATCTTCTTTTGATCTACAAAATCCTTCTTATTATTGGTAAACACATAGGCATCTGCGCGATTACTGTTATTCATCTTATTGACGCTTTTATACATCGTAGCTTGAGACATAATCGCATTGATAACTCCAGTAGACTGTAGATGATCTTCGAGCTTACTTATTTCCTTTACTACTTCATAACTATCTACTTTATAATCACCCAAGCTCTCGACGGCAAATTCTAATGGTCGAAATCCAGCAAACTCCTTTTCGAAGTATTTAAAGTCAGTAGATATATTACTACCCCTTGGCAGTGTACTACTGATATCATAGTTCGTTGTAATATTACTGACACCGATAAAACACAGTCCCATAACAACCGAGCAAATCATCAATATCTTTTTCGGATTGAGTCTTACTTGAGTATAACATTTGCCTAACCAATTACTTAATTTTCCATCAGATTCTGATTGTTTGATAATCTGGTCTCGATCAAAAAATAGTAGTACTGAAGTCGTAAAAAATATCACCGTCAAATAAGCGATCATTACACCCACGGCAGCATTGATCCCAAACTCTCTAATAGGACCAACATTGGAAGTTAATAACGTCGCAAACCCTACCGCCGTAGTCAATGAAGTAAGTAACGTAGCCATACCTATTTCCTTGACGGTAGTAGTCATAGCAGATATTTTATCTTTTCCTTCTTTGAGCAAGTCGGTATACTTAGTCATAATATGTATCACATCCGAAGTACCGACTATAAGCATCAATACAGGGTACAATGCTGCCATTACACTTAGTTCTCTACCAAATCCAGCTAACAACCCAATGAACAACAACAGGCCTAACCCTATCGAACCAAGAGCAATCATTACACCTATAAACTTCCTATAAATAAGTATCAGAATAAGAGTCACCAGTATCACAGAGATCAATCCTATGATAAGCATCTCCCATATCTTCATCTCCACAAGCTCATCTTGAAAATAAGCTCGACCCAGATAGTGTACATCGTCAAATCCATACTTATCTGTTTCTGCATAAAGCTTATTGAGCATCTCATCAGAATCTTCGAGATCAATCTTCTCGGTAGTCTTAGCGGCAATGACTAAAGCTGTAGCATCCGCATTGATTAGGCTTAATCGAAATCTATCATCATTGAGTAGATTCTCTTTATCCTTAGGATACTTTGAGGGTTGGTCTATATGGATAATTGGTATTGTAGATATACCAAATGGAGTCTTTACAGGATTGCGCATCTGAGTAAGAGACTGCACCTTAGTAATATGAGGTACATTTTTGATCGCCAAACTATAATCATGAAATCGAGTAAGAAAGTCCTGATCAAATATACCCTCCTTATTTTCTACAGCGATCAGCAGAAAATTATCATCGGCCTCAAACTCTTCGATGAATGACTTAAAGTATTCGAGGTCATCATCTCCCTCAGGAAAAAACTGATCGAAATCGAAAGTAACTTTTGTCTGCGGCAAAAAAAAGCCACTGACTAGAGCCAATAGCACGAAGATACCGATGATGTGGGTTTTGTATTTGAAAAACATATACGAATGTAACAGCTAGATATGGTATTGGTTGAGAATATAATGCTAAATTGTTTATAAATAAGAATGATCTTTTATGCCGCTTTCAGATCTCGACCCCATTGCCAATATCCAACTACAGCCATTGCAATAAAGACAACCATCGTACCGGCAAAAAGAGTGGCACCTTGCTCCAAATATATATAGACATAGACTGCATCAGCTATTATAAAATAGATCCAACATTCTATTTTTCGTATCACCAACAAATATGTAGCTAACATCATAAACGCAGTAGTAAGACTATCTAAATAAGGCCATGTCGCTTGATAAAACAATCCAATAATATAAGCTACTCCTATACCTAAAAAAAAACCGCAAGAAATAGTAATAATGTGTTCTTTGGTTGTCATCTGAGTGATAGGCAAAACGACGTCTTGATCCTTATCTCCTCGCCATAAGAATAGGCCATATACACTCATGCCTACATAAAAGATTTGCAATAAAGAATCGAAAAGCAAATTGTAAGTATAAAACGATACATATCCCCAGACTACACTTGCCAATAGCCCAAAAACAAAACCAGTTGCCCTATTCTGAACCACTAAAAAAATATAAATAAGACTTAATACTGTTGCTATTATTTCTAATGTAGACAATGAGTAATTATTAAATTGAAATAAGAATAATTGATTTTTCTACTACTCTACAAACACAGCAAACTTAGCTTCTACTAACATAGGATCTGTATTAGATACTACATCTAGTGCTTTTACTAATTGGCCTTTCTTTTGGGTAGTGCTATCAAAGACTGCTCTAATTATTCCTTTACCTCCTGGTGGAATGGCTTGTCTCGGGTATTCGATATCTGTACACTTACAAGCGGTTACAATCTCTATTATTAGATCTGATTTACCTGTATTTGTAAATGGAAATAAGACTACTGCTGATTCACCTTGCTTAAGCGAACCAATACTGATTGAGTCATTCTCGAATGTAATCTCTGGAAGATTATCGAAGTCTATAAAAAACTCATGAATACCGAAGGCGTCTCCACCTCCGGTTTCATTTTTATCTAGTTTTTTTTTTGATTATCCCAGTTACTTACTGGTGTCTTGATAATGATCGTTTCAGGACCATCTAAGATCTTGAACTCAGTACGTCTGTTGAATCTGTGCTCATCATCAGTACATTTCACTCCTTCGGTACATTGATTAAGTATAATAGCTTCTCCGTATCCGACAGGTTTAACACGATCTTTATCTACTCCTGCTTTAGTCAACCATCTAGCCGCAGAATTAGCTCTACGTTGTGAGAGTCTCTTATTATAATTAGTAGTTCCTTGGGCATCTGTATGAGAACTTAGCTCTATCACAAGACTAGGATATTGATCCATTATCTCTTTTAAGTAATAAAGATCTTGCTCTGCATCTGGAAGGATGTTAGACTTATCAAAATCATAGTAGATGTTATTCAATCTGATAGATTCATTCTTAGTTAATACTTGCGTCTCAGGCTCTACTGGCGGTGGTGGTGGAGGCGGCTTCTGCTTCAGCACCATTGTCTTTTTAACAGTATAATCATCTAATACTCCAACCGTATTAAACGATACAGAGTCAGGATAATATCCTTCTTTAGTATATCTCACCATATATTCATGATCAGAATCTAATAAGAAATTGAAATCATTAGTCGTAAAATTAGACTTAGTACTAGGCTGATCTCCAGTACTTAGATCAATTAATTCTACTGTACCACCTATGAGTGGTCCTTTTTCATCTTCGATGTATGCTAATAGATCAATGATAATATCTCTTAACTCTACTTGATGTATGTCTGGACAACATGCTTTAGAACCTTTGATCGACTTCTTATTTTTATGAGGTCTATAAGTAGTTAGAAAACCTTTAGATCCATCTTGTGTAAGACTTAGATATTGATCATCATATGAGCTATTATAATTGAATCCCATATTTGTCACAGTAGACCAATTGCTACCATCCCATGCTGCATAGTAGATATCAAATCCACCTAGACCAGGATAACCCTGTGATGCGAAGTAGAGTGTTCCGTCTTTATAAAACGGTGTAATATCATCTTTAGCCGTGTTGATCGTCTCACCCAGATTCACAGGAGAAGAATATCCATCTCCAAGAACTGTAGTATAGTAGATATCCATACCACCAAATCCTCCTGGCATATCAGATACGAAAAATATCACTTCGTTACCGTATAATTGACCTGTAGCTGGCTGAGTAGTATAGTAGTCTCCTTGTATACTTGGCATTTCTTCGGCACCACCCCATCCACTGTCATTTTTATTGGCCACAAATATTCTAGCGTAATCCCCAAGTTCGTTACCATTGAGTTTGGCCCTTGTGAAGTACATACGTTTGCTATCTTCTGAAAAACATAGGTTTCCTTGATGAAAGCCTTCTCTATTAATTTGTGTACCCAACTCTGTCGGTTCATCATAACCACCTTCACTATTTCTAGCAGCCATATATATCCTAGATGTAGACTCTTCTGCAGTTTCTTCATCTTTTATTTCTATTGCTTTTTTTCCAACCAGTGCAGCGTAATATAATGTACCATCCACATATTGTCTTGGAGAATATTCACTCAATGCAGAGTTGATTTCTTTATCTAATGGAGACACCACAGCTTCTATATTATCCGATAGCTTATCCATATTCTCTATTCCATTGATATAAAGCATTGCACTTGCTTTACCGTCCATATCTTCTGTAGTAGAGGCATAAGTACGAAATTCAGTAAGTGCTTCACCGTATTTACCCTGATATAGTTTAGCACGAGCGAGACGATATCGGTCCTCTGCGAACTCTCCCGTCTTATCTTTATTAACCAGCCTATCATATCTCTTTTCAGCCTTCACATAATCACCCATCTTGAAATAAACATCAGCCATGAGAGCGGAGAGATTCTTATCTTTAGACTCTTTATAAGCGTCACCGTACCATTTGATAGCATTGATGTAATCATTGCTATTATATGCAGAATCTGCTGTTTCTATCATCGTCTCATAGTTGGCCTTTTCTATAGGCTGTCCAAAAGAGATCATTGCAAATCCGATAATAATTATTGCTGTAAGTAATGCCTTCATTGAAGTTCTATTTAATTCTTTGTGTATTGAATCCTAATTATTAGATAATCTTATAACGCTTTATGCTGCAACCAATTACTTTTATTTACAATCTAGGGCAAATAACAATTGGCTTAATCTTAGGCTTCTTATTGATACTTCCTATATATATCAGTGCTAATTCAAAGCTACCCACAGTGCTACTAGCAGCTGACAAGCCAGAAATATTGATATCATAACTTGCACCAATTTTATATTGCTTGAAGTCAGCACCTAATAATATTTGAACTGCATCACCTGTTCTGAATCCCAGACCTCCATTAATAGACAGATTGTCATTCATAGATCGACCTAATCTACCTTGCAAAGTAACCTCTGAAGCTGGTCCTTGGTTCATGTAGAGTAAAGATGGTTTGAGCCATGTACCTGATCTTCCAATTGGCATTCTGTATTCTGCAAAGGCCGCAATTAGAGGTTTGATATTTGTTGACGATCCTGCAATCGAAAATCTAGGTTTAAACAACCTAGAGGCGCTTAGTCCTATTTTGAAATCACTATTCTTAGCTCGTTTATTATACACTAATCCAAACTGCCAATCAGAGAAACTATTTTCTGCTAGTCCATCTTCATTAGCTTTATCAATGACTTTTTGAGCGTCCATGGATATTCCACCAGTTTGTACGTTCACCCGATCTATAAGATTTGAAGCTGGAATAGTCGTATTTACTGAAGATCTTTGTATTCCAAATGTAAAAATATCCGTTCTCTTTTTATTCGCAAGATGATAAGCAGCTCCCATATTAAAGAAACTATTTTTCAATCCTCCACTAGACTCTTCGGAAGATCCAAGACTACCAGCTCGATCTAACACTGAATATCCCAGTCCAACAGAAATCCAATCTTGCTTACGCAACCCTCTGATCACATTTACATCTACAAACAAATCTGCCGTCTTAAATGATTGGCCAAATTCTTCAACTACACTGAACCATTGATCTCTGTAGATGCCTCCAACTCGATAAGTTCCCTGAAAGTCACCTGCTAACGCAGGATTGAGCTGAATTGGTGCCATCTCAAATTGAGAGAAGTGAATCTCATTCTGTGCTTGGGCAATAAATGCCATCACTGAGAAAAAGACAATAATAATAGATGATCTAATTTTCATAATAAAGCTGAAAGCGGTTTGTTGTCCACTTCGAATCAAAGCGAAATATAAGGCTATTTAATGGAATCTTAGGTCAAAAAAGTGTCGTTATCGTTCATGAAAACAATGAAGCCTCAAAAAAAGGATTAGTTGAAGCCAACTCCTATAGATTATTGTCGCCTTGGAACTGTTATTATTAATAAACATATGAACGCTAATAGCTACATTTGGGTAATGAAAACTTTGATCAAACATCAACTTTTAACATTGTTAATATTGCTTTTTGCGAGTAATATTGTTTCTGCACAATCCGATTCATTAGGATTTTGGCAACCCTCTCCTACTTTCAACAAGAGTAGATTCAATAAAGCCCTGACATTCAGCACAGTAGCCTACACTAGCTTTTCTACTGGCCTGTATCTTACCTGGTATAAAAAGGATCCTACTAGAGGTTTTCACCTATTCAACGATATGCGAGAATGGAAACAAGTTGACAAAGTAGGTCATATCTATACCGCTTACCTTCAAGGAGTACTTTGCTATAAAGGATCTAAGTGGGTGGGCCTATCTGAAGGGCAATCGATAGCAACTGGAATCATTTGTGGTAGTCTTTTTCAAACTACTATAGAAGTGATGGATGGTTTTTCCACTGAATGGGGATTTTCATTAGGAGATATTGCTGCTAATACAATTGGTATCAGTGCTTACGCCCTGCAACAAAAATACTGGGGAGAACAAAGGATTATACTCAAAGAGTCATCTTGGTCACGAAGCTATTCTAAAGAACCAATCCTTTCGGTATCTGGAGAGGCTACTTCTTCTCTTGACAAGAGGGCTAATAATTTTTTTGGAAGTAGTTTCGCAGAGCGATATCTCAAGGATTATAATGGACAAACATACTGGGCATCAATTAATGTCCATTCATTTCTGCCGGAATCCAATACATTCCCAGAATGGCTAAATGTAGCAGTAGGATACGGTGCACAAGGGCTTTGGGGTGGATTTGAAAATCAATGGGAAGAAGACAATCAACGCTATGAATTAGATTTACCTAGATACAGACAATGGTATCTAAGTTTGGATATTGATTTAACTAAAATTGATACTGACAACTATTTCTTAAGAACTATTCTATCAGTACTCAATATCATAAAAATACCTGCTCCAGCTATCGAAAT
The DNA here is from genome assembly GCA_938015435.1 of uncultured Saprospiraceae bacterium. Lineage (GTDB taxonomy): Bacteria > Bacteroidota > Bacteroidia > Chitinophagales > Saprospiraceae > UBA1994. The sequence goes on from CALLPN010000016.1 coordinate 31,873, forward strand.
AAATACTGAAGGGCAAATTAAATTCCACTTACTCCATTTTTAATTGTCTTCCGGCATCTCTAACATAAGTTTTCTTGGATGATTCAATTCCTTTCTTCGAGGAACCTTATCAATCGGCACTCCCATAAAGAACAAGGCAACATCCTTGCGAATAGTAGGACTCATATAGAAATATCTATGATTACTAAATTTGGAAGGAGTATCTTCATTATCATTTATTACGGACACATCTACTTGTAATATTGACTTTGATACTTTTTCTAAATCATTAATCCCTTGTAAACCCAGTCGATCCTTACCATTCACCATTTTTGACATACCTAATGTTCTATCATTATTATGCACATACAATAATATGTCATTAGATAGGTATTCTATGTTTTCTAAAATCTCTCCTTTTTCAAATGCATTGGTTTCTAGGTCTGATCCTGCCATAAGTATATGTTCTGCTCGATATTGCATATCCTCAAAAAGTTGATTTTCCCATATCGATTGAAATACTCTATGCCCCATAGAATGTATCATATAATTCGTTTGAGACTGGGTCGAAGCTGCGGCCGTAACATCATGGATCTGTCTTATAAGCGGTGACAATATTTTTCCAGACTTAATGGCCATGTCCTTATTCTCAAAATATTGCATTTTACAATGCCAAATTATAGTGACTATCATCCCATTAGGATTGACAGCATTTGCCCACATATCATTTTGCATTTTTTTATGATTACCCTTTAAAAACGACCACTTATAAGCCCACATTCCATGAATATAGAACAAGGTATTTCTTTTATTTTGAGGTAGTATCTTAAGGCTACTATCCAAAGTATCAAGAAACATTTGCTTTCTGTTGTCACCTTCAAAGTATACTCTCTTTGGAGTGTTGTCTTCGGAATATTCAATTCTACCATACCTTTCTATCTCGTCTCCATTTGCCGATACATCTATCTCTATAAACAAATTTTGACTAGGTGACTGAGCTGTAATGATAGAACATGTGAGTATTAAAACGAAGAATAAGATGGACTTGATTGATTTCATATTACGTGGATGTTACGATATGAACGAGATATAATTACTAAAGGTTACTCAAAAAGAACCAAAATATTTGATGAGGTCAATTAAATCTACAATTTACCTCGTGAGAATATGATAAATGAATAATTGCAAATTATAAAAGTAGATTTGCACCAAGTCAAAAGCAATCGAGTGGAAAGTATATACGATAGATTAGGAGAAGACCATCTCAAAACCATGGTTGATAACTTCTACAATCATGTGATGGAAGATGATACTATTAATCATCTTTTCACTACTGATATGGAGTTAGTCAAAAAGAAACAATTCCTCTTTCTTTCAGGATTCCTAGGTGGACCAAGTACGTATGTCGCTGAATATGGCCATCCACGTATGAGACTTAGACATATGCCTCACGCTATCACAGAAAAGTCAGCTATCTCGTGGCTCAAAAACATGCGTAAAGCAATCTGGGAATTAGACATCGCTGAGCCATTAAAAATTGAAATATTTAATAGATTCCCTAAGACCGCAGCACATATGGTCAATGCATAATAAAACATAAAAAAGCCCAAGTGTGAGGCATACACTTGGACTCAGCATTAGGATCTATTGTCTACCATTAAGTCAAAAACTCCCTGTTGCATGTTTATTTTCGATGTAAGTATTTCCGACGATCATGATCGTTATACCCTTTCTTAGAAAATATTTTAAATCGTGAACCTTTATGTAATAATCATCTCGCTATTACTAGAAAAACGTTTAGTCATGAACGATAATTATCATCATCCTTTTAATCAAAACCTATAACCGTAAGAAACGCCTAGATTAATCGATTGATTGGTGATCCTTGTATCGATTACTGGATCCTTAAGCACATTAGCTAAGCCATGGCTATATCTAATACTCGCCCCTATCATACCTTGACCAGTATCAAACTCTACTCCTGTTCCTACATGAGCAGTAACATCTGTTCGATTATACGTATCTCCACTCAAGTTGATATCAACTTCTGGTAAATTAAACTCAAGTATTAGAGTTGCTTTAGGCTGTAAATAAGCTGAAGTCGCATAACCGATCCCAGGGCCTGCCTCTACGAAAAATCTTACTGGACCAGATCCAACCTTATATTTCAAAAGGGCTAATGTTTCTATGTATTTCATACTAGTTTCTGCTCTTACTCCGACTGGTATATCTAAGCCAAGCAAGTCAAAATTAGTCCCTTGGCTCATGCTGAATCCTTTCGAGGTGTATCCAATCTCAGGACGAAAACTAAAACTTCTATTCATCGCTATATCAGCATATATACCCAAAGAATATCCAATATGAGATCTCGTGTCAGGAAGAAAATCGCCTACCACACCTGAGATGTTGCTATTATTGAAGGCCACTCCTGTTCTTACTCCTATTTCTGTTTGTGCGGTGACTGTAAACGTACTAATTAGTGTAAGTGTTACTATTCCGATAATATTTTTCATTGCTCTCATAACCTTCTTTATTTTGATTCAAGTAATTAGATCTCTTTTTGGATCTGTAGTAATTACAATGAAGACGTAGGCTAGATGTTAAGGAATGTTAAGGCTGGGTTAGAAGTATGATAAGATATATACATAAAAAGTGGAAGCCAGTTTACACCGACTTCCACTCTATTATAATAAATGTTTTATATTTTAATAACTCAATATGTATCTTGCGCTTATTGCAAAGTCAATATTGAATTTCGATGTGTTGCCAAAAAATAATCCTGGCATTCCTTGAAGAGATAAGTTTAGTGGAATTTCTTCAAAGGAATAATCCGCACCTCCAGTTCCAAAAGCAAACAATCCAGAATCTCCTTCACCGATACCTAACAGTGCTCCTGCACCATAAAACCATCTTAAATTTTCAATGTCTGGAATCTCAGTATTGAGGTGAAATTCTGCTCCTAATACAATTCCATCGCTGTTATTCGAAGTTGAGAAGCCAGCCATCCCTTCTAGGGAAAGCTTATTATTCATATTAAGCTTATAGGTACCAAGAAATGCACCATCGGAAATCCTTATTCCTGCAGCTGAATTATATTGCGCTTCTGAACTAAAAAAACATAGAATCATCACAAACACACTCGCAATTTTAATAGTCTTCTTCATAGTATACTTTTTTACTCTAGGTAGATAGTTGAATTTCATATTATAAATATATAACATATCAAACAATTATTAGTGTCTTTCAAAAAGTATGAAGATCAATGAGCTCATTTTGACTCATTATAAAAATACCTAAGTTGGAGATGTGGTCATCAACCAATAACTCAATCCAATAATAGATAAGACTAAGCCTACACCTATGGCCATGATAATCATGAAATACTTCCTACTCTGTTGCTTTCGAGCAAGATTGAGTGGCGTATCAATATCTTGATTGGTTATAAAACTATATAAGTATCGATCCGTATCTTTTTCAATATTCACTTCACATAATTCATGGCCTACAAAAAAGCTATACTTTTTATCGTCTTTGATATTAAAATCAACAACAATTGGTTTTCTATTGATATGTATAAGAACATGATTAGATCGATCACCGTGATAGAGTCCTATCTCGTACTGTTGACCAAAATCATCCAAAAGTGTCCATGAAAGTTGACTCATACACTAGCATTAGAGTTGAAAAATGTATCGTTTCCATTAATATAAAGGAATTTTCATCCATTTATTATAGTATATAAGATATTATGTATGACATTTAAAACCTAGACTAGAATTAAATCTTATGACGGAATCAGAAAAGAAAGTTCTCAAAAAGCAGATAATTACTTTGATCGAAAAGATGAAAGGAGATATTATCGGTCTGGAAAAAATGACAGAACCTGTAAAGCCGGAGAACAGTTTAGGAAGAATAAGCCGAATGGATGCAATCAATAATAAAAGTGTGATGGAGGTTTCGCTTAGAAATAAACGAGAAAAATTAACCAAGCTTCGAATTGCTCTGACTCACATAGATCATGAAAAATTTGGTCAATGTAAAATGTGTAAAAATCCAATACAACCTAAAAGGTTGATATATATGCCTGAAAGCAATAGATGCGTTAGATGTGCTGATAGATAGCTATTTGGTGCACCGATTGTTCATTTTCAGCGTCAGTTCAATAGAGCCAAAAAAAGAGCAGGGATACTAAGAAAAAATCCTAGCACCCTGCGTAACCCCAAAAAACCAATTGAAAACAATTCTCTTTAATGCCTCTTTAGGCGTGATTAGACGTTTTCTAAATTAAAATCAATTAACCTTATTAATTATTTAATCTGCCTATCTGACGCATGGTCATAATTAAAGTCACATCTAAACTGGCTTTTTTTTTAAAAAAATGTGTAATTAGCCGTTATAAGCCCAGAGACCCTGGTATTTTGATCTTGCAAAAAAAAATAACTTGAGTAAAATAAGAACAGCATATTTCTGTAGTAACTGTGGATCACAGCATTCTAAATGGGAAGGCAGATGTAATTCCTGTGGTGAATGGAATACTTTGGAAGAAGAAATAATCCAGAAAGAAACAAAGTCTGATGTAAAATCTAAAGCTTGGAAAGAGCCCGACAAAACTGAAAATACACCCAAAAGCCTATCTGAAGTAGTAATCGGTGAGACGCAAAGAATAAAATTTACTGACAATGAACTCAATAGAGTTCTCGGTGGCGGAATTGTGCCAGGTTCTCTCGTTTTACTTGGTGGTCAGCCCGGAATAGGAAAGTCTACCCTTCTCTTACAGATATGTCTTCGTATCAATACTTCAGTACTCTATGTATCAGGAGAAGAGAGTAAGGAGCAAATCAAAATGAGAGCGAATCGTATCCAAGGACAAAATGATGCTTGTCTTATATATAATGAAACTAATATAGATACCATACTGAGGCAAGCCAAGCAGATCATGCCTTCTATACTAATCATAGATAGTATACAAACGCTATATAGTCCCCATATCGAAAGTACTGCTGGAACTGTAAGTCAAGTAAGAGAATGTACATCTGAGCTTCAAAAATTTGCTAAAACCCTAAATATTCCCGTATTCATTATAGGCCATATCACAAAAGAAGGCTCCCTCGCTGGACCAAAACTACTTGAACACATAGTAGATGTCGTGCTACACTTTGAAGGCGACAAGTTATATGCTTATCGTATCCTAAGAACTATCAAAAACAGATTTGGCTCGACAGATGAGATAGGTATATATGAGATGCAAGCAGATGGTATGCGAGAGGTAGAAAATCCTTCTGAACTCCTACTTTCGCAAAACGAAGATAGATTGAGTGGTATTGCTGTTGCGGCAAGCATGGAAGGTATGCGTCCCTTGTTAATCGAAGTTCAAGCATTGGTAAGTCCTGCTATATATGGTAATCCGCAACGGTCATCTACAGGATTTGATTTACGTAGATTATCGATGTTATTAGCTGTACTCGAAAAAAGATGTGGTTTAGCATTCGGTCAACATGATGTATTCCTTAATCTTGCAGGAGGTCTTAAAATTACCGATCCAGCATTAGACTTGGCAGTAGTGGCCTCTCTGATATCTTCAAGACAAGATATTTCCCTATCTGATGAAATCGCATTTATTGGTGAAGTAGGATTATCTGGAGAAGTAAGATCAGTAAGCCGCATAGAACAAAGATTACAAGAAGCTGCAAGGCTTGGCCGTAGTCAGATCTACATTTCTAAATACAGTCTTAAAGGTATTGATACTTCTAAATATGATGCTAATGTTGTAGGTATTAGCAAAGTTGATGATTTATTAAGAGAAGTGTTTTCGTAGTGCTTTTAATTTGAGTATTCAGAATAGTATAAGACAGCATTAACTTTTTGATAAAACACAACCATGTCATTAGATATCGTTTAGTTAACGATACCTGGAAGACGAACACCTTCCAAAACAAATAACCTCAATCAACTAAATATGAAAACAATATTATCAATTTTACTTCTGACATTGCCAGTACTATTCTTTGCTCAAGATGTCACATCTGAATCGAATCGTTTTATGGGTGTTAGCTTGGGATATGACAATCTCAACGGTCTTCAATCAGAATTTCGCTTTGACAAGCGTACCAGTAATGGCTATATTCAAAGAGTTAGTTTCTTTACTAATTTTAATTACTCATATGGTGTAAAGGTCGGTATGCACAAGGCGATAGTTAAAAATGAGAAATTTGATCTTGACTTAGGATTCAACCTAAGAGTAACAAGATACACTAGTAAATATTTAATCGATGAAGGGAAAAATTTAAGTAGGAGAATACATCTCGGATATGAGGTGCCCTTAGAAATGAAATATCACCTAAACTCGGACTTAGATTTAAACCTTGGTATTTCAATTATAAAACAACTGCGATCTAACGACATTCAAGGTTGGAATTATGGAATTAGTGCTGGCGCTTCCAAAAGATTTTAATATTGAGCCAGGAATGATTTTTTGAGAAAAAATTATACTTATTGGACTATTTTTGCCTTTAAGTCATTAAGAGCAATATGAAAGTACAAGAAGCACAATTTAACTTAGAAGGAAGAGAATACATAGAGCTCAAAAACCTAATGAAGCTCGCGAGCCTTGTTAACTCTGGAGGAGAAGTAAAAATGTACTGTCTAAACGGAGAGATATCTGTAAATGGTGAAGTAGAAACTAGACGCGGCAAAAAACTTAGAGTGGGTGATAAAGTTTTATTTGGAATTAAACAAATCGAAATCGTCGATTAAGTATTTTTCAAGTAAGATTTTTTGTTTGCTAGATATTAATTACCTCCAATACATTTACCATCAAGGCCTTAGATATGCAATAAATTAATATGAATTCTAAAACTTCTAATAATCCATTATATAGAGATTATTTTGAACGTAGTCTTTTGTTATTCAGATATTTAAATTACTTTTGCAGCCCAATTTAAAAGAAACAATACCATGGCACAACATCAGTCATCAAAGAAAAGAATCAGACAAGACGCTAAAATTCGTCTCAGAAACAGATACTACAAGAAGTCTGCTCGTACAGCTATACTTAAGTTGAGAGAGATGGAAGATGGTAAGGAAGCGACAAAATTCCTTCCGCACGTAATCAGTATGATCGACAGATTAGCTCAAAAAAATACTTGGCACAAGAATAAGGCAAGTAACCTTAAGAGTAAGCTTACTAAATTTGTAGCGAAAAAATCTGCTTAAACGATAGTAAATTCTAGAGTTGTATTACTCTTCGAAAATATATAAGAGTGTTCTATCCATTGGGTAGAGCACTTTTTCTGTTTATACTCGGTTATTCTATTATAATTAATTTATGGACCATATTAATCCATCATATCGATCAAAATCAAGAACTAAGCAATCAGCGACTGACATTGCCAAAGCGATCATAGAAGGTGATAGGTTTGCACTTAGTCAAGCTATTACTTTAGCCGAAAGCACCGAATTGTCAAAAAAGATAATCTCTAGCGAAATAGCAGATTATCTAGCTCATCAATCTACAAATACTTCTACTAGAATAGCCATATCCGGCTCTCCGGGTGTTGGTAAGAGTACTCTTATAGAGAGCTGGGGACTTCATTATGCCAATAAAGGAAATAAAGTAGCTGTACTGGCGATAGACCCTAGTAGCAGTGTTACTCATGGCAGCATACTTGGTGATAAAACTAGGATGGAGGAATTAGGTCAGCACCCTAACGCATATATTAGGCCTAGTGCAGCAGGGCTTACTCTTGGTGGAGTACATGCTGCAACTAGAGAAAGTATAAGGCTATGCGAATCTGCTGGGTATAACATCATACTGATAGAGACCGTTGGAGTAGGCCAATCAGAGACTATGGCCGCAGAAATGTCTGATGTCTTTGTATTATTATTATTACCCGGAGCAGGAGACGAAATACAAGGAATCAAAAGGGGAATAGTAGAATTAGCAGATATTGTCGCAATCAATAAAGCCGACGAAGATCGTCTGCAATTAGCCATTGAATCTGCAAAATCTTATCGCAATGCATTGAGCCTATATCATCATCCAATAATAGAATGGCGTGTACCTGTATCTATGATCTCAGGGCTACAAAGCTTGGGCATCGATGATCTTTCTAACCAAGTCCACAAATTCTGTTTAGTATCTAAAGAGAAAGGCAGATTTACTTCCAAACGAATTAAACAAGACATAGACTGGCTTAATAAATCTGTTGAACAAGAAGTTGGGCGGTTGATTTATAACAATCCAAAGGTTTCTGATCAACTTGAAAAATTCAAAAACCATATAATTGACGGTACACGATCCACGCATAGCCTTATACACGAACTAAGATTACTCATTCATCAAATTTATGGTAATCAATAAAATATGATGAAATTGAGAACAAGATTATCTCTATTTATTTTTCTATTTGGCCTGAGTCTATGTGCTCAAACCATGCTAGATACTACGTATTTTGATTCACCCATCAAACATGAGATCATCTTAGCTGGATCGTTTGGAGAGCTAAGAGCCTCACATTTTCACGCTGGATTGGATATCAAGCCATTAAAATTTAACACTAGTGGTGATAGTTTATTCGTAGCTGCACCAGGATATATATCACGAATCAAAATTCAAACTGGAGGATATGGTAGGGTTCTCTATGTAGATCATCCTAACGGTTACACATCAGTATATGCGCATATGTTGGAATTCCAGGATACTATAGAGCAATACATTCAAAAAATGCAATTAGCATCACAATCTTACGAAATCGACATTTATCCTCAAAAAGGTAAAATTAACTTACCAAGAGGTGCTTTTATTGGTCTATTAGGAAATAGTGGAAGATCATATGGATCTCACCTTCATTTTGAGATCCGTAACACTATAAGCGAGACGCCGATCAATCCGATGCTTTTCGGTATCGGACCATCAGATAGCATAGCTCCAAATGTCTCAAGCGTTTCCATCCATGGATTGAGTCCAGATCATCAAGAGACCCACTTCAGTAACTACCCTACTCGGAAAATGAGTGAAGGCAAATATACAATTAGTGACGGATCAGTATCAATACCTGCATGGCGCATAGGTATATTACTACAAGGATGGGATGAAATGGATGGAGCAAGTAACAAGAATGGCATTTACAAAATACAAATGTCAGTTGATGATACACTTCAGTATATCGTAACCGTAGATAGCATAAACTGGGAAGAAACCAGTTATATCAAGTCTCATGTAGATTATGCTGATAAAAAGAAAAATAAACGGACTGCTGTCAGGTGCTATCCCATGCCTGGTAATCTACTCAGTATCTATGACAGTACAGCTCATAATGGTATCATACCTATCTATAGCTCATCAGCACGTGAAATAAAAATCAAAGCATCTGATTTCTCTGGCAATAATTCTACTATTGAATTTGATGTACTCCGAAATAGTACGATGATAGGTAGTAATTCAACATTCGAAAAGCTTATTAAATACGATAGTCCAATTGATTTCAAATTAGGCAGTTGTCATATGTCTTTAGATGCTATGGCATTGGACAGAAATTTATATTTCAATTACTCTGAATCTAGAGAAAAGAACCAGACTATATACAGTATACACAGAGATCGAAGTCCTTTATACAAACCTATTAAAATTACTATTCCTATTGAGAATATCGACTCCTCTTTATTTCAAAAACTCTGTGTAGTACTCATCGAAGAAGACGGAGATCTAACCTCAAAAGGTGGCTTAATCTTGGGGGATAGTCTATATTTTGAAACGAAAGTTTTTGGTGATTACAAACTACATATTGATACCATCTCTCCCTCTATTATACCTATCCAAACTTCTCTAAAAGCTGATCTGTTATTTACGGTAAAAGACGACATATCTGACGTTACCATTAATGCGTATCTCGATGATAAATGGATAATATCCCCTTATAAAATTTTAGATCATACTTTACTAATTCCGAGAAATATTATTGGATCTGACCACCAAAGACTTACGATTATTACTACCGATGTTAAAGGGAACAAATCGGAATACTCTCTGCTTTTGACAGAGTAATATTATTAATTAAATAATACGTCTTTCGTGTGAACAATACACTAACTAGTTTTGTTTAACCCTTACAAGAAATTGGTTAAACATGACACACTTGAATATTGGCGAAAAAGCACCTAATTTTAAAGGTAATATAGAAGATGGAACGGAAGTAAATTCTGAAAACCTTATAGGGCAAAAGTATATATTGTTCTTTTATCCAAAAGACGATAGTCCAGGCTGCACAAGAGAAGCTTGTAATCTTAGAGATAACTATAGATGGTTTGAAAAGAAAGGTTATAAGATTTTTGGTGTAAGTCCAGATAATGAGAAAAAGCATCAAAAATTTATCGATAAGTATGAATTCCAGTACTCGTTAATTGCCGATCCTGAAAAGGAGATGATAAAGGCGTTTGGTATCTGGGGGCCTAAGAAATTTATGGGTAGAGAGTTTGATGGTGTTCATCGTACTACTTTCGTAATAGATGCTGATGGCAAGATCATAGAGATTATCAAAAAAGTGAAGACTAAAGAACATGCGGAGCAACTAAAAGAGGCACTCAAAGAGTAATACTTTTTTGTTCTCTAATTCGTGATTTTACTTTGGACTTAATGAGACTTTAGCTATCGTTAATTTGTTTAAAATTTCGGTTATCGTCGTATCTATGTACTATTTGTGCGGAACACTATAATGTATGGTGATGAATATCATTGCCATTTTTAAAGCTAAAGGTAAATCCTCGTTTAATCTATCTTCGATAATCCAGTCTCTAGGATCACCTTCATATTCTGTATAGATATCAAAAGAACCATATTTATCCGTCGTTAGCGTCCAGTCATCGGCTAGATTATTATACTTGCTTTCAAACTTCAAAGAATAATCATCACATTTTATCTTCCAAATACTAAGGTCTCCTCTCCATTGATTTTTGATAGATACAATGTATTCCCCATCTATCAATTCCCATTCATCAGGTCTATTAATCCATTTCTGCCTAATATTACCTACTCTATCATGTAATTGGTATCCCCAATCATTCCATGCAGACTTGTTCGGCCAACTTAAATTTAGCTCTCCAAGGTCTATTTGTTCATTAACTGGTATCACTTTCCATTCCTTAAAAGTATCTCCATATTCCGCTGAGAATCCTATAAGCTCTTGAGCGTAAGAAATATTGAATCCTGACCAGAAGACCATAAAAACAAAGAGTGATAGCCTAATCGGCATCACTCTTTGAATATCAGCTGTATGTATTGATCTATTTCGAATGATCTTTATATTTTATTTTATCTATTGTATTTTATAGACAACAGATGTCTTATTGATCGGCAAAGGTAGCATATATGTTCTGCCAAAGGGAGCTTATACGTTCTGCGCAAGAGAGCCGATGTGTTTGCTGCGCAGGGTTCATTATACTCCTCACAGTTTCTATGGTCATACTGCTCGTTTCGGAGCCCATGCGTTTACTGCGCAAAACGCATTATACTCCTCACAGTTTTCTATGGTTATACTGATGTTTCGGAGCCTATGCGTTTGCTGCGCAAGCCGCATTCTACTCCTCACAGTTTTCTATGGTTATACTGCTCTGTTTCAGAGCCCATGCGTTTGCTGCGCAAGACGCATTCTACTCCTCACAGTTTTCTATGGTTATACTGATGTTTCGGAGCCCATGCGTTTGCTGCGCAAGACGCATTATACTCCTCACAGTTTTCTATGGTTATACTGCTGTTTCGGAGCCCATGCGTTTGCTGCGCAAGCCGCATTACACTCCTCACAGTTCGCGTTTGCGAGGCAAACGCTTTACTTAAAACGGTAGATCGTCAAAATCTTCTGACTTAGCAGCAGTTGCTGGAGCTTCTGGAGCCTTAGCATAATTTTCATTAATACCAGAAAAATCAGACATCCCTGCTGCTGGAGGAGGAGCTGCGGCTGCAATATCTTGCGCTGCGCTTACTTTCCAAGCGTTGAGGTTAGTAAAGAATTTTTCATTCCACTCTCTACCTCTTAGATCAAAATTTACTTTAATCTTCGATCCTTCATTGTAAGAATCTATAAGAGCACACTTATCTTGAGTGAGTTGAAACTTGACATATTGTGGATATTGTCCATCAGTTTGAATCACGAATTCTCTCGCTTGGAATGTTGCAGATTTACTTTCTGTTTCAAATTTTTTGTGAAGTAATCCTTCAATTTCGAATGACATAAGGTTATTATTTATAATGTTGTTGTGTATGTAAATTGTCGTCTATATAATTAGGTCGCTTTATTAATCAAAAGTTCAATCCACCTAAAGAAATCAGTAATTCGTTAATACGCTTTGGCAAATAACGCTCTTTGTGTTGCTGGTTTTCCAGAATAGATACATATACCTTCTCCTTGACCATCTTCCAAAGGTATACATCTAATAGTGGCTTTAGTCTCTTCTTTGATCTTTAACTCAGTCTCAGATGTACCATCCCAATATGCTTTAACAAATCCTCCTTTGGTATTAAGGATTTCCTTCATTTCTTCATAAGAAGTCGATTCTGTATATCTTTCTTCTCTAAACTTAAGGGCTCTATTAAATAGATTGTCTTGGATATCGGATAAAAGTTGTTCAACATGTTCCGATAAACCTTCTAAGGCTACAGATTCTTTAGTCTTCTCATCTCTTCTAGCTACTTCTACTACACCCTTTGCCAAATCTCTAGCACCGATCCCTAATCTTACGGGCACTCCTTTCATCTCATACTCTGCAAACTTAAATCCTGGTCTTTTTCGATCATCCGTATCCACTTTGACAGAGATACCTTTGGCTTTTAACTCAACGGTTAGTTTATTAGCCACCTCCATAATCTCATCCGTAGGCTTTGGTATAGGTACAATTACTACTTGTATCGGAGCTAACTTAGGTGGTAACACGAGCCCTTGATCATCAGAATGCGTCATGATCAATGCCCCAACTAATCTAGTCGAAACACCCCAAGATGTCGCCCAAACATATTCTTCCTTATTTTCACTAGTAAGGTACTTTACGTCAAACGCCTTAGCGAAATTTTGACCTAAAAAGTGAGATGTCCCTGCCTGCAGAGCTTTACCATCTTGCATTAATGCTTCGATAGTAAATGTATCATCTGCTCCAGCAAACCTTTCATTTTCTGATTTATAGCCTTTTATAACAGGCATTGCCATATGTTCTTCAGCAAACTGCGCATACACATCATGCATTTGCCTTGCTTCAACCATTGCCTCATCTTTGGTTGCGTGAGCAGTATGCCCTTCTTGCCATAGAAACTCTGCGGTACGTAAAAATGGGCGTGTACGCATTTCCCACCTCATCACATTGGCCCATTGATTGATCAATAGTGGTAAATCTCGGTAAGAATGTATCCATCCTTTATATGTATTCCAAATGATAGCCTCAGATGTTGGTCTTATGATCAACTCTTCTTCAAGTTTAGCTTTAGGATCAACTCTAAGTTTACCTTCATTAGCAGGATCATTTTCTAATCTATAATGCGTTACAACGGCACATTCTTTAGCGAATCCTTCAGCATTCTTTTCTTCTGCCTCAAACAGACTCCGAGGAACCAATAAAGGAAAGTACGCATTAACGTGCCCAGTCTCTTTAAACATTATGTCTAACTGGTCTCTCATTTTCTCCCATATCGCATATCCGTATGGCTTTATTACCATACAACCTCTAACTGCCGAATTTTCCGCCAATTCTGCTTTTTTTACGATATCATTGTACCATTGAGAGTAATTCTCCTCTCTATTTGTGATTTCCTTTGCCATTGCGTGTATAGTTAAAAAAAATATAAGGAATTTGAAAATGAAACTTCTAAGCTCTTTTTCGCGTCTATAGTATTGTAACTCAGTGGATAAAAGAATCCGAGTTACTTATTTTAACACTATTTATTCGACTTTAAAGTCACCTTAACAGATAAATCATCGCAAAAGTAATAAATTGCGAATGTTCGATGTAAGAGAGTCGAAATATATTGCACCATCTAAAAATTTATAGGAGATGAAAAGCACACTACAACACACACTAATGACGCTCATATTTGCTTTGATAGCAAGTGTAAGCCTCCAAGCTCAGTTTGATGATCTATATTATGATCCAGATACTGACGATGCAGAATATTATACTGACTCAGATGATGAGTCTTATGATGATAACGAAACAACATATAGCGAGTACGGCGAATCTGATTATGATGACACTGATTACGAGTATTATGATGATTACGATTACAATTATTCTAATCGAATTAGAAGATTTCGTAGAGGTGGAAACTTTAATAGAGGTTACTATTCTGGATTTCACGCGGCGAACAGATGGAATGATCCTTTCTACGATCCGTTTAATGATCCTTTCTACGGGAATGGATTTGGAGGAAATGGATTTAACAATTGGAATAGTGCAGTTGTAGTATCATTTGGAAATCCTTTCAGATTTAATAGGTGGAATAGATGGAATAGATGGGGTGGAAACAACTGGGGTGGAAATGCTTGGGGAAATAACTGGTGTGGCAATGGATTCAATAATGGATACGGCGGCGGATTTGGCAACAATTATATAGTAAATAACTACTATGGAAATAGTGCTGGATACTCAAATAACGGTTATTCCAACAATTACTCTGGATATACTAATACTAGAACATTCGGATCGCGTAAAGGTGGAGCAACTACAAGCAGTACAAGAGGAAAGAACCCTAACACCGGAAGAGTAAGTAGCCCAGGAACGAATAAGACTCCAACTATGACGGGCGGACAAACAAGAGGTAATAGTGTAGCCACTGGTACAAAATCTGACGGAACTAAAGCGACAACAAGATCTACTCGACCTTCAATCTATAAAAGAAATAGAAATACTAATACAAGTAGCAGGGCTGATAGATCAACAAGGTCAGGTAGTTCAACTAAATCTAGCACTCGAAGTGGCAGATCGTCTAAGGCTAATACTCGTAGCGGAAGAACATCTAGATCAAATGCTAACACTTCATCAAAAAGAAATTACAAAAGAGGAGGTAGTAGTAGCTCGGGTTCAAGCAGATCTTCTGCGGGTTCAGGAACAAGTAGATCTCAAACTAAATCTAGCTCTTCATCGAGAAGCGGAAGATCGTCTACAAGATCAAGTGGATCATCAAGTAGGAAATCATCTTCAAGTAGCAGCCGTAGTTCAAAAAGAGGCGGTAGAGGATAGACAACGAGAGATATAGAAGTGTTACAATCTACCACTTCGTGAATACATTAGTATGATTAAAGAGGTGGATGATACAAGTTATTGTCCACCTTTCTTATACAGTATAGTGAAAAACCAAAATCAAAAAATTATGACTAGACCAAAATATATAATGCTTACCCTAATTCTATTAAGCATAGGAACAATCAGCTATGGTCAGACGATATCAGATGCGCTAAGATATGCTGTGTTGACCCCACAAGGTACAGCGAGAGTAGCTGGAGTAGGAGGATCATTTGGAGCAATGGGGGGTGATATAGGAGTAATGAGCATCAATCCCGCTGGACTAGCGGGATTCTACAAGTCCGAATTTACATTTACGCCTACCATTACCAGTACTAATACTAATGCTTTTTTAGTGGAAGACTCAGGTAATGCAACTACACAATCCAAAACTAACTTTGGAATGAGTAATATGGCCGCTGTGTTTGTAACTAGACCAAGCTCTGGCAAATGGCAAACTTCGAACTTTACAATTGGCTTTCAGAAAGTCGCAGATCTTAATAAAGCATTTATATTCAGAGGTACTTCCGTAGGTAGTTATTCGGAGAGTTTAAGTGAAGTGCCTGAAAGAATATTTGGAATACCATATCAAAACGCTTCACTTGCCAAAGAGCAGATTATATCTCAAAAAGGATATGTAAGTGAGTTAAACTTAGGTTGGGCAGGAAGCTATGACAATAAGCTTGATATTGGAATATCATTAGGGGTACCCTTCGTATCATTCGAAGAAGAGAAGACATATACCGAAGAAGACGCCACCAATGATCTAGACGTGTTCAATAGATATGATCGTCAAGATTACCTTAATGCGAGTGGTGCTGGTATTAACTTTAAAGTTGGATTCATTTACAAAGGTATTAAGCCTCTAAGAATTGGTGCTTCTGTCCACTCCCCTAGTTACTTATCGATTACTGAAGACTTTGGAGAATCTGATGAGTATACATTTGACGACGGAGATACAGATGCATTAGAATCCGATGGAACTTTTAAATACAAGTATAAGACTCCTTGGAAAGTAAACGGTAGTATTGGCGTCTTATATAACTTAGGTAAGATCAAAGGATTTGCAAATGCTGATGTAGAATTTTTAGATTATTCATCATCTAATTTTGATCTAGGTGCCTTTAGTACAGAACCTGATGACATCAACTATGGAACGGAACTTAATACAGAGATAGCTACTCAACTTGGATCTGTAGTGAACCTGCGATTAGGTACGGAACTGGCGTATGATAAATTTAGAATTAGACTAGGCACAGGATTATTACAATCTCCTTATTCGACTGATTCAGATGAAGGCCAGTATAGTTCAACATACTCATTTGGAATAGGATTGAGAGAAGAAAATTTCTATTTAGATCTATCCTATGCTCGCAATAGTAATGATGAAGGGTACATTGCTTACAATCCTGAAAACGTTGACCACACACCATTAGCGAATACAGAAACAACCAAAGGAGTAATTCAGTTTACTGCAGGATTTAAATTTTAGATAGAGTATCTAAAAATTAGATAATGTTTATCGCAAAAAAAATAAAGATCAAATTACGAAGCTTCGTTTTTTGGTCTTTTTTTTATTTCAGGTTTCAATATAGCATATATGTTTTTTTTACTAAGAATTCTCTTGGATAGATGATCTAGTGCGATTCAAGTGGTTCCAATATCAATTTAAAATGAAACAAAGAAAAGCCCCAACATAGTGATACTACATTGGGGCTTTATTACATATGACATTTAGAAGAACTACTAATTTCAAAAGCCAGTTCTGTATTCTTATAAATTTACTTTGCAAGAATTTTGATGTTTCTAAACCAGATTCTATCGCCATGATCTTGTAAAGCTATATGACCTTTCTTCTGCACACCAAATCCTTCCCATCCTGCAAATTTACTTTTAGAAATCATTTCTTTCCACTGATCATTAAACATAGTAAACTCTACTACCTTGTAACCATTGAGCCAGAATTCTACATCACCCCCAACCTTAATGATCCGTACTTTATTCCATTCTCCAGCGGGCTTGACAGTGACATGCTTGGTCTCAATCATATCATAAAGATCGCCTGCTCTGTGCGTAACAAACTTAGTATCTGGATGACATGTATTGTCTAATATCTGCATCTCAGGTGCCGTCTGATATATATTGTGATAATTTCCGTTTTCTATTCCTCCAAAGAAAATTCCACTATTTCCACAGTTGGCAATTCTCCAATCCAGGTTAAGTTCAAAATCTTCATACTGATCATTTGAGACAAGATCCCCACCGTCGGCAACTTGCCAACCACCATCTGATTTTTTGTTTGTAGCTAGTGTCAAAGCATCATCTTCAATCTTCCAACTTGAGCCTACTGTTTTCTTACCATAGTTATGCCAACCATCTGTAGATTGACCATCAAATAGCAACTTCCATCCTGCTGCTTTTTCTGTGGATGTAAGTTTATTATGTTGATTATTGAAAGGCGATTTCTTAGCATTTCCCTTTTCATTAGATGGTACTTTATTCATAGTATACCATGTCTCTGTACTCCATAATGATCTTGATCCTTCGCTTACGTAATGATTAAGCAACTTAATATATACTACATGATTTGATTTTAGTCCATCAAACTCTAAGAAGACTCTTTTTCGATCTTCAGATACAGTTGCAGATTTCACCTTCAAAGCCTTCTCGTCCATCTTAGGTCCACCATAGTTTATGGTCGGCTCATAGTACCATTGCTTTACTTTAAAGTCTTTAGGATCCCAACCGTCTCCTTCTTGCAGTGCCTCAGTAAATTCTATTTCCATACCATTCGATTTCGCTCTAACAGCAAGCATTTCGAAAGTAGGTTTGTCATTAAATGCGAATCTCTGAAGGCCATACCAAAGCTTACCAGTCTGTCCCCAATTCCCTGTAGATCCTATACCACCAATATACAGCGCTCCATCTGGGCCCCATGCTAATCTATTAACACCTGCTTCTATTCCTTGAGTAAATCTGAACAATGATCCTTGTAGTACACCATCGACTTCTTCAACGAATACACGCTTGACTCCACCATGTGTAACTTCACCGTGTATCATTTGATTTTTATATGGGCCAACATTGATCGACAGGGGTGTACTTGGCGAATTACCAATTTCATCTTGCGGCAACCATACTAAAGGTGGAGTATCTTTAAGATCTTTTACGGCCCCAGGGTTCACTGATCTATTACCAAAAAAGGCTCCTTCCTTTACTCTTACAATCTTGGAAGATGGTAACCAATCCCCTTGATTATCTGCAATATAAATATCTCCTCCATATCCGACACCGACTCCATTAGGTGTACGAAATCCTGATGCTATAAATTCTACAGCTCCAGTTTCCTTATTAATCTTAATACACTTACCTCTGTCTGAAATCTGAGGATTAGTACTTGCTCCACCTGGCTCTATGGCCGTAGCTAAAGCTGCATAGAAATGGCCATCTTTATAAGCCATTCCAAATCCAAATTCATGAAAATTAGCCGATACTTGCCAATCATCACACACTGTTTGATATTCATCTATGAGTCCATCATTATTATTATCAACTAGCTTAGTCAGCTCTTGTTTTTGCATAATATAGATCTCATCGTCTACTATACTTAGTCCTAATGGCTCTGCTAGCCCTTCTGCAATCTTGGTTACTTTAATATCTTCTGGATTTTCTGCTTTGAGATTATCTAACATAAATACTGATCCTGCAGCATCCCAAGTACTTACAACCATACGTCCATCAGACATAAAATCCATACCCCCAACTCTCGGCATAAAAGTCTCAGGCCTTACTTGAGACAGGTCAAAAGATGGATGTACACCATCCACCATGTATCCATCTCCTGGAACACGAGTCAAGTTTGCCATTGGCAGCGTAAGGTCTCCAATAACTTTTTGCATATCTACGGTGTGCAATATATTTCCGGAAGGTATTACCATCCACATTTCAGATCCATTTGGCTTCCAATTCCATGATAAGTAACTTCCACCTTCACCTTGAAAGTATTCTATTTTAAATGGATGTAAGCCTTCCGTCAGAGTAACTGAGGCTTCTTTATAATCGGTACCATGATTTCCATCATTATCTAATATTACTTTACCATTAAGCGATACTCTAGATCCATCGTCACTCCAAATACGAAAGTTGTAACTATTCTCTTTTTCGATTAATAAGTAGCCCTCTGAAACAAGACCGAAATTATCTCTATTGTTAGCAAAGTCCGCTCCACTAATGTTATCAAAATTGGGCATTATACCAGCGTTTTTGGCATTACTAGTTTGCATGTCATCCAATTCCTTCACTCCTTTTTGCTGCTTATATATTACGGTCACTGCACCAGGGATAGTTTCTTCCAATTTCACCATTTTCGAAGGAGATTCTGCATTCATATCCTTTTTGATTACATCATCTTCTACATCCTCTCCTTCAGTATCTGCATCTAAAGACATCACGTACTCTACCATTTTACCAATATCATATTGAGATAAGTCTGGATGTGCATTCATAATTTGACTCCCCCATACTCCTGAGCCTCCATTGGTCACTTTAGCTACAAGCATCTTGACATTCTCTTCAGTATTTTTATATCTCTTCGCCACATCTACATATGCAGGCCCTATGGTTTTTACATTTTTATTATGGCAAGTCTTACAGTCGTTACGTGCTATTAGCCTTATTCCTTCCGGTGTACCATCAGTATCCTTTTCGTCTCCTAGTGAATGTGGATTAGGGATAGAAGCTCCGGCAACGAAAGAAACATTTAGCTCTGTACTAGCATTAGCATTGAGTACCAGATCTGCTTTGAAATCCAAAAGTGATCTTGACCCTTTCTTCACTTTAGTTTCTTTTACATTAATGAGTTGTCCAGTTGTATTTACATTTTCTATGGTTACGATAGAACTACCTGTCGTCGATAAGATTACTTGCTTTTCCGCGGGTACATTAGAAGCAGTAAATTTTCTTTGAAGTATCATATCACCAACTTCAGATTCTATTGTCTCTACCTCTTCTTCGATTATAACGACCGTTGGACTAGTATTATCAGATATCTCATACATGAGTACTGCTTTACCTTCTACAACTTTATGTCCTTTATAATTAAATGTGGACGGTATCTCTGCTCCACTTGCATCTGACAATCCCCAAACTGACTTATCATCATTTTGGACATAAGCATCACCAATAGTCATAGGCTGTGGTCCATGGTTATTAGTATAAACTGGTCCATCAAATAAAACCTCTCCTTTCCATGCCTTATACAATCCACCTGTAGTCGTGTGGTAAGCCGCCCAGAGTTTATCATTAAGCGCAAGAGTTATGATACGTGGACTTTGATCCAACACTGAGCGAAATATCCACGGTTCATATGGCCTTTCTATTCCGGCAGTAGAGGATTTCGGATTATCTTCAGAGCATGATAATGATAATACTGATAACAATACTAAAGATGCTAGTAGTGTAAATAATCTATTTGACTTCATATAGTAATATTGATGATGGTGATATTGGTGATCTCCTACTTAACTATAATACATATGGTAAACTCAATATAGTCCGTAAACGTAATGGACTTCAAATCTACCGATAACTAGGATTTTATATTCTCTCACGAATATAAAATAGATGTGCCACTTGATACTAAACAAACCTAACTTAATCCTGCAGCTCACTTAATGTTGAAAAAACTTTAAAGTCAATCTCCTTAATATGCTAGACCATAAATAATCTTTGGATCAACAGATACCAAACTTAACTATTTAACTATTCAAAACAAAAAACTAATTACATACATATTAAATAAAATTATAATATGTATATTTACCAGTAAATATTATTTCAATAATAAATCTATTTAAATATGGCAATACTTAAAGTAATAGAAATACTTAGCAATTCCAAAGAAAGCTGGGAAGATGCTACATCGAGAGGCGTAGAAAAGGCAGCTAAATCTGTAAAAAATATCAAATCTGCATTCGTTCAAAATATGAATGTAACTGTGGAAGATGGAAAAGTAGAGGAATATAGAGTGAATCTAAAAATTACATTTGAAGTAAAAGACTAGAAATAGTCTTATTGATATTATGTGCAACGTAGCCACTCTTGGAGAATTCCAAGGTGGCTATTTTTGTTACTAGCCTTGAAATGTACGTGGTTCAAATTCAATCTAATTTGGGAGATAAGGTATTTATAGTTCAATTGATATTACCTAAACTCTTCCTCTTCTTAAAGGCGACCCTACCGATGCATGTCACTATGACATGTCATGAATATATTTTGTGCCAATTTGTCGTGTATGTGTTTTTAAAACTGTCCTTCTGTCTCCATTTTTGGAATGGAATAGCTATTGATCTATTGGATGTGTAGATATGAGATAAATCTCATTAATATTCAAAAACATTAATACAACAAATAATACCATTATGAATCACACAAAATACCGCAACAGAACAAGAAGAAATAATGTAGCATTTCCAGAATTTGCTAATATGATTAGCAGCATCATGAATACACCAATACACTCGGTTGTAAAGGATAAGGTGCTTACATCTCCAGCAGTAAATGTAAAGCAAGATGAAAAGCAATACAGTATAGAAATGTCTATACCTGGATATAGCAAGAAAGAAATCAACATTGCATTAAAAGATAATAAGCTAGTGATTAGCTCTGATATCGATAAATCTACTAAAGACACTTATAAACTTAAAGAGTTCTCATATGGTGCCTTTAATAGATCGTTTAATTTACCAAAAGATGCTAATCAAGAAGATATCGATGCAAAAGTCGCAAATGGTATTCTACATCTTACAATAGGTAAAAAGCCTGAAGCTGCTCCAAAGCAAATCACAATTAAGTAAGGACAAGCTAATTAAATCGAAGAGGGAGTCTACCATTACTTCCTCTTCGTTACTTTGACTTTAATCTTTTAAACAATCTTCAGATAAAAATTTACATCATGATAAATCCAATCTTTGCTTCAAATAAACTTACTAATATTATCGATAATGTACTCAACAGTAATCTGAGTGATATTATAGGTACAGACTTTGTATCTGAGACACCTTCTGTTAACATTACTGAGAATGAAACACAACACAATATAAAGGTAGCTGCACCAGGACTAGACAAATCTGACTTCATAATCAAAGTAGAAAAAGATCATCTCCTCGTTAGCACAAACAAAGAAATAGCTACCGACAACAAAGAAATAGCTTTTCTAAGAAGAGAATTTAGCTATAGTAATTTTAAACGTAGCTTTCATTTACCCGAAACTATCGATCGTGAAAATATATCCGCTACTTACGAAGAAGGTATACTGGATATTACAATTGCTAAAAAAGATATTCAAAAAAAATATAAAGGAAGGATGATAGATATTGTGTAATACGATTCTACTACTTTATACAACGCTAGTTTTTCATAGGTTAGTTGATTATAGGTCATTAGACCAATTTGAGTGTAAATCCATAAATGGGTTTACACTTTTTTATTGCACAATATAATCCAAGCTGAATTCAATATTTTGTTTTCATGAAAATGTTATTCGAACATATGCGAGTCTATGCGAAA
Source organism: uncultured Saprospiraceae bacterium (assembly GCA_938015435.1). Lineage (GTDB taxonomy): Bacteria > Bacteroidota > Bacteroidia > Chitinophagales > Saprospiraceae > UBA1994. Next base: position 54,673 of record CALLPN010000016.1, read on the forward strand.
TTGCAGTGGCGCACTCTCACCTATTGTGTTGTAGTGTTCTAATCTAAAAATCGCAGTTATCACCTATCTAGATATACTATTTTAACCAATATCGCATATCTATAGATACAAAAAAGACGCTTTACTGTCCTCGAGATTTGAGCTTTTTCCTTCTTTTCTTACCAAATAAGTTAGACTTACCTTTCTTAGTAGATGCAGGTTGAGGATTATCTTGATTCTTGTAATATGCTTCCTCGGCTGGGCAGCCATGTCCGGCCTTACAAGATGTGTAAGTAGTTGCCATTAACAAGAAACCTATTAAATAACATATAGTGATGATATATTTCTTCATTTGTCTACCTTATTGATTGAGGATATTGAACGTTGTAAAGATATTTATATTCCAAAAGTAAGCTAAATCGACCTTGCAAGTGTCAACAACTACCCAAAAATGGGTAAAAACCCTCTATTTACGGCCATTTCAGCCCTTTTATTGGGTATTGTTTGTATATATATTTTCATTAATATACTTTTGCATTCATAATTACTTAGTTAACTAAAACATTCAATAAGATGAACAAAGGAGATCTAATCGAGAAAGTAGCAGAATCAGTAGGAATCACTAAAGCTCAAGCAACTGACGCTGTAAATGGTGTTTTTGATGCTATCCAATCTACTCTTAAAGGAGGAGACAAAGCTGCATTCGTTGGATTTGGTACATTCTCAACTAATATGAGAAAAGCTAGAGAAGGAAGAAACCCACTTACAGGTGCAACAATCCAGATCAAAGCTAAAAACCAAGTGAAATTTAAGCCAGGAAAAGCGCTTTCTGAATCAGTAAACTAGTATTACTGTACTAAGATATTTTTATAGGCAGTCTTGTGTTTCAAGATTGCCTATTTTTTTTCCACTCTATTTAAAAGAAACTGAATCAATATAGTTGATCAGTTATATACACCAATTTACAACTAACCAAAATAATGGCGGAAATCGCAGAACTCAACAAAATCGCTTCGCAAGTACGTAGAGATATAGTACGCATGGTACATGCAGTAAGCTCAGGGCACCCTGGAGGTTCTTTAGGCTGTGCAGATTTACTTACTGCTCTATACTTTAATCATTTGGAGCATGATCCATCTTTCAACATGGACGGTAAAGGAGAAGATCTATTCTTCTTATCTAATGGTCATATCTCACCAGTATGGTATAGCGTACTTGCTAGATCAGGGTACTTCCCAGTGGCAGAACTAGCTACATTTAGGCATATAAATTCGAGATTACAGGGTCACCCTGCCACGCATGAGCATCTTCCTGGTATTCGTATTGCTTCAGGATCTCTTGGTCAAGGGTTATCGGCTGCCACAGGTGTAGCTCAGGCTAAAAAACTCAATGGCGATGATAAAATGGTATACATTCTAATGGGAGATGGTGAATTACAAGAAGGTCAAGTATGGGAAGCCGCAATGTATGCAGCTCACCACAAGTGCGATAATGTAGTAGCCATTGTAGATTGGAATGGCCGTCAGATTGATGGTGATACTAAAGATGTAATGTCTTTGGGTGATCTACCTGCCAAATGGAAGGCTTTTGGATGGCATGTAATGGAAATGGATGGCAATGATATGTCATCTGTAGTATCTGGGCTACAAGCAGCCAAAGCTAGATCAGGAAGCGAGCAACCAACAGTTATCCTAATGCGCACTGAAATGGGTAAAGGAGTTGACTTCATGGAAGGAACTCACAAGTGGCACGGTGTTGCACCTAATGATGAGCAACTAGCTGATGCACTCTCTCAACTAGAAGAGTCTCAAGGTGACTACTAGTCCCAAAATATTATAACCAACGACAATAACCTTAATAAAAAATATACTATGCTATCAGACTATCAGTCTAGCGGAAAGAAAGGAACAAGAGATGGATTTGGTGACGGCTTGCATGAAGCTGCTGTAAAAAATCCAGAGGTTGTAGGCTTATGTGCTGACCTTACAGGATCTCTCAAAATGAATAAATTTAAAGATGCATACCCAGATAGATTTTTTCAGGTAGGTATCGCAGAGGCCAATATGATGAGCCTTGCTGCCGGTTTGGCTATTGGTGGAAAAGTGCCATTTACGGGTACATTTGCTAATTTCTCTACAGGTCGTGTTTATGATCAAATCAGACAATCAATTGCTTACTCAGACAAGAATGTAAAGATATGTGCATCGCACGCTGGTCTTACACTTGGAGAAGATGGTGCTACTCACCAAATCCTAGAAGATGTAGGAATGATGAATATGTTACCTGGTATGACGGTAATCAATACTTGTGACTATCATCAAACCAAAGCAGCGACATTAGCAATCGCTGAATATGAAGGTCCAGTATACCTAAGATTTGGCCGTCCAGCTTGGCCAATGTTTATGGAAGATAAGCCATTTGTAATTGGTAAAGCGATACATATGAATGAAGGGTCAGATGTAACTATCGTAGCTACGGGTCATATGGTATGGCAATCTTTAGAAGCAGCTAGATCGCTTGCCAAAGAAGGCATCACTGTAGACCTACTCAACATACATACGATCAAGCCATTAGATGATGAGGCGATCCTAAAGTCTGTGGGTAAAACTGGCTGTATAGTAACTGCCGAAGAGCACCAACGTAATGGTGGACTCGGATCATGTGTTGCTAATCTACTAGGATCTAAGTTACCTACTCCGCAGGAGCTTGTAGCTGTCAATGATTCGTTTGGTGAAAGTGGAAAGCCAACTGACCTTTTAGACAAATATGGTTTGTCAGTGGATGATGTTATTGCTGCAGCAAAAAGAGCAATCGCTAGAAAGTAAAATTTACTTTGATATAACTTTTAAGATATAGAGTCATCAAGTTTTTCTTGATGGCTCTTTTTAATTTGGCGGAGTCTGCTTATTAAAAAGAAATAGCCTCCAAGTCAAAGACGTGAAAGCTATTTATTATTTCATTAAACAGGTTAACTGCTTATCCTTGCCCACCTCCAGGACCACCACCTGTGGATCCGCCGCCACCTTGACCGCCTCCTTCATCACCGTTCTTGAGGTCAGTGTTTTTTATTTTTGATTTACGCTTTTTGAAATCTACTTTACCAAATTTGTATCTAAAGTTAATACCTATAGACCTGAATGGAATAGAGAAATCATTTTTTTGGTAAAAGTTAGGTCCTGATTGCTCAGAGTTGAAAGACTTATTAGCATTGAAAGGATCGATGACTCTGATTCCTAGACTACTGTTTTTGAAGTCATACCTAAGCCCTGCACCATAGATCCAAAAACTTGGAGTTTCTCCCTGCAATGTGGCATTAGGAGATTTAAAGAATCCAAAGAAGTCAGATTTAAAATTACCCGTAAAACTATAATCTCCTCCGAAGAAAATTTGATATTGTATATCATCTCTTTCTCTTTCTATTCCATTGAGTTGTCCTTTTGCACTATATGTATATAAGTTACCACCACCACGTACTGTAAGTTTCTTTACAGACTTACTGGTAAAGAGATTGATTCCAAATGAATTATTTGTTGCAATGTTTTGAAATGAATTCGTCGATATACCATTATCAATAGATAGAACCTGCTCGATTACATCATCTGTTCTCTTATAGTACGGGCTTGTATAAACCATTGCACCAAAAACATTAAAGTTATATGACAATTCAATTTGATGAGTAATCTCAGGACTAAGGAATGGATTACCTTCAGTTACATTAAATCTATCTGCCGAATTAGAAAATGGATTTATGAAATTAAGATTCGGCCTTTGTATTCTTTTAGAGTAACTTAACTTCAATTGACGGAAATTAGACAATGATCTACTAATAGTAAAACTTGGAAGGTAACTCTGATAGTCATTTTCAAATTCCCCTCCTTCCAAATTGTCACCTTTAATAGAAGTATTTTCAACTCTTAAGCCTGTAATCAATCCAAACTTTCCAATTGTATAATTTAACGATGCATATCCGGACACCACATCTTGATCATAGTCAAAGACATTAGATCTACTCTCATCCACTTGATATGTACTTCCATCAAAAACGTTAAATGTATAATCACTAGTAATATCTCTAAGGATACCTTTAGCCCCAACTTCTAGTTTCATAGAATTTGGAAGCGGCTGCACGAAATCTATTTGTATTGTAGTCTCTAGATTATCGCCTTCATTATTTACTCTCTCGTTTCTATTCAGCGCTTCGAGGTTTTGATAGGTTTCGACGAGATCGTAATCCTGATCTTGCACATTGCCAGATAGCTGAAAAGCCATAGTCAATTCTTTATCCTCATTACTCTCAAACTTGCGTGTATAATCCGTACTCCAGTCATATCCACTGTTAAGAGTAGAAGCATCGTTAGATCTGCCCCAAGTATCATTGAGTGACGTATTTACAAGATCATTAAGTATCGCGGTACTATTACCATCGGTATCAAATCCAAACCCTCTTGCAGAGAATGAAGTATTAAACGCATTGTAAGCATTGAGATCATAAAACGCCGAAACAGATCCATTAAATCCTAATCTACTTGTCTCTGTGATTCCAGACTGAGAATAACTACTTTCCAAAATACCATCATCACTTGTCTCACGTAAAAATAGACTCTCTCCATCTGCCGGCAATGAATAAAAAATTGATCCATTAGATGTCATACCGAATCTTCCTTTACCGGCATTAAGATTGACAAAAGCATTGTTCTGCCTAGTTCCAGCAGAAGCATTTATCGACCCCGCTAACCCTTCTAATTCGGTACGCTTTGTGATGATGTTTATAATACCTCCACTCCCCTCTCCATCATATTTGGCTCCAGGCGAAGTAATTACTTCTACTTTTTTTATTTGGTCAGCTGGAAACATTTTAAGAGCGTCTGCAACATTAGCAGAGAACATACCACTGGGCTTACCATTGATAAGAATTCTAACATTTTGCGACCCTCTGAGAGAAACATTACCCTCAAGGTCTACAGATAATGTAGGTACTTTTCTCAGTACATCGGTCGCATCGCCACCGGCAATACTAGAATCATCTTCGGCATTGAAAACTAGTTTATCAGGCTTGTTTTCTATTAATGCTCTTTTTTCTGTGATCTCTACTCCATCTAAGATTACAGAAGAAGGAACGAGGTATATTGTTTTGAGATTAACATCTGGATTTTTTAGCGTTGTTTCTACATCGCGAATTACCTTCTCCTTATATCCTAAGAAGCTGATATACAGATCGTATTTTCCTGTAGTTACCTCGCCTAATTTCCATGCACCACTTTCTTCTGATAATACTCCATCAAGATTAGTATCTGTACCACCACGCTTCATACTAATGGTAGCATAAGGCACTCCAGCATTAGTAGTAGAGTCGATAAGTATACCTTCAATTTTTCCCTTAATAGATTTTTTTTTCTTACCACCCCAATTACCAAATTGACTATATGATATAAAGGAGCTTAACAAGAATACGTAAGTAAATAGCTGTTTCATTTTAGTTGGTTGATTGACTTGATGTGAAATTTTGTTCTATTACAGCCAATTATCAACAGCTATAGACAGAACTATGTTTTTGCTCGACTTAATCTTTACTGAATTACTCCGACATATCTAACACCTCCATTAAAGTACGAAAAGCTCCATATTTACCATTATATCTTTTTGCATGTTCTGCTTGTAAAGCTACGGCATGATTTTCTTGATACTCGCGATAAGCTGACATACTAGGTGCCAAATATTGTATCGCGTAGGTTACTCCAGTTTCATTTTCTGATTCGATGATTTTTTGAAATTGATAAGTTAAAAATTTTCCAGTGGCCATTACATCCGGAATGTGAGTTAACTTCATCCACTCTACCCATTCTTCATGAGACTTGTGATCTATGTTTACCGTTACGTTGTAAAGTATTTTATTCATTCTTTCTCTTTAATATTATTTATGATGTTATACCTCGACCCCTGCAGATCTAAGTGTCTTCTTTAAATCCTTATTAGTCGGATGAAGATATGCTTGCCAACCTAATTCTTGAGCACCCTTGATATTATTAGCATTATCATCAATAAAAATAAACTCATCATGAGCTAATTCTATTGACTCTTCTACTTGATGATAGATATCTTTTTCTGGTTTCCAAGCATGCAATCTGTGCGAATAAAAACATTCATCAAAAAATCGAGATTCAAAGTTTTCTATATCGTACTCCACTTTGAGTTCGTGTATCACAAAATCTAAATGTATCTGATTGGTGTTACTCAACAAGTAAATTTTATATCTTTTCTTTAGTTGATCTAACAATGTAAATTTATCACTTTGCCATCCACACAACATAGCGTTCCAAGCCTCTACTACTTCCTTGCCTTGAGGGATAGGATCACACAAGAATTGAATTGCGTGTATAAAAGTCTCTGGAAGCATTTCTCCTTTCTCTAAGGCTAGTGTGAGTTCTCTGTATTTATCCTTGTAAGGAGAAACTATCTCGACACCCATAAGTTTGCTCATAGCGGCTTCCGTCTTAGATATGTCTAAATCTAAAAGTACTCCTCCAAAATCAAAAATGATTGCTTTAAGGTTTTCCATTATTTCAAAATTACTTTAAAAAAATTGGGCCCACGATCGAATAGAAAGTGGGCCTCAAATTATTTTTAGATAATGATCCGAATTACTCGATGATGATCATTTTCTTAGTCTCACTGAAATTTCCAGCTTCGATTGTATAGTATAATATACCTACAGTATTGATATCACTTTTCTCGATAGTGACAGTATTCATTCCTGCAGCGTATTCACCATTAATTGTTCTGATTACTTTACCGGCTACGTCTCTAATCGTAAGAGATGCTTTACCTGCAGTTGCAAGGTTAAAACTGATTGCTGTTGATTGCTTGAATGGATTAGGTTCATTCTGCAACAATGAATTAGCTAATGCTATTCCACTTTCGCCTCTGATTCCTAATTCAACATTCATTATAGCTAAGCTTGATCCTACATATACTTCTGGAGTAAGCACTCTGTCAGTTACTTTGATCATATCGCTGATGTTACCATCTCTCGTAGCCAATGCTGTGATTATGAATAAATCCTCAGAACTAGAAATTGCAGTGTTAGAATTCCAAGACATTGAGATTACATTATCTGAGATTACACCAACATTACCAGTATTCAAGTTGATTGCTTTTCCAGCTACATCGTTGAATGCAAGTCCGTCAAACTCTATTGTCATCTGAAGACCTGATACTGAATCAAAGTCATCACTACCTAACGCTATCTCTACTTGCTCACCTGCAACTACTGCCTTGTCTGATACTTGTAATAACATAGTTCCGTTTCTCACTTCTGATGTAATGCCCATTAAGCTATTAGATGCAGTTGCGTTTACGTCACCCACTTTGACAGCGATGAAATCTTCATTACTGTGATTAGAAGAAAGGTTAGTTATATTTCTCGTCTCATCCACAGGAAATGGTGAATTGATATCAGCGAAGGTTTGTTCAGTATCAACAAATCTCCAAGAAGTATTACTAAGTAACTCATCGTGTACTCCAAGTACTAGTTTTCTTAGCTCTACGACATCAACAGAACTAACATTATCATCTCCATTGATATCGGCAGCAATCACTTTATAAGGACTATCAAGATTAGCAAATCCTAAGATATGTCTTTGGATCAATACTAGATCTAATGTACTTACACCATTAGTATAAAGGTCATCTTTAGTTACTGATATTTGGTAATCCACACCTTCAGGAGATCCTTCAAATGCATAAGCTCCATTTACATTGGTTAGTGTAGATCTTGGAAACTCCGGAAGTAAAGCATCCACTTTAACTACAGCTTCCGAAATTCCATTTCCTTCTTCTGTCTCTACAATACCTCTCATATCAATATCACCTCCTCCAACTAATGTAAGATCTATCTCACAGAAATCAACGTTACCTTTCTCATCCCAAACATATACGTTTATTGGAGTTACACCTGCTACGTCAAATGTCATTGCACTAGATCTTAGTTCAGCGATATAACTATTGTCGTTTTCAGGTGGCGTATTAGAGAAAGTAAATCTCAGATCTTCTTGATCAGTACAATTATCAAACGCGCCTAGATCGAAATCTATAGCCCATAGCTCAGCGCCGTTAATAGCTGAAGTACTCAGAGCAACACAGTATGGTGTTGGCGCTTTCTTGTCTATTACCATAAATGTAGTCGAACATGATGCTACATTTCCACATCCGTCTGTTACTTTCCATGTTACTATATGATTGAACATACTTGATTCAATAGCTTCTATTACATTAATAGATACATCTTCTCCACTCTCTGTAGGAGCAAGATATCTATCATTAATTCCGTTTCCGTTAGTATCATTATTGATATTGCTATCGTTAGTTGGTAAGAATGAACTATACTCATAATCAACTGCACCATCACCCCAAGTATCTACAAATACTTGCCACTTTAACCAGTCGCTGGCACAGTCTCCTGAGTCAACTGCATTGTTAGTAAGCACAGTACTTAATCTCTCACAAGTCGAACCATTATCGTTAGCATCATTACTATCATTCACTTCAAACATTGCTGGCGCACAGTTACTAATAACTGGTGCATCTCTGTCGGTGATCTTAATAGTTTGTGCTCCTAAAAACAATCCCTCAGCACCATCAGTCGCATCATATACACACCAGTCAATTACTGAGAATTGTCTTAAGATCTTGAAACATGCATCACTTGCGACGCCTGTTGCCGGATCTACTTCAAAGAAGAATGTATCTACCTCTTCCGTATAACCGATAAAATCACATACTCCAGCAGTCCAAGTAGGGGCATCATAAGCAATGTCATCCGTACATGCTATTTGACCAGTTGGAGATGTGGGTAAGTCTCTTGGGAAATTTATATTCGTTTCATTAAATACTGGGTAAGGATTTTCTATATCTATACGTTGATTACAAGAGATCAATGGACTTGAACCTACTACTGAATATGTTGCAATTACAAATCCTACTCCACATGCGTCTAGCTGCGGTGTAAATGATGCACTTACTGACTCAGTTCCACATAGGGCTAAGGTCGTTGCGTTTCCAATATTTATTGGATCTGTGTAATCCATATCGCAAGCTAATGTTACGTCAGGAGGACAAACTATACTTGAGATTGCTTTTCCTTCAACTCTCACAGTTACCCAGGTTTCGTTGTAGTTATCTGATTCTCCTAAATCTTGTATCCCATCACCATCTGCATCTACCCAGTCTCCAAATATTCCGTTCATGTTTCCATCATCGAATACTCTCATATGAACCGGTACTAATCCGAATTCGATTCCTGTTACTGGATCTACATCGGTAATATCTGCACAACAGAACTTAACATACTCACCATTATCTGGATCGAAATCTGCTCTCGTTGGATTAGTATCACCAGCATGAGGAAAGTCGTCATTAGTGGCGTAAGTGCTATTACCTGAATATCCACAAGCGACAGGACTTTCTTCTCTTCTAATTTCGATCTTCACATCACTACACCCATCATACGATCCATTATCTACCGAGTTTGTAAATATTTTGGCTACTCCAATCGCATTACCATTTTCATCTAATTGTCCACTTGTAGTTAGATTCACAACTATGTTTTGTAGAGCGGTTGGTATTGGTGGCGTAGCATCAAATACATTTACTTCTACTTCTACACTAGAAGTATTTCCACAACAATCACTTGCTGTATAAGTAAATATGTTAGGTTGTCCAGGCATTGTCTTTGGAGCTCCATATACTATCCAGAATATACTTTGATTGGCTGGTGTATTAGGCGCGACTAATGTAGTTCCTGCAGGTCCACTTACTGTGTAGGTTAGATTTGCAGTACATTGGTCGTGAAGTACAGTCGGTGCTGGCAATGAAAAATCACCAAGACAATTCCAAGGATTTACACTAACATTCAACCCTTCTGCATCGATTGTGGGAGCTTCCGTATCTACTGATTTAATAGTCTGAACAAATGTAATAGGCAGAGCAGTCGGTGAACACCAATCTAGCACTGTCCAAGTTCTAATCACTTTAATATTTCCATTACATCCAGGCCCACATGCTGGGACCTCTTGATCTGTATAAGTTACATTGAGATTACATACTGAGCTACTTATTGGCTGAGCATAAGGTAACCCATCACAACCTGTTTCAAAGTAATGAAGGTAACCGAAAGCTATTCCTTCATGCTTTTCTATTATATCTACTGGACAATTAGGTCCTGTAGGAATATCATTAGTTGGATTGGTAGGCGCATCTGGAAATCCATCTCCATCCGTATCTATTTTATCATCAAAAAACGCTGCAATGTCTTCTGGATCAGTTCCTGTACCACAAGGTAAATCTATGGTAGCTGAAGGAAATGAAAATTGAGGACTAGCTGTTGTAATCGGATTTAATAAATATTCCGATACACAAGAACTAACCACTGTACCATCTGATGCTACTATTGCATAAGTACGAGTTATAACTCTCGATCCGCATGCAACACCATCTGATACTTGATCAGAAAATGCTATGTTAGCATCTCCACAATTATCCATGACATCTGGACCAGGTACTGAAATAAGTCCTGCTAAGATTGCATCCTCATCTACGCAAGTAAAGATACAATCCAATGTACCGGCTGCTGCTGCACCCGGAGGGCAGATCGTACAGATTAACGATGAATTAAATTTATCTTCTACAACAATATCAGACCAACAGCTATTTCCTGTTGCTGGATCAGTAACTGTTACTGTGTAAGTACCAGGAACTGTTATCAGATCAGAACCAAATGAGGTTGTTATAGAGAAATCATCGTAACATCCATAGTTACTTCCTTCTAAAATCATATCCGCATTAATAAGAACTTGACAATTATCGTCTAGTGAAATATTCAAATTATCATTACATGTCAAGACGGTACTTGTTGGTAGAAATTCATTTAGTATAATCTGATATTCACAAACAGTTACAGTTCCATTAGATTCAGTGATATCATAAGATACAGTTACTGGAGAATCCTCAAGACTAATAAAGTCGCCCAATGCTGGACCGGCTGTTTGAGTTACGGTTACATCTCCACAATTATCTGTTGCCGTTGGGGCTGGTATTATCATGACTTCACCACACTCGCCTGGTTCTAAGTTTATAGTTGTAGTACCTGGGCATGCAAAAACTGGAGCTTCGTCATCTCCGATTGTAATCATTAGTGATGATACACTCGGTGGACAAATAGGTCCAAGAATAGAAGAAAATGATCCAATTGCGAAAGGACTGTCTGCTGTTGCATTATCAGTACCTCCTTCTAAAGAGTTAACACCTCCAAAAGTCCAATTGTTAGCATTAAAACCACCGTCTGGACCAGTATTATTATTACGCAATGCCCAACCATCTGTATATTCCCAAAGCATACCTGTACCATCGACACCTACATCACCATATGCATCTATAAGGTTACCATTTTCAAATAATTCTATAACATCATCACCATTAATACTTACTGCATTAGTAATATAATCTGCTGCAAATCCAAAGAAAGATAAGAATGCAGGACCATTAGCTGTTACATAAATGTGATCTCCTGCGGATGCAGAAGAACCTGCAGGGAAGGTAAAGTTAGCTCCATTAGAAGCATTACCGTTAGCGGCTACTCCGATACCATATGCACTAAGATCGGCAATATCCGTAAGAGCGAATAACTCTACAGCTTTGGGTTGCCCTCCAGTCATAGTACCGTCAGCAATACCAGAAAGTGTCAATTGACCTGCTCCATCTAATGAATTAGTTACGGTGTATACACCGTCGTCACTCATAGAAGGATCGATCGCACCTGTTACGGCATCTAGTCCAAGACTAGGTCCGCCTGCAACTACTTCGAAAGCATAGCTTCCATCTACTCCTGTTGTATGCATTACCATAATCGGATCAGCATTAGGACACAATGTAGTGGCCGCATAGAAAAATTCAGAATCTCCTGCTTCTTCGAAAATAGTGACTAATATATCTTGACTTGAATTTCCACATACTGCATCCATCACAGAATATGTCAGCGTAACAGACATACCTACTTCAGCAGCATTTGGGTTATAATTTGTATTTGGTACAGCAGGGTCATCAAATGAACCCATACCTCCAGACCACATACCTACACCTGTTGCATTTAGCTGAACTGGGTTAGCACCACAACCTAATTGGTTACCACCAGCATCTGCCGCAGTTCCTTCTGAAATTGTAATAGATACGGTTACTTCATCTGTACATCCAGACCCTCCACCTGCAGCACATCCTGCGCCTGCGTATGATCCTATTGGAAAAGGAGTCGTTGCGGTTGCATTAGTTGTCTCATTATCTAAAGCATTGATACCACTAAGATCCCACTCTGTAACATCAAATGTTGTCGAAGGACATAGAGAAGCATTATTTCTGTAAGCCCATCCATCTGAATATGCCCAATTTTCTCCAGTACCATCTGTTCCAACCACTCCGTAGACATCAATCACAGCACCGTTGCAGAATAACTCCATAGAGTCATCTCCGTTTATATTAGCTGCACCATTAGTAAAATCTGGATTTACTCCAAAGAAAGACATGAACATTGCTGATTCAGAAGCAACTGTAATATATGTACCCGCTGTAACTGCTATTGCTGGAAAAGTAAACTCTTCTCCATCAGATCCTCCAGCGTTATTCGCCGATCCAAATCCGTAGATACTAAGATCTGCTATATTTTGAAGAGTAAAAAACTCAATTGCTTTAGGAACTCCACCTGTAAGTGGGCCATCAATAACTCCAGTGATCAAGATCTCTGGTGCCATACCTGTCATAGTAACAGTATTAGTCACATCATAAGAACCCGCATCACTACCTGAAAGGTCTATCTCACCTGTAGCTCCATCAATATCTAATGTACCTGTACCTGTGAAAGTGTAAGTACCATCTTCTCCTGTGGTATGAGTAACGGAAGCTGTACCTCCTGTGGTACAGAAAGCCGTAGTTCCTCCAAAAGTAAACTCGGCATCGCATTGCGCAGAAATGATACTAGCAAATAGCATCATTGAAAATAATGTAATTATCTTATTCATTCATTCAGGTTTTTATCAATGTCCTTAAGTCGAAAATTGATACGTTCGATTGTAATATGACAAGTGGGTAGCTTGTCTGGGTTCTATCATTAAGCGAAATAAAAAAACTAGTTGCTATATCATTGATCGAAGTATCACAAAGGCCCCCTTATATTAACTAAATGATATTATATCATATAGAATATAAGCTACGTGGGCTTTCATACTTACTGTAAACAAGTTTTATACCAATAGCTATTATCTCACTCTTTGCAAAGTTATAAAAAATCCATATTTAAACAGCTCAGAATGTGTCTTTTATGGTAATTCTCAAAAACAATTTTGACGCATTTACAATTCAAGTGACTACTGAAGAAACTTATATTTCATATTAAAGACATATTTTTCATTAGACTTAAGAATTGTAGATGGAAATTGCCCTTGATTTGGGCTGTCTGGCCAATGCTGTGGCTCAAAGCAAAAGGCGCCTCTAAACATGTGTGATCGCCCCGTTTTGCCCTTTTCTTTACCATCAAAATGATTGGCTGTATAGAATTGCAATCCTGGCTGGTTGCTATAGACTTGCATATGCACTTTACTATTGCTAGATTTTGCCTCCGCTTGTAGTTGTAGATGGTCTGTTTGATTTTCGGTGATGTAGGTATGATCTATACCACCAAGCAAGTTAATTTGTGAGTGAGATTCTTTCATTGCCTTTGCTAAAGACTTCCATCGGGTAAAGTCAAATCCCGTAAATCCTACATCTACGATATCTCCACTAGGTATTCCTTCTACATCTGTTGAAAGGATTTGATTAGAATGGATTTGAAATAGATGTTCGCTAAGATCATAACTCGTCAACCCAGAAAGATTGAAATATGGGTGGTGCGTAAGGCTAAGTACTGTGGGTTTTGTGGAAGTAGCGGTCATACTAAGTGCTAGAGTATCCTCTGCAACTATCTCGTACCGAGCTATGGTAGTCAATTCTCCAGGAAACCCTTGATCTCCATCTGGTGAAATATTTTGCAATTCTACGTGGATGCTTGACTTACTAATTACCTTCCAAACTGTATTATGAAAAGCTTCTTTGCCGCCATGCAAGATGTGCTTCCCATGGTTTTGATCTAATGGATAAGATACTCCATCCGACGAATATTGAGCATTAGCTATTCGATTAGCGTATCTACCAATCAGTGCACCATGATAGGGTTCGTTGGCAGTCTTATATTCATCTACAGTATCAAAACCCAAAACTATATCAACTCCATCTACCAACCATTGCATTATTCTACCACCGTAATTAGTGATAGAAATTGTCAACCTATCATTGGATATCGTTAATATTTCTTCCATCCTCAACAATTTGCTATTTACTTCTTAAAAATCGGCTCCGACACTAAAATAGAACCTTGGGTCTTGCACTTGACCATTCTCAAGTCCCCACGCGTAATCAAACTTCACTAAGTAACCCAATACCGTAGTGCGAATGCCTGTACCATAGCCCATGAGTAATGGATTACGGAAATATCGAACATTGAGAGTAATGATATCTCCGCTATTTACCTGAACTGTATTTAATGGGTTATCATTACTCCAAGGAGAAAATCCATGCCAAGCAGTCCCTATATCATAAAACGCTGTAAGTTGAAAATCTTTGAAGAATGCGGCACCCTTATTAGGGCCTAACAAGTATTTAAAGATTGGCAATCTTAACTCAGCATTGATTAATGCAAAAGATCCTCCGTTTCTGGCATTGGCCTTGAATCCTCTCAACTGATTAGCTGCTGTGTGAAATGCAAATCTCGTATTAACCGGAACCGTAGTTTCTTGATTAAAAGACTGAAATATCCAACCTTCAATACCTCCCAAATAGTATAGTATTTTTTCTGACCCCATGGATGCATTACCCGCTCCTCTAAATGCTAATACGGAATGACGAAGCAATGGTATATAATGCCTAAAGTCAAATCCTAAAACGGAAGTAAATCCTTCTGAAAGGCTAAAATCGAATCCGTCAACTACTTGCAGATCAAATTTATTAATTGCCTCTAAATAAAACTTATATCTTGTTCCATTCTTGATATTTGTAGATATCTCAATCGTATTATCATAAACGTATTCGGCTTTAATACTCAATCTTTTATCAAACGATATAGGGTCATCTAATGATTCTTCATCACTTGACTTTAGTAGGTACCTATCTAATCTTAGGCTAGTCCTGAGTCGAATGCTTCTAAATATATCAAATGGATATTTCAGCTGAAATTCGCCAAGCATTAAGTTTGTGTTTGTGCTGTATAGTTGATTGAAGCTACTTTCGTACGTCTCGCTAAATGATCGTCTGTAAAGACTGTATTTCTTATCAATCAACTTCTTTCTATCTTCGTATATCAAGAAGAACTCTGATCCATTAAATCTAGTAGGGAGACGAAATCCACCTACCAATACATCATCTTCGAACAAGTCTTTTACGGTTGCTTGGAATAAAATACCATTGGGTGCATATTGTAATTCATTTGCGGGCTCATCAATTCCCAAAGCTGCCAAATCAATACCATCACCAGGATTATTATAATTTTCTAAACCTTCAAAAAGTACTGAGTTGTCAAACTTGGTTGCAAAATTATCAATCCTGAATTTTTTTCTACCAGCAACAATTCTAGCTGGATTCCAATCTGTAAGTTCTTCTTCATTGAGACTATCTCCATCGATAATATCATTATGTAATGAAAGCCTACTCTCTGTAGATAATTCTATGTCTGGAAGGACCTCTGGATCAGGAAATTGACTCTGAAACATATACTCAGGTCGTAGAGTTTTATCATCACTATCTAGAAAAATAAGTGGTACCTCTTCAGTCTCACGAGCGAGTTCCTCAAGATCTTTAAAATAAGGTGTTATCGGCGGGTTTGATGATCCAATTATATTTTTATCAAATATTCGATATCCCCCATCATAATAATATGTATAAGTAGCAATGTTAGAATTAGGTCGAATCGCATGAAAAATAATATTTCTATCTGCATTACTTTTCGGTGTCGATAAACCAGATGAAATGTCATACATATATTGATTCTGAATACCCGTTACGTTAGATAAATAGGATACTCTGCCGTCTTCTATGTATATGGGATCTTTAATATCAGACTTTGCATCAAAGATTAATTCAATTGATTTAGTTTCTAAATTTAAAAAGAATAAGTCCAAATTTCCCTGAGGTACTATTGTATCTATATCACCTTGATCCATCCAATTTAATGGTCTATTGGATGTAAACAAGACTCCTCTATCTGGACCACGGTCGATAACCTGTACAGATAAATCATCATGCATATCAGTAGTAAGTGGTGTGGGGATTCTCAATATAGCATCGTAGTGCAATAAGTCCGAATAACCAATCATATTAGCAGACATGACATACTCAGTATCCGTAATATAATCGATACTATACACTCTTCTTATAGCCTCAGGCAGCAACTGTTCTTCATAAGTTACATGATCGTCAATCTTATACCTGCGAAGATATCTTAGATCCCTATGTTCGTAGACCATCGAAAACTCTAGGTTCGATTCATGCCAGGCAAGACTTGGATAGGAATAATCAGTTTTTTGTAATGCATTACGATGACCGTATTTCATTATAGTTTTTTCATCACCACTTTCAACATCCCTAAGCATAACACGAAACTTACCTTGTTGATTGAATACGTATAGCAGCATACTTTCATCAGGGCTATACTTCATTTGAGATATAGGAACGTAAGATTTATTCTTAAGATCTATCTCTTGGTCCAAATCAGTAATCTCAAATAAATCCTTTTCACCTTGATAATGGTCTTGCCAATATTTGGACCAATCCATTTGTAATTGCTCATAATTACGATTGACCACATAACTAAAACTGTTGTCTAGATTAGATGATAGTCTTGTTAGATACAGCAAATTAGAAATAGATAGTCGACCATAATTTTGATCAATATAATACCACATCGAATGCCCAGCAATTTTGGGGTGTCTCTCTGCTAATTTCTCAAAGTTAGTATACTTAGTATTACTTTCTAAAAGGTCTCTTAATTCATCATCTAACTCACTGTCCCATGGTTGAGTCGCGTAATTTACAACACCTTCTTTGTACCATTCTGGTAGCTTTAGCAATACTGCATTTTGCACTATCTCTTGTATACTAGATCCAAATAGTATGGCATTAAGGTAAACTCTGGCAATACCTTCTCTAATCTGCTCTCTAAGGTGAGCATGATTACCATCAAAATAGACAAACATTTTATTTCCTACAATCTTAGTCTTACCAGTGGTTGAGCCAAATATATCTTCGGTTCCAATATTAGATTGCTTAAAATCTGTTACATCTAAATAAACGATAATTTGAATCTTGTCATTCATACGATGCTCCATGATATCTTGGATATCAGTATGATCTAACTCGGCGTATTGCAGGACTGTTTTTCCAAGCAACTTGCCTTTACCGTACCAGTAGGTAACAAAATTCTCTGTCTCGTATTTATCCCAACTTTTAAAATCGTCTGTGAATTGCACACGGTTTTTCCCAAACTCAGTATTGATACTTTGAGAGAAAAGGTAGCTAGACGATAAGATTAAAATGAGTACTATAAGCTTTCGCATACTCCAAGATAGAAATATTACAGAAGTATATGGAGAGAATTTGGATTAGATTAATTAGTAGGACATTGAAGGCATTACTATCAGACAATTTCCTGTTATTAAATTTCCCATTCTACGACTCGGATTGTTACTGATAAGCGACTAAAAACTCGAATATATCATACTAGATTTCGTCGCCACGTAATACTCTATATCGCTTTCTTGCTTCTACAGCGAAAGTACTGCCTGAGTATTCTAAGAATAGTTTTTCATAAAGCTCTTGTGCTTTGACTTTATCTTCTAAGATATGTTCGTAGAGATCCGCCATTTCGAATAGAGCATTATCTGCTCTTATTTCCTCAGGGAATTTTTCAATGATTTGCTCATAGAATCCAATCGCTTTTTGATACTCACGCTTTTTCATATAGATCTGAGCCTTACTATAAAAAACGTCATCTTCCAGGGAGTGTTCAGGAAATTCTGATGTGATAGAATCTAATTTAATATGAGCGTCATCAAATCGATTTTGAAAAATCAAGAGATCTGACCCTGAATACATCTTAAGAGGTACGTCTGTGGTATCCAAAGCCATATTATCCATAATGAATACTGCTTTATCTATAGCATCATTAGAAATCAACTTACTCGTCGCCCTTTTTAGGATATCAAATTGCTCTTGTGCCCATTCAAAATCACCAATGTAATAAGACAGTTTTGCATTTCGATATCTTGCCTCCTCTCCTATTGCTGCTTCTTTGAATTCTTTATCTACTTGAGAATACAACAAAGTTGATTCCCAGATATCTCCTTGTATCAATTTATAATCAGCCAAGTTGATTTTAGCTTGATTAAGTGTGTACTTCTCTACACCAGCGAATCCGATTAGCTCTTCTAATACAGCTATGGCCTCATTGATATCATTCATATATAGTGCCTGCAGTTCAGCGTACTCTTGCATCAATAGTGCCGTCTGACTATTGCGACCATATTCCGTCATAAATGACTGATACTCTGCCTCTAACGCTTGGAGGTCTTCTTGTGTATAGCTATAATTCTTTGTAATCTTAAATCTTTTCGCTTTGAGCAAACCTCTTTTAGCTTCTAGATAGTAGCTAGTGTTGATCCCTTTGTTCGTTGTGATGTATTCGAATCCTTTGATTGCTGTATCATAGTACTTATCATCGAGTGCTATCTCGGCAATATCGAATACTCTACCACCATTTTCTTCAAATTGTCTGTCCAAAGCTCGAGCTTGTCTAAGTGCCTTATCATATTGCTTCTGTGTAATAAATGTCCACATTAACATCTCAGGAAATATTTCCAAATCTGGTTCCTCAGTCATACGTTCGTACAACTTGGTCTGTAATAAAGTGTAGCCTTCTTCATCTAATTCCCTTTGGAATATAGTTTTGACGTTCTTCATTCTCTTTTCAGTCTTTACAAGACTATTGAGATACTCGTCTTGCATCTTGCTCACATTACCTGTACGGCGGTACATATCCGCCAGTTGATAGCTATAGTTGTATTGTAATTCTGGTACTTCTTTGCTAGACTCATATACTTGTATTGCTAATTCATAATTACCCGACCTAGAAAACGAGCTACCCAATTTATTAATCATATGTACATTACCATTGATATTATTTATGGCTTTTTCATACATTTCTTTAGACTTCTTTGGCATAAATTGTTTGTCGTATAATACTCCATACTGAACATACAACTGCATCTCTTTAGGTCTCTTTTTGATTTGATCTTTGATCGCGTCTTCCGCTTGTACAAAATCTTCAACCTCTAAGAGTGAAGCGATGTATCTTTCGAAGTAATAATCATTTTTACCTGTCTTATCAAACATACGCTTATAGACTTCAGCTGCTTTTTCGTACTCACCATCACGGAAGTAGGCATTAGCTAGCTTACTATCTTGAGCCTGAGCCAAGATAGAAATCAACAGAATAAAAGCAACAAATAAGAATCTAGATAACTTCATCAATATTTACGTATTATAAGATTGTAATATAGCTGTATATGCTGATTACAGCAAATACTATACTTAGAACGTGATTTAAAGGGAAATTGATTCAATTAGAAGAGGAAAAAGCCTTCATAGCCCATTATTGTAAGCTAGGCTCCTTGACATTGAGAATAAATCCGACTTTATAGACATTATCAATACTTACAGACGTATCTCTAGATAGTAATTTTCTGAGCTTAGAAATGAATACATCAAAGCTTCGACCATGAAAGTAATCCTTCTTGCCATAGATCATTTCTACTGCATTGTCTCTTCTCAATATTCTGTTTTTATACAAACAGAGTTGCTTCAAAACTTTACTTTCTTTCTCAGTGATTCGAATGATATCTTCTCCAAACTTAAGTTCCATACGACTAAAATCGAAATGATACTTCCCAATTTCGAATATCGTTGGCTCGACAACATCTTTAGAAGATTGCGTTCTACGTAGGATTACGTTGAGCTTACAAAGCAGCTCTTGTTCGTCGAACGGTTTGATTAAGTAGTCTTCCGCCCCAAGATCATATCCTTTGAGTTTGTCATCCATCAACATCCGAGCCGTAACAAAGAGAAATGGTGTACTTGGGTAAAGGTTCTTGATATGCCTTGCGACACCAAATCCGTCCAACTTAGGCATCATTACATCCAAAAGACAGATGTCAAAATTTTCCTTTTTTAGATGTTCTAATGCTGACTTACCATCTTTGGCTACGCGGACACGATAACCATTATCTTGGAGCATTTCCATCAATAGAAATCCCATATGCAAATCATCCTCAACGACTAGTAAATTGGCTTTATGCATAATGAGGAGCATTTGGTAAATGTAATTCAAATTGAGTCCCTTGATTCAAGACACTCTTGACAGATATACTTCCTTTATGTAGTTCCATTATTTTTTTGACATAAGAAAGCCCTAATCCAAAACCCTTGGTACTATATGTATCGCCTTCAGTACATCTATAAAATTTCTCGAAAAGTAATTTTTGATTTTTTTCACTTATTCCAATACCATTGTCTTCTATTCTAATTTTCGCTTTGTCTTTGAGCTTATCTATTGTGATACTTATCTCAGGAATATCTTCAGAATATTTGAGCGAGTTATCTACAATGTTTTTAATAGCGTTGGACAGATGAAATGAATCGCCAAGGACCATCATGCCGTCGCTATTATCGATTATTTTTATTAATGCTTTTTTATCTTCTATTAGAATAGATAAATTATTCACAACATCTTTTACCGTCTTAGTAAGATCTATTCTATCGTTGGAAATCACATATTGACCACTTTCGATTGATGCCATGGTGAGCACTCTATTTACTTGTTCATTGAGCTGTTGATTTTCTTTGGCTATAATATCGACAAGCGGACTATCAATTTTCTTATTGAGCATACTAGATGCTAATCCAATATTAGTCAGTGGTGTTTTAAATTCATGAGCCATATGATTAAAGAACTCTTTATTTCGCTCGCTTATTCTTTGTTGCTTTATCAAATAGTAATTACCATAAATTACCAATATCGCAATCAACAATAGGATCAAAACAGAAGAGCCTAACATCACTCCCATTTCTTCAAAAACGTATTCTTTTTTATTTGGAAAATTAACTGCCAGTTGATGAGACTCAGTATCCGTAACTGGTGTCAATGAACAGGAGTAAGGAATTTTTTCCGTCTTTTGTACGGAACCATTACACTCAGCAACTCCCATCTCATATGGCATATCTATATCATAGTAATTTAAAGAACTAGCTACTAGTCCTTTGACATCATCTCGCTGAATAAACGTAGAAAGCTCTTCCGAACAACAAGACTTCTTACCATCTGAAGCTGTCGAACATCTAGATTTAAATTCATTGGTTTCTTCTGTAAGTGATATCTTATCTACGGCCATGCAAAGTGCCATACTTACCTTCTGATCAAACTGCGCTTCTACTAAGGCGGTTGACTTCTGCATCCACTTGACCTGAATTACAAACAGTGATACCAAAGCAATGGCAGAGACTAATACGAAGAAAGGTATTCTTTTACTCAAGGCGAATATGAAATTAGATTCGGTACAAATTTGAACATAATAAGTGGTTAATGATTGATTTTTAACAGCTGCTTAACAAGTAGGTCACAAGTAGAAAACACCAATGACAAGCGTTTGCCTATACTTTTGCTATTGTAAATCGCTCAATGGAGCACCGCATCTCAGAGGCTCTGAGAAATAAATAATACAATATTATACCTTATGAAAAATGCAATCAAATTAATTACGCCAGTAGTACTCATGTTATTATTCGCAATGTCTAGTAATGCACAGACATCTTCGACTAAAGTAAAAGAAGGAAAAAAATGCGATCCTAAAGCATGCGAAGGTAAAGTTTGTGATCTCAAAAATTGTGATCCTAAATTATACAGCGTGCTTATGCCTCAATGTTGTAAAGCGTCAAAAACAGCTACAACTGAGACACCCGATTCTGACACCAACAAGCTAACAAGAGTCGCATCAGCAAGCACAGAGCGTGCACCAATTGACTTCGCCAAAAAACCAGCTTGTGCATCTGGGCAAGCCAAAAAATGTTGCGCTAAGAAGGGCAACTAATATCGTTAGTAAAACTTAATATCTGTTATGCAGTGCTAAACCATCTTTGGCACTGCATTTTTTCTGATTTACATTAATTTTCAGTAATTGACAAATACCCTTGAAACATATGAGCTTAAAACAGTCTTGTGTCCCATGAGCTTACCAATCGGAGTCCATGTGATTCTACGAATCCACATTCTCACTCCGACTACGCGCGTTTTCTGCGAAAGCCGCCGCTAGATCACTGCGTGCTTAGGAGTCTCATCGGACCATGTTTTACGAAAAATCGTTTATATTTATAATAAAGAATGCACTTATGGCGATTGATTACTGGCACGAATTCCTTCCTGGGCATACGTACCATGCATATAACCATGCTGTGTCTGACCAAAATATATTTAACTCAGATTTCGACTACACAGATTTCTTAATGAAGTACAAAAAATACATATCTCCATATGTCGATACTTATGCATATTGCTTAATGCCCAATCACTTCCACTTACTATTCAAAGTAAAGGAATATGAAAGCCTCATTGCTAAAGCAAAATTAGATCCAACCAATGCTAGTATGAATCTAATGAAATCTGAAAATTATATAATAAATTTATTCTGTCACAATGGAAAAGAATGCTAAGTTCTTATGCCATTGCTTATAACAATAGAAATAAAAGAAGAGGGCAATTATTTTTAAAAAGAATGAAACGCGTAAGTGTCAGCGAAGAGAATAGACTTTCTTATCTGGTTGCATATTTACATCACAATCCGATTCACCACGGTTTTTGCGACAAGTATAAGTCTTGGAAATACTCTTCTTATGGGGTATATCTAAAAGCAATTGGAAGTTCGAATATAGATCTAGAATACATCTTTGAATGGTTTGGAGGGCAGAAAAAATTGCTTGAATATCATGAGGACTTTAAAGTATTGAAAGCGAGTGATGAATTGGATTAGGGAGTTCTTTGATTCTATAGGGTATAGTTGGTAAGCTACCAGCAACCTGCGTTTGAGAATTATATAATATTTCCCATGAGCTTACCAATCGCTGCGCGCTTAGGAGTCTCATGGGGACCTCGCTTTCAGACTCCTAAGCGCGATAGCGATTGGTAAGCTGAAAAAGCACTCCGCCTACTCGCGTTTTCTGCGAAATACGCCGCCAGATCGCTACGTACTTAGGAGCCTCAAAAGAGACTGTAACTCAAAAAAAAAGAGTACACCATGATGATGTACTCTATCTATTAATTGTATTATCTAAAAAAAGAATCTACTACCCTTTCTTTACTTCTATCGTGATCATATCGCCATCTAGAAGTTCTATTTCTTCTCCACCGTTTGACTCCATCGAAATACTATCTGCTAATACTTCTGCGGCTATGTAATCTGTATGTCCAGCCAATGCTACTTTTACTAGATGATGATCACTGATCTTTACATTAATACGATCCGTTACTTCGAAGTCGCTATCCTTACGAAGATTTTGAATACGATTAACTAACTCTCTTGCGGCACCTTCTGCGATCAACGCATCATCTAATTGAATGTCTAATGCTACAGTTAACTCCTTATCAGAAGCTACTTGCCATCCTGGTACATCTTCTGCGATGATCTCAAGATCTTCTAGATTGATTTCATATTTTACTTCACCTAGATCGACTAAAAAACTATTCGTCTTTTCGATCTCTGCTATAGTATCATTATCAAATTCTTGGATGATTGCTGCGGCTGCTTTCATATCCTTACCCAACTTGCGTCCGAGTGTCTTGAAGTTCGCTTTAGCTTTCTTCTTGATGATACCTGAAGTATCAGTGATATATTCGATATCCTTTACATTGACCTCAGCCAAAATCAAATCTTTCAATGCATCTACTTGATCTTGGAACTCTGGATTGAGCACAGGAAGTAAGATACGCTTGAGCGGCTGACGTACTCTTAGATTATCTTTTTTACGTAGAGATAATACTAATGAAGATATACGCTGCGCATAATCCATACGCTCCTCTAATGCTTTGTCGATTGCACTCTCCACTGGCTGTGGAAAATCTACTAAATGCACAGAAGGATGAGACTCTAGATTAGAGACATCATTTAAATTTTTGTATAACCAATCACTAAAATATGGTGATATTGGAGCCATCAATTTAGAGATGGTAGTTAGACACTCATACAATGTTTGGTAGGCTGCGATTTTGTCTTCGCTATACTCCCCTTTCCAAAATCTACGACGACATAATCTTACGTACCAGTTACTCAAATGATCATCAACGAATGACTGTATCTTACGAGCGGCTTGTGTCGGTTCGTAAGCTGCAAAATCTGCATCTACTTCTTTCTTTAACGTATTCAATAGAGATATGATCCATTTATCAATCTCCTGACGATCTGCTAATGGTATATAAGATTCACTGTGGTTAAACTGATCGATGTTGGCATATAAGCTAAAGAACTTAAATGTCTGGAACATCGTAGCGAAAAACTTACGTCTTACTTCTTCGATTCCCGCTTCATCAAACTTAAGATTATCCCAAGGTGATGCATTACTGATCATATACCATCTAGTGGCATCTACTCCATGCTTATCTAATGTCTCAAATGGATCTACAGCATTACCTAAACGCTTACTCATTTTCACACCATTCTTATCCAGTACGAGTCCATTAGAAACTACTGTCTTGTATGCTACATTGTCAAATACCATAGAGGCAATCGCATGTAGTGTAAAGAACCAACCTCTTGTCTGATCGACCCCTTCAGCAATAAAATCTGCAGGGAATCTAGTGTCTAATAATTCTTTGTTTTCGAACGGGTAATGCATCTGTGCATAGGGCATCGATCCACTATCAAACCAAACATCTATCAAGTCAAGTTCACGCTTCATTTCTTGGCCATCATCAGATACTAAGATCACCTCATCGATATATGGACGGTGAAGATCTTTAGGTACTTCTTGGCTTAGACCTAATGCTTTGTTAGCCTTATCTATTTCTGATTGCAGCTCAGCGATAGACCCTATTGAGATCTCGTCGCTGTTATCTGCAGTACGCCAGATCGGTAATGGTATACCCCAATATCTTGATCTTGAAAGATTCCAATCTTGGAGATTTTCTAACCAGTTTCCGAATCGCTTTTCTCCGGTATGAGCGGGCTTCCATTGGATCGTTTTATTGAGTTCGATCATACGATCTTTTACGGCTGTCGTACGGATAAACCAACTATCGAGTGGGTAGTATAATATAGGCTTATCGGTCCTCCAGCAGTGCGGATAATTGTGACTATACTTCTGTACGTTGAATGCTCTATTTTGCTCCTTGAGCATGATCGAAATATCGACATCTACATTCTTATAAGCGTCGCCTTCGTCTTTGTAATCTTTGACATATCTGCCTGCAAAATCAGTAACTTCCTCAACGAATCTACCTTGCTTATCTACAAGAGTCAAAGACCCTATACCGTACTTCTTAGCAACAAACATATCATCAGCACCAAATGATGGCGCGATATGAACGATACCTGTACCGTCAGATGTAGATACAAAATCACCACAGATTACTTTGAATGCATCCCCATCTTGTGGTTGTACATACGGTAGTAATTGCTCGTACTCTAGCATTTCAAAACTAGCCCCTTTGTACTCTCCTGTTACCTTATAGGGTATGAGTTTATCTTCTGGCTTAAAGGCTGCATAATCTGCTTCTAGTGCTGCTTCCTTAAACCACTTGCCTAATAGCTCTTTGGCAAGAATAAGATTCACTGGTAATTTGGTATAAGGATTATAGGTAGCGATACGTACGTAGTCTATCTTCTTACCTACAGCTAGTGCTGTGTTAGATGGTAGCGTCCATGGCGTAGTCGTCCATGCTATGAAAAACACATCTCCTGCTTCATTGTCTTCGAATAGAAACTCTGATGCGGCATTCTTTTTCAACTTAAACTGAGCTACTGCAGAAGTGTCTTTTACATCTTTGTAGCATCCTGGCTGATTGAGCTCATGCGTACTCAGTCCTGTACCTGCCGCTGGTGAAAATGGCTGGACAGTATATCCTTTATACATATAGCCTTTCTTATGTAGCTGATCGAGCAGCCACCATACAGACTCTATATAATTGTTTTCGAAAGTGATGTAAGGATCATCGAGATCTACCCAATATCCCATTTTCACTGTAAGATCATCCCAAACGTCTTTGTAACGCATTACGGTTTCCTTACACTTTAGGTTGTATTCGTCAACGGTGATCTTAGTACCGATGTCTTCTTTGGTGATCCCTAATTCTTTTTCGACAGATAACTCTACCGGTAATCCGTGAGTATCCCAACCGCCTTTACGCAGTACACGCTTACCTTTCATGGTGTTGAACCTACAGAAGATATCCTTTACAGTACGCGCCATTACGTGGTGGATACCTGGCATACCGTTAGCTGACGGAGGTCCTTCGTAAAATACGTAGGTATTATCCTCAGGCTTTTCGTCTATACTTCTCTGGAAGATATTCTCTGCGTCCCAAAATGCTCTGATCTCCTTATCTATCTCAGGAAGGTTAAGTGACTTGTGGTCTTTGTATTGTGCCATATTAGTATCTGTTGTCGAATAAGTGTGCAAAAATATAAAATCGTGGGTTGAATTATGCGAAATGTTGATTTGTCACAATTTTTGGTCAAAAATTTCGCCAAATCGAGTTCCTACATATCATCAAACCCAAGGTTTTACCTTGGGCTAAGCAAATAAAGCCCTTCAGGCTTGCCATCAAAATTGTTATAAACGACTTTTCGCTCATTAATTTGAAATTATGATTTTCAGCTTACCAATCTCATTCCTACGGATGAGCTTAGGAGTCTGAAAATAAATCATAAAAAAAGCTCTGAAAGAATCATCCTTCAGAGCTTTAGTCAATACATAACAGATTAGCATCTTCAGGATCGTGGATCGCGAATAATTATAATATTGCTAATAATGATGTTTGACATTGGTAACATAGTGCAAAGATAAGGTAAATATATGAGGCTTGTGAATTGCTATAAACTTACCGTTTCACCAAATGATATTTCTTATATTTGGTATTATCGAGAATGTTGACCTAAAAAATATCCTATGAAGAATGCGATCCTCATATCATTACTCTTTTTAACCTTCAATGGTTTTGCTCAGATTACTTGTCCAGATAACATTACTATCAACTGTGACCAAGACTATACAGATACATTAGTTATTGGGAGTCCTATTATTGCAGATTCTATAAATGTTAATGATATAAATGTGGATTTCAATATATTGCTTAACTCTTGTAGCGCAGGGACTATATCGGTGGCTTATAGCCTTGATAGCAATGTTATTTGTACTCAGATTCTTACTGTAGAAAATCCATTCAATGCGTTAGATTCCAATACAATAGTATTTCCAAAGGATACTATGTATGTTACTTGTAATAGACCCTATGAAAATCCGACTTGGACTGCTGCAGATTGTGAATTTGTTAGATTTAGCGAGATGATAGATACAATATCTTTAGTCTCGGATTGGGAGTTTACTTTAGAACGAACTATTACTGTGATTGATTGGTGTTTGTACAATGAAACTGGTGGTGCTGAAGGTTTGTATTCAGGATCGCACCTCATTTCAGTGCTAGATCAAACACCTCCACTTGCAGCTTGTTTCTCTATTTTCAATTTGTCTCCGAGCGAATTTCCGCGAACGTTCGAAGCAGAATACTTTAATTGGGCTTCTTATGATGCTTGCACATACTATACTGATTTACGTTTTACATTTTCTGATATTCCTCCAGAACAAGATCCAAATTTTGATGCTTCTATAAATTCAAGTATTCGTGAAATCCATATCACGGAGTTCGAGGAAACTCAATTATATGTAGATGTATATTGTTGGGATCCAGCAGGAAACTATGGCTATTGTACAGTCTATTTTGCTATCATTGCGGAACAGTGCTCCAACCAGGTGGATCATCCACTAGTTGATAATCGAAACCAATGGACTATTCGAGAAACTAGCGTATCTAAACAAAGGTTTAAACCAGAGAGCGTCTACATTCAGGGTAGACAGTATAAACAGTTAGAAATAAGCCAAGTAAATGAAGAAGAGTGGAGCGACTCTGAACTATCTATGAGTGAATGTGATGGTCAACTTTATGGTCGAAAAAACGGTATAACTACTCTTTACTTTGATTTCAATTTAGAGGTGGGTGATACCTTATTTAGCGATCAATATATTGGAGAGGTTGATTTAAAAATCGATGCTGTTAATGATGTGACTTACTACGATGGTTCTATTAGAAAAACAGTTACTGTAGAGGCTGTAAATGGATATGGTTTTTTTGACATGATCGAAGGCATAGGGTCAACCATATTTGCTCTTACTGAATTTGAAAATGTAGGACAAATTGGTTTTGATAAGGAAGTAATTTGTTTTACCGAAGATGAAGAGATTGTTTATACAGACTTGTCCCTTTTGTCATGTATTTCATCTAATCTCCTTTGTCCTCCTAACATTACAATTAATTGCGATCAAGATTACACGGATATGCAACTTACAGGAAGTCCAAATATTCTAGGATCCTCTAATGAAGACTCAATATCCGTAATTTACTTCACCCAATTAAATGCTTGTGGCGTTGGCTATGTCTTAGCTAGACATAAGTATGTAGATAGTACTATATGTACACAGATTATCACTATTGAAAATCCATTTCCACTATTCGCTCCAAGTGAAATCATTTTTCCTAATGATACTATGTTTACAACTTGTGAATATCAATTAGATCCACCTGAGTGGATTGGAGGCCCTTGCGACTTTATTGGTTATACTGAAGAAATAGATACAGTATCTATGGTCTCTGAATGGGAGTTGACTCTCGAAAGATCAATCACCGTAATCGATTGGTGTTTATATGACTTGACTGATGGAGAGGAAGGTTTATTTTTTCATACCCAGCTAATTAATATCAACTGCGAGTCAGTAAATGTAGATGATCAATTGGAAGATGATGTAGTAAGCATATACCCGAACCCTGGCAATTCATTTCTTAATCTTAAGACAACTCTAGATGCTAATTTATCTATCCATGCTTTGGACGGTAGTCAAATGCATAGAAAAAATATAACAGTTGGAACACTTGAAATCAATACTCAAGATTGGACTAAAGGAATATATCTTATTACTATATCTACCAAAGAAGGTAATATAACAAAGCGATGGGTGAAACTATAGGGCGTTTACAAGACTTAAAAAAATCAAATTACTTATATTATTTTGGAAATAGCAAGATGCTGCTTTGCCAATTATCAAATAAATTTTACGCACGATAGGTATATGAAATCTGAAGATAGCCGCTATCTAGAATGTAATCAAGTTCGTAAAACTTTACATGACGAATACAATAATCCTAGATTCCAAATTAAAAGTAAATTCTCGCAGATTTTTCCATCTAAACTTTATATATTGGTAGTGACACCGCTCCAGAATAAAAACAAAAACCAAACTAATGAAGAATGTAACATTACTTTGCCTACTCCTAATCACCTTTAATCTTTTTGCTCAAGATTGCGATCCAGAATTTAGCTACGATAAAGATAAATATTGTAGTAACGAAGGTATCATCACACCAAACCATGATACGGGTATCGATGGCATTTACTCCTATACCACACTTATGGGTGGTATACTAACACTAGACAGTTTGACAGGAGCCATAGATCTCTCTATCAGTGAATCAGGTATCTATTCTGTTCAAAATTTTGTTAGTACGCAAATGTGCGACTTTAGTACAGTCCGACAAATAGAAGTAGTAAATGATATTACGCCGCCTGTAATAGAGATAGATGATTTTAGTGTTAGTAGTAGTCCTTGGAATTGCGTAAGTGATTTTACTATACCAGATCCAGTCATCGTCGATGAAAGCGAATCGCAGATACCATTCACTTTAGAAGGGCCAGAAGGATTACAACTAATACCTCCAAACACTGGATCTAATACCTCCGATTTTTATCTGGTTTTTGGAGCACCAATAGGTGAATACATTTTTTCTTTTTCCGCTACTGATCCATGTGGAAATACTACTACTAAGGAGCTCACTGTAACAGTGACACATCCTATTCCTAACTTAGGTTCGAGTAGTACTTATACCGTAGAGTTGTATTTTACCAATGATATTGCAAAGATACACAGAGAGGATTTTACCAACTCTATAATTGGATGCCTTCTTGCTAAATCCGAATTAAGTCGAGACACTGATGCTTGTGACATAGATGGCAATGCAACGTTCAATGATGATGGCCACGAAAATGACGGATCAACAGATAGTACGTCTTTGGATTACGACCCAGACGATGGAGCGTTCGTTTCTTTTTGCATTGCGGATATTAACAACATAGATGAAGATGGCATAGAATACGGTACTGTACCATTTAAATTACGATACTGGACTGATAATAATACTTCCGGACTATTCGGTGACTTTGTAGATTTGAATGGTGATGGAGACGTTACTGATGTAGGAGAATTTGACATCTTCTATGAAATTTGGAATAATGTAATAGTTAAGAAGCATCCGCAATTTAACACAGTGATATGTCCACCAGATATTACTCTTTCTTGTAGTCTAGATTATACAGACGAAAGTATTGCTGGCAAAGTAATCGTACCAGACACACTCAACAATGGTGAATACACAATAGACTATACTCCAAATCTCAATGCCTGTAATGAAGGAATCGTAACTGCAGTTTTTACAATCGGTGACATTGTCTACTGCAACCAGACGATAACGATAACCAATTTATTCCCCCCGTTCGAATTTGATCTTTCAATGATCCCTGATATAACTATAGACTGTGGAGATACGATACCTCATCCAACTTCGATTACCGCTGGGGCATGTGATTTTATCGGATATACTTCGGAGTTAGATACGATCACAGATGAAAGCTTGGATAGTACCATGTTAATAGAAAATAGCTATACTGTAATTGATTGGTGCATATACGATAATACTAACGGAGAAGATGGCCTATATTTTGGCACTCAAAATATTCATGTAGTTGACACAATTAGTCCAAGTCCATTTTGTGTCAGTTTAACGACCTTGAATACTGAAGATTTTTCGACGACTGTTGTAGCCTCTAGCCTTCAATCCGGAGTGTTTGATGCATGTACTGATAGTGAAGATTTGCGATATACATTTTCAAGTATTCCTCCTTCGGCCGATCCGATGTTTGATGAAAACATAAACTCAAGCACTCGTATTTTTACTCATGGAAATACAATGATTGATAATGCTTCAGATACTTTACATCTCAGAATTTACATTTGGGACCTCGCAAATAATTTTGAATCTTGTATAATTGTAGTCACGATTAATTCTCAAATTAGTTCAGTTCAATGTCCAGCGGATATCACACTAAATTGTGATCAAGATTATACTGATATTGAAATAACTGGCGCTCCAAACATACCAGGTGTATTCGATTTTTATCCTGTTAGTTATCTTCCTCAGCTCAATGCTTGTGGGGTAGGTAATGTAATCGCCACATTTACCAAAAAAGATAGTATCATATGTACTCAGACTATCACTCTAGAAAATCCATTCCCCTTATTTGATCCGAACCAAATAGATTTTCCAAATGATACTATGTTTACGACTTGTGATTATCAATTAGATCCACCAGAATGGTTAGGAGGCCCTTGTGACTTCATTGGATATACTGAAGATATAGATACTGTATCCGTCATCTATGATTCGGAGTTTACTCTCGAAAGATCGATCACCGTAATCGATTGGTGTGTATATGATGAGACAAATGGTGCGGAAGGTTTGTTTTTTGATACCCAACTAATAGATATCAACTGTGAGCCATCAAGTGTATCCGACAAATTGGAAGATGATGTGGTAAACCTATACCCGAATCCTGGTTATTCGCTTCTCAATCTCACTACAACTCTAGACGCCGATGTATCTATCCATATTATGGATGGGAATCAAGTGTATAGAAAAAATATAACTGTTGGAACACACGAAATCAATACCCAAGATTGGACCAATGGAGTATATCTCATTACTATATCTACCCAAGAAGGTAGTATCACTAAGCGATGGGTGAAACTGTAGCATTATGAAGATCTCCATTGAAATAACGTAACAATTACGAATACTATCAACAATACCATTCTCTAAAAAGAAGTCAACTTAATAATATCTTGAATATTGATGGTAGTACAATCCATATTTAAGATATTTGCAAGTATGGGATACAAATCGACCATATCGAAGCCTTATTGTAACTGGATCGCTAGAGATACAGCTAAGTGGAGTGCTAATGCAGTTTGTGATCAAGATAAGATATTGAAGCGTCTGATCAAAAAAGCGCGTAATACTCGATTTGGAAAGGATCATCAGTTTAATAGTATCACTGATCATACTTCGTTTGCGGCTCAAGTACCCTTAAGAGATTATGAAGAACTACGTCCCTATGTAGATATGATACTTGCCGGAGACAAAGATGTACTTTGGCCAGGCAAACCAAAATATTTAGCCAAAACAAGTGGGACTACATCTGGTGTAAAGTACATTCCAGTTACTAAAGAAAGTATGCCTAATCATATGAGGACGGCTACTTCTTCTTTTCTCAATATTGCGAGTCAAGCTGGAATGGAAGACGTACTCGATGGTCGAGTATTATTTTTATCAGGTTCACCCGAAATGGAAAGCAATGCTGGTATACCGACTGGGCGTCTATCCGGCATTGTCAATCATGAAATCCCTTCATGGATCACTGCCAACAAACTACCGAGCTATGATGCCAACTGCATAGAAGAATGGGAAGATAAGCTAGAGGCAATCATCAAAGAGACAAAAGATGTGGATATGAGACTCATCGGTGGTATACCGCCATGGGTCCAGATGTATTTCGAAAAATTGATAGAAGTGACAGGTAAAGATACTGTAATGGAAGTCTTTCCTAATCTCAAAATATTCGTCTATGGTGGAGTCAATTATGAACCCTACCGAGACACTATGGAAAAACTTATCGGTCGTCGATTACCTAGTCTTGAGACTTATCCTGCCTCTGAAGGATTTATAGCTTTCCAAGATCGACCAGAGAATGAAGGTCTACTTCTCAATACTCGCTCTGGCATTTTCTTTGAATTCGTCCCCGTAGAAGAGATGAGTAATGAACATCCAAAAAGATTGGGATTAAAAGATGTCGAGCTCGGAAAAGACTATGCTATCATAATCAATAATAATGCAGGACTCTGGGGCTATGTCATTGGCGATAGCGTTCAGTTCGTTTCCTTAGATCCGTATCGTATTATAGTAAGTGGCCGTATTAAGCATTTTATATCCGCATTTGGAGAACATGTAATCGGCAAAGAAATAGAAGATTCGATGCTAGCTGCTTGTGCTCAATATGATGCTCAAGTAGTGGAATATACAGTGGCTCCACAAGTCAATCCTCTAGATGAAAGTATACCCTATCATGAGTGGTTTGTTGAGTTTAGTCAAGCTCCTAATGATCTGAAAGGCTTCTGCGAGTCTTTAGATTCACAGCTGAGCCAAAAGAACATTTACTATCAAGATCTTATAGAGGGGAAAATATTACGCCCCTTAGTTCTGAGAGAGATGAAAACAAACGCATTTCGCACGTATATGAAATCTCAAGGAAAGCTAGGAGGGCAAAACAAAGTACCTAGATTGAGTAACGATAGAAAGATAGCTGATAAACTAAAATTTCTAATCAATAATTAGCTATGGGATTAAAGTCTACATTGTTAATACCTTATGCAAAGCATTGTCTCAATAAGATACGTAAGGATCAGAAAAATGCTATTGCCGATCAGGAAAGAATCCGAAAGTCAAATGTTTCGTTTGCCAAGTCGACAGTATTTGGGAAGCAATATGGCCTAACAGAAATAAAGACCTATGAACAATACAAAACGCAGATTCCAGTACTTCATTACGAGAAAATAAAATCTCTGATGGATCGAGTATTACTGGGAGAGAAAGACATTCTCTGGCCAGGAAAACCATCCTACATTGTTGGAACCGCAGGTACTACCTCTGGAATCAAATATATACCGCTAAGTAAGCAAAGTATACCTTACCACTTTGGTACTGCACGTAACGCTTCATTATCTTATGCCTACAGGAATAACATCTTAGATCTGTTTGATGGTAAGCTTCTGTTTCTCTCAGGATCACCAGAACTTGGAGCTACTGCCGGAGGCATCCCTACAGGTCGCCTATCTGGGATAGTCAACCATCAAGTTCCCTCATGGCTAAGAGGTGGGCAAGTACCCACTTATGAGACCAATATCACTCCTGACTGGGAAGAGAAAGTAGACAACATAATCAAAGAAATATACAGTCAAGATCTGAGGATGATCAGCGGCATTCCCCCATGGGTTACCATGTTTATGGAGCAACTCTTAGCGTATACAGATCAAGATAATGTTATGGATGTTTTTCGTAACCTTAAGCTCTTCATATATGGAGGAATGAACTATGAGCCTTATCGTCACAAGATGGAATCTTTGATCGGTAAGTCATTACTCTCTCTAGAGACTTATCCAGCGACAGAAGGCTTCATCGCTTTCCAAACAGATAAAGAAGATTCTTCGCTATGGCTAAATAGCAATGCGGGTGTATTCTACGAATTCGTACCTATTGATAAAATAAATAATCCTGAGTCTGCACGTATTCCTTTAGCGGATGTAAAAGTCGGTGTGCAGTATGCGATCATGCTATCTAATAATGCTGGATTATTTTGCTCTATGATAGGTGACATTGTAGAGTTCACTTCTATCAATCCTTATCGATTGTTAGTTAAAGGCCGAACTAAACATTTCATCTCAGCATTTGGCGAGCATGTAATCGGACAAGAAGTAGAAAAAGCATTCTCGGCAGCGATACGGAAACATCAATTAACCATAGATGACTTTACGGTAGCACCTATGATCTCTCCCAAAGATGGAGGACTCCCCTATCATGAATGGTGTATCGAAGTAAATCCAAATATAGACCTAACAGACTTTAGCCACAGTCTTGATTTGGAGATGCAAAAAGTAAATTTCCACTACAAAGAACTAGTAGGCGGAAAAGTGATTAGACCACTACAGATTAGGAAAGTTCTTCCTGGAAGTTTCGCTAATTATCAGAAATCATTAGGGAAATTGGGAGGACAGAATAAGGTTGCTCGATTGAGCAATGATAGGGGTATTGTGGAAGGAATATCTACGTGTTGATCTTAATCAATGCTTGAATTTATATACATTCTTGTAGATTCATTCTGCTACAATATCTTCTTCAATACTATCTTATGTTTGCATTGAATACCATCTTCGAAAATAAGGTCGCTGTAGTTATCTAAAAAATAATTTCTATATGTTTCTTCTATTTCAAATCCAAATTTCTGATATATAGCTAGTTGTCTAATACTTGAATTTCCTGTTGCAATAATTAGACTCGTATATCCGAAAACCTTACTTACTTTCTCTGAAAATGTCAGCAATTTCACTCCAACACCCTTACTTCGAAAAGATTCTTTAACCGCAACATTAACTATTTCAATTGAAGTAGAGTTAAGCTCTTTTAATACGACTACACCAATTACTTCATCATCTAATATAGCTAGATAACAACTACCCAATTCGAGGTAATTCTTGATGTTTTCCATTGAAGGATCAGCAGATAATAGAAGGTCGTACGGCGTATCATACTTGTCCTTAAGCAACTCAATCTTCAGTAAATGATTCAACGTATCCATGACTTATTGTGCTCGTAATTTATATTCTTATTCTTGATGTAATTGCCAAATGATCAGAACTGCCTCCTTCTATAACATCGGATTCCAAAAATTTCATTTTACCTCTTCCTAAAACATAATCCAAAGTTAAAAAAGGTGATATTTTGCCTGAGTTAGGAAAATTAAAATTCCTCCAACGCAATGGATAGCTTACCGAATTTACCCAATTTATTTTTAACTTTTTGAAAATCGGTTCTGACTGCAAGGTATTCAAATCACCGACCAATAATTGCCAGTCATAATTACGATAATTTTCTTTGGCTATTTTATTCAATTTAATAATTTGTTTCTTTCGAATACCATAGTTATGAGCAAATAATGAAAAGCACTTATCCTTATTCTCTACTGCAATAGCAGGTGATGCCAAATGTGTATTAACTATCTGAGCTAACTTTCCATTAACTTCTATATCCGCTATTAAAGCAAAAGGTTTATTAGATGAATTATTGAGAAATATTGGATTAGAAATTGGGTACTTAGAATAAATACCGATACCATGAGTGCCATTCAATGGCAGCAAATGTTTGTATCTATAGATAGCGCCTATTTCTTTATTTAATATTGAATTCCATTTGGGAGTTAATTCTTGAACCATCAATAGATCTGCATTCTCTTTTTTTACAATTGAAACTACACTAGCAGTCGAATTATTCTTAAAGAATAGATTGTAAGACATAACTTTTAACTCGTCCGTGGTTTCTACACGTTTAGTATTTGTATTAGAATAAATTATCAATCCTAAATCAACTATTGTAACGACTACAATTATTGCAACACTAATTTTTAACAATTTATTTTTCGCTATAAGCTTGACTGACAGCAACACTAACACGAATTGAATAAAAGGGAATAAAAAATTCCATGCTAATCCTGTCAGTATAAATGCTTGAAAAACACCACATATTGCAACTGACAAATAAATTCCATTGAGAAGTAGTTTTTTCATTCGGATCAACTCTATTACGAAATATATTAGAGACATTAATCGTGTCTGACTACTCTAATAACAGATATACCCCAATCATATTGCATAATGACTACCCATATAAACATAAAAACTCCCTACTGCCAATCCTTAGATCTCCACTTAATTTAAGCTATCCTATAACCTCCAATTTTTAGCCGTTCGCCATTCAATTCTGAAATACTTCTTTCAATTGAATTGCTATTTCATCAGCGTTAAATCTTTGTAAATCTATATTAAACTCAATCTCCTACTGGAATTTCGAAATTTTTACACCTTTAATTTTTCGTGTGGTTGACTTGGATGATACCGTTGGGTACGAAGTTCCGCATGCACCATATATACATTATGATATATCAAAATCAACTTCACTATCTAACACAAACATCTCTAAACCATTATCTCATTGAAACAATGCTCTCTTCAAAACGTTACCAATTGCATTTGTGAGGTCCGAGAGAAGCCTTTAAATAAATACCAATTTGGAGCCTTAATCAATAGATGTCATATAGTAAGACTGCAATTATTAGAAATTCGTAGAATTGGTAAGTAACCTTTTATCAATGGCATTGGTTAGCCTTGGTAAAAGCCTAGCATATACATACAAGAACAGTACACAATCTAAAAGCCTAAGTAATGTATTAAATTACTTAGGCTTTTAGTCCAAAGAGAATAAATTTTTAAGGCCTATTTATAAATTGAAGTAATAGTATTATCAATATTCCATGCATCAACAACCATTTTCCATTTCCCCTGATTGTTTTTCTTCCATACCGTCACTCCTTTTTCAAAGACTTCGACTTTATTTCCATTTTCGCCATCATAGCTTATTAGAATTAGGTCTATTGAGTAGCCCAAGTCCCCTGCGGTAGAGACAAATGCTTCCTGAGGTTCCCATTTGATTTGAAAGCCCGGAATGGTTTGCAACTCTGCTAACATTCCACCAATCTGTTCGTGTCCTTTTAATATACCTTTGTCAGGGGCTAGGACCAATGCATCTTGATCAACAAAACTAAAGAACTTTTTTGGTGTCCCAGATTTAGACCAGTTTCTATTTGCCTCCATTAATTCTTTTGAGTCTAATATTTGTTGATCGCTTGTCTGGGAAATAATTAAATTCGTAAATGCGAACGTAATGAGCATTAAAAATATTTTTTTCATCTTACTAATTTTGCGTTTAAAATTATAATAAGCCTCTCTAACAAGTTCTTATTTAACTCGAAAAAAATCTACTTATTAAAGTTAATATATCAATAGCAAAACTAATGTCGATTAATAAAATATGATTGCAGATATCGTCCAGATTTATGGACCGTAGGTTCAAATCGAAATTATAAATTATCGAGGTAATGAATATAGCCTTCTGAAGATTTAGCAATGAGCTCATCTGATGGTTCATACTCAGCGGCATAGAATGCATAAAGAGGTTTATAGTCCGCCTTGACATATAGAAAACTGATCTCAAAAGGACTTGTTAATTGCTCTAAAGTATACTTGTACCTTCCATCAGACATATAGTCCTCATCTTTGATACCTGCAGTTACAGCCAAAGACACTTTCTTTCCTTCTAGCTTATACCCACTTCCTTTCCCATAGGCCCATCCATGACTAAGTACTTGGTCAAGCCATTTCTTTAATAATGGTGGGCAGTTAAACCAGTAAAAGGGAAACTGGAGAACTATCTGCTCTACTGACTCCAGCAATTGATGTTCATATTCGATATCTATATCCCAATCTGGATATTTTTTATGTAAATCGTGAACGATATATTTTTCAGGATACTTGTCTAATTCTTCTAACCATCTCTTATTTATTTTTGATTTCTCAAGATTTGGATGTGTAACTATTATTAGTGTTTTCATAATATATTTAATCTATATGTGAATTATATGATTAACGAATCTATGGCAACATTAAAACAAGCTAATGGAATAAAAGTCCAAAATTATGGACAATGAATTCAAATCAATTTTTCTGCGGCCCTATACTTCGAAGGAGGGATTCCAATTTTGTTTTTAAACAACCTAGTAAAGTATAGCGAATCTTGAAACCCAACTTCAAAAGCGATTTCTCCAATAGACAAATCTGTTAAGGTCAAAAGCTCCTTAGCCTTTTCTAGTCTTCTATTACTGATATAATTATTTGGACTATTATTATATTCCTTTTTAAATAACCTTTTAAAAGAAGATAAACTTAGGTTACATAATTTCGCGAGTTGATCTACCTTTAGATTTGAAAACAAATGTAGTTCTATAACTTCTCTAATTGTAATTGAATTCGATGAATACAAATCTGCTATCAACTCCACAATAGAATGAATATTCTTAGATTGAATTAACAAAAGAATTAGTTCTTTTATTTTTAATTCTAGTAAATCGTTATTAACTAGGTTAGGATTTTGGAAATAAAATTCGAGAGACTCTATAAATTTAGATAAAACATCACTTGATACGATGACCTCACTAGATTTGCTGCTATTCTGCTTGGTAATGATTTCTGGCAATTCGTTTGCATACATTTTCTTCAGAATATCAGGAAAGAAATGAACGACTAAAACTTCAACTTGATCATCTTCGGCATTTTTCAGCAAGTCTACAAAGTGACTTCCACATTTCAATAAAACCGCTTCGTTCCCTTGTAGTTGTTTATTGTTTTGTGATGATACCAATTTAGGGCCTATCTCTTTAAAATAGATAAAACAACCCCTATCTTGAAAAATTGCATCATAACAAAAAGGCAATTTGATGATCATTTTTTCAATTAACACCTGGCTTTTATAACTAAATGTACGTCTAGCTGTAATCATTAGAATTTAGTATAGTAAAAAGTGTCATTCACTGAGCATGTTAGATACATCACCAATGAAACGTTATTAAGTATTTCGTGAAAGACTACAATATTAAAATTCTTTAGGTATTGTTGTGTAAGTTTTACTTACTATCATCCATTCATTATTGATTTTTAATAAGTGCATGTAGTCTACAAAAGTGAAAGTCTGATACTCGATTTCAAGACCAACATTCGCAGCATCACCTTGTACGTTTAATGATGTAATCCTAGCAACGAATTTCGACGGTTGATTTGAATCCAAATATTCTGTAAGTGCCGCTATCGCGTTTACTTCTTTATATTCTCCATTTTCGATCCATTTCATACTAGCCGTTTCGGTAAACGCTTTTTTAATAGATTCGGAATTGTGATTAATCATTCCATCAAAATAGTGATTAATCGTATTTTCAATTGAAATAAGATTTGTATCCTGTGCTTGCATTTGGGTCATGATTACTGTGGTTAGAATTAGTGACAATAATGAAAATCTCATATTTAATATGTTTATTATTAAGATATTCTGTTGTTAACGATGATTCAAATGTAAACTCAATTTCACTACTCCATATGGATTATTAGTCCAAAATTTTGGATTATTTGACCTTTGTACAACTTAGATTTTTTTGAGAATGCAATCTTTTCAAATGTCATACAATTACTCAATATTTAACACTAAACATAGAGAAATAAAAACTCTAACTAATAGACCCCAATCCTCAATCACATCATAAGGTATAGCCTATCACTCCCAAAAATAAATCGGAAAATAATTAGTCAATAAATAACTGCAACTCAAATAATAAAGAACCTACCCCAACTCCTTATCTAAATATCTAGCGGTATGGCTCTTTTTGTTTTTGGCGAGCTTCTCTGGTGTACCTGCAAATACTATTTCGCCGCCACCTTTTCCACCTTCAGGTCCTACGTCGATAATATGATCTGCTACTTTGATCACATCCATATGATGCTCTATGATCACCACAGTATTTCCTTTATCTACGAGCTTATTAAGTACATTGATCAAATGCTGTACGTCTTGGAAGTGTAATCCAGTCGTCGGCTCATCTAATATGTAGAATGTATTTCCTGTATCTTTCTTCGATAGTTCTTCTGAAAGTTTGACACGTTGTGCTTCTCCTCCAGAGAGCGTTGTTGCTTGTTGTCCAAGAGTAATAT
The DNA here is from genome assembly GCA_938015435.1 of uncultured Saprospiraceae bacterium. Classification (GTDB taxonomy): domain Bacteria; phylum Bacteroidota; class Bacteroidia; order Chitinophagales; family Saprospiraceae; genus UBA1994. The sequence continues at coordinate 95,671 of CALLPN010000016.1, forward strand.
ATCCTAGACCTACACTTTCTAGTGTTTTAATCTTACGATAGATGTTAGGTATGTTTTTGAAAAACTCTACCGCTTCGGTTACTGACATTTCTAATACGTCAGAAATAGATTTCCCTTTGAATAGAATCTCAAGTGTCTCACGATTATACCTTCGTCCATGGCACTCTTCGCAGTCTACAAGTACATCTGGAAGGAAGTTCATTTCTATGACACGCTTACCTGCTCCTCCGCAAGTTTCACACCTTCCACCTTTTACATTAAACGAAAATCTACCCATCTTATATCCACGGATCTTAGACTCTGGATGATTGGTAAATAGCTTTCTTATGTCTGTAAATACTCCGGTGTATGTAGCAGGATTAGATCTCGGTGTACGACCGATTGCTGATTGATCTATCTCTATTACTTTATCGAGATGCTCTAATCCTTTGAGGCTTTTATACGGTAATGGCTTCGCTAGACTTCTGTAAAAGTGAGTCCTGAGGATAGGATACAATGTCTCATTGATCAGACTTGATTTCCCAGATCCGGATACTCCTGTTACTAATGTCAAGGCACCTAATGGAATTTTGACAGATACATTCTGCAGATTATTTCCAGTCGCTCCTTTGAGTTCAAGGAATTTTCCGTTTCCTTTCCTTCTTTTCTCTGGGATCGCTATTTTTAACTTTCCACTAAGATAAGCAGCTGTAGTACTTTTCTTTTTGAGTATTTCTTTAGGGGTTCCCTGCTCTACTATTTCTCCACCAAATTCGCCAGCCCCAGGACCAATATCTATCAAATAGTCAGAAGCTAACATGATGTCTTTATCATGCTCAACTACGATTACTGTATTACCTATATCTGATAGATTTCTGAGTGCATTGATCAATCGATGGTTATCTCTTTCGTGAAGTCCGATACTCGGCTCATCCATGATATAAGTAATACCCGTCAATTGCGAACCAATCTGAGTAGCCAATCTTGTTCGCTGAGATTCACCACCTGAGAGTGTACGTGTGGGTCTATCTATAGTCATATAATCTAGACCTACTTCTAGTAAAAAGCCAACCCTCATTCTGATCTCCTTAAGTACCTCTTCGGCTATTGCGTTTTGCTTTTTATTGAGATGTTTAGGCAGTTCATCGATCCATGCCGCAAGCTCATCTAAATACATATGAGCAAGTATACCGATGTGCTTATCTCCTAACTTAAAATGTAAAGATTCTTTACGCAGACGATACCCTTCGCAGCTTGAACAAGTATTGATGGTCATGAATTCTTCAGCCCATCCTCTGATCTTTTCGCTCGTACTATCTTTGTACCACCGGCTCAACATACTGAGGAGACCTTGCTCTGCCAGATTATACGAAAGGTCATGCGCAGAGTGGGTCTTTACTATAAAGCTATCGTCTCCACCATTCAACATGGTATCCAATGCCTTCTTAGGTATATCCTTGATAGGCGTGGAGAAACTAAACTTATACTTCTTAGCTATAGCTCTCAATTGCTTGAAAGTCATATTATCTCTTACTTCTCCGAAAGGAACGATTCCTGCTTCATTGATCGACTTGGTGTCATCTGGAATTACCTTATCCATATCCACTTCATTTACCTGACCTAATCCTTTGCAAGTAGGGCACGTTCCGTAAGGCGAATTAAATGAAAATGAATTAGGCGATGGTTCTTCGTATGATACTCCAGACTCAGGATCCATCAGTTGCTTACTGAATGGTATGATCGCATTGGCCTCTACATCATTGATCATGATAAAATCTCCTCCTAGCTTCAATGCCATCTGTAATGATGCGGCTAGTCTATCTCTTCGATCGTCATCTACTTTGAGGCGATCTACTACAAGTTCTATATCGTGAGTCTTATATCTATCTAGCTTAAGTCCTGGCTCTAGATCTATGATCTCACCATTGACTCTCACTTTGGTATATCCTTTTTTGCGAGTACTATCAAACAGCTCTCTGTAATGCCCTTTCCTGGCGCGTACTAATGGAGCTAATACTGCGATCTTTTTCCCTCTAAAATTATCAAGTATATGCTGTATGATCTGCTGCTCCGTGTACTTGATCATCTTCTTGCCAGATACATGAGAATAAGCCTCTCCTACCCTAGCGTATAACAGCCTCAGAAAATCATATATCTCGGTCGTCGTCCCTACTGTTGATCTTGGATTCCATGCTGTGGTCTTTTGCTCTATCGAAATCACTGGACTGAGTCCATCTATCTTCTCTACCTCGGGTCTATCGAGCTTACCCATAAACTGACGCGCATATGATGAGAAAGTCTCCATATATCTCCGTTGACCCTCTGCGTAGATAGTATCAAAAGCTAGTGAGGACTTACCACTACCGCTGATACCTGTGATTACCACCAACTTATTACGTGGAATTTTGACACTGATATTCTTGAGATTGTTCTCTTTGGCTCCAATGACTTCTATATATTCTTCTTCTACGACTTTTGGCATGGTATCTTTCTGCTAGCATTAATGATAGACTAATCAACAAATAACGGTGATCTTAGTGAGAAAACCGTTATGTGGTGGGTCTTAAATGTAATAGCATTTTGAAGAGATATGTTTTGACAAATGAATAGAGAATACGTAAATGGCATGACGCAATACAATAATCTTTATATTAGTGAATCAAACAGAATACCATGAGCTCTATTAACCTTCTCCAAACCAAGGATGCACTATCCGTTATAGATAACTATCCAGAGCATGTCAGTGACAAGCTTTATGTACTGCGTCAAATGATATTAGATTGTGCTGAGGAGCTAGAGTCTGTTACTCAACTAGAAGAGACATTGAAGTGGGGAGAACCAAGCTATCTGGCCAAGAAGGGAAGTACCATCAGAATAGATTGGAAACCAAAAAAACCTGAGCAATATGCTATCTACTTCAAATGTACGAGTAAGTTGGTAGAGACATTTCGAGAGATATATGGGGAGACATTTAGTTATGAAAACAATAGGGCTTTGCTATTTTCATTCGACGATATCATTCCTAAACCCGAACTCAAAGAATGTATCAAAGCGGCACTTAGATATCATGAAGTAAAAAATGAAATGAGGCTAGGTATCGCAATTGATTAGCACAAATTCTAATCTTTAAGTATTCAAATAATCTATTCGGTAGTCAAGTGGTAGCTTACTAATAAAAACCACTTCAAAAAAAGAGAAGTCTATTGCTAGACTCCTCTTTACTATAATTTTGGTCAGATCCTCTATCTAATTATTGCTTCACACCCGAAAATGTAGACGCTGATGAACCTAACAGAAATCTTTCAAACGTCAATGTACTGTCTGTGATTACAAATTCCACACGTCTAGATTCAATTCCTAAAGCAGAACTCTCAAATCTAACAACACAATCATTTTGATCTAAACTAAGATTATCTAAACTGCCACCGTTAGCTGAATAGTTACCATCAGTTCCTGAAATTACAATTGTTGCATCTTCAGAACTGAAAAACCCTGTGATTTCTGTTCCTACATATGTACCCGCTAGGTTTCTTTCACAATTATCATCATCTCCTCCACAACTTGACATTCCTACAATTATAAATGTCAATAATAAAAAGTAAAAAATTTTCATCTAATTAAGTTTTTAAATAGTTTATTAAAAAAACTAGACGGCATATCCATTTTTAACCTGTTAATGGCATAAAATAATACATATGGAATTGCAGTCTAATATTGAATTCTAAATCTAAACGAATGTAATAAAACTAAACTTAAGCTGATTAACAATTAAGTTAAAACCTCAAGGATGACATAACTTCAATAAAAAGGTAGGTATTTAGATCCCTATAGAGAGTATTATTACTTTTACGATCGTTATAACATACATAACATTTACTATGAAACGGATCCACACCACTTTACTGTTTGCGATATGCATTTTATTACTCATACAGTGCAAAGAAGACAAGAAGACTGCAAACCAAACTACTGAGCCTATACATACTACTGGTATAGAAGCAATAGATCTTCTTACGGCGGAGATAGACAAGACTCCTATGGATGCAAGTCTATATTACGAGAGAGCTAAAGTATATATGGATAACAACGGTAACGAATACGCCGTAAAAGATGCTGAACGAGCAGTACAATTGGATTCACTGAATCCAATTTATCATCATCTGCTGAGTGATGCCTATATGGATTTTCGTCAATCAAAATTATCATTGATGACTATGATGCGAGTAGGCGCTTTGTATCCAGAGCGGACAGCGACCCAACTTAAACTGGCTGAAACTCAATACATACTTCTTCAACATGATTATGCTGTAAATACGCTTAATAAAATACTAAAATATGATCCATTGAATGCTGAAGCATATTTTATGTTAGGATTGGTATTTAATGAACATGGAGATGACAAAAAGAAAGCTAAAAATGCGTTTTTAACCGCTGTAGAAAACGATCCTGATTTAGTAGATGCATGGCTAATATTGGGTCAGAATGCTATGGATGAAAAAGATCCATTAGCTAAGAGATACTTTGAAAATGCGATCAATGCAGAACCTAATAATGTAAGAGCAATTCATTCATTAGCATTTTACTTACAGAACAATAAAGATGTAATCGGAGCACAAGAACTTTACAGAAAAATACATGTGCTAGATAAGAGTTATTTGCAAGCTAATCTCAATTCTGGAATACTCTATATAGAGCAAGACTCACTAGAAAAAGCATTTGAACAGTTCAACATCATCACACAAAACAATCCTGCCAATCATGTAGGTTACTACTATCGTGGAGTTGTGCATGAGCTACAAGGAAATCTTGATAAAGCTCTAGCTGACTATCAAAATAGTATGAATATCAAACCTGATTACGAAAAAGCAGTTACTGCTACCGCAGCACTTGAAAAAGCATTGAAGAAATAGCATTCAGTGGGCAGAAATACTGAAATTAATGACATTTAAACTATAGACTGTATTATCAGTAATATTCGAATTATGTCGTGGATTATGAAATTATCGTGGAGTATTGAAATTATGTGGTGGAGTATTGCACATGTTTTTTGCAAAACACTGCCTCAATACTCAGCCGTGTTTTACTGTGTAAAACACTAGATCCCTTTAGTAATACTTTGCACTACTTTAAATTCACTCAGGAACACCTTAGCTAGTACTCTTAGTACCGTATAAATAGGAATAGCTACTACCATGCCTAGGATACCTCCTATCTTGGCACCCATTAATACTACTATGAATATTTCTAGTGGGTGTGCTTTCACAGATTTAGAGAATATATTAGGCTGAAGAATAAAATTATCCAAGAGTTGCATCAACATGAAAACTCCCATTACTTTAAAAAGCAATGGTAACATCTCATCATAGAAAGGCAAAGCTAAATTAGACGAAAGTGTAATCAATACCGCAAACGATGCGCCTAATATGGGTCCTATGTAAGGAATGATATTCATCAGAGCGGCAAAGAATCCAATCAATAATGCGTTTTTTACTCCTAGGATGCTAAGTGCGAGTGATACAAAAATGGTGATAATCATTATCTGGGCTACTACTCCTACAAAGTATCTTATCAATAACTTCGAAGATTGATCTATTGCTGTAAATGTTTGTCCTTCGTACCTATTAGGTAATACAGAAGTGATCATATTATTAAACAATCCTTGCTCTTTCAAAAAGAAAAACGCTATGAACAAGACTGACATAATGGCCACTAATATATTACCAAAGAAACCTATAAAAGAGGAGAAAATCTTGGGTATGATCGAAGGATTTAGGTAGTTATATATTCCTTCTTGGATATCCAATAATCCATCATCTTGATTTACATTTTCTAGCTTCGTTTGTTCATGATAGATGGACTCATTATCTATATTGATCACAAGAGCAATATTGGTACCCGCCTTCGTAGAGTCACTTAATAACTCATCTAGTGGAATTACTTGAGTAGTTACTAATGGCTTGTTTTCAACCTTAGGTTCTACTACTACTTCAACGGATTTTGGAGTTTTATCTTCCATAAGACCACGCTCGACAAGCCACTGATTCCAATCATTCATTGGCTGCTCCAGTCCTTTGATCATCTTATTATAATCGACTGTAGTTAGGTTTTTGGCTTGCTGTAATAGAGGAGGGATAAAAATCCATAACATTAGCCCTATCAGCAAAACAAATAATCCTACCGTGATTCCAGCTGCTACATTTTTACCTAGATACTTTCTAAGCTTCATCACTATAGGTGCCCCTACCATAGAGAGTACCCATGCAAGTACAACGTAAGTGACAATATCACTAAAGTAGTAAAGAAGGCCTCCTACAATAAGTAGAGGGATAAGAGCGAGAAGATATTTTTTGTCAAATTTCAATGCTAGCAGTTTAATTATGTATCCAAATTACATAATCTGTACCACAATAGAGTTAACGATGGATAGAAAGGTGATTATAGTAGATAAATCATTTAAGGAAAGCCATATACAAACCATTCCAACTGATGCACAACTGACACCCTTTGTTGTAATGCTCAAGAGCAATGATAGAGAAGTATGCCCGCAAAGCTTTGAAGGTAGAAAGTTAGATTCTAACTTTTGAAAATTAGATTTAGTCCTAACCGTATCTATAAATTCAAAGGCCCTGTCGTAATGACAAGGCCTTCGTTAGAATTATATTTATTTAGAGTAATTATTTAGAAATCATTACTCTAAATACTGCTTTGTCATCGTTGGCCAATATTTCTATTAAGTGCATGCCAGAGGTAAGTCCAAGTCCTTCTATATTGATTTTCTCAGTATGAGCACCAGCATTGCGCTGACCACTCATAGACTTTACGTCTGCAACTTTACTTCCTAATGTATTATAGATACTTACCTTGATATCTGAAGCTTGGGCTAAATCAAAATTAAGCACTACATAATCAATTGCAGGATTAGGAAATACTTCAAAAGTATGACCTGATTCTGTCTCAAAAGTACTTACTGGCTCAGAACTAAATACTGCTGTCAACTCTTCATCCTGAGTTAATCTAATTGTAGATAAAAAATTATTCGGCTCTGCAACTAAGGTACCGTTAGCAGTCTCCCAGTGACTAAAGTACCATTGGTCTTCATTAAATGCTCTTGCTTTAATGATATTATCCATACCATCAAAGTATTTTCCTGTCCACGGCATTTCTCTGATATCTAATGTATTGAGATCGATTTCTGCAATTCCTTCTGGCGAAGTATTGAGTGTCAGGTTGTATGATGTAGTAATATCGTCGAAGCATTCCATTCCTTCACCGATCAATTCACACCTTTGCTCTACGAACTGTCTGAGTTGCACCACATTGCTTTCCCATTCTTCCATAGTCCCTCCCCATCTTTCGATTTGCCTTGGCATCTCTGGTCTTATCTCTGCTACCATAGCATCGAGAGTAGTCAGCATATTTTCACAGCTATACACTGTATTAATTAGATCAGCTTGGCGTGAATAGTATAGTTGTCTAAATTCTTCACTTTCTTCTTGAAGTTTTAAAAATATTTTTTCATGCTCACCTATGTTACCACTTACTGAAAGAAACTCTGATGTATTGGTTCCATATTCGGTTAAGAAATCATATCTCGCTTGACAACTATTTCCCCAGTTGCTATCACAACATCCTTCATCTTGCTGTATTACAAAGTTGAATATAGGATCACTGGATTCGTACGGACTAGTAGTACCAATCGTAGAACAACTTTCTGGGACGGTATATGGGAAGCCATCGCCACCGCCGCCTCCCCAGCCACCAAAGAACTCATCCATAAAATCAGAAATCTCATCGATATCACAAGCTTCTGCATTTGGAGATTCGTTAGGTACCCCAGTATAGTTGATATAGTATCCATAAGTGGCATCCATATCCCAAATGATATATCCCCACTTTTTATGAGATCCATCAGGATTGAGACCTCTCCACCATCCTGTATTGTAGTTGAGCCAATCTTTGGCTACTGTATTGAGATTGACCGCCATATAATCTATAAGAGATTGTACTTGATAGTTGTCTTTTACATATTGATAGTTTTCTTCTATACCCATATCGTTATTCTCATCCAGGATAAACTCTCTGAATTGCAACCAATCGTATAAGGCTTGATATCCTCCATACTCAGCTTCAGTCTGTCCCCATGTTGATAAGAATTGTACTTCTGGCTTTTCATGTCCATAGTACTCTTTGATATAATCATGATCTACTGGACGCTCTCTCAGTCCATAGACACCCCAGTATTCTCCATTGAGAAATACTACTACTCTTTCTACAGCTCTTACATCTACTTTCATCCCTCCATCTTGAGCGATCTGATGTACAAATTCATCTCTCACGTGCGTACTTCCGACATGCGACCCTCCAAGATCACCATCTTGTCTTGCTGGGTAATTATCATCTCCTGATGCTCGCAATATGATCCTTTGATATTCATCTCTATCCGAATATTCAAAAAGCTCAGTGTTGATAGCTTTATTATATCCCATCTCATCCCTACTTACCCAATCGATACTTCTATGATCTAACGCCCAACTATCTTGACCATGTCTGTTCAATGTACCAAAAGAAGATGCTTGTCTTTCTCCTGCTGCATCAAAATATTCCAACGATCCGACTGGATTAAATTGTCTCGTTTGGATCCGATCAGTTCTATCGTTTGCCAATAATTTAATTCCGTCAGCGGCAATACTGAATACTGGAAGTGTAATATTTTCACCTATAAAAATCGTAGAGAAATCCATCTTTCCAGGCAGCAACTGTGCATCCATACTAAATGATCTTGCCTTGATTACCGTATTAGCTGACACTTCGATTGCACCAGTATACTCTGGAGAATCTTCTTTTACATTAGTAGCATCAGTAGTATATCTCAATACTGAATTAGGCTCATTATTAGTAATAGTTACGGATTGAGTTCCTTCATAGAATCCTCCAATGAGATCAATCGTAGGTGCAACCGTATATCCAGCAAATACTGAAGATCCATTATTAGATGAATTGAATGACGGTTCTGTCGTGAGCATCCATTCGTCCGCACCATCGGTCACACGAATTCTAGAGGTCTCTATTAGCTGTACAGTATTTCTGATTTCACCATTTTGCATAGTTTCTAATATATCACTTTCGATCAGTGTCATCTCGTAAGGAACAGATTGCATTACTTCTGCTGATGGATTAGAAAGAATCAGAGTCTCTCCTCCTTTGGTTTGCGATAATTTGAAGTTAGTGTGGTATTCTGCTGGACTATTAGATCCACTTTTGAATACTTGGTCTCTACCCGAACAAAGAAATACTAAATGATCATTAGCTCCAATTACAACACCTGCTGGGATTTCCCATTTTTCAGGTTTAGATTCCTTATCCGAAAGGTGCCATCCAGATAAGTCTACAGATGTAGATCCAGTATTATACAATTCTATCCAATCTTCCGTCTTGTCAAATTGATCGACATACTTAGTTAAGTTAGAGGCCGAATACTCATTAATAACCACTTGTGCTGATACGCTTGATACGAATAGCATGGCGAGTAGTAGTGTAATATTAATCTTCATAGTAATTATGGTTTGTTCTTATATTATCTGTACAGATTGGAATCTAAATATAACTACACGGATGCACTATTGCAGACCCAAACAGAATATATATTCGCAAGAACATTCAATAAGACATTTTCAATAAAAACATGAAGGTGCTTGCAACGAAATCGAAAAAACCTAATTCTACTCCTCTATCGGTGATAAATTTACTATTATTAAGTATCGTTTTTTTTAAAATATTAAGCTGAACTCTTAATACCTAACTCTCAAACCACTGGATTATGAAATATCTATCCATCTTAATCGTACTAGTATACATATTGTCATCTTGTTCTACCTCAAAGAACTCATTAATAAATCAAGAAAGTAGTCTTGAAGAGCTATATCAAATGATGATCGGAAGTTACAATAGTTCGGACCAAGCAAAACTAGATTCTACCTACTATGATATCACCTTACATATGTACCCTATCTGGATTAATGATATGTCTGCAAAATGGCTTTATGTAGAGCAAACCGTAACTGCTAATCCTTTAAAACCATATCGTCAGAGAGTATACAAACTCAAGACGAATACGGATGGAAGCATATCTAGCTACGTCTATACGCTTGATAATCCTGAGGAATATATTGGAGCTTGGAAGATGCCGCAGCAATTTGACGTTAAAGAAAAAAGCATACTTACCATCAGGGAAGGGTGTGAAGTGGTCATGAGAAAAATGGGAAATGGGTACAAAGGATCTACTGGCAACAAAACCTGTGGAAGTACAATGAGAGGTGCGACATACGCTTCCAGTATTGTTACTCTCAATAGTAAGATGGTGAGTAGCTGGGATCAAGGCTTTAATGCCGATAATAAGCAAGTATGGGGTGCGATCGAAGGGCCTTATATCTTTAAAAAGTATTAGACCTATAGTCGCATTTATACCTTGACACCATTACATGAACCAATCCAAATACAAACATCTTATTGAAAAAAAAGCAACGGAACTAGGATTCTCAGGAATCTCCTTTGCTAAGGCCGAACATATGGATGCCGAAGCTCAAAGACTAGAAGAGTGGCTCGCTGGTGGCCATCATGGCACAATGGGATATATGGAGAACCACTTCGATCTAAGGACTGATCCTACTAAGCTAGTACCAGGCGCTAAGACAGTAATTAGCCTAATGTACAACTACTACACTGAGGATACTCAACATGACCCTGAAGCACCTAAGCTGGCCATGTATGCCTATGGTCGAGACTATCATAAAGTGGTAAGAAAGAGCCTTAAACATCTTATGCAATATGTTAGAGAAGAAGTGGGTGATATCAATGGAAGAGCATTTGTTGATAGCGCTCCTATCCTCGAGCGAGATTGGGCACGTAGATCAGGCTTAGGCTGGGTTGGTAAACATTCATTATTACTCAATCCTAAGAAAGGATCTTACTTCTTCCTAGCGGAAATAATATGTGACTTGGAAATAGAACCAGATTCGCCAATCAAAGACCACTGTGGTACTTGCACAAGGTGTATCGATGCTTGCCCAACAGATGCAATCAGCGAAGAAGGTTATGTCATGGATGGGAGTAAATGCATCTCCTATCTCACTATCGAACGAAAAGATGGTATCCCTACTGAATATAAAGACTTGATGGGCGACTATATGTTTGGTTGTGATATCTGCCAGCAGGTCTGCCCATGGAATAGATTTGCCAAACAACATACTCAACCAGACTTCCTACCCAAAGATGGTATGTTAGATATGAGTCGTAAAGATTGGATGGAAATCACCGAAGATGTCTTTGATCGTATTTTTTTCGGATCTCCTGTAAAGCGTACTGGATATGAAGGTCTTAAGAGGAATCTTAAATTTCTTGATACTTGTGATGAGTCAAGGGCTAGCGAAAAAATGAATGAATGAAGATGTGAATTTGAATGAATGAAGAAAGAAATGAATGGCTATTGGAGCATGACCCAAGCGCATCAATTCTTAGATGAATGACTCAAACGTAATTATAGAAGTCCATGTGTTTTTAAGTAAAAAAATAGGTGTTTTCATTAATATTCGTATTCTAAAATTCAATACCTACATCAGCTTTACCGACTATTACGAACAGCTGATCTACGAAAGCCACACTCTTTCTCCGACGACGCGCATTTTCATCTAAATTATTTCGCTTTTAGATCAAAGCCTTATAAAATCTGTTCGGAGTCCGTGTGTTTTCGAAACAGAAATAGGAATTTTCGCTAATGTTCGTAATCTAAAATTTAGTGCCTACATCGGCTTTATAAGACCATTACGAATATCTTGTCTGCGAAAGCCAGATTCTCGCGACGACTACGTGTGTTTCGGAGTCCATGTGTTTTTTCTACGAAAAAATCACATTCCCACTCCGACTACGCGCGTTTTCATCTAAATGCTTTCGCTTTTAGATGAAAGCCGCGCTTGCTTGACAACTAGTACAAAAGCAGTTATCTTGCGGCTCCTTACAAACAAAGAACAAAAAACAACAACAGCCATGATGGAAGGCATAGACCCACAGTTATTAGAAGACTTTATATTAGACGGATTACACGAAGATATACAAGATGGAGATCATACATCACTAGCATGTATTCCTGAAGATAGCATGAGTAAAGCGAGACTTCTTGTAAAAGATTCTGGTGTATTAGCAGGAGTTGACCTGGCGCAGATGATATTTAAACATCTCGATCCTGAAGCTACATTCGAAGTTATGATAGAGGATGGTAGTGATGTAAAATTTGGAGATGAAGCCTTCTACGTCACTTGCAAAAGCAGAGCACTTCTAATGGGAGAGCGTCTTGCACTCAATGCAATGCAGCGTATGAGTGGCATAGCTACTATGAGCAGTAGATTTATGATGGAAGTAGAAGGTACTGATGTAACTATACTTGATACACGTAAGACTACTCCGTTACTTAGATTCTTAGAGAAATGGGCAGTACGTATCGGAGGCTGTACTAATTACAGAGACGGTCTATATGACTGGATAATGATCAAAGACAATCATATAGATGCTGCTGGAAGTATAACAAACGCAATCACTCGAGTACACAAGTATCTTAGAGACACACAGAAAGGACTTAACATCACAGTAGAAGTACGTAATCTAGTAGAATTACATGAAGTACTCGCTATAGGTGGTATAACGCGTATCATGCTGGATAACTTCGAACTACCTATACTAGCCGAAGCTGTACAAACTATCGGTGACAAATTTGAAGCTGAAGCGTCTGGAGGGGTAAATCTCCATACAGTCAGAAAAATTGCTAAGACGGGCGTCGGGTTTATATCTGTAGGAGCACTTACTCACTCTGCAGGTAGTTTAGATCTTAGTCTTAAAGTGATGAAGGATTAAGTGTTATAATAAGACTTTAACGTTATTTTGAAATAATACACTCAAGCTATTGCATTATAATACGAATTGTATAAATTTGCAATCGCTTAAAAAAGCATGGGCCTATAGCTCAGTTGGTTAGAGCATCTGACTCATAATCAGAGGGTCTGGGGTTCGAGTCCCTGTGGGCCCACCCACAAGCGCTTAACGCACCGTCGTTAGGCGCTTTTTTATTTTTGGTTGTCGTTTTTTAATAGTAGAAACATACCAACCCAAGGTTACCTATCTAAAAATAATGGTTATAACCTACGCCTACTCTATTCATCATCCTCTCGCTCTAAATCCATAGGCACGTTTCTACTGAATGCCGTTTCAAACGAAATAGTTGTATTGGTTCCCTCTATCTCATCTATAGTATGTATCTGCTCGTAGATAGTGTCTCTAAGATGTCGATTGTTACGAGCGTAGATTTTCACCATGAGGGCATATCGACCAGAGATGTTTACACATTCTACGATTTCCTTAATCTTAGCAAGCTTATTCTCGACCTCACTTCTCATCTTAGAATCCGTTAGCATTATCTGGGTATACGCAGAGGTCTTGAATCCAAGCTTCCAAGGGTTCACTAAGTATTGAGCTTTGTTAATGATGCCTGACTTGGTGAGCTTTTTGATGCGTTGATGGACCAAAGTATTTGAGATTTTCAGTTTTTTGGCCAATTGTATATATGGGATTCTAGCGTCAACTGTCAATTCATTTAGAATTCTCAGGTCCATAGGGTCAAGTTGATTATTTTTCATTTATAACTACGATTGAATTATAGAATTGACTTAGTAATTATCAAATTTAATTAATAATGACTTAGCAAGGTATTTTTTGTGGCAAAATGAACATTTTTGATTCAATTTTGCGTCATAATAGAAAATCGCAAGAAGCGCATATTAACAATAAATCATAAAACACTTTTTATTATGACTATAAAGGCAATACTCTCGGTTACACTTATTTTATTCTCCGTAATTGACATCATAGGTAGCTTACCTATAATAATCAACATGAAAAAGGAAGGTATAAAGATACAGTCCGGTCTAGCAACTATGGCTGCTGCAATTATCATGGTCGCTTTCTTATTTTTCGGAGCAGGTATTTTAAGTTTATTTCATATTGAAGTTTCTTCATTTGCATTGGCAGGAGCCCTTGTTATATTTTTCATTGGGCTTGAAATGATCCTAGGGATTCGATTTTTTAGAGACAGTCACGATGAAGGCGGATCAGGAAGTATTGTACCTATCGCTTTCCCTCTATTGGCAGGCGCGGGTACTTTGACTACGATTATTTCTTTAAAGTCTGAGTATGACAACTTCAGCATCTTGGCTGGTATTTTGATCAATCTGATCATTGTATTTATAATCTTAAAGTCTTCCGGCTGGTTATCGACCAAAATGTCTGATCAAGTAATTTCTACTTTGAGAAAAGTATTTGGTATCTTATTGATAGCAATTGCGATACAAATGTTTAAGCAAAACATCATGCTTTAAAAAATTACATTAACAAATAATGATAGCGCTCACATGAAGAGGTTTCGAAAGGAACCTCTTTTTTTATGGGATCACATCTCATTGTTGGAGAGCAAACTATATTTAAGCATGATATCCAACCCAAAAAAGAAGCAACTTGCGGTAGTGACGCTTGCCAGGCTTTACTGCATATTCCTAAAATTGAAAATCTAATTCTACGGAGGCAAACTCACTTCAATGATTGAGTTTCAAGTTAACATTATTGTTACCTCAAGCTAAAAATGAATATACTCCCCAACTTTAGGACTTGACCCAAGATGAAGGCCCAATTAGTGTGTATTGGCTAGAAATACCACAAAAAAAATGAGGCTGCTTAAAAAGCAGCCTCATAAAAACTCGCTAACCTAAAAGGTTAACTGTTTAAAATAATATCTCTGATTAGTCTAAGACAATCATCTTCTTAGTCTCACTGAAGTTTCCTGACTCTAATGTATAGTAAAGTACTCCTACTATGTTTAAGTCGCTCTTAGCAAGGCTAATTGTATTCATTCCTGCTTCGTACTCGCCGTTTACAGTTCTGATTAATTTCCCTGCTACATCTCTTACCGTTAATGTTGCTTTTCCAGCTTTCGCTAGATTGAAAGTAATAGAAGTCAATTGCTTGAATGGGTTAGGTTCGTTCTGCATCAATTGGTTAGCTAATACTACTCCATTTCCACCTCTGATTCCTAACTCAACATTAAGTATTTCTAAGCTTGATCCAACGTATACTTCTGGAGTAATTACTCTGTCTGTTACATTGATCATTTCACTGATGTTACCATCTCTAGTAGCCGTTGCTGTGATCAAGAATAAATCATCACTGGTAGATACTGCAGTGTTAGAGTTCCATGACATTGTGATCACATTGTCACTGATTACTCCTACGTTGCTCGCTCCTACTGCGATTGACTTTCCTTGTACATCTTTAAATGTAAGTCCGTTGAACTCGATTGTCATCTGTAGTCCAGATACCGCTTTAAAGTCTTCACTGCTCACAGCTATCTCTACCTGCTCACCTGCTTCTACTGCTCTATCTGATACTTCTAATAACATTGTCGCTCCACTTCTTACTTCTGTCGTTGCTCCTGATACATTTAGAGTAGCTGTTGCATTTACATCTCCTATTTTCACTGCTACAAAGTTCTCATCTTCATTGTCTGTAGATAGATTAGAGATTGCTCTAGTCTCGTCTAAAGGCCAAGGTGAAGTTATATCTGCAAATACTTGCCCTGCATCTATAAATCTCCATGAAGTATTACTAGTGAACTCTTCTTGTACTCCTAAGATTAGTTTTCTTAGCTCTACTACATCTATACTACTTACGTTACTATCTCCATTAATATCTGCAGCAATCACTTTGTAAGGACTATCTAATTCTGCAAATGCTAGGATATGTCTCTGGATCAATACTAAATCTAACGTGCTTACTCCATTAGTATGATTATCATTCTTGCTTACTGCAATCTCATAATCGATACCATTTGGATTAGAATCGAAAGCAAACTCTCCAGATGTATTTGTCATTTGACTTCTTGGATATTCTGGAAGTGCAGCTTCAACTATTACATCTGCTAATTCAACTCCAGTACCAAGTTCTGTTGCTGTAATTCCTGCGATTCTTGATCCTGCTCCTCCTGTATCATCATTATCTATTACTGATAATGTTACTGTACAGAAATCAACATTTCCTTTCTCATCCCAAACATAGATGTTTACAGGAGTTACTCCAGCTGTACCAAATGACATCGCACTAGATCTTAGATCTGCATCATAGCTACTGTCATCTTCTGGTGCAGTACTGCTAAATGTAAATCTTAAGTTCTCCTGCTCTGTACAGTTGTCAAATGCTCCAAGATCGAAATCTATCGCCCATAACTCTACTGGCTGTGAATCTTCCATCAATGCTGTACTTAATGAAACACAGTATGGCGTTGGTGCTTTCTTGTCTACTACCATAAATGTAGTTGTACATGACGCTACGTTTCCACATCCGTCTGTTACTTTCCACGTTACTATGTGATTGTTCATACTTGATCCGATTGCTTCTGTTACTGTAACTGATGCATCTTCTCCACTCATCGTTGGAGCTAAGTATCTATCTGGAATTCCGTTGCCGTTTGTATCATTGTTGATATTAGAATCGTTAGTCGGTAAGAATGAGCTATACTCATAATCTACTTCTCCATCTCCCCATGTATCAACAAATACTTGCCACTTCAACCAGTCACTTGCACAGTCTCCTGCGTCAGATGCACTGTTAGTAAGTACTGTACTTAATCTCTCACAGATATCTCCGTTTCCGTTCGCATCATTGTTATCGTTTACAGCAAACATTAGTGGCGCACAGTTGTCTATAACTGGTGCATCTCTGTCAGTAATCTTGATAGTCTGTGATCCGAAATACAATCCATCTGTTCCGTTTGTTTCGTCATATACACACCAGTCGATTACTGTAAATCTTCTTAAAATCTTGAAACAGGCATCACTTGGTGCTCCTGTAGACTGATCTACTTCAAAGAAGAATGTATCTACCTCTTCAGTATAACCGATGAAGTCACATGCGCCTGCTGTCCATGTCGGTGAATCATATGTGATATCATCAGTACATGTGATCTGACCTGTTGGTGATGTAGGTAAGTTCCTTGGGAATCTGATTCCTGCTGGATCAAATGCTGGGTAAGGATTCTCAATGTCTATACGTTGGTTACGTGTAATGGCCGGGCTTGAACCTTCTACCGTATATGTTGCGATTACAAATCCTATTCCACATGCATTTAATTGTGGTGTAAACGATACGCTTACTGACTCACTTCCACATAATGCTAAGGTCACTGGATTTCCTATCAAGTTGGTATCTGTATAGTCCATATCACAGGCCAATGTTACATCTGGTGGTGCTACTAAACTTGCTATTGCTTTTCCTTCTACTCGCACAGTTACCCATGTTTCGTTGAAGTTATCGTATTCGCCAGCATCTTGTACTCCATCTCCATTTGTATCTACCCAATCTCCAAAGATTCCGTTCATGTTACCATCATCGAATACTCTCATTCTTACTGGTACTAATCCAAATTCGATTCCTGTTACTGGATCTACATCTGTGATATCTGCACAACAGAACTTTACATACTCACCATTATCTGGATCGTAGTCTGGTCTAGTTGGATTTGAACTTCCTGCATCTGGGAAGTCACTGTTAGTCGCATAAGTACTGTTTCCTGTGTAATCACATGCTACTGAATTTTCTTCTCTTCTGATTTCAATCTTCACATCGCTACAGCCATCATATGATCCATCATCTACTGATGTGTTATACAACTTCGCAAATCCTTGTGCATTGCCATTTTCATCCAATTGTCCATTTGTCGTTAAGTTCAATACTATAAACTCACTCGCTACTGGTACTGGTGGTGTAGTGTCAAATACATTTACCGTAAGTTCTACACTTGTTGTATTTCCACAGCAATCTGATGCTGTATATGTAAATACTACTAATCCTTTAGCTGCATTGAATACCATCCAATTTGATGTTGTATTACTTGCTGTATTAGGCGCTAGCAATGTGGTTCCGGCTGGGCCACTTACTGTGTAAGTAACTACCTCTGAACATACATCATGTAATATCGTCGGTGCTGGTAAGCTAAATTCTCCTTGACAACTCCAAGGGTTTACGCTGACACCAAAGTCATTCGCTAATTCCATTGTTGGCGCTTCGTCATCTACTGACTTGATCACCTGTACAAATGTGAATGGTGCAGTTTCTGGATTACACCAATCTAGAATTGTCCATGTTCTTATTACTTTCACATTATTACTTCCACATGCAGCTCCACATGCAGGGATCTCTTGATCACTAAACGTAGTGAAGAAACCACACATGTTGTTATCTACTGCTTGTAAGTGTGTATTACCGTCACATCCTAATGATGGATATGTGATATAACCAAAGCCAGTTCCTTCATTGTTTTCTATAACTGATAAACTACAATTAGGTCCTAGTGGAATATCGTTAGTAGGTGTAATATCTGTATCTGGGAATCCATCTCCGTCCGTATCTACTTTGTTGTCAAAGAATGCTTCGATCTCTTCTGGACTTGTTCCTGTTCCACATGGTAATGAAACCGTCACTGGTGGAGTTACAAAATCACTGAATTGTGCTGCGAATAATTGATATTCTGCAACGCAACTTGTCAGTACTTGTCCTCCATCTCCTATGATACTAAATGTTCTTGTGATTACTTTACTTCCACAGATCGCTCCATCTGTAACTACATCTGTAATCGATGTTGGAAGGTTTCCATTACAATTATCCATTGCTACTGCTGATGGTACTGGCATATCTCCTGAGAGTATTGCTGCTTCATCAAAACACTTAAACAAACACTCTATAGGAGCATCTACTAATTGTGCATCTGTATCAAGCTCTACTATATAATCTCCGAAATCTCCTGGGCCAAATGTCGTTACTACTAAGACGTACTGAACACCAGTCTCTAGCATCACATCAAATTGACTCAATACTCCTGTTCCTCCATCATCGTTATTGATTACCATATTTGCACATGGCATCGTTGGGTCAAAACTATTTTCATAAATAGCCATAAATGAATCTCCCATAAATGTCACTACCTCAAAATCACTATCTGCACCTGTAACAACAAGGAATTCATGCGTACTATATGATACACCTATTCCTACTGCTGATGGATTACATGCACCTGGTTGTCCAAATGGTCTTGTCCATGTTGGACTATCTGCATCGATTGTTCCTGTAAATGGAAGGTCGATCATTGTCAAAGATCCTGGAGGACAATCTGAACAAACTAATGTTGGTGCCAATTTGTCTTCTACAGTTACCGTACTCCAACAGCTATTTCCTGAAATTGGATCCGTAATCGTAACTGAGTATGTTCCTGGTGATACGATCGTCTGTCCTACAACGCCACTGATGCTTACATCATAATCCGCGTAACAAGCATAACCTCCTCCTTCGAGGATTTGATCCGCTCCGATAAATGCTTCACAGTTTTGATCCAGCGAAATATTTAATCCGCCATTACAAGCTAAATCTGAACTCGTTGGTGTAAATCCTACAACTACGACATCGAATGAACACATCGTTACATTTCCTGAAGCATCTGTAATTTGGAATGTATTGGTTGTCGTACCCGGCTCAAATACTGAACCTGATGGTAAACCAGCTGTCTGTGTAATGATATTACCATCAGCATCTGGAACCAAACTACAGTTGTCTCCTGCTATAACTTCATAATGAACGTTCTGCTCACAGTCGCCTGCTTCTAGATTTACAGTAGTCGTTCCTGGACATGTTAAGCTAGGTGCTTCATCATCCATTAATGTTACTGTAGCATCACACATAGACATGTTACCCGCTGCATCAGTTACGATAAGAGTAACTACTATGTTAGTAGATGTTTGACCGTCAATCAAATCATCACAAGTGAAATCTGCTTGTGACACAGTTAATGTGATATCCTCTGTCGTTCCATCGCAATTATCTGAACTTCCATTATCAATAAGGAATTCTGTTGCAGATACTACAAGGACTTCTTCTATTGGTGCAAACCTCCATGCTATACCAGCAGAGTAAGATGCATTACCTTGATTATCAAATGTCTCCATTCCAACAATCACATTATTATTAGGCGCAGTTCTCAGTGGTCTTACTGACCCACCAGTTCCACCATTAGATCCTACTATAAATCCAACGGTTGTATTTGGTGTATTACTTCCTGCTATTACTTGTGACATTGGTGCTGAGAATAGAGTAATTCTATCTATTGCACATCCGATTCTTGATTGTGCCGCTACCAACACATCATCTCCTGTAGTCGCTATCGGCCCTAATGCCGTTACTGTATTAGCTGTTCCATTAGAACATGATACCATACTTGTAGTTCCAAGAGTACCTGTAGGTAATAATTGTCTACATATGATATTAAACTCACCCACTAGTCCACCAAAATCAGTAGATTCTAATCCTTCTATACCTGTCGCAACAAACCCAGCTGGGCAGTCACAGATAGTAGCTGCTGTAGCCACTGGTCCACAAACAGGTGATATAATATCTGAAGCCAATTGACTTGTCGCTCCTAATTCTAATCCAGCAACCATTGTACTTGTTCCACCTGTTATAGTTGCTTCGCCATTCTCATCTAAAGAAAGAGTAACGTCTTGGCAATTAGCTGTTGGCCCTTGTGAATCTTCTACGGTTACAGTAAAACTACATTCAGCTGTATTTCCTGCCTCATCTGTCACTACAAATGTATTCATTGTAGTTCCTTCTGGGAACATCGCTCCTGAAGCTAAACCTGCAGTTTGCATTGGATCACCATCAACCATACAGTTATCATCTGACATGATTACATAATCAAATGTAGCTGCACAAATTCCTGCATCAGTATCAATAGTCATATCATCAGGACATGTGATCGTTGGATTTTCATTATCCTCTACTTCCACAAGTATTGAACATACTGACTGGTTTCCATTAACGTCTGTAGCAGTGTAAGTTACTATTGTTTGTCCAACTGGATAAGTACCACTTGCATCGCCTGTACCATTGAAATCATCTGTAAATGTATCCAACAAGCAATTATCAGTTGCTACAGGATTTACAATCACTACATCTGCATCGCACTCTCCTGCAGTTGCAGGGAAAGTCATTGGGTTTATTCTTCTCAATGAAGCATTGTCCCATATGATAGCACCCGCTTCTCCATTAAAGTTTAAGAAAATAATTACAGCTCTTACAGTTACTGCATTAGCTGGAACTTCTATACAACCTCCTACATTAGTCCAAACATCAGCTACTGCTGGAACAGTTTGATTAAAATCTCCTAACACAGTTCCGAAAGGACCATTAATAATACCGCCTGCAGCATCATAAAATTCTACTTTAACTTCGCCTCTAATAGCTGTACCAACAATATCGTCACCAGACAAAGTAATTGCTTGAGCATCCATACAAAGCCATTCTCCTGCTGTAACAGCTATATCTTGCTGAACTCCAGTAACACTTCCAAACATTTTAACAGTCATGTTACCTGGTAAAGCATCTTCAAAGTTATCTCCAAATTCGTCCCAATCTGCAAAATCTGCTGGTGCAGGGAAAGCACTTGGTGCATCTATATCTGCAAAACTGCCATTCATTAATAGTTCATCCGAACTTGCACATGTCAAATCAGGTGCTATATCATCTCCTGGACAAGGAGGGCAAACAGGACAAGGTCCTCCAATTAGAGAATCACTGCTAGAATTAGCGTCAGAAATGGTTATTGAATAAGTGGCTGCATTATCAGCAGGAACATAACCTATCAAGGTTGTACCTGTGATCGCTGCAGTTGCAGTGGCAGGTGTATATAAAACACCCGCAGCATCATATAATCCTGCAATCGCTGTTACCATATATGGTGCAACTCCAGGAGTTATTGTTATCGTTTCTTGAGCGAATGTAACGGCACCCACTGTTATTTGCGCATCACAATTACAAGGATCGCTGATTTCTATAGTAACTGCATCAGCTACCGCGCAACTCATAGTTGAGAAGAATATATTATCTAAGTAAATATCTACTGGCGTAGTACTTCCTGGTCCATTTGCAGCAAATTTCATTTGGAACACTGCATCCCAAGTCATACCTACAAAATCAGCAATGGGTAAAGATATTGTCGTCCATGTTCCTGAAGTAAATGGTACATCTACTAAGAATTCCGGAACTCCTGTTCCCATATTGATTGGACTTACTTGTATTGTAGTATTCGCTGGATCAGCAGCAGTCCATATATCAAAGTTTAAGAATGCCATTCCTGACAAATCAGTCGTAACCAATTCTGTTCCTTGATAATTAAAGTTTGGATATGCTAACACAGGATTTCCTGTTCCTGGATCATACGCTGCATCCACTTGTCCAAATCCTGACTGTCCCCAGTTTGGATCATAGTTAGTAGCAATACTAGGTGCATAAAAATCTCCATATACAGAAACCACATCTCCCGCAGCACACGTAGGATCTGGTGCATTATCAGTCGGCGCTGTAGCTAATACTGAACAGTCATTAGTAGAGAAGAATATATTATCTAAATAAATGTCTACTGGTATAATACTTCCTGGACCATTCGCTGCAAACTTCATCTGGAAGACTGCATCCCATGTCATCCCTGCAAAAGCACTAATAGGTAAAGATACCGATGTCCATACTCCTGACGCATAAGGTACAGAAACTAAAACCTCTGCAGCTCCAGTTCCCATGTTGATTGGACTCACTTGTATATCAGTAGTCGCTGGATCAGCAGCAGTCCATATATCAAAATTTAAAAACAGCATCGATGACAAATCCGTCGTAACTAATTCTGTTCCTTGGTAATTAAAATTTGGATATGCTAACACAGGATTTCCTGTTCCTGGATCATATGCTGGGTTCACTAGTAAGTGTCCTGACTGTCCCCAGTTAGGATCATAGTTAGTTGCTATTGGTGAAGGATAAAAATCTCCATATACTGATACTACATCCGCAGCAGCACATGTAGGTTCTGGTGCATTGTCCACAGGAGCCGTAAGCGCCACTACTGCACAAGTTGTAGTTGAGAAGAATATGTTGTCAAGGTAAATATCTATTGGTGTAGCACTACCTGGGCCATTCGCTGCAAACTTCATCTGGAAGACTGCATCCCATGTCATACCTACAAAATCAGCTATTGGTAAAGAAACTGTTGTCCACGCTCCTGTTGTAAATGGTACATCCACTAAGAATTCCGGTACTCCTGTTCCCATATTGATTGGACTTACTTGTATTGTTGAAGTCGCTGGATCTGCTGCAGTCCATATATCAAAGTTTAAGAATGCCATTCCTGACAAATCAGTCGTAACCAATTCTGTTCCTTGATAATTAAAGTTTGGATATGCTAACACAGGATTTCCTGTTCCTGGATCATATGCTGGGTTCACTAGTAAGTGTCCTGACTGTCCCCAGTTAGGATCATAGTTAGTTGCTATTGGTGAAGGATAAAAATCTCCATATACTGGCACTACATCCGCAGCAGCACATGTAGGTTCTGGTGCATTATCCGTAGGTGCAGTAGCAGGAGGATCTCCTGGACAAGCACCGCCTGGTATAAACGTCTGTACTGTAGATGTTGACAAACCACCCGCAAATGCAAACTTGATCGCTACATTGAAAGGGTTAGTAACATTAGCAGCTAAATATGTAATCGTAAAAGATTGACCTCCTGTTGAAGCCATCTGTAGTTCTGCAAAATTTGGATTCATTGTTTGTGCAAATGCAA
Organism: uncultured Saprospiraceae bacterium; assembly: GCA_938015435.1. Taxonomy (GTDB): domain Bacteria; phylum Bacteroidota; class Bacteroidia; order Chitinophagales; family Saprospiraceae; genus UBA1994. The sequence continues at coordinate 119,393 of CALLPN010000016.1, forward strand.
CAAGACCTACTTGAGGATCTAACAATTCCACATTGATAGTTACATCACCATCTGCATTTGTTATAAATTCATAATCGAATCCATTTACAAAAGGGGTACCATCTGCAGTATCTGTTATATTACCTGTACAAGTAACGATTCCGCCCGTATCTTCTAAACAGTCATTAACTGCAAAATTTAACACCGGTGACGTAGACAACCCACCTGCAAATGCAAATTTGATAGCTACATTAAATGGGTCAGTAACATTCGCCGCTAAATATGTTATAGTGAACGATTGACCACCAGTAGAAGTCATTTGCATCTCTGCAAAATTTGGGTTCATGGTTTGCGCAAAAGCAACTAAACCTACTTGAGCGTCTAATAATTCAACATTGATAGTGATGTCACCATCTGCGTTCGTAATAAATTCATAATCGAATCCATTTACAAAAGGTGTACCGTCGGCAGTATCAGTAATATTACCCGTACATGGTGTTTGAGCTGAAAGTACAGCTGGACTGAACATTCCTAAGACCATAATCAGCATCATTGCTGCCGGCCTAAACCAAGAAGAAAATTTTGATTTTACTTTCTGCTTTTTACTTAGGTTGCTGTCATTTGGGGATAAAGACATCAATCCATTAAGTTCTGCTTCTGCACTAGAGTGCATAATTTGCGTTAACATTCTTATGAGATTTAGGTTGGTTAAGTATAATTTCTTAAATCGAAACTACCATAACTCCAACCCATAAACGCTCCAAAGTCGTCTTGAGAAAGTTTAAACATCCTTGATCATTCCGAAGGGAATCAACAAGAACGTTCAGATTTACAGGTTGGTGTAAAGTATGTTCGAGTGCAATTTAAAAAAATTACTCAAGTAACACAGCGCACATTCTTTTAATTTAATAAAGATAGTGTAGTTTTAACACTTATTAGATATCGCCTTTATAATCGACTAGAGCTTAAACATATACATAATGTCAAATATATCTTTATTCAACCATTACTACTCACGCGTACTCTTATTCGTCTGTATTTCAGTCTTATACAGTACCACTTCTTATAGTCAAGTATTTGGTATTGGTTGTCAAGAAGAGGATGTGGCCGTGCTAGGTCTTGAGAGAAAAGATTGGAACAATCCTTCTGGAAATACTTCAATCCATAGTGAAGGAAGTATGCATAATTTCACATTGCCTAATTCACCTGGACCTTGTAAGAGGATATCAAACATCTCTATTTCCATAAATGTAATTAGCCCAGTCGACCTCACTAATTTGCCGGCAGATTGCGTGCCTACTCCTAATCCATATTATTATAATATACACACCGGATGTGCGCCATTTCTACCTGCGTCTTGCCCAGGGGCTCAGCTCATTTCAGAGACTAATTTTCCTACGTTCGATGACCGAGTGATATCCATTAATGGAAATTTTGCGTTTGGAGATAACTTAGCCATCGATATAGTACCAGTAATGAATACATTCTGTACTAATGGTCAAAGTGCGCTATCCGCTGTACCACCGTCGGTAGTACTTGATTACGAAGTATGCGTAATCGTTACAGTTATAGATGAATTAATCACCACTCCAGTAAATATAGGTGGAACATCTCCAATCTGTCCTCTGGCTACAACAATGATTGGTGTGGGGCCATATTCAGAGTATCTATGGAGCCCTGGCGGTCAAATCACTCAAGCTATTGATGTAGGCCCTGGAACTTATAATGTAACCGTAACAGATGGAAACGGATGTACTGATACAGACGAGATAATAATTTCAGCTTTTCCTGTTTCACCAATCACTTTCAATCCAGCATCTCCATCAGTTTGTGGTGCAGGTACAGTTTCTGTTGGAGTAGTTGAAGGATATGCCATGTATGAATGGAGTAATACTCTTTCTGGTCAAACGGTCAATCTATCTCCAGGAATGTATGACGTAACCATAACAGATGGCAATCTCTGTACTGCGGTTAATTCTGTTACAGTGGCTACGGAACCTAATCCAGATGCTGGTGGTGACAACTCCATGACGATATGTAATAATGCCCCTTTTAATCTAACGGGCCTTCTCGGTGCCACTGCAGATGCTGGTGGCATATTTTCCAATCCATCTGGAACTGGAAATTTGTCAGGATCTATGGTTAATACTGCCGGATTAGAAGGAATGACAATCGACTATCTATATACAGTAGGTCTTCCTACTGATCCCTGTGGCCAAGCGGTCGCCACACTTACACTTACGATAGAAGAACCATTAGAAGCTGGTGATAACAATTCAGCTACTTTATGCGACAATGCTCCAGATTTTGACTTAACCACTTTGTTGAGTGCTGATGCTGATGCAGGAGGTGCATTTTCGGATCCAGGAGGTACTGGGTCACTCACGGGTTCCATGGTCGATGTATCAGGCCTTGGAGGCCAAACGGTTAACTTCACTTATACGGTAGGTCTTCCTACTGACGCTTGTGGTACAGACCAAGCTACACTTACGCTAACTGTCAGCGAAGAATTGTTTGCCGGCGTTGACAATTCCACTACAGTATGTGATGGAGACTTTGTAGATCTAAATACTTTACTTGATGGTAGTGCAGATGGTGGCGGTGCCTTTTCAGACCCTGCAGGTACAGGATCTCTTGCTGGCGCAACGGTAAACACTCAAAACCTTGGAGGACAAACATTGACTTTCATATATGAAGTGGGAATTGCTACCGATCCTTGCGGTACAGACCAAGCTACTTTAACCGTCGTTGTGGAATCATTCGTAGATGCAGGTGTAGACAATTCGACTTCTGTTTGTGCTGGAACCTCGGTTAATCTCAATACGTTACTTGATGTTTCAGCAAGTACTGGAGGAACATTTTCAGATCCTTCTTCTACTGGAACACTAACAGGCTTTACAGTAAATACCACTGGAGAAGCTGGACAAACTCTAAATTTCGTTTATACGGTAGGTACTGCGGGTAGTACGTGTGGCACAGACGAAGCGACACTTACAGTTATGGTAACCTCTTCTACAGAAGCAGGCGATGACAATACGACTACGGTCTGCGAAGGAAGTACAGTAGATCTCAGTACCCTATTAGCGCTCAATGCAGATGCAGGAGGTACATATTCAGATCCAGGAGCAACAGGCGCTCTGACCATTGATATGGTAAATACTACTGGACGTGCAGGACAAACTCTAAATTTCATTTACACTGTAGGTTCCGCTGCGGATCCTTGCGGCCAAGATCAAACAACCTTAACGGTTACTGTGGAATCATCGCTTGAGGCTGGTGATGACAATTCAGTAACATTATGTATCGGTGGCATCATTAATCTAGATACCTATCTAGCGAATGCTGACTTAGGAGGAACTTATACTGATACAGACGGAAGTGGTGGATTAAGTGGTAATATGCTTAACACAGCATCCATAACTCCTGGACCATATACGTATCAATATGAAGTAGGAGATGGAGTGACTTGTCCATTGGACAATGCTGTTATTGAATTAATATTTAGTGGTTCACTCGATGCCAATTTCGCTATTGATACCATTGAGATTTGCTATGATATTTGTCAAGAAGTTAATTTAACTTTTACAGGAGCAGGACCATTTACTTATGACCTAGCAGTGAGCGATCAGAATGGCGTATCGCAAGCTAATACTAGTCTATCGAGTTCGGCTAATGCATTTTCCATATACTTATGTAATGATGAGTCTATGATAGAATTTTCTAACGATACATTGAATTTCAATAATTTAGATTCTTTAGTATTGACTTTAGAAAATGTGCAAGGCGATGCCTGTAACTCAGCTTTAATAGATTCGCTGTGGATTACATCTCTACCTGCTAATGTCTTCCAATTAGATACGTCTATATGTATATTAGATACGCTGTTTATAAATGGCCTAGAACTGTTTTCTGGCAACTCTTCTTACATCGATACCATTCCTGGAATTGAGTGTGATAGTTTCATTAATATAAATGTTACTTTCTCTAATATTGATACGAGCTACATTGTAGAAACTATATGTGCTGGTGATTCGGTCAATTACTTTTCCACTTGGTTTGATGAGGACTTTGCTTCGGATGAATTCCCTGTTTCCAATCCAAATGGCTGTGACAGTTTATTCATAGTAGATATTTCGTTTTTCCCACTTACTGATTCTCTCATCAACCCAATTTTATGTGAAGGTGATTTCATTATCGTCGATGGCGTAACTTACAATGAAGCGAATCCTATGGGTCAAGAAATTTTAGAAAATCAAGGTGCAAATGGTTGCGACAGTTTGGTCAATATAGATTTGCAATTTGGTGGAAATATAATTATTACAAGAACTGATACACTTTGTGGCAGTGGATCGATAACTATTGGTGGAATGTCAATTGACATGACCAATAATCCGATTATGTTTGATGTACCTGGAGTTGATTGCGATACTACATTTGATATCAACTTAACTTTTGCAGACCCTTTACCCAATAATATTGCAGGAATCTATTGCAATAATTTTGACACCTTAGTTAACGGTGTAGTATATGATATTAATAATCCATCAGATGCAATCATTATTACAGAAGGTAGTTATCTCGGATGCGACAGTATTATTAATATTGATTTGTTTTTCCTAGCGTCCATTCAAACTTTTGTTGGTGGTACGTATTGTACTGATTTTGACACTCTAATTAATGGTGTACTATACGATCTTACCAACCCATCAGATGTTATCACCATCGAAGGAGGAAGCTTTGAAGGTTGTGATAGTATCATTACTATTGACTTAACATTTGTAGATCCCATTCCTAATAATATTATAGGAACTTTTTGTAGTGACTTTGATACTTTAGTCAATGGTGTAGTATATGATATCAGCAATCCATCAGCCATGGATACTATTTTTGGTGGCAGCTTTATCGGCTGTGATAGTTTGATAGTTGTTGACCTACAATTTGACAATGGCATCATCATCAATAGGACTGATTCACTTTGTGTAGGTGGCTCCGTTGTGATCGGTGGCACCGTATTTAATGAAGCTAATAATCCTAATCAAATAATCGTTCCTGGAATTGATTGTGATACTACATTTGATATTAACTTGACTTTCGTTACTCCAATTCCTAATAACATTTCTGGAACTTTTTGTAGTGACTTCGATACTTTAGTAAATGGAGTATTATATGACATCAATAATCCATCAGATACAGAAACTATTATAGGAGGAAGCTTCCTCGGCTGCGATAGTTTGATCGTTATAGATTTACAATTTGATAACGGCATCATTATCAACAGGACAGATTCACTTTGTGCAGGCGGCTCAGTTGTGATCGGTGGTACCGTATTTAATGAAGCTAATAATCCAAATCAAATAATCGTTCCAGGAATTGATTGTGATACTACTTTCGATATTAACTTGACATTCTTCACTTCTATTCCTAACAATATCTCTGGAAACTTTTGTAGTGACTTCGATACCTTGGTAAATGGAGTTTTGTATGACATCAACAATCCTTCGGATACAGAAACCATAGTAGGAGGAAACTTCCTAGGTTGTGATAGTTTGATCGTTATCGACTTATCATTCATGACTTGTGATGTAGACGTAACCGTAAGTTCTGTTGGCAACAATTGTGTCGGCGACAATTTAGGTATGATCAATGTTGGAATTGCATCGGCGATTGCTCTTCCATATACGATTGTAATAGAAGAACAAGTCTCTGGAGTTCAATCTATGATCAATGTTACGATGGAGCAAAACAACTATCAATTTGACAATCTTCCTACTGGAACCTATACAGTATCAGTGGTCGGAAACGACGGTACTGTACTTTATATCGAGACTACTACGGTAGATGATTTATTTGCACCTCTATCAGGAACATGGAACTTAATTGATACTATATTTTGCAATGGCGAACTTGCACAGTTAGAATTCATTCCATCTGGAGGCTTGGCTGATTACAATTACCTTTGGAACAGTACTGATCTTGGAATCGATTCTATTATTAATCAAGTGCCTAGTGGTACATATTCCATCAGTGTCAGCGATATGAATGGATGTACTTATAATAGCTCTTTTGACATCCAAGAGGGAGTGGCTATCATGGTCAATATTACCGAGACTGATGCAACGTGTGTAGGTGTTGATGATGGCTCTATTGATGTATTAAATATACAAGGAGGCGTTGGCCCATATACTGTTTTATTTGACGGTCAAGAAATTACAGAATTTCCAATTGACTCAATAGCTTCTGGAGTGTACACTTTAGAAGTTGTAGATAGTGAGAACTGCAGTACTGGGGAAGAGCAAATAACTATTTTACCTGGAGTAGTATCTGTACTTGCGGATTATACTTTGGAATATGATATCGACGAAGGGGATACTGTAATATTAGTCGGACAGTTGTTTGAAGATAGTTTGTCATTTCAGTGGGACTCAATACCAACACTTAGTTGTTTTGATTGCGCTGAGCCTTTAGCATTTCCTAGTACAACGAGTGGATACAATTTGGTAATCACTACCGAGTTTGGATGTATACAAATGGTAAGTATTATCATAAATGTATCAGAAAGTCCAGAGGAACCGGAAGTAGAAGTTAACAACTCTACTCCCAATATTTTTTCTCCTAACGGAGATGGCAATAACGATAGTTTCATTTTAAGTTTTGAGGATGAATCTATATCTCAATTAGAACTATTCGTTTTTGATAGATGGGGAAATCAAATGCATAATGGCACAAATAGTGATGGTATCATTACCTGGAATGGCACTCGTAATGGAAACGAAATATCAATAGGTGTGTATGTATACCAACTTATAATAAGTTATGCTGACGGTACTTCGGAAGTCATGGTAAGAGATCTAACTTTAGTGAAATAAAAAAATTAAATCATTCATAAGGTCTAGGCAATTAAAAATAATTTAAGCGCCTAGATCTATCATTTTTTTTGTTCCTGTTTAAGATTGGATCGATTGATTACTGATCTCTTATAGTTTGATATTTATTAATGAGTATTCTTCATTTTGATAGAAATTGCTGTTGTGCTAAATTGATTAATTCTTACACTCATTTCATTCGCTCAGAATCTAAGGATCATGCAATCAGTACAAAAAATTCTTAGCCCTTAGTAATTCATAACAAGAGTACTTTCACAAAACACAGTCTCAGAATTTCCGATTGCCAAAAGGAAACCCGCGCGGAATAGAATTTCTACCCATTGGATGTTCTCCTTACCTGATCATCATCAAATCGAAGATCAAATTTTACATACTCAATCAAGGTCAAAAAAAAGTCTCACTCGCATATGCGAATGAGACTTATCTCTTGCGTCAATCACTAAAATTGTTCGCCCTTATACCATTAAATTATTTACTTAGTAAATAACAATTCTCTGTACTTTACTAATGGCCAGATCTCATCATCTACCATCATCTCTAAAGCATCGCAATGCTCACGGATTGTTTCGAAGTATGGCTTTACTTTATCGCAATATGCAAAAGCTTGTTTATCTAGCTTCTTCATACCATTTGCTTTGATTCCTTCTGCGTTCATTTTGTCCACGTTAGAAGAGATCGCATTAATATGAATAGAGATAGACTTCGCTAAGTCAATTTGCTCTGCAGCCATTTTCTTGTATCCTGTACCGAATATCTCTTTGAGTCCTCTTAGACTTTTGAGTACTACATTTTGATATTTTATAGCCGTAGGGATGACATTATTACTTGCGATATCCGCAATAGTACGTCCTTCGATTTGCATTTTCATTACATAGTTTTCCAGATCGATTTCGTACCTTGCTTCTGTCTCTATGTGATTCATTACACCATGTCTTTCATATAGTGCAAATGCTTCTTTACTTACTTTCGCAGCTAAAGCTCTAGGCGTATTGAGGAAGTTATTCAGGCCTCTTTTCTTTGCTTCTTTTACCCAAGGCTCACCATAACCATCACCTTCAAATCTGATCGCTTTTGATGATTTGATATATTCTCTCAAGACGTTGAAGATCGCACCGTCCTTCTTCATGTTCTTATCTTTTTTGAGCATTGCATCCACCTCTGCTTTAAACTGAATCAACTGATCTGCCATAATAGTATTAAGTACTGTCATTGGCTCTGCACAATTGGCTGTAGATCCTACTGCTCTAAATTCAAACTTGTTACCAGTAAAGGCGAATGGTGAAGTTCTGTTACGATCTGTATTATCCAATAATACATCAGGAATCTTTCCTACCACATTGAGTTTAAGATCAGTCATCTCTTCTGGAGTGATCTTTCCTTTAGATACTTTCTCTAAATCATCTAACACCTTCGATAGTTGTTGACCGATGAATACTGAGATAATTGCAGGAGGCGCTTCATTAGCTCCTAACCTATGATCGTTACTCGCTGATGCGATAGTCGCTCTCAGTAAATCGGCGTGAGTATATACCGCCATGATCGAATTGATAAAGAATGTCAAAAACTGTAAGTTACTCATCGGAGTCTTACCTGGAGCCAATAGATTGATTCCTGTATCTGTAGCTAATGACCAGTTATTGTGCTTTCCTGATCCATTGATACCAGCAAATGGCTTCTCATGGAACAATACTTTAAAGTTATGTCTTGATGCTACCTTCTCCATCACATCCATAAGTAATGAATTGTGATCCACAGCCAAGTTAGCTTCTTCGAATAGTGGTGCTAACTCAAATTGGTTAGGTGCTACTTCGTTGTGTCTTGTTTTTACTGGTATTCCGAGTTGGATAGATTCTATCTCTAGCTCTCTCATATATGCCAAAGCTCTCTCAGGTATAGATCCAAAATAATGATCATCTAACTGTTGTCCTTTGGCAGGAGAGTGACCTAATAATGTTCGGCCTGTAGCTAATATATCTGGTCTGGCTGATGCTAATGCACTATCTATTAAGAAGTATTCTTGCTCCCACCCTAGAGTGGCTATTACTTTCTTTACGTTTTTATCAAAGTACTTACATACGTCTGTTGCTGCTGCATCTACTGCTTGTAATGCTCTTAGTAATGGAGTCTTCATATCTAATGCTTCTCCAGTATAGGATACAAATATCGTAGGGATACAAAGTGTAGTACCGATTACAAAAGCTGGAGAAGTAGGATCCCAAGCAGTATAACCTCTCGCTTCGAATGTATTACGTATACCTCCATTAGGAAATGAAGATGCATCTGGCTCTTGTTGGACTAGCTGTCCTCCTGCAAATTTTTCTATAGCGTCTCCATCTCCGATAGGCTCAAAGAATGCATCATGCTTTTCGGCTGTAGTTCCTGTCAATGGCTGAAACCAGTGAGTGTAATGAGTCGCTCCTCTAGATAATGCCCACGTCTTCATCGACGCTGCAACTTGATCTGCGATCATACGATCTATCTTAGTTCCGTGATCGATTGCAGATCTAACGGCCTTATACCCTTCCTTAGTCATGAAGTGCTTCTGTGCCCTTTTGTCAAAAACATTAGCTCCGAAAAGCTCTGATCTTGTATCTGAAATCTCATCTACTTTGACCGCAGCTCTGTTCGCTGAGTCTTGTAATGCTCTAAATCTTAATGTAGCCATATCTTATTTAATTACAATTTTGATAAAAGTCTGAAACTGTTTCAACTTGAATGATAAGAGTACAGCACTTTTGATTCTGTACTCTAGACAAGTAAAACGAGCTTTAACCCTAGGTTTAATTAAAGAAAAGTGAAAATAAAGAGCTAAAAAAGCCAGTATTTGCAATTTACAAACCTAAAAGTATAAATTTTATAGGGTATAGAACTAAAATTATAAACATTTTAAACATTTACCCCTATAATTTTATGGGTACCAAGCACATTTAATTGAAAAGCATCCTTCAAAATGATCTACGTCAACTGTTAACGGTATTGATTACAATAACCAGTAGCGCAAAGAATAAGGCTTACTAATGATGCATCATCGTATCTCTAGAATTATGTAAAACCTAAGCCTACAATGCTAGCATCTCTGTCTGGAACCGTCTATTGTTATCTAAAGCTCTTACTAAAAGATGATTCTAGATGTCCTTAAGCATAAGACTTCAAGTATTCTCTCTTCTATTTTACACTCTGGATAAAATCAAGTGCTAGTAACATGCTACCACTGATGTAGAGCTGAGCGTCTGGAAATAATGTTTTATACCCATTCGCTAGTGAAGGATCGACGGAAACAAATTTATGTATGATTCTCATCAATTTAGTATAACTCTCGATAGTAATATACTCTGGGATGTTACGAGCTTGCATCGCTTGCATCGCTGATCTAAATGAAGGTATATCTAAAAAAGTATATCGTTGTGGATCATGCAAGGCTAAGTAAGCGATTACCATTTGCTCATTGTGATAATGATGAAGTAGCTTGGGTTCTTTCTTTTTGATCTGTTTGCCTAATTCATCACAATGAAATATAAATCTCGATATACGCATCTGTAGATCTTTTCCTTCATTAAATAAATCTCGAAACATACTTCTGATAAACTCTTTTTCATACTTGAGAAAAGTCATCATAGACTCTTTGGGATGATAATCAACACCCGTCCAAAGTCTCTTGGAGATATCACTTTGCAAACTCTCCGCATACATTACATCAAAATCCAATCGCTCAATATCCCAGATTTTTGAAAAATGCTGTTGAGCATCCCACATATGTAAGTTAGGAAGCTCCTCTCTACCCATAAGTATGGCCGGAAACTTCTCTAGACACTCATCAAACACAGCTTTACTGAACATAGTATTGTAATTAGATGCGCTAATGTAGGATTTATAAAAGTGTCTTTCATAATGAAAACATTCTACCAATAATGAAAGTAGGCAACTAAATACAATACTAACTGAAAGATAACAGCTTGAGTTAGGCGGAGACTTTCGTCAGAAGGCCAATTCTATCTCGAAATACAAAGTAGCAATCTAGTCAGGACATGTACTTAAGACGTTAGCTTCCAAGACACCTGATGTATTTACTATCACTTTGTAACAAACACCATTTGCATCTTTCATGATTACTCCTGATCCCATTGATTCTAGATATACGTCTCCATCATTTACATGTAATTTAGTTTTAGGTGTTTCGGTTCCTATCCCTACATTATTCGTATTATAATCTAGGTTTATACTTTCTAAAACTATAAGCTTTACTTCATTCGCATTGTATTGAATCTCCCAATTAGAAGGTACTCCTGGTAAAGATTCTTCGCTTAGTGTGCCAGTATAAGCTCCAGAAACCAACACGTACTCATCTCCTATCTGAGGTATATATCCATCAATTATTTCAATAGTCAAGGATGTAGACGATATATCATTTGTTGTACCTTGAAATACCAACTGATCGTGTCCAGTCGGGTCTCCAGCACCATTTATACCCGCAAGTTCCATAACAAAAGTAGCCGTGCCGGAGTAGTCATTCTCAAAAGTGATAATACCAGGTGATGATCCTGGAGAAACTGATCCACCATTAAATACGGAACTTCCATTAGATAACAAACCCAATCCAGCCAATAGAGATCCAGGATTGAATGTCACTACTCCAAAGGACATAGCGGTAGTCGTAGAGTTAGTATACGATAAACTTCCTTGCACTTCGATCTGACTAGTAGTATTCGAAAAGCCTCCAGCTGCTATCGGACCATAAGTTATACCTAGTACTGAACCACTTAATCTTTTAAATTCTGAATTAGCACCTATATATATGGCATAACTAGCATTGTCTGTATCCACTGTAGTTTCCCTTAATCTTAACGGTGCATTATTTAGAAACAAGGACTTAATGGGAGTAGCTGATGTATTTAATATTTCTATTGCAATATCTTTTACCCAATTAAGGTTGAAAAATGAGCCGTTATGTAAAAACTGAGAACCGTTGTCAATTATTACCCCTTTCAAAAGATAATCTGCAAGTGTTGATTGATACGAATTATACATTTGTCCATTGTTATCAAATAATGATCCGTTATCCAATTTGACAAATGCTTCTTTTCGATTACCAGCACTATCTTTATTCTCTATAGATCTTAAAATACCAGTAGACGTATTAATTAAAGTTGTATTGGTGTCAAAAAAGAAGTTGATCGGTGAATTAAGCACATTCCCATAAACGACCATACTTCCTGCATTAGTGATATGAGAGTTCTGCTCAGCCCATAGACCACCCAAGAAAGTGAAATGACCGTTATTAATTACTGTCGTATTTGTAAGTCTTGCGCTAAACTGTATAGTCGGTACCAGACCATCGCCTATTGTAAGTGATCCATCCACTCCAATTGTGATAGTATTACCAGTAGTAGTAAGGCTATGTGCATAGGCATCATATAAGCTAGGAATATTAATGGTTTGAGTCGATGAAGCAATGACGTCATCCAAGTCCGTAGGGATCTGAGCAGGCGACCAATTTCCTGCAACATTCCAATCGTTACTTATAGTTCCTATCCAAGTAATACTAATTGCACGTAGCTGCATCGAGCTAAACATCAATAGAATCAAAATTATATTTACTCTCATGTTGAATATATTTGGGGTATAATCATAAAATCAATATTCATGAAAACTACAATATCCAAATACAATACAAGAAATTAAATGACCAACGGTTAAATTATATGACGAACGGTTATAAAGAAAGATAAACGGTCAGCTATTATCCCTGATTTTCATAAAAAAAAGTAGCTATTCCGCTCACTATACCGAGGTAAAGCCTAATTCAAATTTATAATACCCCAGTCTTTAACAACAATGCTCTTTAGAGTAATTACAGTACAATCCTTGTATTAATCGTAAAAAACTCTCTGCCTTCCACCCGACAGTTCAAAATAAAATTGATAATAAAGAAAATGCCGTGCAACGTTATGGAAGGCAAATGCATATAGTCTATTGTTATCGATCGAATAATAAAATACTCAATGATGTGAGGGATGAACGGAATCATCAAAGCATCTTATTTAAAATATTCCTGATTGGCATCTATGATAGTCAACTGGCAAAAGGTCAGTTTTAGAAATCAAAAAGTGTCGATTAAGAACTTATTATAAAAAAAACGCTTTACTTATCAACAAATCCAGATGATACATCATCAAATGGATTAAAAATTAAAACAATGAAAAAAACAAATCTATTATTGCTCTTATTTGCAGCATTCATGATCACATTCACATCTTGTACTGAAGATCCTATATCAGAAACAGATAACACGGAAATCCCTACTGATGTTGATGAAGTGATGTTTAACCCTCTTCTTGACAATATCGAGAACAGAGACGATACTGATGGCCTTGAATTAGGATGTTTTTCTATCAACACACCGTTCTCTTTAGATGTAGACGGTAGTATTTTTGAGATCAATACTTTTGAAGATCTTGATAATGCATTTGACTTTGACGCTAACGATGTAGCTCCTAACGTTGATTTCGTATACCCTATATCTATCACACATGCAAATGGTGATACTGAAGAATTAGCCGATGGCGAAGCTTTAGGACAAGCATTTGCATTATGTATACCTGACGAAGGATGGGAATCTTCTGATTCTACTGGAACTGATGGTGCATTCCCAGCTTTCCTGATTACAGAACTTAACTCTTGTTACGAATTAGTTTACCCTGTTACATTACAAGATTATGATGGTACTACTTACACAGCAAATAATGAAGAAGGATTAATCGAATTACTAGCATCTGAGAATTTCTTAGACTTCGTTCTTCCTATAAGCCTTCAAGATGAAGATGGAGTATATACTGCGAATACTGCAGATGAATTATTCGATCTCTTATTAGATTGTCAAGATCAAACTTGGACAGGCGGTGGAGATGATGAAGAATATGAATGTCCTCTTGATATTGGAGGTATAGCTTGTTATAATCTTTCATTCCCAGTTACATTCGCTACTATAGATGGTGGAGAAGTAGTGGTAAATAACGCTGAAGAATTTTCAGCTGCAATGATTAGTGGTAATATCGCAAACTTCGTATATCCTGTTACACTTGTACAAGTAGATACAGAAGAAGCTGTTACTGTAAATAGCGAAGAAGAACTTAATGCAGCTATCGACGCTTGTTGGGATGGTACTGGTGGTGGAAACACTACTGGAGGAGATGCAATTATCTTTTTCATTGCCTCTGACGATTTCGAAAGTGACTGTTATAGCATTAACTATCCTGTAAATGTAATTTCTATGGGTAACGAAGTAACATACGCTTCAGTAGATGATGTAAACAATGCATTACAAACAGGTGCAAATCTTCCTGATGATCTTGTTTATCCAGTAAGCGTAACGCTTAACTCAACAGGAGAATCAGTAGTTATAAATGGAGCAGAAGACATTATAACTCTTCTTGAAAACTGCCAATAAAATTTAAAGTTTTTATGTGAGAATAGGTCTTATACCTTATTGTAAGGCCTGTTCTCTTTTTTAAATCTTACACCTAATATAATATACTGAATCACGTTTGATAGATAATTCGCTAATATCATTATGTAAGCAAGGGAGCAGAGCTGCGCATGGACAAGTGTATAATACTTGTATCCCTTACGTGTATAGTGTAGTGAAAAGATATATCTACAATCATGAAGATTGCAAAGATGTTATTCAAGAAGTTTTTGCTAAAGTATTTACCAAAATAGATACCTACGATAGCGAAAAAGGAACCTGGAATACTTGGCTTAGAAAAATCACAGTAAACCAATGCCTACTGCATCTAAGAAGTACTAAAAAGCTATCCCTACTCAATCCAATAGATGAATCACCTGAGCAATCTATTGACGAAAGTGAAGTCTTAGATCAACTAAGCAGAGAAGACATAGAGAAGATGCTTACTAATATGCCTAACGGTTATAAGATCGTATTCATGCTTAGCATAATCGATGGATATAATCATACCGAGATCAGTGAGACATTAGGTATCACAAAAGTAACTTCAAGGTCTCAGCTTAATAGAGCTAAAAAATGGCTCAAAAATCAAATTACTAAAGACCATAAATATAAAGCATATGGACTATTTTGACAAAAAGATAAATGAACTATACAACCAGCATAAGCAGGAGGTACCAAACGATCTATCATGGGACTTCATGGAAGATGGTATCTACTCTCGCATGGAAAACAAAAAGTCTAAGCGTAAAGCATTTTGGTATTGGTTCGTTGGAGGTATCGCTACCATAGCAATTGTCGTAATAGCTGCGATTATATTTAATACTGAAGAAAGTAAATCAAACTTTGCTACCAATGATCCTGTAAATACAAAAAATAATTCTTCAGATTCAGAAGCTAGAATACCTACTAGCCAAGTAAAAATTAATACATCTAATAACAATAATTTGAACAGCACTCCAGCTGTAACTATTGAAAATGCTAATACAGAATCTCAAATTATTGCTTTAAACGAAAAGACTATTACAAAAGAAGATCAATCAATCAGTAATCAACCTTCTACCACTTCTTCAAATGAAGTAAATGATCAAGTAGTGATCGTTAATTCTAATTCTTCAATTAAAGAGAAATCCGTTTCTGCGGCTCCGAGCACAAATTTTATTAGCAATACGATTAATAATGCATCCGCACCTATCGTCCAATCTAGAGATGATATTTATTTGAATAACATAAACTCTAATGCACTGAGTACATTAAAATCTAAAAGAGAATTAATCCAACTAAGTCTTAAAAAAATAACAGTCGAAAAGAATCCGAGAAAAGGAGATGAAAAATGTAATAATAAATACGCCTTATCGCTGCTTGGTGGAACATCTTTTAATTCTGGATACAATATTATAAATAGTGACTACCATTCTTCACTACCTGGATATAGTATCAAACTGGGATTATCTTCCGAGAAAGAAAATGGGTGGGGATATGAATTAGGGATCGGTCATGCGCTACTCGTCGAGAAATTTGATTTTGAAAAAACTGATACTATTCAAGAACACCATGAAAACATTTTAGTAGGTCACCTTACTAATACTCTCACTGGAAATACTTCAGATCTTATTGGTAGCGGATACAGAAATAATTCACGAAAAAGAAAAGAAGTTATCTACAACACTATCAATCTACTTTCCATAGATGCAGCGATATACAAACGAATCCAACTTTCTAACAAATGGTCTATCGTACCAAGCGCTGGCATCCAGTACGATCGAGTATTGAGTATCAAAGGAAAAACACTAGATCTAGAAGGTGAAGTCTTTCCGTATGACAATAACTCAGCAGAAATTAACAAGAATATAATCTCAACTAAGCTAGGTGTCAATATCGAATACGCAATCACGAATAAGTTTTCACTTGGTATGAGGGCCAATAAGTCGATTTCACTTAACAACCTATATAATGGAGGAAATAAATTAAGTACTACTTACCTACAAGGTGGAATAAGTATCAACCTCTAAATTATTTAGCTTTATTGGCTCCACCTAATATAGCACCTAGGTATGCCATCGGTATATATGCGATAAGTAAATCAAGGGCCACAAACCATAGCGGAGCAGGTATATCCATAACCATTTTTATTCCTCCTATTAAGAAAATAGCTCCAATAAAAAGAGCATATTTGAGCTTACCTACGTCAGCTATCTTGGCAGTTACAAATCCTCCAACCAAAGTACCCATCGCATGAGCTATAAATGCCCAAGCATAGTTTGCATTTGTAAATAAATGAGCTCTAGCCGCAAAGTTCTCTGGATCACTAAAATCAATACCCTCAGGATATTCCAAAAGCTGAGGACCGAGCATAATAAATCCCATATTTACTGCCCCTCCTATCAAAACACCAGCTATTACAGCCAATATCAATTTAACCTTTGGATTCATATCGTTTTTGTTTTAATTCGCTTTAAGTTAACAACTATATACTAGATGCTATAAATCTTCTAAATAGCTGTACTTCCAAGACCACATTTCATCTCCGATTTTCCTTTCTAATTCTATAATTTTATTTCCATCTTGTGTAATGTTCAAGCCTGAAGCCATAAACTCTACACCCTCTGGTAATCGATAACTAAATTCAGAAACTTTCATTCCTATATCTCCAGCAATACACCATACTTGAATGCCTCTATCTTGGACTTCTATTAACCTTGGATATACATCTTGATAAAAATTATTAGGATTAGTACAATAACCACAATCTCCGGGTTCTCCGTTGGGTACTGTTTCCAAATAAGGAGAAAGTTCTTCGTTTCCTTGTAGCCAAAGCAGCTTATGAGTCAATACAATTAGGTGCTTTGAATTTGAAATGGTATCTGCAACCGCGTTAACTAATTCCAATTGCTCACCAATAATATTGGAGAGATCCAACTCTGTATCCAAAACCAAAAAACAAATATCATGATCCGAATAAGTATAAAAGGAAGGCCTTTCTGTAAATTCTTCAACAAGATTCCGGTTACTTGTATCATGGTTTCCAAGAGTCCAGAGCGTCGTCGGTACGGATAAATTAAATAAGTCATCCCACTTTTTTATGGTTCCTAAATCACCAGTTGTAAACAAGTCCAAATCTCCGCCTAAAAGATGCATTTCATAAAAATCGAGAGGAATGTTCTTTAATTTTGGATGTACAAATCCTTCAGTATAATCTCTCATATGAGAAATATGAAGAATTTTATCGACTGTGAGATCTCTTGTTTTTACCTCCGTTTTATCGCAGGCAATTATGGTCAAAATAAATAAAACTAGACAGCCGTATTTTATCATTTCTTGCATTTAATTATCATTCTTATTAAGGTTTTCAATCCAATTAGCTTTAAACCATATAATAGATCTAGACGGGTTGGCATCACAACACTTCAGTTTCTTTGATTACGAATCGCAAGATCGTTAACTCTCATGATATAACGTTCTATTCCTGATTTTATGCTGTCACTCCGACTTCGCGCATTTGCTGTACTTGTACAACTCTAAAAGAATATATCAGCTTTCATAATCAGCAATTTGAAATTCAAAATCAAAATTTAAACTCTTTATCGGAGTACGCGTATTTCTGCGAAAATACGCTGTCACTCCGACTTCGCGCGTTTGCTGCGCAAGCCGCGCTTGTACAATTCTAAAAACTTATCAGCTTTTCAAAATCAACAATTTAGAACATTTATCGGAGTACGCGTATTTCTGCGAAATACGCTGTCACTCCGACTTCGCGCGTTTGCTGCGCAAGCCGCGCTTGTACAATTCTAAAAACTTATCAGCTTTCATATGCAGTAATTTAAAAGTCAAAATTTAAACTCTTTATCGGAGTACGCGTATTTTCTGCGAAAATACGCTGTCACTCCGACTTCGCGCGTTTGCTGCGCAAGCCGCGCTTGACTAGGGTAATCCCCCATTTTATCATATTTTAACATAAAACACTGATAATATGCAAATAACATATGTATATTTGTTTTAATATGTAATGCGCTGGCTATTAAAGTCAGTAATATTTAATCCATTAAAAGGTCAAATAATATGAAAACAACCTCTACCCTCTTGAAGGGATGGGCAATGCTATGCATACTGCTCGTTTCTCTAGCTTTTAGTACGTCTGTGATGGCTGAAGAAGATTTATTCTCTATCTACTGTCCAGCTGATGTCACTGTAAATTGCCAAGATGAACTTTGGGATCTCAGTATCTATGGAAATGCGTATTACCATGACTATAATGGTAATCATGATGCAGGCACACCAACTGTTAACGAAAATTTATCTAGCTGTAACGTAGGAACTATCGTACGTACTTGGACAGTAGAAGATCCTAACTGGAACCTACAATCGTGTTCGCAGACAATTACTGTGAATGCCTCTGGTGGTTTTAACCAGAATAGTATCCACTGGCCAGAATCACATATTGAACTTACTGGGTGTAATCCAGCATATCAACCAGAAAATCTACCAGAAGGATATAGATATCCGACTTATGATTATGCTGATTGTAGTCTCATCGGCGTATCTCATACTGATCAGATATTTACGATCACTCCGCAGTGTATTAAGATTCTGAGAACATACAAGGTAATCGATTGGTGTACACATACTAGTGGTAGTAGTGGATCTAGTCCTTCTTCTAATGGACTATATACATTTGTCCAGACGATCAAGATATCGAAATCTGACCTACCAGAAGTAGAGTTTGCAGACGAGATAGAATTCAATTCGTATAACTGTGGAGGTAGACACTTAGAAATACCAACTCTGTATGTACCTCCGTCGACTTGCGGTGGAGATTTCTATATCACTAATAATTCTCCTTATGCAGATGCTAATGGTAGTGATATCTCAGGAACATATCCAATAGGAACAACCTCAGTATTATACACCGTAAGGTATGGATGTACAGGAAGAGTATTCCATACAGTAGATATCGTAGTCAAAGATGCAGGTGGACCACTCCCATATTGCATCGCAGAAATTACTACTACTCTTATGCCAATGGATGATAATAATGATGGACTTGTAGATAATGGCATGGTTGAGATTTGGGCCAAAGATTTAGATATTGGAAGTAGCTCACCTTGTGGCCATGGACCAGTACAATTCTCTTTTTCTTCAGATGTAACTGATAAGTTTAAAGCGTTTACCTGTGATAATGTCGGAGACAATATTGTCAATATGTATGTAACCGATACTAAGGGCAATCAAAGCTATTGTCAAGTCAACGTAATCATACAAAACAACAATGCAAATATCCCTGATTGTGAACCAAGTACGAGTCCTGATTATTACAATGTAGCAGGAATGATCATGATGTCAAGTCAGCAACGTGTAGCTGATGCAAATGTTTCTCTCGTCTCTACTACTCCAATCGTCGATGAATGGGTAGGTTGGAATACTCAAGAAGAACTCGTGGGACATACATACTTAGATGAACATGGCTATTGGCAAGAGATCTTTCGATATGAAATGGTCCAAACATATGGAAATCATGAAACAATCCACTTTGCAGAAGCTTCTGTAATGACTGATAACCAAGGTAACTTTACCCTCAGCGAGGCAGTAAGAAGTGATCAAGAATATATGGTAACTGCAGACTATGATGCCAATGATGATTCTGTCAACTATGCGGATGTAAAAGCTCTCCTATATCACATACAAGGAAAAGAATCACTTACCACGGCATACCAATATCTAGCAGCAGATATAGATCAAGATGGTGATATAGATTTTTCTGATCTGGGTGAATTGCTGCAATATGTTAATGGTATGAGTGACTCATTTAGCTCTGAAAAAAATTGGGTTATGGTAGATGCATCACATACATTTAGTAATCCATCGGATATCATAGAAGGTGACTGTCCAGAAGCCGTATACTTTACAGTAAATGGAGCTGACATCAGCGGTAAAAATTTCATAGCTGTAAGACTTGGAGATCTTACTAAAGAGGTACTTATCATGGAAGCTGACACTCAAGATATACAAACTATCGGAAGTGCAAACAATGGCAATCTTGATCATAAAGATATCGAAACACTTACTAGATCTCTAGTCGGAACAGCGAATCAAATCAATGCTTATCCTAATCCGTTTTCACAGTCTTTTATAGTAACATATGATACTAATGTAAATGAAACTATCTCTGTTGAAATAACAGATATTACAGGAAAGATGATCTCTAAGAATCGTTTCGACGCATCGATAGGAAACAATGAGTACCACCTTACTCTAGATCAGCCATCAGGTATCTATCTCTGTAATATCAAAGGACAAACACTCAACCAGTCTATCCGTTTGATCAAAGAATAATGTTCAATTAATTCTTATTCGGCTAATACTATTTATAGTACGAAATGTCGAAAACTACAAGAAGCCTCATTGCATCTGCGATGGGGCTTTTTTTATAACTGCTAACTTCGAATACAAAATCTCTACATTACCGTAGTTTCCAAATATCCATAATGATCAGGATAATCAGTATTATAATGCAAGCCTCTACTCTCTTTACGCATTCCAGCAGACTTAGTAACTAAGTAACCAATCGTGATAAGATTACGTAGCTCACATAGCTGTGGAGATATCGTTGAGTTATTATATAGATCTTCTGTTTCTTGGTACAACATCCATAATCTATCCATTGCTCTTTTGATCCTTACATCGGTACGAACTATACCGACATAGCTGCTCATTATTTCTTTAAGCTCTTTCCATGATTGAGTGAGAAGTATGAGCTCTTTAGGATCAGTAGTACCTTCGGCATTCCACTCAGGCACATCGGATTTCATTAGAGTTTTATCTATTTCTTTTGCGATGACTTCTTGGATATTATGACCGTAGACTAATCCTTCCAGTAAAGAATTAGATGCCAGCCTATTGGCTCCATGTAGTCCACTAGCAGTTACTTCACCCGCAGCAAATAAATTATTAATAGAAGTACGTCCATCTTTATCCACAACTATACCGCCGCAGGTATAGTGACAAGCAGGTACGACAGGAATCATATCTACAAATGGATCTATTCCTATGCTTCTACATTTATCTGTAATATTAGGAAAGTGATCATAAAATTTTTCTTGATCGAGATGCGTACAATCTAATAATACAAAATCATCACCTCGGGTCTTCATCTCTTTGTCTATAGCTCGAGCCACTATATCTCTAGGCGCAAGAGATAGACGCTCGTCATACTTATGCATAAATTCTTGACCATCCGAAGTCTTAAGAATCGCTCCAAAACCTCTAACTGCTTCCGATACAAGGAAAGAAGGATTTTCACCCGCAGGATTGTACAAGGAAGTAGGATGAAATTGAATAAACTCCATATTGGCGATTCTACCCATAGCACGGTACATCATTGCGATACCATCACCTGTTGCGATTGTTGGATTAGTTGTACTCTTATAGATTTGTCCTGCACCGCCAGCAGCCATGACTACTTGTCGAGCCAAAAAAGTTTCTATCTGTTTAGTTTCTTTATTAAATACATATGATCCATAGCATTCGATATCTGGAGTAAGTCTCGTTACATTTCGTCCAAGACTGTGTTGCGTGATCAGATTCACAGCAAAGAAATGTTCAAGAAAATTAATATTCTTTAGCGACCTTGCTTTTTCGTTCAGCGTTCGCTGTATCTCCCAGCCAGTAATATCTTTGAAATGTAGAATACGATTTTCTGAGTGACCTCCTTCTTTTCCTAGGTCGTAATCACCACTTTCTTCTTTATCAAACCTTACTCCCCAATCGATAATCTCTTGTACTCTTATTGGCCCTTCCTCTATCACCATACGTACCACATCAGGATCACATAATCCATCACCTGCGTCTAGCGTATCTTCTATATGCTTATTATAGTTGTCGATTCCATGATCCCATACTGCCGCAACGCCACCTTGAGCATAACGCGTATTACTTTCTTGATCATTGGACTTAGTAAGTACATTTATAGAGAGATCTGGCCTTTGCAATGCTAACTTAATTGCACAAGTAAGTCCTGCTACTCCTGCACCAATTATTAGTACGTCTGATTCTTTTTTCATGTTTTTCTTGTAAGTGTAAGCAAGCTTCTCGGTTAAGCATCATGGCATTTTACCTTTCTAATCGACTAAGACGCAAATATTGGCAAGATGCTTTTATCTAGTATTACTTCTTAACGGTTATGCAATATAAGAGTTTCGAATAAAGTAAAGTATAGACCCCCAAAGTTTTAAAATCTTATAGGTCTACAGTTCATAATAAAGAGAATACCTATTTTCACTTCTACAAATCATCACATTGTCACTAAGCAAAAAGATACTATTCATAGAACCGTTCTACGCAAGTAGCCATAAGGTTATGGAAGATCAACTCCAGAAATACTCGAGGCATGAGATCAAACTCTTAACCCTTCCGGGTAGACATTGGAAGTGGAGAATGCATGGAGCGGCAGTAACATTAGCCGAAAAATTTATGCTAATGGACTACAATCCAGATCTAATCATAGCGACAGATATGATAGATCTAAGTACGTTTATCGCGTTAGTAAGAAAGAAGATAAATACTACACCCATTGTACTTTTTTTTCATGAAAATCAACTCACATACCCTTGGTCAGCAAATGATCCAGATACCAAACTTAATCGTGATAGGACCTACGCTTGGATTAACTATACTTCATCATTGGCGGCAGATAAGATACTTTTCAATTCTCGATACCATATGGAATCATTCCTCAGTGCGATTCCTGACTTTCTTTATGCTTTTCCAGATTATCGAAATCATGATACAGTAGATTCTATTATAGCCAAAAGCAATGTTCAGTATATTGGCATGGAACTAAAGCAATTCTATTCCAAAAATAAAAGAGAAACCAACGTACCCACCTTACTATGGAACCACCGTTGGGAATATGACAAATGTCCAGAAGTTTTCTTTGAATGTCTCTATCGGCTGAGTAAAGAAGGAGCAGTTTTTAAGCTGATTGTTTGCGGTGAATCATATAAAAAATATCCGGATGTATTCGACGAAGCACGCACACGCCTATCCAAACATATTTCACACTTTGGGTATGTCCAGAGTAAAGAACGATATATCGAATTAGTTCAATCCGCTGATATACTCCCTGTGACTAATAATCAAGACTTTTTTGGAATCAGTATAATAGAAGCCATAGCTGCCGGAGTTACGCCATTGATGCCTCACAAACTATCCTATCCTGAGCATCTAGATCCGATTATGTATCCCAAATGCTTCTATAATACTCACGAAGATCTATATCAAAAACTCAAAACAATGATACAAGACTGGTCAAATCAATTACCTTCGCTAGCAGATCAGGTAAAGCATTATGATTGGTCTAATATCATAGAAAGTTACGATCTTACATTCGAAAATATAATAAAAGAACATTAGTGAGAATAGGTATAAATGCTCGTGTACTCCTAAAAGGAAGGATGGAAGGTGTAGCAAGATACATCTATGAAGTAACACGTCGAATGGTTGCTAATAATCCAGAGCATGAATTTGTATTTTTTTTTGATCGTCCTTTTGATTCGCAATTCATCTTTGCAGACAACGTAACGGCAGTACAAATTGGTGTTCCCGCTAGATTACCTATTCTATTCAAGCTTTGGTTCGAATATTCAGTTCACAGAGCTTTGAAGAAGTATAACATTGATGTATTCTTTAGCGGTGATGCATACTTAAGTCTTCGTTCCAAAGTTCCAGTAGTATTGGTAAGTCATGATTTAGCCTACATTCATTATCCTCAGCATTTGCCTGGACATCATCTCAGATATTACAAAAAATATTTCCCCTTATTTCATAAAAGAGCGAATCATATTATAGCAGTCTCTGAAGCCACTAGAGCAGATATTGTAAATCAATTTGGTATTCCCAAAAGCAAAATTTCTGTTGGTTATAATGCGACACCCAACGGATTTGAACCAGTGGGTGATTCTACAAAAGTCAAAATTCGTGAGACTTATAGTAATGGACAACCGTACTTTATTTATCTAGGATCTCTGCACCCAAGAAAGAACATCGCTAAACTAATCGAAGCTTTCTCAACCTACAAAGCGCAAGATCATACGAATCATCAACTTGTGATTGTAGGTCGTCCAGCATGGAATTTTGACCAAATCCTAAAAGCTTATAATAATAGCAACTTTAAGGAACAAATCCATATGTATCATGATATCAAAGAAGAGGCGAAACAGATGCTAGCTAGTGCAGAAGCACTTATATATATATCTACATTCGAGGGATTTGGAATTCCTATACTGGAAGGTTTCTCATCTGGAGTACCTGTCATTACCTCTAATAAATCTAGTATGCCTGAGGTAGCGGGTGATGCTGCCATTCTCGTTGACCCTTCTTCTGAAAGTGAAATAGTAGAAGCCATGAGATCTATTCATTCTAATACCGATCTTACTCGTTCGCTTATTACTAAAGGACATCGTAGAACCAAGCTTTTTGATTGGGACCAAACCGCCGAGGTAATTTTCGCGGCTTTAACTGAGGTAAGTGAAAACAAAGATTAATCCATAGCATCTCACTTACTGGTGTAGATTTTCATCCACGTATGATTTCCTTAATTTACTTATAGAGATTCAGTTCCTTGGATAGCTAACTATCATTCCAATTCATCTGTATACTGAGTACTAGCGATCCTTTACGATTCGAAAATGTATTCTGACATATCTAATGATTAGCTAATTATTACTAGAGCAAACTCAACAATCGCCTTTTTATTCGACGGTTATTTTTATTCATTCATCGGCAAAATCGGTCATTCCATATAGTACCATGCATTAATAGTGTACTTTGTATTGCATAGTACTATAAGTTATTCTATATTTGTATGGTGATCATATAGAAGCAATCAATCATTATCTATCACGATCATATACAACTAAGATGAAAAATGAAGTTAGAAAACACTAAAGCGCAGATGAGAAAGGGTCTATTAGAGCTATGTGTACTTAGTATCATAGCCGAGAAAGAAGCCTATCCATCAGATATCATCAAGAAGCTCAAAGAGTCAAAATTGATAGTAGTAGAAGGCACATTGTATCCTCTACTCAGTAGGCTCAAAAATGCAGAATTGCTTGCCTACAGCTGGAAAGAATCCAAATCTGGACCACCACGTAAGTATTATACTCTTACCAAACAAGGAGAAGAATTCCTAGGTGCACTGATGGATACTTGGCAAGAACTATCAACAGCAGTCAATCAATCAACTAAAATGCAAGTGGCCAATGAAAAGTAATATCGACCCTTGCAAAAAAATAAACGACCTCTCAATCACTACTATTAAAATCGCTACAAAATGAATAAGATACTCAATATAAACCTAGGCGGAATACCATTTACCATCGATATAGATGCGTATACACATCTTGAGAAATATCTAAGTACGATCCGTAGACATTTCTCAGATTCTGAGAGCTGTGATGAGATCATACATGATATCGAAGTTCGGATGGGTGAACTCTTTCAAGAAAGTATGAAAGGTTCATCGATCATAAGCAATAAAGAATTAGATGAAGTAATCAAGATTATGGGTACACCAGAAGATTTTGGTGCAGAAGCTATGCAGGATGATTATGAAACTACTTCGGAAAGTAGAGAAAGTTATACTTCTAGAGATAATCAGAAAGGTAGTGCTAAAAGATTATTTAGAGATGGCGAAGACAAAGTAGTAGGAGGATTATGCTCTGGTATAGCTGCTTACTTTGGTATCAGTGATCCATTATGGATAAGAATTACTTTTGTAGTTCTACTTTTTTCTGGATTAAGTCCTATCATATATTTACTGCTATGGGTTATCGTACCTGTTGCTCGTACCTCTAGTGAAAAACTAGCGATGAGAGGTGAAAACATTAATATCTCTAATATTGCTAAGACCGTAGAAGAAGAGATCACGGAACTTTCCAAACGTATTACAGAGATTGGAAAAGATTTGAGCTCTAAAAAAAAAAGTGACGGAAATATGGATGGAAATGAAGAAGGCAACCACAAAAAGAGACGCAACTTCATATTAAGAGCTTTCGCTGGATTGTTTGCGCTAGTCGGCAGTATTTTTTCTGGAGTATTTGGCATTGTAGGTAAAACGGGAAAGTCAATATTCAAAATTTTTGGTGGACTCTTGGCTGTAGTATTAGGACTACTTTTTATAACTATTATTATAGCTATTTCCGTAAGTTTCCCCTTTATGAAATACATAGGACCTGACAATTATTTCCTAAGTTCATTAGGCGGATTATCACTTTACCTTACACTAGGTATTCCATTGTTCTTTGGATTATCCATGATTGCCAAAATGCTTTTTGGATATAAAACAAAAACCAATTGGAAAAGAAATCTAGGAACAATGTGGGTGGCATCACTGGTAGTAGGCGCTATGAGTATCGGAAATACTGTAAACGAATATAGAGTATCAGGAAGTTTATCAGATACTTACAGCAAAAGCATCGACAACGAATTTATTAATATCAAAGTAAACGGTGATCATCAAAATGAAATATCGATGATTAATTTTTTTGATTTACAACCTACAAGTGAAGGCCTATATGTCGATGATGTACATATAAAAATTGTCCGATCTAATGATCAAAAAGTTCATGTTACTAAAGATATAATTTCGAGAGGACAAAACAAGAAAGATGCTCTTTCTAATGCTGGAAAAGTGATGGCGGAAATAGAAGTACAAGAAGATGGCAACATTATTATTCCTCAGAAATTTTTACTGCCAAAAGGAGAAAACTATAGAGGTCAAGGTCTCACATACATTCTTGCGATTCCAATTGGAAAGAAACTTGGCTTTGATCGCGCAACCGAGCACCTGATGTATGGATCGTCATTTGACAATAGTCAATCTAGACCTCATAATGAATCAGCATTCAGTTGGGAAATGGGTAGTAACGGTCTTTTTTCGGAGGAGTATAACAAAAAGGCTAATTATGAATTACAAATTCCTGTTGATCAAATTAGTAGTCTATTTATAGAAGGTGACTTTGATATAGATCTAGTTCAAGCTGACGCAGCATCAATAAGTATCTTAGGTAACCAAGATTTAGTAAATAATGTAGAGTATAGTACGATCAATGGAAGTGTCAATATCAAAAATAATAACAGCAGATATAATCGCAAAAAATTAAAGCTACAGGTATATGTAACTCAACTAGCGCAACTCAATCTTGAAGACGTACACTATACCAAATTAAAAGGCCTAACACAAGAAAACCTTTCTATATACAGCTCTGGAAACGGAGATATTACAGGAGTAATGGATATAGAAAATCTTGAACTTAATCTCGATGGCCATCAATCTATCGATCTCATGGGAAAAGGAGAAAACCTTGATGTACAAATTGGTTACAATACTGACCTTAACTTAAGTAAGTACTTAGTTAGTAACGCGACAGTCAAAGGTGAACTGCACAAAAGAGGTAAGCTTAATGTAGAAAAGGCTTTAAATTGTAAAGAAAATACCTTGAGAAGATTAGAAGTGATAGGTAATCCTACCATCTCTGATACTAGTAATACTATGGAAAAAGTAAATTAATCACGGATTGACTTAGGAGCCTAGCTCCGATATACTGCATTAGCATTATGCTTGTGACAGTAATAATGATTGCTTCTATAGGGTGACTTACAATGGTAGGTTACCCTATTTTCATTACATATAGCCAATACAACCATCATGATCTTTACGGCTTAATTAAGTACTTTTGCAGCCAATATAGACAGCACCATGGCAGAACTACAAGAAGAGATCAATAAGAGGAGAACATTTGGGATCGTATCTCACCCAGATGCAGGTAAGACAACTCTCACAGAGAAGCTGCTCCTATTTGGTGGAGCGATACAAGAGGCCGGTGCCGTAAAGTCTAATAAGATCAAGAAAGGAGCAACTTCAGATTTTATGGAGATAGAACGCCAAAGAGGTATCTCCGTTGCCACATCTGTAATGGCATTCGACTATCGAAATCGCAAGGTCAATATCCTAGATACGCCTGGTCATAAGGATTTCGCAGAAGATACTTTCCGTACACTTACTGCCGTAGATAGCGTGATCGTAGTGATCGATGTAGCTAAAGGTGTCGAGGCTCAAACAGAGAAACTCGTAGAAGTATGTCGTATGCGTAAGACGCCCATCATTGTATTTATCAATAAGATGGATAGAGAAGGTAAAGATGGTATAGATCTACTCGATGAAATCGAAGAAAAACTAGGACTTAAGGTTACTCCATTAAGCTGGCCTGCAGGTATGGGTCAAAGATTTAAGGGAGTCTATAATATCTATAAAGAGGAATTACTTTTATTTTCTCCGCATGGCAAGCAAGTACAAGATGATATACTCAAAATATCAGATCTTTCTGATCCTATTTTAGATGAAAAACTTGGGCCTGCGCTCGCCAAAGAATTAAGAGAGGAGACAGAAATGATGACAGGAGTATATCCAAAATTTAATAGAGAAGATTATCTTAATGGTGATGTGTCGCCTGTATTTTTTGGTAGTGCGATTAATAATTTTGGTGTTAAAGAATTACTTGATTGTTTTGTAGAAATAGCACCAACGCCGCTCCCAAGAATTACAGAAGAGAGAGAAGTACTACCAAATGAGAAAAATTTCTCTGGATTCATATTTAAGATTCATGCTAACATGGATCCTAAGCATAGAGATCGTATCGCCTTTTTAAGAATCTGTAGTGGAACATTCAAACGAAACACTAATTATCTTCACATCAGAAAGGAGAAGAAAATAAAATTTTCAAATCCTACTGCCTTTATGGCGAGTAAAAAGTCTATTGTCGAAGAAGCATTTCCTGGAGATATCGTAGGTCTATACGATTCTGGAAACTTCAAGATTGGAGATTCACTTACTGAAGGTGAAAAATTACACTTCAAAGGAATACCAAGTTTCTCACCGGAGCAATTCCGTTTTGTCAATAATATGGACCCAATGAAATCTAAGCAATTAGAAAAAGGATTGGATCAATTAATGGATGAAGGTGTAGCACAAATGTTTAAGACTGAAACTACTGGACGCATCATTATTGGTACCGTAGGAGCGCTTCAATTTGATGTAATCCAATATCGTTTACAGCACGAATATGGAGCTTCTGTAGCTTACGAACCTGTAGGATTAAATAAAGCTTGTTGGGTTACTTATGACGATGTAGAAGCATATAAAGATTTCCGTAAAAAACGTATGCGTGACCTAGCAAAAGATAAAGATGGAAACTTAGTATTCCTGGCAGAGTCTTCATGGTCGCTCAAGATGGCTCAAGAAAACCATCCAGAAATCGAATTCCATTTCACTAGTGAGGGCTAGCGCGGCTTTTTTTCGCAAGAAAAAAAAACGCGCGGACCGTGTATTGTGGCAGTATGGCTTGCCCAACAAACACACATACAGCACAACAAAACCAAACTCCTAGGCACAATCTAAAAATCTACTACTTAGACAGAATGTTTTAACATCAATCGTGCTGATTTATTTTATGAGATACTTGAAAACGAAAGACATAGAGACTCCTAAGCTCGCAGAAATTGGCAAGCCTAGTTTTTTATACACCATAGTACTCCACACCCTTTTTTAGCTTACCAATCGCTATCGCCCTTAGGAGTCTAAAAACAACAACTTCAGCCCCAGTAATTCTCAGTTTATCTTAGAAAATTTATTATTTTCGAATTTAGCGCAGCTCTAATCCAATATCTGCAGTTTTGCAAACTGAAGCATAATCCTTTTCTCTGAATTATCTGATAGTTGATCAAATACAATCGTAGCTACAAATCTCTCATCAACACTTTTTACGATTCCTTCACCAAATTTCATATGCAAGATTTTCATACCTTCTTTTATCATTTCCGATGGGCTTGGTTTGAAATCTTTAGGATCTATGGCTAGCGACTTAGGAGCACGAGATATTTTCTTAAAGTTACCCATTAGTTTCTTAGGTGTACCTAATCCACCGCCACTATTACCACCATCAGAAAATCCTCCTGCGTTACGCTTGATACTAGAGATAGCATCTATACTTGACTCCGGTACTTCCTCAAGGAATCGACTAGCATCATTATATCTCATCTGACCATATTGGTACCTACTATTGGCATAACTCAATGTCAAATGCGCTTCAGCTCTTGTAATAGCTACATAGAATAATCGACGCTCTTCGTCTATTTGTTCTGGCGATGACATAGACATATATGAAGGAAATAGATTCTCTTCTAGACCTACTACAAATACCGATTTGTATTCCAATCCTTTCGCCGCATGTACCGACATCAATGTCACTGTATCTTGTTCCCCATCGTCCTGATCTGCGTCAGTCATTAGCGAAATATTCTGAAGATAACCTGCTATAGATCTGTCTTGTGCTGCTGCATCTTCACCTTCTTCCAATGTATCATCTTCTACGAAATCTTTGATACCATCCAGAAGTGCATTGACATTTTCTAACTTACCCATACCTTCTAAGGTCGTATCAGTTTTGAGATGTGCAATCAATCCAGAAGTACGAGCTATAAATAAAGCCGCATCATAGGCATTGAGCTCTTCAGTCTTGTGCGCACATTTTCTAATGATCTGCATAAAAGAACCGATTGATTTTTTTGACCGTGCATTGAAGTCCACTTGAGTTAAGACTTCCATGATACTCATATCATTTTCGTTAGATAGTGCTATGAGATTATCAATCGTAGTTTTACCTATTCCTCGACGCGGAAAATTGATCACACGCTTGAGGGCTTCATTGTCCTTAGGATTCACCGTTAGTCTCAAGTAAGCAATCAAATCTTTGATTTCTTTTCGTGAGTAGAAAGACATTCCACCATATATTCGGTATGCAATATTAGATCTTCGGAAACACTCCTCAAATACCCTTGATTGAGAGTTAGTTCTATATAGTATTGCTATTTCTCTGTTCGCTAAACCAAATCTATTTTTTTGCTCTACGATAGTATCGGCAATCCGTTTTCCTTCATCCGTTTCAGTTACCGCTTTGATCATTTTTATCTTATGACCTCCGACGTTATCAGTCCAAATCTTTTTCTGTATCTGATTTTTATTGTAATTAATCACTTCATTCGCTGCGGCTACAATATGATCCGTAGATCTATAATTCTGCTCTAACTTATAAGTTTTAAGTGTCGGAAAATCTTGCTCAAACATCAATATATTTTCGATAGTAGCGCCACGGAAACTATAGATACTTTGTGCATCATCTCCAACGATACAAACATTCTGCGGGCTACCTTCATATACGCATAGTAGCTTCAGTATTTCGTACTGCAAAAAGTTAGTATCCTGAAACTCATCCACCATCAAATACTGAAACTGGCTCTGATACTTGTGTCTAATATTATCTGGATTTTGATATAACAACTTAAACATCTGCAATAGCAGATCGTCAAAATCCATGGCACCTGCCTTAAGGCATTTATGAGTATACTTCTCATAGATAAGGTGCGTCATTGGTCTACGATTCATCTTATCCGCAGTCATAAGATCTTCATTCACGACATACGCTTTGGGAGTAATCAGATTACTCTTAGCTGATGATATTCTAGATCTGATTGCACCTACGTTATATACTTTAGGATCAAGCTTGAGGGTTTTTATAATCTCTTTGATCACACTCTTGCTATCATCTGTATCATAGATAGTAAAGTCATTGGGATATCCAATACGATGAGCCTCGACTCTAAGTATACGAGCAAATATGGAGTGAAACGTCCCTGCCCATACCCTATTGGCACCGCTACCGACTATCTTTTCGATACGCTCCTTCATTTCTTTAGCCGACTTATTGGTAAATGTCAAAGCTAGTATCTGCCATGGCGGTATGCCATTATTAAGGATATGCGCAATACGATAAGTGAGTACACGAGTTTTACCAGATCCAGGTCCGGCGATGACCATTACAGGACCATCTATAGTACTTACAGCCATACGCTGCACGTCGTTCAGTTGGTCTAAATACGAGAAATCAGAAGCATTATTCATAGACTAGCAAAGATGAATAAAATACCTCACATTGGGTATAGGATAGATAAGAGAAAGTTATATTCTAAAAATCTCGATTTTCAATCGATGCATTTTGCTAGATGGTAGAAAGTCTAGCCTCTTTTAGATAATTCAATAATCTTCAACCTTAGTCTCTTTCGATATAAAAAGACTATTCCTACTGCTAACAGTAATGGCCAGAGACCTACTATCAAAATCGTAAATCTTAAAATAAAATTCCACCCTCCAATAAATTTGCTTTCAGCACTCGACCAAAAAGGTACTAACCGTGACTCTATTTTCGCCACTAAGACTTCCTTCTTGTATATCTGAACTTTTACATTGGATAAGCTAACCTGATCATCAAAATATCTGATCCTTCCCTCGGCAGACTCTATTTCTTCCTGTAAGACACCTATTCTCCTTTCGGCAGATAAAAGCTCTTCTATAGTTCCTGCTTTATTTCTGAGGATATCGATATATCTCTTATGCACTTCCTCTTTCGTCTTAAGCCTACTTGAGAGATCTACATATTCTTCTGAGACATCTTTAGAATTTACCTTCATATAATCGACGCGGACTGCCAGTATCGATAAGTTACGTAGGATGATATCTAATGAGTCAGAAGGTACTCTCAGCATGATATTAGCATTTTGTTTGCCATCAACATCTGTCATATTCTGATCAGAAATATATCCATTGCGATTCTGTACCATCTCATTGATATCTTCAACAGCTGAAGACACATCCACTACTTCAAATTTGGTGGAAG
Source organism: uncultured Saprospiraceae bacterium (assembly GCA_938015435.1). GTDB lineage: Bacteria > Bacteroidota > Bacteroidia > Chitinophagales > Saprospiraceae > UBA1994. The sequence goes on from CALLPN010000016.1 coordinate 152,500, forward strand.
CAGACCTTATGATTTTCTTTCTTGAAGTTTCATCATTATCCCGTTTAGTGCTTGATATTTTACTTGCACTAGTGCTAATGGATTCTCTATCTGCTTAATTAGACTTATTTTCCTGCTGGCATGCTATAAAAGGTATTAGAATAAAGAATAGAAGGTACTTTTTCATCGTCTGTTTTGTTTAGTTGGTAAATACTCTTTTAAAACTTTCGACTAGAATAAATAGTGTAACACGCTTGTTAATAGATGTTTATGAGATGTTATTAGATATAACATCTATCTAAAAGGCCTTTGCCAATTGGCGGTAAGCTTCGATTCGATGAGAGATGAAAAGTCTTACTGGTACGGTAGATGATTTTTCAACCAATCTATTGACCACCGATATAGGTTGGAGGACAAAAACTATTTAAGAGATCCGGAAGGTATCCATGCTACCACCTAAACTATCTAGTCATGGGAAATGACTGAAACCCTCATATTAAAAAACCTCATCCGCGGAGCGAATGAGGTTTAAAATAGTTGAGGACGGTAGCGGATTTGAACCGCTGTAGCAGGTTTTGCAGACCTGAGCCTAGCCACTCGGCCAACCGTCCGATTAATTTGGAATGCAAATATATACTTTTTTTCTTTCCTGTTATTCTAAAATACAACTTTCATTAATCAATTAAAATGTACATCATCTTCTCCACATCTTAATATCACTTAAATAGCCATGATCATTTACATTCAGCAACATAGTATCACTGAAAATAAACTTATTAATTGTTTCGATTACAATATTGCTATTATCTTGAGAGCCATTACGTTACGCACAATTCTTATTTCATGGCACCTATCAACAGACGAGATTTTATTGAATATAGTAGCATTCTTGGAGCTGGTACTTTGGTATCTCCTACTGGAATCCATCATATGATACAATCGAAAAACAAAATTCGTGTCGGTGTTATTGGTACTGGGATGAGAGGCCAAGGTCATGTCTCTTTGTTACTTCAAAGAGAGGATGTCGAAGTCTCAGCTATTTGCGATGTTAATCAAGGTATGATAGATAATACGCTAAAGCAATATGAAAAGCAAGGGGCAAAGAAGCCTAAGGTTTATCAAGACGGCCCATATGATTATCGCGATATGCTTGCTAACGAAGATCTTGATGCTGTGATCATAGCTACACCCTGGAGATGGCACACTGAGATGGCTGTAGCCAGTATGGAGGCTGGAGTTTATACTGGAATGGAAGTATGCGGTGGATTTTCGATAGACGAATGCTGGCAACTTGTCAATACTCATGAGAAAACTGGAACACACCTATATTTTCTGGAGAATGTATGCTTCAGAAGGGATGTCATGGCTGTACTACAGATGGTTCGCAAAGATATGTTCGGTGAAATGGTACACCTTGAATGCGGCTATCAACATGACTTGCGAGGTGTAAAATTCAATGATGGTAAAACGCCATATAACTCAGGTGTCGAATTCGGCGAAAAAGGCTATAGTGAATCCAAATGGCGTACACTACATAGTATTGGAAGAGATGGAGATTTGTATCCTACTCACGGTATTGGACCCATCGCGCAATACACTAATATCAATCGAGGTAATCGACTGGCATACATCACATCTATGTCATCCAAGTCTAGAGGCCTTCACAACTATATCGTCAATCATGAGAAAGGCGGACCAGATCATCCTAATGCCAAACAACAATTTAAACTAGGAGATAAGATCACATCGATGATCAAGACTAGTAATGACGAAACGATTGTACTACATCATGATACTAACTTACCGCGACCTTACTCTCTAGGGTTTAGAGTACAAGGAACAAAAGGGCTTTGGCAAGTGGATAACAAATCAATCTATATAGAAGGAATCAGTCCTTCACATCGCTGGGAGAGTCAAGACAAATACATGGACGATTACGATCACCCATTATGGAAGATGTACGAAAGTCGAGCTGTAGGTGCTGGTCACGGTGGTATGGATTTCTTCTTACTGCATTCGTTCGTGGAACATGTCAAAGCAAAGAAGGCGGCTCCATTTGATGCCTATGATGCAGCTACATGGTTGTCTATCACACCTTTATCGGAGCATTCGATCGCATTGGGTAGCGAACCAATGCCATTTCCAGATTTTACACGAGGTAAGTGGATAGATCGAAAGAATACATTTGCTTTGGATGGAGATATATTTTAATCTCAATGAGATTCATACATTCTAAAATAATTGAATTGTATTGTTTTCACTATTGAAGTATAGTCATTATGCTCAAAATTAAAATCAGTTATAAGAAAGTTAAACACCTTTAACAGTAAGCGCTCATACTCCCTTTTACTGTTAGTATAGTAGATTATTGGCGCAATTCAACCAAAATGGTATCATTTGTGCTTAGTATCAGAGTGTAACGTATAACGAAAATATTTAATATGAAAAATTCGACGGTATTTGCAGCATTAGCCTCTATTGTGGCTTTCTTAGCATTTGTCAATCCTTATAACTATCAGGAGAGAGAAGCTATGATCCTTACTGGAGTCATGAAATTTATGGATCAGGTACATTATAATCCAGAAATGATGAATGATGAACTCAGTGCTGTCATATTCGATGAATACATAGAATCACTAGATTCTCGTAAAAGATTCCTTACGCAAGAAGAAGTAGATGATTTAGCTCAGTATAGAGATAAGGTAGACGATCAGATCAAAATCAAGACTTTTGAGATGTTTGAAATGAGTAACGATCTTATCGAAAAGGGGATGCAAAGAGGTCAAGAGATATATGCCGATATAGATGTATCCGCACTCGACCTTACTTCTAACGATAAAGTAGACCTTGATTATGAAAATAGAGAAAGGCCTAAAAACGAAAAGGAACTCAAAAAGTATTGGAAACAATTAATCACGTATGATATCATTAGTAAGGTAGAGACTAAGATAGATAAGCAAGAGAAAAAGATGAAAGCTATGTCCGAATCAACTGATGAAGATAAGGATGAAGTAGCGTCGATCGATGAAAAAATAAAGGAACCTTTCGTAGAAAAAACTAGAGATGAAATGATAGCGGAAGCTATTGAAGATCACACAAAAAACTATACGAAGTGGTTTAAGAGATTAAATAAGCAAAGAAGGTCTGATAGGTTTGAGCAATATCTTAATGCTATTACTCACCAGAGCGATCCACATACCACATACTTCAACCCTAAAAAAAGAGATGACTTCAATATAAACATGGGAGGCAAGCTTGAAGGTATCGGAGCGAGACTTCAGTCTGATGATGATTTCATTAAGATTGTAAGTATAGTACCTGGAGGACCGATCTGGAAAACTAAGAAAGCTGAGGCAGATGATCTCATTATCGCCATTCAGCAAGAAGGAGAAGACGAAGTACTCAATTTAAATGGAATGAGATTGGATGATGTTGTATCTAAGATCAGAGGAAAGAAAGGTACCGTAATTACACTTACACTTCGTAAGAAAGACGGTTCAGAAATATTGTTACCCATCGAAAGAGATGAAGTTATCACTGAAGAAACTTTAGCGAAATCACTCATACTCGACAAAGTAGGATCTATCGAAAACATTGGCTATATCAAGTTGCCTAAGTTCTATTCTAGTTTTGAGAAAAAAGGGGGTAACAGTTGTGCTAAAGATGTGGCTTCAGAAATAGAAAAACTAAAGAATGTAAACGTAAATGGTATCATACTAGACCTTAGGAACAATACTGGTGGATCGCTCAACGATGTAGTAGAGATGTCAGGTCTATTTATAGAAGATGGTCCGATCGTACAAGTTAAGCCTAGAGACAGACCAGCGTATGTACACTTAGACAAAAACTCTGATGTACTTTATGATGGCCCGCTCATGATATTGGTAAACAAGTACAGCGCATCGGCATCGGAGATCATAGCAGCAGCTATGCAAGACTATAAAAGAGCCGTAGTTGTAGGTAGTACATCGACTTATGGAAAAGGAACGGTACAGAGATTTTACGACCTTGATAGAGCATTCAAAGGGATAGAAGAATATAAGCCTTTAGGTAGTCTCAAAATGACTACACAAAAATTCTTTAGAGTAAATGGAGGATCAACACAGTTAATTGGTGTAACTCCAGATATCGTACTACCAGACAGTTACCAGTTTATGAAAGTAGGTGAAAAAGAATACGATCATGCTATGGAATGGACTGAAATCGATCCAGTTGAGTATAGTCAAGAAGTAGCACAACTAGATCACATCGATGAAGTAGCTGCAGCCAGTAAAAAAAGAGTAGAAAAAAATAATAAGTTTGAAAGAGTCCTAGCTAACGCAGAAAGAATTAAAAAATACAGAGACAATGCAAGTTACTCTCTCAACATAGATCAATTTATTAAAGACATGGATCAGAGGGAAGAGGAATCTAAGCAATACAAAGATCTATATGATACAGATATCGAAAGTCTAAAAATATCGAACCTCGAAGTAGATATGGACAATATCAATTTTGATGAATCTAAACAAGCTCGTAACCAAGATTGGTTGGATGGATTGAAAAAAGATTTCTATCTAGAAGAAGCATTATCCATAATGAAAGATATGATCAGACTAGAAGATTCATTCGCTACTATCGAGCAGAAAATGGAAAGTAGTCAGAACTAGCATCATTAGATACTTTGATAAAATATAGAACGTCATCTTACTTTTGTGAGATGGCGTTTTTTTGTGGTTGAAAAATATTTAATTCCTTCCTATCTGCCCAATTTCAAATCCCATCCAAAACCGCTTAATGTCTCAGGTTCAAATCTAGAAGATCTTATGATACCGAAAGGTTTATTATATAGTATCTCGTATCCATCTCCATCAACAGGAATATCTAAAGCATCGTATCCTCCAATTAAATCTTCAAAGTTGAAATCATTGAGCATCGCATCATTAATATTGAATGACGCTTCAAAAGGATTAGAGCTTGTGCCCCACTCTCTCATAGTATGAGTAGCAGCTCCGCTTGAAAGTACAAAAGGCAATGATTTTCTTCCTGGCCAAAGTAAGAACGTGCTTCCTCCAGCGAGAATAAGACTATCGCCTACAACTTGCCACTCAGAGGTCTTCAACATATCGTGCCCTTCGATATATGGATCAGCCCCATTATACACTGAGGAGCCAATAGTGATGTGCTCTTGGAAAGAATAATTTTTTCCTGATTTGGCGATGAGTGTTACTTCTAATGTATCTCCTGTATAATCAATACTAGAACTAACATCACCAAAATTAAAGCCGCGAAAAAGAACATATTTCGATACTTGACCAACTACGGGCTTTTCAAAATTAACTTGATTATAAACTGTAGTGAGATCTATTTCAAATGCACTTCCATCGGGTGAAGAACAAGATGCTATCGCAACTAGGCATAGCACTAAGTAAATTAAGTATTTCATAGTAGATGACGTGACTTGTTGTAAGAATTGACTTTGTGAAAAAGTGAATAGAAATCTATTCTAAATGATCTTACTTTGGCATTTGTAATATCTCAATCATCTCACTAGTATTTAAATCAGCTTTCATTATGATCTGTTTTTTCTTGCCGTTATACATGTACGATACAGCCATAGTATTAGGTGGACGACGACCTACATTTTCTGCATGTAAGATGATGTAGTTTTTACCTTCTGGATTGAGCTGTACTTTAAGCTCGTAAGGCTTCGAAGTGATTTTATGGCTTTCTATTACCCAGTCTCCATTAAAATTTATGCTTACAACATCTCCATCTTCTATCATATGATCATAAAGCTCAAATGCAACTTTATCACTATCTACCTTAATACTCTTACTAGCTACAGTTATTTCTCTATCCTTGAGCTTGGTAGGTAATGTTGTTAAGGTACCAGCTGTAGAAGTAAGGTGATCTATTTTTTCGATTTTCTTAGGATACACAACTTGATAGAAGTGTGGTACTTCCATATATCTTAGTTGGTCAGATTTAAGATAGTCTAATATACTATTGATTTCAAATACGACTCCTATTCCAAACCTATTGAATTTGCTAATCAGATCTTTATTATAATAATAGTAATACTTACCATACATCTTATACTCTGCAGGAACATCAGCCGTATAGTAAAAATTGTTTGTCCCTTCAGAGAACTTCTCTAACTGTGTTTGTAGGTTTTTGTAATGTCCTTGTATATCTCTACTCAGTAATCTTGTGCTATTATAACTATCAAGAGAAGTTGCTTTAAGATTAGCTTGCGAAGAATTGAGTTTTTCTATTTTTTCATTTAATCCTTCGTCAGTCTTAGCATGTATCGTATTCATCACTGCTAATGAAACACGATAAGCATTATCCATTGTAGATATCAGTTTGGGAAACTCTATGTCTAGTGAAGGTTTGATTTTGTTATACTCCTTATCTACTCCTAATCTTAATTTTTGCTGCTGAGTATGAAAATCGTCAAACAACTTCGTAGCTCTTTCAAGCTCATTATATACGGCTAATACATTATCTTGATTATTCATGTCTGCTGCTACTAGCTTCTCTAAAGAAAACCTTAGCGCATTGATATCCACAACTATCGACTTCAATTGATCAGAAAGTGCATTTAGCTCTCGCGCACCAGCAACTGGTAAAAGGCTACTCGAAATCTTAGCCTTCTTATGCCAATCATAAGGCGCTATATCGTAAAACCAAGTATCATTGAAGATATCCGCAGGTAGATCTTTGTTAGAATAGAAATTGACCTGGTATGAGTCCATATCTATTTCTTTATTAAGGTCTTGATTAAATCTATACAGCAAACCATGTACTATAAGCATTCCATGAGTACACTCGTTGGCAAAGAACACATAGTTATTCAGTGCTTCCACTTGTTTGCTTTCCGTACTATTAGTCAACTGGGCCGTAATACTAGAGTGGGCAAACAAAAATGAAAGCAAAACTAAAGTGAATCTCATGATAATAAAATCTATGTGTAAAGCAATGATAAGTAATGTAATGCAAAGGTATATCTAATTCTTGGGATGAACGAAATGAAATTTGACTACCTCCGTTTTAATACAACAAAATAAAAGTGTTAAAGAAAGCAGCTAAAAGACTAAAAAATCGTTAATGGACTAGACAATCTTATGAAAGTCGTTCGTTTAGAGATATATTTAATTAATGGATTTTGTAATAGACATACAACATAATGAGCAGGACTTCATTGCCGCTTGCATCCGTAAAGAAAAATGGGCGCAGCAAAAGCTATATGAAGACCACTACCCTATTATGGTACCTGTATGTAAGCGATACTCTAATAATAGCGATGATTCTCTTGATATATTACATGAGGGATTTATCAAAGTATTTAGACATATATCAAAATACAAAGCCGGAACATCACTATCGGCCTGGATCAGAAGAATCATGATCAACACGGCAATCGACTATTATCGTAAGAAGAGCAGAAAAAGGACAGAAAACCTAGATACAGCTTACGGTCTAAGTAGTAACACACCAGATGTAGTAAGTCAAATGTCAGCAGAAGAGATATTAAAATGTCTCCAACAACTAACTTTTGCCTACAGATCTGTGTTTAACCTTTATGTGGTAGAGGGATACTCACACAGAGAGGTATCAGAACAACTTGGAATAACCGAAAGTACTTCTAGATCTAATCTCGTCAAAGCACGTACAAAATTGAAAGCGATAATACTGTCGAAGAGACTATGATAGATAAGCAATTTGACAACATACTAAAGCGTAAGCTTAATAATATGACCGAAACTAGTAGTAGTGATTGGTCAGTATTTGAGCATATACTTGATGATGCCAATTTATCTGGCAATGCGGTTGAAGGTGATTTTGATAGCGCTATTAAACAAAAACTTGCTGGTATAACAGCAGCTAGTTTATCCAGCGACTGGTCTACATTTGAGCATATCCTCGACGAAGATCAATTGACAGATGATATGCTCGATGATAAGGTGTCTCAAGAGATGAATAGAATGCGTGTTCCCTATAGACAAGATCACTGGGAATTATTACACAGTACCTTAGAGTACCAAAAACAAAGAAATAGTAGTGTGATCGGATACAAGATCATAGAATTGAGCCTTCTTCTAATCCTATTATTGTCAGCGAACAATCTTTACAAATATCTTCCGAGCACATTTGAATTGGAGAAACCAATGATCTATGCTAGTCTAGAAGACAACCAAAAGAAGGATAGAAAAGAATCTATCACTGAACAGTCAGTAGCAAAAGCAGATATTCATAAAAATTCTGTTGTAGCAGTTCGAGCACCTCTAAAGACTATAATCAATACCTTAGAAACGCCTTTAAATATTGTACAGACTAGTAATGATGTTGATTTAGCGTCTGTCTCAGAAAATTTCAATGAACTAGCTAATACTCATAACTCTAAGCAAACATTAGTTTCACAAGTAGTGCAATCTAGTAATGTACAGATTTTGGGACTTAAAGCAGATCAATCAGTTAGTACTTTGAACCTTGACAAAGCACCTGTAGTTTCTCTATTGCAGATGGATAATATTTCTTCACTGCAACAAGGTATACTCGCTTCTCAAACCGTTTCAGGATATACACCACATCATTTCAATCCAAAAAGTAAAATTGAGAAATCAATTTTCGTTTTCGCAGGACTTGATAACAACTTGGTCAATAGTCCATTTGATGATGTATATGATACTGAAGGGTTTAGAACATATGGTATAGGATACTCCGCAGGAGTGGAATATGGGATCAAGAAGGATAAGAAGGCTATTGCTGTCGGAATAGGTTACTCTAATAGAGCCTATGAGCCACGTATCATAGAAGAGCTTACTGGTAATCCAGCACTTACTTTATATGAAACTTCACTCGATCATATAGAGTTTAACATCATGTCTCTGTCAGCCGGTCTAAAATATATGCTTGTAGAGACAGATAAATGGGCTTTAGACCTTGGTATCGGTGCTAGTGCTAATGTTGTAGTGAGTTCTGACTATAGTATCGAGACCCGTACTATTAGAGATGGAAAGCACATCTCTTCTAGAGATGGAAGATTACCTTTTTCTAATCTCGATGACAAGCCTCTTCATGATGGTATATTTGAAAATGGATCACTTAAGGAGAACATATACTTTACTACTGATCTAAGCATTGGATTGCATAGACAGTTAAGTAAAAATGCCAAATTTACACTCAGACCGAAATACAGTGCGCATTCTTTCTCTAATGGAATAGGACCTAATAATGATCTGATTAATAACCTAAGCCTCAATTTGGGTGTAACTTATACTTTGTAATAAGAATTAATCGGACAAGTAACATCCTAATACCTTCATAGTTCTTAATTATTTACTGAATTAGATTTTCAGCACTCAAAGTATTAGTAAGAAGCTACCCTCTAGGACCATATATTTCCTCCGAAGTAGGCATTGTAATATCCAACATTCTAAGTCTTGCATGCTTACCCAGCTTATAATCTTTCTTGTATAGCCATTTGCGCAATATCCATCCAGTCAATAATGCAGTACCTCCAATTATAGCCGTATCCCAGCCAAATTGAGTACCCTCATTTTCTAATACGTCATCATCTCGAAATGCTTGAGCCAGTGCACCATAAGTAAGCCAAGCAGCTCCAAACGTATTTAGAGAGTATCCCAAAACTTTGGCCCAAGGACGGTATCTTCTGATATGTGTTATTTCGACCACTTCTATAAATCCATCACCAAACACCAAAATTTCGTTTTCTATATCGATACGAGTGATTACTTTATTGAAGTATTCATCTGGATAATCTTTAATCTTATATGCTATTCTACTTCCTTCAAAATACTTATTGGAAATTGGATCACCTGGTAATTCAAGTTGTATAAACTTCTGAGCGGTGGCTATCTTAACTAGTAAAACAAAAACCAAAATCGGCAATATGGTAATAAATGACTTCATAACTAAAATGTATAACCTAGAAAAAATGTGTGCCTCTACCTATAGTATTATCACTCCAATGTAAAAACGAAAAAAAGCAACCCTATGTAGGGTTGCTTTATATATTTTCAAGTCCAAAAAACGACTTTCATTTTTTATTCTAATCTTCTTTTACACTTCTTGGTAAGCTACCTCTCCTTGGAAGTATCTTATCATTGCTAATATATCTCTTTCAACTTCTAATTCTGGAGCTAACTTGAATATAAGTTTGTGATTATTAAAATCCTCTAAGAGTGCCTCCTCTAAAAGACTTAATCCCTTTTTCTTATCTCTAAGGAAGAAAGAAGTTATTGCATGACAGTATAACATATCACCTCCGTAAGCACAAGTAAACGCTTCCTCTAGCAATCTATCAGACTCTTCGTAAAGGCCTAACTTAATGAGGAAAGATACATACTCTGACCAAATAATATTATTACATGGGTCGAGATCTGTAGCGATCTGGAAGTTAATGGTTGCTTTATTATAGTCTTCTACTTCTACAAATGCTTTTGCTAATGCTAAGTAGTAGTCCTCTATTGTATCATCTATGTCTATAGCCTTATGGTAAGTAGCTATTGCTTTATACCAATTGCCATCTTTACTATAGCACTGACCTAATAGAAAATAAATAAAGTCGTTAGATTTTTCTTTTTTAACTGCCTTGAGTAGATTCAGTTTAGCAGATGTATAATCTCCTAACTTCGTCTGACACTGAGCCATTAATAGTAATACATCGGAGTTACTACCAAATTGGTGAACGTACTCTTTATAGATACTTAATGCTTCAGCATACCTGCACATATTCATACATAAGTCTGCACACTCTAGATATCCAGTTTCATAACCACTATTGATTATAAATGAATACTCCATTGCTGCTACTGCTTTTTCATATTCTGAGTTAGCCGCGAAAGACTGACCTAAAATATACCAAGCCATATAATTATATGGATTTAAATCTAAAAGTTCTTCTGTAATTTGGATACTCATATCATATGCTCTAAACATATCTAAAGCATTCCAAAGCATACTTAATGCTTCATCTTGTAATGGGTCATTGTATAGTACTATTCGCAATTTTTCGACGACTGTGGTACAGTCATCCATCATGTCATAGATATAAGCCTCGGTGAGGTATATCTTCATAAGGTCATCATTACTCACTACGTCTTTGAGCGGTTCTAATATTGCTAAGCCATCTTCACAGCTTCCGAGTTGGCAGAGTACTTTAGCTCTAAGCAGCGTTACTTCTGTTTCGTAAGGAGCGATAGATTGAGCGAAATCTAGAGACTTGATACATTGATCAAGGATTCCTAGCTCTAACAATATTCTAGCTTTAATGATATAAAATTCTGACCTATATTCATAACGGCTCAGGGCTATCTCGACGATGTCAAGTGCCTGTTCATACATGGATTCTCTCTCGTAATGGAAAACTAATTGGTAGATCGTTTTTTCATTAAGATGGTCCAAGTTGCCAATTTCTGACAATGATTCAAATTGCGAAACAAGATCGGGTATAGTACTATCCTGTTTTGTTCTTTGTTCCATAGGTTGGTTAGTGTAGTATGGGAATGTTTACAACGGATCAAATATAAGTAAATAAAGGTCATCTAGTTTAGTCTAATCTACCTTTTTTTGAACTATTATTTGATATTAAAATTAAAACAATACCAACATAAATTGCTGTATTACAGCGATTTATATATTTGGTGTTATATTTTCTAATATATTAATAGCTTAGTATCCATGTGGTAACATATAAGTGAATATATATCTATGATCATTGTTTTTTTTTTGATGCATTAAAATTGGTTTATATACGATTCGTGTTTTAGGGCAATAATCATATTATTTCGAATGCTATTTTTCCATTTTTATCTTCGAAAATGTCTTCTTATTTCTCAAAATGAAGGCAAAATTTATAAAAATGGCCGTTTACGAAGTAGAAATTAGGGTTATTCAACCTACATTTTTGGAATAAATGTCTTGAGTGACGTTCTTAGAAAGATTCTTAACTCAACGTTTATGGGCTAGTTTACTAGAAGCACATTTTCTTTGACCGGATAGAATGGTGTTTATATAAATTGAAGGTGAAAAGCTATTGAAGACTCATCCAAGAATAATTTTAATTGAACTTTCCTATTCATTAATAATGAACTCAGATCTACTCTTCTTCTGATGCTCCAATAGAAGAAGAGGAAGGGTCAACCCAAAAATTATTAAAGCCTTCTCCTTGAGTAATGACTACTCTTTGTAGATTGAGAAGTTCTAATAAGGCTAAAAAAGTGACGATGGCATGCACCCTATTTTCTAATCCTTCAAAGATCGCAGTGAAGGTAGATCTCTTACCAACAGATATCCTTTTAATGATGTGAGCTTGCTGATTTTGGATCGTATAATTATAGCTAACGATCTCGTGCACAACCTCTCTTTTTCTGTTATCAAACCTATCTAATACCTTTTGATAAGTCTTGAGTAGTTTGAAGAGATCAAAAGATTCTAACTCACTGTCTACAAGTGCTTTATTAGCAATTTGCTTGAGTTCTTTGGATACATTTCCACGGTCATGCTTAGTAGACTGTGTCTGCTCCATATCACGTAATTCGTCTATGATTTCTTTGTACTGTTTGTACTCTAGCAGCTTCTGTGTAAGTTCATCTCTAGGATCGATTTCGTTACCTTCTTCATCGATTTCTTTACGCGGAATCAAAAGCTTTGCTTTGATACGCATGAGGGTAGCGGCCACTAGAATAAATTCACTTGCGACATCTATATTGAGTTTCTCCAGCTCTTTGATATAATGAAGGAAATCTTCTGTGATTTTAGAAATAGGTATATTATTAATATCCAACTCATCCCTCTCTATAAAGAAGAGTAACAGGTCAAATGGACCTTCGAATTGCTGAATTTTAATTGTATAACCTTGCATAATGCAAAGATGGCGTATTTCAAACTAATATAATAGATTGATTTGGGTTAGATCTTAGTTGAATGGAAATGGCTATATGTATTAGTCAAACTATATGATATATCTATCGACGATACAATGCCTCCAACTAGCTCAAATTATAGAAGAAAAGCATTTTTGATTGACTCCATTAAGTCATTTGATCTTGAGAACATTCCCTTCATTAAACCGTATTCCGTCACTTAGTCAGCTATCCTTAATGCTCAGAGTAATAATATCACTATCTTTGATAGTAGCAAGTGCTAAATATCAAATATGAACATTAATTTATACAGTCAATTACAAGAAGCGAAAGCTGAAGGGCAAAAGAAATTTGCAGTACTTATCGATCCTGATCAAATGAGGTTAGGAAAATTAGATATGGTCCTACAAAATGCCATGGATGCTAATGTAGACTACTTTCTAATCGGGGGTAGCCTTATCGTAAATGATATGTTAGATAAGGTATTAGTAGGCATCAGAGAACGATGCAACATCCCTCAGATACTATTTCCAGGAAATTCTTTTCAATTAAGTAACAAAGCTGATGCCCTGCTCTTCCTATCACTTATCTCAGGTCGTAATGCCGAGTTATTAATAGGCAAGCATGTCATAACTGCCCCATTTCTCAGAAAGAGTCCACTTGAGATCATGTCTACTGGATATATGCTTATAGATGGAGGAGTTGCAACGACTGTAACCTATATGAGTAATACCAATCCTATCCCTCGTGATAAAAATGATATCGCGGTATGTACCGCTATAGCAGGAGAGCTACTTGGATTGAAGATGATTTATATGGATGCTGGAAGCGGTGCACAAACACCCATTTCGGAATCTATGATATCGGCAGTAAGTAGCAATATCAATATTCCACTTATTATAGGTGGCGGAATCAAAACTCCAGAAAAAGCCTTAGCTAATGCAAAGGCTGGAGCAGATCTCATAGTTGTGGGTAATGCTATAGAAACAGATCCTACACTAGTCGCAGAGCTATCACACGCTGTACATTCAATGAATACTAGCGTCCATGATCTTAAGCTCTCCCAACCCATAACATAAGTCATATATCATGAACAATAATTACATTTTTCAAATTCTGATTTGTAGAAAGAAAGAAACGATTGTATGATAGAAGGCACGGTCATCAAATCCACTGGTAGTTGGTACCACGTGAAAACAAAAGATGAAGTATTCCAATGCCGTGTCACTGGAAAATTTCGGATAGCTGGCCTTAAACTAACTAATCCTGTTGCCGTAGGTGATCACGTAATGATCGAATTAGGTAAAGATGAAGAAGTATGGGGAACCATCAAAAAAATACTTCCACGCAAAAACTATGTAGTCCGCCAATCGCCAAGAAAAAAGCATTTCGTACACTTATTGGCCAGCAATGTAGATCAGGCAGTATTATTAATTACCATCGTCGAGCCATTACTCAAGCAAGGTTTTATTGATCGATTCTTATTGATGACTGAGCCGTATGACATTCCTGTTACCATAGTATTCAATAAGAGTGATCTATATGAGGAGAAAGATCTAGATCTATATAACTATATGAAGGCCATCTATGAAAGCATAGGCTACCAAGTGACCCTTTGTTCTGCTGTAGATGGAGAGGGATTGGATAATCTTAGAAATATCCTCAAGGACAAAGTATCACTCATCGCTGGACAGTCTGGTGTAGGTAAGTCGACAATCGTCAATGCTATTGATGATGAAATGGATATATATACCCAAGAACTCAGTGATTACTCTGGAAAGGGTCAACATACAACCACATTCGCTGAGATGCATACACTAAGTTTTGGTGGTCATATTATAGATACGCCTGGGATTAAGACATTAGGATTCAATCATCTTGAGGAGAAAGATATCGCTCATAACTTTAGAGAGTTGTTTGCATTATCAGCTGACTGTAAGTACAGCAATTGTATGCATCGCCAAGAGCCTAACTGCGCAGTCAAAGACGCACTCGAAGAAGGTATTATAAGTGAACTCAGATATTCTAATTACCTACAACTTTTACTCGAAGTGGAGGACCAAAATTATTGGGAACTCAATACTGATTTTTAGAAGATGTCTGTTTTCGAAGCTACAGCCTCGTTCTCGTTCATAAAAACCCACCGTTTAATTTTTCATATCCTTCCTTAGTCAATTCTATCGGTCAGAAGAACGAAGAATGTCATGCTGATTCACTTTTAACAAAGCAGAGGGCGTCAAAAAACTATAAGAGATTTTTCTCGCTCATTTACCTTATCCATCGGAACATATAATAATTAAGCATTATAAGCTATCTTTGCATTATAATAAAATACCATGTCATTTAGTAGTCGTAGAAGATATACCTCTAGAAGAGAGAAAAGTGCCAAAATTCGTAGCAATACAAAGCGAATTATGATAGCTGCTATATGTATTGTTATTGTATTGCTATATAAAAACAGAGTGTATCTCTGGGATTACATTAGGACTTCAATGTATTAATTCATCTATCCCAGTAAGCCCTTCTTTTCATTCTTCCATACGTATCCAAGCAATACAATAATGTATACTGAGCCTAAAGCCATGGATACAAACATTCCTACTTCATTTCGTACCATTACTAACGAAACAGTCATTAGAACTGCTACTATCACGTACCTAAATATTTTCTTGACTGGATACTGAATCGGATAATACTTTTGTCCAGTTAGATATCCCGCTACTACCATAAATGCATAGGTAATAACAGCCGCATAAGCAGACGCAATAGTACCTATTCTCGGTAAGAAATATATACTGACGAGTAATGTAATTATCGCTCCAAAAACGGAAATGATTGCACCCACTATAGTCCTATCTGAAAGCTTAAACCAGATCGCAACATTATAGTATAAGCCTAAAAAGAAGTAAGCAAAGAGTAACCATGGCACGATGTGCAAGGAAGCACGATATTGGCTTCCTACCAAGTATTGAGCTAATCCGCTGAATGTAACTATCCCAACGATCACTATTACACATACTATTGTAAATGCTAAAGCTACCTTACCATATGCTTTCTTGTCCTTATCATCTTTTGCATTGTTAAAGAAGAAAGGTTCAGCGGCGTAGTTAAATGCCACCGTAAATAGATTAAGAAGTAAGGCAATTTTCGCTGCGGCGGAATAAAGCCCTGCACCACTTAAGTTGGCGACAATATCTTCTCCAAGAAAATACTTCTGCAGCGGCACAGCAAAGGCTTGATTAATGTTTCCAGCTAAGCCGACAATGATCAATGGAAAAGAATATAAAAGCATCTTTTTCAAGAGACTGAAATCAAGAGACCATCTTACACGAACAAACTCAGGGATAAGCAACATTACTATCGATCCACTAGCCAATAGATTAGCTAAGAAGACGTAATCCAACTCCTTAGTAACACCGAAAAAAGAACCTATACTTTGACCAATGCTAGGAGAAAACCTAGGCAATATTTCCAGAAAAAGCAATATGAATATTATAGTTAAAATCACATTGGCTAACTTGAAAAACAAAAACCGCTTGGGCTGACTGGCCAATCGAAATTTACCATAAAACAAGGTCGCTACAGCATCGAATCCAATGATCATAGCAAACCACTGTATATAATGCGGTCGATCTCCATAACTCAGCCAATCTGCAATACTCTGACTATAAAATAATACTGCACCCACCAACACAATAGCCGAGACTACTACTGGTATCAATGCAGTGCTAAAAACCATGGCCTTATCTTCCGCCCTACTCCCATATCTAAAGTAAGCCGTGTCTAGACGATATACTAGAATAGTGAGAAAGATGGTCACATAAGCATACATTTCATTATAAGAACCATAATCCTCGGTATCATTGAATCTATAAGTTAGATATACCAAGGTCATCAGGATATTAAGTATCTTAGGAAATATGGATGCCATTCCATAGATCAATGTTTCGCCAGCCAGTTTCTTGATGATAGACATGTATTAATTTTATATCGAGGGCAAGATAGTGCAAAGCTGACTTTATATATAGCAAATCAATCATACGTATGCTATGAAGGATAATTTGTAGCTCATCACCGAGAATACTTGAACAAAAATAACACATATTGAGTAGTATTTCTACTCAATTTTAATTTATTAAATGCCTATACTCTACAATATTCGCCAACAGTCTTTACCGATTCATAGCGATTAAAGAAATGATTATATTTGCGCGGCATAGAAAACGAGTAGAAACTGAGGTATTAAATTATCTCATACTTTGCTTACGCTAAATAATTAAGAAAAGAAAAACAGGGACTGAGTCTCATTAAATCGAAAGAACATGATAGATGTAAATCTACTAAGTACTATAAGTAAGTTACCAGGCGCTCCAGGATTTGAGCAAAAAGTAAGGGCTTTTGTTATGGACCAAATGAATGGTGTAGCTGACGAAGTTAAAACCGATGCACTAGGTAATGTTATAGCTATCAAGAAAGGAAAATCATCTGACAAAAAAGTAATGCTCGCTTCCCATATGGATGAGATTGGCTTTATGGTGACTCATGTAGATGATGAAGGGTTTATTAGATTCCATACTCTTGGAGGCTTCGATCCAAAGACACTTACTGCGCAGCGTGTGATTATCCACGGTAGAGAAGATATAATGGGCGTAATGGGTACAAAGCCTATACACGTTATGACTCCTGAAGAGAGATCTAAAGTCGTAAAAAGCAATGAATACTTTATCGATACGGGATTAACTGCCGAGAAGGTAAAACAACTTGTTCGCATAGGTGATCCTATCACTCGTGAACGTGAGCTGATTGAGATGGGCGATTGTGTCAATTCAAAATCTCTAGATAATCGTATCTCTGTATTTGTGCAGATAGAGGCGATGAAAGCACTCCAAAACAAAGAAGTACCTTATGATATCTATGCGGTATTTACGGTACAGGAGGAAGTAGGTCTAAGAGGTGCTACTGCAGCAGCATCAGGCATAGATCCTGACTTTGGTATAGCATTAGATGTAACGATGGCTTATGACCTTCCAGGAGCAGCAGCGCATGAGCGTGTTTCATCGCTACATGATGGTACAGCAATCAAGATTATGGATGGTGCTACCATCTGCGATTATCGTATGGTAGAGTTTATGAGACAGACAGCAGCGACGCACAAAGTAAAGCATCAGATGGAATTACTACCGGCAGGTGGAACCGATACTGCTGGATTGCAGAGATATAGTAAGGGAGGGTGTATCGCCGGTGCGATTTCCATTCCGCTGAGATACCTACATCAATCTATCGAGATGGCCAGTAAAAGTGATATCAGCGATACTATTGATCTACTCGTTGCCTGTCTAGAAGATATAGGAAAATTCGACTGGTCTTTCAAATAGTGTACTAGGCGTACAGCCAATCGTTGCTATACGTTTGAATATGGATTAAGATTTAACATTAACAATTTGAAGAATGGACTGGAAGGAAGAAAATAACAAGCTTAAAAAAGAGTACAAATTCAAGGACTTTATACAGGCTATGGCTTGGATGACAGAATGTTCATTCCATATAGAGAAGCAAAATCATCACCCAGAATGGTTTAATGTATACCATACCGTAAAAGTAGAATTGACTACTCATGATGATGGTAATGTCATTACTCATAAAGACAGAAAGCTAGCTAAAACAATGGATCAATGCTTTATGAAGTTTGACACTAACACAATAAGCTAATTTTAAATCAACGAATACAATAATAAACGAAAGAGATCTTATCAAAGGATCTCTTTTTTAGTAAATATCATCTAATACGAGAAGCAAGTGTCACCTTTTAGGAGATCAAGAGGCAAAGCCTTACATTTGCCCCTTCTTAAAAAGCAAGTATATAACATGGATTTCAAGCAACTAATATCGCACAGTAAAGAATATGGATTTATCTTCCAATCGAGTGAAATATACGATGGCCTCAGTGCTGTCTATGATTACGGTCCGATGGGAGTAGAACTTAAAAACAATATCAAGAAATATTGGTGGGATAGTATGGTTCGCCTTAATCAGAATATCGTCGGTATCGATACTGCGATATTTATGCATCCTAATACTTGGAAAGCGAGTGGTCACGTCGATGCATTCAATGATCCATTAGTAGATAATAAAGATAGCAAGAAGAGATATCGTGCAGATCAATTGATAGAAGGATATGTAGAAAAGATCGATATCAAGATCATGAAAGATGTTGCTAAAGCCAAAAAGAAATTTGGTGATGATTTTGACGAAGTACAATTTCGAGCTACTAATCAGCGTATCATAGATCGTCAAACTAAGATGGATGACATCATGGGCCGGATGGGAGCATTGCTTACAGCAGAAGATATGGAAGGTCTAAAATCTCTAATCGAAGAGTTAGAAATTGCATGTCCTGAAAGTGGATCTCGCAACTGGACAGACGTAAGACAGTTCAATTTAATGTTTTCTACACAGATGGGAAATATATCTGGTAGCGAATCTAAGTTATACTTAAGACCTGAAACGGCTCAAGGTATATTTGTAAATTTCCTTAATGTTCAGAAATCTACTCGTCAAAAAATTCCATTTGGTGTAGCCCAGATTGGTAAGGCATTCCGTAATGAAATTGTAGCTCGTCAGTTTATCTTCCGTATGAGAGAATTTGAACAAATGGAGATGCAATATTTCGTACGTCCAGGTGAAGAGATGAAGTTTTATGAAGAATGGAAAGCTAAAAGATTAGCTTGGCATAAATCACTTGGTACTGACGATAGCAAACTAAGATTCCATGATCATGATAAACTAGCTCATTATGCTAATGCAGCTGCTGATATAGAATTCCAATTCCCATTTGGGTTTAGAGAATTAGAAGGAATACATAGTCGTACAGATTTTGATTTGACTCAGCATCAAGAGCTTTCAGGAAAAAAACTCCAATACTTCGATCCAGTACTTAATGAGAGTTACGTGCCTTATGTAGTAGAAACATCTATCGGCTGTGATCGTATGTTCTTAGCGATGATGACTAATGCATTACAAGAAGAAACGGTACCTGACGCCGATGGAAAAGATAGTAAGAGAATAGTTCTAAAGCTTCCTGCTGCGATTGCTCCAGTGAAAGTTGCGATCTTACCATTACTTAAAAATAAAGAGCCACTCACTACATTAGCTAGTGATGTATACAGAAAATTACAATCGCACTTCAACTGTCAGTATGACGGAAAAGATGCGATCGGTAAAAGATATAGAAGACAAGATGCGATTGGTACACCTTATTGTGTTACTGTTGATTTTGATTCGCTAGAAGATGGTACTGTGACACTTAGAGATAGAGATACGCTACAGCAAAAAAGAATTCACATCGATGCTTTAGTTGCTGAAGTATCTGAAAGCGTAAGCATGGCTACTTTACTGGAGAAACTATAAAATTATATACTTATTTTGCTTAAAATATAAACTGCGATGAGACTTGATCTTATCGCAGTTTTTTTGTGCTCTCTATTCTTACTTAGAATGCAATTAATTCTAATCCCACATTCCTTGAGTTCATTAAAGAATATTTCTCCACTACGGTCGAAATTATTTTTGAATTAAAATGCTTGATTCTTCGACTCATTTCATTCGCTCAGAATGACATAGAATCGTAGAATAATAAAGTTAAAAAATGAACTCTTATAAGTAATTAAAGGATAATATTTACTCGTCAAAAAATTATAATTTTTCCAAAACAAATATTCACTGTTCCGACTTTACTCCGAAATAGAATATAGAACTCACCCACCAAAACAATCTCAAAATATCATCTACTAGATATCACCAAATATCTATAAGTCATGAAAAGAAAGAGAAAATCACCTCCAGAAATAAGTGCAGGGTCAATGGCTGATATTGCTTTTTTATTATTGATATTTTTTCTAGTGGCTACTCAGATATCACAGGACAAAGGTGTCAGAGTAATCTTACCAGAATATTACGATGGACCGGCAGGAGCTGCTGCGGATAACAATGTCTTGAATATTAAAATCAACAAATCGGATGAACTAATGGTCGAAGGAGAAGCGTCAAAACTTGAGGACTTAGGAGAATTAATTCCGGCATTTGTACTCAACCCTAAAGGAAGATCAGACTATCCTTCGTCGCCTCACAAAGCTATTATATCCATACAAAATGATGTCAATACATCTTATGATGCTTATGTATACATGTATAGCGTTATACAGTCATCCTATACAAATATGAGACGTGACCTATCTAAGTCTAAATTTGGCAAAGATCTATCAGAACTAGATATGAAAGAGGCCGAAGAAATCAAAAGAATGTTACCTATGAAAGTATCAGAAGCAGAGCCCTTTGAGAGTTAATCTCTTCCATTCACTTTAAGACTTAGATGACTGAAATTATTAAACTATTTCGTCTTAATATTTATTGACCTAAATCCCTTTACTATGCTAAAGAGAAAGAAAAAAGACATGCCTGCTGTAAGCACTGCATCTCTTCCTGATATTATATTTATGTTACTATTTTTCTTCATGGTAGTGACTGTACTCAAAAGTCACACTGTAAAGGTAAATTTTGATTTACCAGAAGGAGTCGATTTACAAAAAGTAGTAAATAAATCACAAGAAAACCACCTGTACATAGGAAGCCTAGAAGATGGCACCATCACTATACAACTTAATGATGCATTTATCAATATAGATCAGATAAGAGGTGCCATGATCAAGATCAAAAACAGTTACGAACTTGGAGAAAAAGGTCAAGCTAATTTATCGCTCAAAGTAGATAAAAATATTAAAATGGGAATCGTCTCCAAAGTGAAATTAGAATTGAGAAAAGCGGACTTCAGAAAAATTACTTATGTGTCTGTGAGAGCGGAAGAGGAATAAACTAATAAAATTGAAACTCCTAGATTATGAAAGAATGCAACGTACATAATCATGAATACAATTAGATCAATGGATTCTCTTATTACCATTAAATCAAAAAGTAACTTAGTAAATTTTCAAAATTATTACTTTAACACGATTTACAATTTTCAGCTTACCAATCGCTGGCGCGCTTAGGAGTCTGAAAATCTAAGTCTGTAGGTAATCTCTTACGGCACTGAAAGAAACTAACTTGTCACTGAAATGCTCAATGGCAAATTTGATTTGTTCATCGGTAGCTTTAAGTTGGTGCAATATATTTACCAAGTGCATCTTCATATGACCTGATTGGATGCCCGTAGTAATAAGAGATCTTACAGCTGCAAAATTTTGTGCTAATCCAGTTACTGCAATTATTTTCATGAGTTCTTCCGCTGAAGGATTACCCAATAACTCTAACGATTTTTTGGCGATAGGGTGAAGATTAGTTAGTCCTCCTACAGTACCCACGGCAAGTGGAACATCGATCCAAAAACGAAACACATTATCTTCTATAGTACAGTGAGATAAACTTTTGTATTGACCGTCTTTGGCAGCATAAGCATGACCACATGCTTCTATGGCACGGAAATCATTTCCGGTAGCAAGTACTACTGCGTCTATACCGTTGAAGATTCCTTTATTATGTGTGGTCGCTCGATAAGGATCTATTTCAGCGATCCGTATTGCCGTCCAAAACTTATATGCTAATGCCTCTGCATCAAGATCAGATCCCATAGTTCCGAGATCAGCAATAGGGCAACTTACTTCTGCTCTTACCAAGCAATCTGGCGTAAAATTAGATAAGATGCACATAATGATCATAAGCTTATTAGCCTGATCAGATGTCGATGAATGATTCGCTATGAAAGATTGCAAGGATTGACCAAATTGCTCTAGTACGCTATTGATAAAATTAGCACCCATACTATCACAAGTCTCGAAAGAACACTTGAGTTGATACAAGCCTTCTTCTCTATCTGTAAAATCTATAAGCTCGATATCTAATATACCACCGCCACGTTTATCCATGTTAGCAGTAATAGTCTTTGCTTCTTTAATCAATTCGGTTTTGATCTTAGGAAATAGTTCTTTTAGTAAAATTTTCTCTCCGAACCATTTGAAATGTACTTGTCCGATCTTGACTGTACCTAGTATCGTAGTTTTGAATCCACCTCTAGTCATCCAATATTTCGCTGCCATAGAAGCTGCTGCCACTACTGAACTTTCTTCGATTACCATCGGCACTGCATATGGCTTTCCATCTATCACAAAATTAGGTGCTACACCAAATGGCATAGGGAAATTACTAATCGTGTTTTCCGAAAACCCATCAAGAATTTTCTGCTGATCATCATCTGAATGCCAATAGCTTCGAAGTTCGTCGATAGTTGCTTGAGGATCTTTGAAGAAATTTTCAGCCATCCATTTCAGCTTACCAATTTTTGACAATTTCGAAAATCCAGAAATCGTCTTTTGATCATTTTTAGATTTGTTATCCATATTATTTTCTCACGGTAAGTAACGTGTGAGCTAATCTCAGTCCTTCTACCTGAGCGTGTACATGCTTTTGTAATTCTTCATAGCTTCCCATTGCATGTTTGAGAAATGAAGAAGCTTGACCATAAACAGAATGGCCTTTACATTTAGATATTAAATGATATCCATCCAAAAAATCTTTGACCCCTCCAGAGATAATAAGATCAGGCATATCACTAGTCTTATCTTTCATCAGTTGATTGATCATATCCACCATGTCGTTTGCCGTGTGCCCTATGTTGGCAAGCTTGGTATAGGTTTCTTTCATGGCTTCGTCCGATCTGAGTAGTTCGAGCATTGCAAAATTTGTTCCTCCACCAGCAGCAAACTCTATTCCATCTAATGGCAAATCGCATAATGCTTTTAAACTTTCATATCCCATACCCTGCCCTACTTCTTTTACTATAAGGGAGGTATCTAATTGATCTATAGCTCTTCGGATCAAGTCGATTGGCTTAGAGTGATATCTATCCCCTTCTGGCTGCAGCCATTCCTGTAATGGATTGACATGTATGATGAGGCCATTAGCTTGTAATCTTTTTACTAACTCAACGATAGCCTCCCATTGGCCATCTTTCGAGATTTCTTCAATCTGCGCAATACCTAGATTAGCGTATAATGGCTGATCTCCAATATGCTTACGGACATCAAAATCAGAAAAATAGGTATCGTCATGCATTAGCTTTCGACAAGAGCCTAAGCCCATTCCCATCCCAAATTCAGCACACGCTTTAGCCAAATTTTCATTAATTGTAGCAGCTATGCCCGTACCACCAGTCATACTAGATACCCAAATTGGATTCGTCAGTCTCTTACCGAGAAAAGTTTTTCCAATATCAAGATCTCCAGATGGATGGCCTGAAAGCATCGGCTCATAATAGAATCTTGTATCTAATTGATCACCACCAATCCTAGAGGCCTCAGCCAATTTGATATGATCCAGCTTACGTTCTGCTGCTGTCGGATCTTCTATATTTCTACTTTCGTCTCTACTCATTAGGTATCAAAGCTAAAAATTTAACCATCAATGTACAAAAGAAGCTAACATAGATACATAATCGAAAGTTTAGTGCGTTATTTGCAATAGTTATATTAATGAATAGAAAATATTACTATTCATGCCAACCTAATAGCTACATATCCCTTAGAGTATCATTACTCACAATGATATAATTATCTTAACGTAATTGCAGAAACTAATAGCTGTGCATGTTAAGTTATTATTTATGTGGCCACCATTTTATAAAACTAATTATACTTATCCCTTATGACTAGAGCATATCTATCACTAACTGCAATCTTTCTTTCTATAAGCCTTTTTGCTCAGGACAACGTAACTAAGTCTTACGAATACTTCAATGAAGCCATTGTTTTCTTTAAAGAAAAGGATTTTGACACTGCTATCAGATATTATACAAAAGCTATTGATCTCAATGCTAACTATCCAAAAGCATATTATAATAGAGCCAATTGCAAACTCAATCTTAAAGAATACGATGCTGCCGTCAAAGATTTTGAATTAGCGATCAAGTATGATGCGAAGTTTGCTAAAGCTCATCTCTATAAAGGATATGCTCAGATGCAACTTAAAGAATACGATAAATCGCTTGTCAGCTTCGATGATGCCCTGGATATAGATCCAAAGCTAGCTAAGGCTCACCTTAACAAAGGTACGGTGATGATGAAGCAAAAAAAGTACGAGCAAGCTGTCAAATCTTTGTCTAGGTCCATATCATTCAATGATCAACAAGCTACTGCATATTACAATCGTGGCATCTGTCAGTCTAGATTAAAAAAATACAACGAAGCAATAAGAGATTACGGAAACGCTATCGAAATCAAGCCATCAATGACTGGTGCTTATGTGGCTAGAGCCAAGGCATACCTTAAAGCTGAAAGATTTGAAGAAGCAATAGCTGATCTCAATAAGTCAATCAAAAAGAAAGCTAACAATGCAGACTTCTATTACTACAGAGGATATGCCAAACTTGCAATCGATGATTATAATGGAGCAAACACTGATTTCGCTGCAGCACTAGAGATCAAACCAAAGCATAAAAATGCTCTTATCAACAAAGCTCTTACTAGTTTCAATATGAAGAAATACGAAGATGCTGCTAAGGAATATGGTGCTCTTTGTGGAATATTTCCGGAAAAAGCACTCTACCATGTTAATAGAGGTATCGCATATCTCAAGCTTGACAAATATAATCAAGCCGTTACTAGCTTTAATCATGCTATCAATGTCGATGACAAGATGCCAGAAGCATATTTCAATAGAGCGAATGCATTCTCTCAACTTGAAAGAAATGATAAAGCTTGTGAGGATATGAGAAAAGCTGGAAAGTTGGGTTACGATGCTGCCTTTGGGTATATCGGAGATCTTTGTAAATAATATTTTTGTGAAATCTTTGAGGTTTTAGAAACTCACAGACCTAATAAAAAATGGCCTTGTAATATAATTACAAGGCCATTTTTTATTTCATATAAATCAATTACGCTATTTCTTCTTGTAACTTATCTAGATCTCTTACGAGTAATCTCTTTCTATTGAATGTGATTAGTTCTTTTGTTCTAAGTTCGTTGAGCACTGTAGTAACAGTCTGACGAGATGTTGCCGTAAGGTTAGCGATCTCTTGGTGGGTTATAAACTTACGTACTACCCACTCGTACCCTACTCTTTGTCCTCTTTTCTTTACTAGGTCTAATAGATACTCTACAATACGCGAACGACTATCTTTGAATACAAGTGACTCTAATCTATTTTCCATTTCCAACACCCTTGATCCCATTACTTTCATAAAAAACATGGATATACTACTGTGTTCTTTCATCATCTTACTCATTTCATCAGAAGTAAGTACACAAGCCTTACTATCTTCCATGGCATAAGCAAAATCTCTCCTCTTCTCTTCTCCGATCATTGAAAGCTCTCCGAAAACTTCTCCAGTATTGAGTATTGCTTTAGTGATCTCTTTACCGTTATTACCCAAGGTACCAATCTTAACTCTGCCATCAACTAGAAAAAATATCTTGTCCGAACTTTGATCTGGCAGATAGATGTATTCGCCTTTTTTAAAAACCTTATGATCTTGAGAATCAGCTACTCCAGAAACTTTGTTAGGGCAAAAAATGCCAGTAACGTCTATATTTTCTAAAAACCAAAGTGATTGATCCTTCATAGCGATATTGTTTTGATTTAACGGTGAGTCGAAGTTACTATAATTTAATGCAAGTCCCATATATATGTCTTTTATCATCTATACGACAATTTATTAGGTATGGTTGCCTCAAGAATATTAAACAAAATACAAAAGGCATCGACTTGTACCTTTGGAGTAACAAATATCTAAAACTAAATTAAGTTTAGAATAATGGTGTTATTATTTGTCAATCTTGAGATCAAATCGAGTTCTTAACTCTTCCAATAATGGATTTTTGTTATTCATGAGTTCATACTTCTCTCGATTATTATAAAGCGTTTTAGGTTTTTCTTGCTTTAATTCAGGAAACAAAGATTTGTCTACGATCACATCAAGGATTAGATCTTCTGCACCGAGATGCTCTCTGAGAAGATCTTTCAATCTATCTTCCTGAAGTATAATATTTCTACCATTTTCTGATCCCACCTTCACCGTAATCGTGCGACCTGCCAAACTTCTGAAGCTACTTTTCATTGCTACTTTGACACTTGCAGATTCATTTTCTTCGTAATAATTTATCCAAATCTTATCCACAAGTTCAATACTCATAGACTTTCGAGCTTCTTTTTTGGCTTGCTCCTCAGCTTTCACCATATTCTTAAGAGCATCGATTGAACTTAGCGAAGAGGCAATCTTTACTACTGGTGGTGCTTTAGAAGTTGGGTTGACAATAACTTTTTCTGGAGCACTAGCTTCAGAGGTTGCAGGCGTCTGAAAATCATCTTGAGTCTCGTCTGCTATTGGCAATTCTACTTTTTCTATAGTAGGCTCTACTTGAGTTGGAGCTTTACTGATATTTTGAGGATTGATTGCGCTACTTGGCTCAGATATTGGGTCTACAACTGATTCATTGGGCTTATTGTCCTCTGGCGGAATCAGACTGGTAGGTCTTGATACTTCAGGTATCGGTTCGGTAGTAGGAGTAGTAATTGTAGGTACTGATGACGAAAACTCTGGTTCCGTTTTGCTGATACTAGACTCCGAATTGTTATCGACTAGAGTTTTTTTTTCAGCGCTGGCAGCCTGAGGAATCAGATCAGCTTCTATTGCTCTATTCAAATAGCAAATCTTACTCAAGGCAATCTCAGCAAACAATCTCTTATTGGAGGCCGTAGACAATGACATATCGCATTGATTCAGCAAATTGAGCGCGGACAACAAAAATGAATTGGTACAGATCGTAGATTGATCATGGTATCTCTTCATGGCTCCTTCGCTAAGCTCTAATATAGAAAGTGTATCAGGATGACGGCATACCATAAGGTTACGCATATGTTCTGACATCCCTTGGATAAATAGATCTACTTCGAAGCCTTGTTTCATCACATCATCCAATGTCAAAAGTATCTGACTAAAATCTTCTTTGAGCAGATAGTCTGTCATCTTAAAGAAATAGTCATAATCTAAGACATTGAGTTGAATGATCACATCTTGGTAAGTGATGGTTTCACTTGATGCACTGGCTATCTTATCATATATAGATAACGCATCTCTCATCGCTCCATCTGCCTTTTGAGCGATCATCTGAAGCGCTTCTGGCTCTGCAGTACGACTTTCAGCTTTGCAGATATGCTCTAGCTGCTGTACGATATGTGATATCTGTATTCTTTTGAAATCAAAAATCTGACATCTACTCAAGATCGTCGGTAGTATCTTATGCTTCTCCGTAGTTGCTAATATAAATATAGCGTACGGTGGTGGCTCTTCTAGCGTCTTTAAGAACGCATTGAAGGCCGCAGTAGATAGCATATGTACCTCATCTATGATGAACACCTTATGAGATCCTTGTTGCGGTTGGAATCTCACTTGCTCTATCAAAGTACGAATAGCCTCCACACTATTGTTAGATGCGGCATCGAGTTCTATGATATTGAATGATGCGCTATCGCTAAATGATTTACATGATCCGCATTCATTACATGGATCTACTCCATTGATCTTGTTTTCACAATTGATCACCTTAGCTAGGATACGTGCACAGGTAGTCTTACCTACCCCACGAGGCCCACAGAATAAAAATGCATGTGCCAACTTATCCCCAATCAGAGCATTCTTGAGCGTCTTAGCGACGTGGTCTTGGCCAATCACCTCATCAAAGGCCGCTGGTCTATACTTACGTGCTGATACTACGAATTTGCTCATGTTATGATTTAGTGCTGTTAGCTGTTAGCCCAAAGGTAAGAAACTGAGTCAATTTCCAAACTCTAATTAGTATCTTCGAACCTATATAAATTTAATGATTGCAAAGGCAGCGTTCTATTCAGTAAACAGTCTGATATCATTAAGGTTTACTATAGATACAATTGGAATATTATAAGATAAAGAACATTGAAAAAATGAAGATAACCGTAGCACAGATCAATTACCATGTAGGAAACTTTGAAGCGAATGTAGACAAGATGCTCAATGCCGTAAAAGAAGCTAAAGGCGCTGGATCAGATATCGTTTGTTTTAGTGAATTAGCAACATGCGCTTACCCTCCAAGAGATTTTCTGGAGTTCGAAGATTTCATCATCAGATCCGAGCAAAGTATTGATCGATTAGCCGAAGCTGCTGATGGTATAGCAATCGTAGTAGGATCTCCAAGTCGCAATCCAGTTATAGAAGGAAAAGATCTATATAACTCTGTATATTTCTTAGCAGATAAAGAAGTAAAATTCGTTCAACATAAGACTCTCCTACCGACATACGACGTATTCGATGAGTATCGATATTTTGAGCCAGCATCAGAATGGGGAGTAGTCGAGTACAAAGGCAAAAAAATAGCATTGACTGTATGCGAAGACATATGGAACATCGGCAATGAAAATCCATTGTATACGATATGCCCTTTGGATGAAATGATCAAGCTGAAGCCTGACTTTATTATCAATGTATCTGCTTCTCCATTTACTCACGTACACTCTGAAGAAAGACTTCATGTATGCGTAGAAAACGTCAAGAGATATAATATTCCACTATTTTATATCAATCACGTCGGAGCACAAACAGAATTGATATTCGATGGAGGATCTGTCATCGCTTCACCCAATGGAAAGATCTATGAAGAGCTACCCTACTTCGTAGAAGCGATCAAGCATTACGAGTTGGATGAGATCATGAAGGGTGAACAAGAAATTTTACAATCCAAAGATAAGATCAAAGATATACACGATGCCATCGTACTAGGTATCAAAGACTATTTTGGTAAGCTTGGATTTACTAAAGCCATACTTGGTCTATCAGGAGGAATAGATAGTGCTGTCACTGCAGTACTCGCCGCAAGGGCATTAGGGCCAGAGAATGTACGCGTCTTACTTATGCCTTCACAGTTTTCTAGTGATCACTCTGTGAATGATGCTGTAGCTTTAGCAGAAAATCTTGGGATACAATACGATATCATTCCGATCAAAGATATGTACGACTCATACTTAGAAAAATTGTCTCCGATATTTGGTGATCTTCCATTTAATGTAACCGAAGAAAACATACAAGCTAGAGTAAGAGGAACCCTCAATATGGCCCTCTCTAATAAATTTGGAAACATACTACTCAACACGTCTAACAAAAGTGAAATGGCGGTAGGATATGGAACACTTTATGGAGATCTTGCTGGAGGAATATCCGTGATCGGAGATGTATATAAAACTGACGTATTTCGCATGGCAGAATACATGAATAAAGACGGCGTAGTAATACCAATCAATACGATTACAAAGCCACCAAGTGCAGAACTAAGACCTAATCAAAAAGATAGCGATAGCTTACCTGATTATGACATCTTGGATGAAATACTCGAGCTATACATCGAGCACCATAAGGGCCCTAAAGAAATCGTAGCCGCTGGTCACGATCCAGCTTTAGTAAAACGTATCCTTCGAATGGTCAACATCAATGAATTTAAAAGATATCAAACAGCACCGACATTAAGAGTCTCATCCAAAGCATTTGGTATGGGTAGAAGAATGCCAATTGTAGCTAAGTATCTATCTTAAATAGAAGATCAAAATATTGCACAGACGTCCTCCAGAAATACATACTCCACCAACCCACACAAACAGTTAACAAAATGAAAAATATTAATATTCTATTCTTCCTATTAGCATTTACCTTTACTTCTTTTGCTCAAGATAATTACCACACACTTACACAGCAGATGATCGAAAATGATCATGGCTTAGAAAACGGTGCATGGATGCTCTTTGATGATGAAATGCAGAATCTTGAAATAGACTTTTTTTACGGGTCAGTTGATCTAATACAATTGACAACAGCAACAGAAAATTTCAGTCAAATCACTAATATTCTGAATGAAACTGAAGGCGGGTATTTTTATGATAGTGGTTGGGGAATACTTAATCAAGAGCAGCTAGAACAAAACGATGTTTGTTTGCTTATAGTAAATCTCAGAAAAACAAACAATGTCAACGATCTAGGCAAAGTAAGCATAAGCATACAGGCCGATGATGTTTCATTAATAGAAGAATCACTGACCATTCAACTCGAAGAACAATGGAATCAATATTTGATTCCATTTCAAGCAAGTAGAAACTACTTACCTAATGAATTAATTGTAGCTCTTGGCTTAGCCTGGGAAGTACAAGAAATTGAATTGGCAGGAATCAACATTCTTAACTTTGGTAACAACTATTCTTTAGATGAATTACCATTCATCGTACACAATGAACGTTACCCAGGATATGAAGCCGATGCTCCGTGGAGAGCTACTGCAAATGATCGTATAGAGCTGAATCGAAAAGCGAATTTAGACGTGCTTGTAACCAATGATAATGGTGAACCTCTTTCAGGTGCTTCTGTAGAGATCCGTATGCTTCAGCATGAATTTAAATGGGGAACAGAAATCCAACTGAGTAGAATTGCAGGCAATAATTTACAAGAGGATCAATTTGAAAATAAACTCTTAGATATAGATGGAGAAGGACATCGACTCAATTGGGTGGCTCCAGGTAATTCCTTCAAATGGCCTGGGATAGAAGAAGGATGGATTGGCCCATTTAGTGAAAAAGTCAATGCAATGAATTGGCTAAAAGATAATGGATTCCAAACGAGGTTCCATACATTAGTTTGGCCAGGGTGGATCAATACTCCGTTTGACATAGAAGCTAATGCCAATGATCCACAATACATAATAGACCGCACCAATGAATGGATAGATTTTATTCTTACTCATCCAGAGTTGGAAGATCTTTTTGACGAATACGATGTACTTAACGAACTCACTACCAATCGAGATTACGAAAGAACTTTTGAAGGATTCGGTCCTTACGTTACCGGTAGAGAATATTATTCAGAAGTTATGAATCAATTTTCAACCTTAATCCCTGACAAACCAAATGTTATTGTAGATTATGTCACTATCTCTTCTCAACAAAACAAGGGTACAGAATATGATTTTTTACAAAATACTATTCAAGAACTAGTGGACGATGGAATTGAACTTCAGGGTATCGGTTTTCAATCTCACATGGGACATTTTCCAACATCGATATATGAAGTCGAAGAAATACTTAATGACTTTGCAAGTAAGTATGATGCGCCGTTAAAAATAACTGAATATGATTTTTTGGACGCCAGAATAGACCCGCAAACTGCAGCCAATTATCTCAATGATTTCTTAACAATGATATTTAGTATTCCAGAAGTAGATATGTTTATTTTTTGGGGTATGTGGGACGAATCTCATTGGATGGGGAGCGGCAATCTATTTAATGAAGATTGGACTGAAAAACCTGCAGCCGAAGTAACGTTCAATAAGTTATTTAACGAATGGTGGACAGAAGAAAATGGAGAGACTAATCCAAATGGTGTAGAATCCTTCCGTGGGTTTAAAGGTGATTATGAAGTTGTAATAAATTATCAAGGGCAAAGCTTAGTTGATACTATTACCTTATCTAATGATCTTGAAATATCATATAATCTCGATCAGTCCACTGCAACAACTGAAGTCAATATAAATAATGACATCCAGACTTATCCTAACCCAGCGACAAATTTAATAACCATTGAATCGTCAACATATATCTCAGAAATCGAATTATTTGATGTGAATGGAAAATTACAATTGAGCAGTAAAAATATTAATAAAAAGAATACGCAATTATTAGTCAGTGACTTATCTTCAGGGATGTACTCATTAGCTGTACACACCAATGGAAATATAATTAAAAAGAAAATTCAAATTGTTAATCGATAAAGCGAAAAGTATAAAAGCTATTAGCTACCGAGTTTACGTAAAAAAACTCAAGATCAGATTAAATAAATATATGTGAAAGGAAACGAGGCCATTCAGGATAATCAAACTTGCTGGACGTGTTGTCCGGAATGTAAAGGCCATGGTAAAAATAGCCGAAAGCTCAAAAAAAAAGTACGCCTCCGCTATCAAATGGAATTGGATCTGTTTGAAAAAAACAATAGTGTAGGTGCCGCTCCCATTCGCCCTAAGAGAAGTCTGATCAAATGCACAACTTGTAATGGAACTGGTATCCTGCCATCCTCAGCATTTCCAATAGCCGATCAAGAAAACTATCCTCATGTAGCTATTATTGGAGGTGGCATAGGTGGAGTGGCATTGGCTGTAGCATGCTTACATCGAGGAATTCCATTTACCTTGTATGAGCGAGACAATAGCTTCGATGCTAGATCTCAAGGCTATGGACTCACTTTGCAGCAAGCAAGTAAAGCGATCGAAGGATTAGGGATTCTATCTTTGAAGGAAGGTATAGTATCAACAAGGCATGTTGTACATAACACAGAAGGAAAAATAATTGGCGAATGGGGAATGAGAAAATGGACCCAATCAAGTGAAAGTAAATCACCTAAACGTACCAATGTGCATATTGCTCGTCAATCGTTACGCTTGGCTTTACTAGAGCAATTGGGTGGACATGATCAAGTACAATGGGGACATCAACTAGTAAATTACAAAATTTGTGAAGGAATATCCGAGGGAGTCGATCTAACTTTCAATGTAGACGGTAAGATGAAAAATATCCACGCGGATCTCGTGGTTGGAGCTGATGGTATAAGAAGCTCTATTAGACGATTACTAATTGGTGAAAACATTACACCTCTTCGCTATTTGGGTTGTATCGTCATATTAGGTATTTGTCCTTTGGAGGCTCTCGGAGATATTGACAACGAGTTGCTTGACTCCGCTACTGTATTTCAAACTGCCAATGGTAATGAACGGATCTATATGATGCCTTTTGCAACAGACTCTGTGATGTGGCAACTTAGCTTTCCCCTACCTGAAGAAGAGGCGAAGCGATTGAATACTCAAGGTACGAAGGCGCTCAAAGAAGAAGCCTGTCGCAGAACGCAATGGCATGATCCGATTCCTCAAATTTTGACGGCTACAGAAGAAAAACATATTTCTGGATATCCTGTTTATGATCGCGAATTACTTACGTCGCAACTATTGGAGAATGCTGGACCAGTGACTTTAATTGGAGATGCCGCGCATCCAATGAGTCCTTTCAAAGGGCAAGGGGCCAATCAAGCGCTGTTAGATGCCTTAGCTCTAGCACGTGGAATTTCAAGAGGATGTCAGCAATTTTCTGGATGGAAAGAGCGAGGTGTTAGAGAAAATGCACTGGCCGAATTTGAGAATAAAATGATAGAACGTAGTGCTACAAAAGTGAAAGATTCTGCAGATGCGGCACAGTTCTTACACTCAGAAGTTGTTCTTCATGAAAGTAATGAACCTAGAGGAAAATGTCTAAAAAGCGAAATGAATAGGATATAAGTATTATACCCTTTACAAATCAATTTCTCCATTAAACCAGTGGGTTGTCAGAAGTAGGAATTACATTTATACCATAATAGAAAAACTATGAAGACATTTTCAGATCTAGGACTTAGTAAGGGATATATAAAAGCATTGAAAGAACTCAATATTATACATCCGACTGAAATCCAAGAAGCCGTAATACCTCAGCTATTAGGCACCAAAACAGATCTGATTGGATTAGCGCAAACAGGTACAGGAAAGACTGCAGCATTTGGCTTACCTATATTGAACACTATAAGCCAAAATAGAGAAGGAGTACAAGGATTAATCATTGCTCCTACTCGTGAGCTAGTACAACAGATAAAAAAGCAACTCTTCAAATTTACCAAATACCTTGATGAGAAAATTTTTGTAGAAGGAGTTTACGGTGGAGAGAAGATAGAGAAGCAAATTAAATCGCTCAGAAGAACTACGCATATTATTGTAGCCACGCCAGGACGCTTACTTGATTTGATAGAACGAGAAGCTGTAGATATCTCTAACGTATCTACGTTAATCTTAGATGAGGCTGACGAAATGTTAAGCATGGGTTTTGAAGAAGATATAAGTAAAATATTGGCTTACAATACTCACAAGCGTAATACTTGGTTGTTTTCGGCTACGATGCCAGACGAGGTAAAGAAGATCATCCACAACTATATGTCGGTTGATGCGATTAAGATCGAAATCGACAAAAATGCTCAAGTCAATAAGAATATTTCTCATCATTATATTAATACTCATATTGAGGATAAGCTCTATGTAATCGAAAAAATCCTCAATAAAAGACAAAAAGAGAGAGGTGTTATCTTTTGTAAAACCAAAGCTGGAACAAGAACATTAACGAGTCAACTACAAAACAAAGGTTTTTCTGTGGGTGCATTAGAAGGTGATATGCAACAGAAAGAACGTGATAAAGTTATGAGAGCTTTTAGAAATGAGAAACTCCAATTCTTAGTATCAACGGACGTTTCTGCAAGGGGTATCGATGTGAACAATCTCACGTTTGTACTTCATCACCAATTGCCAGATTTTTTAAACTACTATACTCATAGAAGTGGACGTACAGCTAGAGCTGGAAAAACAGGACAATCTATTGCGCTAATCATACCAGGTGAAAAGCAAAAGGTGATTGATACTCAAAATAAATTAGGTATTACATTCAAAGAGATGAAGGTGTAATTATATAAATTAAAGTAATAGCCGTGGATATTTAAAAATATGAATTCTACTGATCTGACTATCAACTCAACCACTGACCTCCAATAACTGTTAACGAAACATATTACATAATCTCTGCAGTTGTTGTAAAAACAAATACGCTCTCCAATTTTATAAAGTCAGTGAGTGTATTGCAATAAGAATTTCAACTTAATTGCGAATTACTCAATACTTTCGAAGAACTAAAACAAAAAAATCGGCTACCCTAACAGGATAGCCGATTCTTTATTTCTCTTAAAGTAATGCTTACTTCTTCAAGTATGTTTTATTTCCATTGGAGTTGATATAGTACTTACCTCCTTTTGGGCCTTTGTATATCATCCTGCCTTTATCATCTTTACCCATAGATTTATCGGATGATTTATTAGGCTTATTAGTATAACTCTTTTTTGCTTTAGTTGACTTTTTCGTCGTCTTAGCTTTCTTCTTAGCAGTTTTACCTTTTTTAGTTGCTTTTTCAGTATCACTTTTCTTCGCTCCTTTTTTAGCCTTTTTTGCCTTCTTAGCCTTTTTATCTCCTTTCTTAGACTTCGATTTTTTAGCTTTCTTAGCCTTCTTGGATTTTTTAGTTTTTTTAGTTTTTTTAGTTTTTGTCTTCTCAGTTTTATCCTTCTTTGAAGATGAATTTTGAGCTACAACAGACGTTGACGTACCTACTAAGAACACTAATGCAAATAAAGCGTATTTCAAAAAATGTTTCATAATTTTAGTTTTGATTCATATTTATTGTCAAAAATCAACTTTTCAGTAAGATATTACTTCTAGTTTCTACTTCTTTAGACCCAAAAGTAAGCGTAAAGTCACAATACCAATAAAATAAAACCATCTATTGGCAATTAAGTCGTTTTAGTAGAATGGTTAGTAAAGCATCTATTACAACTTAATCTCTAGCTTACTATTCTCTCAAACCTAACTATACTAACAAACTAAGCGCTCGATCATACAGCTCACATTACCGTATTTCACACCTTGAATATCCTTACCCTTATCTTAGTCGACCATCTCTACAAAAAAACATATACTCAAGCCTTCCAATTATAAGACAAAATTGATATTTCCAAATGACAATTCTTCTTATCTTGACAGAAATAAAAGAATAATTCAAGTAAAAACCAATTTAATCATGGCAACTAATAGCCTCTCTACCTTAGAAAAATTGAAAATTAAACTTAAAGACTATGGGCCTGCCTTTTTTATTATCGGTTATGTAGTTGGAACTGGAAGTGTCACGTCAATGGTGGTCTCTGGCGCAAAATTCGGTTTAAGTCTGTCTTGGGCATTATTGTTATCTTGTTTCTTTACATATTTCCTCCTTATATCGATTAGTAAGTTAACTATTATCTCAGGAGATACACTTATGTGTAATTTTAAAAAGACATTTGGAAAACCAGTTACTCTCTTTATCATTACTGCTCTAGCAGTTTCTATTGTCTCTTCTGTTATAGGAGTAATGGGTGTAGTCGCGGAGGTAGCAATGGAATGGATCTCTGTAAAAACCTCCATCTCCTTTTTAAACGGACCCATTATTTCTACTTTCTTTATTTTTATTTTGATTAGCTTATTTTGGACCGGAAAGCACGAAAACTTCATTAAGGCCATGAGCATCATGGTAGGTTTTATGGCACTCGCATTTATCATCACAAGTTTTATGGTTTTAAAAGAATCAGGTAAAACTATAATTGATTTTTTTCCAACATTACCACAAGGTGACAATATAGGGCTCATTATTGCCGGTATAGTTGGTACCACAATGGCAGGAGTTTGCTTGGCCTCTAGAAGTATTCTGGTCCAAGAACAAGGTTGGAATCATAGTGATTTAAAAAAAGACAATAAGGATGCTATGTCATCTATGATTATGACTTTTCTAATTAGTCTTGCTATCATGATTAGTGCGACAGGAACTCTATACTTTTCCGGAACTCCTGTAGATAATGCAACAGATTTAATGCACGCTTTAGGACCCTGGGCAGGAGAATTTGCTCTTACGTTATTTACATTAGGTATTATCGCGGCAGGACTATCATCAATCTTTCCGAATCTCCTATTGTTTCCATGGTTGATTTCAGATTACGCCGGTACTCCACGTAACATGAAAAGACCATTGTTTAAGCTAATTGCCATATTAGTCGCATTATCTGGTTTGATTGTTCCTCTTTTAGGCGGCAAACCAATGTGGATATTAATCGCATCACAAGCACTAAGTCCTTTTGTGATGCCTTTGATCACATTGTTTCTCATCATACTATTGAATAAATCTGAAATTATGAAAACACATAAAGCTACTCTCGGAATGAATATAGCATTAGGCGCTACTTTTGTGTTTAACTGTTTCATGCTATATATTGCAATAATTGGATTTATTGATTTCATAAATTGATTATTTCTCAAAACACTTATGTATAAAATAACTGTAGGACATGACTAACGACCTAGATAAATATGCCCATATTCCTCTTAAACAGCTCTCTAATAGAGTTTGGAGAACTTATGAAGGAGGCGCTTTGATTGACAATTGGAAAAACACAATCCCTGAGGTCGATGGAAGTATGCCAGAAGAATGGATCATGTCAACGATTACTGCCCGCGGTATAGGCCGTCCTATAGATGAAGGTCTATCTATTGTAATAACTGAAAATGGCAATTTACCACTCAAGGAGTTAATAGACTCAAACCTCGAGTTATACTTAGGGTCGTCACTTGCCCAAAAATATGGTACCACCGGAGTATTGATAAAGATGTTAGATTCGGTAGAACGATTAACTCTTCAAGTTCATCCGGATAAAAAGTATGCTAAAACGATCTTCAATTCAGAATTTGGCAAAACCGAATCTTGGTATGTATTAAATACACGTGAGGTAGATGGTGAGAAAAGCGTCGTTTATATGGGATTCAAAAAACATGTAACCAAAGAAAAGTGGAAAGCTTTCTTTGAAGATCAAAATATAGAAGGAATGCTTGATTGTTTGCATAAAATAGAAGTAAATCCTGGTGATGCTTTTATGATATACGGAGGTATTCCACATGCCATTGGTGCTGGTTGCTTCTTAATGGAAGTACAAGAGCCAACAGACTATACTATGCGTGTAGAAAAAACAACACCAAAAGGAATGAAGATTGGACCCGCATTAATTCATCAAGGTGTTGGTGAAGAAAAAATGTTAGAATGCTTTCATTATGATACATATACCCTAGACGAAGCACTGAATAGCTGGAGAGTAAAACCTGAAGTATTAGAAAGCTCGAGTGAATTTACTCTGAAAACCCTCTTTAACGAATCGCATACCAATTGCTTTGGTCTAAATGAATTGATTTTAAATGGTAATTATAAAATTAAAGGCAACGGGAGTTTTTATGCTGCTGTCATTTATTCTGGCGATGGACTAATGACTTGTAATGGAAAAGAGTATCAATATACACAAGGTGATGAAATATTTATTTCAGCCGCTATCACAGAAATCACCTTTTCTTCCAACAATCCGTCCAAAATATTACTCTGCTACCCTCCCAACTAAATGCTAATATTTTTTCAATCAAACAATTAAAACTAAATGCTGAAATGAATCTATTCAATCTAGATGACAAGATAATTATTTTGACTGGTGGCTGCGGTGTACTCGGAGGTGGAATGGCAAAATACTTATTAGAAAATAATGCAACGGTGATTCTATTGCATTATAAAGAAGCCCCACTTCTCTCCACTATTCAAAATTTAAAAAAGATAAGCAATAAAGTTTATGGTTACTTATGCAATGTTGTCGAAGAAGGTAGCCTTAAAAAGGTAGCACAAAAAATAATGCATACCCACGGCGGTATCGATGTATTAATAAATGCTGCAGGAGGAAACAAACCAGGTGCAACTATTGGTCCTAACCAATCTGTATTTGATGTAGATGTAGAACAATTTAAGCAAGTAATCGATCTAAATTTATTCGGAAGTATAATTCCTACCTTAGTATTCGGCAGGGAAATGGCTAAGAATAAAAGAGGGACTATCATTAACATTTCTTCTATGGCTGCAGATCGAGCCATCACACGTATAATGGGATACTCTACTTCCAAAGCTGCTATAGACAATTTTACCAAATGGATGTCCGTGGAATTAGCTCAGAAATATGGAGATGGTATGCGTGTAAATGCAATAGCTCCTGGATTCTTTATTAGCAATCAAAACAGAACGCTATTAACTAACGAAGATGGAAGCTATACCGACAGAGGTAACACGATTATTAAAAACACACCTATGAATCGCTTTGGCGATGCCGATGAATTAAATGGAGCTATTCATTATTTGTGTTCAGAAGCATCCAAATTTGTTACTGGCATTGTCATTCCGATAGATGGTGGATTTACCGCATTTAGTGGCGTATAATTAATTATAAATAAAACTGATGGAGCAAACATGGCGTTGGTACGGCCCAAAGGATCCTGTATCATTATTAGATATAAAACAAGCTGGAGCGACAGGAATCGTTTCGGCATTACATCATATTCCCAATGGAGCTATTTGGCCTATTGAAGAAATAAAAGAAAGAAAAGCAATCATAGAACGGTCTGGTCTCTCATGGAGTGTAGTTGAGAGCATTCCTATACACGAACATATAAAAACTAGGTCTGGAGATTTCCTGAAATATATAAGCAATTACAAAACTAGTATTGAAAACTTAGCTAAGTGTGGCATCTATATCATTTGTTATAATTTCATGCCGGTTTTAGATTGGACAAGGACTTCGCTTGACTATGTGGTTAATGATGGATCAAAGGCCTTACGATTCGATGTAATTGCATTTGCTGCGTTCGAATTGTTTATTCTAAAAAGACCTGGAGCCATAGATTCGTATACGGATGTCATAAAAGATAAAGCCAAAACCTATTTTAATAGTATCTCAACTAAAGAAATAGAAAAATTATCGAATAATATTATTGCCGGCTTACCTGGAGCTGAAGAGGGTTATAATCTAGAACAATTCCAAGAGGTTTTAAATACTTACGACAATATAGATAGCGACAAATTAAAACAGAATCTAATTGAGTTCTTAAAAGAAATCATTACGATAGCATCAAGCAATAATGTTCTGATGTGCATTCATCCAGATGATCCTCCAATGCCTATTCTTGGTTTACCTAGAGTCGTAAGTACAGAAGAAGACTTTGCTTACTTATTTTCTCAAGTACCAGATCCAGCTAATGGAATGACTTTTTGCACGGGTTCGTTAGGTGTTAGAAAAGATAATGACTTAGTGAAAATATTTCAACGATTCGCCGATAGAGTTCATTTCTTACATTTAAGAAGTACTCAACGAGATGCAGATGGAAATTTCTTTGAAGCGAACCATTTGGAAGGGAACGTTGATATGTTTAGCATTGTAAAAGAGGTGATTAAAGAAGAAAAAAGACGGGCGACAGAGGGGCGAAAAGATTACGCAATTCCGATGAGACCAGACCACGGCCATCAAATGTTAGACGATTTAGAAAAAGTTACAAATCCAGGATATTCCGGTATTGGAAGATTAAGAGGGTTGGCAGAACTAAGAGGATTAGAACTTGGAATATCGAGAAGTCTTTAGTACCACTACTGTTTGCTTATATTACTTTATACTTATTGAAAAAAATATTATATCAAGGCGAAAATAACTTCTTAGCCGTAGATAACTTTTGAATTCCACCGAATAAATGCGGCACTGCGAAAAAATCTTCTTTTACCGACTCCATTCTTTTTTGCTTGCCGGCTATCCTAAAAAATAATAAATTCTCCATTTTCATAGATCAACTTACCATCTACGATAATCTGGCCACCATCTTTCATATCCGAGATCATATCCCAATGAATAGCAGATTGATTGAGTCCTCCATTTTGCTTATATGCTTGTCCTACTGCCATATGTATAGATCCACCGATCTTTTCATCAAATAAAATATTCTTAGTCGCTCGCTGGATATTATAATTAGTTCCAATCGCTACTTCGCCAAAACGGTTAGCTCCAGGAATTTTCATTACTTCATCGATGACTTCTTTACCTCTCTCAGCATCCCACTTTACCACGACACCGTCTTCTACCCATAAAGTGATATTATGTACATCTTGTCCCATATACACAATGGGATAATCGAAAAATACAACCCCATTTACACTATCTTCTATGGGTGCCGAATATACTTCTCCAGATGGCATATTAGTCTGTCCATCAGAATTCATCCAAATTCTATCTTTTACTCTAAAAGTAATGTCCGTCTTTTTGGACTTGTATTGCACTACATCCGCTTTATTGAGATAGTCAACTACCTTTTGCTGAGATGCACGTACTTTGAGCCACTCTCCCTCCGGATCGTCCGCAAATAGATTACAAGCATTAAAGACAAACTGCTGATACTCTTCTAGACTCATTCCGGCTTGCTGTGCACTTGCCTGTGTTGGATACTGACAGAGAGACCTTTTGAGTGACCTATCAGCCGTACGGGTGAAGTAGGTTTGGTTGATTCCAGATAACGCCTTACTTCGTTTCTTTCTTTGCTCAGGATCTACGCTTTGTGTTTCTTTGAGATTGAATGGGGCTCTAATCGCTAGATAAGCATCATAGTTTTCCATCGCTTCCTTTTGCAAAGGCGAAACATGAGCTAGCTGATCATCATTAGCATGATCCAAAAAGATCTTTGCCTCTTCTCTAAATGACATCTTAACATCAACATGTGCACCCGCTTTCATAGCAGAACGATAAACTTCTCTGACGAGTGGTTGCGCTAATGTGGTTGAGCTGATGTACAATCTTTCTCCTGGCTGTATCTCTAAGCAATAGTGTACAAGTAGGTTAGCGTATTTCTCTAGTATTTGCATGATTTTTTTCTATGATGATTATCAATTATTGTATTAATAATTTGCTTTTATAACTTCGTAAAGGACCAAATTGAAACAAAGATCAAAATTGCCAAGCATCTTCACTAATTCTATATTTCTCTTTACCAGTATTACCAATACTAATCAATGCAATAGAAGCGCCTAATTGAATTCCGGCAGATAACAACAATGCTTTACGATCATCATCGTCGACTATCAAAGCATGAATAGCCGTAGCAACACTTGTAAATATTAGAATTCCCCCAGCTCCAATAAATACCTTCTTAAGCCCACTTCCTTTTTCTTGGATATTCTTAATATCAGATTTAGAAATAGTATAAATTGGAAATTCTGCTTTCGTATTAAACTTGACTTTTGATAAGTATGATTTTTCAGAATCTGTTCTTTTAGTTTCAAATTGTTTTGCTTCTAGTTGCACAGAATCTTGAGTAACGTTTACGATTTCTCCTAGAAACCTTCTAGAATTGCAACATTCATCGTCATTTCCAAGTTTTTGGACAACATACCAATCTGACTTAAGATCTAGTTGTGCTACTTTTCCGTCCTTTTTCAATTCAAATTGCTGAGCATAAAGATGTACACTCCCAAGAGAAAATACTGTTATCAGACATACGGTTTGAAATATAACTTTCATAGTTATCAATTTTCATAAATATATGAAACCAGTTGGATAGTCTAAAATAATAAGCCATCTAGCGGATAAATATTAAAATTTAGAATTCAATTTGTACTATTAAGTTATCAATTATAACATTATGAAATCAACTCTCGTCATTATTTCCCTTCTTTGCTCGACCTTATTTATCTCATGCAACAATCTATCGCTAGAAGAACCTTCTCTTGAAAGGATAGAAGATGTAGATATCAAGGAAATGAACAAAGATCGTATCGATATGGATGCGCTTCTCATCATCAATAATCCTAATGGAATTGAAGTCGACTTAGCCTCTGCCGATCTCGAAGTACTTGTAGATGATATTGTTATAGCCAATATTAAGCAAACAGTGGATGCCACCATGCCTGCCAAATCAGAATTTAAGTTACCTGTGAACATCACTTTGGATCTAGCAAAGCTATATAAAAGCAATCCGCTATCCGCCTTGAGTAAAGGGCTACAGATCATGTCTTATAAAAAATTAGAGGTCCAGATTAAGGGTAATATTAAGGCGGGCAAAGGTGTAGCAAAACTGACTGTTACCGTTGATCAAATTGAAATAGTGAAATTTTAATTTGTTATTAGTAACATATTTGAAAAATTATCATGGATTAAGCAAAGAAATGAAATGGTCTTCTTAACTTCGCGCAATAATTAAGTGTAAAACCAACAATTTACTAGTTATCGCCAAAGAATATTACGCCCACGGAAAATTGCTCCTTACTGGAGAATACGCTGTACTAGACGGTGCGCTTGCGCTTGCGCTACCTACTAAGAAGGGGCAAAAGATATCTGTAAAGAATACACGTGGTTCAGATCTGATCTGGAAAAGTCTTACTCCGGAAGGTGAAAGTTGGTTTAGTGCAGATTTTGCTATACTGGATTTCAAATCTAACAAGACTACTGATCCAGAGACAAGTCTTCTACTCATGAAGATATTCAAAGGAGCAATTAATCTGAATTCAGAATTTCTATCTAAATGGAATGGTTTCAAAGTAGAAACCCAGCTAGAATTTCCACGCAACTGGGGATTAGGTAGCAGTAGTACTTTGATACACCTAGTAGCACAATGGGCAGACGTAAATCCACTGGAACTTTACTACAAAGTATTCAACGGATCTGGTTACGATGTAGCTTGTGCTGGTGCTGATGGACCTATCACCTTCTTCTCTAATGATGAAGAAATAGGATATACTCCAATAGATTGGGCTCCTTCATTTACTAAGAATATGTATTTCGTGCATCTCAATGAGAAGGCAAATACTCAGCTTGCTGTGAAGGACTACTTCAAGAAAGCAAAAAAACGTAAGCAACTCGCCACAGATATAGATGCTATCACCAAAGAAATGATCGATGTAAGTAGTTTTTCAAAATTCGAAGAACTCATCGATAAGCATGAATCTATATTGAGTAAAAGCCTAGGAATGCCAACTATCAAGGAAGAGCGATTTAGCGACTATAAAGGTTGTGTCAAATCTCTTGGTGCTTGGG
The DNA here is from genome assembly GCA_938015435.1 of uncultured Saprospiraceae bacterium. Classification (GTDB taxonomy): domain Bacteria; phylum Bacteroidota; class Bacteroidia; order Chitinophagales; family Saprospiraceae; genus UBA1994. Next base: position 196,963 of record CALLPN010000016.1, read on the forward strand.
GTGGTGATTTCGCTTTAGCCACTGGATCTAAAGAAGATGACCTCAGAGGTTACTTCGCTGATAAAGGCTATGAGACTGTGGTTAGTTATGCCGATATGATTCTCTAAAAAAGACAGCTACTTTTCTCTGCAACATTGTAAAAGGTATACTACTTCTTCTTTTCATTTTCAACTTTGCTTTCCAATTGGGCAATATTAATAATTTCAGTTTTCGAACCTGATACAACCTCTACGTTGAACCAATCTAAATCTCGTATTTCATCATATTTTGGCGAAATGAGTTCGCTCCCATTTGAGCTCAATATTCCAACTTTACCATTCTTATACACTTTTACAACGGTAAATGGTTTCATAACTATTTTATCATACACGAAATCCTGGATGATCTCATTGGATTCAGAAATTGTACCATACTTCCCATTCATCTTTGCAATAAAAAACAATCCCCCATGAGCAAGGTATTCATATTCGATAGGGATAATAGTTTTTAAATCCTTGTCGATGAAACCGTGTAATCCATCGTCGACCACAAAATAATCTGAAATATTTGCCGTGATACTATCATAAAGCACTGTATTGATTCTATTTCTAGTTAAATCTATGATTCCATATTTATTTCCTTTCTTATAGATCAAAACTTGATTTTGATCCACAATTAATTTTTCGAATTGTGGTTCATACAATAGTTTGTCTCCAATAAAACATCCGTATAAATCATCTTTTTCGACTATGTAATTACAATTATCGAAAGAGCCAAAATGGGCGACAGAATCAAATTCTCTGGACGTTTGTTTTTTTCCATTGGTATTGATGAAACTCCATTTACCATTTGATCTTACTGCTGTACATTTCTCTTCATAAAAATGATCTCCCTCATCATATATCCCTTCAACTTTCATATTTCCAAGAGAATCCAAATAACCAATCTTATCCCATATTAAACTGTCCTTAACGCGTACTTTTATCATACCGTTACGCAAGCCACTTAACCTTTCAGGTACATAGACAACTTCCTCTTTTGTTTTTCTTTGAAATGAACTGTCATAAATATGTCTATCTATATAGATTAAATTTGAATTACTAATCTTCCGTATTTCCTTGCAATCTTGATCAAGCATTACATTAGCATTCTGATCAATTACATTAGACTTTCTATCTTTTACAACTATACAATATTCTTTATTAAGAGACTGGACTTTATCGTATATAAAATCTGTAATCGGTTGATTTTTTTCATCAATAAATCCCCACTTATTTCCGTCAAAGACTGACATTATTGATCCTATTGCGACACCACTTCTTTCATATTGCGCAGGTATAACCGTCTTAAATTGGTCATCTAGAAATCCAACTTTATTTCCTATCGAAAACCTTATCAAACCTGCACTATTCATCGACCCTAATTGATCAAATGCATTAACATTTTGAAAATCTCCATTATTCTTTAGGATATAGAATTTATTATTCCTCCTGCCTGCCCATAGCGAATCGTTCTTTGCTAGTAAGATATCGTAAATTGGATCAATAATAACTTGTTCGTTACTATCCATAATCCCAGATTTTTTGGGCTCCAATTGAAATGCATAAAATCGATGATCGTGAGTAGCTAGTGCAGTATATTTAAAGGGCAATACCACTTGGTTTGAAGTGTCAATAACGCCCTTAACGTAGTTCTTCGAAACTACCGCTTTACCGTTTACAAAATGATTACCTAATTCATAATCAAAAGGTATCCCCACTTCACCTTCAAGGTTTAAAAAACCACATTTATCATCTTTGTATGCCAGTGCTAATTTTTCGTAGAATGGATATATTGCGTCGTATTCAAAAGAGACTATTGTGTTTGCATTAGTATCAATTATACCATACGTATCATCTGATATTTTCTTTGCGATAGAAAGACCATAATTACCATCACGAATTACTTTGATCGAATCCGCTAATAAAACCTTGCTTTGTGCACATAGAGAAGCGCATAGAAAAAATGAAATTACAATTGTCGATAATTTAATTTTCATAATTGAAGGTTCAATAAAACAAATCAATCTAAAAAAGATCTACCCTTTCAAAAATCCACGAATCGAATTCTTAGCATAATCAGAAAGTACTAACCTTCCGCTCATCTCCGCTCTCTCTTCAAGTAGATCATCCCAGTGCTCAGTTCCTTTCCAAAATACTTCTTTGAGTAATCTCAACGCTTCAGGATTTTTATCAACTAGATTAGTTGTGAAGTGTGCGATATATTCGTCGAGTTGTTTCGTAGTTTCAAACACTTCAGTAAACAATCCTTTTTGCTTTCCCCATTCAGCAGTCTGCCATTCTGTAGCATTCAATGCCATCTGTGAAAATGCTGACAAACCAACTTTACGCTCTACTGCTGGACCGATCACAAATGGACCGATACCTACCGCTAATTCTGATAGCTTGATAGACGCAAACTTAGTGGCCATACAGTAATCACACGCAGATGCAATACCTACTCCTCCACCGATTGCTTTACCATGTACACGGCCGATTACTATCTTACCACACTTACGGATAGCATTGATCACATTAGCGAATCCCAAAAAGAATGTCTTCCCTGTAGGAAAATCTTCTATAGCTACTAATTCATTGAAACTTGCTCCTGCACAATAAGTACGCTCTCCATCAGATTGGATGACGATAAGGTCATTATCTTCACTTGCTCCAGCATCATAGATCGCATCTCTAAATTCCCCTAAAAGCTTTCCAGGCAATGAATTATGCGCTGGATGAAAAAATGTAATCGTACAGATTCTATTTTCTGTAGAAGTCGTTATGTGTCCTGCTTGTATTTTATCCAATGGTAATTATTTTTTATAGTCAAATTCTATATTACAAATCAATAGGAAATTTTAATCGATTGATTCTGATGATTCCTTCTCATCTTTGCCTTTACACTTCACCATAGTCAAGATCGTTGCAATCGCTACTGTCTCTCCAGTCTCATCATATACATCAACCAAAAATTTGACTATTCCTTTTTGGAAATCTTCATCTTCTTTCTTCTCTTGTATAATCTTTTCTTTGGCGGTAAGTCGGACACCGATTGTCATCCCAGCATATACTGGCTTAGTAAATCTACATTCATCGATTCCATAATTCAAAAGAACTGGCCCTTTGCCTGGATCTACAAATAATCCGGCTGCTGCACTGAGTATAAAGTACCCATGAGCAACTCTCTGCTCAAACGTAGTTCCTTCTAATGATGTAGTATCTGTATGAGCATAGAAGTGATCCCACGATACATTTCCAAAGTTGACAATATCAGCTTCTGTAATACTACGCTTGTGAGTGATTACCGTATCACCGATCTGTATATCTTCAAAGTGCTTGCGGAATGGATGCTGTCCTGGATCCTTGTACTTGCCTCCATATTGGTAAACACCAGTAACTTCGGTCAATGTAGAAGGCGAACCTTGCACAGCACATCTTTGCATATAATGTTTTACTCCTCTGACTCCTCCCATCTCTTCTCCACCTCCAGCACGTCCTGGACCTCCATGTACAAGAAGTGGCATAGGTGATCCGTGGCCTGTACTCTCCGGAGCAGACTCTCTATTGAGTACTAGTATACGTCCATGATAACTAGCCGCACCCAATACATAATCTCTAGCGATCTTATCATCATAAGTAGCTACTGAGCATACGAGTGATCCTTTACCCATCTTAGCCAGTTGGATCGCATCATCTAGTGTATCATAAGGCATGATGGTAGATACTGGACCAAAGGCCTCTATATCATGTACATCCGTGTTTTTAAATGGATGATCTTGTCTTAACAATACTGGTGCCATATATGCACCGTTGGGATTACTATTTCCATGTATATCGACTTGATCAAGGTTACCGTATACCATCTGACTAGATTGCAACAGTTCATTGATTTTTTCTTTTACTTCTGCCACTTGGTCTTTACCAGCCAATGCTCCCATCTTCACTCCTTCGACTCTCGGGTCACCTACTGTCGTCTTTTGTAAGGCGGCACCTAACTGTATCTGTACATCTTCTATATAATCTGCAGGTACTATGATTCGTCTGATCGCTGTACATTTCTGCCCAGACTTGACTGTCATCTCTCGTCTTACTTCTTTGAGAAATAGAGTGAATTCTTCGGTTCCTGGAGCAGCATCCTTACCTAATACAATACAGTTAAGCGAATCCGCTTCCATATTGAATGGTACTGCTTCATTGATTATCCTTGGTGTAGACTTAAGCATACGACCTGTAGTCGCAGATCCTGTGAAGGTTACTACGTCTTGTGATGTCACAGTGTCGAGTATTCCTCTACCACTACCACAGATCAACTGTAGTGCCCCCTCTGGCAATATTCCTGAAGAGATGATATCACGGACCATAAACTCTGTAAGGAATGAAGTTACCGTAGCTGGCTTAACGATAGCCGGCATTCCTGCCAACCAGTTAACTGCGCACTTCTCTAGCATCCCCCAAATCGGAAAGTTGAAAGCATTGATATGTATCGCTACACCTTCCTTTGGTACCATTATATGTTGCCCTACGAATGTTCCTTCTTTACTTAGACCTACTTGATCACCATCTACAAAGTAAGGTTGATCTGGAAACTTTCGTCTAAGACTAGCATTGGCAAATAGATTTCCTATTCCACCTTCGATATCGATCCAACTGTCCACCTTGGTAGCGCCAGTCTGATAACTCATATCGTAATACTTCTTACGCATACCGTGCAAGTGCATCGCTAGTGCTTTGATCATCAGACCTCTCTCTTGGAAAGTCATCTTACGAAGCTTAGGCGAACCAACAGTCCTACCATAATGCATCATCTCTCCAAAATCTAGTCCTTTACTACTCGCTGTAGCTATTACTTCATTTGTAGAAGCGTCATATAGGTTTTGCCCATCTCCATCTCCAGTTATCCATTTGCCTAGGGCATAGTTGCTTAGTTTCATGTATATATTATTCTCCTAATAATTCAGCACCCGCTGCAATATCAGTGATTATTGATTTTTTATTTTGTTCTTCTGGCTTAGTAAAAAACCTTCTATGAAATAGTAATATCGCTATTACTCCAACTGATATAGCCGCATCAGCTACATTAAATACTGGCCTAAAAAATTCTAATGAACTTCCTCCCCACTTTGGTACCCACTCTGGCCATGTCGTAGTGATCATCGGAAAATGAAACATATCTACTACTTTTCCCTGTAAGAATGAAGCATATCCACCAGCCTCAGGCATAAATTCTGCTACAGGACCATGAAATGAAGACGCTGAAAATATTAAGCCATATACCATACTATCGATAATATTGCCAATCGCTCCTGCGATGATCAGCGAAAAGCAGACTATAAGCCACTTCGACTCTTTAGATTCTACTAACCCCTTGATTATATATCCCAATAAACCTACCATGAGTATACGAAATATAGATAGTGCATACTTTCCAGCCGCTCCTCCCATCTCGAGACCAAAAGCCATACCCTTGTTCTCTACAAAATGAATACGCGCCCAATCTTGATCAAATATCTTGAATCCTTCTCCTATTGGATAGGTCAATTTGATATGGACTTTGAGCCATTGATCTATAATCAATACGGCGATAATTGTCAGAAATATTAGTGTTGATCTTTTCAAAATGTCTTCTCTACTTTAGTATAATCAATGCTACAACGTATATAACGTCGCTAGGGTTGATATAAGTAGTAAAAGTAGGAATAATTTTGGGGCTAAAGGATTGCTAGTATACTATTGTCCATATATCATAAGGAAACGAATTAATTGTCATTCGGAGCAGGTCGAAAATTCACTCTCTCAGAAAGACAACGTTATACTTATGTACAAATTATTGTTATGTTTCAAAATGCTAATTAGCCTTTATTTGTCTTACAAATCTAGCTTACCGTAATAGGCAGTATCTATGTCCTTAGTCATCTTCGTAAAATAGGTGATTTGACCTGTATGGTAGCTAAAATGCTCGGTTACATGAAATAGAATACTAATACCGCTCTCGTGAAAATATTTCTGAACGGTCTTAACCAATAATAAATCTTGATCTACAATTCGATCCAATGCCGCATTTAAGTCAGTCGTCAGTACATCCAAATGGCTGATAAGTATTTCTCTAGATAATGGACCTCTTTCGTTGAATTCTAGATCTCTTTGCCTCACATCATCTTGTCCATCAAGACCATGTAGAATCCATTGACGCACATTACCGCACAGGTGTAAAACCTGATTTCCTACCGCATTAGTATTGGAGTTGGATTTATACCAAATTTGCTCATCCGTCAATTCTGCTAAACATTGTTTTATTCGAGGAATAGATTCTTCGATGATGCGTTTGCGTGTCTCTGAGATGATGGCTTCTTTGTAAAGGTGTGTAGACATACTTTCAAAAATATCATCTTTTAATAAATATCTGTCGAAATCGACGATAAAATTTATGTAGTTCCTTTCCACATATTATAAATCTAATCTCTATTCGCTTCAATAAAATATTGCCTTTTTAGATTACAATTTTTTAAAAATACCATTGATTCACCAAATTTCAAATACTGAGAAAATAGTATTTTATTTTTTCGAAAACACGTATCAACAAGCTGAAATATTATTTCTTTCTCGACTTCGATCAACTTATTTATCTGAGCTATTTCAGAGCGCGTTTATATGTTTCCGTTTTTCTATGAAAAGCCAGAAACTTTATTTTCTCGAAACGCTGAAATGCGCGTTTCGATGTTTCCGTTTTTCTATGAAAACCCAGAAACTTACCAAGTTTTAGTTTTATACGGATAAACAGAATTGTATTCCATGTCTATCATCTCAGTCAATTTTGCTCTAAGCTCATCAACGTTTTCTTTTGTTACCGCTGAGATAAAAATATTATCATCATCATAATTGTTCTTCAGATTAGATTTGAGTTCTGATATGATTTCAGATTTCACTTCGTCTTCTAAAAAGTCGTCAAAATATCTCTCTTTATAAAGATCTATTTTGTTGAATACAAGAAGAGTTGGCTTCTCAGTTACACCTAGTTCTTGCAATGTCATTCTTACCGTTTTGAGATGATCTTCAAACTGTGGATGTGCTATATCGACTACATGTACTAGTATATCACTTTCTCTTACTTCATCTAATGTAGATTTGAAACTTTCGATCAAATGGTGAGGTAGCTTCCTGATAAATCCAACCGTATCAGAAAGCAAAAATGGCATAGTACCAAACACCACTTTTCGTACCGTGGTATCCAATGTCGCAAAGAGTTTGTTCTCCGCAAACAAATCAGATTTACTCAGCCTATTCATAAGAGTAGACTTACCTGCATTGGTATATCCTACCAATGCCACTCTAATAAGAGCTCCACGATTTTTACGTTGTGTAGCCGCTTGTTGATCTATTTTTTCTAATTGCTTTTTGAGCTTAGATATCTTATCTCTTACGATACGTCTATCCGTTTCTATTTCCATCTCTCCAGGCCCTCTCATACCGATACCACCCTTTTGCCTTTCTAAGTGATCCCAAAGACCTCTAAGCCTTGGTAACATATACTGGGTTTGCGCTAATTCAACTTGAGTTTTAGCCTGAGCTGTCTGTGCCCTACTCGCAAAAATATCTAGTATCAATGTACTCCGATCTACGATTTTAACTTTAAGCTCCTCTTCTAATATACTGGCTTGCTTACCTGTAAGATCATCATCAAATATAACCAAGGTAATATCTTCATTACGCTCGATATATTCTGCGATTTCTTGCAACTTACCCTTTCCGACAAAAGTACGGACATCAGGATGCTGAAGCTTCTGAGTGACACGCTTCTTAATTTGGGCACCGGCGGTCTTGGCTAAGAATTCCAATTCGTCAAGATGCTCTTTGGCCTGCTCTTCAGTGTATTGCTTAGTGATTACGCCTACCAATACTGCAAACTCCGTCTCTTTCTTTAGACCTCTTGCTTTTTCTTTACCTATATTCCAATTACCACTCATAGTTCTTGTTTCCTTGTTTATAAAAATTGCACTGCTCTTCTATCCACTCATTCGCGTCTAATCTCTCTTTGTCTTTCCACAACTCAAAGTGCAATCTATTCTCTTTAGAATTTAATTTACCCAACTTAGTACTTTTCTCTACGATATCACCCTCTGCGATTACCACCTTATTGATATTAGCATAGATCGTATAAAAGTCATCATGTTGTATGATTATCATCTTCCCATAGCCGTCTACTTCTTTTACGCTGATCACTTTGCCTTGAGCTACAGCCACCGCATTAGCACCTCTACCTGCAGAGATAGATAATGTTTTCGTCTGCTCTTCTCCATCAATAGAAAAATCTTCAATATATCCGTTACTGATGGGTAATAACACCTTGCCTTTTACAATCAATGGATCAGAGTCTGTAGTACTACTAGTATCAAAACCTACTTTCTTTCCAGATAGTTCGCCTAATACTCTTGCCTCAATGGCTACATTCAAGGATTCACGAGATTCTTTGATTACTGACAGTTGACTTAGGAGTATTGTTTTATCCTTTTGAAGTACTTTGACCAATTCGTTTTGCTGTTCCACTCTTTTCTGCAATTCACTATTTTGTAGCTGTTGCTCTTGGATTAGAATCGAATTTTCTAAAGCGTAATCTTTAATCTCTTCATTTTTACGTGCTACGATTTCTTGAATCGACGCAAGCTCTTTCATCTTGGAATCACGATATGAATCAAACTGCCTATAATAATTCCATCTTAGAAAAGCTTCATTAATATTACTCGCTGAAAAAATAGTAATCCATTTACCTCCAGTAAGCTTGCGAACGTATTTTGAACGGAGCATTATTGCATATTGCTCTTCGATGGCTTTGATCTTTTGAGTAAGACTTTGAAGAGTAGTAAGATTATATTCAATTTCAACCTCTGCGGCGGATATTGATTGCTTTATATTATTCAATAATGCATTACGTTGAACAATCTGTCCTCTCAACGCACCTAATGTTACTAGACTTTTTTGTCTATCTGATTCACTATTAGCGATTAGATCATCGGTCTCTTCTATTGATTCTATCACTTGCATACGCTCTCGCTCCAATTGCTTACGATCTTGAGCAATTAGAGAGGTTGATATAGAAAACAAGACAAATAGAAGTAATAGATTACAACTTTTCATAATGCGAAGGAATAGAAAATTTAATGGCTCGTGGCTTATTTATCTCAAAATCTTTAAATTCTAGCTTTAGTGAAGCAGTTTCATCTTCACTGTAAGGCAATATATACCTTCTTTCAAACGGAATTTTACCAAAATCCTCAACTTCTCTATAATCTAGATATTCGATATCCACATTACGATTTCGGCTATCATTGATAACTATTCGATTCAACAATAAATGATATGGATCTAAACTATAGGTCATTTTAAGGTCTCCACTTACACCACTTACTAAATGTTCGGATTCCGTTTGCTTTACTTTTGTATGTGCGCTATCCGGTAGCATTACATTGCCAAACATCATCTGTTGCATATCTTCAAATCCTAAATCCAACTTATAATGATACATCAAGTCTTCAATACGGCCTTCATCAAAAGATCTATCTAACCGATAGATAATCTGAAATGAATCTGGTGTAAGCTGCGCTCTGACTGCTTCTACTCCAAATTTCTTTACCATCACCCATATAACGCTATCCTGTTTCATACGCAGATACATAGTTCCACCTACCTTCTCTGAGGGCGAATCGATATTGATTCCTGCTTTGGATATCAGCCAATCCCAACTTACGTTTCTATCTTCTAGAGATTGTACTATCTCGCTGTCACTATAAATAGGAGCGGGACCAGAGACAAGTAATTTCTTAGTATTACAAGCGCTCAAAAGGAAAATACTTCCAAGAAGAACGAGTAAGAAATATGGCTTCATTGAGCTGATATTTAAAGTGAACCTTTGGCTATTTTGGCAGAGAGTTGAGAATTAAGAGATCCAAGTTTTTCCGCTTTTTTCCAATATTCAATTGCTTTTACTTTATCGCCCTTGAGTGAAGCTAAATCTCCTAGTAACTCAACTGACTGAGGGTCCTGACCCATAGACCATTCAGAAGATATTGACAAATGTTTGGCCGCATCATCGTATCGCTTTTGTTTTATTGCAAGTCTCGCTCTCTGATTCTCCACATTTGCCTTATGATACAAATCTTTACCTGCAATCATTTGCGCATCTTGTAGATAATCTGCCGCTTCATCAAGTTGTCCTGATGATATCTTTGCACTTGCATACAGATAATATGCTGAAGCCTTATTAGGGTAGAGATCAATAGCTTTTTCTGCTCTAGCAGCCATCGCTGTGTAATCCCCTTTTTCGTTATATGCCATAATTAATTGCTCCCACACTGTATAGACATTATCATTTAAGGCAATCGTTTTTTCATATTGTTCAATCGCCTTATCCGTATTACCTAATCCATTAAATATATCTGCATACATCGCATGTACTTTGGCTTCATTAGGATGGAGTTGGACCAAAGTCTTTCCGATCTTAAGCAAAGGACCTCCAAGATCTGGCTCAGTTCCAAGCCTTTCTAAGTAAGGTATCATTTCTAATATCTTTTTATCTAATGGAATCTGATCATTTTCTATCAGCGGCTGTAATGCACTTAGATAACCTTTTTCATCCTTAGGATTATCAGGGTTATCCAGCATTGCTAGGTTAGCTGTAGCATCTTCTGGGTCTATCTGCATTATTTCTTCATATACTTTTCTTGCCTCTTTATCCTTTCCTAGGTTTTTATAGTATGACGCCAAATTATATCTATATCTCATAGTCTCAGGGTACTCAGTTACGAGCTTTTGTAAGACTTTGATTACCTCGCTTGATTTGCCATTCTCATCTAATATATCTACTTTTCTAAGGGCAAGGTCTTCGCTAAATCCAACTTGCGTCTCTAACTTATCAAAAGTAGCTACTGCTTTACTATAATCTCCGGTGCGCAATTGAGCTCTAGCAAGCATATCATAATATTCTGTCTTTTCCGGCTGCAATACAATTAGTTTATCCAAGGCGGATATCGCTTCTGACATCTGATTAGATTCAATATATAGATTCCCCAGAAGTAGATTATAAAATTCATTATTGGGTGATGCATTCACTGCTTTTTTTCCATGCTTTATCGCTGATGGTAGGTCGTTAAGCGATCCATAGACTTGGGCCATTTGGAAATTAAGCCCTGGATTACTGCTATCATTCTTGTAAATATCTTTGAGCAGCTTAATCGCCTCCTCATATTTACCTACCATGATCTGGATATTGGCATCCATGAAAGACTGCTCTTCAATTACTTTTTCCTCTGTCCAACCATTATCGACGCTGTCTTGCGCCGTGAGGGATAGTGATAGTAAGAATGCAAATGCTAAGTGGTAAATCTTCATCTGGTAAGATATAAGGACTGAATAATATCACAAGGTAATACCCCGCAGTGTATTAACGGTCTCAGATCGAAATAGATTCCGTTGGACGCAGGAGATTAAAAGGAAGTTACTTTCTATTCACGCAAATCATTGGTTTACGCCTAATTCTAGTCTTGTTTTGAAATTCCCCCGCTTGAAAAGCCTACTATTTATAGCTTGTTCGAAGTCATACTAGCACCACTAGAATATAAGAATGCACATGTTTACTTCCGTATTACCAATCCAGTTATTGTAAAAATCACCTAGTGGCAATATTTCTTACTAAAGTTTTTTCAATCTCACATTAAAGTGACAGAGTCAACGTGTTTCTCCAAAATAATGCCTGACTCCCCAGTCAGCGCGTTTTTTCTTCGAAAACATTAAAGTGGCAAAGTCAACTTGTTTTATCCAAAACAATGCCTGACTCCCCAGTCAGCGCGTTTTTTCTTCGAAAAAGCCGCGCTTAATCTACAATAGTAATTTTAAGCATATTGGTACGGTAACGCTTGTGTATTGGCATCGCCGCAGTGTTGACAACGATATCACCTTGCTTAACTTTCTGTTTTTCTTTGAGAATCTGTGATAGATCTTGTATTGTCTCATCTGTCGTAGAAAACTTATCATAATGGAAGCATTTCACTCCCCAAAGTAAGTTGAGAGTAGCTAACATTTCCTCTTTGGGTGAGAAAATAAATATTGGACAAGAAGGTCTAAAACTAGACATCTTGAATGCTGTATATCCAGATACTGTGATACCGATCAATCCTTTTGCATCTATCTCTTCTGCGAGTTTAGAAGCCGTAAGACATATTTTATCTGATAGATATGTAGGACTAGATTCAGATGCTTTTGGCCTTTTACCATGGATCTCATAAGATTTCTCAGTCTCTGCTATAATCAAGTTCATAGCTTCTACTACTTTGGCTGGGTGTGCACCCACTGAGGTCTCTCCAGATAGCATTACTGCATCTGTCCCATCTAATACAGCATTAGCTACATCAGTTATCTCCGCTCTAGTTGGGCTCGGATTGGTAATCATACTTTCCATCATCTGAGTAGCTACGATTACTGGCTTCCCTTTCTGGATACATCTTCTAATAATCATCTTTTGGATACTTGGCAGCTTCTCCATTGCTACTTCTACACCCAAGTCTCCTCTAGCTACCATCACCGCATCTGTTGCTTTGATGATTGATTTTATATTAGTTATCGCTTCTGGCTTTTCTACTTTAGCTATCACTTTAGCGGAATGACCAGCATCTTCGATTCTCTTTTTAAGATCAGTAATATCTTTTCCTTTACGGACAAAAGATAGTGCGATCCAATTGATCGGCTGAGTCAACATAAATTCAAGATCAATAAGATCTTTCTCCGTTAACGATGGCTGAGATATCTGAGTATCAGGTAGATTCACTCCTTTGTTTGATGATAAGATACCTCCGTACATCACTTCTAGCTTTACTTCTGATTTTCCATCAGTCGAATGTACTTTAAGTTCGAGCTTACCATCATCAATCAAAACTTTCTCCCCCACTTTTACATCCTGAGGAAACTGTTCATAACTCATATAGATTTTCTCCATAGTACCTACACACTTTTCAGATGTGAAAGTGAGTATATCTCCTGGTTTGATTTCGAGTCTATTATCCTTAATTTCGCCAACGCGCAGCTTCGGCCCTTGCAGATCACCTAATATGCTGACATGCTGGTTATAAGTTTTGTTGATTTCTACTATTCTCTCTATTACTGCTAGATGATCCTCATGCTTACCATGAGAAAAATTAAGACGGAAAACATCAACACCAGCTTTCACCAATTCAAGTAATCTCTCTTTACTGCTAGATGCTGGACCAAGAGTCGCTATGATCTTTGTCTTCTGAATGTCTACTACTTCGATGAGTTTATTAGTCAAGGTGATATCTATTTATTTTTTTTTAAATAAGTCTGCAAATGTAGCATAATCTAAGATAGTGTAAAAAGTACAATAATTGTACTCAAAATGAGGTTTCTTAATTCTAATGAAAAATAACTTCCAAAAAATAAACTCAGAGTTTAATTAATACGCAAAAAATAGTTTTGTAATTTACTATTTCAAGAAATTTTATTCGGCAACTATATCAATAGTAGGTAAAGACCCAACAATAAGTATCGAAGTACCAAATTGATCAATTTTTATTATTTTTATAATGGGTTGATTATCAAAATATTGCGATATTACCCTACATTCGCTGTTGTTAAAAAAGGGTTAAAAACCTTGGATTGGAATTTTCTTATGCATTCTTTTGCATTCATAAATTATAACAAACATTATTATTATGTCAGACATTGCACAAAAGGTTAAGCAAATCATCGTTGATAAACTTGGCGTTGATGAATCAGAAGTAACTAACGAAGCAAGCTTCACAAACGATCTAGGAGCTGATTCTCTAGACACAGTTGAGCTAATCATGGAATTCGAAAAAGAATTTGATGTATCTATTCCAGACGAACAAGCTGAAAACATTCAGACTGTAGGCGCGGCGGTAGAATACCTAACTTCGCAAAAGTCTTAAGAACGGAATAACCGAGTCTGCTTCCTAGGATGTAGATCTTTAAGCTAAAAGAATCCACAATCATTAATTTGATTGTGGATTTTTTTGTTTCTTTTGAATTAGTTTTTCATCAATTAGTAGGGATCTACATCGATATTGATCCTTACGCTCTTAAATCCAGGCATCCCTTGGACCACTGCCTTAGCTTCCTGAAGCCAGACTTTAGCGGCATGAAGTACTTTAGGGTCTTTCTCCAGTTTGATGATGAGCTGCTGTAGATATAAACCTCTTACCCTAGCGATACCAGGAGGTGATGGACCTATGACTCTTGATCCTAACTTCGACCCCACAAGATTGACATATACCATAGCAGCTTCATCTACAGTTTGTGGCTTTTTGTGTTTGAGTAGGACTGTAACCATCCGATTGTATGGCGGGTAATGGAATGCTTTACGCTCTCCCATCTCTCTTCGAAACATTAAATTATACGCACCCATTAACGTCTCACGTATGACAGGATGATCTGGCTGGAAAGTCTGGATCACTACCCTACCTTGCTTCTCTCTACGACCAGCTCGACCTGCCACTTGAGTCATCAATTGGAATGCTCTTTCCCCTGCTCTGATATCAGGAAACTGCAGTAATTTATCAGCATTAAGAATACCAACTACTGCAATATGATCAAAGTCTAAGCCCTTGGTAATCATCTGTGTACCTACGAGAATGTCTATTTCTCTATTACCAAATTCCATTAATATCTTTTCATGCGAATTTTTAGATTTCACAGTATCAAAATCCATCCTCTTGACTCTCGCCTGAGGATACAATTCCATGAGTATATCTTCTATTTTCTCTGTCCCCAATCCTGCATCGGTAAGCTGATCATTACCGCAATCTGGACAGCACTTGGGCTTCTTACTTCTATATCCGCAATAGTGACATCTCAATTCATGAAAAAATTTATGGTAAGTAAGACCAACATCGCAATTGGCACATTGGGCAGACCAACCACAGACATCACAATTAAGTGTAGGTGTATATCCTCTCCTATTCTGGAAGATCATTACTTGCTCCTTTTCTTCAAGCGCTTTTTCTATTTGCTTACGCAGCTGAAGACTGAAATGTGATTTCATTCTTCCTGTCTTATAAGCCTTTTTGAGGTCAACGATCTCAATCTCTGGCAGAGCCACTTGGCTATGTCGTTGTCTTAATTCGGCTAATCCATATTTACCCAATTTAGCATTATAGTAGCTCTCTAAGCTTGGTGTAGCGGAACCCAAAAGCACCTTAGCTCCAAACTGACTAGCAATTACTGATGCGGTATCTCTGGCATTATACCTTGGACTAGGATCTTGCTGCTTATAAGAGCCGTCGTGCTCTTCATCGACTATAATCAAACCTATATTACGATATGGGAGTAATAAGCTAGATCTGGCACCTACTAATATTTTTGCTTCATGCAATACTGCATTCCAAATCTCCACCCTTTCGTGCTGATTGAGCCTACTATGATATAATACTATCCTATCTCCAAATGCAGCTTCCAATCTATTGACAATTTGACTTGTCAATGCAATCTCTGGTAATAGATATAAGACTTGTTTGCCTTGATCCAGATACTCTTGCATCAGTTCCATGTAGACCCTAGTCTTACCACTACCGGTAATACCGTGTATTAGACATGTTTCTTTATCTTGCCAAGCTTCCTTGATAGTCGCGATAGCGTCAATTTGCTGAGCACTTAATAGTGGCATTACTGCCTCTTGGTCAATCTCAGTTATAGAAAGTCTACTAATCTCTTTCTTATAAATATCTAAAATGCCTTTCTTTTCCAAGCCTTTTATCACAGCAGCACTTACTCCAGAGAACTCTATGAGTTCTGACTTTGGAATCTCATTTTGCTGCCGAGATAACTTGTAATAACTTAGTAATGCTTTATGCTGTAATTCTGATCTGCCTATCCTCTCAAAAGCAACGTTCATCGATGCTTCAGTATCCTCGTAGTTAGCACTTAATGCTACCACCGTGATTTGCTTAGGCTTGTATCTACTCTTAAGTTCTTCTTTGATAAATAATACTCTACGATCTAACAAGGTTCGTATATAAGGATAGACCACCTTACGATCTGTTATATCCTTTACTTGATCTATTGTCAGTTCATTTTGAATAGAAATAGCCTCCGCAATCAGATATTCCATTTCATCGAGATCAGAAAAATCTTCGTCAAAATCTGGGCTGATAATTAGCTTTGTCTCAGAGGTCAACTTTAGTCCAGAAGGTAAAGCAACCATCATGACTTCCCCTACTGTACAGCAGTAGTAATTGGCCATCCATTTCCAAAGATCATATTGCTTCTCTGTAATGATTGGCTCAGCATCTATGACTGCCCTTATATCTTTAGCTTTATAAGTAACATTTACCTCATTCATAGTTTCCACGACTATCGCTGAATAAGCTCTATTACGCAAGGGTACTTCTACTCTCTTTCCAAATTCTATATCACCACGCATGCTTGATGGTACAGCATACGTATAGTTCTTAGGTACCGCTAGTGGCAGTAATACGTTGATATATTTTGGATTGGAAACTATAATTGACATTAGCGAACAAAGCTAAATAAATTGGGTCGTAAGTGTTATAAAAATGAGAGAACACAATCTGAATAGTATCTCTAATTATGCTTCTTAAGGCTAAGAATCTTCATTGTATGTATATTTATGAGATTAGTAGAATGGCAATAATAGTATAGTTATGATTAGAAAGTATCAAATAGGAAATGCTGAATCAAGTGAAATTCATATCTCAAATAACAAATGTCCACAATTACAAGCAGAGATTATTTACGACAGAGGAAATTGGATTATTCACAATTTAGTCGAGCGTAATCCAATATATATTAATGGCAATGAAGTTAAAGAGCCTACTATACTTGACAAGTATGACAGATTGAATATTTACGATGAAACAATTTATTGGAGTAATCATTATTACGAAGGAGATAAACAAGAACTTAATTTAACTGACCTACGATCAATGAATGGCCGTGTAAGTAGATCCAATTTTAGAGCTTTAAGCCTATTATCTATCGGTCTATGGATTGCAATATTCTTTATTCCAGGGCTTTTATTAGCCATCTGGCAATATATAGCAGATAGCCCTGTCCACGATTTAAAATATGAATCCGTTAGAGTCATTTTGGATATTGCGTCTAGCGTTCAGACATTCTTAAGTTTTTTATTAATGATCACTATAATCCTTTTAGCTACTAAACGAATACGCGATTCAGGAAAGCCAATTTGGATGATATTTATTCCTATATACAACTTAAAACTTCTATACTTTGATGAATCGAAAAGGTGAAGATGATGATAGAAGATGAACCTAATACAACAATCAAATACACATAATTAAAACTCATATACATATCTTACTGATAATATAATCCTTTTAGACTTAGAGCCAATTGACATGCTCGATATTGTTATTTTTTCATGCTATATCTATATATTGGGCAAGCAAACTAATGTAGAGTATCACCAACTCTATTGTCCTACCCAATGAGATATCTTTAGCATCAAAGGCACCCAAATGCTTTTGTAGATTATTTTAAAAAAAGAACCGAAGAGATGTTTAAAAACAAAAAGGAAGAAAACAAAAGAAACGATGCGGTATCAGCATCATCAGGATCTAATAATAGTGTAGTAACAGGCACTAAACTGGAAGGGACTATCAATGCCAATAGTGATATCAGGATAGATGGCGAATTGAAAGGCAAGTTATTTTGCAAGGGTCGAGTAATTATAGGCCCTACAGGTATGGTTGATGGTGAAGTAGATTGCCAAAATGCTATTATCGAAGGTAAATTTACTGGTAATTTAAAAGTAGCAGAATTATTAAATATCAAAGAAACCGCTTCAATCAGTGGAGATATCAAAACTGACAAAATCAACATCCAAGCTGGGGCTGCATTCAATGGTAACTGCAGTATGGGAGGACAAAGCATAAAGACATCTAAGAAAGATAATGATGTTCTTGCGTTTAGCAGCTAATCAGTATTAGAACTCAACCATGGATACTAATCCTAAACCTAAGAAGAAACCATCTTCGAGTAATAAATACATGAAGTTTTCAGGTATCGCTTTTCAATTAGCATTTTTGCTCTTTTTTGCAATATGGGCCGGTGGAAAAGTAGATGCTCTGATGAAAAACGATCCGGCATATATGACTGCTCTATTCGTTGTATTGGCTTTTGCTGGCTTTATGTATAATCTCTTTAGAGATCTCGAAAAACTTAAATAATGAATAAGCTCACTTCCAAACGTTTCTACCAAGGACTAGTGATTACTCTGATTGCCTCAGCATTGACCGCAGGATATGCTGGTGAATTATTGGACGTATCAGAGCACAATCTATTGATGTATTTATCGATAGGTTTTTTTACCGCTCTTGCTATTGGCGTATTTCATTTATCAGAGCGAGCAGCTAGAATGAACAGTCGCAACTTCTTTATGCAGATTGTAATGATTAATACCATGGCTAAGATGTTTGGATCTGTAGCTCTTGTCATTGGCTACTTTTATATCACCAAGCCGAACACTACCAAATTCATAGTACCCTTTCTAATCGTTTATTTGTTCTACACGATATTCGACGCTTATTTCATGATGAAGCAGTCAAGAAATATTTCTTCTAAGTAATTTTATCTAATTCATTTAGTCTGCGCCATTACCAGACCTTCTACTACTCTAGGATAGTATTCATGCTCCAACTTTAGCACTTTGGCTGCTATATCTTCCGCTGTATCATTTACTTCTATATCAGTACTGCCTTGAAAGATTATAGCACCTTCGTCATAATGTTCATTCACTAGATGGATCGTCATTCCAGAAGTCTTCTCTTTGTTCTCTTTTACAGCTCTATGTACATTCATCCCATACATACCTTTACCGCCATAAGCTGGTAACAATGCAGGATGGATATTTACTATTCGATTTGAATAGCTCGAAATTAAATTTGAAGGTACTAACCACAGAAAGCCAGCCAATACTACCCAATCGATTTCAATATTCTTTAATGTATTCAGGAATCTATCAGATTCATAGAAGTCTTGTCTTGTGATGACTTTAGTATCAATGCCAAATTTCATCGCCATGTCAAGTACTTTAGCACTCTTTCGGTTAGAGGCTATAAGTGCTACTTCTATCTGTTTGTTATCTTCTAAGTGCTCTACGATCTTGCGAGCATTGCTTCCAGTACCGGATGCAAATATGGCTATACGTTTCATTTCTGTGTTGGACCTTACTTGAGGATGTTATACCTATCCGCTTGTGTAGGATCGATCTTAAGCATAGTCGATCTGACTTTTGTTTTTTGACCTTTATCACCTACTTGGAATATCTGTAATACTTCATCGCGCTTGGTATCAGCCATAAGTCTCATCACCATAGAATTATTATAATTACTATTGACCTCTCCGTAGACATTAACGGCAGCTAACAATATCGCCCTGCCCTTATCTGCATCTTCATACATCGTATCGAGGCCTTTAATATGGTAATCATAGAAAGATTGTCTGTATGGTCTCACCTTTGGATTTAGCATATTTTCTACTAACCAATATCTATTTCGACGTACATTAGTCGATCCGGAATCCCAACCCGTACCATTAGTAAGTCCACTTGGAATTGCATTAATAACATTCTGAGCACTTTTCCAGTATTCATCTCCACCCAAAGGCGAAAAACTATCATAATCCAATGCCAAAATAACATATGCATAGTATGTAAGCACAGAAGAAAGTTGATCTAAATAGACATTGTCACTTCTCTGAATAGGTTGATTGAGATCATAATTGAAGCTAACGCCCTTATCAATATAGTTGAGTACAGGAGTCACATATACCGCTTGGAAAACAGGTCGCTCAGATTGAACTATGATATCAGCTATAAATGAATTACTACTTTTTTCTTCTACTATTGTAATTCTGACTGTACCATTGATACGTTCTTCACTGGCTACTTCATCATCTGTCCATTTAGTATTATTAAATAGTTCAGCAACCGATTTTTCTAAGGTTTCGAATAGTTTAGCGTCAGCCGTAGGGTTTAAGGGTGCTGTTACCTTTACGTCTATATTTAATTCTTGAGCAATAGCTGTATTAACTATTGCAATAATCAATAATAGAATGGATGTCAGGTGCTTTCGCATATATATCTTCTTTTTTATAAAACTCTAAATTAATGCTTGTTTCAAAGAACAATCTTCTTCTTAGTTAAGCTGTGTAGTACCTCTATTACTACAAAAAGCCAACCAACTCATCTATGATATCTACAGCTACTAGACGCTTAGATTTAAGCGAATATTGTATGGGTTCTGAGTTATGTTTAAGTATAGTCACTTTATTTGTATCCCCTTGGAAGCCTGCACCTTTATCTCGAAGTGAATTGAGGACAACCATATCGAAGTTTTTCTTAGTTAGTTTTCCTTTTGCATGCTTCATTTCATCATTGGTCTCCAATGCAAATCCAATATGGACTTGATTGTCAGATTTGCTCTTACCCAAAGTAGCTGCTATGTCCACAGTACGCTCTAGCTCAATAGCCATATCATCATCTTTCTTCTTGATTTTTTTGTTGGATACCGACGCTGGACGATAATCCGCCACTGCAGCAGAAAATATGCAAACATCCGAATTATTATGATGTCTATTCATTGCTTCATACATTTCTTGCGCGGATCTGACATGCTCCGTAGTCACTCCGTAATGATGACTTCTCTGTGAAGTAGGGCCTAATACGAGTATTACTTCAGCTCCTCGACTAGCGCATTCTTCTGCTATCGCTATACCCATTTTACCACTACTCCGGTTACTTATATACCTAACTGGGTCTAGATCTTCTTGAGTAGGGCCAGCAGTGATAATTACCTTTCGACCAGCTAGATCATTTTTTTTTTCAAATAGACCTGAAAGAGAATCAACTATATCTTGCGGCTCAGCCATACGACCATCACCAACGAGACCGCTTGCTAATTCACCATGACCAACAGGAACAATATGGTTTCCATAAGATTGAAGTAATTCGATATTACGCTTAGTGGAACCATGTAGCCACATATCTAAATCCATAGCCGGAGCAATCCAAATAGGGCATTTTGCTGATAAGTAACAAGCTACTACCATATTATCCGCTAGACCATTGGCCATCTTAGCTAATGTAGTCGCGGTACATGGAGCTACAAGCATAACATCTGCCCATAGACCTAACTCTACATGATTATTCCAACTTTCATTACTCACAACCTCTGTATGCACATCATGCTTAGATAGAGTAGCCATAGTGAGTGCACTAATAAATTTTGTAGCAGATGGAGTCATGATTACTTTCACATCCGCTCCAGACTTTATCAAAAGCCTACACAAGATTGCAGATTTATATGCTGCTATACTTCCAGTGATCGCTAATAGTACTTTCTTGCCTTGTAGATCCTGTATCATATCAGTAGATTCATAAATGCAAAATCCCACCCTTATTGTAAAGAGCAGGATTAGCAATATTAATTATAATATAAATGTTGAACTTTATCATTCATTACACAAAGCTCTAGTAGTCTATTACTGAGCAAAGTAGATGATGATGAAATCATTTATATAGTGTCTTCTTTTACTACTTCGGCATCTTTATATCTATATTCGATTTTGCCATCTAAATACTCTTCTGTGGCAATCACTACCGGGTTAGGAAGCCTTTCGTAGAACTTAGAAATTTCAATTTGCTCTTTATTCTCGTGAATCTCCTCTATGGTATCAGAATGTACTGCAAACTCTTCAAGCTTACCATGTAACTCATCTTTTACGTCTAGAGCTATACGTCTAGCTCTTGCAGATATAATCTGAAGTGCTTCGTATATATTATCCGTTGAAGAAGCTAAGCCTTTTACGTCTCTAGCTCTAATGTTAGGGTTTAGTCCTTGTACTCTTGATTTGATATCACTCATACTTTAAATTTTTGTAGCTGTTTATTGGTGTCTTCGAAGATCTTAGTCAGTTCTTCATCATATTGCGACTTCGCATACTTCTTTTTAAACTCTTTATAGAGCTTAGCAGTTTCATTAAAACGGTCTTCTTTTTTATCATAGATACTATTGTCGGCTTGAATGTAAGCTGACTTCACCATTAAGTAACGAACTTCTTGAGCATTTTCAGATCCTGGAAAATCCTTAAGCATGTTTCCAAAAGCTGCTAATGCCGACTCATAAAAGCCCGTAGTATAGTATAATTTAGATCCGTAATAAGCTTTGTCTTCTAGTTTTTCTCTCATTTCATCAATCAAATCATTGCATTGCTCCACTCTGTCACTTCTAGGAAAAGTATTGGTGAAATCTTGAAATGCTTCTATAGCCTTCAGAGTATATGTCTGGTCAAGCTTATAATTAGGTGAGAGCCTATAATTAGAGAAGGCAGCCATAAACCTGGCCTCCTCTTTTTTATCGCTATTGTAGAATGTCGTAGAAAATTGATTGAAATAGTGTGCTGACAAGATGAACTGATCTACATTATAATGCGTATAAGCATACTTGTAATACAACTCCTCTGCTTGCTCTTTACCTCGGTATAATGGAAGTACTATCTCAAATAATGATTGAGCTCTATACCAGTCACCCTGATTGTAATAGTCTAATCCAGAATTGTATATTAATTCAGGATCTTGGCTAGAACGAATCGTTTCATACTTAGACTTACATGAAGTCATAAGTATCACAGCAAAAACTAAAATGGTCAAAACTCTATTCATCTTCTTATATCTAGTTGATGGTCAATGGATTAGCCCAGATTCCAATCAAGCCTGCAAAATTACAATATTTTTGTGAATAATGGTTATGATAATTAACGAATCTTATGATCTGTCAATCAATCACTTACCACTCTCGAATAAACGAAAAATTGATGTTCGATGTCTGTTAAGACAAGGTTAATAAACTGACTTCGATATACTCAACCAAACCAATAATCTAAAGCTAAGCTGCGTTACTATAACTAAGAAACTACCTAATCGCATGAAAGAACTCTTAACTCTAAGTATTTGCTCGTTCATATTATTCAGTTGCCAGCCTAAAGACTTACCTACAATTGCTGATATTCACAGTGATTTTGTAGAAGTGAAATTTTCGCATATGACCACTAAAGCTGAGATGAGAAAAATCAAAACAGAACTCAAAACTGTAAGTAATATAGATCTCATCTATAACCAGTCTCAGTTTCTCGAAGATGGTCGCTTGCAGATATTGAAGATCGGAGTAGTAATGCCTGATGGCACAAAAGGATCTACCAAAGCAGATCTGATTAAATTACAATTCAATTATTATGGCTTCCTCTATGATCCAAAGGGAACTGTTAGAGCGAGTATTGGTGCTATGTAGAGATATTAATCTTGCATAAACAAAAGACTTGCGATGTATACTCTAGGCGATATCTAGTTGAGCGACCCAATAAGCGCATTCCTTTTTTCTTAAAAATTCATTTCTGGTACATCTCCATCGATTATCAATCTACCTTCAGTGGCTGCTTGTATCTCTTCCACGGATACTCCTGGAGCTCTTTCTAACAATAGAAATCCATTAGGTGTGATGTCTAACACCGCCATATTAGTTACGACTTTCTTGACACACTTCACTCCTGTCAGTGGTAAGGAGCATTGACGTAATAACTTAGATTGTCCTTTACGATTGGTATGACTCATCGCTACAATAATGTTATCCGCAGATGCGACTAAATCCATAGCGCCACCCATTCCTTTGACCATCTTACCTGGAATCTTCCAGTTTGCGATATCTCCGCTATCAGAGACTTCCATAGCTCCGAGGACCGTCAGTTGAACATGCTGACCTCTGATCATAGCAAAACTCATACTAGAATCAAATATACTTCCACCTTTCATCATGGTAACTGTCTGCTTACCAGCATTGATAAGATCTGCGTCTTCTTCTCCTTCAAATGGAAATGGACCCATTCCAAGTAATCCGTTCTCTGATTGAAATTCTACATTAATTCCTTCTGGAATATAGTTAGCCACAAGCGTAGGAATACCAATACCTAGATTTACATACCATCCATTTTGAAGTTCTTGAGCGATACGTTGTGCAATTTGATTTCTATCTAACATTCGAGTTTGCGATTTTGCGATAATGAGTTTGAGGGCAATATATATTGGCTTGCGCTCACTTAGAATTTAAAATTCTCCTTTTTGAAGTTTACCCTCATACCTTAGGCCTAGTGGTAAGTTGTTCAATACGTTTTTCATAGCCCTTACCTTGGAAAATACGTTGAACAAACACTCCTGGTATATGAATAAAATTAGGATCCAATTCTCCTGGCTCTACTAGTTCTTCTACTTCTACAACTGTAATCTTACCAGCCATAGCCATGACAGGATTGAAATTACGCGCAGTACCTTTGAAAATGATATTACCGTACCGATCACCTTTCCATGCTTTGACTAATGCATAATCTGCGTGCAACGCTGATTCTAAGATATGTGGCTTGCCATCGAAGTATCTTACTTCTTTGCCTATCGCCACTTCTGTACCATATCCAGCTGGTGTAAAAAATGCAGGAATACCAGCACCACCTGCTCTACATCTCTCTGCTAGTGATCCTTGAGGGATAAGATCTACTTCTAGTTCACCGGTAAGCATCTGACGTTCAAATTCGTCATTTTCGCCTACATAGCTAGAAATCATCTTCTTAACTTGTCTCTGCTGTAACATAAGGCCGATACCAAAATCATCCACACCTGCATTATTAGAAATACAAGTCAAGTCTTTTACTCCCGCATCTACGAGAGCTGATATACAGTTTTCAGGAATACCACAAAGGCCAAACCCTCCCAACATCAATGTCATCCCGTCTTGGACTCCTGCAATGCCTTCTTTGGCGTCTTTTACTAGTTTATTCATAGGTAGTAATTATGACATTAAAGGTAATAAATTAAGAAAGATCAGCACCTTCACCTTCAGATCGATTATATCCAACTGCAATGAATCCTATTCCAAGGATAATTGGAAGTAATATCTCTAATAATTCCCCGCTCTTATAAATCCAATATACACCACAAATTAACAATACAATACCCAACCCGATTGCATAAGGATTATTTGACTTCTTCATACCTTTTAAATGTTTTTAGTTATGATCACAACTCTATCCATTAAAGTTAAAATGGAATTCTGTTACAACTTAAACTTAGTCGAAAATTCATGCTTTCTTAAAATCAAGTTCAGCTAATTCTCTCAAGTTCTCTGATCTGAGTCTCGAGTTTAGTTATATGTTCTCCGAAAGCCATCTTATTCATTTTCTCAGCCGCAAAGCCTAGGAATAAGACGAGAGCCACAAAGAAGATTATAGTAGTCAGGTTATATTGACTTTCAAGTACATCCGAAATCGTGCTCCCTTTGAGAAAAGAGTTGAATGAAAATCCAACAATCATCATGACAGGAAATCCAAGTAAACCGAAAATTCGCTCTTTAGCTAATGCCGATTTGATAGCTTTCAAATTGGATTTCAAACCATCCAATACTGTTCCATCGATTAGCTCAGTCGATACGAGTTTACGGTGCTCTTGCTTAAGCATTATGTATCCAACAAGGTAAGTCAAAGTAGATACTCCCATAAGGGCGATGATTAAAGTATTCGTATAATTAAACGCCGCAACTCCTATGAATAAGAGGATAAAAAATATTACCCAATTAATTTTCTGTCCTAACCTTTTCTTTAACTCTGCAATAGTCGATGTTGATTCCAGCTGTATGGCTTTCATAATTTCTTCTTTTTTAATAGTTTGATTGAAATTGGCTTGCTCGAGCTTTTGCCATTGTTTATTGATATCCATGGTCGATTTTTTTAAACTCATGAGTAATCTTTTCCTTTATCCTGTGAATTTTTACGTTCACATTATTAGTGGTCATTCCTGTTATTTCTGCGATTTCAATATTCTTATATCCATCAAGATGAAGCGTAATAATCATACGATCTGTTTCTATAAGATTTTTAATGGTCAGATATAATATTTCATAGTCTTCTTTGTCCGAGATCGAAGCTGATAATTCATTTGCATTATCTAAAGTTGTAGTTTGAATTCGTTTTGATTTCTTATTGAAACTCAATGCAACATTGAGCGCAACCTTATACATGAACGTTGTAAAAGATGCTTCTCTACGAAAGTTTTTAACAGATTTCCATAACTGCAATAAAGTCTCTTGGTATAGATCTTTCTTATCCTCTTTAGTATCTGCATATAGACCGACTACCTTGTGAATGATACGATCATTCTCTTGGATTAATTTTACAAATTCGTTTTCGTCTATCATTAGATTATTGAATATGTACTATTAGTGTTTGGAAAAACAAAAAAATTACAGTGTAGCTGAAATATTTTCAGAAAAGAAATCACACAGCTATACAACTAACTGACAGTCAAATAAATGCGTCCAATAATTAGTTTAAAAAACATTCTAAATATATCGATTTCTTGTATTACAGAAGACTACTACAATGCGTTCGAAATTATGGTTATTGTGTATTATCGATTGTTAGCATCAATAGGATCATTGAGATGGAATTACAAACAATAGTTATTTACATTATGGACTAGTACCCATTGGCGCTTAATATTATTCGCTTAGAAGTCCAAAACCACGCAGTTCAATTATTTGGTTTCGATTTTATACTTTATCCCCATTTCTTCTAATGCTGTTATAAATTCAAATGAAGCATTTATCAATTTATTCTCAGATTTTACATCAATTCCAATGTCTTCATCATTATCTACAATTTTCATCTTCAATTTATGATCACCTTCATTCTCTTCACAAAGTCCCTCTAACTGTTGTATTAGTGGCTCACTGATTTGCTTCAATGGAAGTTTGATTATGATACCTTTGGTCATTTGTTTCCCTATAGTATCTAGCATTTTTATTTTAGATACTTTAAACATATATCTATCTCCCCATCCTTTTTTATTGATCCCTTCTAAGTAAATAATATTTCCTTTGAACAGTAAAGATTTCCAATCTTCGTACTGTTCATTATAGAGAGCTAACTCTAAAGATCCACGATAATCTTGTAATGTAAATCGACCATAGGCAGTTCCTCTTTGCGAAACTCCATGCTGAGCACTAGATACTATTCCGGCTACCTTAACTAGAAAATCTTTACTTGCTTCTGCCTGCTCTAATGTATGTTGAACAAAATACCTAAACTCTAATTTAAAATCATCTAATGGGTGACCTGATATGTAGATCCCTGTGACTTCCTTTTCCTTATCTAACTTATCTATATTAGTCCACTGAAGTACTTCAGGTATCTGAGGTTGATCGATCAATGCTTCATCTGTCTCTCCGAAAAGAGAAACCGCATTTTGCTCATTCATCGTTTTATAGGCGTTACCATATCTCACTATCGCTTCTAAGAGTGTTGGAAACTTACCTGTAGATCCAAAATATTGCTCTCGAGAAACTTCTGTAAAACTATCCATGGCCCCTCCAAGCACCAGACTTTCCAAACATCTTTTATTGACGGCTTTGAAGTTTAATTTATGCGCCATATCATAAAGATCTTCGAACTTTCCTTCTTCTTTTCTAGCACGTATAATTTCAGTAACTGGCCCCTCTCCTACACCTTTGAGTGCTGATAATCCAAAGCGAATTTCATCCTTCTCATTTACGTTAAATTTCATGACAGACTCGTTGATATCAGGACCTAAAACTGTTATATCCATACGCTTACATTCCCTAAGGAAAAAATTTATCTTAGATATATCTGTCTTATTATGATTCAATACCGATGCCATATATTCTGACGGATAATGCGCTTTGAGATATGCTGTCTGGAACGCAATAAATGCATAACAAGTTGAGTGAGATTTATTGAAGGCGTATGAAGCAAACGCTTCCCAATCCGTCCACACTTTTTTACAAATTTCTAGATCATGTCCATTCTTTTTACAGCCTTCCATGAACTTAGGCCACATCTCATCAATGAGTTTTTTCTTTTTCTTACCCATCGCCTTACGCAGCATATCCGCTTCACCTTTAGTGAAGTTGGCTAGCTTTTGCGAGAGTAACATTACTTGCTCCTGATAGACGGTAATACCATAGGTCTCAGATAGGTATTCTTCCATATCCGCCAAATCATACTTGATTTCTTGTACACCATGCTTACGTGCCACGAAATCAGGAATATACTGCATCGGACCAGGACGATATAAGGCATTCATGGCAATCAAATCTTCAAACGCAGTAGGCTTCAGATCTTTGAGGTGCTTTTGCATCCCTGGTGATTCATACTGAAATATACCAACAGTCTCACCACGCTGAAACAACTCATATGTCAGCTCATCTTCCAATGGAAATTCATCCGGAATAAGATCTACCCCTTTACTATCTTTTACATTAACTACTGCATCCTTGATAATTGTCAAGGTCTTGAGACCCAAGAAATCCATCTTGAGTAGCCCTGCATCTTCCGCTACGGAGTTATCAAACTGTGACACCAACATATCAGAATCCTTGGCTACTGTCACCGGTACATAATTGGTAATATCATCTGGTGTAATGATCACTCCACAAGCATGTATTCCAGTATTCCTAACAGAACCTTCTAACTTCTTAGCCATCCTGATCATTTCTCCAATCTTGTTATCTTGCTCAGATAGCTCGCGGAACTTTGCTGCTTTCTCTACATCGTCACCATTGAGTTTTTCTTTAAGTTTTTTGGCCACTCCTCCTTCAGCTAAAACATCTCTTAGCGAAGCACCTAATTGCTCTGGAAAAGATTTAGTAACGTCATTCACTTCATTCAATGGAACTTGCATCACCCTGCCGACATCTTTGAGTGAACTCTTAGCTGCCATCGTACCGTAAGTAATGATCTGAGCTACTTGATTACGTCCGTATTTTTCAATCACATAATCTATTACTTTTGCTCTTCCTTCATCATCAAAATCAATATCAATATCCGGAAGTGAAACCCTCTCTGGATTCAAAAATCTCTCAAAAAGAAGATCATACTTAATAGGATCTATATTGGTAATCCCAAGGCAATACGCTACCGCAGATCCTGCAGCAGATCCCCTACCAGGACCAACACTTACACCCATCTCACGAGCTATAGTTGTAAAATCTTGTACAATCAAAAAATAACCTGGATATCCAGAAGCATTAATAACTGACAATTCAAAATCTAGCCTTTCAGATATGATTGGTGTAATCGTACCATACTTCTTATTAGCTCCTACATAAGTGATATGACGAAGAAATGCTTCCTGAGAATCAAAACCTTTTGGCAGTGGAAACGCAGGTAATAATACATCTCGACTCAATGTTAATTTATCAATCTTACTCGCTATCTCCATTGTATTATCAATGGCTTCCGGTACATCACCGAAAATATGATTCATCTCATCTTGCGTCTTGAAATAGAAATCTGAAGAAGCGAACTTAAATCTATTTTGATCTTCTACAAATGATCCTGTATTGACACATAATAATAGATCGTGTGGCTGATTATCTTCCTCTTCCACATAGTGCACATCATTAGTAGCAATTACTTTGATATTATGCTTTTTCGCAAATCCGATCAATATTTGATTGATATCTTCTTGGCTATATTTTGAAATGGCTTTGTTACCATTTCTATCTCTATAGTCTAGCTTCTCTAGACCGCTATGTCGTTGTAATTCTACGTAGTAGTCTTCACCGAATAGATTGAGCCACCATTTCAATTTTTCTTCTGCTTCTTCTAGTAATCCATGCATTATGGCTTGTGGCACCTCAGCCCCTAAACAACAACTTGTAGCTATAATTCCTTCGTGATATTGCTCTATCAACTCCTTATCGATACGTGGAAACTTACCATACTGACCATCTATATATCCAAGCGAACATAGCTTACAAAGATTTTGATAACCTTTGGCATTCTTCGCTAACATCAATTGGTGATGTCTGATATCACGCTCTCCCTTGGCCTTTTCAAATTTTCGCTTGTGACGATCCTCCACCATATAAAACTCACAACCTACTATTGGGAGGATATCTCTTTTGTTAGCTTCCGCTACAAATTTATAAGCACCAAACATATTACCATGATCAGTAAGGGCTACCGCGGTTTGGCCATCTGCCTTGGCCTTATCCATCATTACTCCTATCTCTGATGCTCCGTCAAGTAATGAGTATTGAGTATGGCAATGAAGATGGGCAAATTTTGGCATAGAAAGTTCTTTATTATCTCAGTTAGGATGGTTAACAAATATAGGTAATTCAAAGGATTATGAAATAGTATAATTAGATAACCTAAAGACAATTAAGGAAATGAAAAGTTGAAAACGCTTTTCGGAACTTTCGGAACTTTTGGTACTGTTTGTCTCTTTGTAATTGTATAGTATTATATCAAACATTTAAAAACGACACATGTCAAATTTACTGAACGAAGTACAACGTCATCTTTCTGATGATGTAATCATGCAACTATCAAGACAAGTAGGAGCTCAAGACCCTAATCAAGTTAAGCAAGCGTCTTTCAATGTAGCAGAATTATTGCTGAATGCAATATCTAGAAGTGCAAATAACCAAAATAAAGGATCTGGATTATATGGTGCAATAGAAAAGGATCATGATGGAGGAATATTAGGTAATCTAATGGGAATCTTATCTGGTCAAAAAGCGGTAAACAATCCTAAAACAATGAATGGTGAAGGTATCATCAACCATTTATTGGGTAAGCAGCAACTTGAAGCAGCTCAGTTGATTACACAATCAAGTGGTCTTAATATTTTTAAATCTGGTGTACTTATGCAACTTATCGCTCCTATTGTAATGGGTGTAGTGGGGCAAACAAGAAAGTCTAGTGGCTTTGATCTTGGTGGCTTAGCGAAAGTCCTAATGGGTGGTGCTCAACAACAGCAACAACAGCCGCAATCTCAAGGTGGAGGTTTAGGTAATGTAATTGGAAAACTACTCGATAGAGATGGTGATGGAAGTATGATGGACGATCTACTTAACATCGGAATGAATATGATGAAGAAATAATTAACTGTTATTCAACGAAATACTAGAGGTACTGACGATGTCGGTGCCTCTTTTTTTGTGGTGGAAATTTTTAGACTCCCAAGCGCGGTAGCGATTGGTAAGCTAAAAACCTTTTGCGAAAGAATCTGAATCTAGATTCTCTTGGCTTTGGAATAGTTCGGAGAAGTCGGCTTGGTGGTGAAATCTTTTGTACTCCAGAGTTTTGATTCGTGATGCGAAACGAGGAAAGGATTTCAAGAATAAAGGTTGGGAGTGGAGTGAAATGCGAAAGTGGGAGTGCGAAACAAGGAAATCTCTCGTTTCGATGTTACCGTTTTCTTGGGAAAGCCGGAAATTGAATGTCTTGTTTTGGCTTTTCTGTATTCTTGTGAAAAGCCTCTGTCTAGTTAGACTTGGAAGTGGCGTGGGATGCGAAACAAGGAAATGTCTTGTTTCGATGTTTGTACTTTTTTTGGAAAAAGTACAAACTAAATAAGCCCAAGATTGCTGTCAATCTCGGGCTCTTTCGACTAAGGTCTCAAAATAAGAAAACTACATCTTTAAAGAGGTCTGCTAATAAAAGCTGATTCGAGGTCAACCTCCCTTTATCATTGATGGCCATAGACAATAATCATAAGACTAAAATCATGCCACTGGTTTCTAATATTTTATTCTAATCACTTCTTTGAACTACTTCAACAAGTGATCTACTAGTAATTGATCGCAAATGTACAGTATAAACTGTCAAATCCAAACATCTATCATTAAAAACGATATTTTTCTATAAAAGTTTCCTACATATATAAAAAAAATGAATAAATGTAGAAAATATCTATAATACCTTATTTATCAGTGTCTTGAAGCTAACTTTTAGCTCCTTTTCATATACAAATATATATAATACATAGGAAACTTGCAAGGCTATTGGTCACATTTTCGTTAAATGTCAGCTAAGCGTTTAAATGCTTCTACTACTCCGAAAATTATAAACTTGTAATAATAAAAAAAGCCGACCAAATATGGTCGGCTTCTTACCGAAGTATGTGCCCGGAGGGGGACTCGAACCCCCACGTACGTAGTACACATGTCCCTCAAACATGCCTGTCTACCAATTTCAGCACCCGGGCGGGTAACTTATAGTGTTTTCCATTGAAAACGCTTATTTCTTTTGCAGTAACAATAAGTAAGTTCTTAATTATATAACCTGCTTTGATTCACAATCTCTCTAAATCTGTGATTTTGTTAAAATTGCTTTACTCACGTTCAACCTTTTGCGAAACGCTGGTGCAAAGATGGAAAATTATTCCAAAAATCGACTATTCACCTTAAAGATTCTCTAGGGTAGTTTTACCATTACTTTTAGCCGCTTCAACCAACTTCCTAAGGAATGGAGATGCAAATATAAATGCGTCTAATTCTTCATTGTCCGTACCTAAGACCTGGTCTTTATTACCTCTCCATGCTAGTTTACCTTCTTTGAGTAAGCATATATTTTCACCTATTTCCATTACGGAGTTCATATCATGAGTGTTGATAATAGTTGTGATATTTTCCTCATCTGTGATATCACTGATCAACTCATCTATTGTGATAGAAGTTTTTGGGTCTAATCCTGAGTTGGGTTCATCACAGAACAAATACTTTGGTTTAAGCACTATGGCTCTTGCGATACCTACACGCTTTTGCATACCACCACTTATCTGTGAAGGGTACTTTGGATTAACACCTCCAAGGCTTACACGCTCTAGTACTTCATCCACTCTCATTCGTTTTTCCTTGGCAGTCATAGGAGTAAACATATCCATAGGAAAGCGAATATTTTCTTCTATTGTCATAGAATCAAATAGGGCGTTTCCCTGGAATAACATGCCAACTTCCTTTCTGATCGCTAGTATTCCCTTTTTATCTAAATTTGTATAATCCAAATCATTATACCAAACACGGCCTTGAGTAGGTGCAAATAGACCTACAAGAATCTTCAGAAGAACAGTCTTACCTGCTCCACTACGGCCTATGATTAGATTCGTTTTTCCTGATTCAAAAGTAAAATCGATGCCTTTGAGAACTTCCTGATCTCCAAATTGCTTAAATATGCCTTCAGCTCTAATCATATCTCTACGTTGTAAGTAATACTACGATAAAGTAATCTGATAGTAATATCAAAATATCTCCAAATACCACAGCCCTTGTACTTGCTGCTCCTAATTCTATACTACCTCCTTTGACAAAATATCCCTGAAAACACGATACCGATACTAAGATGATTGCAAAGGTTACGGACTTGACTAACATCATCACCACGTTATAAGGAATAAAGAATGCCCTTATTCCTTGCACGTACTCGGCTTGCGTAAATAATCCGGCTGGTACGCTTGCTAAATATCCACCCAGTATCCCTACTATCGCGGCTACACATACTAACATGGGAACAACATATGCTGCTGCTATCAACTTGGGTAACACTAAGTAACTTGATGTATTGAGTCCCATGATTTCCATAGCGTCGATATGCTCTTTTTGTCGCATTCCTCCTATTTCAGCAGCCATCGTCGAACCTACATTACCCGCTAATACTAAGCAAGTCACCATCGGCGCAAGCTCAATGATCATCATATCTCTCACGATATATCCAATATAATATGGCGGAATCAAGGTGCCATCCATTTGATAGTAAAACTGAACTACGGTAACTGCTCCTAGAAATACAGCAATAAGCAATACAATAGGAAGCGAACCGATACCTATGTCATACATCTGACGGATCAACTCCTTGTAATACATACCCCAGTTCTCAGGCTTACGGAACACTTCCTTCTGCCACAACACGAACTTCCCTAAATCTGCTAAATATCTGAGCTTCATATATTAATTGCGATGAATAGCTTATTTAAACTATTAAAGCGCAAAGATAGTTTTTTATAACGTGTCATTAAAGACTCGGTCAGTTAACGTTTTTAACCTTATTCTCTACTATTTAACGTTTGTTCATTACCAATGTGACATCTAGGGCTTTGACTCGATAATAATATTTACAATCTCGCTACATTAGCATTTAATAATAAAAACATAAAATATGACAGCTGTAATCACAGGAGGAACAAAGGGAATCGGAAGAGCAATAGCAGACTTACTTGCGTCAAAAGGAATCAATCTATTTGTTTGCTCTCGAAATGAAAGCGACCTCAAAGAAATGAAATCGACTATTGAGAAAAACAACAACGCAAAAGTATACACCGCTGTAGTCGATATGTCAAAGAAATCTGAGGTTCAGGCTTTTGCAGCTAACATCCTCAAAGAAGTGGAGCAAGTTGATATAATCATCAATAACGCTGGGATGTTTATTCCTGGTGCATTGGCTGAAGAAGAAGATGGCGCTCTAGAACAAATGATCAATACGAATTTATATAGCGCGTATTACTTAACTAGAGCTTTACTTCCTGGCATGATGAATCAAGGACATGGACATATATTTAACATGTGCTCAATAGCTAGCAAAATCGCTTACCCTAATGGAGGATCATACAGCATTTCAAAATTTGCCTTACTTGGATTTTCTAAGGTACTAAGAGAAGAGCTTAAGGAGAAAGGCATAAAGGTAACTTCCATTCTTCCTGGAGCCACATGGTCTAACAGTTGGGCTGGCGTAGATCTCCCTCGCGAAAGATTGATGGAGGCTGAAGATATAGCGATCGCTACTTGGGGAGCATTACAGATGAGTTCGAGTGCGGTAGTAGAAGAGATAATTCTTAGACCTCAATTGGGTGATCTTTAGCAAACAATGAATGAGATTTAGGATTATTAAAAAAGATAGAAATTATACTCTCGAGATTGAGTCGATGCGATCAGAGGTGAATAATTATTGATTTACATTAAAAGAAATTGAATAGATGGGACATAGTGAAAATTTCTTACCGTACACTGCTCAGAGACTTTCAAAGGAAGAATCCGCAAAGCGCAGTGTTGACTTTAGGGAGTATATGAATCAAAGAAGATCTATTCGTTTCTTTTCCGATAAAGAAGTATCAGAAAAGGTCATAGAAAATCTGATCATGACTGCATCAACAGCTCCATCTGGAGCGCACAAACAGCCATGGACTTTCTGTGCCGTATCTAATCCGGAGCTCAAGGTCGCTATCCGAAAAGCAGCTGAAGAAGAGGAATATAAAAGTTACAATGGACGTATGTCTGAAGAGTGGTTAGATGATCTTAAGCCATTTGGAACCGACTGGAAAAAAGAGTTTTTAACTGTAGCGCCATGGCTGATTATCATATTTAAAAAAGCGTTTGATTATGATGGAGATAAAAAAAGGAAAAACTATTACGTAAATGAGTCCGTAGGCATCGCTGCTGGAATGCTTATATCTGCAATCCATAACGCTGGGCTTGTGACACTAACTCACACTCCTAGTCCAATGAATTTTCTTCAAAAATTATTAGGTAGACCCGATAATGAAAGACCGTTTTTACTTCTTCCAATTGGATATCCAACTGATGATGCTGTAGTTCCTGTCCTCGAGAGAAAAAGTGAGAGTGAAGTAATTCAATATTATAAGTAGAGTGTGAGAGACTCGCTTTGCTCGTTTCACCAGTATCTTGATTTTATTTTAGGATATTTTCAATTTTGCAGTCTCCGTACATTTCAATTTTTCCACTCCCTTTGCTAGAGGATTGCAAATCGATTCCTTCCCAGGTCTCTCCACAGTCGTTATGAATCTGTGCATTATATAGCTTTAGGGTAGCTCCTGGTTCTACTATAATTCTTCGATCTAGAGCCATAGATACTCTGCAGTATATTTCTAGCGTACTACCTTTTTTTATAATGACATCATTCTTAAGATCTTTAGCCCCTAACCACTGTCTATCTCTATCGATTATTATAGATTTTGAGTTATTCGCTTCACACCATTGTGGCACAAGAAGTTTTCTTTGTTTAGATCCTTGCTTATGAAAATTACGATGCATCTTACCAATCTGACAAGGAGTTAGAGCCATTTGACTAGAGTTATAGTCCATCATATTATTACTAGTAGGACCAGCACAAGGTCCACTTTTTGTAGACCTCCAGCAATTACTATTAGGTGGAGTATCATCACATCCGTCATTACGATACCAAGAGTGACTCAAACCAAGAATATGTGCAATCTCATGGTTGAGATTAGTAGCATGTTGCCAAGACGGTAGTCCCAATTCATAGACTCCAGCTATCTTTACATTGGTACCCATAGCAATACCCGTAATATCTGTTGTATAAGTTTTACTGGCTACACTATCCGGATGAGTAGGTTGAATAAATACATTAAGTACTTTCCCCTTATCCTGTTCATATTTTGTGAGTACCTCTTTTCGACTGTTGTTACGATTTTTTCCTTTACTCAAAAACCAATATAATTCATCATCCTTATGAAAAGCATATGGGCTTCGACCTACTTCAGTATCCATATCCATAAGTACATAAGTATAATTGGCAGGTAGGACTTCAGTGTCATTACCTTCAGGAATTCTCATCTTTTCATTGACGTCCAAACGCATAATCGCATTCTCCATCATCTGATCGAAATAAAATTCTCCTTCAGATCTATCAAAGTTAAACTTTCCTTTTTCCGCATCCATAAAGTGCACATTGATTCGCACTTCCTGTAGATAGTATTCCAATGGATAATTTAAATCTGGCGCATAGTTTAGAGGTTCACGACACGTACTCTTATACCCTTTAGGCAAATCGAATTGACGTATGTTTTCGTTAGTTTCAGCTAGATCGCCAATATACAATGACTTGATCTTGCTGTTGCAGCTAGAGAACAATAGTATACCGAGGAAAAGCGACCAAACTAATTTCATTTCGTTATTCTTTTAGATTAAACATGATTGCGTAGAAGATTACCTCTCGGAGATTATGGTGCTTATTATCGTCATTATTAGGTCCGTCAACCTAGAATGATCTAAAACCCTTTAAGTTATTAAGCCAACTAATGGAGCGGAATACTATGTATTCAAGGCTCCACATACACTAATCGTCTGACCAGAAATATAGCTTCCCATATCAGACCCAAGAAATGCGCAAGTGTTTGCGATATCTGCACCACTTCCTAATCTTTTAAGCGGAATATTATCAATATATCCTTTTACTACCTCTTCGGATAGTTCTCCTGTCATATCCGTCTCTATAAATCCTGGAGCAATAGCGTTACATCTAATACCTCTTGATCCCACTTCCTTGGCAATCGACTTTGTAAATCCGATTATTCCTGCTTTGGATGCAGCATAGTTCGCTTGACCAGCATTACCGAATACACCCACAACTGAGCTCATATTGATAATCGATCCAGATCTCGCCTTAAGCATATGACGCATCGTATGTTTAGTCAAGTTAAATACTGATTTGAGATTGACTTCGATCACTTGATCCCATTGATCTTCGCCCATACGTAGCATGAGATTATCTTTTGTGATCCCTGCATTATTGATAAGGATATCTATTTTACCAAAGTCTTCGATTACAGATTTAACGAGCTCGCCAGCTTGTTCGAAGTTCGCTGCATCTGACTTGTATGCCTTGATTTTACGACCACCCGCTGAGGCTTCGCTTGCTATTTTATCTGCGCTTTCACCTGATGATCTGTATGTAAATGCTACATCACATCCCATCTCTGCGAATTGTCTCACGATAGCTTCACCGATTCCTCTTGAGCCGCCAGTAATGAGGGCTACTTTATCCTTTAGTATTTCCATGTTGTCGATTGTTGTTGATATTGAACTATACAAATGTAATGAAAACAACTTTTACCGCAACCTATGTTTAGATTATATCAAAATGATACTTAAGTCAAAAAAGAATGACATTTAGACTTTATTTTTTCTAGAACTAAAACATCTGCTGATTACGTTGTTATATCTTTAGCAAGATTTGAATTGTAGAGATTCACAATATTTTCAATATTAATATGATTATGTCTTATACTGCCACTAAAACACAATTTTCTCCAGGGATCCTTTCCATGCTTCCATTATTCTATGTTGGATGGTCTGATAGTGTCCTAAGTCCTA
The DNA here is from genome assembly GCA_938015435.1 of uncultured Saprospiraceae bacterium. GTDB lineage: Bacteria > Bacteroidota > Bacteroidia > Chitinophagales > Saprospiraceae > UBA1994. The sequence goes on from CALLPN010000016.1 coordinate 235,010, forward strand.
GCGAAATGAAGCTAATTCATAAGAAAATCGATAAGGCAGACTTTTTATCTAAAGAAGATAAGACTTACCTCATCCATTGGTCTAATCCCAAAAACATACCTGGAGATGATGTATTTCGTTCTTGGGTCAAAGCACTAAAGCAACATTCGGTAGATTTCGATTTGATCGACAAAAAATCTATTGCCAAGATCGGTGCCGAGATAGCGCAAGCATCTATTCAATATAAGCAAGATCAGATATGGAAGTCTCCAAAGACTATCGATGCATTGGAAGATATAGAACATGCATTGGGACTCAAAAACCAAGCAAGTCTTAAGATATTAAAGAGGTCACTCGGATCAGATGAGGAGTTAGGTGAAGAAAATTCATTTGATCCTGAAGCACTAAAAAAGATACTGGATGGAAAGCGAGGTGCCACAAAAGATCGAATGAGGAAGTTACTCAGAGATCCAGCATTTGCCTACAGAGATATAAGAGATAAAGATGAATACCGATTAGATATCCTTTGGAAAACGAAACTACTTGCAGAGCAGGGAGTTGGAGGATATGCCTTCCCAAAAAAATATGGCGGAGGCGGAATGTCTGGAGATCATATAGCGGTTTTTGAAACATTGGCTTATCATGATTTGAGTCTTACTATCAAATTTGGTGTGCAGTTTGGTTTATTCGGAGGGGCAGTATATATGCTCGGTACCGAAAAACATCACAAACTATATATAGAGCCACTAACCAAAGCTGAATTGCTAGGTTGCTTTGCTATGACCGAGACAGGTCATGGATCTAATGTAAGAGGATTAGAGACGACAGCTACATATGATCACGATACTAAATCGATAATAATACAAAGTCCCAATCTTGCGGCTGGAAAAGAATATATCGGTAACGCAATGCATAGTAGTATGGCTGCTGTTTTTGCTCAGTTGATCGTAGACGGAGAGAGTCATGGAGTTCATGCTATACTCGTACCGATCAGAGACGAAGAAGGAAATATCCTACCTGGAGTGACTGTCAAAGACTGCGGATATAAGTTAGGTCTTAATGGTGTAGACAATGGTAGATTATGGTTTGATAGAGTCACAGTACCTGTAGACAATTTACTCAATAAATATGGTGATATAGATGCTGATGGAAAATATAATAGTTCTATAGACAATCCTAATAAAAGATTTTTCACTATGCTCGGTGCGCTAGTTGCAGGTCGAGTTTGTGTTGGGCTTGCTGGACTAAGTGCTACCAAATCTGCACAGACCATTGCCATAAAATACGCTTTGGAACGTCGCCAATTTGATACTGGAGATAATGGACCAGAGCAACTACTCTTAGACTACCCTACTCACCAAAGAAGACTTATACCGAGACTAGCTAAAACTTATGCTTATAGTTTTGCGATGTCACAATTAGGCGAAGATTATGTTACAGCCGATGAAAGCCAAATACGTAAAATAGAAACTAAAGCTGCCGGACTCAAAGCGATGGCAACTTGGCATGCCACAGATACTATCCAAGAGTGTCGAGAAGCATGCGGAGGAAAAGGTTACTTAGCCGAAAATCGAATATCTTTCCTCAAAGCTGACTCAGATATCTTCACTACTTTTGAAGGAGACAATACTGTGCTGATGCAATTAGTAGCGAAGGGATTACTTACAGAATTTAAGCAATCATTTCACGAAGAAGGGACCACAGCAGTCATCAAATATCTGAGATCCAAAATCATGAATACTGTTGCGGAGTACAACCCTATTTATAAAAGAATGGCTTCTGTAGATCACCTCATGGATAGAGATTTCCATAATCATGCGCTGAGATATAGAGAGAAGAAAATATTGCTTAGCATTAGTAATAGAATGCAAAAGTACCTAAAGCGTCGTATCAAACCATCAGAAGCTTTCCTTAAAGTACAAGTACATATGATGGATCTTGCCAAGGCCTACATCGAGAGACTGGCTTACAAAGAATTTGTGAATAAAATAGATTCTATAGAAGACAGCAAAGAGAAAGATATCTTGATAAAATTATCACAGCTCTTTGCTCTTACTGTAATCGAAGAAGACAAGGGATGGTACCTCGAAGCTGATTATATGGAAGGCGTAAAGACTAAAGCGATCCGTAGAATGATTAGTAAACTGTGTCAAGAACTAAGATATGAAGCGAATGGTTTAGTAGATGCTTTTGGTATTCCTGAAGAATTACTTGGAGCTAAGGTGGTGTTGTAAGGTTGTTGATTAAAAATATCAAACATTAATCAACCAGTATGTAATTTCTGATCGGTAAGCGCGACTGTAAGGAGAGATTGATGAGCTGAAATATTTTGAATGAAATTTGATTTTGAAGATCCAGCTAGTGCTCATCAATAGCTATGCGCTTAGCGATCACTGCATTACATTTTATCAATTATTAATCCAATAGGATTCGGACAATTATTAGTATAAAACTCTAAATCTGATTGAGCGCAGACACCTGGATAATCTCCATTGTAATCTCCTATATTTTTGATCAATTGTATATGGACATGTGGCTCCCATCCTCCATTTTCTGAGGGATTTCCAAGAGCAGCAATTTCTGTTTTAGATTCAACTATCATTCCCTTTTCTTTATGATCCAACGAAGATTTACTTAAGTGGCCCAACAATAGGAACTGATCTAATTCTGAAATATAATACACTAGTGTATAGCCATAATCAAGCTCGGCATCATTGTATGCCATACTATGTAATACCATATCGCAGGGTGCATATAATGGCGTGCCAGCCATAGCCCAAACATCTATCCCCAGATGTATGTCTCTGGTCTCACCCGTAAAGTGTTCTGATGTATAGATGGCCCTTTGTTCTAAGTATCCGCCATATAGAAAATTTGATTTAGAACGCTGCTTAGCTTCAGACACATATGCTTTGAGAGAGGCTAGATTAATATTCTCTGCGTCATAATAGTCCGATGACGCAACCGAAAGATCTAGCAGTGCAAAATCATCTACACAATACTCAACACCCATTATCGGAAAGAACTTCATACCTTAGCCTTTATATAATTGAAGGCTAATATAATAAGGGATTCCCTAACATGGATACTTGGAAAGAAAGAACAATCATAAAGCTGCTATCTGCAAAATATCAGATGATCAATATGTTTTCTACAAAGAAAGCAGGCATTGGAACTATAAATATGCTTATCCGGCCAATGCAAGGGCGAATAATTCCAAAGCAACTTCCTGATGTAGAACCTGAAAAAACAGGAATCCGAAAGTCTTCCGATGATCTCAATGTCAAGCTCTATGATTGGGGTGGGGATGGTGAGACTACCTTACTAATTCATGGCTGGGACAGCAATAGTTATCGATGGTATGATATGATCGACCACCTAGGTAGAGATAGTCATAGATTTGTAGCCTTAGATGCTCCGTTTCATGGAGGGTCAGATGGAGATCATTTCAACCTGTTACACTTTGCCAATATGATAGATGTAGCCCTAGATATCTTTGAACCTACTAAAATAGTAGCGCATTCGATGGGCGGATTATCATTAGCTCATCTCCTACAAAAGAAACGATATACTAGACTCGAAAAGCTGATTCTACTCAGCCCAGTTGCCGATCTCAGTTGGCATATAGATAGATTTCACCATTTGCTATCATTACGAAAGAAGACAAGATTAGCTATGGACGACTATTTTGAATCATTGTTCAATATGCAGTTTAATGAATTCAATTTTAAAGATTTTGAGAAGGATCTAGATTGTGAAATATTAATTATTCATGACGAATTGGATCAGGTAGTACCTATCTCCGATTCTGAGAAGATCCATGAATGGTTTCAAGGTAGTGAACTGAGGACAGTAAGAGGCCGAGGTCATGCCTTACAAGGCGAAGAAGTCTATAATATTATTGGTGAATTCCTCTAGATGTCGCTGGGTGATCAGAAGAACGACAGCTGAAAATACAACTCCAGATATGGTCTATTCTTATTGTGACCGTTGGCGATTCCATCTTGCGATTTTTGGTTTATGCTTATTCATTTTACACTTATTTGCTACCCTTTTTAATATATAAAGACAAGTACTATCTTTGCCGCTTATATATTAACAGACAGCTATGCAGAAAAGAGAGAAAATTGCAGATCTGATCCAAAGTGATCAGCTAGACAGAAAAGTAACGGTAATGGGTTGGATCCGTTCGTTTCGTAATGATAGATTCATTGCGCTTAATGATGGATCGACAATCAAGACGCTACAAGTCGTAGTAGATCAAGAAAATGAAGACCCTGCGCTACTTAAGAGATTTACTGTAGGTGCCGCTGTTACGGCCACTGGTAAGATCATCGAATCTCAAGGAAAAGGGCAATCCGTCGAGTTGGTAGCCGAAAAACTAGAGGTACTTGGTGATTGCGATGCTGACAAATATCCAATTCAGCCTAAGAAGCATTCATTAGAGTTTCTTAGAGAAAACGCTCACCTCAGAGTACGAACTAATACATTTAGTGCGGTGTTTCGTATCCGTCATGCAGTAACTTTTGCCATTCATCAGTTTTTCAATGATAAAGGTTTCTATAATATACATAGTCCTATTATCACTGGTAGTGATGCAGAAGGTGCAGGAGAGATGTTCCAAGTGACTACGATGGATATGGACAATATTCCTGTCGGTGAAGATGGTAAAGTAGATTACAAGCAAGACTTCTTTGGTAAGGCAACTAACCTTACAGTATCTGGCCAACTCCAAGCGGAATTGGCTGCACTCGGACTAAGCCAAGTATATACTTTTGGCCCAACATTCCGTGCAGAGAACAGTAACACTAGCCGTCACCTTGCAGAGTTTTGGATGATAGAACCTGAGGTAGCATTCGCTGATCTTGATGACAACATGGATCTCGCAGAAGAGATGCTTAAGTATGTGATCCAATATGTAATGGAAAAGTGTGACGATGATTTACAGTTTCTCGAAAACAGAATCGTACAAGAAGATAAGCAGAAGCCAACTGCAGAGAGACAACCTATGGATCTCAGAGAAAAATTGAAGTTCTGCGTTGACAATACTTTTGAAAGATTGACATATACTGAAGCCTTTCAGATACTGAGAAACTGCAAGCCTAACAAAAAGAAGAAATTTCAGTTTGTACTAGATGAATGGGGAGCAGATCTACAATCAGAGCACGAAAGATTCTTAGTAGAAAAGCACTTTAAAAAGCCTGTAATACTAACTGACTATCCTAAAGATATCAAGTCGTTCTACATGAGACAAAATGATGATGGTACGACTGTAGGAGCGATGGATATATTATTTCCAGGTATAGGTGAGATCATTGGTGGTTCGGCACGTGAAGAGCGTCTAGATAAGCTTACTCAACGAATGGATGAGATGGGAATACCTCAAGATGAAATGCAGTGGTTCTTAGATACTCGAAAATATGGAACCGTACCTCACGCTGGTTATGGTCTAGGGTTTGAAAGATTAATTCAGTTCGTTACTGGCATGGCTAATATCCGTGATGTAATTCCTTTCCCAAGGTATCCTGGTAGTGCTGAATTTTAGAGTATTGAAACAAATAATAATGTCAATCAATAATCTTGATTGGATGATATATAAAACTCTTCTCGACGTTGTTGGGAAGAGTTTTTTCTTCCTCATTAGATTATACTAATTAGCATCCTAAACGCTAATTAGTATTACATTCTATCTTTTACCTTCTTCAAGTTTTCTTGGTAATAACCTAAGTCACGACTATCCGTTGTCTTAGCTATGTTTATTGCCTTTTGATAACTATCGGCAGCTTCTTGTAGCTTACCATTTTCAACTAAGGACTCTGCATAGCTATCAAATACGTTTGCCGAATTGGGATACAACATTGTATTCGCTTTAAAGATCGCTTCCGCAACAATTGATTTTTTATATTTCGTCAAATACTCGTATCCCGTTGCATTGATCATTCCTTCCTCTAATATTTCTGCATTGACACACTTTTCTAGAATATCGAATATAACTTCTTCACCAGATTTCTTTTCAAAAGACTCAATACTCTGGATCAATTCATCTATCAGTTTCTTGTTCCTTTCATTAATATCGGTCCTACTTTTTTGAGCCGCGATCATAGCCAATTCATGAGTCTTAGAGAATGATTCTTCTACTGATGTAATTACTTCTGGCACTACGCCTTTCCCTTCCCAGTTGGTCTTAGTAACAGGATTGATCGCCATTCCTACAGGAACAAATATTTCTAACTCAGCATTGAGCGAAATCAACTTTCCTGGATTAGCACCACCTCTTGTAGTTTGCCCAACTATAATGGCCCTCTTCTGTGTTTGCATATTATAAGAAAACTCTTCGGCTCCTGAGAATGTCCTATCGCTAACTATCAAAAACAAAGGTACTTCTGGCATTTTCTTACCATTGACATCTTGAGTCCAAAAATCTATCGTCCGATCTCCATCTCTAAAGTAAAGACTGTTAAGGTGTACTTCCTTATCAAAAAAATAGCTGCAGAAATATTGCACCATCTCAGGTACCCCTCCACCATTATGACGTAAATCTATAATCATCGCATCTGTTGTAGAAAGTAATTGCATATAACTATCTGCATGCTTAATCCCTTCATGAGGCTGAGCAAAATTTCGAAGGTCTATATAACCTACATTACCTTCAAGTATTTTAACTTCATTAAATCCGCCATGATTACTTCGATTGTAGGATAACCTATTCAAGTGATCTTCGAAAACACGATCTATTGAATTCTCAGCTGCTTCTTTGACTAATCTAGGTCTTACTAGTAGATGCTTATCCTTAGTAACCAACTGTAACTGGTCAGTCAAAATATCTGCAAAAGTAGAATCTGATTTATATTCATCATAAAACCCTGCTTTCAATTGCGCTTGCAATTTTTCATCCATTTTCTTAGCTATCTCTGGAAACACATAAAAGTCATTCATTAATCTAGTCAATTCCAATATAGTCGCTTTCTTATATTCATTTGTCAATGGCTCTACTTGGGCAATAAGTGAGCTAACTAAGAAGAAGCAAATTACGGTTAGGTATTTAGACAAACTGTTCATTAAAATATTTTTAGAATAGTAAATAGAAGATTACAATTTGGATCTACATTATCATTCTGCGAATGTAATGGTCATTATAAAGATCTATTTTTAAATCGCATAATATTCGCCGGAATATAGGTTTTACTGGACGTTTACAATTATTTACAATTTACTATCAATTATCTAGCTCGCTAAGGCTACATTGAAACTTAATCAAGAGCTATTACCATCAGAATCGCTCAAAATATTAATTCTTAAATTGCACTCGATGACTAATTTGAATATTTTCTACAAGTCTTTCTTAATAGCTTTAATGGCGGTTACGATTCTCTCTTGCAAAGCTCAAGATGATAGCAGATCCACACCGTCCTCCATTGCAGGAAATTCAATAGTCCCGTATATAAATCTTATTCCAGCGGATCAGATTGGAGAGTATGTCCGTAATATATTTCAAGATACCGATGGTAACTTATGGATGGGTACTAATGGATATGGAGTCGCTAAGTACGATGGAAAAGAAGTGAAGTATTTCGACAATTCAAATGGGCTAAGTGGATCACAAGTAACCGATATTATGCAATCCAAAGATGGTAGAATTTGGCTCTCTACATACGGAGGATTATCTGTCTATGATGGTGCATCTTTTACTAATTACACTACTGAAGATGGGCTCCGAGATGAATGGATGTGGAGCGTATACGAGGATAGCAAAGGTGAGATCTGGGCGAGTAGCGTAGAAGGATTGTCAAGGCTAAAAGGAAACAAATTTGTAGATGTAGATCTCCAGGGAAAAGGTGATCATAAATACGACGGTAGATTTAGCAATCAAACCGTAAGAGATTATCTGGAAATAGATGGAGAACTGTGGATGGCGACCAGTGGTCTCGGAATATGCATTTACGATGGCTCCAGCTATAGATTTATCAATACGGAAAATGGACTCTGTGACAATGATGTTTCTTGTTTTATACAAGATAGAAAGGGGAATATATGGATCGCAACAAGGTTTGGTGGTGTGTGTATGCACGACGGAAATACATTTGTAACTTATGATATCGAAAATGGCATCGGAAATGACGAATCTATAATAGTATATGAAGATAAAACTGGCGACATTTGGTTTAGCTCAGAAGGTTATGGCCTATACAGATATGATGGTAATCAACTTACCAATTATGCTGCAGATCAAGGCTTAGGTGTCAAGGCGGTCCAAACCATACTTGAAGATCGAGAAGGTCGGTTTTGGACTGGCGGTGGTGGTGGACTATATCGCTTATATGGAGACAATTTTGTAAACGTAACTAAAGACGGACCTTGGGAAAAGTAAGCTATGGTAAAACCTAGAAAATTATTGTTATTAGATGGAGCTGGCGCTCTATTATCTGCCATTATGCTAGGTGGAGTACTTGTCTATTTCCAGCAATATATTGGAATGCCAAAGTCAATTCTATTTGCTCTTGGCGCAGCCGCTGTATGCTTCTCCTCGTTCTCGTTATCTAGCTATTATATGAAATCTGTAAATCCAAAGCGATCATTAAAAACTATAGGACTAGTCAATATCATATACTGCATAGTGTCCTTAGCTATAGTAATAATATATTACGAGCAGCTCACACTATTAGGTCTTGGATATTTTATAATAGAAAAAACAATAGTCCTCCCTTTAGCCTTTATAGAAATAAGGACTGCCAAAAAAATAATGGAAATTAGATAGTGATCTACTCTTCTTCGTCAGTAGCACTAAGATATCCTTGTGCTTCTAGAGCTACATACCATTTGATTACCTTTTTGATATCATTAGGATATACTCTATCTCTATCAAACTCAGGAAGAATCTGCTCGAAATAAGCATTAAGCTCTTCTTTACCTGATTTGAGGTTAGGAAGAGGTACTTCTTGGATCTTTGCTGTGATAGACTTGAATACATTCTTGAGCTCTGTTGTATCAGACCAAGTGTATATCGCAACAGTCTCTAGTGGAGTAAATTGGTGCTTACGTGAAGCGCAGAATTTACTTTTTCCACCTTCGATAGGTGTCACAAGAAGACCATTAGGTCTATTAGATGCTAATTCGTATAATCCTGGAAGGCCACTCACGGCCAGTACATTAGAAAGATTCATAGTCTGTATTGCTTGTATATTATTTATAACGCCCTATTCTTCCGAATTGTTAGAATAACGTTTCACAAATTTCTTATTAGTTATGTTTTGACCATTTATAAAAAATGGTTTTAGCGGCGCAAATGTAGTTATTTAGTCGATTGTAAATAGTACTTCGCCAAAAGAAAGCAGACTAGAAATGATATCTAGTCCGCTTAGATTCTTTATTACGCTTTGATAATATTCCTCATCTCATGCTCTATTTTGCTGTACACAGCATCTCTTAATTGATAGCTCATATTCTCTACCATATCGATATCATGAGGAAATGGTGCAAGATGAGTATCCAATCTCTTCACTGAGTTGGTTGGTAACGCTCTTTTATCTCCAGTAAACGTACACATATAGTCGTTGAATATTTCGTCTACTGTGATTGGTATATTTCTCTTCACCCGATTTCTTCTTTCATCTTTGATCACAATCTCAGAATACATCTGAGCTGTCTTTTCTCTTTTTACATCAGTTACTGTAGCGAAGACTTCTTGGTTAATAGCTACTGTAAGGATATTTCCAGAAGAATCAACTTTCACTCTTCCGTCCTCTCCTACCCAGTTTTCTCTACCAACCTCGATAATCGCTTTCTCATGAAAGTGATCTACCCGCTCACGCTCTACACCGAGAATAATATCTTCTACTCTTACGATTACATGATAATCCGCAGCTTCATCAAAGTTTCTTGCTTCTCCGTATGTAGTCCAGAAGCTATTTAGTCTCTCTACATCAAAGCTTGTGAGTACATAATTAGAGATGTCACCGGCATAGACAAAATTCCCTGTAGCGACACTGACGGCTACTCTTGTCGTGCCTTTACTCCGTGACACTCTTCTTAATTCCTTAGTATCTTTATAATTAGAGTTGTATCTATCTATATTTTCTAAGTATTGATACGCATTTCGAGCTGATCTCTTCTCACCATAAGTATCATATTCCTCCAATGCAGATATTGCAGTTTGGTAATGCTCTTCTGATGCTAGTATTGCGACTTCATTAAGCTTCTCTTGTGTACGTACAAATTTGAAATGTGCTACATATCCATCTTCACTTATAAGAGGCAAGAATGGTTTGATGCTATTCTGTCTGTTATTTATCTTGAGGAATAGATCATACATACGATCGTATTTATTAGCATATCCACTAGCCGATAAAAACTTAATTTTATCCATATCTTGATCAGTGACCTTATGATATGCAGTCTCGAGAGCTTCTACATACTTAGTTTTCTTGTCTTTCTCTCCATGCAACTTCTTAGCTGCATATTCGATTGCTTCATCATATTTACCTTGCTCTACCATCTTCTCGATATTCTTACAAGAGCTAGCGAGTACTATTACGCTGAGTATGTATATTATCCTTTTCATAAAGCTGTGATTTAGAGTTTCTTACTATTGATTTGAGTAAGAGCGCTACCTGAGTAGTTATTGTATCACTATTATTGCCCTTTAAGGGATTTTTAACGAACGCTTTTCGAAGAAAAGCGTGACCCGTATTACGTAAGCAGTGGCTTGCGCAGCAAACACGCGTAGTAATATGGGAGTGACCCGTATTACCAAAAGCGATGGCTTACATAGCAAATAAGCATAGTAACATATGACAAACCTACTTTACTAAAGCCATCGCTTGTACAGCTAATACGCGTAGTAATATGGGAGTGACCCGTATTGCGAACCCCAAAACAAATAGTAAAAATGAATTCATTAGGTATAAAAAAAGCCTTCAGCAAAATAAATTGCTGAAGGCTAATATAACTTAGATCGTAAGACTTACTTTTTAAGTGCGTCTCTGATTTCTGTTAATAAATCTATATCACTTGGTCCAGCTGGTGCAGCTGGTGCAGGTGGGTTTGCTTTATTGTTAGCTCTGATTATTAAGAAAAGAATGAATGCAATAATCAAGAAGTTGATAATTGTATTTATCCATTTACCATACATCATAGCTACTTCTGGAATTGCAGCATCTCCTTCTCCTGATGCAGCTTGTAGTACATACTTCATATCGGCAAAGTCAATTCCTCCTAGAGCCATTCCGATAGGTGGCATAAGTACTTCGCTTGTAAATGTTGTGATAACAGTACCAAATGCTCCTGCTATAATTACAGCTATGGCTAAATCTAGCACATTGCCTTTCATTATAAAGTCTTTAAATTCTTGAATCATTGTTAAAGTGTTTTGTTAGTTGTATTTAAATTATGTATAGCAAATATACGAATTTAACACATATTAATATAACATATGTTAAAAACGTTGTTTTATAACGCTCTAACAGTCTAAGTACATTAAGAACATATGAAAGGCAATTGCTCTTGAGATGGAATTAAATTGTAGCTATAACGGCAGTCTTTATTATCAAGTTCTCCAGACAGAAAAGAAGCGCAGGTGACTAAAAGTAACTCGCCATTAAGAGTAACAAATCCACTTTGATCTACAAAAAATATTTTCAAGCTAAAGTCTACATAGCCTTCAAGAAAGTTAACGTTTCCAAGAATATTTTCTTTAGGTATAGTAATTCGATTACCATCAAAAACAAAAGAAGGGTCTGACGTATTAAATGAAAAGACATCTTTCATTTCAATCTCAAACTCATAAGATTCAATTTCTTTTAGATTTGCAAGGCCTATACGTCCAACGTGCAAAAAGTTATATGCTTGTTCTTTATCCAAAATAGCATTCGGTGTTATTAAAGATACGCTGTCTAGCAGATCATTATCATCTTGAAAACTAGTAATACTATCGCAAACTAACTCCCTTTCGCAATCACAAGAAGAAATAAGAAGAATTGACATTAAGCATATAAAGCTTATACTACTCAGTTTAGACATTTTCATAATTATAAGACTCCATACTTTACTAGATCGCTGCTTTCGTTACATTTATGTATTCATTTCATAAGAACACCCATATGCTTAAAATCGGAATAATACGCGAAGACAAAACTCCACCAGACAGTAGAGTTCCACTGAACCCTTTTCAATGTAAAGCATTGATCGATGGAGGCGTAGATCTATTAGTACAATCTTCTGATGTGAGATGCTTTACAAATGAAGACTATAAAGCTGCTGGAGTACCAGTAGTAGAAGATGTATCTCAGCAAGATGTGCTCATTGGTGTCAAAGAAGTGCCTATTGAAAAATTAATATCAGATAAGACTTACTTCTTCTTCTCGCATACCATCAAGGAGCAAGTATACAATCGTAAACTATTACAAGCAGTCATTGAACGTAATATTAGACTTATCGATTACGAAGTATTGACTAATGAGGTTGGAGCTAGAGTCATAGCTTTTGGCAAATTTGCAGGCATGGTAGGTGCTCATAATGCACTCTGGACCTACGCACAACGAACAAGAACTTTCGAATTACCGAGAATAAAAGATCTTTATGATTATGATGCTGCCAAGGAAGTATATAATAATACCAAGTTCCCTAATGTAAAACTAGTTCTTACAGGAACTGGTAGAGTTGCCAATGGTGCAGCGTTAGTTTTGGATGATATGGGGTTCCAAAAAATCAGGCCTATGGATTACATTACTAAACAATACGATTATCCCGTTTATACACAGTTAAGTAGCTTTTATTATGCTAAGCGAAAAGATAAAAGAGAATTTGATGATGTAAAAGACTTTTATAATAATCCATCTTTGTATGAATCAGATTTTGAACATTTTTTACATCATAGTGACATCATGGTCAATGGTATCTACTGGAATAATGATGCCCCTGCTTTTTTTACAATTGATCAATTGTCATCTAATAAATTCAATATAAAAGTAATCGCCGATGTTACTTGTGATATAGCTCCAGTGAGTTCCATTCCCACGACTATCAAAGCGAGTACTATAGCTGATCCAGTGTTTGGCTATGATCGCAAGAATAGATCTGAAACCCAACCTTACCAAGAGCATACATTAGATATGATGACGATAGATAATTTACCTAACGAATTGCCACGTGATGCTTCTACCGCATTTGGAGAAATGTTTATGGAACATGTGATACCCGAGCTGGTTGCTGGAGGAGGAACTATGATGGACAGAGGGAGTGTAACACGAGATGGAGATCTTGGCAATAACTTTGAATATCTTCGTGATTACTTAGAAGGAAAGTAATTTTACTAAAAAAAACAACTGTTATTTAAGAAATCATCATGGCGTCAGAACGAACGAGAACAATATTACCATATATATCTATAGGTGTAGGTATACTCGTATATGTCCTTTACTATTTTAGTACACAAAGTTGGAAACAAGCGCAATCAGACTATGAAAAACAACAAGTAGAAGAGAGACAAGCAAAGAAAAGGGCAGAGAAAAAATATATGTCTGAAACTAAACCTTGGATCTCTAGTGATGGAAAAGAAGTCTACAAAATTATAAATAGAGAAAAGCGAGATGGTCTTACTTGGATAAAACTTAAGGAGTTAAATGAAGATCGTACGTACAACTTAAGGGATGCACCATCTGCTAGTGGTGAAAAATATTCGAGCAAAGCAGGAAATCTATTTTGGATCAAAGGGAATGAAGCTGTTTTTGAAAATGCTATAGGGAAAAAATCGAATCTAAAAGAGACAAAAATTTACAAAGGTTTATACTCTTATATGGCAGACGCCAATTCATTCAAACTATGTGATAATGATAGGAAAGTCCCTATTGCAATGCTTGGTGAAAACAATAAAATAGAGCAGGCCTACTCCAAAATAAATAGATCTGGTGAAGATGCATATCTAGAAGTAGAAGGCATAATGATAAAAGCGATGAGTATGGAAGGCACCCAAATGATAGATGCTATATTCCCTTATAAATATAAGAAAATCGAAGATCGACAAAGTTGTAAATAGTCGAATAACTATGAACTACAACTCAACATCGAACATCCTACTTTATGCCTAGCCCATTCTGGTCTTTTAGCAAACCATTGTTGGTGTTCCGATTGATCCGCGTATGGATTTTTTAGCAATACGTATAATTCATCAATTAGAGAATAGTCTCTCTCATTAGCTTTATCTATAGCTAATTGTGCCATATAGTTACGTAATACATACTTTGGATTTACTGCGTTCATTTTGGATTTCCTATCCGCTGATACCACATCTTTTTCGCTTAGTCTATCAAAATATTTTTTTATCCACGTTAGCCAAGAGTGTTTCACTTCACCTACTATTTCGGTTGTCGTATAGAATGCATCGTTTACGAACTCTAAAGCTTCCGCTTCATTCATCTTAGCTGGATCGACATCTGATAGTAATCTAAAAAAGATGGTCATATCAGTCTCCGTCAACTGGAGTACTTGTTCTAATTCTTGAATGAGTTTCATATCTGATTCACCTTGGGTAACTATTCCCAATTTTTGTCCCATCATACCGAAATATCGCTTTGGATAGTTTTGCTGGTAAGTTTTCAACACCCCTTCTAAAGCCGGTACATCTTCTACCAATCCATACATTGCATTAGCTAATTGCATGAGATTCCAAAGTGCCATGTTGGGTTGATTACCATATCGATATCTCTTACCTTGAGCATCTGTAGTATTAGGTGTCCATCCTGGATCATAGCCCTCCAGCCAGCCATATGGACCATAGTCAATCGTGAGACCTAAGATTGACATATTATCAGTATTCATCACACCATGAACGAAGCCTACTCGTTGCCAGTGAATCACCATATCCAAAGTCTTATCCACTACTTCTTGAAAAAATTGTAAATAATCTTCTTTGCCTCTATTGACGATCTGGGGATGAAAATGTTTGATCGTATAATCAACTAATGTCTTGAGCGTCGCTTTATCTTCTCTCGCCATAAAGATCTGATAACTACCAAATCTCAAAAAGCTCGGTGACACTCGACATACCACAGCTCCTTTTTCATAATCTGCATTACCATCATACATCATATCACGCATCACTTCATCACCCGTAAGTGATAACGAAAGGGAACGAGTCGTCGGCACTCCTAAGTGATACATCGCCTCACTACATAGATGCTCTCTTACTGAAGATCTTAGTACAGCTAATCCGTCAGCAGATCTTGAGTAAGGAGTTTCTCCTGCACCTTTGAGTTGCAATGCGAATCGTTTATTTTGATGTTCTACTTCACATAAGTTGATTGCTCTTCCATCACCCAATTGTCCTGCCCAATGGCCAAATTGATGCCCTGCATAACACATGGCATATGGAGAAGTATTAGCCAACACTTCACCACCCGAAAACACATTCCTAAATGTATCCGACTTAGCATCATCAGGATCAAGGCCAATCGCGGACATCATCTCATCAGACACATGTAATACAATAGGATTACTAGGTACTCTTGGCGTCACATAGGAATAGCATGCCTCCTCTACTTGTCTTCGATAATTACGAAGATTTGGATCTGCTGGTAATTCTTTATTGAATGTATCTTGTATATTGAGTTTCACGAAAGCTTATTTATTGAATATATATAGGTAAACCCTAGTAATGCATTAAAGTTTCAATTTATCCGTGTCTACATTATTCGAAAATAATGAAATTAGCTTCTTTAATTTTGGGTCGATCTGGTTTTTACAAAATGCCCTTTCTGGATTTTTATAATAATAGTCAAGGTACTCTTCTTTGTTAATCTTAAATAAATCAAAAGTAAGAACTTTAGTTATTATAGGAAGTTCAAAAGCAGACTCGAGAGAAATGAGAGCTAATCGTGACTGCATCTTTTGGTCTTCATCAAATGTGTAGATAGCCGATCTATATTTCTCTCTCATTGGATGAGTAGAAGTACAACTATGGGTATGCAAATGAATTTCTATTAAGACTTCTAACGAAATCGTATTGGGATCAAAATGAACTAATACTGCTTCCGACATCGAAGTATATTCTCTACTACTTATCCATCCTTGCTCTACTTGTGAGACTCCTACCAGAGATTGAATTATCGCTTCGGAACACCAATGACAACTTCCACCTAACCCTACTTTGATCATACCTTAAAAACAGAAGTGTTCTTTATTTCTACAAGGTTAGATTTTTTCTCTTCAGCGAATACTTCTACTTCTCTGCCCTTAGGCCAAATATGAAATGTTCCTTTGAAACGATCGTGACCGGTAAGCCAAAATCCCCATATTCCATTTTCATCAATGTTCCCTTCGTAATCTATATCATGAGTAGTATAACTCTTGGTGATCCAACATTGCATCTTATCTGTATCATATCTACCTTTCCAAGTATAGCCACCTACTTGATCAGATCCAAATCCCAATATTCCATCATTGAAAAAATCCATAACGAAAGCCATCTTGCCTTCTTCAAACAAACCTTGAATTACTGCAGAATATTTATATAAGCCTTCCCACTCTCCACTTGGTAGATTTGGGTGTTGTTCAGTTTTTTGATTCTCCATTCTATAAGCTATTTTTCCTTTTATGGCTTTGACTTATTAGGTATGCTTGTGTGTTTCTTTTTGAAAACAACTTTCTTTATTCTTTGTGAATTACACATGTTTTTTTTTTAAATACCTTTATTCTAGATGCCGCATATTACACGTTCTTTTTTTTTAAAATACTTTTATTCTAGATGCTGCATATTACACGTGTTTTTTTTGCAAAATACCTTTATTCTAGATGCCGCATATTACACGTGTTTTTTGCAAAATACCTTTATTTTAGATGCCGCATATTACACGTGTTTTTGCAAAACACTTTCGTAATACGCGGTCCGCGCTTTTTTCTTTGAAAAAAGCGCTTTAATCCATTCTCTCTATTAATCTTCTACTGATACGTATGAAGTCATTTTCTGTTATCAACCCTACAAGATCATCACCATTGACTACTACTGGCAAACATCCAATATTATGTTCACGCATGAGTTTTATAGCCTCCTTGATTGTAGTTTCTTCAGTTACCGTAATTAGATCTGTTACCATGATATTTTCAGCGGTGCGAGTACTTCGACTACTTGAATTCCTTGTCAATTCTCGCAATATCAATCTGGCAGATACTAAGCCAATTAGTTTTCCTTTGGAATCTTCAACTGGAGTATATTTTATCTTATTCCAATCCATCAACTCCGCTACTAATTGAATGATATCATTCTTTTGTACGGTAAATATATCTGTAGCCATAAAATCAGAAACTAACATCTCCGAAATCTTATATTGCTTGAGTCGGCTAGGATCTGGAGCTGGCCAGTTATGTACTGGTATATTTTTCTTTTGATTGTGTACGATCTCAGCAGTCAACACTCTTAATGCTTCGTCTTCTCCGATTGTTTTCTTAAGATCTGAATAACCTCTGAGCATCCATCTCGCACCATTCATATGCTTATCGGTACGTTCTTCTATTACCCCTAAGTATCTATCTATATCTGCTCTATCTACCTTTCTATATTCGAGTCCTTCTCTTGCAATTGGAATCAGTTTTTCTTTAATCAACTGAGCCGCTGGTATTTTCTCATCATTAAACCAATTGAACTTAGAATCGATACCAAACTGAGCCGCCTTAGCAAAATTATCACGTGCATCAGCAAACGAAATATGTTTAGTAATATCATCAGTACGCAGTGCCATTCCTTCCATCAATCCTAACCAAAAGCATGCACTTGCTACTTCATCTATCACAGTAGGTCCTGCTGCAATTACGCGATTTTCTATTCTCAGGTGTGGCTTACCATTTTCGCTAATTCCATAGCATGGTCGATTCCATCTATACACTGTAGAATTGTGCACTTGAAGAGATCTAAGCTTTGGTGTCTCGCCTTTCTTTATACATGCCAGAGAATCCTCTTTCACATCTGAGCTTAGCAATACTCTAAATCTGGCAATATCTTCTTTATAGATCTCCATTATAGATTGGTGTAACCAATCTCTACCAAAGCTTACTCTTGCACTACGCTCACGCATGTGATCATGTGATGATCTGGTATCTAATGCTTGCTGAAACATTGCGATCCTACTCTCATGCCATAGTCGCTTACCAAATACTAAGGGACTATTAGCTGAGATTGCCATTACTGGACCGGTAATAGCCTGAGCAATATTATACATCTTGACAAAATCTTTGGGCTCAATCTGTAGATGTATCTGAAAACTTGTATTTACTGCCTCTAATAATGGACTGTCGTGCTTCAGCGCCAACTCATCGATACCACTTAATTTCAATTCATAGGAGTTACCTATAAGTTGTTGATTGATGGCTTCCATCAATGCAAAATACCTTTTCTTGGGAGTAAGATTATCCATGATTAGGTCTCTCTTCTTCAATGTAGGCAAGATTCCTGTGAGTACTAGATCTGTATCCATAGTATCTAATACTTCTTGGATCTTTTCGAGTTTCATGGAATTCTCCTTTTCCAATTCCGAAAAACATGAACCTACAAACTCTCTTGGCGTCAGATTCGTTTCTAGATTAAACTTAGCTAACTCCGTCTCTACCCAATCGTAGTCTTTCATCTTTTTGAGCGCTTCCATTGCTACACAAGCTGGTTTTTGGGTCTGCTTGTTTACCATGACCATTTCTTGCTCTGCACCGATTCGAATTGTTCCAGATTCAAACCATTCATGCTCTAGCATATACTCCATTGCCTGTACATCGGCTAATAATGCTCTCACAAATTTTTGCATTTTCTTCTCATCATTGAGTGCGGATACCCGTTGTTCTCCCATTGGTTGTTGTGTTTCGAATGTAATTGCAAGTACAATTTACACGATCAAGATATCGAATTATTTAATTTTGACGTTACATTAAGAGTATTTTCTATTCAAGCACGTTATAATTGAACGATAAGAAAAGTATTTATATGAAATTAAGGTTAGATCAATTCTACATATTAGCAATCATATTCACAACTAGTTTCCTGTTTTCAGGATGTAGCAAGGACGAAGAACCAAGGTTTACGATACCTTTGGAGATCATAGTGTTCTTCCCAGCAGAATTCAATACCGTGGCGACACATACTACAGAGCTATTTAGTGTACCTAATTTTCTACAAAGCAGGTTGGCTCAGAATGGCATGACAGCAGATCAAATCACCAGCATCGTAGCAGGGAGAGGCCAAATTATTCCAGTCTCGCCTAGCGTCCAATATCAAGTATTAAATAATGTAATTGTAAATGTAAGCTCGGCAAACAGCGACGATGTCAACGAAATGTATTACAATGACTTTATAGATTTTGACCATTCTGGAAATCTGGAATTACTTAGCAGTATATCTGAATTAAAAGATATAATGTCGAATGGTGTGTTCGACTTACAGGTTAAGTACAACCTTCGTCAAGGCCTTATTGCTACTACAGAACACAAACTCAAATTTGATCTTTTAGTCTACGACTAGGCATTTTCAATATTCTAGACGATATCATTATTGTATTTACAACTATTGTTACCGTAGATTGTACTCTTTAATCAATTCCAATCTATGGCTCAAAAGACTTCCAGAAAATACATTCTTTATATTTTAGCGGTGATGAATTTTACTCACATCATTGATTCCATGTTGATCATGCCTCTGGGAGATACATTCATATCAGAGTTTGGGATTAGTGCAAGTCAGTATAGTTGGTTAGTTTCTGCATATGCATTGTCCGCTAGCATAAGTTGTATAATCGGCATTATATTTCTGGACAGGTTACCTCGAAAAAATGCTTTGCTTTTCCTTTACGGCGGGTTTGCCGTTGGTACATTTCTATGTTCCTTATGTACTACTTATGAAACATTAATCACTCTTAGGGCTTGTACAGGATTTTTTGGTGGAATGATAGGAGCTTTAGTGCTATCTATTATTAGTGATCTATTTCCATTCAAAGAAAGAGGTGCTGCAATGGGAATATTGTTTGCATCTTTCTCCGCAGCATCGGCATTAGGTGTTCCATTTGGTATATTTCTAGCTGCTAAAGGGTCTTGGCAGATTCCATTTATGGTATTAGGTCTATTAGGAGTAGTAATCGCGGGTATAATTTTTTTCACATTTCCAGCTATGAATGATCATATCAAACTGCAACCCAAAAAGCGTAAATCTCTATTTGCAATTCTTGGTACTGTATTAGGTGATCAAAATCAAGTATATGCATTGTCCGCAGGATTCGTTTTAATCATGGGACATTTTATGATCATACCCTTCATATCTCCTTTTATGATTAAGAATATTGGACTTACTCAAATGGAAGTGGCTTATCAGTTTTTTGCTGGAGGTGTGGCAACTTCTATAACTTCACCTATAATAGGTAAGATGACCGATAAGTATGGAGTGATGAAAGTATTTATCACAGTGATGGTGATTAGTTGGATCCCCACTCTACTGATTACAAACTTAACAACTGCACCCTTATCTATAGCTGTTTCTCTAGTGGCATTCTTCTTTGTATTTGGTAGCGGCCGTATGATATCTCCCAATACCATAATCACTGCAGCGGCGAGTACAGAGACAAGAGGTAGCTTTATGAGTCTAAAGTCGGCACTTCAGCAATTGGCTATAGCCGCAACTGCATTTATTAGTGGAACGATTGTAACTATTGGCTCCGATGGTAAATATCAAAATTACAATTACACTGGATATCTGGCGATCTTCTTTTGTATCATTACGATCTATCTAGTAAGTAAAATTCGAGTGGCAAAAGGTAATTAATATTGAATGAGGAGACATAATAAATAATCACTTTACTCTCAATTCTTAAACTCACTCCTCAACTTATCAACGTCTTGCTGATACACCGCGTAAAACTCTTCGATATACGGTCTGATATTTTTACCACCATTAGCTATGTAGTATTCAGCTTTATCTAAATACGGCTTTGCTCCATCCATATTCTTCATTCTTGTTGTGACCAAGGCTCTGTAAAAATACAAATCTGCAGTAGTATCATTGTGTAATAGTCCTTCATCTATGACTTCTAATGCTTTTGCAAAATCACCTTTTTCATACCAAGCTACACCCAGCATTAAGTAGTCTTTAGGTTCTATATATTCTGCTCCGGTATTTTCTTTTTCGTCCAGCATGTGTTTCTCTAAATACTCCAAAGCTTTATCTAATTTTCCTAATTTCAGATATGCTACGCCTCTCATAAAATCTACTGAAGTAGCTTGCGGATAATCCACAAAATTAGGCGTGAATGCATCGTAAATATCTAATTCTCTAATCGCCGTTTCGTAATCTCTATAGAAGTATAGCCAACAATATGCTTTATAGCCTAACCATTCTTCAGGATCATATTCTGTAGCTTTCGAATAGTACTTAGAAGCCTCATGTGCAAACCCTCTTTTGAGATATGGAACTCCTATTTCTCTCCATCCCCAAGCGCCTTCAGGATTGTATTTGAGTCCTTCCCATATGATCATCCTCTCCCCTATAGTACCTTGATAATACAAGTCTGTACCGGCACCGTTAGATAAGGACTCTGCCAAAGCAAGCTTCTCTTCTTGAGAGTATTGATTCTTATATATTATTGCTTTCGATTTGTTGTCACAGGATATACTTACCAAAATGACAACTACCAATGTGCTAAGGGAGTATTTCGATAATCTCATTATCTTTAATTTTAAATGTTACATAAACATATGCATCTCTGGGCTCACCATTTATTGATAAATTCTTCCACTTAGGTACTTCCATAAGTATCTTTAGTAAATGATTTCTAATTGATTCAGAAAACTCAATTCGATCGTATTTAAGGTCCGCCTCTTCTGTAACAAACCTTCCTGCTTCTCCCTTACAATTAACTACAAATCGATAAGTCAAATATCCGTCTTGCTCTTTGGGTATTGTGGCATCCAAATTATTTTCTAACATTTCCCATAAGCCACCTTTGCCGCCTAGATGCTCCGCACGGTCGTCATTATAATAGTCGTTGATCTTAGATATATGATAGCAAGTTTCGAAATCGTTATTCTTATCTAAAGCATGTTCCGGATCTATATATGCAACTCTATGCGTTCCATGACTGGCTCTTTTTTCGAATTCCTCGACGGACATAATCTCATCCAATTGCCAATCGTATGTCATCTTCTCAGTCTCTACATATTGGTTAGTCATTCCTCTTGCCGAAGTAAATTCTCTCCGCCATTTAAATATCGTATTCGTTGTATCTGTTTTAGATTTAAAATTTGATTCTAAAACTCCGTAAAAAGTTTTTACCTTATTGCCATTTACGACAGTATCTTTTACAACGCTATGTGATTCACTTAGATCATTTTTCCAGTTATCACTACTTATACTTCGTTTAAGTTTAGCTTCATTTCCTTTCCAATTCAAAAAAGTATTTTTATCAGTAATCTCGTACACCATAGCGGTTCGTAGACTATCAAGGGATCTTCTATAATCATACGTATATGTGGAGTCCATTTTCCATACATCATCGGCTATACTGAAGATTTCATTATATGATTCTTTGTAATCCGCAGCATAATCTTTGAGATACAATTTAGAATTTTTAAAAACCACCTTTCGGAATTTGATATTGGTTTTTCGCTGCCCACCATTTGGTGTCATATGAACATAGTACTTCCATACTGCTCCAGGACCTTGACTTACTTCCGAAGGAAAATACTCAGTACACACCCCCATATCTGGAGGTGTCCCTTTACTACATCCTAGAAGACAAATTATAGCTAATAATAGTAAACTTCTCATGCAATAAATATATATCATGACTGTCAATATGCAGACAAATACAATCTATGATAACATATCATTATCAAGTGTAACAGAGAAAATAGAAGTAGATATTTGTAGCTAAGCCATAACGCTTACTAAAGAATTTTCTTGGATTTCTTCTAGAGTGACTTCTTGAACGGTACCTAATTGATCTGCATTAAGTGGAGCTTGTACTTTTACATAATTATCAGTAAATCCATTCATTACATCATCTTTCTTACTAGGCTCCCAGAGTACTTGCTTGATAGAACCAAGGTGCTGTTCGTAGAATGCGCGTTTCTTCTTTTCAGAAAGTATCCTTAGCATTTCATTACGTTCGCGTCTGACATTCATAGGTACTGCATCAGTCATATCAGCCGCTGGAGTATTTGCTCTTTCGCTGTATGTAAATACATGTAGATAAGAGATATCTAGATCCTTGAGAAAATTATAAGTTGCCTTAAAATCTTCTTCTGTCTCTCCTGGAAATCCAACGATCACATCTACTCCAATACATGCATGCGGCATATGCTTCTTGATCGAATCGACTCTAGAGGTATATAGTGGTGTTAGATATCTACGCTTCATCGCTTTTAGGATTTTATCTGAGCCTGATTGCAACGGAACATGGAAGTGCGGAAGGAATCTATTACTCTTAGCTACAAATTCTATAACTTCATCAGTCAATAGATTTGGCTCGATAGACGATATCCGATATCGCTCTATATCTTTTACTTGATCTAACTCTTGGATCAAATCGATAAACATCGCTTCTTTCTTTGGCTTCGTCCCTTCGATTACTTCGGTACCATTACCAAAATCTCCTAAATTAACTCCAGTAAGCACTATTTCTTTGACGCCAGAAGCAGCAATTTTCGTTGCATTGGCTATTGCGTTTTCGATCGTATCGGATCTACTTGCTCCTCTCGCTTGGGGTATAGTGCAGAATGTGCATTTGTAATTACATCCATCTTGCACCTTGAGAAATGATCTCGTACGATCTCCAAAACTAAAAGCATCCACAAAGCTATTGGCCTCAGATACTTCTCCAGCCATGACCATACCTTTATCTGTTGCCTTAGATAGACCGTCAATATACTTGATGATATTAAACTTCTCCGCTGCACCAAGTACTAAATCTACACCTGGAATCTCGGATATTTCCTTGGGCTTCAGCTGAGCATAACATCCGATCACTACTACCCTCGCATTAGGCGAATGCTTGAGTGCACGTCTTACTTCATACCTACATTTCTTATCCGCAAAATCCGTTACTGAGCATGTATTGATGATATATATATCTGCTCCATCTTCAATTTTACAAGTACCATATCCATGATCCTCGAACATACGTCGTATGCTACTAGTCTCCGAAAAATTGAGCTTACAACCCAATGTGTGAAATGCTACGTTAAGTGGTGTTGACATGTGATCCTTAGTATTATTGAGTAAAGGTAAGCATTTTGGATATTGATACTTATTAATATAGGCTCATTCTTATAAGCAGACGATAAGATATCTATGATGTTAATATTTCCTATTCTATGGAATAATAGATCATGTAGTTCATAGAGACTATTACCTTTATAATTATGAATAAGATCCTTGTCCTCATCAGCTTACTTTCACTATCTCTAATCAGTTGTGCTCAGAAATCCGCTCCTGTAGTTACTTCCAAAGTGGATGGTCTGACGATGGTAGCTCCTCCTAGACCATTTGATAGTGATCCTATGCTCGAAATCGCAGAGGTCCATGCCGGCTGGATTGCCTTGGTGCCTTATGGATTTACTGGATCAGGGAAAACTGATGTAAGATTTGGATCTAATCAACAATGGTGGGGAGAACGCGCGGAAGGTGTAGAAGAATGCATCAAAAGAGCACATAAAGCAGGTGTAAAAGTCATGATCAAACCGCAAGTGTATATGCATAGCGATTGGGTTGGTAATATGGACTTTGACACTGAAAAAGAATGGAACGCATGGGAAGAAAGCTATCGTAAGTATATCATCACATTCGCTAAAATTGCGGCTGAACACAATACTGAAATGTTTTGCATCGGTACGGAATACAAACTTGCAGCTCAAAAAAGAGAAATCTTCTGGAGGTCGCTTATCGCGGAAGTCAGAACATTATACAAAGGCAAGCTCACTTATTCCTCCAACTGGGATGGATATCAGTCTATTCCGTTTTGGGATGCATTAGATTATATTGGCTTAAGCGCTTACTTTCCACTTACCCAAGATAAAACACCACAAGTTGATGACCTTGTCAAAAAATGGCAAGACACGAAAGATGAACTTAAAAAAATGTCAAGTCGTGAAGGAAAGCCAATTCTATTTACGGAGTACGGATACATGTCCATAGACAAATGTGCTTGGAGAGCATGGGAAATAGAAAAAGAACGCAGTGGGTTACCCATCAATGAGCAAGCACAAGCCAATGCGCTGGAAGCATTGTATTCAGTATTTTGGGAAGAATCTTGGTGGGCAGGCGGCTTTTTATGGAAATGGTTTCCTAACGGAATGGGTCATGAAGGATATTTCAATAAGGACTATACGCCCCAAGGAAAAATAGCTCAAAAGACGGTTGCTGAATGGTATGGGTTAGAAGACTAGAAAAAGAAAATCAAGTTCAAGTTCAAACAAGTAGGACGAAAAGTAGGTGATTAGGTGATTAGGTGATTAGGTGAATTAATAATCTCTGTATAGTTTATTGATCCAATTCCATTTCCATTTTCGCGGTAGGTACTTCTTCTTAAAGCGCATTTGATATCGTATTCCAGAGGGTACTTTTTTATACCATATTTTCTTTATGACTCCCTTGGCAAAGTATCCATTATAAGACTTTCGTTTGAAGATATATTTTCCATCCTCAAGTGAAGATATATCAATTATAGGGTTTTCGATTCTCATACCGAAGCCTGCTATTTTAATCTTATTGATATCCTCTTGGTTTGGGATTACAAAATGATAGACATCTCTAAATTGGATGTTGGTACCTCTTATAATTTTATTATCACTATCCAATATATCAACATTGGGTCGAGAAACATTTCCCAATTCGTCGAATATTTGAAAAGTAACTTCTGTCTCCGTTAACCGTTTTTCAAAATCTAATTTTATTGTAATAGAATCTTCGTTGCAAAATATCAACTCCAAAGAATCTCCTTCACATTGGTAAGTACCGGATCCACGGAACTGATACTTTTCACTAAAGATTTCATTACCCTCTTTATCCATGAATCTACTATGACTATCTGTCCAACTAGATAGAAAAAAAGAATCCTTTTTAGTAAGCTCAAATTGAGTTCCAGCGAAAGCCATCTTGTCTTTTGGATTAGATGTATATAATCCAGCAGTACGACAGCTAGCGAATAAAAAAATCACCCCTAAAAAGAATAAAGTTGAAATAAAATGATAATGATGTTTCATAGTTTAATACTCTCCTTTAACAAACCTATCGAATGAAATATTCATTTCCAGAAGAATCAATATAACCCAATTTACCTCGTTCATATTCTACCAAAGCAAAGCCCTTGGCTAATGAATTTATGCTTAAGTATTTAGGCTCGATATAATCTTCGGCTGCAAAATACACTTTCATATATCCCCATAGACCATTTTTCTTAATTCCGATTAAGTCGACAAAACCATCTTTGCAAAAATTACAATCGAAAAGCTTAATGTCTTCATAATCAAATTTTAAATTTTGGCATACATTATCTGCTCCACTCCAATAATTACCTACACGCAAAAATGCATTGAGAGAATCTTTAGCCAAATACATTAATTGATGAGTAATAGGAACTATAGAATCAAAGATAGGAGGTATCGTATCCGACTGATAAGAAGCCAAACCATTTTCTTTCAACAGATACATATCATGAACAATTCCAAACTTCTCATTGCCTTCTATAACTTCTATTTTAGAATACAATCTTGGTTGCATACATGAGTGATTACCACATCTACTCAATGATACCTTATTACGCTTTCCGTCTTTCTTTATGTATTCCGTTTTGTTTCTACGTTTGACCTTCGCTATTCCATATTGAAAATCTTCAGCTTCGTCATATTTGGCTTTGATCACTAGCTTTCCTAAATTATCTATAAAGCCATACTTTCCTTTTAGCTTCACCCGATATCTATCATAGGTGGAAGGATACGCTTCTTCGTATTTGGGACAGACAATAATATTTTTATCCTTATCCATAAACCCCCACTTACCATTATTATAGAATGGTGCGATTACTTCTGCCGATTGTGCATACAAGCTTATATTAATCGTAAAGAACAACAGCGTGTAAAGTATCTTCAGCATGATCGACATCTATTGTATGGTGACAAGAATAAACCTCTGACACAAGAATGCATGCAGAGATTCATAAATAGGATGAAAGATTAAAACTCTTTACATAATGACGACCGTACAATTAGCTAGATAGACTGTTATATGCTAACATTCTAACTTCCTACGTTATAATAAATTTACCAAGTCGTCTTGAATAGCTTGTTGCTTATCCTTAGCATACCAAGTGTGCAATGGAATATTATATGATTCCTCCTGCGCCAAGAGCGCTTTTACTAATACCTGCGCTTCCGCTGGTCTAGGCCCATAGACACTTAATAATTTGTAATCCTTATCTAATTGGAGTAAGATAGGAATCGATTTGCTACGTCCATCTGTCAAGTGAGCATTGATAAGCGCCTCATTTTGATCTCTATATACCAGTTTCAAATTGATTTTACCATTACTTTCTACCGCAACTTTATTGATTATAGGATTGATTTGCGAGGCATCTCCACACCAATGCTCAGTGATCAATAACCAATTCACCGCATCATCAATCTTATTAGTTTCCTCTTGAAGATCTTCACGCAACTTAAACTTTCGATCTAATCTAGATTGTCTTGACCAATTCTGGGGTAGGTACTGTGCAAATGGACTTTCCTCTCCGATGGCGATCTCTGCTTGAAAATTTTCAAGATACTCTTCGTAGCTAATGCCCATTTCAAAGTATTGCTTGTAATCTATAATTGTATTGGATTCAGTAGTCATCTCCGTTTCGTTTTGTAATAATTATAATGCAATATTATTACCTTTTCCAAGTAGCTAACATAGCAAAATAGCCTTCAAAGATTACAATACTTCCTTAATATCCAATAGATCATACAAATAGTAGGTATTTCCCTACGTATACTCTTTAGCCACTCTAGACAGCGTATAATTCAATGAAATTGCATTCAAAATCAACAATCATGAAAAATATACTAACTATACTATTTACACTTTTTTCACTAACTCTACTTGCCGATATCCCTAGAGTGGACATTATGGAAGTAGAGTATCAAGGTAAAAAGTACTACAAATGGGAATTTATCAGTCACCTTTCGTTTACAAAAGGTTGCGTGTTTGACAGACATAGTGGAGAATATCTATACGAAGAAGCAGAATACTTTAGAGGTAGACACAACGGTAATGAATTAAAGTTATTCAAAGAAATGGTATCCATTCCAAAGTCGAAAATACTGAGTCATTACGATCCTACTGATGAGTACAATTCAGAATACCTAATACAACTCGTCGGCGACCCAATCAAATTAAAAGAAGAACAATTAGACTCTCTAGCAATCACTAAAATCATAGTAGGCAACACTGCAGGATATACATATTCTCCTGGGTTAAGTAAACTAGATGAAAGCTGGATATTAGATTATGATCTAGAAAAAATCGTAAAACTTAACGATGGCGAATTATGCGACTTGGAGCTCTATAGCATTAAAGGAAATATATCTAAGGAAGAAAAACAAGGAATCAAAAGGGAAATAAGGTCATTATACAAAGCTATACTCAGCAACAATGGATATGATGGCAAGACACCAGATGAATACTTCAATGAGCTTCTGAAAAGAAATATTCTTATGATCGGATTTTGTTCTTGTTAAAGTTGTTGAAAAATCAATGCTAGTACTTTTTTTCAGAAAATTTCCAACTCTATTCCTCCTCCACCGGCGGATGCCCATGGACTTCTTCAAATAGTGTATTAAAATTTTTACGAAGATGAGAACGTAATTTTGTACGGTAATCATTTCGCAACCATGTCATGAAGTTGTGAGTACTTTTACTGATACACTTTGTATACTGCTTCAATCGGAAATCGATATCATCACTCAGTAAGTCCACAAGTTCTAATGCATCATATACATCTTCACTATTCTCTATACATATTTGTGTGTGTTGATCCATTGACATATCTAAGATGACTTTTGACGGTCGATCTGATCTCAATACATCTACATAAGCGGCTTTCACATCAAAATAAACCTCTTCTGATTTAGCAAATTTAGCTCGAAGCTTCTCTGGCATTTCATATTTAAAAAAGCTTTCGATCTCTTCATCTTCAAGAAGGTTATCTAAGAAGCCATCAGGGTTTCTAAATATTTTTTGCCAATCTAAATCTGCACCCCAAGCCCCAAATCTGAGAAAATTATTTCCTAAGTCAATAACATCAAATTCACTTTTATTCTTAAGAATCCTAGAACCACGACCTATCATCTGATAGTATAAGGTCAATGACTTTGTTGCTCTATTTAAGATAATGGACTCGACTGTAGGCTCATCAAAACCAGTAGTCAATATACTTACCGAAGACAAAATAGCTCCTGGAGTATGCTTAAACCAATCTAATATAAATGCACGTTGTTTTTTAGATGCTGTATTATCCAAGTGCATGACTGGCATTCCTGCTTGCTTAAAAGACTCATAGACATACAATGATGTATTAATACCATTGTTGAAAATAAGAGTCTTTTTACCTTTACTACGTTGATCGTATGCCTGCATTAATTTAGTAAGCATTCCTGTAGAAGTATACAGATCTTCAGAAGATTTAACTGTATAATCTCCATTGGCCCCAATAATCAAAGAGGTAAGTCCTACATTATAGGCATACATATTTGCTTTGGCCAAAAAATGATTGTCAATTAAAGCCTGGATGGTCTCTCCAGCTATTAATTCATTATAATTTTCATTCATCGGCAACTTCGTATTAGAACTTAGCGGCGTAGCCGTTACTCCCAACAAGAATGACTTTGAAAAAAACTTAAATATCTTAGTAAACGAATTATAATGTGCTTCATCAATAATAACCAAACCGACTTCACTAACATCAAGTACGTTATCTAGCAGACGGTTATTTAATGTCTCTACCATCGCTACAAAACAACTATAATCTTTTTGATCGTCAAGATTTGCAGTACTATTGACTACTTTATTTTTGACACCAAATTCGGTAAGGGTCTTTGCTGTCTGATTACACAGCTCTACACGGTGTGTCATAACCAATACTTTCTTCTCATGCATCTTTAAGTACTGACGTACGATCTCAGAGAAGATGACTGTTTTACCACCACCTGTAGGTAATTGATACAATAGATGATAATCCTCTGGAGCCTCCTCAAATGCTTGAAAGATCCTATCTATGGCGCCCTTTTGGTAGCCATAGAGCTCCTTACCACTCCATTTATCTTGAACTATATCTAATTTATCTGCCATATAAATTTTTCTAACGCCGCAAAAATACGACGAATTAAGGGTTATAAAGGTGCGTATCCATCGGAAACATTTAAAAAAACATCTCGATCTCTTCTCATAATTCTTCCTTACTAAGTGGACAGCACTTATACAGCAGGGATAGCCATATAAATTGACCGTGCGCCAACTCGTGATAATAGAATAAAAAATACCGAAATTCGAATTACGTTTGAAAGCGTTCAATCACCATTAATAATCTAATTATTACCATAATTGCCTACAATGATTATTACATCT
The DNA here is from genome assembly GCA_938015435.1 of uncultured Saprospiraceae bacterium. GTDB lineage: Bacteria > Bacteroidota > Bacteroidia > Chitinophagales > Saprospiraceae > UBA1994. Next base: position 265,602 of record CALLPN010000016.1, read on the forward strand.
TTACATCAATGAATAAGACGAACATCAAAAGCGACATAGTAATCATAGGTGCTGGGCTCACAGGGCTTACACTAGCTTACTTACTGCGTTATAGCGGCAAGAAAGTAATCATCATCGAGGCAAGAAATAGACTAGGCGGTAGAATCCTAACAAAAGGTATCAAAACAAATCGTCCAATAGAGATGGGTGCCACATGGCTAGGCAATCAGCATCAAAGACTAAGAATCTTAATGCAAGAATTGAATATATCCACATTTGACCAAGTAATCGGTAATGCAGCCATCTATGAAGCGATATCGACGAGCCCACATTACCTTGCCACCTTACCTCCTAATCCTGAGCCTAGTATGAGGGTGAAAGGTGGTACAGAACAGATCATTAACGCATTAGACGCTCATATAGATGATAATAATATTCTTTTAGATCAGCCTGTATCTCAGATCATATCCAAAGAGTCAAATGTCCAAGTACATACCAAAGATCATATTATAGAAGCTCAACTAGTTGTCTCTACTCTTCCTCCCAACTTATTAGCTCGATCAATTGAGTGTATCCCTCACTTACCTACCAATCTTATTGAGCTCGCTCACACTACGCATACTTGGATGGGCGAATCTATAAAAATCGCTCTCACCTATACTGAGCCATTTTGGAGATCTAAGAATCTAAGCGGTACTATCATGAGCAACGTAGGCCCTATAGGTGAAATGTATGACCATAGCAATTATGAAGATTCCTTCTATGCGCTCAAAGGTTTTTTTAGTGGCAATTACTTTTCAGTATCTCGAGAGGAAAGATTAGTGATGATCATGAGACAACTCAATAAATATTTTGGCAGTAAAGCTGAAGACTACCTCACTTACGAAGAAGTAGTTTGGCGAAACGAACCATATTCATTTACCGCATACGACAGCCATGTACTTCCACATCAAAACAATGGCCATCAACTCTACCAACAATCCTATATGGATGAAAAACTGATTATCGGTGGAACTGAGACCTCAACTCAATATCCTGGATACATGGAAGGTGCCGTATATTCGGCATTATCAATAGCACAACGAATATTGAACTGAAAAAACATTGATTAATTTCCTGCTAAAAACAATTCTTCGATAAAGTAATCTCTGTTTTCGGAAGTGTATGCATCTCTGCACGTTCCTAATCCACTACGCATGATACTCTGACAAATACCGTTAGGAAAAGACGTCTCTTTGTGTCCTCGCCCTAATACACAATGTCCTAATTCATGAAATATTACCATCTCTTTGATTAAGTGTGATGCTTGATTCCAAAAAGCCTGATCTATAACAATATGACGTATATCATGACCATTAGTAGTACATGAGCCCGCAACAGAACCCTCATTGATCGACTTTATTTCTGCGGTTACATTCACCGCAGAGAAATCTATTACTAGGTCATACTCCAAAGCTTTCTCTTTGAACGTTTTAAAATAAGGAGCTAGTAATGGTGATACATCTGAAATAGAAGCTTCTGAGTTATCCTCGACTACAGGATCACTTTGGCATGAAAAAGAAAATACAATACATAGTAAGAATAATAGCGTTGATCGAAACATAGTTTTTCAGTTTTGTTGAATTGAATAAGTTGAATGTATCGATTAGCAATAGGCAGATTATTATTAGTTTAATGAATAACGATAATAAAGAAGTACATATTATAGCAAAGCAATAAGTTGCTATCAATAACTCAACGACGACACAATTATCCTTATCCTTGTATGAGCTAAGAAGCGCTAATACTTCGCTAATCAGTCCAATTAAAAGAACATCGCCATGTCAAGAAAAATAGACCATATCGTATACTGCGTAGATAACCTAGAAGAGGCCATCAAAGACTTAGAAATCAAACTAGGCGTCAAAGTCACAATCGGAGGTGCACATCTCACCCAAGGCACTAAGAATGCATTGATCAATCTTGGTGACGGATGCTACTTAGAAATATTAGCCATAGATGAAAACAATACAGATATAAAAGCACCAAGATGGATGGGTATCGATCTATTACAATCTTCCCAAATCACTCGATGGGCACTCAAAGCTGAAAACATCAAAGACGATAGTAAATTGCTCTCAACTTACAACCCATATATGGGTCAAGTCTCTGGTGGATCTCGAAAGATGAATAATGGAAAATCACTTACTTGGCAGATTGCGATGCCACTACCAAAGCCAGAGATAGACATAATACCCTTTATCACGGATTGGACTAAATCGGAAGCGCACCCAACCGACACCCTAGATCAGGACTGCAAACTGTTAGAGCTACGACTTAATGATCCGAATACTAACGATATACAAAACCTATTTACCCAATTGCATATTGACCTAAAAATAAATATAAGCAAAACTACTTCCATACAAGCCATTATACAATGTCCCAATGGAATAGTCCATATATAAAATCAACTTATGAAAATCCTTTCCGTCTGCCTAATATTAGCAACGCTGCTTTTAATGATGTCTTGCAAGACTGCTAAAGAAAATAGCCCTTCAACTAGTACTACGGATAGAGCTACTTACATCCTAGATCAAGCTATAAAAGCACATGGTGGAAGTCTATATGACAATGCTAACTATCAATTTGTTTTTAGAGATAATATTTACACTTTCAAAAACGATAAAGAAATTTATAGTTACACAGCATTAATAAAAAAGGATGGTAAAATCACTTACGACATACTAGATAATAATGGTCTACAGAGAACTATAAATAATGTAAATCAAAACCTGTCTAAATCAGATCAAGATAAATACAGCGCCGGCATCAATTCCGTAATTTATTTCGCCACACTTCCTTACAAATTACAAGATCCTGCAGTCAACAAATCGTACAAGGGATCAACTAATATCCAGGAAAAAAATTACGAAGTACTAGAAGTAACATTTGATCAAGTAGGTGGTGGTAAAGATCATGATGATACTTTTCATTATTGGCTCAATAAAGAAACTCACCTTATAGATTATCTAGCTTACAACTATGCCGTCGGAAAAGGTGGTGTTAGATTTAGAGCAGCATATAATACTCGCAATGTAGATGGAATTGTATTCCAAGATTACGTTAACTACAAAGCTGATGTCGGTACACCACTTATAGATCTACCAAAACTATACGAAGCAGACCAACTCAAAAAGCTATCTGTAATTGCTACCGAAGATATTACCAATCTTAAAAAATGATCCTTGACCTTAAGTGAATAGAGATTTTTCCAGTAGACTGCCACAAATTTGATCCGGTAAAATTGCCAACTCCTCAGGAGAAATTGCTATTTAGGTAGGAGTGAGATTGACTGATATTTGTAGTATACAATAATAACAAATACACATATCATGAAAGCAATACAATCAAACAAGCAATTCAACGAATTAGTAAATAGTGGAAAGCCATTTGTACTAGATTTTTATGCTGACTGGTGTGGACCATGCCAAACGCTACTCCCTACAGTCGAAAAACTAGCAGACGAGTACAAAGGCGATGTCGAGATACTAAAAGTAAATGTAGATCAACATCAAGAATTAGCTTCAAAATTTCAAGTTCGTAGCATCCCAGCAATATTTTTCATTAAAGGGAATACGATCACAGATAAGCTCAAAGGTCTCACAACTGAGAATAACCTTAGGACCAAGATAGAATCGCTTAAAGCGTTTGCAGCTTAACACAAGTGTTTTACCTATATAAAGCACAGGGAATTCGAGCACTTGGAATCCAACAGTATATCTCTTTGAGTTCAATAAAGAACTGACGTTGCTATTGGCATCCATCGTTTCTTTTAATATTCTACTCAATCAAAATGCACATATTTAGGAGGTCTAGTTCTTTTGAGAACTGGGCCTTTTGAATTTTAGTTATTGCGTACATTTGGTACCATGAATGAAATCGAAATATTGCAAAAACTCGTTTCTTTTCCTGTCTTAGGCGGAGAGTCCAATCTATCTATCATCACATGGATCAAAGAATATATAGAGTCCTTTGGAATCGCTACGCACTTAGTACCCAATGATAAAGGCAATAAGGCTTCTCTACATTGCAGAATAGGACCTGCAATAGATGGTGGAGTCATCCTCTCTGGACATACCGATGTAGTACCAGTCTTAGGCCAAAATTGGTCTACTGATCCGTTTGTACTTACTGATGGCGGAGATGGTAAACTATACGCGAGAGGGTCTTGCGATATGAAGGGATTTGTAGCTTGCAGTCTAGCCGCACTACCCAATATGGTGTCCGCTAATCTACACACTCCGATATACTTTGCTTTTTCATATGATGAAGAGATAGGTTGTCTTGCCGGACCAGATCTAGTACAAGCCATCAATGCACATTACACGGAGAAACCCAAGTTTGCCATCATCGGAGAACCATCTATGCTTCAACCTATGATAGGTCAAAAAGGAATCTGCGTACTCGATACTCAAGTCAATGGATCCGCAGGACATAGCAGCCGAATACTACAAGAAGTAAGTGCTATACATGAGTCGGCTAGACTAGTAATCTGGTTAGAAGACAAAATGAAACAACTCGTAGACGCAGGTAGAATCGATAATAGATTTCATCCTCCACACTCTTCTCTACATATCGGACAGATACAAGGCGGAATCGCTCCTAATATTATCGCAGATCAAGCATCCTTCTTTTGGGATGTAAGGACTATACCCATGGATCTAGCTATAGACATCATTGAAGAGTTTGAAGCCTACTGTCGTACTAGAGAGGCTGAACTCAAAAAGATATTCCCTGGTTTCAAAATCACAACAAGACAACATCATCCTCCTGTGCCACCACTAGATACTGACGAAAATGATGATATCGTAGGATTCACTCAAAGTCTAGTAGATCATGATAACTGGGATACAGTATCTTACGCAGCAGAAGCAGGGCAATTTGCAGAAGGGGGATTTCAATCTATCATTTGTGGACCTGGATCTATAGCCCAAGCACACCGCGCTAATGAATTTATCGAAATAGATCAAATGACAAAGGGAATGCAAATGATGGAAAAACTAATTTCAAAACTATCCGTTAAGTAAATCATGAAAAGAAACATACTTCTCCTTTGTATATTCATTATGCTTGGCCTAATGCTATTTACTAATATAGATCAGATCTTATGGCTTATGGATTCCAATTCTGATTGGACAAGAGGGCTCTTTCCTCTTCTTATAAATAATATAATTTGGTTGTCTTTGATTCCTCTTTTCTTAATCTGGAAAACTAAAAAAGATCTCTCTAGAATCACATTTATACTAATGATAGCCACGGTAATAGTTCAAATAGCCACTACCATATATGCTCGCATAGTAGATGATCCTCAAGCAGCAGGATTGCCATTTGTCATCATTACTATTCCTGTATCTATTATCTTATTAATACTTTCTGTAAAAGAGTTGAAAGCAAAATAACGATTGATGAAAACTCTGTTCCCTTTGAATTTAATCAGGGTTGCGATAAACACTATTGCGGATAGACAATGCTACCCTGCCACAACAAATTTTATTCTGATACAATTATTTTTTTCGAGATACAAGCAATTTGATCTTCTTTGCGACTTTTAACCACGCTGGTGAATTATCAATCTGAAATTCTGGATACCTAACTCGATCAGGACCAAAGCTCTCATAGAATTCTTTTACACCCGTAAGATCTGATCCTTCAAAATCCAAAAGAGAATTTTGATCAGCATTCGCCTCTATAATATGATTCAAAATAGTATGCATTGCAAAATGTTTCTTTCCCTCGATATTGGATGTCCCAAACAAATTGACAATTCTATTTTGATAATACACTACTAACAATGCTCCTTCAATTACATCTTCGTTACTAGCTAAATAGATTCGTCCCAGTTTGGAATCTAGCAAATACTCAAACAGTTTTCTAGCTCTAACATACTGGCTCTCATTCAACCCAACTCTAGACTGCATTTCCTTCTGATAGAAATCTACAAGCATATTCACATCAGATGATTCTACGACATCGTAAAGCTCTTTACCCCTTCTTATTCTCTTTCTTAGAGATTTAGAAAAATTGGATGCAATACTCTCATAATTACCATTTAAGTTCAGAAGGTAATTCGATCTCTCTTTGATAGATATCGTCTCATGACTACTGATGTGATCAGTTTCATTTCCTTTAAGAAATATCGTTGAATAATCTTTGGGGATCGCCTTTAAAAAATCTAATAACAAAGCATCAATCTTATTGCCGGATATCAAGCCAAGCTGTTGTGTAAATGGTGGCTGCAAATACATCTTTAATCCCAGCTTCGTCTCATAGGGCAATGGAAATATGGACATATAATCTCCAGCTACAAGAGCGTTCCATTTACCATCCGATACTAGATCAAGATAGTTACTAAGAGCATACGGTAAACCATTACCACTCAGAGCTACTCTAGCGTCCCACTTGGCAGTATCTATTTGATCTCTATGTAATAATTTTATTTCCAATCTATTGTTCGTCTTTGTTTCAAAACTAAAGCATTCCTAATACTTCTGTTAGTAATTCAATAATTTCTTGATCGCCCAAAAGTTTAGAATTTTCCACTTTGATTTGATTACGATAGAGACTTACTTGCGCCACTACTCGAGCATCTATTGCTTCTAGAGACCATAAAAGAGATTGCATGGCACGCGCTCCTCTTGGTTCGCCAGGCGTATAAGTCATAGCCAAGGTTGGCTTACCTACTAGCTCTCCACTCGAAGCGATCCACTCTAAGGCAGATTTAATTTGTGCTGGTAGATTATGCAGATATTCAGGTGTACAGATTACCACTGCGTCAACATCGGCCAATGCGGCTCTCCACTTTAGCACTTCTGATGGCCAAGGTGCATGATCTGACTCCGCAGCAAATACTGGAAGTAGATTGAGGGTATTATAAAGTATATATTCCTTAGTAGCATCAATGGTCCGCAATGCTTCCAGCAAACTTACATTAGATGATCCTGCTCTGGAAGATCCTGATATAGTTAATACTTTTTTTAGTGCTGACATATTTGATTCTTCTTAGAAAGGAAACAACTTAAATATTCTTGACTGAGTTCAATCCTATTTCTTATTGAGCTTGATTTCTTTTTTCATTTTTTTACCATCTCTAGTGTAATGGATCGTAACCATATCACCTGGCTCAAAATCCGACAGTCCATCCAACAGATCATCTAAAGTCTTCACCGCATTATTATTAACTCCAGTAATGCGATCGCCTTTATTGAGACCAGCATTCTTTGCTGTCGAATCTTCTCCAAATGATAATATTTCTACTGCTCCATTTACTTCAGTAACTCTCACCCCAATCTGACCTTTATTCGCATTCTTCTCTTTCATTACGAACATTTTATTATCAGACAAAGTCATTTCGTTTTCCACATCTTTCACCAGTACTTTAACCTCATTTTCTTCCATCACATCTTTCATCTTTTGAGGCATCTCTCCTTCACCATTCCATTCGATTATTTCCTCTTTTCCGTTCTCTATTATTTTTATCTTATACTTCTTGATCTCTTTTTGATCGCCAGCAGTAATTTCTACTTCCACATTCTCTTCTCTTTTTTCTGCCTTCTTTCCTGACACTCTTTCGATATCACTAATTTCCATGTCCACTTCCTTTTTCATCCTTTTCATTTCTTCGGCATCAGCATTATCAGATCTCATTTCCACCCTCTTCTCAACATTGATATTGACTACAGACTTGTCTTTTTTTAGCTCTTCCAGTTTTTCATCAGCTCCACTACCCTCTATCACAAATACTTCCTGTACGATCTTACCGTCTACATTCTTATCTACCGTAATAGTCGTTGTATTAGTCATACTAGATTGAGCTACTATAGCCGTACTAAGTAATAGGTAGATGCAAGTGATTATGTGTTTCATTATAGTTATATTTTTTATCAAAATTAAAATCTCATTCTTAAATACAAAAAAGGGAATCCGTCTCCAGCTTCCCTTTTCTTTAATCTTATAATATAAACAGGATTTATTTTCTACCTACTCTTACGTCTTTAGTCAATTTTCGTGTACCTCTATTGTAGTGTACCACCACTACATCACCAGGTGTAAATGCCTCTAAAGCATTCTTAAACTCAGCTTGATTAGTAATTTTTTTGCTGTTGATTGCCGTGATAATATCGCCAGTCTTCAACTTAGCGGCTTTAGCGGTAGAATTGACATAAGTAAATTCTTTGATCTCTACGCCACCATCTACAGGAGTTACTTGGACACCAAAATTACCTTTCGCTATACTATTAGCGGCTGGGCCATCTGTTACGCCCAAAGAAGTTTTACTTATTGCAGCTCTAGCATTTTTGACACTCATCTTCCCAGTTTTGCTTGTGGTAGTAGGAGTTGTCTGTGCCATCATGCCTGTGACTAACATTAGACATATACATGTTATAATATGTTTCATAGTATCTTCTTTATTGAATTCTCTTAATAATAGTCAAAACTAAATATTATCCTCAATAATGCATAGCGCAATCAGGACTAATAACGATTACTATTTAAATTGTCCCTACGCATGTTAACTCCTTTTAATGTGTATCGGCATTCTACCAAACAAATAGGTGCGCTTTTCAACTGACTTGGGATAACTATGGACTTTTTATAGCCTCGCAACATTATGAAGAGACTCAATAGAGTCCAAATGCTGCTTCCATGTGTCTAAAATGCAGAAGTCTTCTTCATTGTCTTCTTCCCTTCCACATTAAACTTCAATTTACTATCCTTCGATAACTCTAAGCCAGAATTTTCTTCAAAGATCTCTTTATACTTATTCCAGATATTTTTAGGTTGTTTATCTCCGTTGATCTTCATATGCTTACCCGATAGTTCGATTTCGCTTACCTCACCTGTAGCGATTAGACGATCTTTACGCAATTCGTAACCTATCTTATCTTCTACTGTACTGCTTTTACTCCGACCATTTCTACTATTGTTTCTATTCCCTTCTAACCCTCTTAGGTTGAGTTCATCCAAATCAAGGCCTTCAAGCATTTTCTCCAATTCATCGGTCATACCATCTAACTCAAGCATTTGAAAACCTTCTATATCGATACCACCCATGATATCTTCAAGCTGCTTCATCATATCTCCATCTATCTCAGGCATCACAAATGATAATGCCCTAGTACTATCACCAAATTGCTCGCCCCAATTTTCCATCGACTTGCCAAACTGCTCACCCCACTGTTCCATAGACTTACCGAAGTCCTCTCCAAATGATTCTCCAAAATTCTCACTCCAGTTTTCCATTTCGATACCTAGCTCTTCCATTTTTTCTTCTAGATTACCAAGATCAATATCATCTCCATCGCTAAACATCCATACATTACCTTTTTTACTCGACCCTTTGTCTAGTTCTTTGATTTCACTTTCATATTGACCGTATTCACTTTCAGGAATTCTCTTTCCATCAATCTCAAGCTTAGTGATTTTTCCATTTTCCTTTTTGATAGATATAGATCCTTCATCATCAGATTTTGTAATAGAGTAACTCTGCTTACTCATCTTTGGTATTGTATCTATTGACATTACTTTCATATCCAGTTCGATTGCTTCTCTTGGTATGTCCGTATTCGTTATTTCTATAGAATTCCATATCTTATCTGTTACACTTGCAATCATATCTTTGCTAGCGAATACAAGCAATGCCAAAACAGCAGTGGTCGCGATTAATTTCTCTCTCATATTTCTATTTGATTTTGGTAAATTCATAATTCTTTTTATTCTATTCATTAGTGATTGATCAGCAAATGACATCGCCAATGTTTGTTTGCTTTGTAATACTAACTCTTGGATGCGCACTAATGTCTTAGCGTAACTCAAGGCTTCATTTTCTTGGGTAAGTACTGCATCATCACAACAATATTCTCTTTCTTCTCTAGCTACTTTTGATAGCCACCACACCAGCGGGTGGTAGAATAATACAATCTCCATTATTGACTGTACAATATTCATGAGATAATCTTTTCTTATGATGTGCGCCATCTCATGTCTGAGTATACTTTCCACTTCAGTAAGTGTAAGCTGAGTTAACATACCGACAGGGAATAATATTATCGGTTTGAAAAAACCAATCGTAACCGGCGCTTGTATGATATTTGATACTTTGAGCATAACCGAAGTATTTAGCTCTTTTTGCATGGTATCCATTAGTGGTCTGTAATGCTTTGATTCCTCATTAGTCTCAGACGAATATCTTATATACTGAACGATCCCTATATCTATCAAAAACTTTACAGAAAACACACTTACTCCTAATATCCATAGATAACCAATCCAAGTATTAGATAATGACAATGTGCCTTCATCCAACATAATAACGTTTGCCGTCCATTCAGTCATAGACCCAGATATGGTAGCACTATCTGCAGTAAATCCTGTTATATAGCTAGCAAAAAAAGTACCTGCTGAACAGATAAATAACGTAGCGAGGCCCAACATTGCTATCCTATATTTTACAATAGGATTATCATCAGATTTCCATCTAAATAAAGCAAAGGTTATCAATCCTATGACTACCCCTTGCCATACAGATTGAATGACTGTATGTGTAATGCTATCTACTAGCTCAGCGCTAACCCAATTAGATATTATTTGTTCCATTTCTATTTTGATTTTTTGGAGTTCTTTCGTTTAGCGGTTTTCTCAATGTCAAATTATCATTAGATAAATATCGACTGCTTACTGTTACTTAGCACTGTCTACTAAGTACTGAGTACTGCCGACTTAAAACTACTTCCTATCCTCTATTTTTTGAATAAGTGATTTAATCTGATCCAACTCCTCCATTGAAGCGTTACTCTGACCCAAGGCTTGCATCACTAATGAAGATGCAGATCCTCTATAGGCTGTATTGATAAAACTTTTAAGCAAGCCAGATTTCACTGTCTCTTCTTCTACTTTTGCAGAGTATATATGCGTGCGACTAGCTGTATCTCTTTGAGTCAGTTCCTTTTCATTCATGATCTGCATCAGCTTAAGAGTCGTAGTATACCCTATTTCTTTATCCTGACTCATCGTATCATTTACATCACGAACAGATGATGGACCTTTTTGCCACAGTATCTGAAGTATCTCTAATTCTGTATCTGTTGGCTTATTCTTATGACTCATAGATCAATGATTTATAATGAATTATCTTAATACGAATCTTTTCGTAGTACGAATGTATACATTAGTAACTGACAAGTCAAGGATGAAGTACGAAAAATATCGTAGTTAAGTAGATTTTAACATTTCACTGAATAACACTACATCCATTACCTAGAAGTAATTGAAAATTAAGGTTCATGAAAATCCCAAATAATGAACTCCTCGCATTGCACTAAAAACTCCTTCAAGCCATTGTAGACTCATGCTCTATCAACCACTTCTTGCGTTCTATGCCTCCGCCATATCCTGTTAGATTTCCATCCTTACCAATGATCCTGTGACAAGGTACCATTATAGACACCCTATTAAACCCATTGGCCCTCGCTACAGCTCTTACAGAATTAATATTTCCCATAGCTATTGCCAACGATTGGTAAGTCGAAGTGGTACCGCATTCTACATCTTGCAATACTTTCCATACTTCTTTCTGATAATCAGTACCTGGAGTGTTAAGAGCGACATCAAAAGATCGTCGTTCACCAGCAAAGTATTCTTTAAGTTCTTTTTGGGCTTGCTTAGTATGTTTATTCTCCCCTATCAATATCCGCGTCTTCAATAATTTCTGTAGATCCTTAAATTCTGTCTCCAGCATCTTACGATCCGTAAACTCCACTAGACAGATTCCATTCTCCGTCGCACAGATCCACATAGGACCAATCGGGGTTGTTGTACGACTGATAAGAATAACGTTCTGAGCAGTGCTCATATTCGGTGATGTACCGATTAGCTTTTTATATGTATACCCAAATCCACTTAACGATCCATATCCTTGATCATAAGCAGCATCAATTGCTTTTTTTCCATCCCTTAGCTCTTTGTAAGCATTGTTAATTCTATACATACGCTGATAAGCATGGAATGTAATACCGTACTGCTTATTAAACCATCGACGAATTACATCAGGACTGATATTATTATCTCGAAGTACCTGATCTGATATCTTCTCCTTAGGGTTTTTGACTACTAATTGAATTGCTGCTGCTATAAGTTCTGGTGTTTCATAAGCATTCTCAGTCGGCTTACATATTTTGCATGGACGATATCCATTCTGTAAAGCCTCTTTGAAATTAGAACAATATTCAACATTCTTTTTCTTAGGCTTACGAGCCCTACAAGTAGCTATACAGAATACCGTTGTTGTTTTCACACATGCAAAAAAGACGCCTGTATATTCAGTATTCCTATCTAGTAAAGCTTGATAATATTCGTCGATCTGATCTGTATTAGTAATCATTTGAAATTAATTAAGTTCAAACATAACCTCTTACAAGATAAATGACAACCGAAAACTCGACAAGTATGTTTTGGGATAATTAGAAACGTAAATATTCAAAGGTTAGATTAATATAGATTCATTTCATAAAGTATGTCGTTAACTCATCTTCCAAAGATCCCATATAATTATTCCTTTGTAATATAACGATGCATAATACATATCCAATTACATTGTTTTAAGCCGTTCTTAATATCTTCTCCATCTTTCTTCCTTTGGCCAGTTCATCCACCAATTTATCTAGATACCTAACTTGCTTCGTAAGTTCATTATCAATTTCCTCTATACGATAACCACAAATCACCCCTTGTATAAGATAAGCATTAGGATTGATAATAGCCATACGAAAAAACTCTGCAAACGTTACTTTATCAGCGATAAGATCTTGAATCTTCCCTTCATCAAATCCAGTCAACCATTCGATTACAGTATGCAGTTCTTCTAATGTCCTACCTTTCTTCTCTACCTTATTTACGTAGTGCGGGTACACTGAGAAGAATTTCATATTGGCAACCCTTGCGTTATGTTCCTGCGTGACTTTCATCAGTTATTTTATTTTTTTGTACCTGTCTCAAATAATAAAGCGTTACTGATATTCAGAAATACTACTCAGATAATAATTATATAATCAATAGACAATATGGAAATTTAATTCTATAAAGAAAATCAGTTGCTCCATTTCTCTTTAGTGGGATTCAAATTTTGAAAAATCTCTACTTTCAATTTCCACCGTGTGAAATCCATTTGTAATTAATGCCTTTTCTAAGTTAAATTTTTCTTTCAACATCTTATAATACTGCGCGTCTGCCAAGCTTGGCGCCAATATTCCAATGTAATCTTTATCTTTCTTACAAAAGTGATTATGTAAGTGACCAATTAGACTCCAACCATTTGCTAATTCTTCTTCCAATTCTTTAATTATTATAGAAGGTTTTGGAGGCCATTCCTTATCACCCGCAGCAAAATAAATTCTTATCATTTTTTCTCTTTCATTTCTTGTTATGAATCCATGAAATTCTGTAGGATGACTAAACAATGGATACCTATTGATCTGGTAGTCCAATATTTGAGATTCCAAGTAATTAATCTCTCGTATTTTACCTATAGTTCCTGTATGCACTAACAAGGCATTTATTCTATCTCCATTGTCTTCCTTTGCTATTAAAGATATTTCTAAGTTTTGTGTTGATTCCCTTTTTATAGCAGATTGGTAAATTTGATTTCCTAACTTCACCTTTAATGTGTCTCTGTATTCTATCAATCCACTTACTTCTCCTAAGTCAAAATCCCATAGACTATCTTCATCTTTTAATTCCCAGTAAAAGAATTCTTCTTGAGCTTCCAATTTTAACACCACTTTCTTTTCATCTTCTAACCTATTTCCTTCATTAGGTATTGAAGTATTACAACCTAGTAATATCCATGCGAGAATAATTATACTAATAAACTTTATCATATCTAAATTCGATTTGTTTCATTTAAATAGATCAGATGATTACCTGTTCTCTTTATAACAAAAGTAAAAATATTAAAATATACAAAGCGTTATGTCCTAGTTTGTATTTTCAATTTGAGTTTATCCACCTCATTCACCCATATCATCTAATCAACTCCTTTTGACCAGTAATCACTTATAATTATTATTGGTTCACCTAGTTTCTTTATCCAATATGCTTGTGTGTTTTTGAATCCAATATCTAAACAGAATTTGGAGACCTTATTTTTTAGTTCATCTAATATTTTTAGAATAAGAAACTACCAGCTCCTTATGGATGAATAAATACACTTATAGTTTCAGACATGCTTTCAAATCGATGTTATCCTTAGTATTCCAATTCTTTGCTCATTCATAAATTAATTCATTCAAAACACATCCCCCAATTTCATTATTTTTAAATATACCACAATTCAATCCTAATTTTCGTAAACAGCACAAATTACTGTAAAACAACACTTTAACACTAAATTATCCATTTACAAACATATATTAAACGGATACAATCGTATGTAAACATATCTTAAACGACTACGACTTCATTGTGTCCGCATCTTTGTATCGTCAACATTATTATACAACTATACTCACGAATCAATTAGAAAATTAATCACGTCATTACGTCTTATACCACATCTGCTTGAAATTGTCGCATATATTTAAGTAAATCTGACTAATTTCATCGTTAGAAATACTCGCATTAGCTACTGCTAAGACTGTGTTTTCCGCCTTGAGATTATTCAGATTTCCAATAAATATAAAGTGACATATCCAAACAGAAATGGTATTAAGCGTGAGTATCATAACACAACACACAATGAATACATTAAGAAATCAAGTTCAACTTATCGGAAACATCGGAAGCGATCTTAGTATCACGACAACGAAATCAGGACGATCACTACTCAAGTTTTCCCTAGCAACCAACGACTATTACGTAACCTCTAAAGGCGAACGTACGAAAGAGACGCAGTGGCACCGTATCATAGCTTGGGGTAAGCAAGCAGAATATATAGCTAACAATATGTCAAAAGGATCACACGTAGGCATCAACGGCAAGCTTACGTACAATTCTTTTGAAGGAGAAGATGGAAAAATGAAATACTACACTGAGATTAAAATCAATAGCGTAGAAAATTTTAGCAACTCTAAAAAGAAAGAAGTTGAAGAAGAGATGCCTTTCTAAAAAAATTGCGGCTTAGCTTAACCAAAAAATGCCAAGCGTATCGCTTGGCATTTTTCTATATTCTATATTTTAAAAAAAACTACTTCTTATCTAACCTTCTTTGCATTCCCATCGCTGCACCAATGATACCCGCATTATTAAGTAGCTTTGCTGGGACTACTTCTGCATCTGTATTGAGATACTGCTCATACTTAGCAAACTTCTTACATACGCCTCCGCTAATTATTATTTTATTAGGTGAAAACAATACCTCTAAGTGATTAAGATAATCATTGAGATTATTGCCCCAGTCTTTCCAACTCATATCTAACTCTTCACGAACTCTATTAGTAGCATAATCTTCAGCGATACCATCACCGATCTTAAGCATTCCAAATTCCGTATTAGGTACCAATACTCCATCAATAAATGTTGCAGATCCTATTCCTGTGCCTAGCGTGACTAATATACAGACTCCAGGTATATCTTTAGCTTCACCAAATGATAGTTCCGCTAATCCCGCAGCATCAGCATCATTGTGCAATGATACATCTGCTCCCACCATCTCTGCGAATGTTTTTTCTACCGGAAAACCAATCCAACTCTTATGTATATTGGTTGCCGATTTAGTGACTCCTTGTCGAACCACTGCAGGGCATCCTGCACCTATCGGCTTACCTTCCCAATCGAGATCTTTGATGATCTTCATTGCAGTCTTGATTGCACTTTTAGGTGTAGCATTCTTAGGTGTCGGGTACTTAATTCTATCTGACAGTAGCACCCCTTTTTTAGTGTCTACAATAGCACCTTTAATTCCTGTTCCACCTATATCAATACCTAGCATCTTCGCTGCCATATCTTACTTTATTACTCTTACACTTTTGATTTTCACATCTTTTTCAGGTCTATCTGACTTGACAGTTTTAACGGTTGCGATTGCATCAAGCACATCTAAACCTTTGACAACCATACCATATACCGTATACTCCATATCAAGAAAAGGCGTTCCTCCCTGCTCTGTATATGCAGCACGTTGCTCTTCCGAATACTTGATGCCTTTTTGCGACTCAAGCTGGTTAAGCTGTCCTTCTGACACAGGCTTTCCATGTACAATATAGAACTGTGATCCTGAGGATTTCTTTTTTGGATTTCCAGGACCTCCAGTACGAGCTGCTGCTAGAGCACCTTTAGTATGTGCGTATTTGGGGTTAAATTCTGCATCTACTTGATACCCCGGACCGCCACTACCTAATGGAGAGTTAGGTTTAGCGTTCTTACTTTTAGGATCTCCACCTTGCGCCATAAAGCCATTGATAACTCTATGAAATAGTAATCCATCATAATATCCCTCTTCAGCCAATTTGATAAAATTAGTTCTATGCTTAGGCGTATCGTCATACAGTTCGATCGTCATCGTACCCATTGTTGTTTCCATCTCTAAGAGACAAACTTCAGGTGCTTCGAATATAATCTCTTTTTCTACCACACTCTCTTTACCACCTTTCACTGCTATGAGCTTAACGGTATACTTTCCTGAGAGTACATATCTATGATCGGGTGTAGCTTCCGTACTCATCTTTCCATCACCAAAATCCCATTTATAAGACTCCGCTTTAGTTGATGTATTTTCAAACTTTACATTAGCAGGAGCTACCTTATCCGCTTGCATATAACTAAATCCAGCCTTAGGGCTAGAACATCCCACCAATATCATCATTGAGAATACTATTGCAACTATTCTTGTCATCATATTTATATTTATCTTATTAAGGTATCGAAACTACTATTTCAGCATTCTTACTGTCATCTTTACATCTTCGATCGGACGATCTCCTGGAGCTGTCTGAACAGCTGCGATCTTATCTACCACATCGAGTCCTTCTACTACTTCACCAAATACAGTATATTCCATATCTAATTGCGGTGTTCCACCAAGGGTTCCGTATTTCTTGATTTGATCTTCATTATAGGTAATGCCTTTAGACTGAGCTGTACCCTTTAGCTGGGCTGCAGTATAAGTCTGTCCTTGCACCAAGTAAAATTGTGACCCTGAAGATTGCTTATCTGGATTACCCGCTCCTTGTCTTGCCGCAGCCAAAGTACCCTTGAAATGTGGTGCTCCGATCTCAGCATCGATCTTATACCCAGGGCCTCCTGATCCAAGATTTTGTCCTGCTGGTGCATCTTTACTTTGAGGGTCTCCTCCTTGTACCATAAATCCTTTGATCACTCTATGAAATAAAAGATCATTGTAAAAACCATCTTTCGTTAGCTTGATAAAATTTTCTTTATGTAACGGCGTACTATCATATAACTCGACTTTCATATTACCATATTCTGTCTCTATCATTACATATGTAGGACCTCCAGATTGGCATCCGATAATCATCATTGCCGCAATAGCCAATGTAAGTGCTCTTAATGTGTTTATTACTTTCATAATTAGTATAACTTGATATTTCGATTATTGTTATTATCAATTTTGATCTTCCGCATCACTTTTCCCAAAGTAATCAATGAGCCCTATTTTCAAGATTGCCTCTTGAGCCTCTGGGCCTTTAGTATCAAATGGCTTATCTACATTCCAATGTGGCCACCCGTCCTGATCTCTACCTGCGAATGTATAATACCCAGCTGGCTCCAATAAGGTACAAACGGCTACATGCATCAAATCCGCCTTTTCTTCTTTAGTGAACTTCTCTTCTGTCAATCTTCCAAGCTCTTGTACTCCAACTAAAAACAGTATGGTTTGAAAATCTGGAACAGTACTACGTCCCATGGCATCTCTTACCAAATGCTGAATTCTCAACCACTCAAAATCTATCTTCCATTGCTCCATAAGACCTTACATATTATAAGAACGGCGAAGATATAAAATGAATGTCATAAGTCGAAACAGGAAATATATCTAAGTAGCCCGTTATCACATCATTAACTATCGCATTAAATAGCATTTCTATAAAATGGTAGATCGGCACCTAAAAAATTGATTTTGCCCCTTATATTATCGATTCTCAACTCTTACAAGAGAGCTAATCGAGCCAATTTTTATACATAGATTCAGTGCTCAAGTCTTGATTTTTAATAATACTTTAAGAATAAAGCAATAACCTTTATGAATTTATCCACGTCTCCATATTGTTGAATAAGGCGACTATACGATCAAAAATCTATTACCTTTAGATTAAATAAGAAGTCTTAGATCACTTCAAATAACAAACAAACAATACAGCAATGAAAAAAACACTTACACTTTTGACTCTATTAGTAGCATTTGCTACATGGATGTCAGCACAAAATGTACAAGCGATAGAGAAGACTATGAGTCTTGGAAAGCAAACAGGAGTATATATAGAAGTAGAAGGAGGAGATAAAGATGATCTCAAAAATCTGTGGGAAGACTATTTGAAGGATTTTGGTAAGACCAAGAAAAATAAGAAAGCAAAAGAATACTATACTGAAGGAGCACGTATTCCTGTCATTTCATCATCCAATTCTGTAGATGTCTACGCTATCTTCGAAGAAGGACGTGAACAAGCGACTGCATATGTATGGGCAGTATCTGATGGCGAATTTGTTGATGATAGCAAAGGCCTACAAACATTTGTGCAAGACTACTATCTCATAGCTCGTAAAGATGTAATCAATAAAGAGGTGAAAGAGCAAGAAAAAGTGTTGAAAAAATTAGATAAAAACATGGGTAAGCTAGTAAAGAAGAATACTGGTTATCACAAAGACATCGAGAAAGCAGAAGATAAAATCAGAAAAGCGGAAGAAAATATCGAGCAGAATCTAAATGATCAAGATGAAATGCAAGCAGAACTGATCAAGCAAAAAGAAATACTTGATATGATCGTGGAGAAGCTTAACAATGTTGGTAAAGGATAAAAAATAAGCACTCCGAAATATGTTAATTAAAGCCAAAGTCAACGATTAACATATCACTGATAATTATATACGAAAACATATACACAATGCCTGGTGCTTTTTAAGCATCAGGCATTTTCATTTTAAGTCTATCATATTTAAAAAATACATATAATTGATTGCTTTAATGTCTCAAGAATATGATCGTTTCATCTGAGTAATCAAGGCTTTTTATATTAAAAAATGAAAACATGTGAATTATTTATAATGCTTATCTGTTTGACGGATTACCAAAGGCTGAACTGGCTTTTGATTCAAATTTCTTTCTCTACACAAGTGCTTAGTTATACACAAGGTTATACACATGTTATTAACATCCTGATAAAGACCACAGATTATATCAATGGCTTTAACTGTTAGCTTTGTAAGACTATTAGACACACTTCATTTATAAACTGCGTAACCTTATCATAATCATGGCAGACGGCAAAAAACCAGCAAGCAAATTCGGTAACTTATCCAGAGTCAGCTATGAGAAAAATCTTGATAGCCTATCATACGGAAAGATGCAACCGCAGGCGCTACCGCTAGAAGAAGCTGTACTAGGAAGTATCATGCTAGATAAAGATGGATTACCATCTGTGATAGAGATCCTTAGACCTGATAGTTTCTACAAACAAGGCCATCAAAAGATATTTGAAGTGATGGTAGGCTTGTTTGCTAAGTCGCAACCGATCGATCTGCTCACAGTCCACGAAGCGCTCAAAAAAGCTAGTTATCTCGAGGAAGTCGGAGGTGTGAATTATCTTATGGAGCTTACTAACAAAGTTGCTTCTGCCGCCAATATAGAATATCACGCAAGAATCATTGCTCAGAAATATATCCAACGAGAGCTCATCCGTGTATCTACAATGATCATTAGTGATGCCTTCGAAGATAATAAAGATGTACTCGAGCTACTAGATGAAGCTGAAAGAAACCTGTACGACATTACGGATTCCAACCTTAATACTGGTTACGAATCATTAAGCTCACTTGCCGTAAAAGCGCAAAAGCAAATAGAAGCGACAAGTCAGCAAGGTTCAGAAATGACTGGAGTAACAACTGGATTTGTAGGCTTAGATAAACTGACTAACGGCTGGCAGCCATCGGATCTTGTTATTATCGCAGCACGTCCTGGTATGGGTAAGACAGCCTTTACGCTGTCACTCGCCAAGAATGCTTCCGACTCTGGTAAGGCTGTAGCTATATTCTCTCTGGAGATGGCATCTGTACAACTCGTACAGCGTCTTATATCTATGGAAGCAGAAATAGAAAGTAATAAGTTGCGTAATGGTCAGATGGAAGAATATGAGTGGACCAAGTTACACGCAGCGGTAGAGAAGTTATCTACTGCACCGATATATATAGATGATACTCCAGCGATCAACATCTTCGAATTGAGAGCTAAGTGTCGTCGACTCAAGCAAAATCATGATATCTCAATGATCATCATCGATTACCTTCAGCTCATGTCAGCAGGACCAACGTCTGGTAAGGGTAATCGTGAACAAGAGATATCGACTATATCTAGAGCACTCAAAGGTCTAGCCAAGGAATTAAGTGTGCCCGTATTGGCATTATCTCAGTTGAGTAGAGCTGTAGAGAGTAGAGGTGGTGAAAAGAGACCAATGCTATCGGATCTTAGGGAATCTGGAGCCATCGAGCAGGATGCTGATATCGTTACATTTATATATCGTCCTGGTTACTATGGTATCGAAGACGAAGATATCGGGGTACCAAAAGATCAAACCGAGATCATTATTGCTAAGCACAGAAATGGTAGTTTGGATACTGTATTACTCAAGTTCCAAGGTCAGTTCGTTAAATTTTCTGAGCCAGATGATGCAGACTTCAATGACCTTTACGGAACGGGTGGAGCCCCATCCGGTGACTTTGCTAGTACTACTATCACAAGACCAAGTCGACTCAACGATGATAGTGGAGAAGGCGGTGGCACAGGTGTGCTAGATGTTCCGTTCTAGGATATCTTTGACTATTACTATTTATTTTTTCTACATCCAGATCATATACTACAATGCGACTCAATAAATATATAGCACATACTGGACATTGTACTCGTCGTGAAGCCAGCAGATTACTCGCTCGTGGTGAAATCAAAGTAAACGGTGAAATCGTAAGGGAAGAAGCCTATCGAGTAATGGAAGATGATCAGGTAACTCACTTAGATAAACCTCTCCAAGCACAAGTAGAATATAGATATCTACTCATCAATAAGCCTAAACACTTTAGTACTGACATCGAAGATAAAGACTCTAAATATATTATGGGTCTTATCAAAAAAGAAGATCCATCAGGACTCGTCGCGGTAGATCATATGGGACCCAAAAGTGTTGGACTATTACTCCTCACAAGTGATACTACTTTAGTAGAAAAGCTAAGCGAAAAAGGTCGCAAGATCCGTCGTGTATATCTCGTTAAGTTAGATAAAGAAATAGAGGAAAGCGACATCAAAAAACTGCTCAAAGAACGCAAAACACTCACTATAGAATCTGCCAGTCACGTAGATGGTCACGAACCCAATCACATCGGTATCGAGATGACTATAGGCTCAGAAGACATACTAACCGGAGTGCTCAATCGAATGGGTTTTGAAATCGAGCGAATCGATCGTAGCTACTACGCCGGTCTTACCAAGAAAGACCTAAAACGCGGATGGATCCGTCCACTGCAAGAGATGGAAGAACGCATGATGAAACACTTTATATAGAGCGCGGCTTTTTCCGCAAGGAAAAAACGCGCGGATAAGTGTTTTACGCAGTAAAACACGTCATGAGGAGTATAACGTGGCTTTCGCAGAAAACACGTGGGCTCCGAACATCTAGTTTAATTAGCATCAATTGAAAAAACACATGAGCTTCCAAAACACGTGAGCTCCGAACATCTAGTTCCATAAACATCAATAGAAAAAACACTTGGGCTTTGAAAACAAATAGCCTCCGAACATCTAGCTCCAAACCATAATCCCAAGAAAACACTCCTTATTTGTATCTGGAACTAGTAGTAGAAGATCAGATAATACTTTTGCAGGAGTAGAAGTAGATGAAATAGGTACTATTAATCTGGATATCAGAGCACAAACCAAAGCAGTGCTTGAAAACATAGATTCAATTCTAAAAACTGAAGGATCTAGTTTATCAGATGTAGTAGATGTCACATCGTTTCTAGTAAACATGAACGACTTTGGTGGTTATAATGAAGTATATATGGATCATTCTTTGATTATGATGGACCAACACGGACTAATGTAGCTGTGCATCAGCTTCCGCATCCACATTTGTTAGTGGAGATCAAGGCGATGGCTTATATAGGAGATTGAGAGAGTGAGAGAGTGAGAGAGTGAGAGAGTGAGAACGCTGAGCGGTCAGGCGACCGTCAGCGAGAGTTGAAGTTGACTTGAAGATTCGATCTCTTTTTGAGGGGTTTGATTTATAATCTTCAGTCCGAAGAAACCAAAATTCTACAAAATACTTGGTCTCTAACCTCTATTCCCAAATCTCCCAACACCTACAACTGTAAATGAATATGATCATCATGTCTCACTGCTTGACATCCATGATACCTCACTTTACTATTATTTAATTGCAATCGATTTTTCAAATGTGGCTCAATAAACAATTTACCCAATGACCTCTCTTTTAATATAGTATTGATCATCTCGACATTCAACCGATTAGAAAATTCCAACTCATCATTGATACTACCAAAAGTGCAATACTTAGGATAATCATATTGCAAATATCCTTTCTTTTTACAGACTTCTATCTGATCGGATTCATAGGCTTTAGGTCCTTCAAAAACTCCATATCCACTTATAGATTTCTTCTTTCGGCTATCTACAGATTCCCCTGGCTCTACGTATACAAAACTGATGTCTATTTTTTTTCCATCATCATGACTTATATGCGGCAATAATGGAAATCCATCTATAAAAGGAAAGTTAGCATCCAGATATCTCAGTTCTATTTTTTGGCCTTCAAGTTGAGTCGATGCACTGTGTAAAAGATCATTTAATTGTGGTCGCACATAATTACGATTAAGCAAAACTGTTGCGTAGGTAGTTGGATACAATTGGCTCGAGTGACGAACTTTTTCTCTACCAAATATTGGCGCGATAAGTGGCACAATTACGAAGGTAGAAAACAAATATATCGCAAGAAAAACAATCGTCTTTTTGAATCGAAAAGATCTCTTAATTTTCTTAGAAAGTAATAAAGCCAGTATCAGTACTAGACCACCAATTTGTGTCGTAATAGTCAAGAAAACAAAAAGCAGAATGTAAAAGAATATCCTAAGCATAATTAGTCTAGCAAGTATCGAACATTGATTAATCAGAAAAGAAAAACATCCACCTAGTTTATTATTCTTCAATGCCTTTCAATCTGACTTGAATGATTTTTTTACAATTATAATACAGCTACATTTATAACGTAAAGCACAGTACTCTAGTATTCGTAAGATGATGAACTCTGGGATCCTAATCATTATGAATGTGTGTAGAACATATTGCACTAAAATAGGTAGCCATTCTAAAATAAAGTAGGCTAATTATTATAATAGGTTAAAGGAGAGTTTTTACTTTACAGAGAAGCTTTCGGAATTTAACACATTAACTAATTTGTCAGTCGTTACGTCGCTTCGCCAGCTGGGCGTTCATTTCTTTTGCTTCCCCAAAAAAAACGAACCAAAGAAAAGGGGACTTTTTCAAAGGAGTTTTATTCGCTCGTTCCTCACTGCTAAACCATAGCCCAAATACTAAAATGGCTCCAAGGATTCACCATTTCTTAACGTATTTACACTTTTACTCTGTAGAAAAAGATAGCGCAGAATTGGATTTTCTATTGTAATATATGCCTCTAGGAACAAAATCTCAGTGCAAAAAACACTAATCAAATCATATACCATACTCTAAAAAGTGCAATATGTTTTACACACTTATGAATACTTATTTTCATTATTCTTCTTATTGATTATCTTTGAGCCTAATATAAATAGGAACTTTACTTCCTATATTTCTAAGGCGTTTAATGCACAAGCGATGAAGAAAAACACAAAGAGACTGTATAACATCTACAGCAAAGAAGACTTGCAAGCTCAGCTCGCAAAAGAAGATGGAGATAGAATTGTCTTATCTTTTTATAAGTATGCTCTACTTTCTGACCCAGATCAATTTCGTGATCAACTCTATTCAGATTTTGACAACCTAGGCGTACTAGGCCGTATATATGTATCTGGAGAAGGTGTCAATGCTCAGATATCAGTCCCTTATCAAGGTTTTGAATCCTTTGAGCAATTTATCAATGATCACAATGTACTATCAGGTATAAGGCTCAATATTGCTATCGAAAACAAAAACGAATCTTTCTTAAAGCTGAAAATCAAAACACGGAAAAAGATTGTAGCGGATGGATTAGATGACGCTAGTTTTGATGTGACCAATAGAGGGATTCATCTCGATGCAAAGTCATTCAATGAGATCACGGATCGAGAAGATACTGTGGTGATCGATATGCGTAATCATTATGAATCAGAAGTGGGTCATTTTGAAGGTGCTATTACGCCAGATGTAGAGACATTCAAAGAGTCGCTACCGATCATAGATGATATGCTCCAAGAGCATAAAGGCAAGAATATAGTGATGTATTGTACTGGAGGAATCCGTTGCGAAAAGGCCAGCGCATATTACAAGCACCGAGGATTTGAAAAAGTATATCAGTTAGACGGCGGTATCATCGAATATGCTCGCCAAGCGGAAGCCCAAGGGCTCGACAATAAATTTAAAGGAAAGAACTTCGTTTTCGATGATCGTATGGGAGAGCGAATTTCAGAAGACATCATCTCTAAGTGCCACCAATGTGGAACGTCTAACGACGATCATACCAACTGTGCCAATGAAGCTTGCCATATCCTATTTATACAATGTACCGATTGTGGTGATCAATATGAGGGCTGCTGTTCAGAGAAGTGTAGAGACTATAAGCGATTACCACAAGAGGAGCAAGATAAATTGAAGCCTACCATGACGTTTAATGGTACCCTATCGGGTAAGGGAAGATATAAGGCGAAGAGACAAGACGAGGAGTTGAGTTGAGTTAATAAAGTGTTGAGTAAAGTTGCTGTTGAGCTATTCGATAAGTACAACAACATCATCAACGTATATAATTGGAGTTGTGAAGTCGATGACTAATGTCAATTCGAATTTCTGCGAAGTCTAGTATTGACTCGACGAAGGAGAGATCATCCTCCTTTTAATTTTCTTTCTCCACATATCTTTTAAATTGCACAATTATCTTATTCATCCTGTTTTATCAACACCGAAGAACCAATTATCACACCATCTTTCAACATTCTAATAAAGTAACTACCACTTACTAAATCAGATACATCCCAGACAACACCTTGATCTTGTCCAGAGACGTCTAGACTATGTATAAAATTACCTTGTATATCATACAGTTGATAGGTAACATGATCCAATTTATTCTGATTAATATAAATATGATCAATGGTAGGGTTAGGGTAGATTTGAATGTCTGCAGTCCAATCCGACTCTGTCCATTGGACATTGACTAGACTATCACCGACTACTTCTCCAGATTCATTGATCTTGAGAAGCCAACCATGAAATCTTCCCATTCCACGTGCTACTCCACCAAGCAAATATTGCCCATCAGAGGTTGCTATTATATCATGGAAATTATTTTCGTCATTCCGAGCATTAAAAAATGAATAATCTCTTTGCCATATCTGTTCACCTTCGTCATCTACTTTGACTACTCTCCCTACTTGACTAAATGAATCTATCGTGGCATCTGATCTAACAGCAACTGTACCATATAAAAAATGATTAGCTTCATGTGAAGCTACAATCCTACCACCAGACAATCCACTAGAAGCTGGAAAGCCATAGTTTTTTGACCACAATATTTCACGATCATCCAAGTGATATCGAAGTATACTATGACTAAATGCATACGTAGATCTAATTTCGTCCCAATCATATTTACTTACCAACAGAAGCACTTCTTGGTCACCAATCGGCAAGAAATTTTCCACTCGTATATATCCATCTGTCTTTGGCGTGAAAAATTTACTTAAGACATTTAGATCTCTGTCGTATTCGTATATGGCTAATGAACGATCCCAAAATACATTTCCACCCCTCATCGAACCAAAAAGAACATAGTTTCCATTGTCTCTTTTGATCATCTGGCCAAAACCAGTAAGACTATCAGTCCTAGTTATATGTTTAGTTTCTCGAGTACCGTTTGGATAGGTGAAAAATAATCCATATTTAAAACTGTCCACTTCCAATGAATAAGTAGCTACGTACAAAGTCGTATCATTAAATATTAGCATATCGTGTTGAAAAAGCCCTGGATCGTCTATAGGGAAAGAAACAGAATCTAATATATTTATATGATTGGTGCTCAAATCATATTCAAGTTTATATAAAAGACCATCGCCCTCCAACCCAAAGATCAACGAATTTTCTTTATAAAAAACATCAAATGATTGTTCTAAAAAACTCCAAGTACTATCAATAGCGAAATACGTATTATTTAATACTCCTCCGTTATTTTTATCATGTTTTGAGACATGAATACCAACTGTATGGCCAGAAATATCATCTGAATACCCAATGGTATAATATGCATCATCGACTTCGCAAATAATTTCATTACGAGTAATATTATCATCGTACCGTATGACTTTATTAAATTCATTTTGAGCATATAGATACATGCTGAAATTCACTAGAACAACCACAAAAATGAATCGATATGGATAGTGCGTCATAAGTAGTAAAATGCAATAAACAACACCTTTGAAGATATAGACATAGGTTGTTTTAAATCTAATTAATAGTTGAATTTAAGAAAAATCGTAGCATCGACTTTCAATTTCAATGATACACTGAGATAATTTGTCGCTAATTATAGGAATTTTGGAATAAATATTGCCCTTTAGAATTATTATAGATTCTACGCTGTTAGTAAATTACAGCAATATATAAATCAAATAGCATGTCCAAAAGAACAATACCAGTAGTTGACCTTTCAAAGTTTGTAACCGGCGATGCCGCTGAGAAGCAAGCATTTGTCAATGAAATCGGAAAAGCATTCCACGAGGTAGGATTTGTAGGAGTAGTCAATCATGGCATACCCAAAGAGCTTGTAGATGGATTCTACAAGGCTTCTAAAACGTTTTTCTCCCAACCAGTAGCGACAAAGCGCCAATATCAGGTAGAAGGACTTGCAGGGCAGCGTGGGTACACTTCTTTTGGTATGGAGCATGCCAAGCAGAGTAAGGTAGCTGATCTCAAAGAATTTTTCCAGATGGGACAGTTTATGGAGAGAGAGGGTTACGATAAATCTGAATATCCAGACAACTTAGCTACCACGGAAACTCCAGAATTTAGCGATTTAGGTAGAGACCTTTATAAAGCTTTTGAAAGCTCTGGAGGTCATCTATTACGCGCTATTGCGACTTACCTTGATTTAGAAGAAAACTATTTTGAAGAGAAAATCGACGAAGGACATAGTATCCTCAGGTCTATCCACTACCCTCCTATCACAGAGGAGCCAAGAAGTGCGATCAGAGCTGAGCAACATGAAGATATCAATCTTATTACGTTATTAGTAGGTGCATCCGCAGGTGGATTACAGCTACTCAATGCGGATAATGAATGGTTAGATATCACTCCAGGAGAAGATGAAATCGTAATCAACGTTGGAGATATGCTGCAGAGATTAACTAATAATTACCTCAAGTCTACTACCCATCGTGTGGTAAATCCACCCAAAGAACAATGGCACGTACCTAGACTTTCGATCCCATTTTTCTTGCATCCTAAGGCTAATATGGACCTGTCGTGCTTGGGAGATTGCATTACTGACGAAAGACCGCTTCAATATGAGCCAATCACAGCTGGACAATATTTAGATGAAAGATTGAGAGAGATTGGTCTTAAGAAATAGAAAATTACATACACAAAACCATAAGAGTCTAAGTATAAGCATAAAGTAAGACTAAAATGACTTATCTTAGTAGTATCAAATTAAAATCAGATTACCATGATATACGTTAATATGCTATTTGGGTTTCCAGGGGGACCAGAAATGTTATTAATTGCATTTGTTGTTTTACTACTTTTTGGTGGTAAAAAATTACCTGAATTAATGAAAGGCCTAGGAAAAGGTATCCGAGAATTCAATAATGCTAAAGCTAATATAGAGTCTGAAGTAAAAGAAAGCATGAAAGAAATCGACGACAAAGAGTATAAGAGCAATAGATAATTGCTGGCTTTCCTAAGAAAAAAATAAAAAATTACAAATACGCTTTTCAGTATTTCTAATCAAATAAGTACATTCATTGTACAAAAATTTATAGCCAAGCACTTTAGTGTTTGGCTTTTTTTGTTTGTATTCGAAGCCTGTTTAGTACGATAATTGAAGAAAGAGCATGTTACAGCTGATTGTATTATCTTTCATTTATGAAATTATTACTCTCTTGTATTCTACTCTCATGTTCGTTACTCGCATTTGGACAGACACCTAATCGACCACAAACGCCAGTAGAACCCTTTCCCTACTTATCCGAAGCATTCCAATTTGAAAATAAAAAAGTCGGCATCACACTACATGGTACTCTAACCATTCCAAAAGGTGATGGGCCGTTCCCAACTGCAATTCTCATCTCTGGATCTGGACCTACTGATAGAGATGAGACAATATTTGACCATAAGATCTTCTTAGTACTAGCGGATCATCTCACAAGACAGGGAATAGCAGTGCTTCGATATGATGATCGTGGAGTGGGCGAATCCAAAGGTATTCACTATACCGCTACCTCTATGGATCTAGCCAACGATACGCAAGCGGCATTCTTGGCTTTAGCAAAGCATGGCCAAATAGATGCAAATCATATAGGTTTGGTTGGACATAGCGAAGGAGGTATGATTGCTCCAATTGTGGCTAGCAGAATCCCAGCTGTTGATTTTGCCGTGTTACTTGCTGGACCAGGAGTACCGATTGATCAACTTATGGCGGAGCAAAATCGTCAGGTTTATAAATCTCAAGGACTTCCAGAAAATGAGTTAATCAGAAACGAAGTATTTAACAAATCACTATATCACATCTTCGATAATGATAGGCCAGTAGCAGAACTCTATGATACTTTGCTACCTTTTATTCATGAATATTATGAATCTATACCTGCTGAACATCAAGCATTATTTAGTCCATCAAAAGAGGTGTTCTACATGGCCATAGTTGGAGGATTATCAAGTCCATGGTTTAGATATTTTTTACAATTTGACCCTGTTCCTTATCTAGAGAAGATACTTTGTCCTGTCTTAGCCGTGAATGGAAGTAAAGATATTCAAGTGATATCGTCACAAAACCTTAAAGGCATAGAAACTACATTATCTAATGCTGGCAATAGGGATGTAACGATCAAGGAATATGAAGGTTTGAATCATCTATTCCAACCTTGTGAGGCGTGCACTGTGCAAGAGTATGGAGAGATAGAAGAGACTTTCTCAATTGAAGTATTACAAGATATCTCAATGTGGATATTGCAAAAAGTAAAGTAGATAATTCACAGATTAATCTAAGATAAAATCGTTAGCATAATCTTAGCAATTTTGGAATTTAAATTTTATTTCTTTAGAGTTTAAATTCCTCTACTCCTCCTCATCGCTATCCAGCTGATCTACTAGTGACAATACCCATTGTATCACTTTAGGGCTCAAGTACTTCGCAATACCTGCTTTGCGTTGAGCTGATTTCAGAATATTAATGTTCTTGTACCCTATTGCTCGTTCTTCTGCTTCTTCTATATATTCTTGCCAATCATCAGAGGTATACATATTGAATTGCCCACGCAAAATGTCAAGGTCGGTAGGGTCATTGATATCGTATGTAGGCATTAGCTTGGAGTTTTCGCAGCTTGAGCTACATTTCATTTAATCAGTTAAACTTACACATATTGCATTGAAAACACGAGACTAAAGTCACAAAAACAACGAAAGCCATCTCACAATAAAGTGAAATGGCTTTCAATAATTCTATATGTAGACTACCTACTAGTATCTGTAATATTCTGGCTTGTATGGACCTTCTTTTGGTACATTGATATAGTCTGATTGCTCAGTAGTCATTTCTTCTAATTCAACACCGATTTTAGCGAGGTGTAGTCTAGCTACTTTCTCATCTAGGTGCTTAGGTAACATGTAAACTTGATTTTCGTATGCATCAGTGTTATTCCATAATTCTAATTGAGCCATCACTTGGTTAGTGAAGCTATTAGACATTACGAATGATGGGTGGCCTGTAGCACATCCAAGGTTCACTAATCTTCCTTCTGCTAATACGATAAGGTCTTTACCGTCTACAGTATACATATCTACTTGAGGCTTGATAGTATCTTTAGTATGACCATACTCACCGTTAAGCCATGCCATATCGATCTCGTTATCGAAGTGTCCGATATTACATACGATAGTCTTATCATTCATCTTACGGAATATATTCTCGTTGATGATATTTTTGTTTCCTGTTGCAGTTACGACGATATTAGCATCTTTGATTGCATTTTCCATCTTCTTCACTGCAAATCCGTCCATTGCCGCTTGTAGTGCACATATAGGATCGATCTCAGTAACAGTTACTCTACATCCTGCTCCTCTTAGAGAAGCTGCAGAACCCTTACCTACATCACCGTATCCAGCTACTACAGCTACTTTACCGGCCATCATGATGTCAGTTGCTCTTCTGATCGCATCTACACATGATTCTTGACATCCGTATTTGTTATCAAACTTAGACTTGGTTACTGAGTCATTGATATTGATAGCAGGAAGCGGTAATGTACCTGCTTCTACCCTTTCATATAATCTATGTACACCAGTAGTCGTTTCTTCAGAGATACCTTTGATAGCATCTACTAACGCAGGGTATGTATCTAATACCATGTTAGTCAAATCACCACCATCATCAAGGATCATATTAAGGGGTTTTCCACCTTCAAATCCATGAAGTGTTTGCTCTATACACCACTCAAACTCTTCCTCGTTCATACCTTTCCAAGCATAAACTGGAACACCTGCAGCAGCAATTGCAGCCGCAGCATGATCCTGCGTACTGAATATATTACAACTAGACCAAGTTACCTCAGCTCCCATATCTACTAAAGTCTCTATGAGTACTGCAGTTTGGATAGTCATATGAAGACATCCAGCGATACGAGCACCAGCGAATGGCTTCTTACCTTTAAATTCTTCTCTTAATGACATTAAACCAGGCATCTCAGCTTCAGCTAGAGTGATTTCTTTTCTACCCCAATCAGCGAGGCTTATGTCTTTTACTTTGTACTTCAGTTTCGTGTCTGTAGCGATCATCGTTATTTCTATATTAGTAATCAAAAAGGATTTTCTAAAACGCTGCAAAGGTAGGATATATTCCACTGATTTACAACGTAGTAGTATATTAACCTACAGAACCCATAAGTGTTGTCTAAGAATCGAAAAATCTACTAATTCTTACCTTTTACTGACACTAGACGATATATCTTTTTCTACATCAATCTTTGAAGGTTCGCCAGAGTACCTTAATGTACTTCCTGAGGATACATCGCCCGTTATTGATTTTGTTACTTCCAACTGCGCAGTAGATCCGGAACTTACTTCTACATCTACGTCTTGCACTACAAAATCAATCGCTCTAAAACTAGATCCTGAACTTACTTCGATATCGGCCCTTCCTCCATCACCGTCTAATCTTAATGTGGATCCAGACGAAACTTCAAGATCAAGAAAATCTGTACTCATCGCCATAGTACAACTAGAACCACTCGAAACCTCAAGGTCAAATTTCTCTGTTTTAATAATACTTTCAACAGATACCGAAGAGCCAGAACTCACTTCTAAATCATCGAAAGACTTGTAGTATATTTTTACTTTAGCGGAAGTCTGTTGGCCTGTACCCCAATTCCCTTTAATTTTTACAATAAGAGCATTTCCTTTATTCATAATAATGAGATTTTTTTCATCTCCTTTCATA
Source organism: uncultured Saprospiraceae bacterium (assembly GCA_938015435.1). Classification (GTDB taxonomy): domain Bacteria; phylum Bacteroidota; class Bacteroidia; order Chitinophagales; family Saprospiraceae; genus UBA1994. The sequence continues at coordinate 297,689 of CALLPN010000016.1, forward strand.
ATCTTATATTCCACGCGTTCTTCATTAGACTGTATGAGCTCTGCAGAGACACTCCCGGAAACCTCAATCGAATTAAAAGAATCTACTTTTTTGGATTGCGCATTCATTAATTGACAACACATTAATAGTGTAAATAGATATGTTAGTTTTTTCATGTTGATTTGGTTTTAGATCATAAGTTAATGTAACTAATATACAAAGAGTAGAAATCAAGGTTGCATTTCAAAAAACAACTATTACAAATTATTCGCAATTTGATGAAATTATAATACTCCTTTAACGATACCGAAAACTATACTGCCATTCTAAGACTGTATATCCTTGAGGTTCGATAATTAGAAAAAGTGATACTGAATATCGTCAACAATCCACTGAGCTAAATCAGAAATTGACAAAATATCCTTCTCTAGAATGATTCGGTAGTCTTCTTTTGAATAAAACTTCGAAAATAAATGAAGCGCTATATAATAACCATCTTCTTTAGGGTATCCTTGAGCACATTGCTTTAGGTATTTAAAGTCCTCTTTTTGAATCGCTTTGGACAATAGTACAGCTATAGGAACTTGCTCTTCATATCCATATGAAATTAATGTATTAGACTTTCTAACCACGTAAACCTTACAATGCTCTATATCCCAGAGTCTATCAAACGCCAACTCAGTATATGGATCATTTTCTAGGTATATTGAATTTTCAAAAAAAACTTTCAATGAATCTACACTTATGTATCCATTTGAATCCAAGGAATCCCTTACTCGGTCAAACCTTTTAGGCTTGGTTGACTCTTTTAATCTTAATAATACTCTATACCTATTATACACTTCTTGTCTATTGGATATGTCATCCGCTTTAGTATTCAATCTCAATATATGTAAGAGTGAATCCATTTCAACTTCATTTTGAGCTGAAAATTTATCTCCTTTATAAATCTGCGCTTCACACTGATGAGAAAAAATTATCGACAAGAAAAGTATAATCGTTAGGTACATCACAATGTTTCTACTCATCTAACTTTAACGACACTAATAAAATTGTATCTGTAGTTAACCAAATGTTGCGATGGATTTTAATAAAAAAAGAGGCACTCCAACGAGTAGCCTCTCTTTTTTGAACTTTCAATTATTATCTGTAATTATTAATTTACGATTAATCTTTGTACAGATTTACGATCGCCCATTATCAATTGTATTGTATACAATCCTGGAATAAAACTTCCTTTTTCTATTCGATATTCGTATCCAACGAACTGATCATGTCTCATAAGCTTACCAGAGCTATTAATAATATTAATAGAGACTAATTTATTTTCTTCGTTTGCAAAACTAATAGTGGCAATATCAGTTGTCGGGTTTGGCGCTAATTTCAGTTCTATAAAAGGTAAATCTGCGATACCTACTGAAGTTGCAAAAGGATCGGACCACCTTGGATTAGTACCAAAAGAGTCGTCGGTAAGTGTCTCCATAAAAACGAGAAGCGCTTCCTTTTCATTATCGCTAAAATTAAATCCACCAGCAGGGATAAAGAAATCTGACCATTCATTTTCTTCTACATCATCAGAATAATGATCAATCACTTCTTCTAAGGAATTAAACCTTCCATCATGCATATAAGGGGCAGTTAATTCTATATTTCTAAGTGTGGGTACTTTAAAAAGATGTGATAAATTCTCATCCCATTCTCCTGCTCCTGCGTCATCTGGATCTTCTGGCAATCCATTATTAAAGATGAAAGGAAAAACAGTTAATATATCTTCTTCAACAAATATTTCCTCTCCAAATAAAGTATGTGCCCCTTGCGTATGACAACTATTACAGCTACTGCTAAACAATTCCAAACCTAACATCTCTTGACTACTAAAGTCACTGAAATCAGCAATTACTTGCTCATCAAATCTAGAATTGAATGTAGTCATAGAGGTTATAAATTGCACTAACGCATCTACTATTCTTTCTTCGTTTACTTCAGAACTGCCAAAGGCATTACTAAATAACTCTGGGTAATATGTAGTCTGTTCTAATTTTATTCTTACATCATCTATATTCGCTCCGATTTCATTTTCATCAGTAAGCGGCAGTATAATCATCTCGTGAAGGTCAGATTCTCTCATGTCCCAAGTAAATCCATCAGCATTAGACCACCCAAGATCATTGAGGTGCATAGAGTTTCTCTTAGTATCTGAGTTGACTCCCTCACTAAAGGATTTGTTTTCAGCGAATGACAATTCTTGACGATGACAAGATCCACATGAAATGTCTTCCATTGCAGATAGTTTTTTATCATAGAACAAAACCCTACCAAGGGTCGCTTTGTCGTTATCTAATACTGATAATGCAAAGGTATCTCTTCCTCCACCTTCATAACCTATTTCTTCATTTAGATTAAACAGATGTTCAGGAAATTCTACATCATCGTAAGTAAATGGGTCCGATGGCAAATCAGGTTCGCTACCTACTACCATCATCACAAAACTGTGCACTTCTGGGACAGTGAAATTAGATAGGATAAATATCAAACTTACAAGCGATAAACTAACTGCAAATGCTTTTTTCATGACTAGATTTTTATTGAACACTGAACGTCTACGAATAAGATAGCTAAAATACAACCGAACGCTGCAACAGGGTTCTATTATTTTATAAAAATTACATATATCGACATATAATTTGCCAATTTAAACATTCGACGATAAAGCTGTATAACTTAAAAGACTAAACAAAGACATGATAAGGTTGGGTAAAAACTCAATTATTATTCATGACTTGTATTATTTAACTTCTAGAATAAAATTTTTACGAAAATCGAGAAGCTTTCTTTGATCGAAAGTCATGAATGGTAAAACAAAAGGGCTCACCAAATTGGTAAGCCCTTAATATTTATATATCTAAATCTAAAAAGAATGTTTTCTTTAGATCCTCGAAATCACTTGTTTACACAATTAGAAATCAAATTTAATTCCCTGTGCTAATGGAAGTGTTTTACTGTAATTGATTGTGTTAGTCTGTCTTCTCATGTATGCTTTCCATGCATCAGATCCAGATTCACGTCCTCCACCAGTTTCTTTCTCACCACCAAATGCTCCACCAATCTCAGCACCACTAGTACCGATATTTACATTAGCGATACCACAATCTGATCCAGCTACTGATAAGAATAATTCAGCCTCTCTTAGATTAGTCGTCATTACTGCAGATGATAGACCTTGTGGCACATCATTCTGAATAGCAATTGCGTTTTCTAATCCTCCTGAATATTTCATTATGTATAAGATAGGTGCGAAAGTCTCATGCTGTACAATAGCCATATCGTTAGTTACTTCTGCTACAGCAGGCTTCACATAACATCCACTTTCTTTTCCTTTCCCTTTGAGTACTCCACCTTTTACTACGAATGTACCGCCTTGTTCTTTGATCGCTTTGAGTGACGCTTCGTAAGCAGCTACCGAATCAGTATCGATAAGCGGCCCCATATGCATCTTAGGATCTAATGGGTTTCCTATTTTGATCTGCTTATATGCCTTAGCGATTTTAGTTTTCACTTCTTCATATAGATCTTCGTGTATGATGAGTCTACGAGTAGAAGTACATCTCTGGCCACAAGTACCTACGGCTCCAAATACAGCACCTGTAAGTACAAGGTTCATATCTGCATTAGGGGTTACGATCATCGCGTTATTACCACCAAGCTCTAAAAGAGAATTACCTAATCTACTAGCTACCTCAGCTGCTACAATTTTACCCATACGAGTAGATCCAGTTGCTGATACTAATGGCACTCTACTATCTTTAGTCATGTACTCACCGATCTCATAATTACCGTTTACTAAACATGCTACACCTTCTGGTACTTTGTTGGCCTTAAGTACTTTATGAAGTAGGTTTTGACAAGCTACACCACACATTGGTGATTTTTCTGATGGCTTCCATACAGCAGTGTTACCACATACTAATGCAATCATAGAGTTCCATGCCCATACCGCTACTGGAAAATTGAAAGCAGATATAATACCTACTACACCTCTTGGGTGCCACTGCTCATACATACGGTGATTTGGACGCTCTGAGTGCATCGTCAATCCATAAAGCTGACGTGATAGACCTACTGCAAAATCACAGATATCGATCATCTCTTGTACCTCACCCCATCCTTCTTGGAGTGACTTACCCATCTCATATGATACTAATCTTCCTAGCGCATCTTTGTTGGCTCTTAGCTCTTCTCCATATTGTCTTACAACCTCACCTCTCAGTGGTGCTGGAGTAGTTCTCCAAGATTCGAATGCTTTTTCAGAGGCCTTCATTACTTTTTCGTACTCTTTTTTACTAGTAACTGATACGCTACCGATAAGCTTACCATCTACTGGTGAATAAGATTCGATATACTGCTTAGAAGCAGCCGTTGATTTGAGTCCTGTAGAAGTACCATTGTTCTTCTTGTTGAGCCCAAGTTTTTTTAAGAATGTAGTAGTCATATTGCTATGCTATGATTTAGTTAGTGAATATCTAATTGAAATATGGCGCAAATGTAAGGTTTTTGGAATGCAATATCATTCTTACAAATAAACACAATAGAATAAAAGGATTATGTCATTATCCATATACAGTTTTAAACCGATACGTAATTATAAATGAAAATATAAACTTAAAAAATCTGTAGCGTCTAAGTGAAAGTATATGACCTGATTTTATTCCAAAAAGCTTCGGAGTAGGCCTTTAAACAGCAAGAAAATATAGCTGCCAAATAATTAACTCATAGTAATAATAAAACATAACAAGTCCTGTCCTTTAAAGTTACATCGCACTGGTCAAAAGCAAGTCTAAGCTTGTATATTTCATATCAAATCGCTTACTCAGATACTCGTTAGTCAAGCACCCTTTATAAGTATAGCACCCATTACGAATACCTTTACTTGCATAAAGCAAATGTTCTACTGAGATCGAACCTCCGGTTTTAAGAAGTAATGGAGTAAGAATATTACTCACCGCTACAGAAGCTGTCCGACTCACCTTAGAAGCAATATTAGGTACACAATAATGTATCACACCATGCTTGACAAAAGATGGATTATCGTGAGTTGTCATTTCACTTGTCTCGACACAACCGCCTTGATCTATACTAACATCAATAATGACAGAACCTTCTTTCATCCTTGAGACCATCTGCTCAGTAATCAAAATAGGCGTACGACCAGTCTTACTATGAATTGCTCCTATCACTACATCAGCACTCATTAGTTGATAGCCAAGATATACCGGATTGATAGCAGACGTATGCAACTGTCGACCGACTACAGATTGGATCCGCATGAGTTTGGATATATCATTGTCAAATATTCTGACAGATGCTCCTAATCCTAATGCTGTTTTTACCGCAAACTCTCCGACTACACCGGCACCCAGTATTACTACCTTGGCTGGAGGAACTCCACTTACACCACCTAATAACACTCCCCTACCCTTGCTCGTATTAGTAAGGTATTCAGATGCTGTCAACATAGATACCATCCCTGCGATTTCACTCATGATTCTTACAACTGGAAAACTACCATCATCCGATTGCAAATACTCCATTGCGAGTGCAGTCACTCTTTTCTTTTTAAGTCTCTCTAAAAAGTCTTTGGTTAAGGAAGGGATCTGCATCGAAGATATGAGGATAGCATCTTGATCCATCATATCAATCTCCTCTAAGGTAGGAGGTGCTACTTTGAGTACTATATTAGACTTAAATACTTGCTCACGACTGCTAGCTATATCCGCACCTGCCTCTGAGTAGTCGATATCACTAAAATTACTTTCTTCGCCTGCCTCGGACTCTACTATTACTCTGTGCCCATACCCTATCAAGGTACGTATTGAGTGTGGCACCAAAGAAACTCTATGCTCGCTACTCATGATCTCCTTAGGTATACCTATAGTGACACCTTTCTTATCACCATCAACAGCAAGCATTTCTGTCTGAGTCTCATATTGACCTTTTGTAAAAAAATCACTGAAAATTGCTGACTTACCGCCTTGGCTCATGGCTAATAGATTTTATTATAATGATGTTCGATTACAATGATAGAGAATTCATTCAACTTATTTAATGATCATGATTTTAAATCTACACCAGCACCTCGCTAGACCATAGATCACTCATGACTTTATTGGCTAACATCCATTGATATTTATAGACTCCTAGCTCATTAGCCCCTTTCATAGTAATACTATAATACTTTCTTTTCTTACCTGTGATGCCTTGACTCCATCTCGACCTCACTAATTCTTTCTTTTCTAGTTTTTTGAGGATCGGATATAAAGATCCCTCTTGCCATTCTATATTCCCTTTGGATATGGTACGTATACTTTGAATGATCTCATAGCCATAAGTTTCCTCTTTTTTTATGATTGTAAGAATCATTGGAATACTACTGGCCGCCATTAAATCTTTATACAACATACGCATTTTCCGAGGGTTATTATTGATCTAATATACATAGAATTTCTATGTGTTTTGAAATTTATTAATTATTTGTAAATTCGGATTTCACTAAACGTAATTAGAAAATGAAATACCTTTTATTTGCCTTCGCAATTATTATTACTTCTGGATGCTCGACAATCGTGGATAGTGCCATTTCCGAATCGCTAGAGGGTGACTGGGAAACTTTTGAAATCATAGATGTTTCTACCAATGATACTTTAAGATCATCAAGCTTTATTTTTACTTTAGGAGGTAAGGGCTGTGATGCTTTCAGATTATTTGACGACAAATCATTTAATGTGTATTATCAAAACGGGAATACTGTTTTTAGTACAACTACGGGGACTTGGAATTCTGATTTTAATGATTTGACATTAGATTTTGATAATGGTTACAGCATTACACGAACAGTAAGTATAAGCGACGATATTATGACAATGCCTGACACTATTTCTGGAAGAGCTAAGATTGTAAGATTCGAAAAAGTACTTTAAGCAATATAATCGATAGCTACATTACTAAATAGCTTTACAACGACATCTCATATTAGTTAGCAAAACTTGCTTTTTATCATGTACATCGAAGTGAATCAACAAAGAGATTAGTAACCGATATGATCCTTTCATATTCATTATTGAATATAAATAGTCATCTAAAACTTACAATTTTAGATGACTATTTTTTATCCAGTTACCAAACCAATTATTTCAGTACAATTAATTTTTGAAGTTCAAATTCCCCAGTGGTTGGATTAGAAAAACGCAAAAAGTATAATCCATCAGATAGATCATTAATCTCAATTGCATTTATTGAATTAGCACCAGTCTTCGCCACTCGAACTATATCTCCTCTTGATGAGATCATTTCAACTTCGTATATGACATGATTATTATTGACTATACTAACAACATTACTAGCCGGGTTAGGATAAATATTAACATCAATATTATATGCATTCCGATTTTCGCCATATTGCGTACGATGGCCATTTTCACTATCATATTGGTTTAACGCTTCACTATAATCACGGCTATTAATATAGCATACTTCACCTTTAATTATAAACGAGAAATACCAAAATTTCCCTAAAGGTAGATTTCCAAAATACGGTCCTTCACATTTAGGCCCTGACCATAAATTACATATCGTCTCTGTAGACCAAGGGTCTGTAAGTGTGATAATATTCATCGCATTATCATCATTCAAGTGAAGACTATAGCTACCGTCACAAAATATAGTTAAGACCACATCACATTCTTCTATTATTACCGGTTGACAACAATCATCTACTTTTAGGCATTGATCACCAGTCCAATCTTCTATCCAACAATTCTCAAATGTATTAGCATTCTCAATCCAAATTCGCGGACAAACGGCCGGATTATCATACGCATACCATGAGTAAGTATATTCCACAAATGTCTCTCCAGGTTGAATTGTAACTGGGTCTTCAAAATTTGGATCTGGTCCACAAACAACTCCACCCGCTTCTTCTAATTGCCAGATTCTGATATTGATTGGATCATTGAGCCAGCAATCTGGAACATTGATATTGAATGTTACAGTTACTTCGTAAATATTTTGATTGTAGTCCCCATACTTATGGCAACCTGGATCGCTGACGCATGAGGTTTCGATTACTAAATCCGTTATTAATGTTTCTTCGCAGTCACAAGGAATTGGCGTAGCATCGCATTCTACAACAACAAATTCGGCAGTTGTAATTTCGGTATCACCCCAACAACTATTGGATAAATTTACATCATCCATTTCTATCGTTACTATCGTTCCTGGTTGTAAAAAATCTGAAATAAACAAATCAAGAGTAACGAATTGGCATGGGCCATTAGGTGCTACATTTGAAATAGTAAAGGTTCCATTATTAAAATCTCCACCAGTCCCTAAAAAAACACCTGTCGGCAAATCTCCAAGAGTTAGTGTAACGTCTGTTGATGTGCTACTAGGCCCTGTATGGCAAATTTCATATATAATCTGTAAGTGCTCACCAATACAAACGGGCTCTGGTACTATGGGTGTTATGGTAACTTCATTATCACAACTAGAATAGATTTCAATATCATCTACAAAGTAATGTACCAATCCAGAAGTCGGAGGTGAAATAGAATTTCCAATGATATGAATGAAATTTATAGGGTCACTGGTTGTATTAGTCCAAGAAAATGAATACGGAGTAAAAATTGCATTTGGTCGATAGTATATGTCTCCAATATCAATATTGTAAGGATATGGAACAACATTATTTGCTCCACCAAAAACGAGACTGGAAGAACCTGATAAAATATTAGAAACATCTGAAACGAGGATTCCAGTAGAAACATTATTCATACAAAAAACATTATAATCCGGACAACTTGCAAATCCTGTTGCTTCACATGTTGGGATAATAGGCTCCAGACAAGGTGCATTTTCACTTGCATAAAACAGCAAGGTAGATCCAGGCAAATCACTCACTGCAGAAAATGATATGTTGGCCGTGCAGTTAGGTTCAATCGGTGCACTTAACGGAATAAGAATAGATTCAAAGTCTGCAAAAATATTGTATGGCGTGCCAAAATGAACAAATCTATTATCCGCAGGGCCATAGTAAACATCAGGAGTATTAGCATTTCCTTGCGTTCCAAGAAATTTAAAATCATCCAAGTCTAATTGGTTAAAATATGAAGAGCTTTTGGGTAGAAATGGTTCGAAGTCACCCTGACAAAACAAATTGCAATCATTATTACACTCATCTAAACCTAAGAATACAAATACCTCTGCCTGATCACATTGCCCATTACATCCAGTTACTGTATAACAAAACGAATACAAACCAGGAGGAATATCATCTTGCAAAAATATTTTAGTGCCGCTAGGGCTTCCACTGATACTTCCAGGAGGAAAATTTGAACATTCGAAATCAAATGTTATGGTTGAGTTAGCTGGAAAGGTATCATTATCATACATCTCCGCTATTGTTAAGGAGGTAACTCCTATAACATAATCTGCATAAAAATCATTTTGAATATCAAGAACACAAGGAGTTGCACATTGCCCTATTAGCGGATAACCCAAATCACATAAGATACCCAACTCTATATCACTAATAGTTCGATTAACGCCCCCTATTCCTGATGGAATACCTGGATTCATCACGAATGTCTGTCCAAGATCACAAGCATTTGGAAGATGGCTCAGCGAATTAGCAATTTGGCCATTATTTGAGTTAGCATTTAATGTTGTATTATTATTGACATTAGGTGTTTCACTCCCATTGAAAACAATTTGATTAGCACAACCTCCGCTAGCCTCCACAGGAAAATTCGGAAACGATGAGGAATTAAACATTTGAGCATTACAGCAATCTGTGGAGTTAGTATCAGGTTCTACTAAAAATTCATCGTTAACCTCTGAAAACAAATAAGTATCCCATAGAGAATATGCATCATTTTGCACAATGATATTTCCATTATTATCCACAAGATTCATAGGCTCTCCACTTGCCCCTATCCTAGAAGCAAAGCCCATGATGTGAAGGGCTTCGTGCAGGATTAAAGAATATAAATCAACTTGAGTACTTCCTATTGTACCTCCGTCAAGTGTAAAAAAGAAATTATTGGAAAATAGACTGTTCAATCGTATTATACCATCTACAAATCCACTTGGTAGATCTTGTCCACCTCCATTTATTTTTTGCTGAATACTACTATTGGCAATACCACAAGTTGCGTTCCAATTAGGCGATCCTGTTCCACCTGTTGTTGGATCTAGCTGTTCTCTTAGTACTAATATTTCTATAAGGTAAGTAGGTATTGGATCTCCCATCAAAAGAGCTATATCAATGAATACTTGGCATATAGTACTTTCCTGAGAAGAAGTAAATCCAGTTCCAAAAGTTAAACTGAAAGTATTGTTTACACATGTCATTCCAGGCGACTTAAACTTATCTATAATCAATTCTGACTCCAGGTAATAATTATTAAATCGGTCGATATATATCCTTTCATTATTCTTTTCCAACGAGGGAGGATTTGGTCGCGTATAAGAACCACATTCAATAGTAGATTGTGCTATTATATACGGGGTAAAAAATATGAATACAATGAAAAGTGTAGCCTTAATTAAAATTTGAATTTTACTTTTTTGGGGTAGCGTGTGATGCATTGATTTCATAAGTTTAGGTTTTACTATTATTGAAATGATATACTTTAATAATTCTTAATCAAACGGATAGTTGCAATGCATTTTAACTATAGTAATAATGGGCGCTACCAAATATATCAAATATAAATTTTCGAAAACAACGAATTTGTTCAAATAAAATCAGATGCAAAATCCGTCTAATTAAATCCAAAGCTAAATTTCAAATCCATTTCAATACAAAATATTGATGCAACACAAAATATTATACACACCAGACCCGAAAGAGTATATACTTACAATTAACCAAATAAAACACAACTACAAAATGTGTAACCCTATCTTATTTTATTTCCTTAATGGACCGATAAACCCAGAAAGTACAGAACAAAAAAAGAGGCTGTCTTATTTTAAGACAGCCTCAGAAACTAACCTCGTTCTAGGGAATTATATAAATAGGTGTTTGTATTATTGTTTGACAAATTTATTTGTAATCACTTCCTCCTCGGTTTCAAGGCTTATCAAATAAATACCCGACATAAAAGATGATATATCGATATTACTTTCTAATTTTTCAGATTTTGTATCTTGATAGATAATTTGCCCAGTGATAGAGTAAATTGTTATCTTACTAATACTCTCTTCAGCTGAAACCAATATTTGATCACTGGCTGGATTTGGAAATATAGATATGTCACTTTCTCTGTCTATAAATTTAGTAGATGAATGTGAGTTTAACCTAGTAATTGTATTCGCTATTTTTGATCCTGATTCGTTACCAGTAATAGTTACTTGGTCGATATATACACGGTCAGCATTAGCACTTGCGTCACATTGGAAGCGGAACTTTCCGTCGACTACAAGATTGTATTCCGTAGAATTTAAAGTAACTGTAGCTGAGTAAAACACATTGTTATTGAAATCTATACCTCTTGCATAAGTTGCTACTGTTTCCCAACCGGATCCATCATTATATCTTAGCCAAAAGTCTTCTCCATTTTCCATACTATTAGGATAGAAATAAAAATCTACAGTCACACTTTCATAGTTAGCTAGGTCATATGATGGCGAAGTCATAGATGCTGAAGTTCCAGAGTTATCCCTTATTCGGATAGAGTAATCCCCTTCCCATGATCTCGAACCTTTATATCTGTAGCAATCCGATCCCCCATCACTCCAGCCATCCCAACCGGATTCGAAATAATGCTCTCCTAATAAATCTTCACTTCCTGTAATATTACATGGGTCACACGTTCCTCCACAATCAACTCCTGTTTCGTCTCCATTCTGTTCTCCATCAGTACAGGTCGGACATGGGCCACATAAAAGGCCACCGCAGTCCACTTCTGTTTCATCACCGTTAAGTATATCGTCATTACAAGTTGGACATGCTTCACAGTCCTGCCCTCCACAATCAATTCCTGTCTCGTCACCATTTTCTAAACCATCAGTACAGGTCGGTTGAGTACCACCATCACTTAGACATATGTTTGTGGTCTCTGAGAAAACGAAAGATCCTCCACTTGCCAATGAGTTTACTCCACTTGTCACAGAATATGATCCAATTCCATAAAGACAACAGATCCCGTCACCGTATGTATCATTGATCGTAAAATTGTAACATCCAACTGGCAAACAAATCGGTATTTCCACAGTACTTCCATCAGGTCGACTACCATAAGTACCTCCTGATTGGACTATGTCTCCAGAAGCATCTGTAATAGTCCAACTAGTTTCCTCTGGATAATTATCCAAAGTGATAGAAACTACTACAACATTTCCGATGCAATCTATTGGACATGTCATGCATGAACCTCCGCAGTCCACTCCTGTTTCATTTCCATTTTGTACTCCGTCATCACATGTTGGGCATAGTGGACATTCAGTACCTCCGCAGTCAACACCTGTTTCGCTTCCGTTTTGAAACCCATCATTACACATAGCTGGTGCACCTGCACCGCATCCATTTGAAAGTAATAGAGATTCTCTAGTACCACCAGGGCCAAAAAGTGCTTGCATTCGATTTTTTTGTCCAGAAGTAAACAGATTCATGCAAGCATCATCAGAGTAGTCCATATAGTTAGCCTCCATATCATTACTTCCGCATGATGTATGATTAGGTGAACAGCCATAATTAGGTGCATCTGATAATGGAGTATCTGCTACAAAGTCATCTACTCCACATCCGCCGTCTCCCCATATATGTCTTAAATTCAACCAATGACCGACTTCATGAGTCGCTGTACGACCTAAGTTAAATGGAGCAGTAGCAGTCCCAATTTTCCCGGTATATTGGTATCCATTCACTACACCATCAGTAGTTGCCAACCCACCTGGGAACTGGGCATATCCTAGAACTCCTCCTCCAATATTACAAACCCAAAAATTAAGATAATCGCCTGATGGCCATGCATCTTTTCCTCCTTGAGAGGTATATTTTACTGCATCATTAGTACCAAACCCATTAATTGTAGTCGATGTCCTCGTTATTCCGGATGTACTATTTCCGTTAGGATCTACTGTAGCTAAACAGAATTCTATTTCAGCGTCGGCAGCTTGAGACCAATCATTTGTTGCATCTGAATTTAACCTTCTAAAATCTTCATTGAGCACATCTAGTTGTGATTGGATCTGAGCATCACTAATATTTTCTAATTGAGTTCTGTAGACGACATGGACTACTATCGGTATTGTAATTACATCCCTTGATAATGCCTGACCTACAAATGCTCGCGTCTGGATTTCAAGTTTATCTAAGTCTTTAATCCGTTGAGGATTCTGTTGTATTTGTTGCTCTAGGTATTCCATAGAACCACATTGTCTTTGCGCATTTGCAGACGTCATTACAAGGCAAAGCAATGCCGTAAAAAATAAAAAACCTTTCATATTTGCACATATTTAGGAGGTGAATAAGATTTCAATTGGGGGGAGAGTATCAATTCAAATACAATAGCTGATTTCCAAAATAATCAGAAAACTATTAGTAGGTAAAATGAGAATATCCCATATACCTATTTAATATTCGAAAGATGTTTGTGTGTAAAGTTTGTGGTTGGAGTAGAGGAGTATTGCATTACTACGTCTACATACTTTATAATATACAAATAGCATTCCAAATATTTGTTTAATTCTAATTTTGGCAATTCATTAGTCTACCAAACCAACTAATAGCAATTATTTATCTCTCTATCTTGGGTTGACTCAACTATACTGGGCCGAAAAGCCATCTTTATTTTTTAAAAAATATAATACTCTCCAACTTTAGGATGTGACCAATACTAAATGTTAACTTTCTAAATCACAAATACAGAAATTAAAAAAGGTGTCACCGCTTAGCAATGACACCTTTTAATTTATTTCTAATTATATAGTTACTTTTTCTTGTAGTTCTTTTCAAAAAACAAACGATACTTACTAGATGAGCGTTCACTTATAATTTTTCTATAGTTACGTTGTGTAATCGGATATATATCATAAGCTATTTCCGTTCCTTTTATATAATCCTTTTTGTTCTTTTCGACAGTATCGTAATATTCCATAGACTCCTTCATATTCTTGAATTTTCTAATCAAGATGATTTGAGCACCTTCATCCCTATTCAGAAAAATATCAGATATTTGAAGTTTCTTCGTTTTGTAGTATTTCTTGTTGAAATTAGAAACAGCTATTTTTGCATCTGTGAACTTTTCATTATCTGACTCATAAACCACTATAGCTACGTAATGCAGTTTTTCTGCTTCCAAGTCAAAAATGTCATCCACTTCTTTAATCTCTACTTGATCAAATGCGTCGCCATCTCCCTTGAGAAATCTCATAATCTCCTCAGCTCTTATTTTTTGTGGCGTATTAGGATATCTAATGATTACATCTTGTAATGCTTTGATATAACCTTCTTTCCCTTCTTCAGCTCCAGTAACCATTGCTGATAATAGACCAAACTTTGCCTTCATATCATTCTCCTTTCCAAAGAGTGTTCCAGACTCAACAATTCTATTTTTTACTTCAGTGTAATTACCATTATCAAATAACTCATATGTGTTATCATAAAAGAGCTCTACTGAATTGTTTTCATCATTAAGACTAGCTAAGTAGTTTGGATCTAGTAAGGCCTTAGCAAATCTACTATCCGGAAATTCTTGAATGATTTTATTCTTATAAAATGCTGCCTTGCTAGTATTACCTAAATCTGTGTATGACAGGTATAAATAATAATATGCATCTAATATTTTTTCTGATTGTGGGTATCGATCTACTAATTGCTCTAATGCTTCTGCAGACTTCTGATAGTTTTTAACTGCTCCTCTAAATGCTACACCTAAATCATACAAGGCTTGTTCGATTGCTTCATTCGCTTTTTCTAAAGCCAATGGGTTAGTAGGTATACCGGCAAGCGCTCTTTTCCTTTCAGCATCAGTAATTTCTTTTTCCTCCTCTTCTTCTTCCTCTTCGTCGTCAAACGAATTAAAAGATTGACTTTCTGCTCTTCTCCAATTGTCCTCTAGTTTTCTATCGCCCCATCTTTTCCTAAATTCGTTAGCTCCTTTTTGTTTTGCAGCCAAATTATATGCGAAGAACTTACTGGTACCAAATCCTCTTTTCCTATTAGTCTGTCCAGCTCTACCCATCGTTGCTTGTCCAGATTTCGTCGACGCTAAGCTTTTACTTTCCGCGAGCTTCTCATCATTTTTTCTTTGCTCAAGCACCAGTTTATCTGCTAGTTTATTCAGCTCTTCTTCAGAGAGTCCACTGAGTAACAGAAGACTGTCTTGGAGCTCTATAGTTTCTATATTACTAGCTATTTGACTTAGGTTCTTGGCATAACGAGACACTTCATCGTATCGATCATCCAACTTATTCATACTCATAAGTGTACTATCATAATAGTACTTGGCATCGACATAACTCTCTTTCTCAAAATTAAGCGTGGCCATATAATAGTATGCCTCAGCTTTCAGTGGAGGATTATTGGTATTGTTTCTTATTGACAATGTAAAATTCGTAAGGGCCTTATTATCATCGTTTTGAGCAAGTGATATCTCTCCAAGTGTAAAATATATCTGATCTCTAAATTCAGTATATTTTTCTTCATTTAGCATCTTGTTAATTTTCTTAGATGCCTGATCGTTAGAATCTGTTCCTGCTAACAATCCATTCTTTGCAATACTTAGATCGGCATTAAAGTCCATACGGAAGTCACCTTTGTGATCTTTTACCTCTCTAAATGAACTCAATGCATTAGCATAATCATTTTTCTTTTGATATAACTGCGCAATGATATAAGCATACCTAGCTTTAAGTTTACCATCATTTGATACATCTATAGCTTTTCTAAGCTCTGGAATAGCTTTATCATATTCTTTCTGAGCGATATATAGATGCGCTTTCGCAACTGGAACTTCTCTTTCCACTTCGTCATTCACCATTGATTGACTTAGTTTTCTTAGAAGATACTCTGCATTACTATATTTCTCCCTTTCGATATATGTCTTTGCTAGCCAAAGCATACCTTCTGAGTATGCTGTATCATCTTCCTTCTTCTCTTCCTTCTTCTTAGGTACCAATTCTTCTTCACCAGAATCTTCCGATACAGAAACTTCCTTCTGTTCATCTTCCTTCACTTCTAATTCAGACTCAATAACAGATCTCGCTTGATCTTTTTCAAGATCGACTTCTTCTATTTCATTACTAGTTTTTGTTTCTTCCTTTTCCTTATCTTCTTTTGGAGCTCTTTTCTTTTTGCCACCGCTTCGTTTACCTTTCTTTCTACTTTTTTTCTTAGCCTCTCTTTCCTTCTTCCTTCGTTTCTCTTCTTCTTTCTTTTCTTTCTTCCTCCTTTCACGCTCCTTCTCTTTGGCTTTATCTGCCTCTTTCTTAGCTTTCTCTTTAGCTTTTCTTTCGTCTTTTCTTTTCTCTTCTTTCTCCTCTTTTTCTTTCTTCTTTACTTCTTTTTGATTCTCTTTTTCTATTTCTCTCTCCTTCTTCTTTTGCTTACTGGTTTTCTTCTTTTTCTTGTAGTTACTACCATATGGATTAGCTGGATTAAACTCTTCTTGAAAAAATTCAAATGTCTCTTGAGCCGTTTCGTAATCTTGCTTTAGATATTGTGCTTTCCCCATGAGTACATAGCAATCGTCTACGTAATCACCTACTTCATGTATAGTGGCCACTTTGATTACCTTTTCGATCGCTACATCCAATTGGCTTGCCACCATCTTTGGATTGTCTACGTCAGTATAAGTGTATACAGGTAATAATTGATTATAATTATCTTGACGTGATGCATCTAAGGTTGCAAAACTCTCTTCCATCAGCTCATTAGCATTAAAGTACCCATTATACTTAGATGTAAATGTGTGATAAAACTTCTTAAACCCTGAGACGTCTTCCTTTCTTTTCTTAGTAGCGCAACTGCTGATGATAATAGCAAATACAGCTAGTAAGATGAACGATATTTTTTTATTCTTAATCAAATTAAATGTTCCTTTTTTGAGTAGATATTATTCCAATTGAGCCTGAATCTTTTAACTAGACACAAAAATATACTATTAAGCCTATATTAGTTCTTTCTGTGCCACGTATTATAACTGATAACTAGTACTTTATATTTGATTTCAATCGATTTTTCTGATTCTAAAGAATACAAAACTCATATTAAAATATTTATAATCAATTTGTACAGCTTATCTCGTCTAAAAAGCGGCTAATAGCGTGCCATTCTCGTACATTTGTGTATATAAATTAAATACGTCTATTGATAATAGATACAGATGTCAAAAGAGAAAAAGGACGATATTACGTTTTGGGAAAAGGCGCAAGAGACCTTTAAAGTGGTAATCTTGGATGAAGAAACATTCCAAGAAGTTAAGTCATATAGGCTTTCTAGGCTTAACATCTATACTATGCTGTCTTTACTTTTCTTAGTATTGACCTCTCTCATTTTATCTCTTTTCTTTTTTACTCCAGCTCGCAAGCTCGTTCCTGGATATGGCGAAATAGAAGAGAATAGTGAATTTATAGAACTCAAATCAGAAATGGATACCCTGACATCCATTGTATCCAATCAACAGGTATACATAAATAGCCTTCGCACGCTACTATCTGGAAAGTCTGATACCAAGCTACCCAATATTCAAAGCATAAGTAGTGCAATACCCTCTGACAATATCGAATTAACCGGAGCCCAGGTCGCAGAAACTACTAGGTCATTGAAATTGGATCAACTTTCGTTTGTCCCTCCTCTTAGAGGTACTATTAGCGCCAAATACGCACCAGAGATCGAGCACCAAGGAGTAGATATCATCGCTCCAAAGGACACTCCTATACAAGCTACTATGCAAGGTATTGTCATTAGTTCGGATTGGACTTTGGAGACTGGAAATACTATTATCATTCAGCACCCCAATGATATCTTATCAGCTTATAAGCATAATTCAGCATTATTAAAGAATGCTGGAGATAGAGTTGAAGCTGGTGAAGCAATTGCCATTATAGGTAACACAGGAGAACTGTCTGATGGTCCGCACCTTCACTTTGAATTATGGTATGGGGGATATCATGTAGATCCAGCTTTATATATAAGATTTTAAATCAAACTACAACTAACCGCATCGGAATGGAAAATAAGCTAAAAAATCTTAAAAACGAGAAAGGCGAAGCGATCAGCCCTACACTACCAGAAGATGTAAAAAACTATCTGATTGATATAGATGGTACTGTGACTGAAGATATACCTAATGAAGAGTCCGAACGAATGACTACGTGCCTTCCCTTTACTGATGCTCTCGAAATATTAAATAAATGGCACGACGAAGGACATATAATTACCTTCTTCACATCCCGTACCGAAGAACATCGCGAAGTAACTGAAGCTTGGTTAAAAACACATAATTTCAAATACCATGGATTACTAATGGGTAAGCCTCGTGGAGGTAATTACCATTGGATAGATAATCATATCGTAAGGGCTACAAGATTCCATGGCAAGTTTACTGATCTAATTGTGAAAAAGAAGAGCATAGAAGTATTCGAAAGGTAATCCTACCATATTAAGATTATTGCATATTATCAACCGTAATTATTGAATTTAGAACGGTCCTAGTGATCATGTATACCTCCATATTTATTATGGGAATTGTAATTGCACCTTAAAAAAAATTGAATTAATTTAACCTAAGTAGATAAAGTAATGATCTCATTTCTCTTTGAAACGGTCTCAATTTTTCTTTAATTCTGTCAATTTCATAGTTCGAAATATTCAAGTTAGCTAACCAGCAAGAAAGGTATCAGATTTGACATCATAGAAATCATATTGAGTTATAACGTTACATACCAAAATGGAATTGGTATTATAAGGACAGTTCATAATCATTACCAAACAAAAATGAGGCAATCCACATAGTGAATCGCCTCATTATAATTTTTTTATAGCTTGTAGATTATGCCTCCTCGGCTTCTTGCACAAGCAATGCTACTTCTTTTCCCAATACTTCAACAAATCCTTTCGTGATTTCGTAAGTCTGAGCAGAACCGCTTGAGTCTTTTACCGTGATTACACCTTCCCCCAATGCTGAGACTATAGGTGCGTGACCTTTTAGTATTTCAAACTGTCCAGAGATTCCAGGTACTTTTACAGAAGTAATTTCTCCTTCGAATATCTGTCTTGATGGTGTAAGTACTACTAAGTTCATATCTATTTACTTATTACTTTAAAATTCAAGATTACCCTTGAGCTAACATCTTTTTGCCTGCTTCGATAACTTCCTCGATGTTACCTTTTAGGTTAAATGCTGCTTCAGGATATTCATCCATCTCACCGTCCATGATCATGTTAAATCCTTTGATCGTTTCCTCGATAGGCACTAGAACACCAGGAAGACCTGTAAATTGCTCCGCTACGTGGAATGGTTGAGACAAGAATCTTTGTACTTTTCTTGCTCTATAAACTACACTCTTATCTTCTTCTGAAAGCTCCTCCATACCGAGGATCGCGATTATATCTTGAAGTTCATTATACCTCTGTAAGATCTGTTTTACATTCTCCGCAGTATTGTAGTGCTCTTCTCCAATGATCGCTGGATCAAGGATTCTAGATGTACTATCTAAAGGATCCACCGCTGGATATATACCCAGAGAAGCAATCTTTCTTGAAAGTACTGTAGTCGCATCAAGGTGAGCGAAAGTAGTCGCAGGTGCTGGATCCGTTAAATCATCTGCAGGTACATAAACCGCCTGTACAGATGTAATAGAACCTCTCTTTGTTGATGTAATACGCTCTTGCATAAGACCCATCTCAGAGGCCAGTGTAGGTTGGTAACCTACGGCTGATGGCATCCTTCCTAATAGGGCTGACACCTCAGATCCTGCTTGAGTAAATCTAAATATGTTATCAATAAAGAATAAAATATCCTTACCTCCGTTAGGATCAGTAAGGTCACCATCTCTATAATACTCAGCTAGTGTAAGACCAGATAGAGCAACTCTTGCTCTTGCCCCAGGAGGCTCATTCATCTGACCAAATACGAATGTCGCTTTTGATTCTTTTAATTTTGATTTATCTACTTTAGATAGATCCCATCCACCTTCTTCCATAGAATGAAGGAACTCTTCTCCATAGTTGATGATACCCGATTCTAACATCTCTCTAAGTAAATCGTTTCCTTCTCTTGTACGCTCACCTACACCCGCGAATACTGATATACCATCGTATCCTTTTGCGATATTGTTAATAAGCTCCTGGATTAGTACAGTTTTACCTACACCGGCTCCTCCGAAAAGACCAATTTTTCCACCTTTTACATATGGCTCAATAAGATCAATTACTTTAATACCTGTGAAAAGTACCTCTGATTCTGTTGATAAATCTTCGAATCTTGGTGGCTTTCTATGTATTGGTGAAGTATTAGCAGACATATCTACAGGTCCGATCCCGTCAATAGGTTCTCCTACAACATTGAATAATCTTCCTTTGATTTGCTCTCCTGTAGGCATTGAAATGGGTGAACCAAGGTCAATAACCTCTGTTCCTCTAGTAAGACCTTCCGTAGATTCCATGGCTATAGCTCTTACGCTATCTTCACCAAGGTGCTGTTGCACTTCGAATACTAGTTCCGTTCCGTCAGCCCTTTTGATGCTAAGTGCATTAAGAATCTGTGGTAATGTTGATCCTTCAGCTGAGAAACTTACGTCAACTACAGGTCCAATTATCTGTTTGATTTTTCCAATGTTAGCCATGTCTTGTATAGAATTTTAATCTTAACTATTAGTGAGATCCGAAAATCGGTGCAAAGATAATGATTTCCTACTTTTATTACAGTTATGAGGCCATACTTTTACTATTGTTTTCCGAAAAGCCATTTTTGCTATTTCTAGCCAAATGTCAGTTATAAGATACTAGTCACTTCTTTTACCCATTTGCATTGATATCAAATACACACCACTAAATATTAGTAATCCGCATAGCGCTTTAAACCATGATAAATGGTCGTTGTACCATAATATTGCAATCGTACTTGCTATCAAGGGCTGCATATATATATAAGCACTCGCTGTCGTAGGGTTAACAGTAGATAGAGCATAAGCATTTAGTAAGTAAGCTAAAAATGTGGTAAACAATAAAACATAAGCTATCGCAATCCAAATATCTGTTGGAAAATTACTCCACATTACTTCAGAAAGATCTCCCACCCCAAACGGAATTACTACAATCAATCCAAAACTAAATATCCATTTCATTACTGTAAACGGATGGTATTTTTTCATTAGGTTCTTTACCAATACAAGGTACAAGGCATAGCTAAATGCATTGATAAGCACAAATACATCGCCTTTTAGGCTAGACATACTATCTATTGCTGAATTTCCTTTTAATATCAACAATACTGCACCTAACATTCCTAGTATTATACCAGATATTTTTCGACTACTTATCTTTTCTTTGAGATGTATAGATGAAACAATAAGTACTATTATAGGGGTCATCACCATGATCAATGAAGCATGGACTGGTGAAGTTTCACCCAAACCTTTAAAGAAAAACAGTTGGTTAATAGCTATACCGAAAAGACCACACAGCCCCAGTAAACCAATATCTTTTCTGTCTACTTTTTCCTTGATTATTAAAAAATGGACAATATTGAAAAGAACAAAACCACTTATCACCCGTAATAGGATAAATCCATTTGGTGTAAGGTAGTCTAAGTCTAATACTTTTTTGGCTATTGTATAATTCGCTCCATAAATAAGAGCAACAGATAAAAGTGCCAAGTGAGCTCTAAATCGCATTATTTACCCACTATATAATAAGTAATCTTTGTAAGCCACTTCGTTGGATCTTTTTCAACACCTGGATCCGTCACATATTCTTCTACAATAGGAATATCTACTTCATAATTATTATCAACCAAGTAGGACTTGATTGCTGTATGAGCAAGTATTGTCTTATTATAATCCCCATAATAATCTACAACCACAGCTGAACGAGTATTGATATGATGAGACTCTGCTCCAGATATATATACTTCTTCATTTACAGGTATAGCCGCAGCCATATCAATCGACTTGGTGCCGATATCATTAGTAAAAAACAAACCACTAGGCATTCCATCCATTTGCAAACCAGCTTCTTGAACTTTTTGGAATAGAACACCAAGATTCTGAACATAAAACTGTTGCAGCGCCAAAGCCGAAATTTCATCTCTCTTGATAATGAAGTTTTTTTCCTTTACTATTTCTTCGACGATTTTATAACCATTATACAGTCTATCATTTTGCCTCTTCCTTGCAACTATCTCTAAGTTGATAAATTCATCTTGTATTTTTTGGGATTGATTCCTTTTAGAAAAAAAATTGAACAAGTTCATCGGCCATGACGAGCGTCCTTGATAGTCTATTGTAATATTAGTTTCTTTATTCTTCGTTCTTATTAGGTTATATTGTATACGGTCAGGTAGCGATTCACGTTCAATCTTCTTTTCTAAAACCACATTTGACCCTTTCACTTTACTTTTAACTTTCAATTGTAAGTAATCCTCTTCTGATGACCATTCAAAGTTTTCATGATTGTTGCCTTCCCCAAAAGAAGACTCCGGGATTAGAGCAATTGGATCCCAATATTTACGGTTCTCAAGATTCACCAATAAATTATATACTACAGAGTTTGAAGCATCTACATTCATTGACTTTTGAAAATCATACTCTTTGGGTAAAAAAAATGCTGAAACCAAAGCAATAACAATCAACACTAAAATTCCATAAAGTATATACTTAGCCTTCTTCATAATTTCTATTTCTCAATCTAAAAAGATTAATTCTACTTCGACTCTCTTATCTTCTTATACCATTTCGTAAAAAGAAATAGTAATATTCCAAAACCGAAAGTTAAACTAAGAACTATTAATGAATTTGCTCCGTTTCGAAAGACCGCAAATATAACGATGGCAAATAAAAACAAGGTAGGAACCTCATTCATCAACCTAAGTTGAAAAGGACTAAGGTTTGCAGTACCATTCTTAAGGTGCATAATATATCTCTTACAATAGAGGTGGTAAATAGTCATTAATACCACTAACGCTATTTTGACATGTAACCAGTTATTTTCCTTCAACCATTCAAAACCATAGATATAGATCATACCAAAGCCTCCGAGCCAAGTAATCATCATGGCTGGGTTGCATATTATCTTATAGACTCTTTGTTGCATCAAGTGAAACTGCGGCTGTAAAATATTACGCTCCACTTCTGACTTATCCTCAGCCTCTCGATAATAAACAAATATTCTAACAAGATAAAACAAGCCAGAAAACCATGCAACAAATCCAACTATATGAAGTGCTTTGAATATGTATAACGCCATAATATGATTCTACTCTTCTAATATATCCTGCTGAAATCCTATAGGATTAGCAAATCCTATAGGACTTTTCTCTGGTGCATCATCATCATAATCTTCCCATTGCGTAACTTCCTTTACGAACTCCTCCATATGGCGAATAATGTATTCTTGCTTTAATTCATGAGGGCGTAAAATCTCGAGATTTTTTGGTGGTTTAGGTTCACCGTATCCATCAATATATGGATAGACAAACATGACCATTACCTTACCATTAAATAACTGCTGATAGACTACGGCTCCTTGTGTCTTAATTATCGTTTTCTTGATATTCGTATCTTCAACTTTCTCTTGCATTCCACTGTGAGTACGACCAAGATCTAAAACTATAGCTTCTAGATTCTCAACTTGATCTTTTACGACAACATCCGCTGTAAGTTTAGTCTCTTTTATCACTTGCTCCAAAGTCTTAATAATCATTGGTTTGAGGGTCTCTTTCCAATCCTGTCTAAAACTATCAGTATTTCCTAGTATCTCGTGATAATCGTTTACTCTGTTCTTTAGTGTTGTAAGATCTATTGACATTGTATTTCTCTTTTCTCTTTTTCTTAATAATAAAACAAAGATAACAATCGCGTACATATATAAGTAAGTACCAATATAGAATCATGAGGTCAGAAGTTATAGAATATTACCCTGCGGACTTAATAAAAGATCAAAGGGAAAATGTGGTTCGATAAAGACTTTTTAACTGGAAACATAATCAACAGCATCAAACTTACTTTCTTGAGCTAACCTTAGAAATACCGCGACAGTGGTTACCACATCCTGCTCACAATAAGCTCTAATACTTTCAATATCACCATCTTTCCAGTAAACATTTGAGACACGAGCTCCATCCAAGTTCGCTTTAGGAGATGGTATATCTAAAATCGCAGATAATAGGTCCAAGGAAATATAGCTCTTATAATCACCAAACTTCCACATTTCAAGTGTGTCAACCAAATGGCCTACCTGCCAAGGTTTCTTTCTACTGAGTCTCAATAGCTTTGGAAGTTCAATATCGTGTATCATCATTCGCCTACATATAACAGGGCAATCAAATTCCTTGATGTTATGACCACACAAATAGTATTTCTCTAAATTATTATAGTGTTTGTTAAGTAAAGCACTAAAGCTACTCAGTATAGTCTTCTCATCATCTCCGTAATAGGACTTTATCTTCAACGTTACCTTATTACTCTTATAGGAAAGATATCCAACTGAGATACAGATTATCTTATTGAATTCGGCATAGATAGCCGCCTTCTCATTATACATCTGAATACATTCGTCATCACTTAAATCGGCATTCTTAGCGAGTAGACGAGCTTTCTTTTTCCATAGTAATTGCATCCTCTGAGTCAGCAGTGAGAATTTTTCTTTATCAGAAGCGGTTTCGACATCTAAGAAGAGGGTATTTTTGAGCATTCTATTTTTCATAGATACAATATACAGTTTTTCACTTTAGGCAAAAAAAATAGCGAATACCCTAATTGGATATTCGCTATAATTTACCGCTTGGTAAAATAAAAAAAAGGTGGCGACCTACTCTCCCACAAATGCAGTACCATCGGCGCTGTAGGGCTTAACTTCTCTGTTCGGAATGGGAAG
>CALLPN010000017.1 GCA_938015435.1 uncultured Saprospiraceae bacterium
GCTAGAATATCAGATTCCAAGATCAATGGACAATTGAGCATAGATGATGCAAATATTAAATTATCATACGACGGTATAATCTCCTTTATTGATGGACAAGCGATTTATAATTTTGTAGCTGATTTTGATACCGTTAATTTACAAGCCTTAGGGTTCTATGACAAGGAAGTAAGTCTAAGTGGAAAGGTATTTTCTGATTTTAAATTGCCATTGCGTCAAGGGTCAGACGGGTTTGTTGATGTTTATCAATTAAGGATATCTAATCCTGATGAAAGTTTTTTTGAGGATTCACTCCAATTGATGGCGGCTAAGCGATCAGACTCCACTTTTATAGATGTAAGAAGCAATTTTATGAGTTTTGATATTGATGGTCAGTATGGAGTCCGAGATTTACCTAGCGCTTTTATGTCGTTTGCCAAGCATCATATGTTTCGCGATACAGTAGAGGAAGCGACTAATCTATTAAGTCAATCTGCAAGGATTAAAGGGCAACTGAAGACACTATTGCCAATAGATGTGCTTATGGTAGATAAGTTAGTGCAAGCACGTAATATAAGTTTGGATATGGATTTCAATTTTGTAAATCATGTCGCAAGAGGTAGTATGGTTGCCGATAGTTTATACTACGATCGCTATTTTTCGGAGCGAATGACATTGGACCTTAGTTCAGATTTAGATTTATTATCTATTGATGTACTAGGAAAAAATAATCTTGCTAGTGGAATAGACGTGCCGATATTCATGTTGGAGAATGAAGTTCGTAATCGTAAATTATATTCTAAAATTTTAGCTAAAGATAATGATGCTTTACCGAAATTAAAATTTAGTACTAAGCTAGAAAGTGTGGATAATGCCTTACAGCTTTCTTTTAAGGATAGTCTTGTACTCAATAGGAAAGATTGGCTAATAAATAAAGATAATCTTATTACACTTTCTGATGGTAAGATTAATATCAACGAACTCTCATTGACAGACCAGGATGAATATTTGAAAATTTATAGTACCGATAATTTAGGGAATAATTTGGCCGTCGACTTTAATAATTTTAATATTGGACAATTCACAAGCTTGTTAACTAGTGCACCTTCTAAGTTGAGTGGTAATATAGATGGAAAAATAGAGATAAGAGATATTACCCACGATATGTATTACCTAATCAATGCAGTGGTAGCTGATATCGTTTATGATTCTACTTCTGTGGGGGCGCTGACTATCAATGCTAAGGATAACCCCGCGACTAACATAGTTTCAGCGGATGTAAGACTCAAGGGCCCACAAAATGACCTCACTGGTAAGGGGACATATAATACGGCTTCTACCGCAACGGATTTTCAGTTAAACATAGATAATTTCCAACTTAGATTACTAGATCCTTTTTTGTCTGAAATCATGAAGGATAGTAAAGGGGCACTTTCAGGCAGAGCTACACTCAAAGGGAATATAAATGAACCATTGATAGATGGATCGGCTACTCTGGATAAAGCGATAACTACTATTGTAGTAAATAATGCAAGGTACGCAATCGATAAGCATACGTTTAAGTTTAATAATGATGCGATAGATATTGGAGTATTAGATTTATATGATGCCAATAATAACGCAGCTACAGTTTCAGGTAAGATCTATCACAATTTTCTTGATGATCTAAGACTTGATCTATTAGTTGATACGGATAAGTTTGTTTTCCTCAATACCACAAAAGATGATAATCCCATTTTTTATGGGAAGCTTGTACTAGATGCGAGTGGAAGTATAATAGGTCCTATCTCATTGCTTGATGTTAATCTCAAAGCACGAACTCTAACGAATACTTTGGTAACGCTTTCGCCATTATCAGGAAGTGAGTTTGCGATTGAAGAAGGATTCATTACTTATGGTAAACCTGATGAGTTTGAAGATCAGACTTCTGAGTATTTACTAAAGTTGGCTAGAGCGTTTCCATTTAAGGTCAACTTACTTCTGGATGCTACCGATGAAGCTACGATTAATTTTGTTTTAGATCCGATTACAGGTGATCGCATTGAAGCAAAAGGAAAAGGAGACTTGAGGATAAAACTTAATCCTGATGGTCAACAAGAGATATATGGAACTTATACCGTCGACGATGGATCATATAAATTTTCCTATGGTGATTTTGTATCTAAAAAATTTACAATCAAGCCTGGAGGAAGTATCAAATTTAATGGAGATCCTCTAGGAGCAACGCTAGACATAGATGCCATATACAATGTATATACTACCACTTACGAACTAATAAGTAATGAAGTATCCATTGACGAAAGTGAGATTGCTACTGCTCAAAAAAGGACTAATGTTGAGGTGTATCTCAGCTTAGATGGTAGTCTAAGTGCGCCCAAAATTAAACTAGATATACAAGTGCCTGACCTAGAGGGAAGTTCACTCGTATCATCTGTAAATCAAAAACTTAATGAATTGCGTAATGATCCTAATGAGTTAAATAGTCAAGTGTTTGGATTGTTGATATTTAACGGGTTTATTTCATCGAATAGTGCTTCTACAGGATTTGGTAGCATAGGTAATAATATTGCGTTGAGTAGTGTAAGTAACCTGATTAGTAGTCAACTCAATAAGTTTGCAGATAAGGTGATAAAAGGGGTAGACGTCAATGTTAATGTTAACTCATATGAATCGAATTATGCCAATGGTGGTGATGGAGGTAATGTAACAGAGATAGGATTAGAGGTAAGTAAGAAGTTATTTAATGATCGACTTAAGATTACTGCAGGCGGTAATTTGGATTTGTCTGAGAATAGTGGAGCGGAATCTTACTCGTCGTTTATAGGTGATTTTGTATTAGAATATAAGCTCACGGATAATGGAAATTATAGAGTCCGAGTTTTTTCTAAAAGCAATTTTGATCGTATTGCTAATGAAAACACTAATAAGAATGGAGTGAGTTTATTTTTCAATAAATCATTTGACTCTAAGACAGATACTAAGAAATAATATGCTGAACTACTTTGTAAAATTTTTCTGTTTATTGTCCATCTGTATGATGAGTCTCTCTAGTTGTAGTCTTACCAAAAGGATTGCAGATCAGGATCTTGTATATATGGGTGCCGAACTAGAAGTTTTGGATAGAGAGAATGCATCTACAGTAGAGCAGTTTGACTTTACGATCAACAAAATACCTCAAAGTGGTACTAACACAGGACTAGGAAATATCTATACAGGATTATACAATATCTATGAATCCGCATCGGATAAGAAATTTAAAAATTGGGTTAAATACAAACTTGGGGAAGAACCGGTCATCTTCGAATCCACTATGCTTAATTCTACAGAAGCTAAGCTGAGCTATTATCTTAATGGAAAGGGATATTTCAATCATACCGTTGATTGCGATAGTACTAGGGATGGTCGTAAAGTGAGTATGCTTTGTAAAGTGTCTTTGAGTAGTAGATACACTATCGATAGTATCATTTTTCCTACAGATTCAACATATGCTGCTCTTGAGTTAGATGAACGATTAAAGCGTGCTATTATTAAAGAAGGTCGATATTACGATAGAGATCGCTTAGATTTTGAAAGAACAAGATTATCTACTATAGCCGGAAATATGGGCTTTGCTGAGTTTGGTGCAGATAATATATATTACTATGTAGATACAACCGGTGCTAATCATACAGTAGATATTTACACTCAGGTCATAACGCCTACTGACTCTACATCCCATACGAGATATACACTAAAGCAAATTAATATTTATCCTAACTACACACTAGATAGGGAGAATGTAGGGGGTTTGGAGCAGGAAGAAATAGGCAATGGAGTACTAATACATGAGTTTGATCATTATTTAAATCACGATCTTCTCAAAAGATTAATACTACAGAAAACGGATACGTTTTATAATCGAAATCTAGAACAAAAGTCAGTCAATAGATTACTAGATTTGGGTTTATTTAGATTTATCAATGTAAATAACGAAGCATCAGGAACTGGGCAGAACGGAAGTATCATTCAGAATATATACCTCACTCCAGAAAAGATGCAAAGTGTATCAGGAGAGTTAGAGGTCAATAACAGGTCAGGTAATTTCTTCGGATTAGGGGCCAGTACAAGTTATGGGCATAAAAATATTTTTGGACATGCAGAGCAACTTAAGCTTTCTCTCGGTGGACAAGTCGAGGCACAATTTGGAGATGAGTTGAGTTTTATTAACAGTGCAGATGTCAATGTGTCTGGAGAATTAAACTTTCCAAGGTTTATAGTCCCTTTTGTCAATATTCGTGAGAGTCGTAATTATATTCCTCGAACGATTATCAACTCTAGTTATAGATTCCAAAGGAGAATACAATATTATACATTCCAATTAACCTCAGCTAAATACGGATATCGATGGAAAGAAACAGCTCGTAAGACTCATGAATTTTTTCCGCTTATTTTGGATCAGGTACGTGTTACTAATAAGACTACGGAATTTCAATTATTGTTAGATGATAATCCAAGGCTGGCTAGTTCATTCGAGAATGTATTTATAGCAGGGCTGCAATATAATTTTAGTTATTCAGATCAAGCTGGACGAGGGGATAGAAATTATGATTACTTCCGTGCCGAACTAGAGACAGGTGGTAATCTGATAGGCTTGATTGCAGGTAGTGATTCAGATGACCCAATTCAATTTGCAAATACTACAATAGCCCAATTTACTAAGCTTACTTTAGATTATCGACACTATTTTCCAGCTGGACAAACAGACTTTGCCACTAGAATAATTCTTGGCGGAGGATTAGCTTACGGTAATAGTAAAGAGCTTCCTTATGTAGAGCAATTCGTAGTGGGTGGCTCAAGTAGCTTAAGGGCTTTTAGATTGAGAGGGATTGGTCCAGGAAGTTTCGCTACTGATCTATCACTTATTGATGCCTTCCAACAACAGTTTGTAGACCAGACTGGAGATATGAAAATTGAAATCAACATAGAATGGAGGTTTCCTCTTTTTAGATATCTCAAAGGAGCATTATTTACAGACGCTGGAAATATTTGGTTGATCAATAATGATGATATTCCTGAAGGAAACTTTGCAACTAATACATTTTATAAAGAAATCGGTATCGGAGTCGGATTAGGATTTAGGCTAGACTTCGATTTCTTTTTGATTAGGATGGATATGTCATTTCCTATACGATCACCTAAGTATCAAGAAGGTTTCGATTGGAGGTTTAGTGAATTTGATCTTAGTGACTCTAGCTGGCGTAACGATAATCTAAGGTATAATCTTGGTATAGGCTATCCTTTCTAATGTCAAAGATTTTAGCAGATAATGTCAATGAAGTAAAATTGAAATTTATAAAGAATTGGTGTGGATCTCTGAGCGTTATTTTCCTAACTCAATAAGCTACTAAGTACACCGCTCGTAATACTTACTACTGCCGCAAGTATGAGGGACCACCAAAAATTCTTGATCTTAAGTCCCGCTACAAACCAATCTGCTACTTGTATTAAAATCGCATTTAGTAACCATGTAAATATACTCAGTGAGAATATTCCAAGTGTCACTATTCGTAATACATTGCCTAGCGTATAGTCAAGTATTCCTACCACAATAGCCACCAGTATGCACTGGAAGAAATTCTGAATTGTAACTCCTGAAAGTACCTTTGCTCCAATGAAAAATGCTGCTGCTGTAATTAGTATATTGATAATAGTATCCATAATTAGTATTGGTTTTTAGTTGATTGGAATGAAAATCACTCAATCCAGTAATGTAGTAAAGTGTATATACTTAGGCCATGAGTATTAAGCTAAATACTGCTTTACTAACAATTACATTTTACTTATCGAACAATATATACTTAAATTAGGTAAGGTTTGTACTAGTGATGAAGTAAATAATTTTATCAATTAAAATTGACAATCACTAATAAATAGAAATATTGGTTGAAAAAGAGAGTTTATCTTTTTGATGGTCAACAAATTTACTATTTGATTTATTAACAAATTAAATGTCAAGAATATATGAATATTATAATAGAAGCACCATTCGAAATTACTGCCGCTAAAGATGAATACTTGAAAAGTACATTGGCAGAATTAATTAATTATTTAGGTAGTATTACTCAGATAAATTTATTCTTTAAGATAGGTGAAGGAACTGGAGAACAAAGTGTGTTGGCGGAGATTCGTGTAAGGATTCCAGGTAAAGACATTTTTGTTGAGAATAGAGGAGTAAATGACATTGTAGCTTTCGAAAAAGCCTTCGAAGCAGTGAAGCGACAGGTGAAAAAGAAGAATGATAAGAACAATGATCATCGATCTGATGTCAAGGAGTTGAATGATTTAGTGAATGACAACGTCTCAGATTTCAAAATAATATCTCCACTCTTAGATCAACCTTTTAGTAAATAGAGGAAGGAAATAACAAAGCTCAAAGTATAATTTTGATTCTGTCGAAGTGTACGTATAAACTAATTCTGCAAATAATTTTGAAATGGAAAATTTAAATATTCTAGATAACAAAAAAGTAGAGAATGTAGGTAAATCGGCCTATGACCTTGTAGCAAGTTCTACAGCTAAGGCTTCTGCCATCGCGGCGGTTCCTATTCCTTTATTGGATATTGGCGGTGTTATTTTTGTTCAGATGGATATGGTTAAGAAGTTGGCAATGATGTATGATGTAGATCCAGACAATCAACAAAAATTGTTGTTAGTTACTTTTTTAACCTCGATAGGGGGCGCTTTAGTAAGTGAGGCAGTCAGTTCAATAACTACAGCTACACAGTTAGAGAAGATTCTAAGCGAATCTCTGATAAAAGCAAGTGTAGCGGGTTTGATTACCACTATTACTGGTGAAGTATATCAATTGCATTTTGAAAAAGGTGGAAGTTTAAACGACATTAATCTTGACAACTATATACATTATGTACGGGAGCAAATACAATCAGATAGAATATCAGCGGAAGTGCTGGGAGCTAAAGCAATCGATTCCGTACTCGGTAAATTTGGTATGTAAAAGCACATCATAATTATGTATTATACGGTCATCAATCTGATGAAAAAATAGACAAAAAAAGCCTGCCATTCTTAATTGAATAGCAGGCTTTTTTTGTCATTACTTTTATATCATAGTACTTAAGTTTTAAGTCCCTTTCGTTAGGGAGGAGATAGCTTATTCAATACAGCAGGGTATAGTTATAAAGAATGATATTAAGGCTATACTTTTTTTATGGAAGATGTGAAATTAATTATCGGAGCGGAAGCAATAGATTTTATTCCGGTTTCAATGATCTGTTTTATATAGGAGATAGTATTTAGCCGCTAAATATACTTCTAAAACAGTCTTTTATTTAATCATTAATAATTAATAATTCAAATTTTACGTATGGCTTACATATTTCGATTAAATAGTAGTAATCGATATCTTTTAAGATTTCACTTTTTTTAGTTCAGGAGTATTTGTTTGAAGTGGTGCGTTTTGATAGTTCTTTATCTCAATGATATCCCCAGGAAGATTTACACCTGCTTTCTCAAGGGTATTGAGTGCTCTTTTCATAGCTTGTGATTGTATCTCTGCACCGCTATGTTTCTTGTCAAAAGTATCGACCCAATATTGAACATCGATATTGATAGTGCTGGGGCCTAGATTTTTGATCAATGTCTTAGCTAATTTATCTTCTTTTAAAACTCCAGGAACAGTATTTACAGCATCCAAAATTATTTTTCTAGCATTATCTATATCAGTACCATAATCAAGTCCAATGCTAAAGCTTCTTCTCAGAAATCCATCTATTGTATAGTTAAAAAGTGGATTTTTTATGATCTGCCCATTGGGTACATATACATCTTTACCATCAAAGGTTTTAATGTGTGTATCTCTGAGACTCATTTCTGTGATGGTACCTTCTACACTTCCGGTCATTACAGTATCACCTATACGAAATGGGCGATTGAAAGCCATAATAACTCCTGCTAAGAAATTTTCAGCAATATCTTTGAATGCAAATCCGATAACTACTGAAGAGACTGTAGCCGCACCAAGCATACTACTAGCTATGCCTGATTGGCCTATGATATAAAGGAAGAGCAGGAGGCCAAAAATAATATTTATGATTCTAAAAATGCTATCTATAAATCCAATCAGAAGTTTGTCTTCAGCTTTGGTAAGCATAAATTTGACAGATCGCTTTCTTATATATCTTAACAATAATAGTAGCACAACCACTATAATTATAGCTAATGTTATTTTTGGGATGATAGCTATTATACTATCGTAGTAACTTGCGATTTGAGCTTCGAGATCATTGATAATTTCCATTATCTAGTTGTTTTATCGTGAAAAGTAAGTATGCAATAAAGCCTCATTCGGTACAGTTCCAAATGTCAAAAGCTTCTTTAATATATATAAAACTTATTTTTTGTCTTTGAGAGACACACCGTCTACTACGAATGAAATTCCATGTTGACCTTGTGTAGTTATCATTACCGCTTGGAAAATTGGCTTGGTGTTTTTGTTTGCGCCCCATGTGACTATAAAGTTGGCTCCAGATCCACCGCTAGCATCACTGCGATCAATAACATAATCTATAGACTGCATTGGTCTCAATAGGAGAGTTCGGTCTAGATAAGATCGTACCAGTTCGCCGTTAGTATTATAATAGTCGATAGAGCTGATATATGTCGTATCATTCAAACTAGTATTGCGAATACTTAAAGTAGCTGTAAGTAAGATGGAACTTAATTTAGACTCTGCATATATATCTGAGTAGATAGGTACATAGACCGTATCATGGTATATGAGTGAGATATCGTCTACATACGAAAGGTTAGCGTCTAAGATATCTTCTCCAGTTGTGTCGAGATTTGGATTTTTTTGGTTGCATGAACTAAGACCGTATATTAACACTATTGCTAATCCAAATATTGATTTTTTCATGTGTTTGTTGTTATACTTATGATTTGAAATAGTATTGAAGTGTACCGACACCTTATCGATCAGGTGAATATAAAAACATATTTAGGAATAAGGAACTCAATTGGCAAATCCTATCGATGTATATTTTAGTTAACATGGAAACAGTCTTCATAAAGCTTTGTTCTCAACATTTTTAACTCTAATTGAGGTGGCCGCTTATATAATTTAATCAACTGTGGCTCTTAATTCTTCTTTAAGTGCGATGAGGTTACTAAGCTCTAATTGGATAGTTGCTTTTTGCTTTTCAAGATTTATCTTAAGGCTAGGATGTAACTCTAGTTGAGCAATTACTTGATCGTATTCAGCAATGAGAGCAGTAGCATTTCTATGGATTTCAGTAACAATAGTACTAAATTCATCATTGCTGGTCGATATTTTAGGATTTATCAATGCTCTATGAAGACTGCTGAGGTAGCTTGTCCTGACTTCTGGATCTCCTCCCATCGCACTTATATGACCTTCCAATAGTTTGTGCATTTCATCTCTTTCTTCTGAGTATCGCAAACACCATTCTCTAAGAGCTTGATTGGATGTGCTTTTCGCAATTTCAAGATGTTGCTTTTCGGCATCGTTTAATCGCATTACCAATTTTTGAAGTGCTGCTGTTATGGTATCGTTATTCATATTATATCTGATAAGTGAGAAAATAATTATTTCACTTAACGTACTTACAAGCGCTTCAAAATGTTCGCAGCTCAAGAAAGCATTACTTATATCTTAGTTTTAGTTTCGCTTTTATATCAGTCTTATTTGATAAGATGATTGTATTATTACTTGAAGCTCTAACTTAAATAGTGGTCAATTGAACTCACTCCTCTTCACCATTGGGGTATACGTTTTGGATGAGACTCCAATTAGATTTAACTAACGACCCCAATAAATCTATCAGATTGTCCATCGTAGCATAAAGCTCTTTGTTGTTGAGATATTCCTCTTCCTCCCTTTTCAATTCATATAACGTCTTATATCCTTCGTAGACTTTAGTCATTTCATTGGTCTGTTGGACAAATGCATCTAGCTGTTGATTGATATATGTATCTATTGGCCCTTGATCGCTTTCAGACACATGTAGAGATTCTGCAGGAGTTTCAGATAGCTTCGAGTCTAACATATCTTTTGGGCTAATATTGAAGTAATGACATGTAGCTATAAACTTCTCAACTTTTGGTTCTACTAATCCAGATTCGTAGCTGGCGATATTATTTCTAGACATATTGAGATAGGATGCTAGTTTACTTTGACTAAGTCCATGTATGCGTCTAAGAAACCTAAGATTCAGTCCATAAAAAGTAGGTTTAGGAATATTTTTAGTCTTTTTGGTCTCATTCATATTGTCAACATTTAAATTTGAATCGATTTAAGAACTAGGGTTAAAAATGAGTTGTAAGTGCTTGGTTTTCAAGATGAGGCAATTTTTGAAATGCATAGCCTCAGCTTTGGATTGACAAAATGATGAAATATTGCGAATTAACGACTTGCAAATGAACTAACAATATGTCTTTAAATCACTTCATTGTCTATTTACTTGACAAAAGAACCATAAAATACTTATTTTGTTAGTAAAATGAACAATTGATTGACTTCTTGAGTATTAAAAGTGCTGAAAATATCAATATTATGAGTAAAACACCAACAGTTCCTGGAGTATTAGCACAGAATGTGAAGTTCCTTAGAAAACTATACAAGTATAGTCAAGAAGATTTAGCCTCAAAGTTAAATATCAAAAGGTCCAACGTCGCGGCATACGAAAGTAAGAATGTTGAGCCACGACTTAGGATTGTGCTTGAGATTGCCAAGGTGTTTGATATAAGTATTGACGCACTAGTATCGAAGCCTTTGGAGGAAGGTGACTTATATGATAGATTTAATGCCGATGAGAACATAAAGCCTTTCCATAATGAGCTAGAGATAGACCAGAGCAGCGAGGAGGTTCATTTATTTATCCAAAAATCAATTAAGATTAGAAAGATATTGGAAGGATTTAAAGCTTTTTATACTATGAAGAAAAGCAGCATCAAAGATCTTACGGATGAAAAAGAACGTGTGATTTTCGATATTGATAATTTCGTTAATCTAATGGAACACTTACTCACCTATAATGAAAATGTAATTAAGGCTATTAGTAACAAATCAGCCATTGAGTCCTAATTGTGAATTTATAGAACATTTAGTCTGTATAAAAAAGCTTCAAGTCTCCAACTTGGAGCTTTTTTATGTCTATAATCTATCTATACAGTGTGTTGCTGTAAAGATATTGCGATTCTGTGTCTAATTTTAGATATTAATGTGAATTTAAAATATGCTTGTAATTCATTGAAAATTATACAGTTATGAATACTTAGTGTATTTTAAACTCAATTCAATTGCATGTATTCGCACTTACTGTGAACAAAATGCACATTAATGTGGTTATAATAAACATACGAACCAAACATATACATCATGACACAAATACAATTCGAATTTTATTACAACGAAAATTATAGAGCTCTGATGAATTTTGCGAGAAAATTAACTAATGATAGCGTCAATGCTGAAGATTTAGTTCAAGAGACAGCAATCAAAGCATATAGAGGCATGCATACTTTTAAAGTTGGAACAAGTTTTAAAAGTTGGGCTTTTACTATTCTTAAAAATACATTCATTACTAAGTATAACAGAAAAAAGAAGCAAGGAGTGGTTAACAAGCCCATTGAGGATTTCACTTTCGCTCTTGAGAATAAGCACTCATTGAGAAATGATGCCTTATCAAAATTGCGTATCAAGGAGATCAAAAGTTGCATTGATGAACTCAGCTATAAAAGTAGATTACCTTTCCTTATGTATGTGGAGGGCTACCAGTATAATGAAATTGCCGACACTCTCAATATACCTATGGGTACTGTCAAGAGTAGAATAAATTTTGCAAGAACTAAATTGAAAAGTCAATTGGTCAATCAAGGTTTTGCAGCTTAAAATTTATTTTTAACCGAACAATTGGAGTGACAAAGAAGTATCATAGATGATACATAATTTTTATAACATACTAAACGACACTACATTAATATGAATAATCAGAAAAAAAGATCGAATACTATTTTATTACTCACAGGGGCTATAGTAGGCGCTGCGGCTACCTACTATTTGACTACACCCAAAGGCAAGGAATTAACAAAAAAGTTAGTTGATAAGACTAAAGAGGCAGGAGAAACAATTGCAAGTACAGCAGCAGAGTTGAAAGAGCAGGCAACAGAAAAAATAGAGCATCTATCTGTCAGTATGAAAGCTAAAACTAATGATATCATTAATCAAAGTTCTGATCAGTATGATATCGTAAAAAATAAACTGACAAGTAAAGCTGAAGATGTGATGGGTGAAGCGCAGAATAGATTAGATGATATAAGTATTGGGATGGACAAGGCCAAAAAAGCAATCAAGAACAGTTCGCTTCTCAATTAGTAAATTATGTACAAAAGAAGTTGGCTAAAAAGATGTCCAATTAGGATAAGTACCGAAGTATTAAATAGCTTTTGAAACCATAATTAGGTCAAAAGCTATTTTTATATTACTAAATAAAATTGTACCAGATGAATGATAACCTACTTCAAGATATAGGTGAAAACTATGAGTACGCAAAAACCATTGTAAAAAATACTATAGAGCTAAAAAAAATAGAAGCTGCCGAAGCGATATCTGCAGTTCTGGGTAAGATTATTTTTGGAATATTTGCTTCCATTGTATTGTTGATAGTATTGATGGGTTTGACCGTGATCGCTATAATTTGGTTATCCTCTGTATTAGGATCTGTAATCCAAGCAATCTCTATTTTTTGTGGATTGTTTTTATTGTTGTTGTTAGTAGTCTATTTTTTTCGTACTAAAATATTGTATGAACCATCAATGTCATTTATCAATTCATTCTTCACCTTCGAAAATCCAGATTAACATGAATGTCCAAGAAAGAAAAGTAAGGCTAGAAAATGAAATTGAATTTTCTAAGCAAATGATACTCCGGAATGCCTGTGAGTTCAGACCAACAAGTTATCTAATCCCAAGTAAAGACAAGGTAACTAATATTGCTGCTGATCTGTTAGGAGGATCTATTGGGAATCTATCTAGTTATTTATCGGTATTAAGTTCACTAAGCGGTCGCGCAAATAACTCTGGATGGTTCGCTATGATTAGAAAGATTATATTGTCTTACTTTAAATTGAGATCAACTAAATAGATTATAGTCTGGATTGTATTGTTTTTTTGATTTTTGGCGTGATATGTAAAGGACCTCAAATGGTTAATGCTGAAGATTAGATACCTTGCCTTCTATACTGATAAAACGAATTCACTATGAGTCAGAATAATGAAATAAATGTATACCAACAACTAGCTTACTTAGTCATTATAGTGATAGGGGTGGGGTGGCTTTTAAATATTGGAAGTAGTATCATATTACCGTTAATTTTTGCCAGCCTATTTGCGATATTTTTGACTCCTCTAGATAAAAAAATATTGAAATTTGTAAAATATAAATGGGCGTCAATATTGTTGACGTTCGCATGCGTGATCTTACCTCTAGTCGTCGTAGGTAGTTTGTTTTCATTTCAGTTAATGAGGATATTTGATAGCCTTCCGTCTATAAGCAAGAGTATTAAAGAAGGAGGACGGACATTAGCACTTTGGCTAGATAAGAAGCTTCCTATGCTGGACATTCAGAGTGATAGTTTTCTGAAAGATAGCGTTGAGTCCGCGATAGAAGAACCTTTTAATATTTTGGGTTATGGGCTTACTTCTACTACAGGCCTTTTGACTGGCGTGGCGCTAACTATTATATTTACCTATCTAATCATGTACTATCGCCGAAGTATCAAGAACTTTATTCTTTATCAATTTGAAAAAACTGATCGGAAGGATGTGCGATCTACAGTTAAAAAAATAAAAGGAACTGTCCAGGCTTATGTAGGTGGTGTAGGCATAGTTATAGTCATACTATCTTTTTTTAATACCATTGGTCTTTGGATGATTGGTATAGAGTATCCTCTTTTTTGGGGGACGTTAGCTGGAGTATTGTCTGTGATTCCATATGTAGGTACTTTATTAGGAGGTCTTTTACCATTTTTATTTGCGATGGCAACTTCAGATCATAATTGGCAGCCGATAGCTATTGTCATCTACTATGGAGTGATTCAGCAAATTGAAGGTAATTTTATTACTCCCAAAATTGTTGGTGGTAGAGTTAATATTAACCCACTTGTAGCCATCATTGCTCTCTTGTTTTTCGGAATGCTTTGGGGTATTGCTGGGGTAGTTTTGGCTTTACCAATTATCTCGATTATAAGGATCATTATGGCAGAGTTTGATAGTACTGAAGCCGTAGCAGAACTCATGGGTTCTGGTATTTCAGACCATCCTGAAGTATTCAAAGAAATTGCAGATTCATAAAAGCAATTGGCACTTTTTATTCTAATAATATTATTTGTTTTCTTGTCATTCCACTATGGCACCTTGTGATTCTATTGCTAAGGTTTTCTCGGATTGTTGTGCTTTATGATTTCTAATTTAAAAATAGAGGAGAGTCGAACAAATAAGAAGGAATCTGGTAAGATAAGAAACGATTATAGTAATCCTAGATTTATAAATGTTAGAAAAATGTGGCGGTTTAGTTATACTCATTTTTCAGTCAGATAATTTAATCATTTAGAAGTCAAATAATTTAATAACCTTAGGGCTAGCAGTCCATAAAATAATATAATATGAATTACCTCGGATTTAGTGAAGCGAAAGTATTAGAAACAGTGGGACACCTTAATCAACTGTTGGCAAATTATCAAGTCTATTATCAGAATTTAAGAAATTATCACTGGAATGTTAATGGTAAGCATTTCTTTGATCTTCATATTCAATTTGAAAATCTATATAATGAAGCTAAAGTTAGTATAGATGAAATTGCAGAGAGAATATTAACTCTAAGGATGAGCCCTATGTCTACGCTTACGGAATACCTTAAAAGTTCTCAAATAAAAGAAAAGAGTACTGCATCACCAAAAGAAATGGTGGAGTCAATATTGCAGAATCATAAAATTCTCATTGTTAATATGAGAGAATTACTAAGTGTAGCAGCTGATTCTGATGATGAAGGAACGATAGATTTAGTAGCTGGATTTTTAGGTTCGATTGAGAAGAAGAGTTGGATGCTTGATGCATGGCTTCAAGAATAATCTGTGTCGAGGTAATAAAAATCAACTCTTTGTTTAATCTTAAAAAATATATAACAATGTCAAACCTAGAAAAAAGTGAAATTATAAATCCAAAGAATATATCTACACAATACGGAATAACTGCAGGTCTACTGATGGCTTCGTTCTTATTCGCAATGCAAATCACTGGAAATGACTTTAGGCCATTTATAAAACTTCTAAAGTACTTATTATTAGGTGTGCCTATAGTATTGGCCCTAATTGCTTACAAGGAAACAGTAAAAGGAGATATTTTTATCAATGGGATATCTCTAGGAGCGAAATTAGCTTTTGTTGCTGGCCTTTCACTCGTGGTAATCAATTTCTTATTGTTTATGATTAATCCAGATATTGCTTTTAGTAAATATGGTTTAGAACCAGTAAATATGATGCAAAATTTAACGGTATCAGCGATTATACTTGCGGAAACATTTGTCTTTGGAAATTTAATAGCATTTGTAACTTTGCAGTATTTAAAAGGTAGTTATAATAAAGGCAAAGTATAACAAAATGAGTTAGTCTGGTACTACTGGTGAATCATTACCTGGTGTTAGGAAATAGACTATAAAAAAAGCGTCCATCAAAATTTATTTTGATGGACGCTTTTTTTTTCTAGAACTAAGTGATTAGTTTTTCCTAGTAAATCTTTTTTTATTTCGAGGACTAGCTTTAAATGCTTCCTTTTGATCACTATTAAATATTTCTAATATTGCGGGTTCAAATTCTTTGGTGATTGCATTTAGATTTTGTGACATTTTAAGTTTGCTTTGATCACTCTGTCTTACTGCATTTATCTTTTCAGATTTAACTATTAACAGTTTTTTCAATTTCGTGGTTTGTTCAGCAGATAGCTCTTGAGAGCTATTTTGATTTGAGAGGTCTTTTTGGATCATTTTGAGCTCTTGTTCTACGAGTTGATTTACGAGTGTCGCTTTATCTTGTGCAGAAGTAGATAATCCAAATGCAGCGAATAGTAGAATAAATAGATATTTCATGTTTGTATTCTTTTAATGGTATTATAATTACTGAATGGCTAATATAAGAGGATTTACACCATTTTAATCATGCCTTTACAGATTTAAGACTCTATTAAGGCTTGATTCGTCCACTAGGCTATCATATTATTTACATAACGGCAGCTATGGTTCTTTCTAGTAATGCTTTAGTAGCCTTGATACCTGCAGTTTCTGATATGCCATCACCTTCCCATTCTACACCTATAAATCCTTCATAACCAGAGGCATGTACGATTTCCATCATTTTAGTATAGTTGGTAGATAATTCATTGCCTTTTCTATCAAATGTATGAGATTTAGCGCTCACTGCCTTAGCGTAAGGCATGAGTTCTTTTATTCCCAGATATCTGTCATACTCCTCTATACAAGGTGCTCCCCATCTTTCGCCTCCTTCTCTTGCTATACAGAAATTGCCGTAATCGGGTAAAGTGCCACAGTTATCCATGTTGATATCCTTCATGATCTTAGTCAGCCATTTGCCATCAGAAGAGTATCCGCCATGATTCTCTACTATTATATTTTGTCCATGATCCGCGCCTATTACGGCCAAAGCGGCTAGACTCTCGGTACATCTTTCTTGTTGCTCCTTTTTATTTCCTTCTCCCCATAGGTTAACTCGTACACTGTGGCAACCTAGTTTTTTAGCTGCTTTTACCCAAGGGATATGCTCTTCTATTGCAAAATTGCGATCCGCTTGCGATGCTGCACCTAGAGCTCCTGTTAGATCAGTCATTATCAGTAGTTGCTTGACTTGGGCCTTTTCTGCGGCATCATTCATCTTGTTCCAGTAAGTTGGGTCTGTCAGTCCAGCTGTAAGAAACTGAGAAACGTACTCTACACCAGTAAACCCTAGATTTCCAGCAAAGTCAGCAAACTCTAGATTGTCGAGCTTTCCCTCTTGCAACATTCTATGGCATGACCACTGTGCTAAGGACAACTTATAACGTGTATTCAATTCAAGATTTCCATTTGAGAGATTTGAATCTTCATTGACAGCACCTATGGAAGTTGTTTGACATCCAACTAATGCTCCTAATGAAAGCAAACCTAATGATGTATTAAATTTTCTTCTTTCCATTGTATTTTTTATTTCTCTTTAATCAATTGTTATTACCAACTTCCACTATGTGAAGTATCCATAGGTGTACCAGCTACATAATCTGCACATCCTTGGTAAGGTCCAGGAACAGGATTGTAGTTAAGAACTTTTGTCTGTCCTAGTTCGGATGTAAAAAATGCAGATACCGTCAGTTCGCGTACTGTTTTGAAAAGCGTCTCATCACCTTTTTCTTCAGACAAGTTACCGATAATTTGATCCTGTACTTCTGGCTTTAGTTCGTAGAAGTTTTCTCCTTGTTCTTTTTTAACAGATTCACCAAATAGAATTAGTCCACTCATGATTTTATCTTGATCTTCCTTTTCCCAAAATCTGGAAATAGTTTGATCGATAAAAATATGCACTCCGGCAGCCATTGCGCCAGGTGTATCAGTTTGAGGAATTATTCTTTCTGCGAAATGCATCACATTATTCAACTGATCCATACTGAAAAACTCAGGCACGTAATCTATTTTTGGTTCAGCCTTACACCCATTCATTATAGCGGTAGATGTACCTATAGCCATTGTATATCCTAGTAGTAGGCTTGCGTTTTTTATTGCGTCTCTTCTTTTCATTGTTTAGTCAATTATTCTGGAACGATTATGAAACTTGACCGAGGGCAATATAAGGAATGCTTCAACGGTCATACTAGTTTTGTTTAGCTCTTCAGGGGAAAATTAGAGGTTTCCTTTTTTCAATTCATCAGCAGCATATTTGGCTGCTCTTGCTGTAAGGGCCATATAAGTAAGAGAAGGGTTTTGACATCCAGAGGAAGTCATTGCCGCGCCATCTGTTACGAATACATTTTTGGCCGCATGCACTTGATTCCATTTGTTGAGTACTGATGTCACTGGATCTCTACCCATACGGGCAGTTCCCATTTCGTGGATGCCGTTTCCTGGATTTCCAGCTCTATCATAAGTACTCACATTTTTAAATCCTGCAGTTTCCATCATCTCAACAGCAGCAGACTGCATTTCGATTCTCATCTTCATCTCATTATCTTTAAACTCCGCATCAAATACTACAGTAGACATACCATGCATATCTTTAAGGTCTTCGTTGAGATAGAGTTTATTTTCGTGATAAGGTAGACATTCACCAAAGGCCATGATTCCCATACTCCATTGTCCAGGAGTAGTTAATTCTTCTTTGAATTTCGATCCAAAGTTAGCTTCACCTATATTTCTACTCCATCCACGACGGCCACCTCCACCTTGGTATCCAAATCCTCTTAGATAGTCTTTACGCTTAGTAGCGGCATTAAGGTTTTGAAATCTTGGAATATAGATTCCATTAGGACGGCCTCCTATATGTGTTTTATTTTTAAAATCGTCAGTCTCTCCACTAGCTCCAGCTTTGAAGTGATGATCCATAAGATTATGACCAAGCTCTCCACTGTCGTTACCAAACCCATTAGGGAATCGCTCTGATTTACTGCGCAGCATGATGGATGTTGTTCCTACACAAGAGGCATTGAGGAATACTATTTTGGCAAAAAACTCATGCGTCTTACCCGTTTCAGCGTCTATGACTCTTACACCTGATGCTTTTTGCGTCTTAGGGTTGTATACCACTTCGGATACTATACTGTGAGTCCTCATAGTCATATTTCCTGTAGCTTCTGCAGCTGGCAATGTAGAAGAGTTACTGCTGAAGTAAGCACCAAATGGACACCCCCGCATACAGCGATTTCGCGATTGACAAGAACCTCGAGTTCCAATTGGTTCTGTTAGATTCGCGGTCCTTCCGATCAATAGGTTACGTTCAGGATAATTTCCCTCGATACCAGATTTTAATTTTTTTTCTACACAATTAAGCTCCATCGGTTTTTGAAATTTTCCAT
This sequence comes from uncultured Saprospiraceae bacterium, assembly GCA_938015435.1. GTDB lineage: Bacteria > Bacteroidota > Bacteroidia > Chitinophagales > Saprospiraceae > UBA1994. The sequence goes on from CALLPN010000017.1 coordinate 19,102, forward strand.
CAGGCAAATGTGGTAAGCCCGCATTTTCTCCACTCACACCAATGAAGGTTTCAACCTTATCATACCAAGGAGATAGGTCCGCATATCTTATAGGCCAGTCTACAGCGATACCTTCTTTAGCATTGGCTGTAAAGTCAAGATCACTTAATCTATAACTTTGGCGACCCCACATTAGAGATCTTCCTCCTACATGATATCCTCTGATCCAATCAAAAGGTTTCTTTTCGGTATATGGATGTTCGGTATCTTTTGGCCACCAATGTTTAGTCGATTCGTGGATAGTGTATCCGGTTCTATTTTGCTTGGGATAGTCCTTCATTTCTTCAGGGGTGATTAGTCCTCCATTGGGCATCTCCCAAGGATCTAAATTCGCAGTAGGGTAGTCACCATGTTTTACCATTCTTCCTCTCTCAAGCACTAGTACTTTGAGTCCCAGTTCAGTAAGTTCTTTGGCCGCCCATCCTCCACTAATTCCAGTTCCTACGACTATAGCGTCATACGTGACTTCATCTTTCCCATTGGTATTGAAATACATGTTTCGTTTTTTCGAGGCTAGCAATTTATTTTCTGCAGAGTATTATGTTGTCTTTCTCAAATTACTTACTCACGTGCCAATTAATATTTTGTCTGATTCAGTAAGTTTTACTCCGACAGTAATATAGGCAAACCTTACCTATTATTGAAAACGCTCAATAATATGAATACAATACGAAATGTTATAATTGAAGATGTATGAAAATTATACATCACAAATCATTACACCCTCTTTGAGAGAAGCAATAGGATCTTGTCTTGTAGGGATAAATTCTTGAGCCACAAATCCAGTATAACCAGTATCTACAATCGCTTTGATAATCGCCTTGTAATTGAGCTCTTGAGTCTCATTGATTTCATTACGTCCAGGCACTCCTCCAGTATGGTAGTGTGATATATATTGGTAGTTGTCTTTGATGGTTCGTATTACATCACCTTCCATGATTTGCATATGATAAATGTCATAGAGTAGCGAGAAACTTTCAGAGCCAAGTTTTTCACAAAGCTCAACTCCCCACGAAGTATGATCGCACATATAATCAGCATGATCCACCTTGCTATTGAGTAATTCCATTACAAGTTTGACATTATATCTTTCAGCTAATTTGACAATTTTATCTAGTCCAGTGGCACAGTTTTCTAGTCCGGTGGAATCATCCAGACCATTACGATTACCCGAAAAGCAAATGATTTGATTGATGCCTTTGTCTGCTGCTCTAGGTATCAGGTTTTCATATTCGCTGTATAACTGATCGTGATACTTTGGATTATTAAATCCATCAGGAATATGTAATTTACTTCCGTTGCTAATCGCACAAGTAAGCCCATATCTAGTAACCGTATCCCATTCTTTGGGATCAAGTAATTCTATAGATTTTAATCCTAATTCTTGACCGCTTTCACATAGCTGCTCTAGAGGTATACCAGAGTAACACCATCTGCATGCAGAGTGATTCACTTTATGGTTGAGGGGATTGTTTTTTGCAAATAAATTTCTACCTACAATCTCTTTTTTAGTTCCACATCCTATAACAATTGCAGAGCCTGCTAACGCTGTTGCTTTTAAGAGATTACGCCTTTTCATTCGCTAATAGTTTTGTGTAGTGATCCAGTTTTTTATTCATAACGGCAAACCAGATTGGAGGAAATAGCGCCATAAGCATAGATGCGGGATAACCTAGAGGTAACTGCGGGCTATTGTCATGATGATCGAGGACTTGATATTTTTTATTGGCTAAGTAATGATGATCAGAATGACGTGTAAGTTCGTACAGCATTATGCGACCCAATTCGTGATTACTATTCCATGAGTGCCATGGCATTACTCGTTCATATCTACCGTTAGGTTTTATTTTACGCATAAGACCGTAATGCTCTATGTAATTAATAGTCTCCAGTAATAGAAATGAAACGACGGCTATAGCTATTGCAGCGCCTAATGCCTTAAGCCCAAATATTAAAAGTACAATCACTAAATAAGTGGTTTGCACTAAAGTGAAATGTACCATTTGGTTATTAATTATCTTCTCAATACTACTGTTGTTTTTGAGACGTTTTGCCTCTAGTAGCCATGCATCTACATAACACATAGAAGTAGATCTAATCCAAAACGAATAGAGATTTTCTCCTTTTCGACTGGTCGCAGGATCTTTGGGTGTAGCGACATGCAAATGGTGACCTCGGTTATGTTCTATGTAGAAGTGCATATAAAGACAAGGCATGAGTAATGCTTGTGCGGCTATCTTATGTAATTTGGGTGATTTATGTCCTAGCTCGTGTGCTACGTTTATACCACATGCACCTAGTACAATTCCTACGCTTAGATACAATCCAACCATTTCGACAATGGAGATGTAGCTATTCTGAACAGTGTAAAACAGATAGGTAGCCAAAGCAAGTATGATTGGCATATTGAGGAAAAGTAATACATCAAATATCCATTGCGAGGATTTTTTGATGGCAACTTCTTTATCGAAATTATCCTTTGAAATTGGCACTAACTGCTCAATGATAGGTAACATTAAAAACGCAACAATGAGAGTAGTATAAGACCAAAATCCTTGATAATAAACTGATATAAAACCGCTCAAAGGAATAATATAAGCAAGTAGATATTTGAGTTCCGATATTTTCATTAAAATTGAATTATACAGTTAGAATAATTATTGTCGTATTAGTAAAGTAGAGCAAGCTGATTTATATCAAGGCAAAAAACATAGGCGTAACCTTAGTCACGACGAGGCTTTTTAACGAAGAGGTAAATTAACTAGGTCGTATTTTATGTGGCATTAAGTGATCTATGCTGTATGAAATACCAATATATGTAATCATCAGTGATTTATATGCGTAATCTATACTCTAAGTTCAGAAAATGACTCTTGTAAGGTGTAATCCGATAATTCAAGTCGAGTTCGTATAACTCGATATCTTGGAATGCGATATGTATTAAGATGAAAAAATAACTCTCCCGCTTTCAGAAGAGTCGTTTTGCAATTGTCCATTAATAAAATTATGAATTAGTCATTGTTAGTTACTTATTTTTCACTTCTACATATTTTTGTGTGCTATTATAAAGTGTTCTACTTCAATAGGTTAATGTGTTGAGAGTCATAGTTAGCTACGCAACATAGACATCTAGGAGGGCTGGTGACAAAACACGCGAAGCGATTGGGTTTGTCTAGGATTTTTGTCTCTTTTTTTCCAATGCAAAAAGAGAACCGTCGGTAGACACATAACGTATGAAAGTATTAATCAAATAATCAATAGGAAAACTTTTTCTGATGAGTAGGTATCTTTACAATTCAATAATGTCTTTACAGTTAAATTACATTATTTTATAATATGAATCAACGCAATCAATATTAACACACTTTTAGATAGATGCTTATGTCATTAGCTTTCATGTAATGTTGGATTATTATATTGGATATCCTTATCATTGCAACTGATGAATGATCATAACACATATGCGATATCTGGAGGACATGCATATACAATAAAAGCAGCTAAGCAAATACTGAATAGCGGAGGTAATGCAATTGATGCCGCTATAGCAGCTTATTGGATGTGTATGGTTGCGGAGCCCTTTATGGCTTCTGCAGGTGCTGGTGGATTTGCTATGATTAGGGAACCGGATGGTAATATGGTATCTATGGATTTCTTTTGTCAGACGCCCAAGTCAAAAATGAAACCGGAGCATTCTGATCTATTTCCCATTACAGTCGACTTTGGTACCACTACGGAAAAGTTCTATGTAGGTATGGCATCTGTCGCTGTGCCTGGGGCAATAGCAGCACTTTGGGAGATGCATCGTAAGTGGGCGACCATACCGATGAGAGAACTGATCCAACCTGCAATCGAAGCCACTAAAGAAGGAATCCCCTTAGAGGAGTTTCAAGCCTATGAATGTCAATTGTTAAAGTGCATCTACGAATTAGATCCAAGGGGAAAAGAAATATTCCTCAAGACTGATGGCCAACGAAAGCAATTTGGCGAGCGGATATCTATGGATCATTTTCCTGACTTCGCAGAAACAATGGCTATCGAAGGAGCAGATCTTTTTTACAAAGGAGAGATCGCGAGTACAGTGGTGCAGCTCTGTAAGGAGAAAGGTGGAAACTTATCCATGAATGACCTTGAATCTTATCAACTAGGCATCACAAAACCATTTTCCTTTTCTTGGAATGAAAAAATGGTACATAGTAACCCATTTCCAAGTGTAGGAGCTATGATCCAAGCGGCTATACTCAAAGGATTAGAAAACAAGAAAGATATCCGGCCAAGCAGCAAAGGACATTTTGACCTTATTAGTAGTATTTCACGTAAAGTGTTTGACATCAAAGATGATCTATCGCTTCTCACAAGATACTTAAGTGAATTAGGGGTAAAGTCAAGCTTCCAAAATCATGGTTCACATAAGTGGGGTGGAACCTCTCACTTCAATATCGTAGACAAAAACGGTTTAGCGATTTCTCTAAGTACTTCGATAGGCGAGGGTAGCGGAACATTCATTCCGGGTACGGATATGCAGCTTAATAATATGCTTGGCGAACTAGCTCTTTTACCCAATGGGATTCATAGCTGGGATATCGATGTACGATTACAATCTATGATGTGTCCTACGATGGTCACGGACGACCAAAACAACTTACTAATGCAGATTGGCTCTGGCGGTGCAGGAAGAATCCCTTTTGCCATGGCTCAGACAATCTACAATCATTTTGAGCTAGGAATGAATCTTGAAGATTCAGTTTCTTTTCCAAGAGTCATCTACGACGGAAACTTGTATCAAATAGAGCAAGGCTATCAAGATATATCTAGTGAGATAGAACATAAGATATGGGATACTTCATCCTTGTATTTTGGAGGTACACATGCTGTAGTGCAGCAAGATCGAAGATATCAAGCAGTTGGTGATCCTCGTAGATATGGTAAAGCCTCCGTAAAGACCGATTAGACCGCACTTGTTACCTTGAATGTCAGGTCAATCCATTACTTTTGCATCGATTTTTAAAGTGATAGCCGTTTAATAATTCAGATCGGCTTTCTCATCATTAACAAAACGCGTAATCGCTCTTCAATATGTTTGATGCTTTTTTAGGTAATAGCCCAAGGTGGTACAAGTTGACAATGATTGGTTTTCTTTTGTTCAACATCGTCTCTTATTTCGTTTTAGGTCCTGCCATTACAGCTTGGCTTTTCATTGGTGAATTTATATTCACACTAGCTATGGCACTAAAATGTTACCCTCTTCAGTCAGGAGGTATATTAGCTATAGAAGCTTTGTTTCTTGGACTTACGACACCTAAGCATGCATACCAAGAGGTTGTGGCTAATTTAGAAGTGATCCTGCTGTTAGTATTCATGGTAGCAGGTATCTACTTCATGAAGCCTTTACTGATGTATATATTCAGCAAAGTATTTACAAAAGTTAAATCGAAAACGGCTTTATCATTATTATTTGTTTTCCTTTCCGCGGTATTATCAGCATTCTTAGATGCGCTTACAGTGACAGCAGTATTGATATCTGTGACAGTTGGATTTTACGGTGTTTATCATAAAATACAGTCAGGATCATCTGATCTAGATAATAGTGGAACGTTGGATCGTAAGCAATTGGGTGGAGATACATTAAGACAATTTCAAGGTTTTCTCCGTAGTCTTATTATGCATGGTGTTGTAGGTACGGCCTTAGGTGGAGTATGTACAATAGTAGGAGAACCACAAAATTTATTGATTGGTGAGAAGATGGGTTGGGATTTTATCGAATTCTTTTTCAGAATGGCGCCAGTAACGATGCCAGTGTTTGCTGCGGGTATGTTGACTACTATATTATTAGAAAAAACAAAGTCATTTGGATATGGCGATCAGCTGCCAGAAGAAGCAAGAAACATCATCGAAGCATATACTGAAGAAGCAGATACTAAAAGGACAAAAAGACAGAAATACGAATTATTAGTACAAGGTGTGGCCGCAATTCTGTTGATTGCAGGATTGGCATTACATATAGCACCTGTTGGATTTATTGGTCTTGGGCTGATTATTTTCCAGACAGCATTCATGGGTATCACAGACGAACATTCATTAGGAAAGTCGTTCGAAGAAGCATTGCCCTTTACAGGATTAATAGTGGTGTTTTTCGTAATCGTAGCCATGATTCACGACCAGCACTTATTTGCGCCTATTATTGAGTATGCATTTTCATTGGCTCCAGCAGACCAACCGAAGTTTTTCTACTTGGCATCTGGTGTACTTTCTATGATCAGTGATAATGTATTCGTAGCCACTGTATTTATCGGAGAGATCGCAGGATCATTTGGAGAAACAGTAGTGGCAGGTTCAGCATCGTTTGATCCAGCACAAAGAGAATTATATGAAAGCTTAGCAGTAGCAGTAAATACGGGAACTAACCTACCAAGTGTTGCCACTCCAAATGGACAAGCAGCTTTCCTATTTTTATTGACATCAGCAATCGCTCCATTGATCCATCTCAGTTATATGAAGATGGTGAAGATGGCAATACCTTATACTATCGTATTAGGTGTATTAGGATTCATTGGTATCGTATACTTTCTCTAGTGATTACTAGTCGCTATTAAACTATTGATAGTATTCAGTAGTTAAATTATCACGACTTAGAAATATAATAATGGCAAAAATAGCTAACGTAGATCTTGGTGATTTTCCACTCTTACTAGCTCCAATGGAGGATGTAAGTGACCCACCATTCAGAGCATTGTGCAAAGAGCAAGGCTGTGATATGATGTATACTGAATTTATCAGTGTAGAAGGCCTGATTCGTGATGCTAATAAGAGTATAGCCAAGTTGGATATATACGACGAAGAGCGTCCGATTGGCATTCAGATATTTGGTGCAGAGATCGATTCTATGCGTAGAGCAGCAGAGATCGTTGAAGAAGCTAAACCAGAAGTGCTAGATATCAATTTTGGTTGTCCAGTAAAGAAAGTCGTTTGTAAGATGGCTGGAGCAGGAATCCTCCAAGATATCGATCGTATGGTAAATCTTACCAAAGAAATAGTAGATGCAACCAACCTTCCTGTTACCGTAAAAACAAGACTGGGTTGGGATGACAACACGATACGTATAGAAGAAGTCGCTGAAAGACTGCAAGATGTAGGAATCAAGGCTTTATCAATACACGGACGTACTCGTAAGCAGATGTACAAGGGCGAAGCGGATTGGACTCGCATCGGTAATATCAAGGACAACCCACGTATTCATATTCCTATCTTTGGGAATGGAGACATTAATAGTCCACAAAAAGCAGTAGAATATAAGAATAAATACGGTGTTGATGGCATCATGATCGGCAGAGCTAGTATTGGTTACCCATGGATATTCCGCGAGATCAAGCATTATATCGCTACCGGTGAAATAATGGATTCACCTAGCGTTGCTGAGCGTGTAGATGCTGCAAGACGTCACCTCAATCATAGTATAGAATGGAAAGGCGTACGAATAGGCATCAATGAGATGAAAAGGCATTATACCAACTATTTCCGTGGATTTAGAGACATCAAAACCTTTAGAACTAGATTGGTGATGGAAAGCGATCCGGCTAACATTCACGGTATCCTAGATGAGATTATGGAAGTATACGATGATAGACCAGAAATGGTGATGTCTCGCTAATCCAATTTTACTTTATAAGATAGTACCCAGCTTTCGTTGAAGGGCTCCCGCCCTAGCAACTAAAGCGATCATCCTAGCAACAATGCGATCATCCTCGCAACTAAAGCGATCATCCATTTTAGCAGCACCTTTCATCGTAGGACAGAAGCCCTTCGATGAAAGGCTAGACGTTTAAATTGAGATAAAGCTTTTTGCTAAACCCAGCTTTCGTTGAAGGGGCTCCCGCCCTCACAACAAAAGCCGACATAAAAACATCCTCAGCTTGTACACCTCTCTACATAATTGTATTATTACAATACTAACCACCCAAATAGAGAAGAGATGTCGATCCACAAAGAGAATAACAATAATGCACAAAACGAGAACATCGTAGAGAACAGTGAGCTAAGTTTGGTAGAAGCCCTGATCCCTGTGATATTGTTGATGTTATTACTTGCTTATAACATTTTCTATAAAGGTGGAGAATGGCTCGGAGGATATTCTAATCAATATATCCTTTTGATAGGTGGTTTCTTTGCAGCTCTAATGGGGCTTTATAATAAAACTTCGTTAAGCGTAATGGGGGCAGAGATATACGAAAATCTCAAAAGTGTCTTCATACCAATCATGATATTATTTCTAGTGGGAGCTCTAGCTGGTACATGGCTTGTGAGTGGTATTATACCATCTATGGTGTATTACGGCTTGCAAGTGCTGAGCCCAAGTATATTCTTGCCAGCATCGGTAATCATTGCAGCGATTATATCCATCGCTACAGGTTCATCATGGACTACTTCAGCTACAGTAGGTATCGCATTGATTGGTATTGGTACTGCTTTAGGGATACCTGTCGGAATGATCGCAGGTGCGGTGATCTCAGGCGCTTACTTTGGTGATAAGATGTCACCATTAAGTGATACGACTAACTTGGCTCCAGCGATGGCTGGTACAGATCTATTTACGCATATCAAGTATATGGCGTATACTACTGTACCTACGATCTCTATTGCTCTAGTGGTATTTGCGATTCTAAGTTTTACTATAGATACTACAGGTAGTGCTGATATTGGAGGGTTACTTACGACTATGGATGCGACCTTTAATATTACACCATGGTTATTCTTAGTGCCTTTAATGGTGGTCGTGATGATCGTATTGAAGACCAAGCCTCTGATCGCTTTGGGAGTAGGAGTTGTAATGGCTTCAATATTTGCATTGATCTTCCAACAAGATATATTAGCAGGCATTGCAGATTCGAATTTTTCTGCACTCGTTCAAGCAATATTTACGGATACAGCTATAGTAACAGATAATGAAACATTAAATGATCTCTTTACAGCTGGAGGAATGAATGGAATGCTTTGGACGATATACCTGATCATATGCGCCATGATATTTGGCGGTATCATGGATGGCATTGGTGCATTATCACGTATCACGAAATCATTACTTTCGGTAGCGACTTCGATGTTTGGATTATTCGCTAGTACAGTTGCGAGTTGTATCGGTCTCAATATCGTAGCCAGTGATCAGTATCTTGCTTTGGTGATTCCAGGTAAGATGTTCAAGCAAGCATACGAAGACAGAGGGCTAGCGCCAGAAAACCTAAGTAGAACACTCGAAGATTCCGGTACAGTTACATCAGTGTTGATTCCATGGAATACCTGTGGGGCATACCAAGCAGGCGTCTTAGGAGTTGGAGTAGGAGAATACTTCTTTTATGCCATATTCAACTGGCTAAGTCCTATCATGACGTTGATCTTTGCTGCGTTTAAATTTAAAATACGAACTATAACAACTTCGAAATCGCAAGCTAAGGTGGCATAGTAAATTGAATTTAACGGATTGATGTTTGGATAAGATGCTTGGATTTCATTAATGATGAACAAGTATGATTTACTGAGAAACTATTTTTTGCAAATTATCCATTATCCATTATCCATTATCCATTATCCATTATCATCATCCATTAACAATCTATTAATAGCGAATACCATTAACCAATAGGTATATTTGCCTCTCAAAATCCATTAAGACTAACTAGACTGTGCTATTTAATATAAAACCATTCGAGCGTAAGATATTTGAACTTCTCAAATTATCAAGTGAAGAACTTGGGTATCCGACCTATGTAGTGGGTGGTTACGTAAGAGATAGACTGTTGGCTAGAGAAAGCAAAGACATGGATATCGTATGCGTAGGTAGTGGTATCGAATTGGCTCAAAATCTTGCTTCTAAACTACGTCCTATTCCTAGACTCGTTGTTTACAGTAGATATGGTACTGCAATGCTTCGGCATAAAGATCTTGAAGTAGAGTTCGTCGGCGCGAGAAAGGAATCATACAGACAAGACAGTCGTAAGCCGAGCGTCGAGAATGGTAGCTTAGAAGATGATCAAAATAGAAGAGACTTTACAATCAATGCTTTGGCAGTAAGTCTCAATGAGGATAACTACGGAGAGATCATCGATCCATTCAATGGATTGCGTCACCTCGAAGAGAAGCGAATCGTTACGCCACTAGAGCCAGGAAAAACCTTTAGCGACGATCCGTTGAGAATGATGAGGGCGATCAGATTTGCAACTCAGTTAGATTTCAACATTGATCCAGTAACCTTTGAGGCGATCAAAGAATACAAAAATAGAATACATATCATATCTAAAGAGCGTATCACTACAGAGTTCAATAAGATCATGATGTCTAGGAAACCTTCTGTTGGCCTCAATCTACTTTACGAAAGTGGATTGTTAGAAATAATATTTCCGGAAATGACAGCACTTCATGGAGTGGAGATCAAAGATGGAAAAGGACATAAAGATAATTTTTACCACACCCTAGAAGTGATAGATAATATCTGTCCCAATACAGATAATCTATGGTTGAGATGGGCGGCTTTGATGCATGATATCGCAAAGCCACCTACAAAGAGATTTCACAAAGAACACGGCTGGACATTCCATGGCCATGAAGCATTGGGGGCTATTATGGTCCCTAAGATCTTTAAGAGACTTAGACTTCCTACGGATCATAAGATGAAGTATGTACAGAAGTTGGTACGTCTTCACTTGAGACCGATAGCTTTGACAAAGGACGAGATTTCTGATTCCGCAGTACGTAGATTACTCTTCGATGCAGGAGAAGATATAGATGACCTTATGACGCTTTGTAATGCCGATATCACTTCAAAGAACATGAAGAAGGTAGCTCGATTTAAGCAAAATTTTATGCGCGTAAAAGTGCTGATGGCTGAGCTAGAAGAGAAGGATAAGGTTCGTAACTGGCAACCACCCGTTTCTGGCGAAGAGATCATGGAGACATTCAATATTCCTCCATCCAGAGAAGTAGGTCAAATTAAAACGGCAATCAGAGAAGCAATCCTTGATGGAGATATCGCTAATGATAAAGAAGAAGCGATGGCATTTATGATTAAAGTAGGAGAGGGACTTGGACTCAAAGCATAAATAAAGGCTAAACAGATCAATCAATTTTTAAAAACTGCTTAGAAACAACACTTTCTTTACTAATATGAGAAATCACGTAACTGCCATTGGCAAGTTTACTTACATCAACAGATGGTGAATATATTCCCTCATATATCTGATTACCTAACATATTAGTAATTCGTATTTTATCTTCTGGATTAATTTTTCCGATATCAATATTCAGAGTATTACTCACAGGATTGGGTGCAATACTTAAATTGTTTTCAAGGTTGTTTTCCTTTGTATTTAGAATAATATCAAAACCAACTTCTTCAATCAAAAATACCGAATAAGAAGAGCTTTCTGGTGACTCCGGAATGGTACGACCTACTGCTTCAAATAAAAGCGTTAATTTCTCATATGTATTTTGCCATTGAGAAGGAATGTTTATATGTTTAATTGAAAAACTATCTTCTACAACAAAAGTGGTGTCACTAAATAAAACATCGGTATCTCCAAGAATACTCACTCGACAACTACCACCTTGATACAAACTATCACACTTAGACATATACCAAATCTGTTCTAAGCCAGCACTGTTTGACTCTTGAAATAAAAATCCTTTTTCCAAAGTAGAGGTTGTGTTGAGATTGCTTTCTATTTTAGCAATGTATCCATTATTAATATTCGAAGTCACTTTTGTTACTGGAGTAGTAGCGAAACCATTTTCTTGGGTACCATTATTGGTAAACCAGTAACTTGGAATTTCATATTCTTCGCCCGCATCAGTTCCCATTTCCCAATCCGAAAATTGAGTGTTATAAAATTGTGCCATTGATAATTGGCCAATTAGTATTGCAAAAATAGTGAGAAATGTTTTCATAATATTCTAGTTTCAAGTAAAAATATGAAACAATCTTCCTTGTAGAAAATTAAATAGGCAATTTAAAATTATTTAGTGTTTCATCCGACAAACAAAAGAAACACTTACTGTATCTCAAAACTTCCAATAATCTTCTTTCCTACTTCGCGATACTGAGCATAATTATCTAGTTGAGAACTGAAAGTAAGTATGTAAGCCGTCTTATCTATAATCCAAAATCTCTGCTCAAATCTTAACATATTTTCTGCTTGCCTTCCAGCATAGACTAATGAATGATACTCTGGCCCATCATCGGTAACCCTTTTGCTAGACATGATTTTACCTTCTTTGATCATTGACTTTACTTGTCCGATACTGAGTTCTACATATTGATCTAGAGTCATATTATAAGCGGATAGATCTTGAGTCAACAGATTCACATTTTCTTTAAATTTATCATCAACACTCTTTAATCTACTGAATAGAAAAAACTGTGATCCCATTCTTTTACTATCATCAAGATCCCAATCTCCGGGGTAAGTAATACTATAAGAATCACTTGAAAATGACTTCCATTCAGATTGACCAAAGGTTACCATTGGCAACATTCCAAAAAATATAACGCAGATTCTTATTACTACCTTCAATTTCGACATAGACGCAAGATAGACTATTACGACCTATTAGAATCAGTATTAACTTAAGATTAAACTTTCTAGACCACCTCTTTTTTTCGTTCCTTTGGATTACAAATTTTAAAATGTCTCACATCAAATCTATAACCATTGGAATATTAGCTCACGTTGACGCGGGTAAGACTTCGCTTACAGAGTGCTTGCTGTATACCGCTGGCGCTACTTCAGATAGAGGTAGTGTGGATCAAGGGTCAGCGATCACTGACGGTCTAGCTATGGAAAAAAGTCGCGGTATATCTATAAAGGCAGCAACCGTAGATTTTCAATGGAATGATACGCAGATCAATATCGTAGATACTCCAGGCCACGTAGACTTCGCAGCGGAGGTAGATAGAGCATTGTCAGTAATAGATGTTGTAGTCTTGGTCATATCTGCAGCAGAAGGCATACAAGCACATACGCTGAGCCTTTGGGAGAGTTTAAAGGAACGAGAATTGCCAGTTATACTATTTGTCAATAAAGTAGATAGGGCAGGAGTAGATCCAGAGCGTGTGTTCTTGGATATCCAGAAAGACCTAGGTGCAAGATTATTTGCTTTGAACTATGCGAATATCTCTGATCCAAATCATCCTGAAGTATTAGATTTTAATGTGAGTCAATCCTATTTGTCAGAGACGATAATTGATACATCCTTAGAAAATATCGCCGAATTAGATGAGTCGTTCATGGAGGAATATCTGGAAGGAAGGCTTCGTGATATGGCCGCCATCAATTCATTGGCAACTGAGCTAATGCTTACTTCACAATTGATTCCAATTATATTTGGGAGTGCCAAGTTAGGATTGGGGATACAGCTATTGTTAAGTACTCTTACGACGTTGCAGGCATCCAACTTGGTTCATGTTGATGAAGTATCAGCTAAAGTATTTAAGGTCGAATATGATGCAAAAGTAGGTCGATTAGCTCATGTAAGACTCTATGGTGGTCAAATCAATAATAAGGATGTAATATGGTCTCAATATCTACAAAAAGATATCAAGATCAATCAAATCTTACAACGTAAACTTGGGAAATTACAGTCAGTTGGAAAGCTAGTAGCAGGCGAAATCGGTGTGATGACAACCTCAGATATGATATTGGCAGGAGACACTTTAGGAACAGTAAAATACAAACATGATTACAGTCCGATAGGAGAGTCAGTACTGAGTGTGCAAGCTGTCGCAGATCAAGAAAAAGATTATCAAAGTCTAGGAGAAGCTTTGGAGATATTAAATAATGAAGACCCTCAGTTAGACTTTCGATGGTACAAAGAAGACCGAGAATATCAGTTGCGCATATTGGGTCCGATCCAAACTGAAGTGCTGAAAGATAGTTTGCTTAATCGGTTTGGAATTGAAGCCAGTTTCCTTAAGCCAAAAGTGATATACAAAGAAACGCCAAAATCTAAAGCGGAAGGCTTTGTTAAGTACTGGATGCCTAAGCCTTGTTGGGCTATAATGACATTCTTAATCGAGCCTGGATCGATCGGTAGTGGAGTAACATTTGATAGTAAAGTGAGGACATCAGAAATCAGTGTCAAATATCAAAATGAAGTAAAGCGAGCTATTCCTTGGTCCTTAAGACAAGGGATCAAAGGATGGGAAGTGACTGATTTAAAAATTACCTTGGTCGAAGGCTCAGAACACAATGTTCATTCTAATCCTGGAGACTTTTTGTTAGCGACACCTATGGGAGTGATGAGAGGATTGGAAAATGCAGACACTGATTTATTGCAGCCTATGTATGCCTTTCAAGTCAAAGCTAAACAAGAACTATTAGGAGCAATAGTAAGTGATATGAATCAGATGGGTGCGCAGATAGATTCTCCTGTTTTTGATGACGATTTATTTACGCTGACTGGTAGAGTATCGGTAGCATTAGCTATGGATTATAGTATTAAGTTTAATGCAACTACATCCGGTAAGGGAAGATTAAAATTAACTTTGGATGGATATGAAAAGACTGAAACAGCTGAAGAGAAAATTAGAGAATTTAAAGGAGTATCGCCATTAGATGAATCCCAATGGATATTACACAATAGAGGCGCTTTTAAAGCTGATGATCGTAAGAGATAGTAAAGTATAAAATAAATATAGACGGAACTCCTTTGCGATCTTCGTGTCTTTGTGGTTCTATTTAGGTATAGTAAACAAAAAATAATATTGAATCTTAAAGTCTAACCTAAGTTAATCCAATTTTTAATAGCAGAAAACTCCTTTGCGATCTTCGTGTCTTTGTGGTTGTATTTAAGTATAGGAGACAAAAAATAATATTGAATCTTAAAGTATAACTTAAGTTAATACAGCTTTTAACAGCAGAAATTTTCTTTGCGATCTTCGTGTCTTTGTGGTTCTATTTAAGTATAGTAGACAAAAAATAATATTGAACCTTAAAGTCTAACCTAAGTTAATACAACTTTTAACAGCAGAAAGCTCCTTTGCGATCTTCGTGTCTTTGTGGTTCTATTTAAGTATAGTAAACAAAAAATAATATTGAATCTTTAAAGTCTAACCTAAGTTAATACAACTTTTAACAGCAGAATACTCCTTAGCGATCTTCGTGTCTTTGTGGTTCTATTTAAGTATAGTAGACAAAAAATAATATTGAATCTTAAAGTCTAACTTAAGTTAATCCAATTTTTAATAGCAGAAAATTACTTGCTGAAATATGAAATAGTAACAAAAGATCTTTACTCAAAAACTCTAATATAATCCACAATCAAATACTGTGAAAAGAAGGTGGTACCATCAGGACTACCTGGCCAATTGCCACCCACGGCTAAGTTGATCAAGAAATGGAAATCACCTTGAATTTCATTGAGAAGAGGAGGAGTGATATCTATGATATGAAACTGTACATCATCCAGATACCAGATGATGTTTTGAGAATTCCAGACAATAGAAAATACATGAAACTCATCATTAAATATGCCCGTGTTTAAAGTAGTAGATCCTCCGTAATAAGCAGGAAAGCCATTGTCATACCAATGAGTAGTACCATGTATAGTATTTTCTTGGCCGCTACCGCCTATCATTTCCATGATATCTATTTCACCGCATTGAGGCCATCCTACGCTGCTGATATTGTCACCAAGCATCCATAGTGCTGGCCATATACCTTGACCGACAGGAAGATTAGCTCTGATGTCGACACGACCATAGTTCATGCTAAATTTATTATGCGTATTGATTCTTGCGGAGGTATAGTTACTAGATCCTTGAACTTCTTCTTTAGCCTCTATGACTAGACAGCCATTATGGAGGATTACATTTTTTTCTTTATAATGTTGGAGTTCATTATTACCCCAACCACATAGATCAGGACATCCATCACCAATCTGATAGTTCCATTTCGTTCCATCCAATACCTCACCATTAAATTCATCGGACCAAACAGCAGTCAATCCAGGATATGTAGTCGGTGTAGAGTATCCTGTTGTAGGTATGGTTAAATTGGTTTCATCTTCAAACATCAAGGCACGCCATCTTCCATCGTTTGATAAATATGCGTAAAATTTATTGTCGTCCGTATTGAATACCATTAATCCATTAGCAGGAGTAGGAATTGCATCCATATCAGATTGTGTCATCCTCGGCATCAAGAACCCCTTGTCATTACTTTGTACATCCAGCATTGCAGAAGGGTCTGCTGTAGAGCTATTAGGATTAATACCTACTTGTGCATTAGATGCGAAGCAGAATGTCATTAAAAGGATAATGGAGATAATTGTATTGATACTCATTTAGTAGAAGTAAAAAGGTTAAGACGAAACCAAAGATAACCTGTATTTAATCAAAAATGTAAATTTGATTCTATTTTTGGTGTTTTAAGAATTTAAGAAGGTATTAATAGTTGGAACAGTCGTTTAAAACTTATCGATCTATTTAATTTTCGCATTGGGATTCAATAATTTCAATCAAGAAATTAGACTCAAAGTGGTAACTTGCCTTTTCATATAATTGACAATTGTTGTGAGTATCGTAATCCAAGCGAAAAAAATGGGATCTATTGTATTATCCTTTTGAGCTATCAAAGTTATTCTCAGGTATTGTCTTCTGAGCGAGCAAAGCGAGTCGAAGAATGCCCAATAGCAATCACCATTTCGACCGTAGTGGAGAAATGTTTGTCAATCGCTGACAATTGATCCCTTCTTCAATATAATTTGAACAAGAATTTGATAGAAAACCTGATAGGTTATTTTACTTATCTCAAAGTACACGGATAACTATAGTGAGTAATATAATATTACTATCTTAGACTAATATAATTTAATGTTTCCACCACCCCAAGCACAATTATGAAAAAGATATTTATAGGCTCATCATTAATTGGATTATTGATCTTCGGATTTTTTTTCGGAAGGGGAAAATACTATCAGCATCAAGAAGAACAAAGACGTTCGGCTTACTATGAAAATCTAGTAGATACTTCTTCGCCAACTGTACATGTCATTAGAGATTCTATTCGTATTGGATATCAAAATGAAACGCGTACTATTCATACCTATGTACCACCAAACTATAATAATGATACGCTTACTCGATATCCAGTGATATACATGATGGATGGCGAATCCTCATTTAATGATCTTGAAAACATGGGCCCAGAATGGGAGATAGACGAAGTGATCAATGCGGCATCAGAAAGTGGAGAATTAACTGCAATAGTCATAGGCATCAACCAATCTGATAAAAGCAGAGATACCGAGTATACTCCCTTTGTCAACGAGGATAATCCTAATGCACATGGAGATAAATTTTCGGAATGGGTGACTACAGATCTAAAGCAATGGGTCGATACTAATTATAGAACTAAACCTGATCCATCATCTACTACCATCGGAGGGATATCAAGAAGCGGTATGATGGCTTATTATATGGTAATGGCTCATCCAGATGTATTTGGTAATGCTATGATACAGTCACCATCCATGTGGGTAGATCATGATAGATTGATGGAGATGTCTTTGACTCCAGAAGAAGTAAAGGATAAGAAGATTTACTTAAGTGTAGGCGAGTATGAAGGACGTGGAATGATTAATCCAACAGTAGAAATCTATGAAAAATTTAAAGCTCAGGGATTAGATGAAGATCATGTAAAGTACGATATGATTATGGGAGAAAGTCACTGGCACATTACATGGCGTAAATCCTTTGCATTGGGTTATCCTTGGTTGATGCAGTAGGATTTTCGATTTACATTGATGCATTTAATTAAACGATAAAACAATGAGTGAAGAACTTTATAGCAAAATAGCAGATGAATTCGCTGTCAAACATGGATCAGTATCAGGCCAAATGTTTGGTAAGCCTTGCTTAAAGGTTAACAAAAAAACGTACGCTGCGTTTTATCAAAACGAAATGGTGTTTAAGTTGGGTCAGCAAGAAGTTAACTTATTGAAGGAGAAGTACATCGGCTCTGTCAACTGGGATCCATCAGGTAAAAGCAGAGCTATGAAAGATTGGCTTCAAGTGCCATGTGAGTATAAAGAAGATTGGATTGAATTTGCGAAGAAAGCGTTGGAGTTTGTAGAGAAAAATAGTAAGGATTAATAGACAGTAACTATTTAGATGAATGTAATATCATTGAAGGATTGATTCCTTTTCCATCAAATGTAAGGCTCTAAATTTTATTATGGATTAATGGTTACGTCGACATAGTGAATGACGGCCCCGCTTATTTTACGTACCTTAGAGTCTTATTGACTTTCTACCTTAACTGTCATCCTTGAAGCAATTAGATTTAGTATTTATAAATCGCCTGTTTTTGAGTAAGTAAGAGCTTTTCTCAGTGTAATGCCTGATTACAAGTAAGTAACTTTTAGTGTTCTTAATCTAACGCCTTGCTCATTTCATTAATCTGCATTTCGTTTCCATTTTAAACTGATGAGTTCAGAAATATCCGCTAATAAGCCGGCTCCCATAATTGCAGAAAAGAACATTAATAAATTTAATCGCACGTCTGGTCTAAGAGAAACCATAGAAACTCTTGAAAATGGAGACTATATTTTGATTTCTGGTTTTTACAGTGATGCCCTATTATTACTCAGAGAATTACATCATTACCTGAAAGATGAACTGCCCAATAATTCTTTCCAAGAACAAAGAGAGTATCGCACTGAATATCGAAGACTTTCTAATCTCGTTCTGTTAGAAATTAAAAATCAAAAACTAGTAGTCAGGAAATCACCGGATATTGGTTGGTTAGAAAAATTCTATTCAGATAATGATCACTTTTTTTTGACGATGCCTCAAGTTCAAGGACTGAATAGTGCGTGGCAATGGTATAAAAATGGAATTTCAGTTCCAGTGCTTCGTAATAAACTACATACTTACTATGGAGTCTATTTTCCAACTCGTTTTGATCACTTAACACTCTTCGATAATTGGTTGAAAAGATATCAAGGGCCCAAAAAATCAGCGATAGATGTTGGAATAGGAAGTGGAGTGCTTTCATTACAAATGTGTAAGCATGGTTTTCAGAAAGTCTATGGAACTGATACTAATCCTAATGCCATCATAGGACTTACCGAGTTTATGGCGGATACCAAATTGTCTAGAAAGATAGAATTGGATTATGCTAACCTCTTTGGTAAATGGGAAAAGCAAACTGAATTAATCGTATTTAACCCTCCTTGGTTACCTACATCAAAAGAATTGGATCGGTTAGACGAAGCCATTTATTATAACGAAAATCTATTTCCTGAGTTTTTTGCTGAAGCTCATAAACGATTGTTGCAAGATGGTAAGCTATTGATCATATTTTCTAACCTCGCGCAGATCACCAATGTTACGAATGAGCATCCTGTTGAGAATGAACTAGCAGAAGGAGGAAGATTTCAATTAGAGAACTGCTTTAAGAAAAAAGTAAAAGCGGCTTCCCATAGAACAAATCGTGATCAACATTGGAGATCCGAAGAGGAAGTAGAACTCTGGGTACTCGTAAAATTATAATGGGAATATAAAATCAAGTGCCATTAAAACAAAAAAGGGAATTAAATCTTTTGACTCAATTCCCTCTAATATTCATTTAAGAAAAATCCTTCTTACGGATTCATTCTCATATATTTTTTCCAAGTCGCTTTAAATTGCTTAGCCATTGCCTTTGCAGTTTTTGGTCCATACTTGATGATGTCATTAGTGGACTCCAGTGGTGGAGCGGTACATGCGATACATTCTTTACCTGCATTGTATATTACAGTCTCTGTAAGGAAACCATTGAAATCATTGTCAGGTAATAATAAGAAGTTAGTAAACATTTCCTCGTCAGTCAGCTTATACATCTTTTGGTAAAGCTTCAAGTTTTTCTCTACTTCCTTAGTTGCAGGTACTATGTATCTGTATTTCTTTTTAGCGCCTAGGTTGACACTTACTAGTTCTGAGAAATCTTTATTTTCTGTATCATAGTGAAGGGTAGGACTGATTACCCATACGGTATCTGCTTTGTTCTCAAGTTTGATGAGTTGCTTAAGTGTCATTGTATTTTTCATTTATTGTCAGAAAATAATTTATAGTTTACCCGTAAAGGTAATTAGCTTTTATCAATTTTTACGATAAGAATGAAATCAATACACCAGCAGCCACTGCAGAACCAATTACACCTGAGATATTACTAGACATAGCATATTGTAATAAGTGGTTCTTACTATCATACTTTAGTGCTATATCATTAGCAACTCTACTCGCCATAGGAACTGCACTAAGTCCAGTAGCTCCGATGAGTGGATTGATCTTTTTCTTAGAAAAGAGATTATGCACTTTCACTGCCATGATACCACCAAAGATAGATATAGCAAATGCTATAAATCCACCGAGTATGATGAGTAAGGTAGTCTTATCTAAGAATGTAGCTGCGGTCATAGTAGCACCTACAGTAAGGCCTAAAAATATAGTAGCGGCATTCATGATAGTGTCTGATGCGGCTACCATTAGACGGTTAGTATCGGATCCTATTTCCTTAATTAGATTACCAAATAAAAGCATACCCACTAATGGTACCGATGAAGGCACAAGTATAGATACTATGGCACAGAGTACAATTGGAAATATAATCTTGGTCCGATTAATATCTTTAATTTTAATCTTGCTGGGATAGAGTTTATCCTGCTCTTTCATATTAATCTTAAGTTCCTTTTCTGTTACTGTAAACTTCACAACCAAAGGAATGATCACAGGTACCAAAGCCATATACGAGTATGCTGCAATTGCTATCGGCCCCAAAAGATGAGGCGCTAATTTTATCGCAGTATATATTGCTGTTGGTCCATCAGCACCACCGATGATTCCCAAGGCAGCAGCTTCTTTGAGAGAAAACCCTAAAGCTACAGCAGAGATTAATACAGTAAATATTCCGATCTGAGCTGCCGCTCCAAAAAACGCCAACTTAAGATTACGTAACATAGGTCCAAAATCAGTCATCGCACCTACTCCCATAAAGATTAGAGGTGGAAGGAGGCCCGTCTTGATTAGCATATAGTACAGCATATTCATAATGCCGTATTCCTTAGCGATTTCGATGATAGTCATGTGTTCGATGATATCGGTCGATGGAGTCACAGCCATATTTCCTCCAGGGAAGTTGGCTAGTAATACTCCAAATGCAATGGGAACAAGCAATAATGGCTCAAATCTCTTACCTATAC
Source organism: uncultured Saprospiraceae bacterium (assembly GCA_938015435.1). Taxonomy (GTDB): domain Bacteria; phylum Bacteroidota; class Bacteroidia; order Chitinophagales; family Saprospiraceae; genus UBA1994. The sequence continues at coordinate 40,366 of CALLPN010000017.1, forward strand.
CTAAGTATAATAGAAAGAGTGCTAAAGCCAACATGACGAGCGTCATTGGATCGTCTCCGATCGCACCGAAAGCTGTCATTTCATATAGTTTATTAAGTACCTCCATAGGGTCGTTTTACTAAGATACTTTTGATTATACGATTCTGATTAATTGATCATCTTCTTCGATCTCGTCTCCGTGATTGACCATGATCTCTGCTACCGTACCGCTGTCATCCGATGTAATCGCATTGATTACTTTCATCGCTTCTACATAGGCTACAGTTTCTCCTTTTTGGATTTGATCACCGACTTTGATCCCCTTTTCAGAAGTCTCTTTAGTCAAGTAAAACTTACCTTCCAATGGAGCCAATACAAATTTAGAATTGGCATCGCTTACGGATGCAGAAGCGGTTACTGGTGAAGATGGTTCTACTACCGTATTTACAGCAGTATTATCTTGTCCAGGATAGCTTATCTTGACATGATACTTCTGACCATTTACTTCTAAGTCCAGCGCCTTCGGTGCAGTATTGGCAGGAGCCATAGCAGCAGCTACAGGTACCACACTCGCAGCTGCAGGAGCGTTTAATTTACTTTTACGAGAGGCTAAATCTGCTTTGAATTTGATTTTTGCTTCTCCAGATTTGAAATCTTTATACTGCTGCGGATGCATCGCGTATTCGAGTAGCTCTTCATCATCCTTACCGGTTTCCCAGCCGTTTTCTTTCATATGCTCTCTGTAATGATCCAGTTGGTCTGGATAGAGATCTTGAGGGTTTCCAGTAAAGAATTCTCTTTTCTGGTCTGCAGCCATCTTTAATATTTCTGGAGCTAATTCTCCTGGAAGACTACCAGACTTACCGAGGATCATTCCCCAAGTATTTTCATCTAGCATCGACCATCTTTCTTTTCCTTTGGTCATTTGTATCACATTCATCAGTGCTGCATTTTTTACATACTGAGAAAATGGAGTTACTAATGGAGGATAACCTAGCATCGGCCAGATATGCTTCACTTCGTTAAATAACTTAAGTAGAAGTTCGTCTTCTGTAGTATTAGGTTTGCCACGTTTTGTGAGCCATTTGTTGAGGCTCGCCACGTTTTTCTCTAGATCGGCCATAAGACTACCCATCATACCACCCGGTAATCCTGGTCCTATGAGTAGAGAGTTCATACGTCTATTGGTCGGATTGATATAAGCACCAAGGAAGTCATCCATAAATGCCTGTGACAATCTACGTACTTCCATATAAGCATCCATATTGATGTCTGCGACCTGGAACCCTGCATCTCTTAACATCTCGTGTATAGTCAATAGATCTGCATGACCAGTTCCCCAACTAAGTGGCTCCATACCTACATCGATATAGTCAGCACCATTACGTGCAGCTTCAAGTGATGAGGCTACCGAAAATCCTGGTGTTGAGTGTCCATGGTATTGTATTACGATATCTGGATGACGTTCTCTGATTCCTTTGATGATCTTACCCACAGAAGCAGGACGACCGATTCCAGCCATATCCTTGATACAGATCTCTTCTGCACCACGCTCGATATATTGATCAGCAAGATTGATATAGTAATCTACTGTATGTACAGGAGAGTAAGTAAGACTCAAAGCACCTTGAGCGATCATGCCTCCTTCTTTAGCAAATCTGAAACTTGGTTCTAGATTCTGAGGATTGTTGAGACCATCAAATGTTCTAGAGATATCAGTTCCCTGAAGCTTCTTCACCTTGAACATTAATTTCCGTACATCCAAAGGTACAGGACTCATACGTATACCGTTTAGTCCACGCTCTAGCATCTGAGTTTGTATCCCCGCATCATTGAAGGGTTGTGTCCATTTTCTAACAGCGATATTCGGATTTTCTCCAAAAAGGAGATTTACTTGTTCAAAACCACCACCATTAGTTTCTACTCTATGGAAGCAACCCATATCGATAATTGGTTGCGCTACACTACAAAGCTGATCTACAGTGGGTACATATTTACCCGCAGATTGCCACATATCTCTATATACCAGTGCGAGTTTTATTTCTTTTCTCATCATAATCTTACTACTTATTATATCTCTTAGCCTTTGATAGGCTTAATGTTCTATTTTCTTAATGCTTTCTACTTTGCCATGCCCACCGGTAACAGTCTCTACTACCGCAGCTATTGCGGCGATCACTTCAGGGGCCGTACCGCTTGCACTTCGACTCGCTCTTTTTAGCTTTTTGACTGGCTCAGGTGCGTATTTGTTAACTATCCGGACTAGTATACTGCCAGATATGACTACCAAGGCAAGTATTAGAAAGACGGTTATCATACCGACGCCTAACAAGACTAATGCGTCACCGATATCACTGGAATTTGGATCCATAGGGATTAATATTCTTTAGATTTTCAAAAATCAACTAAAAGTAAAAATAATATCGGTAAGAATGTGTCGTAAATACACTAAGCATAGCACCTTACTTCATTTTTTGCTAAATAAACTTATCATTACCCTTTGCGTTAAATATCTTTGTCTTCTGAAGTGTTTATATCGCTTCATAGAAAACCCAATAGCAATACAATGAATAACGCTCAAGTGCAAGTATGGAAGTTTGGAGGTGCATCGATAGGTACTCCTGATCTGGTAGAGAATGTAAGCGGAATCGTAAAAGACTATCTCAAGTCGAAAGCAGTAATCGTGACTTCGGCAAAAGGTAAGACGACTAATGCTTTGGAGACGCTCGTAAAGGCTTACATGGCAGAGAGTGAAGATGCCTACAAGATACTAGAAGAGATCAAGCAGGATCATTTTCAATATGCACAAGCACTTTGTGGTGAAGGGCATTCTATATTGAATGAACTTAATGACTTGTTTGTAGAGATCGAATGGATTCTTGAAGATCCAGTGATAGATCCATACGATTATGTGTACGATCAGATCGTATCGATAGGAGAGTTAGCTTCTACCAAGGTGGTCTGTCAGTACTTAGTCGAGCAAGGGATCAAAGCCAAGTGGTTAGACATAAGAGATATTATACTTACGGATAACAGGCATAGAGAAGCAAGAGTGGATTGGGAAAGCACACAGAAGCGTTCTAAAAAAATCATAACATTATTAGAGTCTCATGATGTCATAGTTACCCAAGGGTATATAGCGAGTAGTAGTGAAAACTTTACAACTACTTTAGGTAGAGAAGGATCAGATTATACAGCAGCTATATTAAGCTATTGTTTGGATGCTGAGAGTATGCACATATGGAAAGACGTTCCAGGTATCTTGACTGGCGACCCACGTCTATTTGATGATGCGACCAAGATAGATCAACTATCGTATAAGGAAGCGGTGGAGATGACTTATTACGGTGCGAAAGTAATTCATGAGAAGACGATCAAGCCGATTCAAAATAAGAACATTCCATTATACGTGAGGCCTTTTCATACGCCAGAGAAAGATGGCACATTAATCTCTGCAGAAGAACCAGAAGGATATCCTCCAGTAATCGTAGTCAATGCGGATCAAATGCTTTTGCATATCAGTACCAATGACTTTTCATTTGTAGGGGAGCATCACTTGGGAGATTTATTTACACTCTTTGCTAAGCATCGCATACGAGTCAATATGATGCGTAATACGGCCATCAGTTTTACTGTATGTACAAATAATAAACCAGATAGAATTGCCGCCTTTGCCGCAGAACTAGGAGATCGATACACCTTGAAGAAAGACGATGATCTAAAGTTGATTACAGTAAGACATTATACCGAAGAGGTTTTGGATACGTTAACGAAAGATAAGTTGGTTCTTTTTCAAGAAAGACTTAAGAACACAGTGCACCTGGTGCTAAAAAATCAGTAACGCAGTGATCGGTAAGCGCGATAGCGATTGATGAGCACAAGTACTTCGAATAATAATCACAAGTACTTCGAATAGTAATCACAAGTGTTTAGAATATAATCACAAGTGTATCAATTAATAGGACAGTGTTTTCCGAAAAAGGGCACTATGCATTCTTCAGCTGATCAATCTCTTCTCTGTCGAGCGCACTGATCATAAGGAGGTTAAACAATTAAACTCATACGTTACTTCCAAAATTCCCACCACTTCTTCTTCGGAGTGGTACCCACTGCTTTTGCTTTATAAGCTTTAGACTTCTCTTGTTTTTTCTCTTGCAATATTGGGGTAGGAGTAATAGTTGGGTTTACATTTTTTTTCTGGGAATTCGTATTTGATTGTTCATGAGATGGGGTAGTATTATTTTTTGGCCTATAGATTCCAGCTCTACATACAATGCACTTTGCACCAAAGTCAATTTCATGCCAATTCTGTTCCATGATTTTGTCTATCAAGGCGAAAGTTAAGCCGTCAGCAGTTGGATTATCTGCTTCTATTGGAAGTGGGCTACCTTCGCTCATGGTTCGGCCATCTTCACTTTCCATTATTTCTCGATATTCGTTATCTGCGATATTACTATAGCTGATGTAAAATGCCATTGCAGTAGCAGAGTAAGCATACGACATAGATTCATGGTTTTGAGACAAACCTCGATCTATAGCCATATCATGACCATAAAATATCATGGTCCCTTTGTCCCCAAAGTAGATATGGTATAATCCATCTTCTTTCCAATTGGAAGCTGCTTCTTCGAAATTAGACTCTCGTATTACTTCTAATCCAATATGAAGATCATCTTCAAGTTTACTTATATCATGATCAAAATTATTATTGATGACCATCCCAGCTATATTAAATCCCATCGTTCTATTTTATTGAATTAGAAAGGCACCCATTACATCTTCACAAAAGAGAAAGGAATCGCCATATCATCACCAGAAATTTCAGCATCTAATCTACCTTCAGAAGCTTTATATTTGATGAGCTTAGGAAATTCGTTTTCCTTACTTTCAAATACAAACGAAGTAGCATCCATGTCTTTCATGGTAAACATCGTTTCAGCGGGCTCGCCAGGAAGCTGAACTCCTAGCATCCAATTATCAGGATATTTAGAGATTGTCATCAGTTCCTGCGATAATGTATCTTCACCATTAAGGGTATAGCTACGACCAATGTATTTAGACTCACTTTCTTTTTTCCATGATTCGAATGTCTGATTACCTTCTTCGTCATCAGTTCTCTTCCAGCTACCTAATAAGTAGTCAAAATCAGATAAAGTAGATTTTTGAATCTTAGTAGACTCAAAAAATGCAGCCATTTCGCTATATTCTTCATCGCTCATACGACCATGCATTAGTTTGTAATCTAGTGTAGGCATCCAATGCTTTGTACACATATCAACACATTCGTCCAGTTTGTGGGCTCTCTTCTTTTCTGTGTACTCACCCCAAAGAGAAAAGTTTAAATGCCTGCGACCGTTGTCAATATGGCTTTTGATCCTCCATGAAAAGGGCGCTATATTAGTATACCAAGGATAACGTGATTCATGACTGTGACAATCGTAGCACATCGTCTTGAGATTAGCAGCGATTTCTGCTGGAGGATTAGTTAGCTCGATTAGATCTTTTTCAAGTTCTACTGGCGGATTAGTTTTGTCGATAGGAAAAAACTGTATCACTATGAAAGCAAGTAGGAGAGTGAGCAGTATGTTTTTTTTGGTGATATATTTGTTCATCGCTTGTGTTTCTTTAAATATTGAACGTATAAATCCTCTACCTTATCTCTAGCCCATTGAGTCTTCCTGAGGAATTTCAAACTAGATTTTATAGTAGGGTTACTCTTAAAGCAATTGATATTAACCTTGTCGCTGAGACTATCCCATCCGTAGAAATCTACTAAGTCGTCCAATATAGTGGCCAACTTGATCCCATGAAGAGGGTTGTTGGGTTGTGAATGATCTGCCATGATGTAAATATCTTATTTTATTGACAGATATCATGCTTTCTAAGTAGGTATCGCAACATAGATATTTCATATTAAAAGTAAGTTTAATATGTTGTAAGGAAAGGTCATAATTTGTAGAATTCATATTCTGGAAATGTTAATTGCCAATCACCTAATGTTCAGTTATTTTCGTATGTTAGCAATCGACCCCAAAAAACCAGATAAAATTTTGAAGATTTAGTATGAGCTTCGAAATCATTTTATTAGAAAAAAATGTAATATCTGGTGTTCGATAATTTAGGTTATTTCGAACTTTTTAATGGTTTACATCTTGTTCTTTACTTTCAGTTTTTGGAAGGAAAGGGTCGATTATAATTGATTTTAGTTAAGCTGAATTTTCATGATCAAATTTGATTTTGGAGTCTTCCATGATTTCTCGTTACCTATATTGTATTTGAGGTATTGATGAATAGCGATTTGGAAGAAACTGAATTCATTTTTGAGCATCAGATGATATAGTTATTCTTGTTTCTGTAACAATATTCGTTGCTGAGACTTTAAACTATTAGTCTGGCTCAATCTATTACATAGACATATGAATCTAATTAGATAAACATCCTTTGTACAAAATAATAAAAACGAGAATCATGAAAAATATTTTACTCTTATTATTTACAGTTTTAAGCACGGTAGGCTATAGCCAATCTGGCTCTTTTGTATTAGGTATTCCAGGTCCTTGTGGAGGTTGTGTTTCCTCTTGCGTCACCGCGGGTGTATGTTCTCCTGTAGCTAATGGAAATTGTATGCCACCTCAAACTGTAATGGAAGACGTATTAGTTCCGGCTAATAGTTACCTTGAATTAACAATAACAACGGTAGCTTGTAGTTCCAGTACTGATGGATTAGATGGAGGTGATGACCTATTTGTGGATGGTGTAAAAATAGTAGATGGTTCTGGTAATACTCGAGCAGACTTTAATGGATGTTTTTCATCAAGTTCAGCTCCACGTATAGTGCCTATTCAACTTACAGCTAATAGAAGGGATGAAACAGTTCTTGTCGAATGGGAGGTGTTCCCTGGTACTGGAACTGGTTGTGTGGCTTTGCCGATTGAACTTATTGATTTTACTGCAGTCGAAAGCTCAAAGGGCATCCAACTAGATTGGTCTACTGCAACTGAACAAAATAACTCTCATTTCGAAATAGAGTTCAGTACAAGCGGAGGAGGTTTTAAAAGTATTGGTGAAGTGAAGGGATTTGAAAATTCTTCAGAGGTAAAGGAATATGTTTTTGTTCATGATAGCTATGAAGGAGGTTCTAATTATTATCGTTTACGTCAAGTCGATTTGGATGGAAGATTTAGCTACTCTCCAATTGTTGTTGTTCAATCTAGAGGAAATAATCCATTGAATATTAGACCTTCATTAGTAAAGGATTACATCCACCTTACATTCGAATCAACAATCCAATCTGATGTGGTAGTTCAAATAGTAGGTGTTACTGGACAGCAATATAAAAGGACTGTAATTGCAGCGAATGATTTAGAAGCAGATATCGAAGTAAGTGATTTGTATCCTGGAATTTATATCATACGATATAATGTAAATGGTATCGTGAATTCTCAAAGATTTGTAAAATTATAAGCAGAAAATCTAGATTTTTGAATTTGATAGTTATCTATATGCTTTAATGTAAGGATTGATTATTGACGTGATTTTAGGTCAATTAATGTTTTCAAGATCTCTCCATTATTTTGTAATGATAGTGATTTTGCTAGCAGAGGAATAGCTTCTTTTTCTTGATCATGATTGATGAGATAGTTGGCTTTTAAATTCAAAGCAGACGGAATCTTTGGACGTATCTTGATATTATAGTCAAACATATCAATAGCTAGATCACTTCGTCCAAAATGTGTTAGACCGTAAGCCCAAGATTGTATATAGCTTTGCATAGGTTTGACTTCATACCCAACTTCATCACTAATATTGTCGTAGTGCTTTTTAAGTCGATCTATTAGATCAATTCTGTTTTTGAATGATGGATGGAAATAATCTATGATCTCGTTAAATTTATAGCACGAATAAAAATATTTTAATCCTTCATATGTACCAATGTATGGTACCGAAAAGTGCGTTTCATCTGGATAGGATTTAGCGGCAAATTGAATGTTCCAATTCTCATTTTCAGCGAATTCTAAAAATTTAAGGTTACTCTGCTCCAATTGAAGAAATTCAGATGTATCTCCTTTTATTTGAGAAGGATCGAGAAATGTAGGTAAGGTATAAGCTTTAGCTATAAATAGTTTTTCTTGACTAAGATCAGCGGTTCTGAGTGTATCAAGTATCTGGTTAAAATACGACTCGTTGTCAAAATCCAATGCAGGATCTAAAGCTAAGTAGTTAGTGAAAAAACCTCGTTCGGTCAATAACGCTTGGAACACAATAAGGCCGCCCAAAGAGTGGCCGATAATTGACCTGTGTGTATTGGTAGGATATAGACTGTCAATGTAAGTAGATACTTCCGAAGTGATGAATTCCAAGAAAAAGGGGCCACCTCCAGTTAACTCAAATTGTGTAGAATCACTTCCCATTATCCCTTTGTAAGGAGTGAAATCATAGTTTCTGTTTGGATTTGGAATTCCCACGACTATTGTTCTTGGTATGATGTCATTGCCCATAGGAGCAGAACTTATGTAGTCTATTGCAGATACGGTATTCATAAATTGACTGTCGCCATCGAGTACAAATAGTACAGGGTAGCTTTCAGGTTTTTCATCTAATCCCCAAAAACCTTGTGGCACATGGATCAGTACCTCACGATCTTCATTAAGAACCTTGGAGTGAATAATATGTTTTTCTCCGATTGAGTAAGGGCTTATTTCTGCCTCTTGACTGAGTAAGTTGAAGGAGGTAACCACCAGTAATAAAAGTGTTGTTATTTTCATCTTATTTATAAATGATTTTCTTCCAAAAGGTAACGTTTTATCTTTTGTCGGAATAAGTTTTATTGAGAGATAGGATGTTTAGAGAGACTAGAATTGTAATACCTAGGATCATGAGAAACTTCTTTTCCAATCCAACTAGGCAAATTGACTTTTGTGTTTTCAGATTCTAATTCAATTTCCGCAATTATCAATCCTTTATTCTCTCCTTCAAATTCATCCACTTCCCAAATTTGTGAACCTTGATTTACAATATGTCTAGTTTTTTTAATGAATGGTTTTTCGCAGAGTTCAATTAATTCTTTCGCATCATCGTATGGTATATCATATTCAAACTCTAATCGACTTATGCCTTCGTTTTTTCCTTTAATAGTTAAAATACCTTTATCGTCTAGGATTCTTATTCTAACGGTTCTGTTAGGATCGGAATTGAGATATCCTTGTTGGATTATATATGATTTTTCTACTAAAGGTTTCCAATCATCATTTTTAAGTAAGTACTTTCTTTCTATTTCTTTATCCATTGAGGTATCGTTTGAGTTCACAAAATATATTGATATGATATCGTTAAATCTAGATGATAATTTTTCAATAAAATTTAAGTTACGGCATTATGAATTTCGACGTATAAAAAAGCCTTGTACCATTGGTACAAGGCTGATATATTATTTGTGATTCCATTGCAGGAATTATACTTTCTCTAGTACAATAGCACTTGCACCACCACCTCCATTACATAGAGTAGCGCATCCATATTTTCCATCTTTTTGCTGGAGTACATGTGCTAGTGTAGTTGTGATACGTGCACCACTGGCTCCTAGTGGATGTCCTAGTGATACAGCACCACCATTTACATTGACGATATCTTCAGATACGTTAAGCTCTTTGTTAAATGCCATAGTAACTACAGAGAACGCTTCGTTTACTTCGTAGTAGTCCATATCAGATTGTTCTAATCCTGCACGCTTGATAGCTAATGGTGCGGCAAGAGTAGGTGCAGTAGTAAACCATTGTGGCTCATGCGCTGCATCTGCAAAGGAGACGATCCTAGCGATAGGCTTAAGACCATGCTTTGCTATTGCTTCTTCACTAGCAATTACTAGAGCTGATGCTCCATCATTGATTGTAGAAGAGTTGGCTGCAGTTGCAGTTCCCTCTTTAGTAAATGCTGCGCGTAATCCTGGTATTTTTTCAAATTTTACTTTTTTGAATTCTTCGTCTTCAGATACGATTACAGGCTCGCCTCTACGCTGAGGTATACTGACGGGTACGATCTCATCTTTGAATAATCCTGCTGCAGTTGCTGCGGCTGATCTCTCGTATGATTGGATTGCAAATCTATCTTGATCTTCTCTGCTGATACCAAATTTCTCAGCAGTAGCATCTGCGCTTACACCCATTGCTACGTTATCATAAGCATCTACCAGACCATCTTTTTGTAGTCCATCGATAAATTTTCCTTCACCGAATTTGTATCCCCATCTTGCTTTATCAAGATAGAATGGAATATTAGACATACTCTCCATACCTCCAGCTATGATAAGATCTCCATATCCAAGCATAATTTGTTGAGCAGCAAACATGATGGACTTCATTCCTGATGCACATACTTTATTGACTGTAGTGCAGGGTACTGTATTCGGTATACCCGCTCCTAAGGCGGCTTGCCTTGCAGGCGCTTGACCGACATTAGCTTGACAGACATTACCCATATACACTTCATCTATATGCTCTGCTGATACACCTGCTTTATCCAATGCTCCTTTGATTGCAGCTGTTCCTAATTGTGTCGCTGATAATGATGATAATGCGCCTCCAAAGCTTCCTAGTGGAGTACGAACGGCTGATGCGATATATACTTTTTTCATATAATAATTTTGATTGTGAGTAAGTGAAGTACAAATGTACGGATTATAGAAGTGTACGAGAATGCGATTTTGAGATTTTGCGAATTCTTTACGACAGAAGGTTTATATATTCTTAGTCTAGCGGTCATTGTTCATAGCCACTTTGGCTCGGTTTGGCGTATAGATCACAAGGTAGGTCTTTGACCTACATAATCAAGTCAAGAGTCACTTGTACTCGAAGCGCAGCGACTCTCGATGCTCATTATCCCCAAGCGTAGCGGCTCTATTTTAAAACTTGGTACATATATTGCTTTTCTTTAATATGAAAGCTCAAAGTCTCACTATTCTTAGCTCTGAGCCAGTTTTAAGCGTTTGTTAACTATCTCAAGTCTGAGATTTACGTCTATAATAGTATAAGAACTAACTAAAAGTACAATTCTATGAAATACACTAAACTATATATCCTATTAGCTGGGTTGTTATTCAGCATGGGCACTTACGCCCAAAACGTAGAAGAAGAAGTAGCTTTTCTATATATGAAAGCTAAATATCTATATGATACTGATAGGCACGAAGATGCTGTAAATGCATTTAACAAGGTAATAAAGAAAGACGCTACTCATGAAGATGCATTGGTGCTAAGAGGTGCTTCTAAATTTGGATTAGCAGCTTACCAGGGCGCTATGAAAGATTTTAATAGATCTATTGAAGAGCGAGGAGTAACAAAGGATGTAGTAGGGTGGTTGGCGCTCACGCATTATAAGATGAATAATATGGATCTGGCGGCGAATACTTTAGAAACAGCACTTTTAGTAGATCCCAAGAACCGAACTTTATGGAATCTACAAGGTGATATCGCTTTAGATAATGATGAAAAAATGAAAGCTTGTGAAAGCTGGGAAATGGCTGCATCGATGGGTGATACCAAAGCAGAGAGAAAGCTAGATAAAAATTGTGGTGGTTCAAAGCCAAAGAAAAAAAAGGATACAAAGGTGGAATCTGGAAAAGGAAAATTTAATCAAGGTGACCCTAATCAAAATACAAAGAATAATGAAGTCTTAGAAGATGATGAAGTAATATCTTTAGGAGATAAAGAGGAAGATGTTATTTCTGATGATAATAAAGAAGAATCTGAGGACTTTCCACCGACAAGGAAGGAAGAGGAAGTAGAAGAAGAGGAAGAAGAAGTATTAAGTCTCGGTGATAAAGAGGAAGAAGAAGAGGTGGTAGAGGAAAAGCCTGATCGTGATCCGAATGAAAAAGCAATCATAGAGATTGATGAAGATCTTAGCCTAGAGATCTATGGCGAAGGCTTAGGGAGTCGAAAAATACTAGATCAGCCTAATATTTTGATTTTGGCTGAAGAAGATGGTATAGTCGCTGTGAATATATGCGTTGGGCGCACAGGAAGTGTAAAATCTGCAGAATATAATGATGCTCTCAGTACGATCAAAAAGCAAAGTTTGATTTCACTGGCTATTAGAAAGGCAAAAGAGTTTTGGTTTGCTAAAGACAGAAAGAAAGAAGCTTGTGGAATAATCTTGTATAAGATCAAAGGGAGCTAAGTTGAAGTGATCAATAATATACTATCGTTCATCTTGAAATTGGATGAGATAATTCAAAATCCCCTAATGCTAAAGGCCGTTAGGGGATTTCTGTTTTTTTGATACGGGATTATCTTAGCCTATCTGGAAAGATACTCTATACACTTGGAGCGTGATTTTAATTGAATTTACCTTGAGAACTATATATACCGAGTAATCCATTATATATTTTCCTATATTACCTACTTAATGTAAAATCAACAATAAGTATTTTATGATAGAAATAATCTCATTTATCGCATTTACCGCAATTGTTGCCATATTTGCTTATATGTCAACAAGAGGCATGGACGAAGATAGCTCAGACGGTTACTTCTTAGGAGGAAGAAGTCTAGGAGCAATCACAATCGCGGGTTCGTTATTATTAACTAACCTCTCTACGGAGCAGATCGTTGGGTTGAATGGTGCCGCATATAATCATGGAATACTAGTAATGGCATGGGAGACTTTTGCCGCTGTAGCTATGATAGTCACAGCTATATGGCTTTTGCCACGATATCTCAAGGGTGGTATTGCGACAGTACCGACATTCTTAGCAAGGAGATTTGATACGATGACCAAGACATTAGTTTCTGCGTTATTCTTATCAGGATATGTTGTGGTTCTACTTCCGATAGTTCTATATTCTGGAGCCTTAGCCTTTATTACGATGTTTGACCTTGAGGTTTTACTCGGAATGGATAAGACTGCTTGCCTTTGGGTTTGTGTATGGGTGATCGGTTTGATTGGATCTATATATGCAATATTCGGTGGTTTGAAAGCCGTAGCAGTTTCAGATTTAGTCAATGCCGTAGGTCTTATGATAGGTGGTCTTTTGATCCCTATATTTGGTTTGATGGCCATAGGTGATGGCAGTATGATGGATGGACTTACTATAATAACTGAAGCTAACCCAGAAAGATTTAATGCTATAGGTAGTCCTTCATCGGAAATTCCTTTTTCTACAATATTCACGGGTATGATGTTAGTACAACTATTCTACTGGGGTACTAATCAAGCGATTATTCAAAGAGCATTAGGCGCGAGTAGTCTCCAAGAAGGTCAGAAAGGATTGGTCTTTGCTAGCTTTGTAAAGATATTAGGGCCACTAATTGTAGTGCTTCCGGGTATGATAGCATATCACATGTTTCAAGGAGAATTGACAAATGGAGATGAAGCGTATCCAGCATTAGTAAAAGAAGTATTGCCGGCTCCACTATTGGGATTCTTCGCAGCGGTTATATTTGGGGCTATTATGAGTTCATTTAATAGTGCGCTTAATAGTTCAGTAACTCTGTTTGGTTTAGATATCTATAAAGAACATTTTAATAAGGATGCCTCTGACAAACAAGTTGTAAAAGCAGGTAAGACGTTTGGAATCGGACTAGCGATATTAGCCATGTTTATCGCACCTTTTATTGCTAATGCTCCAGAAGGTTTATTTGGATGGCTGCAGAAAATAAATGGTTGTTATTCAATTCCAATCTTGACGATAATCGTAGTAGGATTTGCGACTAAATACGTGCCGGCGATTGCTGCCAAGATAGCATTGTTATCAGGTGTGGTACTTTATTCTATAAGTACTTTTGCTATTCAACCTTTGTTGGAAAGTAATGCCGTTGATGCAATAAAGGCAACAGGAGTTACTGATGAATTAGCAATTAAAGCTGCTGAAGCTGGAGCTTACCCTCATTTCTTACATGTGATGGCAATCTTATTTGTATTGAATGTGATCATCATGTTATTGATTGGTAAATTTAATCCAAGAGCAGAAGCTTTCGAGCAAAAGTATACAGAAGACGTAGATATTACTCCATGGAGATTAGTGAAGCCTATCGGTGCAGTGATCTGTTTGATCGTAGTAGTAGTCTATATGTACTTTTCATAGATAAGATGCTGTATATGGTCAATGGTGAGTAAAAAAAGTTACGTAATATCAGATCAATAAACTTAACGATAAAGCTTAATTTAAATATTTAAGATATTCGGACCTACTGCATTTATTTGTAGTAGGTCTTTTTTGTATTTTCACATTACATCAACATTGGAATCATGATCTCACAAATAGTTAGTCTTAGCTGGAAGTCATTTAAACGTAGTCCAGCATTTGCACAAAATCTAGGGACTACCATAATCATGGGCCTCTTTGGTTTATATTTTGGGATTATATTTATTGCTGTTGGTGCGGGAATTCCATTTGCCTTTGATGAAACTGATCAACAAGCAGCAGGTCCAACAATAGTAGGTGGCTATTATTTATATGGTTTACTTTATCTTCTGTTTATTCGTATTATTTTCCAAAATTTTAGCTTTCCACTCTTTAGACAATATGCACTTCAACGAATCAAGAAGAGTTCGATTTATCATTTTGTCTTATTTAGATCTTTATGGAATTGGATGAACCTTATTCCTTTGCTTGCAATAGTGGCATATTTGATTTCTGCGGCCTACAAAGAAGGATATAATGTCAATGTGCTATCTACATCATTAGCAATGATAGGCGTACTCTATCTTAGTAATTATATGGCATTTCTCTTAGATAAGTATTTGTCGTTTAACAAGATTATGGCAGGAGGTATCTTAGCTATATTGTTGGGAATCACATTCTTAGATGTCAAAGGTTATATAGCTTTGATGCCAATATTTCAAGGAGTCTACGATTTTTTAGTTACGTCTATTATTTATGCTTTTATTCCTTGGGTCTTGGTCGGGATAGCTTATTATTTTTCTTTTCTGTTTTTAACAAATAGTGCTTATTTCGAAGATCAAGGAGTAGTATCAGATGCTAGTTTGCTAGGTGTAAGAAAAGGATTGTTTTCAAGGTTTGGAAAAGTAGGTAGTCTGATGGAATTGGAAATGAAATTAATCATGCGAAACAAACGATCGAGAACACAAATGTTGATACTACTAATGTGTTTGGTCTATCCACTTTTACTTAGTAGTGATTCATTACCTATGCTCCTGTTTATAGCCATATTTACAACTGGAGGATTTGCACTTACTTATGGGCAATTATTGCTTTCATGGAATAGCGATCATTTCGATTTACTGTTGACTAGGATGGGGTCAATCAGGGATATATTTAAAGCGAAATACTATTTGCAAGTGATGTCTATCTTGTTGAATACTTGCTTGATGGTATGGTATGGTTTTTACAAAGTGGAGTACTTCTATCTTATACCTATAGCTGCATTATTTAATCTTGGAGTAGTTACGTTTATGTATATGTTTTTGGCAAGTTATAATTCTAAAAAAATAGATGCCAATAAAGGTGCCGCTATGAATTATGAAGGGATGTCCATAGCATTGTTTCTTATTATGATCCCAATCTTTATTATTCCTGCGGTGTTGATACTTCTCGGAATATATTTTGATATGGAAATGTTCGGATTGTTGGCAATAGGAGTAGTGGGTCTATTAGGGCTTATTTTCCATAATCAACTCATCGATGCTTGTGTAAATTTGTTTAAGAAAAATAGATATAAGATCGGAGCGGCATTTAGAAAATAGCTGAGATTTACACTTTATAATAGTACACAACTTTACAGTTCAACAGTTTTCTACTTCAATAGATTAATGTGTTGAGAGTCATAATTTGTTACGCAACATAGACATCTAGAAGGGCTGGTGACAAAACACGTGGAGCGATTGGGTTTGTCTAGGATTTTTGTCTCTTTTTTTTCCAATGCAAAAAGAGAATCGTCGGTAGACACATAACGTATGAAAGTATTAATAAAATAATCAATAGGAAAACTTTTTTCTGATGAGTACATATCTTTACAATTCAATTATTATAAATTAGAAAGAATTAAAAAATGCTAATAGAGTTTCAAAATATATCAAAGAGCTACGGACAAAATACTGTGCTTGACATAGAGTCACTATCTATTTCATCGGGTGAATGTATTGGTCTTGTGGGTAATAATGGTGCGGGTAAAACCACAGCATTCAGTTTGCTTTTAGATCTAATCAAAGCATCCAAAGGGCAAGTGCGCTCTAAAGAAAAAGATGTGAGTGCTGATGAAAGCTGGAAGGCTTATACTGGCGCATTTATTGATGAAACATTTTTAATTGATTTTCTAACACCAGAGGAATACTTTCTATTTATAGCAGGATTGCATAATTGGTCGGATGGAGATATGAGTTCATTTCTACTTCAGTTCGACGAGTTTTTCAATGATGAAATATTAGGTAAAAAGAAATACATCAGAGACCTATCAAAAGGGAATCAAAAGAAAGTGGGTATCATAGGTGCATTGATCGGTAATCCAGAAATTGTTATTCTTGATGAGCCATTTGCAAGCCTCGATCCGACATCTCAGAATAGATTGAAAAATCTTATAAAATCAAGGATTGAGCAACACACTTTTTTGATATCAAGCCACGATCTTAATCATGTAGCAGATGTAAGTAGCCGCATCCTAGTATTGGAAAAAGGAAAAGTGATCATGGATGAAATTAAGACGGAAGAAACAGTAGCGAAGATGACCGCGTATTTTGAAGTGTAATGCTAAAAAAGTAAACTCCCTATTCTTACCATCGTAGCACCTTCTTCAATAGCAATTTTATAATCGCCGGACATACCCATGCTCAGTTCAACGAATTGATCATCCAACGCAAAGTAAGTCGACTTACAATAATTAAAGACTGATTTCAATTCAACAAATTCTGATCTGACTTGGTCCTGGTCATCTACAAAACTAGCCATACCCATCAAACCTTTGATTTGGACAGGAGAAGGAGAGGAGAGATGTTTGTTTATAATTGTATCTAAAGCATCTTTATCAAGACCATATTTAGCTTCTTCTTGACCGATTTTGTATTGTAGTAAGATGGATACAGGCTTGCTGATTTTGATCGCTTCTTTCACGATAGTGTCGTATAATTTTACAGAGTCTACCGAATGAATCATACTCACTATGGGTAATACGATTTTCACTTTTTTACTCTGAAGATGACCTATCATATGCCACTCTACATCAGCAGGAAAGTATTCGGTTTTACGTTCAAGTTCACTTACTCGATTTTCACCGAAGATACGTTGACCTTGATCGTATAAGGCCATTACCTGTTCATCCGGACGAGTCTTAGAGACAGCGACGAGAGTTACATCTTGATCCGTGAGCGATTTTGATAATTGTGTGTACATGTAATTACAAACCTAGAAAAGACCGTAAAGTTCTTTATCGACCTTATCTATTATGAAGCCTAAATCCTCTTTTCTATTTTTGAAGTCAAGATCATCTACATTGATTATTAACAATTTACCTTCTGTATAGCCTTTGATCCATTCCTCATAACGCTCATTTAGGCGTTTAAGATAGTCTAGACTCATGTTGCCTTCGTAGTCACGACCACGTGTGTGAATATGATTTACGAGAGTAGGAATATTAGATCTGAGATAGATCAATAGATCAGGAGCCTCTACCTGCGAAGACATAGTTTTGAATAGATCGAAGTAGTTGGCAAAATCTCGCTCACTCATGAGACCCATATCATGAAGGTTAGGAGCGAATATGTAAGCATCTTCATATATCGTTCTATCCTGAATGACTGTAGCATCGCCTTGACGAATACCCAATATTTGTTGATATCTGCTATTTAGGAAATAGATCTGTAAGTTGAATGACCAACGATGCATATCGTTATAGAAGTCACTCAAATAAGGATTAGTACTTGTATCTTCATATAGCACATCCCAGTTGTAGTGGTTTGAAAGTAATTCGGATAGGGTAGTCTTACCCGCACCTATATTACCTGCGACGGCTATGTGCTTGATTTTTTTAGGTTCTGTCATGATATATTCGCCTGGGGCTAAAAATAAAAGTTGGGTATGGTAGATTGGGTGCGTAATATTACGAATACCAACAGTGCTTTGAAAATTAAGATCAATGATTTTGCTCAAATGTTGATAAATACTAGAGATTAATGGGGTTGAAAGTAGTTATCCACGCTGAGGTGGACTTTGGAAGCTAATTTTTCGCCGATTCGACCCAATATAATTACCTCTTGTCTATATTATTGAGTCATTGATAGTCGTTAAAGTACCTTACAGTTATAAGTAGCACATCATTTAAAGATGTATTAGCATCTTATTAAGAAAAGATCCAAACCTAAAACCATATATTAGCCATCATGGAAAAAATGATATCTGTAGAAGACCTGAAGAAGACCTATGTAATGGGAACCGAACAGGTGCATGCCCTCAAAAATATTTCAGTTGATATTCATAGAAATGAATATGTAGCACTAATGGGTCCTTCAGGATCTGGTAAGTCTACTTTGATGAATCTCTTAGGGTGCCTAGATACGCCGACAAGTGGTACTTATATGTTGAATGGTATCAATGTGTCGCAGATGACCGACAGCGAATTAGCGACGGTACGTAATAGAGAGATAGGTTTTGTATTTCAGACATTCAATTTACTTCCGCGACTATCGGCACTAGATAATGTGGCACTTCCTTTGGTATACTCAGGTATGAGTAGATCTGACAGAGAAGAAAGAGCGTCGCACGTATTAGATATAGTAGGGTTAGGTGATCGGATGACACATAAGCCAAACGAACTTTCTGGTGGACAACGTCAAAGAGTTGCCATTGCCAGAGCTTTAGTCAATAATCCAGCAATCATCTTAGCAGATGAGCCAACAGGAAATTTAGATACCAAGACGTCCATTGAGATTATGGAGATATTCGAATCTATTCAAGATAATGGAAATACTGTGATTCTTGTGACTCACGAGCCTGATATCGCAGAACACGCTCATCGTATTATAAGACTAAGAGATGGACTAGTAGAGACAGATATCAAAAATACGAATATCATCAAGGCCTCTGATCCCACCCACAGATATAAT
Source organism: uncultured Saprospiraceae bacterium (assembly GCA_938015435.1). Classification (GTDB taxonomy): domain Bacteria; phylum Bacteroidota; class Bacteroidia; order Chitinophagales; family Saprospiraceae; genus UBA1994. The sequence goes on from CALLPN010000017.1 coordinate 59,395, forward strand.
GTTGCGGAAGGTTAAGCGTATTTTTTTAAAAAAAAATACGCGAATAGCGAAGTCAGGCAGTGTTTTGTAAAAGCACGTTGACTTTGCCAGGATAAATCAAAAAAATAAAATTGAGTCCAAAGCAATGGCTTTTCGTAGAAAAACCTGCGTTGTTGGAGTGTAATGTGGCTTACAAAGTAAATACATGGGCTCTAATAGATTCAAAGTGGAACAATAGAATTATAGAAAAATCGATCATATTAGCACTCATGTGCCATATGATCGATTTTTATTTAATTGATAATCAAATCAGCATTCCCACAACTGAATTCGCCGCTATTTGTTTTCTTTGTCTGTCAAAGCGATCTATACTATGAAAATATATACTAAGACTGGAGATAAAGGCACAACTGGACTATTTGGTGGTGCTAGAGTATCCAAAGACGATATACGTATCGAGGCATACGGAACACTGGATGAACTCAATTCATTCATCGGAACGTTGCTCTCAAGTATGGATATCAAAGGTCAAAACGAAATATTGACTGAAGTCCAGAATAGACTTTTTACTATTGGTTCTAATCTCGCATCTGATCCAAGTAAAGATATGATTACACCAGATTTGGCAGAGGTGGATATTAAGATATTAGAAGATGCGATGGATAATATGAATGAAAATTTAGCACCTCTTAGAGCTTTTATTCTTCCTGGTGGATCAGTAGCTGTCGGTCTAGCTCATCAGTGTCGTACGATTTGCCGAAGAGCAGAAAGAAGGGTAGTTACGCTTAGTAATGTATCTACGGTAGATGGTCATATTGGAAGGTATCTCAACAGATTGTCTGATTACCTGTTTGTCTTGGGGCGTAAGATTGCTATGGAACAAGGGGTCACAGAAGTTAACTGGGTGCCAAGAAAGAAATAGTAGCTTTTGTGAAGGCTCATTGCAATATTTTCCTTTAAGGACTGGAGTCCTTAAAGGAAAGGCCTCTTCATCGATAAGAAATAATAGCTTTCGATTAAGTGCTCCCGCCCTCTGAACTAAAGCTAAAATCTAAAAGGGCTGCCTTTCTAACTTAAGTCTAAGCCAACTGAGCCTTAGTATCGTAAGAATAGTAATGCACTAATTCATATCCTCCAAAAAGTATAGCTGTGAAGGCTAAATTACTTATAACAGAAGTCTTCAGGAATGGGAGTGCTGCTGTAAAGCAAGCTGCTAATCCAGCGCTATTCATAGGATAAATGGTACCGCTCATCCACGTACCGAAGTTAGATACAATGAAGAATATCAGTGAAGCGCTCAATGCTGTAATCGCTAGTGTCGCAGGATTCCATTTTTTGAGAACTTTGGCACCTAAAAGGATCATGAAGAATGCCGATATATATACAGTAGGCATATAGTCAGCATACCAAACGATACCCTCCACATCAGGGTAAAACATACGACTCACCGTGTTATTGATTAATAGATCAGAAAAGAACCATGCGATAAGTGGCGTGATAGCCGCTAGTGCCTTCCATCCAAGATATGCTCCAGAGAATAAAGCAATACTCTCCATAGCTGTAAAGTTGGGCATATGAGGGATCAACCTACTGATTACTGCAGCAGCGGCTGTAGCGATAATAAATCCTATTGCAAGCGTACTTCCTTTCTTTTCTGTTTTCATCTGTGGTATCTTTATATTCCCCAAAGATATGGAATAGATACTAATATGACAGGGAATAATGTAGAAATGAAGAGAGAGACTTCGTCTCATTGATTATCGTATGGCTTAGGACGTATGTTTTCTTTCTATTGTATCTCATTCAGCTTCAGCATCTATCGGCTTAGTATATTTGATTCTTACTCTTGATCTTGTACCTTTAGGCTATGTATTTTAAGCAAGCTAAAGAAGGGTTTAACGAGTGGTGGATGTATCTAGCAACCATATTTCTTCTTGTCTTCGGTTATGGAGTAGGACAGTTGCCGTTAGTTTGGGCTCAGACTAATGCGATAGAGAGCAATGCTGATATAGGTACCGCGGAGGTAGAGCGATTCACCGAGACGATGGATTTCGGTATTCTTCATATTGACAATAACCTGGGCTTACTACTCATGTTTACGATTTTCATTGGTGCTACGATCTTCTTTTTATTGGGAGTTAAGTTTATTCATAGAAAAAGCCTCAAAGGCTTGATTACTCATAGATCTCGAATCAACTGGCCCAAAGTATTTTTTGGTCTGATAGTATGGCTATTCTTTATGTCATTTTTTGAAATTATACTTTATTTTATAAGTCCAGAGACCTACTACTTTAATGCGGACTGGGGAAAAGTGTTGATTCTCTTAGCGATTTGTCTCACCGTACTGCCTATACAGACGACTCTCGAAGAACTCTTATTTAGGTCTTATCTAATGAAAGGTATTGGACTCTATGCTAAGTCTAAATGGATACCGCTCATTATCACGTCGTTATTATTTGGTCTAGTGCATGGTTCTAATCCAGAAGTAGCTAAATATGGTATAGTACCGATGCAACTTTATTATATATCTGCTGGTCTTCTATTAGGGATTATGACAATTATGGATGATGGCCTTGAGTTAGCTATAGGTGTGCATGCGGCAACCAATATATACGGAGCATTGTTTGTATGTTATGATGGGAGTGTATTGCAGACAGATAGTATATGGCATGTTACGGATATCAATGCATGGACGATGGCCGGAGTATTTATATTATCAGGGATTATATTTTTGATGATTTCCAAGAAGATGTTCGATTGGGGATCATGGAGTAAATTGACAGAGAAAATTGAATTATAAATAGATAAATTTCAAATTATGAATAATAAGAAGATTGTAAAGAAGCTCAAGAAGTATAAAGAAGAAGGTAAATTCTTTAGTCTTCTATCTAAGTATGATGATAACTATACCTCAGCTGTAGTATTAGATGTGAATGATGATTTCGTCGTTTTACAAGAGTTTTTCGAATTTAAGAATATTACAAAATCAATTCTTCCTATATCGACGATTGAGTCTCTTAGAAGAAATGAAAACGACAAGTATCACCAATCGATATTACAAGGAGAAGGACTACTGAAGAAGAAGAAAAAGAAGTACCCAGTAGATATTAGCTCTTGGAAATCAGTATCAAAATCATTAAAGGCTTCAAAACTTTCTGTGATTATAGATTGCGAAAGAGTCAAGGATGATTATTTCGGAATAGGGCAGGTAAAGCTAGTGAATAAAGACTCGTTAGAAATCAGATATTTTGACGCCCAAGGAGTATTGGATGAGACCAACACAAGATTTCCATTTGATATCATTACTAAACTAAGTTTTGATAGTCAATATGCCAATATATTTTCAAAGTATACAAGGAAGATTAAGTAAGGGAGCTCATCTTTGCAAAGTTTTAAAATTAAAATTGAATATGAAATTATTATTACAAACGCTTTTTATAGCAATCCTAACATTACCAATCAGTACCATAGCTAATGCTCAAGCAGATCGCTGGCAACAATCCATTAAGTACAAGATGGATATTGATATGGATGTAAAGAAAAATCAATACAAAGGCAAGCAGTACATTCAATATGTCAACAACTCTCCGGATGCGTTAAACAAAGTTTTTTACCATATGTACTTCAATGCTTTTCAGCCTAATAGTATGATGGATGTAAGATCACGAAACATAGCGGATCCAGATCGTAGAGTTGGCGATAGAATCTCATTACTCAAAGATGACGAGATCGGTTACATCAAAGTAAATTCACTCAAGCACCAAGGTGAAAAAGTGAAATACGAAATGGTAGGTACGATATTAGAAGTGACTCTAAATACACCAATAGCGCCAGGAAGCAGTACTTTATTTGAGATGGATTTTGATGCTCAAATCCCTTTGCAAGTGAGAAGGTCTGGACGTGATAGTGCTGAAGGTGTAAGGTTCTCCATGTCGCAATGGTATCCTAAGATGGCGAACTATGATTATCAAGGATGGCATGCTAATCCATACGTAGGAAGAGAGTTTTATGGGATATGGGGAGATTATGCAGTAACGATTCATATCGATAAGGATTATGTAGTAGGTGCAACTGGTCAACTTCAAAATATGGACGAGATTGGATACGGATATGGCAAAGGAAAATCAAAAGCGAAGAAGGGAAAAATTACGTATAAATTCTTAGCTCAAAATGTTCATGATTTTGCTTGGGGTGCAGATCCTGATTACACACATGAGACTTTTCAGGTAGAGGATGGACCATTACTTCACTTCTTATATCAGCCAGGCGAAAAGACGACAGAAAATTGGCAAAACCTTCCTAAAGCGATGGCCGCAGCTTACAAGTGGATGAGCGCTAGATATGGCGAGTACCCTTATGCTAATTACTATTTTGTACAAGGTGGTGATGGTGGTATGGAATACCCACAACTTACATTGATCACAGGAGAGAGAAGTTATGGAAGTCTAGTTGGTGTATCTATACACGAATGGATGCACAGTTGGTATCAGATGATATTAGCAACTAATGAAGCGCTATATCCATGGATGGACGAAGGGTTTACATCTTTCGGTAGTACAGAGACTATGGACTACCTCAAGAAGGAAGGATTCGTACCAGGAGAGATCGCTGACAATCCTTTTTTAGGAACATTCAATGGTCAAGCTAATATCGCTCTGAGTGGAATGGAAGAGCCCTTATCTACCCATGCAGATCACTATACTACCAATAGAGCTTACGGAGTTGGATCTTATGTCAAAGGGCAAGTATTCCTCAAGCAACTAGAGTACATAATCGGTAAAGAAGCATTCGATATAGCATTACTTGATTATTACAATACCTGGAAATTTAAACATCCTAATCCAAATGACTTCATTAGAGTATTTGAAAAAAATAGTGGATTAGAACTGGATTGGTATAAAGAATATATGGTCAATACAACGCACTATATCGACTATGGTGTAGATACCATTACTTATAATGGAAATACGGAAATAATTCTATCGCGTCAAGGTGTAATGCCAATGCCCTTAGATGTATTAGTCGAAAGTGAAGGTGGAAAGAAAATGATGTATAATATTCCATTACAAATCATGAGAGGGGCAAAAGCTAATGATAGTGGAATGGAAGATTATGAAATAGCTGAAGATTGGCCATGGACACATCCAACTTATACACTTACACTTCCTAAGAAGTTTGGAAAAATCAAGAATGTCACTATCGATCCAAATTACGGTATGGTAGATGTCAATCAGAACAATAATGTGTGGCCTAGAGAAGAAGTAATTTCCGAGGGAGAAAGAGAGTAGGGGATTTAATATAATTCAATTTAGGGGAAGCCTAGGTAAGAGGTGTGTTTCAAATAAAAAACACACTTTTTACCTAGGCTTTTGTATTTTATTACTATACATATCCCAAAATGACATTTCGATTCTTCTAAACGTAATGGACATTACTATTACGCTAATAGTGAATTACTTGTCTTCCAATAATTTTTTTTCTTTGAGATTGTAGACGACTTTTGTTTTGTCGCTTTTGGTAATTGAAAGATATTCTATAGGAAGTTTTTTAGTATTGAATTTTTCGCTTATTTCATTAATGTCATCGAATTTTTCTATTAGCTCTAGATCATAGGAATAGATATGGAATTTGTGCGTTGATTTGTATGTATCAGCGACTTTGAAACTTAGTTTAGCATAGAAGTATTTAGCATTTATTTTTTTGACTTCAATACCGTCTGATGGTTCTAGTCGGATAGTTTTAAATCTTTTTCCTATAATATAGTTCGATGTAGAATCGCTTGCAGTATATATCTTTTTATCATCGCGCGAAGACCGTATTGTATTATAGATAAAATCTGTTTTCGCATTTCCTATAGAGTCGACAATACCGTAGAAGCCATTTGATTTGCATGAGTAATAACCATTTTGCAGATTAGACAACGATTCATATGGTACCGATACGATTTTATTATCTAACGTGTCTATGATATGTGTTGATATGTTACCGTTTTTATCTTTTTCAGATACGGTAGCATAAGGTTCACTCATACCAAAGCATGTAGCACTGATGTATTTTAGAGGGATGATTTGTTTTCCGAGTTTATTAACATAGCCATACAGAATGTCTGGTTCTCCAATAGCTTTTATTTTTCTATTGTTTTCTTCTAATTTTTGTAGAGTTGTTTCCAAGCCTTCTTTTATTTTTTTAAAATCCTTTTCTTTGTCATCGGAGGAGGGATGATCTGTGTCAAAGGTTTTAATAACGTCTTCTAGTTTTTTGATGTATGATCTATCTTGTAGAATTCCAACAGGTATCCTATTTTGGAAATAATCAGAACCATTCATTTTGGAAATTATGTCATAGTCCAGAGTATTTACTTTGTTTCCTTGTGCATTATAGAAAATGTTTCTTTTACTGTCATAGTCAGATACTAAATATACCCCGTCATCGATAAAATTAAATCTTCCGGTGAAAGGTTTGACCAGCCAGTTTCCATCAAAATCTACTATTCCGGATTTAAATTTATATTTGCTGATCGCCACATCTGCATCGTTCGCCACATAAATAGTCCCTTTGTTGTATTTCATTTTACGCACCCATCTTTCAGCTATGGAATAGCCAGCGGGAGTGATTTCTTTTAGGTCATCATTTAATACTTTGCACGAGGGGTGTTGGTTTTCTGCGTAAACGCAAAAGTATGCAGTCTTCTTTGTTTTAGGGTCAGTTATGATTTCTATTTTTTTGTATCGATTGTTATCTACAAGATTTCCATCACTGTTGGTGAGCGCATACATTTTGCCTATTTCTTTTATTTTATATTTTGACTTGATAGTGCTTTTAGTCTTGCTGCGATTGTTCATTCTTTCTTTAATCACATTGCCTAGGAAGTCTAATGTGATGTAGGATGTATCCGTAGGTACACTTATTTTCCGTTTTACACAGTCAACAGATATTTTACTTCTGTTTTTTGTGGAAGCTATTATTTTGTTGTCTGAGATTCTAACTAATGAAGATGAACTGTCGGTAACAACTAAAGCGAAATCAATGCATTCATACGTCCTGATAGAATGGTTATCTGCTTTTATTATTGGTTTTTGATTTATATCCATTAATCCGAAAAGGTCTTTGTAGGTAGGACCTGCAACAGAATAATGGAACATACCTTCTGCTGAACTGGGTGTCAAGCTTTTTACTGTATCGCATTCTATAAGTTTATTTAGATTGCTGTCTAATACAGAATGCATATTATCTATACTGCAAAGAACATATTTGTTATCAACTTTTATTTTGGTATAAATAGTGTCTAAAAGCATATTTCCATTTATATCATATAACCCCTTCGATCTTGCTCTTGTTTTATTATTTATAATTGATCCAGTACTTATGACGGAATATAATTTACCATAGCCAGCCAATTTTATTTCATTGTTGCCAAACGATTTGACCTTTTTAAGGCTTGAGTCGTATAATGTTGATTCGCCATTCTGATTTTTAATAATGACAGAATTTTTTGTAGATGAAAAGGAGTTCTCTGATTTTGTAAATATTTTTCCATACTTATCAAATAGATGATATTCTTTTTTTGAGCTACTTTTTTCAGTTGGTGTTTTTAATATACCACAAAATAATTCGCCTTTCGTTAGGCTTAGAATATCGGAATATATATGTTCAGTCAACCTCTTTTTATTGTTATAGATTGCAAATAATCCATCTTTACCTACACCGATAACCTCATTGTTTATTATAAAGGCATCTTCCACAGGGATAGTTAATTTTTCTTTTCCCAAACTATCAATTGCCATAAATAAGTTATCCCTAGTAGTTACGATATGGTTGTTAGGTACATGAAATCCAAATCCAGATATACGTTTTTTACTACTTCTGTTTTTTTGATTGTATGGCTCGTAATGTTTAATCGGAGCTTCAGGGTTGATGAAGTAATCAACCTTAGCATAGGCGTCGCTTATGACAACTAAGTTAGTAGAAGGGGCTGGATTGCCTTTTCCGTATAAGTATAATTTACTTCGAACTTTACGTACGATAGGTCCTGGTGTACCATATGTTTTTTGGTCTTTAATAACATGATCGAGTAGCCGTATTCCCTTCATGTTGTATACAGCCCAAAGGTCGTTTTTTAAAACCGCGATTATTTTATTTTCCGTATGTACAACAATATCTTCAAAATTCGTAGGAATAATGATTTTGCCTTTTTCATCAACAATTCCATATTTTCCATTTGATAGGAATGGGATTCGATCGGTTTGTGCAACTAGAATTGTGGAAGCTAGAAATAAAAGAGTAGAAAATAGTATTAGTTTTTTCATTTTGCATTTGATTAAGTATAATTATCTAAAAACCGAATATGACTTCCTGTAATTCGTAGTCGGCATGTTTGGCATTTCCGGATATTTTGCAGTCTGGATATTGTTTTCGTAATCTAGTCTTATTTATTTCTGAAATGTCCATGTTTACAATAAATAATTTTTCAAGATTTTTTTGTCCGTCAACCATTTCTATTAGGTTGTTTGAGGAGGTACAACTTCTTAATGATAGTTGAGTTAATGTGTTTAGATAATTCGGAAATTTTGTAAGTGCTCTGCAATTGTCTAATCTAAGGATTTTAAGTTTTGTTAGTTTTCGTAGATCAGGTATTTCTTTCAAGTCTTTTATACGAATTGTTAATTCGTGAAGTTCTGTCAATTTGGAAATGTTTTTAACGTCATCTATGTCGCTGCAAACAAATGTTTTTATTTGATCTGAATTTTCCAAATTAGAGCTTAAGTCATGTATGGTTTGTTCTTTTAATTTTGTGTCGTATACTATTTTGTTTGTGGTTAAATCTTCTACATAGAATCGTTTTGTTTTACTGTTTTTCATGGAGATCAAATTTCCTTTTACTGCCATCGCCAAGTCATTTAGTGTATAAATATTTTTTTCTAGGGTCGCATCAAATATTGTTGTTGTTGATTTTTCACCTTCTAATTTGTATATAATTCGAAAATATTGATTTTTAATTCGATTGATATAATATTTATTTGTTCCAGGTATCTCAGGAATTGATATCTCTATTCCCTTGTTATTGTAGATTTTGGACGAACTCTTTTCGTTTTTTTGATTTCGGAATTCGGCAAGTATAAGCCCTGCTTCACTTATTTTGAAACTAAATATATTTTTTGTTTCAAGAAATACCTCTCCTTTAGAGTTGACATAGGCTAGGAAGTCGCCTGATTTGGTGTAATCTTCTTGATATATTGAGAGCGTTACAATACCATTATGTGATCTGGAATTTCGTTTGATTGGAATTCCATTGAATTCGTTTTGACTATCAAAAATAATGTCACCTTTTTTATTAATCATATATACTCGATAAGTTCTTTTAATTTTATTTTCAGGTATGAGAGTCGTTATTACCGAAACGCCATCGAAAAAAGAAGTGACCTCTTTTATTTTAAGTATAGAAGGTGGTATAATGTCTAGTTCGTGGCCAAGATCATTTATGTAAACCCACTTGTTAGATCTTGTTCTTACTGCAGCTAAACCGTCATTAAAAACATCTGCCTTGTAGTATCCTTTAGGGCTAAAAACGGTATTTCCATTCGTGTCTAAAAAATAATAATAACTATTGGACCATGAAGATTTACTGTCTTCTATCTTTTCTGCTAGATGATAACCTTCACTGCATGGTGTGATGCTTTTATAAGTTCCACGTAATTGCCTACTTCTTTTAGTGTTTAAATCAAAAATCGAATGTTTATTGCTTTCTTGGTTATATGTTATTATATTTCCACAGGTACCTAGTTCTATATCTGCCATTCCTCCAATCCATCCTCGATCTGGTTTTCCGTCAAGAGAGTTTATTACTTGTTCCCCTTTTGGAAGACTTGCTATTTTGGTTCCGTTTTCATCTAGAAGTATTTGTGGGTCCGAGAGTATTGGCAACACAGTTTCTATCTGAGCCTGTAAGTAATAAGAAAAGAAACATAATATTATTGTAAATGCTGTTGATTGTATACGCATTGATCTGTTATTTTGGTATTGAAAAATGGAAGTTTCCTAAATGGAAATTACTATTTCTAGAGCTCGTTCTCGTTATTTAGCGGAGACATTCTTAGTTACTCGAAGTCTAATAACTATTTTGCATTCAAAGTAAATTATTTCTTAACGAATATAATAATAGTATATTACTAGTACACGGTTTTTAAGGTTTAAGTGGTAAAGGTTTACTCAATACTTGAAATAGTGTTTGAAAAAAAGCAGTAAACCCAATTCAGGATTTACTGCTTTATATATTTATTCCATGAAATATTACCTTTCGTTATGCCGCCATTCCCATTTGTTCCATAATTCTAAATTCTTTGAAAGTAATCATGCGATTGCTTTTTTCATCCCAAAGTTTGTGAGAAGCTAACTTTAGACTTTCCCAAAATCCTAATACCGTCGTGTATTTGTTAAGCCAAGGATTTTCATTGATACATTGTTTGAGATTGTAGTTAGGTATTGCAGGATTAAGATGGTGTACATGATGTATGCCAATGTTACCAGTTAACCAATTAAATACTCTAGGTACTTTATAGTACGAACTGCCTCTTAAAGCAGAAGTAACATAGTCCCATTTGTCTTTCCATGCTTTGTATGCTTCTTCGTGTTGATGCTGTACATAGAAAAACCATATCGCTATGATCGCAAATGGTACCATTACCGCTGCGTGTGTAACAAAAAATTTCCACCAGTTAAGTGTGAGAGCTAACACAACAAAAATAGTTATCAGTGCTAGGTTATTCCATATAAGGGTCTTCTTCACCTTTTTAAATTGTATAAGGTTGATCAGTGGTAATCTATTGTGTATTAGGATATAGTATAGAGGACCTAATACGAACATTACAAGAGGTGATCGATACACTTTATATTTAAAGCGCCCCCATTTGGATAAAGCTTTATATTCCGCAACTGTCAATGTATTGATATCTCCTATATCCCTAAGTTCTAGTAAGCCGTTGTTAGCGTGATGTACATGATGAGATTTGGCCCAATACTTATAAGGTATCATACTGACCATACTACAGCAAAAGCCTATTATATTCCTAGCGGTATTACTTTTTAGAAAAGATCTATGACCACAATCGTGCTGTATAATGAAGATACGAACTAAGAAGAACGCGTTGATCATACCTAGACCAAATGTAATAAATACACTATAGTCATATGATAGATACATCAAGATCCATAGTGCTACGAACGGCAGAAATGAATTAAACATCTGACGAATAGCAACTCCAGTCTTTGGTTTCGTATATTTTGAAAGAGATCGTACTAGCTTATTTGGAATATCTATGTTCATAGACAGATCTTCAACAGTATTCGGATTAACTACTTCTATTGCTTTACTCGGTGCATTCTGTTCAATTATAGTATTCATCTGATTGATTGTTTACGTTTACTGATAATTAACGAATCCTCAAATATAGATATTGGTTACTACACTTAGAGTTTAATTAATGTCAAATTCTATTAACTAGTACCGTGTAACATAATAATATGGTTCATTGTTGATTTTTCAATCCTTTTTGCGATAATTTGAGGAATCTTATTCATTGATAATAAATAGGTTACGTGAATTCAAAATTTATCTTTCTTATAGATTTAGATTTAAGCTTAATTCATCTACCTTTGTCATCCGTAATGAAATTTCCATCTAAGGAAATATCTTAAAGCATAGACATGACAAAATATATCTTCGTTACGGGTGGAGTTACCTCGTCTCTTGGTAAAGGAATTATCTCAGCATCATTAGCTAAATTGCTGCAATCCAGAGGGTTATCTGTGGCTATACAGAAGTTTGATCCATATATCAATATTGATCCTGGTACGCTCAATCCATACGAACATGGAGAGTGTTATGTAACGGACGATGGTGCAGAAACAGATTTAGACCTTGGTCATTATGAGCGTTTTCTCAATGTACCCACGTCTCAAGCTAATAATATCACAACTGGACGTATCTATCAGGCAGTGATCAATAAGGAAAGGGCAGGAGACTATTTAGGAAAGACAGTACAAGTCGTGCCACACATTACTGACGAAATCAAAAGAAGAGTAACAATCATAGGTGAGAAAAATAACTATGATGTTGTCATCACTGAAATTGGTGGTACTGCTGGTGATATAGAATCATTACCATTTTTGGAGGCTATACGTCAGATGCGTCGAGATCTTGGGTCAGAGATGTGTATGGTGATTCACTTGACATTGATCCCTTATCTCAAAGCGGCAAAGGAGCTTAAGACGAAGCCAACACAACATTCTGTAAAAGAACTCCTACAGCAAGGAATCCAACCAGATATCTTGGTATGTCGTACTGAGCATCCATTAAGTCAGGAGATCAGAGAAAAGATTTCTCTATTCTGTAATGTAGACGTAAAATCGGTGATCGAAGCTATGGATGCAGATACGATCTATGATGTTCCCTTATTGATGCTCAAAGAAAAGCTGGATAAGACAGTGATCAAAAAACTTAAGCTAAAAGCCAATAAAACTCCTGATTTAGAAGCGTGGAAAGAATTTTTAGGTAACCTTAAGAACCCAACTACAGAAATTAATATCGCTCTTGTAGGGAAGTACAATGAATTACAAGATGCTTATAAGTCGATATACGAAGCGTTTATTCATGCTGGATCTATTAACGAATGCAAGGTCAATGTACATCCAATTCACTCGGAAGGTCTAGATAAAGCCACTGTAACAGATATGTTGAGTAAGATGGACGGTGTATTGATTGCGCCAGGATTTGGAGAGCGAGGGATTAGTGGTAAGCTCCATGCGATCAAGTACATAAGGGAAAATAAAATTCCATTCTTTGGTATTTGCCTTGGTATGCAATGTGCCGTAGTAGAGTTCGCCAAAAATGTGCTAAAGATCAAAGATGCGGCTTCGGAAGAAGTCAACCCTAAATCTGCAAATCCAGTAATTCATCTCATGCCAGATCAAGTAGGTATCAAGCTGATGGGGGGAACTATGAGATTAGGAGCCTTTGATTGTAAGTTGGCAAAAGGATCAAAAGTAGCCAAGTCATATGGTAAGACATCGATATCAGAAAGACACCGTCACCGTTACGAATTTAACAATGAATATCTAGAGCAAATCAATCAAGCTGGACTCAAGGCTACAGGTCTTAATCCGCAGACTGGGTTAGTGGAAGTCGTAGAGCTTGAAGGTCATCCGTTTTTTATCGGTGTGCAATATCATCCGGAGTTAAAAAGTACGGTGGAGAATCCACATCCTCTTTTCGTTTCGTTTGTAAAGGCAGCAGTAACTGCAAAGCTTGGAAAGTAAAAGTATCGAATTTTGAGAAAACTAAAATTACAGGAGCTTAATAGATTAGACGTGGAAGGGTATAAAGCTTCTACCAAGATACCTGTAGTAGTTATCCTAGATAATATCAGATCAGCAATGAATGTAGGATCTGTGTTTCGCTCTTCAGATGCATTTGCGATAGAGAGAATAATATTAGTTGGTATCACTGCCACACCACCTTCAAGAGAGATTACTAAGACCGCAATCGGTGCCACATCTTCCGTAGATTGGATTCATGTAGATGACATTACTGACTCACTTGTACAACTGAAAAATGATGGCTATACTATCGCTTCGATAGAGCAAACCGATAGTTCGCAATCTTTATTAGATTGGGGTCTCACCGCAGAAAGTAAGATTGCTATAGTGATGGGTAATGAAGTAGATGGCGTTTCTGATGAGGCATTAGGATTGTCAGATATAGCTATCGAAATTCCTCAGTATGGTACGAAGCATTCATTGAATGTTTCGGTTTGTACTGGAGTAGTATTGTGGGAGGTTTGTCGAAAAATTAGAGTGGTATAAAAAGTAAAAATCGCTTTTGTATAACTAATAGAAACGAGATTGAAAGCGTGTTATTACGTAATTATAAAGCGTATTCATTCAGCTGATTTTGAAGAAGTTACTTGACTGTCTTAGATATATCTACTGTACAATTGGAATCAATCCTCTGACTCCCATATTGACAACAGCATCTCCATCTTGCGGATTATACTTGCCAGTATTTTCGTTGTCAATCCACTCAAAACTATTGTTGATGGATACAGAGCAAGTGATAATAATATCTTCTTTTTCATTTCCAGTGATAGTGAATGGAGTATCAAATGCTCCAGTTACTAAGCAAGAACCGAATGGGATTGGTGAAGAGTCGAAAATAGGATTAGGAACGGTCGTCGATCCAGCAGGAGCTTGCCCTTCTATTACTGCTATTTCAACAAAGTCAGTTTCAAACGCCCAATAACCTTGTGCTTTATTGGCATTGACTTCTACTGATTTACTTCTAACTTTGTATGAATTGATATAGGTATTAGCCCCAATGAATGATGCAATTGTTCCATCTAAATCTATATTGTTGGATTCCCATTTTATCGAATAATTTTGATAGGAAAGTGAGAGTCGAAGGAAGTCGAAATCGCCTGGCGTTATATTACTTAATTCTGTGCTGTAGAATATTTCATTGTTTCCGGCGTAAAGCGCTTGATCAAAATCAATGGCTTCGCTTCCTCCAATTGTAGTTACGGGCGTCTTATGCACCAAGGTGCCATTATAAGCTGGAATATCTTTGTTACCTGCCAATTCGATATAATGAATTCCCATACTATTGAACACTGGAGTTTGAGCGGCATTACCGACAGGTATGACTGCAGGCTCACCAAAATTACCTAACCTTTCTTGATTAGGATCAAATTTCAATTTGAATATTAATCGAGGTGGTTCTGTGGGTGTATCATCAGAACACGAAAGAAGTGATGCAATAAATAAAAATGATACTATTAAATGTAATAAGAACGATCTAGTCATGGAAACTTGAGTTGTCGATGAATATATTACTCTATAATACGAATCTCGGACTAAGAATATTCTGTTGATGTCAATAAATAAACTTACAAGGGTAATAATGTAATTATAGTTTTTATTGACTTTCAAGTATGTATATAAATCTATTGAGTCAGCGTTAATACAATTGTAATTTCATTTTCATCGAAGGTTCCTTCACATAAGGGAAGCGTATCATCAGCGCCGTTATATAAATAGGTGAAATCTGAAATTGCTACATCTTCGAATGCATCACCGTGAGGAGTATTTTTGTTAGACCCTACAAATACTTCGGTTGTTACGTTGTTGAGATCTGTTGTCTCTAATAATATATCAAGTTGACCTTCCCAAACACAAACTGCTAGACAAGGACAGAAAGAGTCATTGGCTGTCATGAGTTCCATTCTTCGACCATCTGGTAGACAGACTGAAGATCCTACTGCCATTTCGAACGGTGTATCATACTCAATGTCTACACAACTTTCAAATGTAGAAAGACTAAGGATTATAGTAATTTCATCTTGATTGTATGTTCCTTGGCAAAGCGGAAGGGTATCATCTGCACCATTATATTTGTAAGTAAAATTAGAAATGATTACATCTTCAAATAAGTTGTCGTCAGGCGTGAAAGGACTAGAGCCTATCTCTAATTCTACTTCATTCTCATTAAGGTCTTCTGTTTCAATAACCAGAATTAATTCACCTTCAAAGTCACATAGAATTCCACATGGGCAAAATTGATCTTTGACCGCTAAGAGTCTAAAGGATCTACCATCCGAAAGGCAAGCAGAGTCTCCAACTTTCATCTCGAAACTCGTTTCTAAATTTATTTCTTGACAACTGTTTTCTATAATGATATCCGGATCACAGGAGGTTAACAAAAGTAAAGCTGATAGGGCTAGTATTGATTTCATAGTATGTGAGTTATATCTTGTAAGACGCATATTGTTTACTCAAGGTTGGAGTAAATATAATTATTTTATAAACGGATGCAATTAGTTACTTTCGTCACCCTTTTGAAAAGTATAATTTATCTGGAATAGTGGAGAGAGTAATAGGACATACAGTGGCATACGATTTGGAATATCATGATCCTTTGGAGCGGTATATACCTCAGCCTAAGGTTGTGCAAGTATATGAGTCTAACGATCTAGGAGTCGTCCGTGCAGCCGCAATAGAAGATAACCTCGAAGGGTATGGTATCGAGTCTTCAGAAGCTATATCTAAAGCTTTGCAGCTAATTCAAGGTATTCAGCCAGATGCTCTCGCTGAGCGATATAATAGAGGCAAAAAACGAAAATATCCCTTAGAGCATTTTCTTAAGACCAAAGATGTGAAAATGGCTATCCTCAGTACTGTAGATCGATTAATGGATCGATTCTATACATTGGTGGTTGAGCATAATATGCATATCATAGAAGGAATAGAACGAAAGGTGAGATTGCAGCAATTGCGGATTGATGTCAGACCTTGTATTATCACTCCGAAGCTTCACTTTGATAAGACTCAACTCGGTATCAAGTATTCTATGCAGATACAGCCTTTGGGGGGGAGAGCGATCAAACCTTTCCTCAGGGATATCAAAGTATTGTCTAATGATCAACCTTGGCTTCTGATCAATTTTAAGTTGTACCGATTAACAGGTATTAATGGAAATAAGCTCAAGCCATTTATAGATAAGGAGCACATATTCGTTAAGAATGAAATTGCAATTGATTATTTTAAAAAATTTATAGTACCTATCGCCAGTAAATTGGATGTAGTGACTACTGGATTTGATGTGATCAAACAATCTAATATAGAGCAAGTTAAACTCTTAACTAGTTACGACATCTTCGCAGAGCAGATGGTTATGAGTATCGAATTCGATTATGGTGCTAAGAAATTTTACCATCATGATAGTATTGATAAAGTATCGAGATTACATATCGGAAACGATCAGCAAATCAGTATCTATCAGACGATCAGAAATCTTAAAGCTGAGGCTCTTTTTATAGATCGCTTAACTGTATTAGGATTGGTAGTCAATACCAATAAAAGGCTAACAATATCTGAAGAAGAAGATGGATATGGATTGATTCAATTTTTGATTAAACATAAAGACGATATAGCAGCAAACGGATGTCAATTAGATACCCCTAAAGTAGATGGAAAAACGATCTCTTTAGATCCATCAGAAATATCAATACAAAAAACAGCTAAGAATGATTGGTTTGATGTGATGGGCGTAATACAAGTAGGAGAACAAAGCATACCTATCGCTCATTTGCTTCAAAATATCAAAGATGAAAATCGACTTTACGAATTAGAGGATGGAACTTATTTTATGATTCCTAAAGCGTGGATGACTAGATTTAGAGAGTTAGCTAAATTTGGAGTAGTAGAGGGTGATACGGTAAGAGTGCGCAAGGCTCAATATATGATCGTCGATGATATAGATGATGAGAAGGGTATGTCTGTATCGATTGAAGCAATGGTAGATTATCAAAATCTAGAATATATACCTTCAACAAATTTGCAAGCTACTCTCAGGCCTTATCAAACGGAAGGTGTAAAGTGGATGATCAGTCACCAACAAAATGGATTAGGCGCGTTGCTCGCAGATGACATGGGATTGGGTAAAACATTGCAAACTATAGCGGTACTTAGTCATAGCAAAGATAATCTCAAAAGAAAAGTAGAACCTGCGCCTAATCAACAAATGAATTTGTTTGGTGGTGAAATGGTAAGTGAGATTAATCCTTTGAGAGCTTTAGTAGTTTTGCCTGCAGCATTGATATTTAATTGGTATAGCGAAATCAAAAAATTTAACCCAACGCTGCATATCAAAAGGCATATAGGATCAAAGAGATCTAAGCGGGAGAAAGATATTGCAAGTTTTGACATTATACTTACTACTTATCAGACAGCCTTACGAGATATTAAAATACTAGAAAATATAGATTGGGAATACATCGTATTAGATGAAAGTCAGATGATTAAGAATAAGAATTCAAAATTATTCCAAGCGATCAATACACTCAATGCAAATCATAAAATTTCTCTTTCTGGTACACCTATAGAAAATTCGCTATCTGATCTATGGGCTCAAATGCAATTCATCAATAATGGAATGCTTGGTACTTTTCCATTTTTTAAAAAGAACTACCTCACACCGATAGAGAAACATAACGATGAATCAGCGAGTGAAGAACTTGCCAAACTAGTACAACCATATATCCTGAGGCGAACCAAAGAAGAAGTGGCTAAGGATTTGCCAGAGCTTACTGAGAAGGTAGAGTACATAGAATTGGGTAAGAGTCAAAAGGAAATGTACGAAAAGCTAAAAAGCGGTACAAGAAACTACTTGCTCGGATTGGATGAAGGAGATTCATCATTTAATATTCACGTATTTGCGGCGTTGACAAAATTACGTCAGCTTGCTAATTATGCTTCTTTAGTAGATGAAGATTATGATGGTGATCATGCAAAATTAGATGTGATTGTCGATCAGATGGACAGCCTGGTAAAGGCAGGACATAAGGTATTGATCTTTAGCTCGTTTACATCGTTGCTTGATATCTACAAAGGGCAATGTAATGATCACAAGTGGAAATATACTTCGCTCACAGGAAGTGATAGTCAAAAGTCAAGAGAGCAATCTGTAAGATCTTTTCAAGATGATGAAAGCGTATCATTCTTTTTCATTTCCCTAAAAGCGGGTGGAGTTGGACTCAATCTTACTGCTGCAAATTATGTGTTTATATTAGACCCTTGGTGGAATCCATTTGCAGAGAAACAAGCTATCGCTAGAGCACATCGGATCGGACAAGATAAGCCTATCACAGTCATTCGTTATATCGCTAGAGACACCATAGAAGAGAAGATACTCAAGCTTCAAGAGAAAAAGCAATTGATCTCTGATGATATCTTGAAATTCGAAATGGGTACAAAGAAAATCAGTGGAACTGACTTAGTTGGTTTGTTGGATTAGAGATTTTGGTTAATAGTTTTTAGCATCAAATCTTATGGCGAATCTTACTCCTAGTTCGAGCTGGCCTTGTGTCGTACCGTACTCTGTGTCACCAGGAATATACTCTTCAGGGATGTTTCCTGCGATATGATCTACATTGAAATGATAATTATACATCGCATATGGGTTGATCGTAAGTAGGTTGCTTATTCCGATATCAAGACCAGCTCCTATTCCTATTTTATAGCTAATAAAACCAGTGTCGTTTAATTCAATATTATCGCCAGAACTATCTGTCCACACATTATTACTGCTACTATTGTTTAGGGCTAATCCAGGAGACAGTTCAAAGTAAAATCCTTTTTTAATAAGAGTACTCTGATTAGAAAAAGTGGGACAATCGCAATCACCTCCAAAATCCATTGGATAGATTCGAGTATTTAAATTGAAGAAAATTACGGTATGAGCAAATTTAGTGATAGCCTGTTCTGGTCCAATGCTTTTTTGGGAATATCCGAATCCAACTTCAGGTAAGAATTCGATTCTTTTGTCTTTTAATCTAAACCAATAATCTACACCAATGGCATAGGCAGAACCAAAAGGGACATCTGAATTGAACTCTTGGAACAATTTTTCTTGGCCATTATCAATCCCATTACTAAGATACTTCGCTCTAATACCAATCTGAGCATCGATAGATTGCGTAAAGAACAATAAACAGAATAGGATAAATATAGTTTGCAGGTATAGACGCATGTGATTACTGTGTTTGTAGTTTCAAATATACTAATACTTCTATGGTTAAGGATCTAACGCCTATTTTTACGCTTATTTAAGAGATGGTTCCTATCATAATGAAGATGAGTATCAATCCCTTTACTGCATTCTCATTTGTCATGATATTAAAACCCTTACATAATCAACTTATTGTATTTGGATAAAAAATAACTTACTGTATCAATATACATTATCAATAGTCCGTTGTCCGTGCATTATACCTTACCTTTGTGCTATATCAAGTCTCTATATGAAAGTACGTACACTAAGAAAGGATAAAGTCAATGTCATCACGCTAGGATGTTCTAAGAACCTAGTAGATAGTGAAGACCTAATCACACAGCTCCAAGCGAATGATTACGAAGTGAAGCATGATAGCAATGATGATGCAAATATTGTTATCGTTAATACATGTGGATTTATCGATCTGGCTAAGGAAGAATCCGTGAATACGATACTTCAATATGCAGATGTCAAACGAGAAGGAGGAATCGATAAACTCTATGTAACTGGTTGTCTTTCACAGAGATATAAAGATGATCTGGAAAAGGAAATACCTGAAGTAGATGCTTATTTTGGTACAATGGAGCTTCCTGCTTTGCTAGAGAAACTGGATGCTGATTATCAGCACGAGCTATTAGGAGAGAGAGCGATTACGACTCCGATGCACTATGCATATCTCAAGATATCCGAAGGATGCAACCGCACGTGTTCTTTCTGTGCTATACCATTGATGAGAGGTAAACATATCAGTAAATCAATTGATGATCTGGTGATACAAGCTAAAAGTCTTGCATCTAGAGGTGTAAAAGAACTGATGCTGATCGCTCAAGAGCTAACATATTATGGATTGGATCTTTATAAAGAAAGAGCATTGCCTAAGCTTTTGGATGCATTGTGTGAAGTGGAAGGTATCGAATGGATCAGGCTTCATTATGCATATCCTAGTAAGTTTCCAGAAGATATCTTCGATGTGATGGCTAGACAGCCTAAAGTTTGTAATTATCTAGATATGCCCTTACAGCATGCTGATGATGGAGTACTTATGCGTATGCGACGTCAGATTACCAATAAAGAACAAAGAGATCTTATAGAGAAAGCCAGAGAGGTAGTACCTAATATTGCGATTCGTACGACGATGTTAGTGGGTTACCCAGGAGAGACAGAAGAAGAGTTTGAGCGTCTTTGTGATTTCGTAAGAGATATGAGATTTGAGAGGTTGGGTGTATTCCAGTATAGCCATGAAGAAGATACTATAGCTCATGGGGTAGAAGACGATGTCGATCCGGAAATGAAAGCAGATAGAGCTAATAGGCTGATGGAAGTACAGCAATCTATCTCAGCTGAACGTAACGAAGAAAAAGTAGGGCAGACCCTAAAAGTGTTATTCGACCGTAAGGAAGGTGGTTACTTTATCGGACGTACAGAGTACGATAGTCCAGAGGTAGATAACGAAGTATTGGTTGATGCTAAGAAATTCTATGTAAGATTAGGCGATTTTGCTAGTGTACTTATCACTGGTGCAGAAGACTACGATCTGTATGGTGAAGTGCTTTCTTCATAGAAGAAAGCACGTACCGTGGAGTCAGGCAGTGTTTTGAAAAAACACGTTGACTCCACCACGATAAAGCAGGTAAAAGCGAAGTATAAAATAGCTTTTCGCAGAAAAACGCGCGTAGTGGAGTGTGGTTTTTCTAAGAAAAAACACATGGACTCCGTCTTGAAGAAAGTACAGTTGAATATAAAATTTTATGAAATGGTCCGCTCTGACTTTATCTCATAACATTCTTAAAAATCCATTTCTCATATTCTACATTAGCAGTTGCGTCCCAATGAGTAATGCAGGGAGTTTCATAGACATGCATGGATTTGACTAGGGCTTCGACCCGTTCTATGTTATCATAGCTAGTCTTACATAAGCTTACCCATTCGGCATCTTGTTCTACTTTACCATTCCAATGATATTCGCTACCTACGGGATAGATATTAGCACAGGCTACATACCTTTTTTCTATGAGTGAACTAGCTATTTTTTTGGCTTGCTCTTCATTAGGGTGAGTGATGTAGAAAACTACGAATCCCATGGTTAGTTATTGTAACGAGTGAATTATTGTGCTAGGATTTCAGCCATATTTATGAGCTCTTTATTAAGCACTTTGACTTTATTGATAGCATCATCAAAGCTAGTGAAATTTACTTTGCTATTAGTTAGGCCTAAAGCAAGGTTACTTTTACCGGCTAATAACGCTTCTACTGCTGAATGGCCTAATCTAGTAGCTAATACACGATCTTGACAACTAGGAGATCCACCTCTTTGTAGATGACCTATAATGGTTACTTTAGTATCGAAATCAGGTAATTCTTTCTTTACATGCTCCGCTATTTCCATAGCGTTACCATTCTTGTTTCCTTCGGCTACAATTACTAAGTTAAACAGTTTTTGTCTTCGTTTGCTTTGCTGTAACATTGATACTAGATCATCCACCGCATTATCTTCCTCTGGGAGAAAGATCGTCGTAGCACCACTACCAATACCAGTGTATAAAGCGATATAGCCACTGTGTCGACCCATCACTTCGATAAAGAAAAGCCTATTGTGTGAATCGGCAGTATCTCGGATTCTATCTACTGCTTCTACCGCAGTATTGATAGCAGTATCAAAGCCAATAGTATACTCAGTACCATATATATCGTTATCTATTGTACCTGGGATTCCTATAATTGGGATTCCATATTCTTCATTAAATATCTTAGCACCGGTGTAAGTACCATTACCGCCAATAGCCACTAGAGCATCGATATCAAATGCCTGTAAGTTTTCGTAAGCTATTTTACGTCCTTCTTTAGTTCGGAATTCTTCGCTTCTGGCAGTTCTAAGTACCGTTCCACCTTTCTGCATGATATTGGCTACATCCGATTTGTTAAGCCTTTTGATATTGCCATTGATCATACCATTATATCCTCTTTCGATTCCGTAAATGTGTAGATCATGATATTCTGCCGTTCGTACAACAGCTCTAACTGCAGCATTCATTCCTGGAGCATCTCCACCTGATGTAAATACTGCGATTCTTTTGATATTAGACATATATGATATTGATTCTAGTCGAGTAAAGTTAAGTGATATTCCATAAGCGGCTCTAAAGGCTTGTGGATTATTTTGCCCAGTGTGATATTGTACTCTTCGCAGAGTTCTGCCATGATATGTTTGTGGAAGTGGGCAATAGATCCTACAAAACTAAGCGTCAGCTGACGTTCATCATAGAATGGAATTATCCTCACTTCTAGATATCTACGCATACAAGTGAGTACAAGACTATCCGTCCAGTCGGTATGTATATCGGTTAGCAAACTTGCGTAAGATGCTAAAAATCTATTGGGCTCATCACCTCTGTAAAGATTATATAAGACATCGGTCTTGTCAGTTAAGTATTTATCTTCAAATACCAATCTAACATCCTCAGGCATATATCCATAAAAATAAGCTCTTAATATTTCTTTACCTAAATATGTACCTCCTCCTTCATCACTAATAATGAAACCGAGGGTAGGTACCAGATTGTAAACTTGTTTTCCATCATAATAGCTACTATTACTGCCGGTACCGAGTATACCTACGATGCCTTCATTATCTCCAAAGCATGCTCGAGCAGCTGCTAAACAATCTTCTGCTACATGTATATCTTCAGCATATGGAGAATTGCTTTTCAACCAAGATTTGATTCTGTCTACAGCTTGCATAGAGTTAATCCCAGCACCATAGTAATGTATTTTTTGTACTTCTTTCAATTTAATGGTAAGGTCCAAAGGAAGTTCAATGACATTTAGGTCTGCTAATGTTGTGGGGTTAATGCCATGTGTCGTAAAGGTCTGGGCATTTTCTCTGTTTGAAAATATTACCCAATCTGCTTTTGTAGATCCACTTTCTATGATGAGTTGCATGTTATAAAATATTGATGATTTCTACGCGAATGTATCAAATTCAATGCAATTAGTGTCATTAATACACTAAGATAAAAAAATGAACCAAATTTAAAGTCATGGAAATCATAATCTTTTGACGGTTTGTAGGAATTAAATTATTGCTAATTTCGAGTTACTATTATATAATAACAATAATAAAAAAGATGACAAGTAGTATAACAAATGTAACTGTAATCGGAGCTGGTACTATGGGTAATGGTATAGCTCACGTATTTGCAATGAAAGACTATACTGTAGTCCTTTGTGATATATCAGAATCAGCTTTAGAAAGAGCTATTGCCACAATTGGTAAGAATCTGGATAGAATGGTTGCGAAAGAGAAAATAACCACTGATCAAAAAGATAAAACTCTAGCCAACATAACAACTAATACAGACTTAATTTCAGCAGTTTCGGAGTGTGATCTGGTAGTAGAAGCGGCAACAGAAAATGTAGATCTCAAGCTTAAAATATTTCGTCTGATGGATGAGCATTCGCCTGATGATGCGATTTTAGCAACCAACACTTCATCGATATCTATAACTCAGATTGCAGCGGTCACCAATCGTCCTGCTCAAGTAATTGGGATGCATTTTATGAATCCTGTACCAGTTATGAAACTAGTCGAAGTGATTAGAGGATATAGTACTTCTGATGTTACTCTCGATATGATTATGGAGGCTTCCAAAGATTTGGGCAAGATTCCAACAGAAGTTAATGATTATCCTGGATTTATAGCTAATCGCATACTTATGCCTATGATAAACGAAGCGATTATCTCTTTGCACGAAGGTGTAGCTGGAGTGGAAGAAATAGATACTGTCATGAAATTAGGAATGGCACATCCAATGGGCCCTTTACAATTGGCCGATTTTATCGGATTAGATGTATGCTTGAGTATTATGAATGTACTTTATGATGGATTTGGTAACTCTAAGTACGCACCGTGTCCGTTATTAGTAAATATGGTTACTGCAGGAAAACTGGGTAGGAAATCTGGAGAAGGATTTTATAAGTACGAAAAGGGTAGTAAGGACCTTGTCGTAAGTGCGAGTTTTTTGTAGTAAAGTAAAATTCAGGAAGGTCTCTCTATAGGCTAGTTTTTTTACTGAAATATCAGCGGTGCCTATTCTTATATTTGATTTATTACTTTGTCGAGAATGGTTTCAATTGTGTTTAAAACTAAAAAGATGATATAAACGATCTATAAATCGTCTATATCATCTTTAAATTTTTAGCTATTACTTCTGTTTTTTAGAAGTATAGAAAAGCAATAAGATCTAGTCTTTTTTGTCGTCTTCTTCTTCGTCGTCTTCATCTATTTCATTGTTTTCCGCTTCGATGTTTCTATCAAAGACACAAATCTCTACTCTTCTATTTAGAGCTTTTCCTTCATCAGTTAATTCTTCATAATCAGCTAAGAAGTATTCTCCATAGCCTACTGTCAATATATTGAGAGGAGAAATTCCTTGTTCTTCGAATAACTTAGCTACCTCCTTTGATCTTTTTTCAGAAAGAGCTTGGTTTGCGCTAGTTTCTCCATCAGTGTCTGTATGTCCACCAACTACTATGATGTAATCTTTGTTTTTCGATAATAGATGAGTGATGTTTTGAACTTGAGTATTTACAGTTGAAGACTTTAGGTTTTCGGCAAAATCAGTATTTGACGATCCTGAACCAAAATAAATCTTTTCACAATATACCGCTCTAGCACTGTTAATAAATCTACCATCAAAAGCTAAAGAAGGGTAACCTTCATTACAACCGTGGAATGCGTCAGATCCTTTTACTCTAGGACAAGCATCTTCGTTATCTGGAATATTATCTCCATCTGTATCAGGACATCCGAAATGGGCAGCTAAACCAAATAGATTAGGACATTCATCTTTCTCATCTGTGATGCCATCGCCATCTACATCTGGACAACCTTTTCCTTCGAAAGAACCATAAAGAAGAGGGCATACATCTAATAAATCTTGGATTCCGTCACCGTCAGTATCAGGACATCCTGCAAATTTTCTAAGTCCTTTTTCGTCTGGACATGCATCGATTTCATCAGATATTCCATCACCATCTCTATCTGGACAACCATCTAATTCCTTAGTTCCTGGTAGATCTGGACAAATATCATCGTCATCACTTACACCATCGAAATCTCTATCTTCCTTGATACCCATTCGATATCCGAATCTTAAAGTTGCGAATTGGTAAGTATCTCCATGATTTCTAGAATCATCGAAGTTTGTAGTGTTCTTCATACCATCTAAAAGATCTGTCGCTTCAAATACACCTCTTAACTCGCCATCAATAAAGATTCTTTCTGAGATATCGTATCTAAGACCAACAGTAATAGGGAAATGAAGGTATATGTTTTTTTGCTCAACAGAATCCAAGG
The DNA here is from genome assembly GCA_938015435.1 of uncultured Saprospiraceae bacterium. Taxonomy (GTDB): domain Bacteria; phylum Bacteroidota; class Bacteroidia; order Chitinophagales; family Saprospiraceae; genus UBA1994. The sequence continues at coordinate 85,329 of CALLPN010000017.1, forward strand.
CTACTAGTATTGCATTAGGTGCTATACCTTCCTCATCTACAGTTGGATATATAGCAGTAGGATCGACATAAGTTAGTGCCGCTCCTATACCGATATATGGACTCAACTTTCTTTTGAATCTTTTGATTTCATGGAAATTGTATACATCTCCATCTTCATCATAGTAAGTACCATAAGCAAGATTTACATCATCATTATCAAGTTTTTCACCTTCTATATTAAAGTACTCGATTTTAGGATATCTTTTCTTACCCAGAATATCCCATTCGAAACTTAATGATAATTCGTGTAAAGGCGATTCAAATCTCCATGCTCTACTTCTATGACATCCGTCTTCGACATTATCAATATCATCTCCATCACTACAAGGGCCATCAATTTCTCGATCATCCCCTGTTATTTTAGTTCCAAAATAATCTGCTCTTAGAGAAAACCTTTGGTTGAGTAGATATTTAACATTAAGGCCATAAGCAAAATTTGCTTGACCAAATAATCCACCACCGTGTCTACCAATACTATGCGTATCTGTATCAGATTGAGATAATCCTAGATGTATACCAATAGCCCATTTAGATCCGGTATTAGTAACATGCTGATAATCTTTTGTTGTAACCTCCGTCGTCTCTACTTCTACTTTGAGAGTTTCCTCAGCACTAATCGCTTCGGTATTTTTTGATTGAGCCATCAATGAATTGAATGACATAAACAAACAAAGAATGAATAATAATTTCTTCATTGCACTAAAGTTTTTTTTTGTTAAATGTTAAAATTTACTGTTGCGGAAGTGTTTCTATTATATACTGAATAGACAAGTAGAAGACACAATACCCCTACTTGCTAACCACAAATTTAGTAATTTTTAATATATTTTAACATATTATCTAATTTAATTATATGTTAAGGGTTTAAATTCAGCAATTTGGACGATATATGGTAAATATGTGTAATATGTTCAAATAATCTTAATCTCAATAGTTTGGTCACGATTGACAAGAGAATTCTATAAAAAGGTTTGCAAATAGGCTATTTAAATAAAAACATGATACATCTACTTTAGGCGTTTATTTCTAAATAGAAAAAGCTGTCAATTAAACCCATTCTTTGCTCTTTAATTCTTGCTAGTGCAATTTGCTTTCAAAATATTCTCTATTTAACACATATAAGTTATTATATGAATTAGAAACATATCATAAAAACATACCTTACAATCTCAAATCAGAGAAATTCATAATGAGTCAAACAAAAGACTTTACACTTATTGGTGCTGGTATAATGAGCGCCACTTTGGGAGTGCTAATAAAAGAGCTCATGCCTGATGCTCAGATTACGATATATGAAAGACTAGATAGAGTTGCGGCAGAAAGTTCGGATGCATGGAATAATGCAGGGACAGGTCATTCGGCGTTTTGTGAACTTAATTATACGCCTCTACGAGATGATGGAGTAGTAGATATATCAAAGGCACTGAAGATTAGTGAGCAATTCGAAATATCGAAACAGCTCTGGGCTTATCTCAGAAAAAACTATAAGGTGCAAACTTCTTCTCCTTTTATTAATGATATAGACCATATGAGTTTTGTATGGGGTGAACAAAATATAGATTTTCTTAAGAAGCGATATGATGCTCTAACGAACTATACCATGTTTGACGATATGAAGTACTCAGAGCATCATAGTGAAGTCAAAGAATGGATCCCATTAATGATGAATGGCCGTAATGCCGCTGAAAAAATAGGTGTTACTAGAATGGCTATTGGTACAGATGTTAATTTTGGAGCGATTACTAGGGGAATGATCAGATATCTAGAATCATTAGATGGAGTGGATGTTCTGTGTGGTATGCATGTATCGGATATAGATAAGACTAAAGAAGGCCAATGGCGGATAGAGGTAGAAAACCTAGAAACAGGAAAAGAGTCAGAAGTTAATTCTCGTTTTGTATTTATAGGAGCTGGTGGAGGAGCACTTAAGCTATTAGAAAAATCTGATGTACCCGAAGGTAAAGGTTATGGAGGTTTCCCAGTAAGTGGTCAATTTCTTAAATGTAATAATCCAGAGGTAATCGCTCAACACGAAGCTAAGGTTTATGGTAAAGCAGCCACAGGATCACCACCGATGTCGGTACCTCATCTGGATACTCGTATGCTGGATGGAGAACGATCATTATTATTTGGACCATATGCTGGGTTTTCTACTAAGTTTCTTAAAAATGGATCATACTTCGATCTTCCACTAAGTATCGAGATACACAACGTATGGCCGATGCTATCTGCCGGTATACATAATATTGACCTTACAAAGTACTTAATCGAGCAAGTGCTGCAGTCACCAGAAGATCGGTTTAAATTTTTGAAGCTATATTATCCTGAAGCCCGATTTGAGGATTGGGAATTGATATCAGCTGGACAGCGGGTTCAGATTATCAAGAAGGATGAAAAAGCAGGAGGGAAATTACAGTTTGGAACTGAAATCGTTTCTAATGAGGAAAATACTCTTTTGGCCCTTCTTGGTGCTTCTCCTGGAGCATCTACAGCCGTATCTATTATGCTGAAGCTTCTTAATATATGTCATCCAGAAAAAATGAATGGAGAATGGAATACTAAGTTGAAAGAAATCTTTCCGAGTTATGGACAGTCGTTGATTACAGATGGTAAACTATTAGACAAGGTAAGAGATTACACAACAGAGATACTTAAACTAGAGGAAGTATAATTATATAACAAGAAGAAACAAGCACATGAAAATATATCATAATCCAAGATGCATGAAAAGTAGACAGACTCTCGCTCTATTGGAAGAAAAGGGGGTGAATCCTGATATCGTATTATATCTAGAAAAACCACCAACTAAGACCGCTCTGAAGAAAATACTAAAGATGTTAGGTCTCAAGCCAGAACAACTATTACGTAAAGGTGAAAAGATCTTCAAAGAAGAATATAAGGGTAAAAGCTTAGCAGATGCTGAATGGATCGATGCCATGATAGAGCACCCCAAGCTAATTGAGCGACCTATAGTCATAAGTAATGATAAAGCGGTAATTGGTCGTCCTCCAGAAAATGTCTTAGATCTAATCTAAGAACAGTTTTTTACTTACAATCTTTCCATCAGTCATAGTAATGGTTGCAATATATATACCTAGAAGTTGTGTGTTAATAGGGTATATATGCTCCTTTTGGGTATTGTTGATATGATGGCTGGTAATTTGTTGCCCCATCATATTATAGATATCTAATTTTTCGATTGATAGTTTATCTTCATTCACCAATATAAGTTTACTACTTCCTAGATCAGCATATAGATTAATGTTAAGTAAGGCAAGATCATTATTATTGTTGATGGGGTTTTCGCAGAATGTTCCATCTTCACCTTCAAGTAGATACTGTGGTGTGAGATCTTTGCCAATAAAGGCTGGATGGCTCAGAGGATATTTGTATGCTCTAAACGAACTGTTACTATTTGGTGGATCTTCTCCTTGCTGAGCATTACCAAAGAAGCTCACTGGGTTGATATATTGCCAAACGATATCCTTGTCTTCATTTACTTCGAAGTATCGACCACTTCCACCTTCATTGATAAATAGATTTCCATTTTCTAACTGTCTCGCATTAGATAAGTACGTAGATCGAAAATCGAATGGGTCTGGAGATGATTTAAAAGCTAATTCAGGTTCGGCAGGAAGATATCGACCGCTTGCATCAAGTGGATAGTTTCCATTTTCATCAGGATTGAGATCAAGCATTTCTATAGTAGAATAATATCCTTCAGGTCTATCGTCACCATTATTGAAATACATAATTTTTCCTGCATTGGGCATGCCATCTTCTATCCAATAGTGACCGTGCGATCCATACATACGAAGATTATTCATTGACCCTTTATCATAAGCTTGGGGGTTACCCCAGCGAAATATTAGATCACCACCATGTCCGCTTCGTCCGCCAGTATGACCAGCGGCTTCTTCCGTAGTAGTACTATGATCTATAATCCATGTTTCATTATTGTTACGTGAGTTGAGGACGATTTGATCTAGTTCACCATTGTAATCTATCGCATTACAATGCCACCAGTCATCATCATCCCACGCTCCAGGTCCGAGGTAGTTGATATCTACAAGTCCAATGTTATCACCAATATTACCGTAATTACTTTTGGAAGGATCATTATCTTGTATGAAGTGATCTTGAAGATGCCATTCCCAAACCAACTCGATCTCATCAGTTCCAATAGGTTTTACTTCCCAGATGAACTCCCCCCATAAATCAGGATTAGAAATGTTATTGCTTTCACGACCGTATTGTAATTGCTGTGCGGGAGTAATACGTTCCCAACCTGGGATTAGGATATTACCATTGGGCATGATACTTACATCATGATGTTGTATATATTGTGAAGTATTGAATACATAAGACCAAACTGTATTATTATCCCAGTCCACTAATTCAACTTGACCTCCTGTACTTGATTGGTTAAAGAATGGATCATTTACTTTATTGGTCCTTAGCATCAAACCATTATCTAATATATAAGCGCTAAAACCTGGACGATTACCTCTGATATATTCATTAATGACATAACCACAGTTATCTACTATGTAAGCCTTATTAGACGAATTGGGTGTAAAGAAAGTATATCCAGCCATGGTTTCATCTTCATCGAAGATGCTGACACCTAAGGTTTGATCCTGAGAAAAGCTTACATTGGAAATAAAGGAAATAATAAGTATCGAAATTAAATGTTTCATTCTAGCGATGTTAGGTGCAACTTAACTCTTGACAATAGGAAAAGTAATATTTAAAAATACGAAACCTAAGTTAGAATGAAGCTCGTTAACTTGTTTCTATTTAGTTAAATAGTCTTGAAGCACACTTTATAATGCTAATTATGATTGCCGTTTTATGATTCTAGAGTTTATTCCATTTCATACTTACTAATCCTTTGTCAGATTTAGCTATAATGTAATATGCGCCTGGCACTAATTCAGAAATGACAATTTCAGTTATTGATTCACTTTTTGATAGCACTATTTGCCCCATACTATTGATTACCTTAACATCACGGATGTAATCAGAAAACTTAAGAACGTCAAATGCAGGATTAGGAGAAATAGACATTTCTGTATTTATGATTAATTCCTGATTAGAAACTGCTAGATCTACAAACTGAACATTATCCAGAGAAGAGAAAGTATTAGACGAAGTATTACCACCCATTACCCATAGGGTTCCATTGATGTTAGCTGTAGCACAATGTCTTCGCGGCTGGATATTAGATTCTAATACGTTGATTATATCTGTAGAAGTATTGTATTTGGCAGTATAACTCAGGTCCGCAAAATCACCGATGATATATAGTTCCGTTCCGACTGCGCAAATTGAGTTAGCAGAGTTAGGCATCGGCATACTAATCGGATCTGCCCAAGAAAGAGTGGCAAAATCGTATGCGTATAGTTGGTCTGATACTTCACCATTATACCCACCCACTATATATAATATATTGTCTAAAATGGTTCCTTTAGTCTCAGTGGCAATAGGCATCGTAGTAATAGTGGCCCATTCTCCTGTTGTCGTATTGTAAGTGTTTACTTTATCCGAATAGGTGTTATCCTGTAACCTACCACCAAAAAATACTAAGCTTTGTCCTATCGATGTTATTCCACCAGATATAGATGGAAACGGATTGTCTACGATACTTACTGATCCATCGATTAAGTCAAATATTTCTAATTTATCATTAACTAATCCTCCGGAAATCTGGCCATTAAAAACGTATAATTTATCATCAATTACTTCTGCAGAGGCATATCTTTTAGAGATGCTTTGGTCTGTAAATACGGACCATTCTAGTGTCTCACCATCTAATTTGTATATGATGTTCGAAAATTGAACATTGGTCATAAACCCGTTGACGAGATAAATATCATCTTGGTGTACGGCGGAAGTAACGGCACTAGTGGCATCCGGAAGAACTGGACCATCTGTGAAAGTGATTAATTGAGCTGCAATACTGAAGTTCAACAGAAATAGGATTGAAAATAAATAAAGTACTTTCATGGTATAAATATTTTTTACTCAAAAGTAAACAGTTGAATCAAAAGATTAGTCGATTTCAGACTCAAAAAAGTCAACGACATCCCCAAATTCTTTTCTGATCTCTGCCATATCTACATCGAATGTATACTTAGCTCGAGCAATTTTATGAAACCATCCATAGTGGTTATCCCTCATGATAACTCCAGCATTAGAGGGTGCGCCTAACTTTACCAGTTGAGCAGGAGAAGCTTCTATTTCTTTTTGCAAAAGACAATATATATGAATGGCAGACTCTCGATAAGCCGAGACAATTTTACCTTGCTTTCCACCTACATTATATTCTCCAGTTCGCTTTTCCAACTCCTTGAGTACGCGTTTTTTCTTACGTGGATTTTTACGTGTCGTTACCGCTTTAGGCTGTAGTCTTACTTCTACAAGGCTGCTACGAGAGTAGAGACTGATCAGTATCAATCCGATACCTAATCTACGAAGTAAAGCTTCAGCTTTTATAAGGTTCTTTTTTTTGAGCTTAGATTTAGATGGAGCGGCTATAGCTGCATAGACATACTTGCCAATCTTTTGGCGCTCAAGACATTGATAAACTAACGTTAGGTTGAATGATTTTTTGAGCTCGATGATTGTCATTTCATCATCTTTGATGGCTACTACATCACAGGCTTGTACTTCTGCTTGTACTTGGTAGCCATTATTGACTAACCACTTACGGAGAGGGTCATAGAGATCTTCTTCTTTGAATATTTTGATTTTCCTTAGCGCCATTTACCTATATCTCATCTTCATCAAAATCAAACTCTAAATAGTTTTCATCCTTATATTCATCGATTTCTCTACGCTCACGTTTGGTCGGTCGACCTTCACCTTTTCCTCTCATTTCGGCAGCAGCCTTACCTACATACCACTCTTTGTATTTGTTCTTTTCGGATTCTGGAGTCAGATCTTCATAACATGGAGCGGCTAGGGTAGCGGAGACTCTTTTCTTGATGATATCTTTGACTAAAAATGTCAGATCAAACCCATTTTTTTTGACATGTAGTGTCTGATCTACTGTCAATAGAAAGGATGGCTTGACGCTTTTTTCGCCTACTCTGACTTTACCTGATTTTACGGCGGTATTTGATAATGTACGCGACTTAAAGATTCGTACAGCCCAAAGCCATTTATCTATTCTTACTTTATCTTCTACTCCCATTTATATTTTATCTAATACACATTGATCTCGAGATCTATCGACGATTGTAATGTGTAACTATACTTATCTATTCTATGTTGTTCGCAAATGCTACCATGATCTTCAAAATCTTTTTCATACTTAAATCCGAGTTTGTTCATCACTCTTATGGAAGCTTTATTTTCTTTATCAGCTCTGGCGATTACGCTTTCAAGCCCCAATCTACGAAATCCATATTGTAAAGATAAGTGTGAAGCTTCTGTTGCGTAACCTTTATTCCAATGCTTTTTGAAAAGTCGGTAACCCAAATCGTTTTCGCCGTTATCAGGATGAAACTTGAGACCACACCATCCTAGAACTTCATGAGTTAATATGTCGACAATGGCCCACCGACCTCTTCCGTGTTTTTCAAAATGATCATAATCGTGCAAGAACTGTGAAGCTTCTTCAACAGAGGAAAATGCAGGATCACCTGTAAACTTAATGACTTCTGGATCATTGTTTAATTCAAAGAAGACTTGTCCGTCATTTGGTTTGGTCTCTCTTAATAAGAGTCTTTTAGTGTTTCCTATCGTTTCCATGGATCACCAGATATACTATCTTATATCCCTACTTTAAAAGAGGAAGAGAATTAGAAATCGTAGCAAATAAGCCATTCTATTTAATAAAAGTAAAGGAAAGAGGGTATTTGTAAAATACGCCATCGTTAGCTTTTATAGCTCCCAATATTGAAAATATGATCGTACAAATGGCAATAGCGAACATCAATGGTATCCCTATGAGGACAAATATTAAGATTATCGAAATAGTCATATATATAAGACTACTAATAACCCAATTCAAAACGTTTTTACCATGCTGATCTACCACTTCACTCTGTTCTTTATTTGTGGCCCACATGACTATTGGTAATACTAAGCCTGCAAAAGGAATCGCATAACCTGCTAATTGTGAAAGATGCATTAACATACAAAATTGATTAACCTCCATACCCCATGGCTTGAAATCAGAAGTTTTATGGTCGTTTAAGTTTGGTTCTTTATCGTTAAGTGTATCCATGATATTCTATAATTTTGGTTTTCTGTAACGTTACTTATATACCTTTATACATTGTGTATCAAGTCTAAATATAATGATTTTCTGCGTAGTAATGAAGGGTATTATTATCATACAAACGATTTACAATCATTACATTTACATTCTAATTGATAAATCACATTCACATGCAAATCATAGACGGAAAGCAACTCTCACAGTCCATCAAAGACGAAATCAAAGTGTCTGTCGCGAAACTCAAAGCAGAAGGTAAAAACATTCCTCATTTGGCAGCCATCCTTATAGGAAATAATCCTGCGAGTGAGTCTTACGTCCGTAGTAAAGTGAGATCTTGTGATTATGTAGGTTTTGAATCTACTCTCATTCGCAAAGATGATAGTATCACTGAAGAAGAGCTATTAGAGATCGTAAGAGAACTAAACGAAAACGATGATGTAGATGGGTTCATAGTCCAATTGCCGCTACCTAAGCACATAGATGAAGTCAAGGTGACTCTAGCTATAGATCCTAAGAAAGACGTAGATGGATTTCATCCAGTAAATTTTGGCCGCATGGCACAAGGACTTCCTTGCTATCTTCCAGCTACACCATATGGGATATTGCAGATGCTGGATAGGTATGATATCGAAACAAGCGGAAAACATGTAGTCGTTGTGGGAAGATCAAATATCGTCGGTACTCCTATGAGTATACTTCTATCTCGTAAGGCTAAAGTGGGGAATGCCACTGTGACCTTGACACATAGTCGAACAGTGGATCTTACCGCTGAACTTCTACGTGCAGATATTGTAATCGCCGCTATCGGAATTCCTGAATTTATATCAGGAGATCAAATCAAAGAAGGAGCTGTAATTATAGATGTAGGAATCAATCGAGTGGAAGACGAATCTCGTAAAGCAGGATATAGATTGGTGGGAGATGTAGAATGGGATAGTGTCTCACCAAAAGCATCTTACATAACACCAGTTCCTGGGGGAGTAGGACCGATGACTGTTACATCATTACTTATGAACACCTTAAAGTCTTCTGCCAAAGAAATTTATGGGTAGATATCTGATATTCTTTACTATTATTTTGTTCTTAGGTTGTTCGCGATCTTCTAATAGATATCTATTTGAATCTTCTAATCTCAAGATAGAGAAAATAGGGGAGCATACTTATCAGCATATTTCTTATCTCAATTACAATGGCAATCAAGTAGGATGCAATGGTGTGTTTACTATATTTGGTAGAGATGCTGTAATTATAGATAGCCCTACCAATGAAGCTGCGACTAACGAACTGCTAGATTATATCAATGATAATTTCCAGACGAATAGAACACGAGCAATACCCAATCACTTTCATATAGATTGCACTGGTGGCTTAAGGACAATGCTCGATCGAGGTGTCGTGATATATGCTTATGCTAAGACAATAAAATTGATAGAAGATCGCCAATTGGCTTCGGAAATAAAACCATTTCATCCATACCTAGAAATGGAATTGGGCCTGCCCAGTGATTCCGGAATAATGTTTAACAAGTATTTTGGTCCTGCACATACTGAAGACAATATTGCTACCTATATACTTCCAGATAGTATCCTCTTTGGGGGATGTATGATTAAGTCATTGAATGCAGGAAAAGGAAATCTTGCAGATGCAAATACCTCTCAATGGTCCAATACCGTTAAGAAAATGAAAAGCGATATGTTTGGAAAGGCGAAAATAGTAGTACCTGGACATGGCAAATCAGGAGGGATTGAATTGTTGGATTACACGATTCAAATGTTCGAGAATAATAACAAGATATAGACGATGGAAAATTATACGAAATACACATTCAATTCAACTAATGAAATTCTAGTAGCTCGGCTATTCGCTTTAGGTTTTGATTCTTTTCAAGAGTTAGAGAACAGCAGCGAAGGATATATCTTAGATGATATGATTACGGAAGAACTGAATGCTGAAGTGAAAAGTATTGCTGCCAATTATGAAGCGGATTATACGATAGAAAAATTAGAAAACAAGAACTGGAATGAGATATGGGAGGCCAACTTTGAACCAGTTACAGTAGGTAGCTTCTGTTCAGTAAGAGCGGATTTTCATGACGCAGATACTTCTGTAGATCATGATATTATTATCAATCCTAAAATGGCATTTGGTACAGGGCATCATGAGACGACCTATATGATGATTGATACCATGTCGGAGTTAGATTTTGCAGGTAAGTCAGTATTTGATTTTGGATGTGGTACGGCAGTATTAGCGGTACTTGCCAAAAGACTAGGTTGTGGTAGAACTCTGGCAATAGATATAGAAGAAGAGTCAGCAAGTAATAGCGTAGAAAATGCAGAAGTAAATTCAGTAGATGGAATTGATATTAGACAAGCGATTATCCAAGATCTAGATCCGGAGAAATTTGAAATTGTATTGGCAAATATCAATCGCCAAGTATTGTTAGATACAGCAAGTATGATTGCCGGACATCAAGATAAAGGTGGAATACTTTTAGTCTCTGGGGTCATGCTTAAAGATGAGCAAATCGTAGAGGATAGATTTAACGAAGCTGGATACCAAAGACATAGTATCAAGAATAGGGGAGACTGGCTTTGTATAAGATATTCATTAAAATAATTTTTGCAATTTAATAGTCTACAGAAAACTAAATGACGATTACATCAGACATCCAAAAATATATAAATCAAAGTGTATTGTGCTGGTTAGCCACAGTATCTCTTGATGGAATGCCTAATGTATCACCCAAAGAAATATTTACATTCTATCAGGATAATATTATCATAGCAAATATCGCTTCACCCAATACGGTGAAAAATATAAAGTCTAATGATAAGGTCTGTCTTAGTTTTATCGATGTCTTAGTACAGAAAGGATACCAGCTCAAAGGAACAGCTAGAATAGTTGAGAAGAATGAAGCATATTTCAAAGAGCTGGAAAAGCCATTAATTGAAATGGCTGGCGATCTATTTTCATTCTCTTCTATCACTATTATATCAGTCGACACTGCGAAGCCAATAATCTCACCTAGATATCTGTTATATCCAGATACTAAAGAATCGGATCAAATACAAAGTGCAATAACTACTTATAAGTTGAATCGTCCAATCCTATAGTCGGCATTTCTTACAATCGTAAAATCAAATAATATGAAAGTCAATTCAGTATCCCAATTAAGAGAAATATATGGCTTTCCTAGCGGTAGAGCCAAGGTCAAATCTCTAAAGGCTTTAGATCCTCATGCGATCAATTATATTTCCAAATCTCCATTCATGATGATGGCTACAATGAGCATAGAAGGAGCTATGGATAACAGTCCACGTGGCGGTGCTCCAGGATTTATAAAAGTGTTAGATGATACCCATATCGTAATTCCTGATGCGAAAGGAAATAGAAGACTCGATAGCTTGGTAAATATCGTAGAGACTGCACGAGTAGGTTTGTTCTTTATGTTGCCAGGAATCGATGAAACCTTGAGGGTAAATGGATCGGCATATATCTCCACATCGGCTGATCTACTTGAGATGTTTAATGAAGAAAAGAATCCACCTCAAACTTGCTTAGTAGTAGAGATAGAGGAAATTTTTCTTCACTGCGCTAAGGCTTTGATGCGCTCTAAGTTATGGTCACGAGATATCCAATTGGCGAGAGATGAATTTCCTACTATGGGGAGGATGTTAAAAGATCAATTACAAGGCCCAGAAGAAGTAGAAACTCATGAAGAAATGGTAAAGAGATATGAGAAAGATTTGTAGAAGAGTTTTGAAAAAAAAAACTCTTCTGTCACGCGTGTAACAGAAGAGTCGATTCTAAATATTATTGCCTTTTGTTATTAAGGCTTTTCTAGATGGATCGTACCAGTGTTCAATACAGTACCGTCGCAATCTTTCCATTCTACGTTTAGATCTATAATACTTCTATCTATATTAGATATACCATGTATATAACCCTTTACGTTACTAGGACATTCTTCAGCTCTTGTTGCCCAATCGAAGCAGTCGTCGGACCACGTTGGATGGACGTAAATCATACTTACTTCTAATTTGCCATCTGGAAGTTCAATGGTATTGACCTCAGTAAATTGTGCATTGAAAGCTAGACCGATACTCTGTTGAGCTGAGCCACCAAAAGTCAGATTAAGTGAATTGAATGTATCAAAATAGAATTGAGCGTAACCATTACCATCAAACGCTGTGAAGTCTCCGTCGTTAAAACATAGATCTCCAGACAATGTACAAAGGTAAAATTCTTTTGTGTTTTCTATACAAGTTGAATTACCACTCTCAAAGGTAACTTCAGTGTGCGTGTCATTTGGACAGATACACTCTGTTCCTTCTGCATTAGATACATACTCATTGGAACAATACTTTTCCGTTTTCTCTTCTTTGCCGCAGCCTATCATGCTGACTAGAATTGTAAGTAATATTAAAAATTTCATTTTATAATCTATTTATATGTTTGAAAGAAATATCGGTGACTCCATCGTTTATATTTACAATGTACATACCAATTTTGTGATTTATAAGTTTATTGGATAAAAAATGATTAAGAGATGAATTAGAGCCGTACGTATCTGAATTAATTTTGGAATCAACTATTTTTCTTCCTGATATATCGTAAATTATGATTTTGGCGTTTCGTTCGACTAATTTTTCAGATTGTATTACCGCTCTAGAAAGTCCAATTTCACTAGCCATCATTTCTTGATCATCTAATTTAGAAAGTGTAGAGACTGGTATACAATCATGATCTCCAATCAAAGCTTGTGTCATATATCCCATATCACCTCTGACTTGCCAACCTCCAAATCCAGATCCAGCTAATCCGTTTGGAGTGCCATAATTGAATGGCCCATATCCATGGATATCAGATCCAACGTTGGATCGGTATAGTTCTCGATCTCCTGGTAAAGATGTGCCTAGTATATATCCAGCTATCCAAGGTGTACAACATCCAGATTCAGGTCCTAAAAAATCTCCTGGTTTAACTACAACAGAAATATCAAAATTAGAGGCTACGGCAGCATGACTATACCAACCACGTTGACCTCCGGCCATGAGTATATGTTTTCCCATTACGCCCAATGTTAAGGGTCTATTTGGTCGCAACGTAGTGGTATACGCGTTTTCCATTAAGTTGTGTTCTGCGAGTGTTCCGCAATCTTTAGGTAAGTAGTAATTAGTTGTTAATACATCGAGTACATTTGCTTGTAAATCTTTATAAGCTTGACTTTGTGCCGAAATATCGAAATTTCTTGTTGAATCTATAACAGTTTTATCTACTCGATAGATAGTATCAAGAATTAGTGGTGGATTTTGTAATGTATCAATTCTTATAATTGTTGAATCGTAATGATATTCATATTCCCAAGTGAATAATAATCCAGCTTCTGTTGTTAATACATCTATAATATCATCACCGAGATTTAATATATTTGAATAAAATTCAGGGTTGACTGTTTCTTCACAAGAGGCACATGCACTTTGATGCATAGCAGCGACAGTGACATAATTATCCAAATCGCCATCATCATCTTTATTATCTGCTTGATAACAATAAGCTATGCCAATATCTTCAACACAGGACTTTGCTTTTGATGCTCCAAACCATTGTTGATGAATTATAGCCTTAGCGTCTATGTATGATTCATAAGTAAAGTTGACCGTAACTGGTTTGTCACATTCACAATCACTGGGTAATTCATTGCCATCCATACAAATTAAATGAAGTCGTATTGTGCCTCTTAAAGGTGAAGTATTAATGTCGTCAAAATCTCCATCACGACGTATCACAGAATCCATAGAACCATGCTGTTCTTTCCAACCTTCGGTATACAAACCATGCCAAGTAGAAGCACCTTTAGCACTGTAATATTCCCATGTCTCCCCTTCATTACTTAATTCGGTTTTTACTCCTTGATCAACACCAGGAAAGTCTTCTGATTCTACTATTGCCTCAAAGTCGGATATGTCTTGAACGTCTCCATTTCTTTGATGATTGGGAGTAATTCTTAGAATAGTACAATTACATTCATATTCTTCAGGATCATCTCCACCGCCATCACCAGGACCATCATCATCACCACATCCTGGAAAACCACTATTAACTAATGCTTCAATAACATCATCACAAGATCCATTGAATCTTTGATCATAACTGGCCCCTTTCATTTTGTATTTTTGATAAAAGCTTATTTTTTCGGCAAGTGGGGTAGATTTATCTTTCTTTAAAATGTCACAAAGTTTTTGTTCTCCAAAACTAAAATCCTTCAATACTTTTGAAAGTAGATAAGATACATTCATGGTTTTTGGATTGTAATTAGCACGCCCACTATCGTCTATTATGGATAAAATCACTTCATTTCTGCAATCATCTATTGTTACTAATTCATAGGATTTTTTAATGTCAGAAATGTGAAACATCAACTCATTGTTTTTTGAAGTACATTCCTTTAAAATATTATTTTTGGATTTACTTTCTCTAAGATAGACGTTATCACTTACTCTGTTTTTGAACCTGAAATGAACAATCTTAGAGTCTTTCAATTGTATTTCCGATTTCCAATCTACGGAATTGTAATTACATGAAGGCCTTGTTGGCGCTTCGGACATTATATCTCTTTTTTGAGAATAAGATACATTCGATATCAGTAAAATTAATGTGATGTAAAATAGGTGTTTCATTATAATATAATTTATTTCAATGTGCACTGGCCGGATGAATCATATTGGCTTTAAGTGCTTGCAATCTTGCATTCTAAGAGAATTGCCCCCTAGATTAGTTGATGATTATTTATATTCATTTTCTAGTTGTTGAGACCAGTGTTTCCAAGGTTCTAACCTATTTTTACTAGGGTATCAAAGTACCTCTTGCAAAGCAGTATAAATCAAAGGATTTGATCGAAGTTATTGTAACGGATAGCTCTTTTTATTAGCCTTCGCTGAATAAGAGTACTTTGCTATCAATAATGAATACCTCAAATCTGAAAAAGGTAATTGATTTTATTAGAATTGTTAATTTTAATGATGTTAAGTTGCCTTTGCTAAAGAGTATTTCCTTGTTCAATCTGGAAATTTTATATTTTATGATAAAATTGTTTTTTTCTATTGATATTATGGTTGGAGGGTTGCTCATATTCTTGGGATTCGTGGGAGTGTCAGATATACATAACAATTGTTCTAATCAACAGGAAACCACCTTTGTAGATGTAAGGGATGGAGAATCATATAATATTATTACTATTGGTACGGATACTTGGATGGCTGAAAACCTTAGATATCAAGCACCTGGATCTTTGGTTTATTCTGATAGTTTGGTACATAAGTACGGAAGGCTATATACTATTACGGCGGCCCAATTGGCTTGTCCGGATAGGTGGCATTTAGCTACAGAAAGGGAATGGAATAATTTAGAAATAGAGCACGGAATGCCAGCTCAAGATTCGATACTTGGTGGATGGCGTGGTGAACATGCACCTTCAATGAGAGCTTCTTTCGATTGGCCTCATCCAGAACTTAACACCAATACGTTAGGATTTAAAGTCTTGCCAGCAGGCTATTATTTTGATGAGACAGTGAGTGATTGGCAAGGATTCGATGGGTTGGGTTACAGTGCTGCATTTTGGTCCTCGACTATTGATGGGGTGGGCTATGCCAGATTCATGTTCGATGAAAAGAATTTTGTCAATAAATGGCCTGATACATATAATGATTCAGGAGCATCTTTGTCTTGCAGATGTGTAAAAGACAAGTAGAGAAAATATTACTGTACTACTGTTAGAGTATAGCATACACCTTTTATATTGCGTCGAATTTTTCTTGGCTCAACCTTATCTACAATTGAATTACAAGTTCCATTGCTTCCTTGATTGCTTTTTTAGCGTCCAAATCTTTAGCTATATGAGCACCACCGATTACATGTACCGATTGTCCAGCATTCACTAGTGCTTCATGAAGATCATTAAGAGGTACTTGACCTGCGCACACGATAACATTGTCCACAGCTAATATTCTCTCTTCTTCTCCCACAGTGATATGCAAGCCTTCGTCATCCATTTTTTTATAAGTCACCTCGGCTAGCATATTTACCTTTTTCATTGCTAGACTAGATCTATGTATCCAACCAGTAGTTTTACCTAAGTGTTTTCCATGCTTGCCTTTAGATCTTTTGAGTAGGAATATTTCTCTTGGAGACTTTAATGGTTTAGCACCATTTTCTGCTAACGAACCACCATGGTTATATTCCATATCTACGCCCCATTCTTTCATGTAATCTGATACATCTAAGCTTACCGAAGCATGATTCATATCGTGAGCGAGATATTCGGCTACATCAAATCCTATTCCTCCGGATCCTATGATGGCGACTCTCTTTCCTACAGTCTTTTTGTCTTTGAGTACATCAGCATAAGTCAATACTTTTTCATGGTCGGAGCCTTCAAAAGTTACTTTACGTGGTGTTACTCCTGTAGCTAAGATGATATCATCAAAAGAACCTTTATTAAGCGTATCTATAGTTGCTTTAGTATTGAGATGGACATTGACATCATGTTTTGTAAGCATTGTACTATAGTATCTAATGGTCTGTCCATACTCCTCTTTGCCTGGTATTTCTTTAGCCATATTGAATTGGCCACCAATACGATGACTCGCCTCATATAAATGGACTTCATACCCACGTTTTGCTGATCCTAAAGCAGCTTCTAGTCCTGCTGGTCCAGCACCAATTACTGCTATTTTTTTCTTGGTATCTGATACTGTATAATTGAGTTCAGTTTCATGACAAGCCCTAGGATTCACAATACATGAACAAACTTGCATGCTGAATGTATGATCTAGACAAGCTTGGTTACAAGCGATGCAAGTGTTGATTTCTTCCGGTCGATTTTCTATTGCTTTTTGAACCAGTTCCGGATCGGCTAAGAATGGTCGAGCCATAGAAACCATATCCGCACAACCGTCAGCTAATACTTGTTCCGCTACGTCAGGCATATTGATTCGATTGGTCGCAATGAGTGGTATGTTTACTGCTCCCATCAATCGCTTCGTCACCCAAGCGAATCCACCTTTGGGCACTACAGTACCGATTGTTGGTACTCTTGACTCGTGCCATCCGATTCCACTATTGATAATAGTGGCTCCCGCTTTTTCTACTTCTTTGGCTAGATGCACAACTTCTTCCCATGTGCTTCCTCCTTTGACAAGATCGATCATCGAAAGACGATAGATAATTATAAAATTTTCACCAACTGCAGCTCTAGTTCTTCTAATGATTTCTAATGGAAACTGTATCCTAGCTTCATAATCACCTCCCCATTTATCTTCTCTACGATTTACTTTGGTTACTATAAATTGATTGATTAGATATCCCTCAGATCCCATGATCTCTACACCATCATAATCTGCATGTTGAGCCATTCGAGCGGATTGTACATAATCTTCTATTGTTTGCTCGACTTCATCTGTTGTCAATGCTCGTGATGGATATGGGGATATCGGTGCTTTGGTTTCACTTGCGGATACATTATTAGGCGAATACCCATACCTGCCGACATGAAGAATCTGCATACATATTTTGCCACCTTCATCATGTACAGCTTTGGTTACTACTTTGTGCTTCTCCGCTTCCTCTACTGTGTCCATTGCATGACCCATAGGTAATGCTCTTCCGTCTAGATTTGGCGCTATTCCACCTGTTACTATAAGGCCAACTTGACCTTTTGCTCTTTCGGCATAGAATGCTGCTAACCTATCTATTCCACCAGGAATATCTTCTAGCATAGTATGCATTGATCCCATGATTACTCGGTTTTTAAGCGTAGTAAATCCAAGGTTTAATGGTGAAAGTAAATGAGGGTATGTAGAATGTGCCATAGATGATTTTTATATTATCACAATATCTAAAAAAATATATGGACCTCGACCTATATCAATGATTAATTTAACTCTGAGTTAAATTAACTGGTGTTGAAAGGATTACTATTTTGTCTTTTGATTCATTTGGGAATTGTAATAATCAATAAGATCTTGATGAAAAATCGATGAATCTTCTCCTGTTTTAAGTTCAGAATAGTAACCAGAGCTATCATCATACATATCAAATAGTTCATTTTCATCAAAATTACCAACCATACCAAGATAATATTCTTCAGTACCTTTTCCTTCTAAGAAGCATTTAAGTATTAAAGCCTTTCCTTTCGAGTCTTTAGATTCATTGTAAAATATTTCATCTTGTATTTCACATCGATCACATTCTATATCAGCAGTTTCATACCAATGATTAATCGCAATGCATTCGGCAACTTTTTCCTTAGCAATATATTTTGAAGGTAAAGTATGAAGTATGTTATTGTCGGTATATAATTCGAGTATATAATAGTAGATCTTAATGCTGCTACATGCTCTGTTTATAGTTGTTGTATCAACCTTTTGATTAGTATAAATTTGATTAAACGCTAGTAGATAATTAATATACGGATCTTGTATTGTTTCGATGTATTTGTAAAGTTTGGTTTCAAGATTTTTTGAAGGATTGGTTCTTAAGTATTTCATTATATACGATTTAGGTACTTCTGTATTGTCCTCTTTCGATGTACTTATATAATTATCAATTGCACTGTCTACTTGATTATACAGCCAAGTAGAATCTTTTATAGATAATGTATTAATCGAGTCATTTGTGATTTGGGTAATGAAAACATTCATTATGTTGTCAGATTCTAATTGGTTATTACTCAAGGTGATAAGATCTTGTTTGTAGATGTTAAATAGTTCGAAGGAGTTTTTCAGATTGTCGTAAGTATAATTCGGTAATGTGCTTTTAATTTTCTCTTTGTTTATAAGACTGAAAAATAAATTATTGAATTCTCTGTCTTCACTTACAGCAAGACTTTGAAGTATTCTACTTTTCACTAAGTCGTCTTTAGATTTTAAATAGGTATTTTCAAAAATTTTAAGACTTTCGGTTCCACCTATATCATGAAGCATACTTATGGATTTGTACTTGCTATTGTATTCTTCCTTTTCGTCGTATGTGGCACTATTAAGAAATTGCTCTATGTACTTTAAATCTTCTGTAGTTAATTCTTTGAAATTATCTATTGAATTTCGAGCGGGATAGAAAATGGTAGTATCTAAGCTCTGTAGATCTCTAAATAGATCCATTGACTTAGATCTAGATATTTCTTTAAGTGGATCCTTCTTAAATTCAAAAGTGAGAGAATTTATAATCTCATCTTCTGGACTTTCATTCATTAAGTCCAAAGGGAAACTGATGCTTAGTGAAAGTTCTTGAGTTTCATTATATAATAACATTTCTGTAGTATAATGGGTGCAAGAATCATCCATGTATTTTGTTTTGTAACCGACTGCCGTTTCCTTAATGAAATACTTGTCAAAAGCTAATAAACTGTCGACGCCAGCTGAAATCGTTTCTTTCTGATCTTTAAAATATTCTTCGTTGATATCATCTTGGTAATATTTGGGTAGATCTACTAATGAAATAGATCCAGAAGAAAGTGAATGATTGTCAGAGAAGTACCAGGTTTTTGAATAATTGTCGACGGTTGAATTGTCAATTTTCTTTATGTTTTTAGGAGCAGATATTGTAAAAGCTTTGTTTTTTTCTTTTATAAGGTCATCGTATTTTGGAGTTAGGGGGTTGTATGATACCGGCTGGAAAAAATTTGAGTTTCTGTTTTTGTTGGTAGTAGATTCTACTCTTAATATAGCTTGATTTCCTCGGCTATTAAATTCTAAAAAGAAATTGGTTTCCAACGAATCTGTACATGTAATTTGTTTAGTGAATCGATTACCTGTTTCAGTAATTTTTCCATCCTTAAGTATGCAGTTGTAAGGTGCTGAAAGCATTTCAAAAGTCGTGTCAGCAATATCAAAAATGTTGGGGTAAATAGTCCCTGGTGAAAGATTGTGATGCCTTAGAACGAATGAAGAGCCATTTGTGTTTTCTTGGTAACTGACGTAACTAAGTAAGATTTCGCCACCGTCATATACCGAATTATCTTCAATTATTTTTTTAATATATTCTTCTTCCGACATGAATGGAAGACTAAATGTGTTAGCATCATCAGATCTTAGTATTTCCTTTTTTTCTATAGGAATGGTAGTGATGCTGTTTAGGTATTTTTCTACATTTGGATGTTCTATCGCACTAAATGACATACCTTCGACACCTTGCTCGTAGAATACATTTGAATTAAATCCAAACTTTTTAATATGAGGGTTTTTGGAGTTAGAATGAAGTAAATAGTATTTTTCTAATTCATTTTCGTGATATTCAATCTTGTTGTAATCATTACGTTCATCTCCTTTGTTATCAAGATATTTGTCTAGAGTTTCTTTGTTTAACTTGTCTTTGGTAAACATAAATGGATTAAGAACTAATGTGTAATAAGTAAGACCCTTTTCATACTCAAATGATAAAGATGTTTTACCAAGGTTCTTTATATCTAATTGAATACTAGCTGGTGGTGCAGCTTGTTTGTAACCATAATTTGAATTTCGAAATTCTATCCATTTTTCAGTATTGGATGGTTTGATATTGTTTATTCTATCGTCATCTTTTCCATATCCTACTAAGCGAACCTTATATCCTTTGTTTCTCAGGAAATCTAAAACATTATTTTCGCCAAAGAGATGTGCTGCGCCAACGACACTAAAAGTGGGCTGTTTTTGTCCAAGTGATATGATTGAATTTGCTTGTATTGTATTTCTTTCTATAAGAGCATAGTCATCGTTTAATTCAGATTCTTCATAATTATCTGTCAGGTATTTTTCCATCTTTATTAGATTAGCATCTCTATAAAGTTGGATGAATTTTTCATATTGAGGCTCTCCAAAGTCGTATTCTGTACTATTGGAGGACAGTTCGTCCAGGATATCTAATTGGTCTTCCAGGCGTTCCAATCCACCAATACTTAAGCCCAAATGTTTTGCAGTATTGTATAGTTGCATATCAAGTACCGTAAAAAAACCATTAACGTCAAATTCGCTGCCGGTTTCATCTTTCTCTAAATTTTTATCATCTTGGCCTTGAGTCATTTCTTTTTCTATCAGTTCTTTCATATCTAACTTAGTGAGTAAACTACTGATAGAGTCAAAATTTATCTCATTTGTAAAGTGTGTGCATTGTGATATACAATGGTAAAGGGAATCTCCAAATTCAAAGATTCTTGAATCATTAAGGTGCATACTACCGAATACGTATGATTTTTCTTTAAAGTCCTTTCCGCTAATCTCCCACAGTAATTCGTAAGTCTTCTCTTGACTATTAGCATTGAAGTAAAGGCAGATTCCTAGTAGGAAAAGTATAGTTGTTTTAAATTGCATTGATTTCTAATTTAGATCCACAAAATACTAATCCTAGTGTAAGTATTCTGAGAGAAGTCGAAAAAGAATTATATCAATACTTGCTATATTGTGACTAGATCATAATTTAAAAGAAGGAATACGAGCATCAATGTAGAAATTGATCTTCCAATTTAAAAAGATAGAGGCTTAAAGCGAATAAGCTTTTAGTTTCATGAAGAAAGATGAAGGAAATAGGATTGTAAAACCCTACAATAATCATATTGTAGTCTTATTGTTTTATAATAATATCATCAATAATACTTGTGCAATCACAATTTTAAGAATCATGGCAATTGGAAAAACCATAGTATAACCTATCTCAGGCACCATACTATCTGATCGATCTGTGGCAAAGTCAAGTATAGCAGGCTGATTAGAAACCAAACCCATCAATAAGGTAAATGGTAATTTGATGAACTTGTATCCAATGAAAATCATCGTCATGGCGGTAACCATACTGATTACAATACTGGCTAAGAACACCCAAATCGCATCAGAATTAAAGCTATCTACGAATGAGTGTCCAGCAGATACACCAATACCGGCAAGAAGTAAAATTAATCCCATTTGTTGTAATGTAGTATTGGAACTATAGGGTAGTGACCATACTATAGGACCTGTTCTACGCAATGCACCGAGAAATAACCCTACAAGTAATGGTCCGCCGGCAAGACCAAGACTAAAGGTGAAATTTGGCCCAAAGTGAAGCTCAATAGATCCCAATACAAGACCTAGTCCGATTCCTATTCCAAAAGTGAAAATATTGATTCGACTAGATGCTTTATAAGAGTCACCAAAATACTCCGATAGCATTTTAAGGTCTTCTCTTCTCGCTACAAATCTAAGTCTATCGCCAAGTTCTAAGACAGTATTCCCTTTAACTAGCATTTCAGCATCGCCCCTTCTGATCCTTGTAATTATAGCATTGTATTTTTTCTCGATTTGTAAAGAAGCAATCGTTCTACCCACGACTCTAGGATTAGAAACAAATATTCTTCTGACATCATATTCAGTTCTGTCTAGATCTAAATCATTTTCTACTCTTTTACCGACATCTGTAGTTAATTTCTTAAGTTCTTCATCATTACCAACCACCATGAGTTGGTCACCCAATGAAAAGGTAGTATTGTAATTTGTTAAAGCCACATTATCACTTTGAGAAATACGGCCAAAAACGACATCCCATTTGAATTTTTTCATTAAGTCTCTTAACTGAATACCAGTAATTTCTGAATTGGTAATTTCAACAGTTATACTACCTAAATTTTTATCAAGTGGGTATAGTTTTCGAAGTTCTTTTTTCTCTTTTTTATAATCGATTTTCAGTAGTTTCTCCATGATGAGAATAACAATGATACTTCCCAAAACACCCATAGGATAAGAGAAGGAATAACCTACTACAGCATCGCTTACCATACCTTGGTTGTCTCCAGTAAGATTGTTGACATAGTCTATTATCGCGGCTAAGGCTGGTGTGTTAGTAGTACTACCAGCATACGCACCAGTAATCATGGATGCCGATATATCAAACATAAAAAATAGGGCTCCAGCAATAACGCCAGAAAACACTAGCATACTTACGAGAAACATAAAGTCTCGTAATCCATTTTTCTTATAAGATTGGAAGAAAGCAGGTCCAGACTTGAGTCCAATAGAGTATACGAATAATACTAATCCTAAATTGGTGATAATAGCTGGAATCTTGAATGCTGGGTTGAGAGCTCCCATCACTAATCCTGTAAATAGAACAGCAGCTACTCCTAGTGATATCCCTTTTACACGGATATTACCAATAAGGTATCCAATAGACGCGACTACAAAAAGTAGAAGTAAAGGGTTTTGCACCATGAGTTCATTCATACAGCAAAGTTACGTATTAAAAAATTGGATAATAAGTGTTTACGAATGTTTTGATGGCGAAAGGCATTACCAAATTGTAAACTGTACGCTATGTAGATATGATGGATTGAAAATTATCTCACAATTATCTCTGCAACTCTACGACTTGCGCCGCTATTACCGAGTAACTGTATTAGTTCATCGTAATCTGCTAATATTGCTTCTCTTTTTGGACCTAAAATATCTGAAAGAGCAGGCATAAGGCTTGAAAGGGTGAAATCATCTTGCAGAAACTCAGCAACAACAGGTCTATCCATGATCAAGTTGACGAGAGACATATACTCGAGATCGACAAGTCTACTTGCAATCTGATAACTCACAGTACTTGTCTTATAACATACTACCTGTGGGACTTTAAAAAGAGCGGTCTCCAATGTTGCTGTACCAGAACTTACCAATGCTGCATCTGCTACATTGAGAATGTTATAGGTGTCGGCGATAATGTATTGGATATTTCGATTCTTAACTTTACTTAAGGCTTGCTCATAGACCTTTTGGGGAACATGCTTGGTACATGCTAAAAGTAAATGTACTTCTTCATCCATCTGGTCGATCGCGGCGCCCATGATGGGTAGTATCTTTTCTACTTCTTGTACACGGCTTCCAGGAAGCAAAGCGAGTACTTTTCCAGTTTCTATTTTATGTTTTTTTCTGAAATTTGGATCTGCTTTAAATTGCTCGATCGCATCCAAAAGGGGGTGTCCAACATAATGGGCTTCCATGTCATATTTTTTATAAACCTCTTTTTCAAAAGGTAATATGACGATCATCTTATCTACCGTTTTTTTGAGTTTCCATCCGCGCTTTTTCTTCCATGCCCAGATAGTTGGTGAGATATAGAAAGTTACTTCGAAGCCTTTAGATTTTGCCCATTCCGCAATCCTCATATTAAATCCTGGATAGTCGATAAGTACTAAGCGGTCTGGGTTGAATGCCTCTATATCTTTTTTGCATTCTTTGATTTTTCTAAGGATCAAAGGGAGGTGTTTCACTACTTCCAGAAAGCCCATAAAGGCCACATCTTTGTAATGAGTGACTATGTTATCAGAAACTTCTTCCATTGCGTCTCCGCCCCAAAATCTAAATTCAGCATTAGGATCTTGGATGAGAATTTCTTTCATCAGATTGGCACCATGAAGATCGCCAGAAGCTTCTCCTGCTATGAGGTAGTATTTCATTTCTACTAGATTACTTTAAAATGTAAACAGAGAATCTTTGAAATAGTAGATCCATGCTCCCATATAAATCATAATAGGAAATATCATTCCACGCATAGTTTCATTCCATTTGTTATTCTTACATACGTGCATAGGTATTAGAGTAGCACATATGCCTAATAATGCTAACGTCCTTTGTCTCTTACTAGATCCTTCAGAAGATACAAATTCCATCAATCCGGCTTGAGTCAATAGATCAAATATCAACTCTACTAACAAAAAACCAAGTACGGGAGTAATAGCTCCAACTACAAGGCCAGTAAAAAAATGATCTTTATCCATAGGAATTCAATTTTTATTTTAGTCAAATTATTTATTACACAGTCTACATACCGCGTTATAAAATTATAAATCTTCTAAATATCCCAATCCAGCTATTGATTTATAATGTGTCAAATCATGCTGAGAAGGTACCACGCTTGCATATCCTTGATTAAGCCAATATATATCTGTGTCCTTATGGTCTTCATCCACTACAAATTTACCACTCAACCAATAATATTCTTCTCCTCTAGGATCTTCTCCTTTTTGGAAGTCTTCTATCCACATGCCAGATGCTTGAGTACAAACTTTTATACCCTTGATCTCAGCAGCAGGAAGCTTGGGTATGTTCACATTAAGAAGTTTTGTACCCCTCAGTCCCTCCTTGATAATATTACCGATAATACTTCGTGCAACCTTCTGAGCTCCAGTGAAGTCTGCTTCAAAGGTGAAATCTAGTAATGAAAATCCGACTGAATCTATATTCTCTAGACTAGCCTCCATAGCGGCAGACATAGTTCCAGAGTAGAGGATGTTGATAGAAGCATTAGATCCATGATTTACACCCGAGACACAAAGATCAATAGTTCTTTCTCTAAGGAGTACGTTTTTGGCTAATTTGACACAGTCTGCAGGAGTTCCATCACATTCATATGACTCTACACCTTCAAACATATCTACTTTTCTCATCCTCAGAGGTTGATCCAATGTTATGGCATGGCCCTTACCACTTTGTGGACTATCTGGCGCTACTACGACGACTTCACCAAATTCTTTAGCGACTTCCACCAAAGCTTTGATTCCTGGTGCTACTATGCCATCGTCATTAGTGACTAATATCAGTGGTCTTTTACTCATGATATACTTTATTTTAGAATCTTTAAACTACTTTGCCTCAAAGGTATGATTACGTATTCATTCTTAATGGAAAATCAAGTATTATCGAATCACAAACATTTTTACAACAATATTACCTTTCAACTCAACCATAAGTCGTCAACGGAGTTTACTTTGTAGTTCTAATTATTACAACCACAAAGTAACCCTTGTTATTATGCCGAAGATCGGAGTATTGCTTATCAACCTTGGAACACCAGACGATCCATCTGTCAAAGCAGTTGGAAAATATCTAAGAGAGTTTTTGATGGACTTTAGAGTAATAGACAAGCCAGCATGGTTACGTCATATCTTAGTGAAAGGTATCATTGTACCGTTTAGATCTAGAGCATCATCCAAACTATATAAGCAATTATGGACAGAAGAGGGTAGTCCGTTAAAGCATTACGGATATAAGTTGGCCGAAGGCGTGCAAAAGCAATTAGGCGGTGACTATCATGTAGAATTAGCAATGAGGTATCAATCTCCGAGCATCGAGTCTGCCATAGATAAATTAATCAAGGCTCAAGTAGATGAGTTAGTGGTATTTCCTTTATTTCCCCAGTATGCATCATCTTCTACAGGATCTGCTCACGAAGAAGTAATGAGAGTACTTAGTAAGCAATTGATCATTCCACCAGTAAGAATGGTGAATTCTTATCCGACGGATCCGCGTATGATCAAGATTTACGCTGACAACGGACGTAAGCTAAATGTTGATGATTACGATCACGTTCTTTTCAGTTTTCATGGATTACCAGAACGTCATTTGAGAGATGCAGATATCACTAAGTCGCATTGTCAAAGAGTAGAAAATTGTTGTTCTATATCATGTGAGGCGAATAAGCTTTGTTACAGTAATCAATGTCATCGGACTGCTCATGCTATTGCAGCAGACCTAGGTCTAAAAGAAGATCAATATAGTATAAGTTACCAATCGCGCCTTGGACGAGATCCATGGGTGAAGCCATACACGGATAAAGTTTTGGAAGAAAGACATAAGAAACACGGTGACAAAAGGATTTTAGTTTTCTGTCCGGCATTTGTATCAGATTGTCTAGAGACGACAATAGAGATTAGTGTAGAGTACCAAGAAGAGTTCGAAGAATTTGGTGGAGATCATGTCCAGTTAGTTCCAAGTCTCAATGACAATCCAGAATGGATCAAAACGGTCGCAGAAATGGTAAAGGAAAATACAGTGATAGCGGTTTAAGAAATCACGAATTTGGAACCTATCCTTATGAGTTAAACACTCTTTTACAAGACTAATACATCTTAGGATGTGAAAGAATAAATAGATGTCGAGTTATAGAAGTTATATATTTCGTCCGGTTTATTTGTCCTGACCTTGAAAACTTGTGACTTTTCGGAGTCCATGTGTTTTCTTCGAAATCCACATTCCCACTCCGACAACGTGTTTTAAAAATAAAACACTTGGTTGTCGCCCTATAAGTTTTGAACTTGAACTTTACACTTGAACTTGCTCTTACGCCGGCTCTTAAACCAGCCTAGCGAGTACAGTCTTATTTCCACTTACCATCTGACCCATTTTTACTTCTACTTTAGCATCTTTTGGTAAGAATACATCAACTCGAGATCCCAGTTTGATAAATCCCATATCTTCTCCTTGTTTCACTTCATCTCCTTGGGATACATACCATACGATACGCCTGGCTAATGCTCCAGCGATTTGACGGAAAAGTACTTTCCCTTTTGGATTCTCTATCACAACGGTAGTTCTTTCGTTTTCCGTACTTGCTTTTGGATTCCATGCTTTATAGAATGCTCCTGGGTGATATTTGAAAAAGGCAATTTTACCACTTATTGGATTTCTATTCACGTGTACATTGAGAGGTGACATGAAGATGGATACCTGTATTCTCTCATCTTTAAGTACTTCAGGTTCATTTGTGTTTTCTATAACCACGATCTTGCCATCAGCAGGGCAGTAAACTATATCATCAGCATATTGATCTATTGTTCTTTTCGGATTTCTAAAGAAAGAAACCAAGAACAACCATAGAGCTACAAATACAAATGTAGTAAACCATATGATTGGTGGAAAGAAAGTATAAATAAGTCCATTAGCGACGAATAATACTATAGCACTTATGATAAGAGTAAAATACCCTTCTTTGTGGATTAAAGACATTGATTAGATTTTCCTTGGTTATTTGCTTTGGGCTTTGAATTATCCATAACCAAGCAAAACTTAGCAGGATAGCTAATTCAGCAGCAAATATAACAAAATAACGAAAGGCAAAACGAAGATAAAGCTGTCAAATCGATCCAAAAATCCACCATGCCCAGGAAGGAAATTTCCTGAATCTTTAACTTTGTAATATCTTTTCAATTGTGATTCTACTAAGTCACCATAACCACCAAACACCCAAACAATTAAACCCGCCAACAACCAGAAGGTTAAAGAGAAGTCAGTCTTTAGGAAACAAATGCCCCAAGCTGCAAGTATAGTAAACAAGCCAGCACCGAGTGTACCTTCCCAAGTCTTGTTAGGAGATACTGATGGAAATAATTTAGTCTTTCCTATTCGACTACCAACAAGATAAGCCATACTGTCTGTCATCCAGATTAATACGATAATACCAACTGGTAAAAGGAACTCGTAGACTTCGCGACTATTGATAAGCGAAATAAAAAGACCAATGGGTATTCCTATATAAAGCGCAGATACTAACATACCTAGCTTCTTATGCGGAATTATGTTTTTAGTAGTGTAAAGGTTTGCAATGTTAAGTGCTGCCCAGGCTAGAGCTACATATACAAGAATATGGTACACTTGTGATCCAAATTCCATATTCCAGATTACAGCAATGGGCACTAGAGCGCTTACGATTACAGTCGCAATATTGAGTACTTTAGATTCACTGTATACTAGTCGGCCATATTCATAACTGGCTAATATAGCTATGACAGTCAATAGAATAGTAGCAGTCAAACTACTCTGAATGAGTAAAGCTAATACGATCACAGAAAATATAATTCCTGTGATTGCTCTGGTTCTAAGCACTGATGACATCCTTGTCTGATTTTGTTTTGAGGACTGTAAAGATAGCAATAGCTGCGAGCAATGAAACAATTGCTAGCGTCCAGTGTATTTCTGGTCCTTCAGAAGGATCCATATCCTTGATGCTTTCATCGGAGAAGTAGAGCGCAAGTACTTGTAACCCATTATTGAATAGATGTAATAATATTGGATACCATAGATTTTTAGTGAAGTGATATGTATAGCCAAGCACTAGACCTAGTAAGAATCTGGCGGGAAACCCTTCGACCGACATATGAATAGCACTGAATACAATAGAAACTATTATTATTCCGACATGAGGATTTCTCAGATGTTTATTAAGTTCTTTTTGCATTACACCTCTAAAAAGAAGCTCTTCACATATTGCTGGTGTGGCAGCGACTATCAGTAAATTAAGCATTAGTTCCAATAGCCCGTTCATCTCCAATACAGAAGCTAATGTATCCATACTACTCTGGTCCATGCTTTGCGCCCAATTGGGAAGGTCGATACTTTGCATTAATTGTGCACTGTAGGCAATGAGTGGATAGATAGATATCATAAGTAAGGCACTTAAGCCAAACCAACTCGCCTCTAATTTGTCAGTAAGCCCAAAGTATTTCGAAAAATTCTCTTTTGTGACAATCAATTTAAATACATAAGCACTCAGTCCAAACATAATTATATTATTAAGTCCGATACCAATTTTGAAGGGTATTGTACTCTCCATACTGCCAATCAGTTCGTTGATATCATAAGCTTTATTAAGATCGGCTCCACCCGCAAACATTAATCCGGTAAGTATTATCTGGCCCACAACTAGCCCAACTATAAGTAATCCAACTAAGATTAATGATTTACGAAACAATGACATAGTGAGAACTTTAGATTTATTAATATTGAAGTCAAATATAATAATCTATTCATGCCAGTAAGACTTAGTGTTAATCTTAATAAAGTAGCCCTCATTCGCAATGCGAGAGGATCTAACCACCCAGACCTTATCCAATTCGCTAAAGATTGTGAAGAGTATGGAGCTCAAGGTATTACAGTACATCCTCGTCCTGATGAGAGACATGTCAGGTTTGCCGATCTTCCATTACTCAAAGAGGCAGTTACGACAGAATTCAATATAGAAGGTAACCCTACACCACATTTCATTAAAGAAGTATTAGCCGTCAAACCTGATCAAGTAACCTTAGTGCCAGATGCTCCAGATGCGCTTACATCTGATGCTGGGTGGGATACTATAAAGGATAAGATTTTCTTAACAGAAGTTATATCTCAGTTCAAGACGGCAGGGATTAGAGTCAGTCTATTTATCGATCCAGATAATAAACTGATTTCTGGAGCAAAAGAGGTCGGTGCAGATCGCATAGAATTCTATACTGGCCCATACGCAGATAATTACTTTGATGATCGAGAAAAAGCGCTAAAACCCTTCGTCTCCGCGGCAAAATATTGTCATTCCATTGGTATTGGTATCAATGCGGGGCATGATCTCAATTTAGATAACCTCAACTATTTTTGTGGTCACGTACCTTATCTTCAAGAGGTATCTATTGGTCATGCACTCATCAGTGATGCCTTGTATTATGGTATTTCTAATGTACTGGCTATGTATCTCTACCAAATCAATAAAACTATATAAACAAATTGTTTTCATCGACAGGCAGCGAATTGTGTGAACATATTGTTAAATAAATGTTGCTAGTAGGCTATGTATTAACATTGTTATAGCTATTTTGGCATCTAAATGTGAACTATTTATTGGTCAACATTCGATTCTTGTAGTCGAATGGTGGCTTATTTTTTATTTAATCTAAACCAAAAAAAAGTATGAAAAAACTCTCACTACTTTTGAGTATGATGGTGTTTATGGTAGGTTTTACCATGGCGCAACGTGCTGTTTCGGGTACTATCGTTGATAGCGATGGGCTAGCTCTTATTGGAGCAAACGTCTCAGTTCCCAATACCACAATCGGTACTATTACTGATGTCGATGGTAATTTTTCAATTAACGTGCCTGATGGCGCCTCATCTGTGATTGTGACCTATATAGGTTTCACTGAGCAGCTGATTGATATTACAGGACAATCTTCTGTTAATGTTGTAATGAGCGAAGGGGCATTAATTGATGAAGTAGTTATTACCTCTACCGGTCTCGAAAGAAACGCTAGAGACATAACGTATTCTAATCAATCAGTTGATTCTGAAGAACTTTTATCTGCACCTAATAAGAACACCCTAGAGGCTCTTAGAGGAAAAGTAGCAGGTGTGAAAATATCTACGGGATCTGGTTCTGTAGGTGCATCGACAAGAATCGTATTAAGGGGTGAGAGCTCTTTAACTGGTGATAACAATGCATTAATCGTAATCGATGGTATTCCTATTGATAATGCCGCTTCAAGAGGTGGTGATGGATCTGCATCTACAGGTTACACTGATTATGGTAACAGATTTAGTGATCTTAACCCTGATGATATTGAATCAGTAACTGTATTAAAAGGACCTTCTGCGACTTCTTTATATGGATCTAGAGGTGCTTCTGGTGCTCTTGTGATTACTACTAAGAAAGGTAAAAAAAGTAAAGACGGAGGTATGCAAATAGGGTACAACGGCTCTTACTCAGTAGAGAAAGCTTATGTTCTTCTTCAAAGACAAGATCAATATGGTCAAGGATTTGGACTTCCATTTGCAAATATTCCAGGTAGAGATTCTGGAGAAAACTGGTCATGGGGACCTGCCTTTGATGGTGTAGTTAGACCTTGGACAAGTCCAGTAGACGTCAATGGTGACGGTTCTTCTGAATATCTTTCAAGACCTTACAGCGCTGTAGAGAATCAACTTGATGATTTCTTTAGGCTAGGAAATACAATGTCTAATAGCTTTTATTTATCTGGTGCTAATGATAACTTTAACTATAGAGCGAGTTACTCTAATACTAATCAAAACGGAATCCTAGATAATACTAACTATCTAAGAAACACAATCGGATTTAGTGCAGGAGCTAAGCTTACAGATAAGTTGACTACTAACTTCAACATTACTTATGCTAATATTGATCAGAATAGTGCTCAAGAAGGGTCAAGACCCTTCGAAGGACAAAATGCATACGCAAACGCAGTGCAATCTCCTGTAAATATTCCATTTGCAGAATTAAGAGATTACAAAAGCAAGTATCATGATTTTGACGGATACTATGGTTCTTATACGGTAAATCCTTACTATGTACTTAATGAGTACGGAAACAACGCTAAGATTAATAACATCCTTGGATCTGTATCTACTACATACCAAGTAAGTGATAAGTTAGCGATTACAGGAAGAATCGGATCTAACATCGTAACTACTCAAGTTAATGAGACAGTTCCAATTTATGCTTATAACGATCACCTAATTTGGAATGATAACCAAGTGTTAAGTTCAAGAGGTGGACGTCATAGTTCAGATGGATATTATTTCACGTCTGATAGAACTAACAGAAACATCGATGCTACATTATTAGCTAATTATTCTACAGATATTACTGAAGATATTGATCTTAACCTCACTGTAGGTTACAACGATTTCAGAAGAAATACTAGAAGTCTTGCTTCTAACTCAGTTGGAGGTTTAGTGGTAAATGATTTTTACCAATTAAACAATAGTGTACAGACTCCACAGTCTAGCTTAGCACGTTCGGATTACCGAATTTTCGGTACTTACGGTCAAGCATCATTCGGTTGGAAAAACAAAGTGTTCTTAGATCTTTCTGCTAGAAATGATTGGTCTTCTACACTTCCTAGAGAAAGTCAAGATTTCTTCTATTCATCAATAGGTGTATCGGCTGTAATGTCTGATATCCTTAAGCTAGAAGATACGAGTCTTGATTTCTGGAAAGTATTTACAAGTATAGGTACTACAGGTAAGGATGCAGGTCTTTATCAGTTAGCATCTACTTTCTCAGCAAATCCTACTATCCAAGCTTTATCTAATGGTCACGATATTACGTCTCCACTTAACGGACAAGCAGCATTTACTTTAGGTAACAGAATCGGTAACCCTGATCTTAAGCCAGAGTTAACAACTACGTTTGAATTAGGAACGGAAGTAACATTGCTTCAGGATATGGTAAACCTATCTTATACTTACTATAATTCTAATAGTACTGATCAGATTGTTGTAGTAAGTCTTCCTTCTACATCTGGATTTACATCTACTACTAAGAACGTTGGTGAAGTAAATAACAGAGGGCATGAACTTACACTTAACCTTCAGCCACTTGCTAAAATCAGCAGAGACTTAAAATGGAGTTTAGACCTTATCTACAGTAAGAATACTAACAAAGTAATCAAGATTTCTGATGAAAGTGATGAGCTTTCAGTTGGTGGATTTGGAAATGTTACTATCGTAGCTAAAGAAGGACTTCCATTTGGTACTTTTAAAGGATCTGTTGTAAGAACAACTGAAGCAGGTCAAACTGTAGTTGGAGCAAACGGACTTCCACTATATACGACTGATGAAGAATACATAGGTTCTTACCAGCCAGATTGGACAGGGTCTATAGGTTCTAACCTTTCATACAAAGGTTTAGGATTCAATGTTTTATTTGATATTAAAAGAGGAGGACAATTCTTATCTTATACAAAAGATCTTACAGAATTCAACGGAACATCTGTTACTACACTCATCGGTGATAGAGGAGAATTTGTTGTAGACAACAGTGTACAGGAAACATTTGACGGTACTGGTGCTTCAACAGGTTTTGCGCCGAATACAGTGGCTACGAATCCATATGACTACGTTAGTGGATTCCAATTCTCTGAGCACCTTATTGATGCAAGTTTTGTAAAGCTAAGAGAGCTTGGTGTTAGTTACCAATTACCTAAAAACTTATTAAGTAAGTTCAATGTTGCTGACGCAACGATTAGGTTATTTGGTAAGAATCTTAAGTTCTGGTTGCCAGAAGAAAATACATTTGCTGATCCTGAGGTTAATGGACCTTCACTTACTGGAAACGCAACTGGTATCGAGACAACACAGACTCCACCATCAAAGAGTTATGGTGTAAGCTTAAGCCTCAAGTTTTAATTAACAGATAAAAAAGAATTGAAATGAAATTAAAAAATTATATATGGCTGCTAGCATTTAGTATGTTTTTCGCTTCATGTGATAGCCTTTCAGAATTAAATGTAGATCCAGATGCACCTTCTTCTGCAAGACAACAAGAGGTGCTTACGGCAGCTCAAGGATATATGTCTTGGCAAGTAGATGGTAGATATAACGAATTAGCTTACTTATGGGCACAATATTGGACTTGGGGTCCAGGTGTATCATTAGGTAATGCAGAAAGATATATTGCAGAACCAGATGATCATAACAACTTATGGGCAAGATCTTACTCAAATACAGGGGCAGATTTAAAGTTCATAATTGATAATGGTACGGATGATTTCGTAGGTATCGCTAAGATTTTACAAGCATACAACTTCGGTTATTTGGTAGATCATTTTGGTGATATCCCTTTTTCAGAAGCATTAAAAGGTGAAATTGCTGATGGATCAATATTGTCACCTGCATATGATGATGATGCAGCAATTTACCCGCAATTAATCACAATGATTGATGAAGGATTAGCTTCATTAGATGCTGCAGGAGCAGGAAACGTGGGGTCGGAAGACTTAATGTTTGGTGGTGACTTAGCTAAATGGGCTTCTTTTGGAAAATCATTGAAGCTTAGATTACTCATGAGACAATCAGAAGTTAGTGACCAAGGTGCTGCAGTAAGAGCACTCATAGCTGCAGGTGGACTTATGGAAACAGGAGATCAAATCGCTCAAATTGCCTTTGCAGGTGTGAGTGGTGATGAAAATCCAATGTTCGCAGTAAGAGAATCTGGAATCGGTAACTTCTATGTTGCAAGTAATGCAAGTATGGATGTTCTTAAAGATAACAATGATCCTAGACTTTCTTCTTTTTATGATGTTGCGATCAACAACGGAAACTTTGTTGGTATCAACCAAGGAGCTATAGATGATGAACCATTTACAGCAGTAAGAGAAGATTATAGTGAGCCTGCTGATAAAGCATATGAGGCTGCTAATTCAGTGATTTTCATGAGTGACTGGGAGACTTGGTTCCTTAGAGCCGAAGCTGCTGTGAAGTACAATACAGGAGACAATGATGCTATGGCATTCAGAAATGCTATCAATGCTAACTTTGCTTATTTAGCAGTAGATGGTGGAGATGCATTTGTTGATGGTCTTGCTTACAACTCAGGAGGGTCAATGGATGAAAGAATCTCAACTATCGCAATCCAAAAATGGGTTTCATTTAATGGATTACAAGAAGTAGAAGGTTGGATAGAATCTAGAAGATTAGATATACCAGGTAGAAGAACTTTTACTGAAGGTGTATTTCAAACTCCATTGAGATCAGCTTTACCTCAAGGTATATTCCCTTCAGTGTGGCTATATCCTGAGTCAGAGCAAAGTTTCAATTCGAGCGCTCCGGCACAAAGAACTCTTTTAGACAATGTATTTTGGGATAATTAAAAACTAAAGTCAAATGAAAATTAATTTAAATTACTTTTTTCTCTTTTTTGCTATCATAGCTTTTGCTTCTGGTTGCGGAGAAGATGAATATGAAACAATAGATGGTGAGTATGGTACATCTACAGCAACAGTTGTAGATCCACTACTCAACGTTAACAGCCAAGTTCTTAGCTTCCAAGCAGGAACGGCTTCTTACCCATTAAGTTTTGATCTAGTAAATGGATCAGCTGCTTTAACTACTATTAATGTGTATTCTGTTTTTACAGATGCATCGTCAGGAGTTACATCAAATGAAGTTTTGTTTAAGTCTTACCCAGTTGCGGCAGGAACTAGAGTTAACTTCAATGATGATATTACTTACGATCAACTTAGAGATGGTATATCTTTAGCGGGTGCAGCATTACCAGATGATCAAGTTTCTGTTGCTATTGGCTCAGGATGGTTGATGAGATTCGAAGGTATCGGTGCCGGTGGTGCAGTTGTCCCTTTATCTGGAAATGTAAGAGTTGCTGTACTTAGTAGGTTCGCAGGTATCTACAAAGTTATCGAAAGTGCTTATTTCAGAATTGGATCAGACTCTGGTCCTTGGAATGATTCAGAGATATTTATTGGATCTGTAGACGAGACTACTTTTTCACATAACGATATGTGGGGACCATTTGGTTGGGTTGGTAGTTCATTCACATTCTCAATAGATGAGGCAACTAATCTAATTACGGTACCTCTTCTTGATGCAGATGGACAATTAGCTAACGGTAATGCACTCTTCTCTGGTAACAGAGCTGTAGGGTGTCATACAGAAGAAGGCTTCTTTGAAAATGTTCCTTGTACTGATTCTAACGTACTTATTCCGGACGACGCTAATGGTAAGCATATCATCAGGTTGACTTATGGGTACTTCACGGATGGTAGTGGAGCACGTGAATTTTATGAAGTATTAGAAAAACAATAAAATAATAATTATGAAAAATAATTTAATAAAATATTTATGTGGTTTTGCGGCCTGTATGCTAGTGTACTCTTGTGCAGTAGAAGAGCCAGAAAGATCAACTGTCACTAATGTTGAGACATTCAATGTTGCCTCTGTAGAGTCTAGTTCTCTGACAGTAGCAGAAGGTGATGGTGGAACTCACACTGTTGGATTTACTTTAGATCCTAATATCACGTTTGATGGTGTTACGAATATCAGAATTGGAGCAGGTACAACTGCGACAGCTGATGTAGATTTTCATCTAAATGATACTGAGGTAGCTGTTGGTCCAGTTAGTGAGTCTTACAGTTTCAGTTTTGATATCTTTCCTGATGTATTGTTAGAAGGAGACGAAACTATTGTTTTCGAATTATCTACCGCTGTTGAGCCATTCTTTCGCGATGAAGAAGTGATGACAGTTACTGTGAACATTACTGATTTTATAACTAATGACACATATTTAACTTTTGACTGGTGTGTACCTTTCGTTTTTGACGGTTTGGATTACAATGCTTGTTCTTTTGTTGATCTTGATGTCTATGTTTTAGATATGGATGGTGTTGATCAAGGAATTTACCAAGCGGCAACAGGAGATACTCCTGAGACATTCGTTGTAGATGATACATTTGCAGATGGCGATTATTTCCTAGCCGCGGCAATGTGGGATAACGCAACATTAAAAGGTCTTTTGGATCCGCAGATTGAATATACACTTACAACGACTGCTTACCGCCAAGGTAAAATTGATGCGACTTTTGTTTCAGCTGATAATTTCTTGTCAAATGATGGCGACCAACAAGTAGATGGAAGTGAAGTATTTTATCCAGTAGCACTTTTGACTGTTGCAGGAGGTGTACATACACTGACTTCAGCGGATGGTATGATTTTAGGTTCTGGATTTTCAGTTCCAAACAAATCAGAAATTAAGTAAAATTTCAATTTATTTACTCAGTCAATTGTTTGATTGTAGTATTGGAATTTAAAATGAATATACTAGAAGAGGTGATTTTTCACCTCTTCTTTTTTTTGAACTTATTCTACTTCATTTTTAGTTATAATAACGTTCCTCTAAAAAATGTAACAGAATTCAATGCTTACTTTCAAAGCTTATTGACATAACGCATTTGCAGTGAATTATACGCAGATTGATATCACATTTAAAATTTAAATGATAAAGTGGAATTTGTTGAGACTAGCGAGTAAGCCAATATTTAACTTAATGGTTACTTAATGAAATGTTATTTTGTTGCGTTCTGTTTAATAGGACACTTTCTACTTAGATAATCAACTATATTTGTTTTTTGAATTAGAATAATTTTAAACTAGTAATATGTACAATACTCTTTCCAATCTATTTTGTCTAAGCTTATTATTATGTGCTTTTCAGTCGTCAGGACAAGTGAAAGCGGCCTTTGATAATTCGACTTTCAATAACCTAAGAGTAGGGGAGAGCTCTTTTGTAACCAGTAACTTGGTGTCATATGAAGATGCCATAAATGAATATAGTTCTATAAAAGGTAACCCATACATATATGAGGACTACAAGCTTGCTATTCTGGAAGATAATGAATCTTTGTTGATGGATAGTGTTCTGTTAAAGTATGATATATATAATAATGAACTTTGTGTTTTGAATGCAAATTCCAAAATGCTTACTCTTGACAAATCGGAATACAAATCGTTTACATTTATAGAAGATAGTATATCTTATGCAAAAGTAAATCCTAATTATGGAAATCAGTTCAAGCAAGTTATTTTTCATTCTGAGGACTTTGTGCTTTTCAAGGAAGTTAAAATTAGTCTGATAGATAAGACTAAACACGTCGCAGGTACTGAAATCAATGATCGAAGATTTAAAAGAAAAAGTAAATATTTCATTTATTCAGAAGGTAATGGATTGCAGGAAGTTAAGCTGAAAAAGAAGAAATTCCATAAGTATCTACCAACAGTCTATCGCGCATTATGGGTTGTACATATTCGTAAGAATAAAGATTTTAAACTTAAGGATGAAGCTGATTACGGTGAGGCCTTAAGATACCTTGAGGCACAAGAGTAGAATTTTTTTTTTAAAAACTTACTTTTCAAGTAAGGTTACTTGCTGACTTTGGTTGTGGCTTTACCTAGGAGTCAACATTGAAAATAATATGGCACACAAAGTAAATGAACTAAACATATTATATATATTTGTAATATGTATGAGTTTATTGACGAATTTATTATCTATCTAGCTACTCAAAAGAGATTTTCTGAGCACACAACAATTTCATACCGTAACGATCTTAATGCTACGGCCTCCTTTATATTAGAACGTTATGAAGTAGAGGAACTTGATAAAATCAGCTTTTTCCATATTCGATCATATATAGTTGACCTCATGAAAAAGGGAATGTCAGCTAAATCTGTCAATAGAAAGATCTCTTCTTTAAGATCATTTTATAAATATCTGATCAAGAAGTCCCATACCGATATAAATCCAATGCTTAAAGTGGTCGCACCGAAAATACCCAAGCGATTGCCAGACTATGTAAGTAAAATTGACATTGCTGCACTTTTTGATTCCATATCTCTAGGTGAGACATATAGTGAAGCCAGAGATTATATTGTGATGATTATATTATATAATACGGGTATTCGGAAGTCGGAATTAATAGGGCTCAGAGATGATAGTATTGACTTTGCTCAGAAAAGAATTTCAGTTATTGGTAAAGGAAACAAGCAAAGAATCATTCCTGTGACTGAAGACTTATTGAGTAAGGTGAAAGAATACATCGAAATAAGAAATCAAAATTTTGCAGAAAAAAAACCAAGTCTACTCCGAACAGACAAAGGCCGTTCGATGTATCCTAAGCTAGTTTATAACATTGTAAATAAGATTTTGGTCAAGATGGCCACGAATACTAAAAAAAGCCCGCATATCCTCCGGCATACCTTTGCAACACATTTGGCTAATAATGGTGCAGAACTGAACACGATAAAAGAGTTACTAGGTCATTCAAGCCTAGCGGCTACTCAGATATACACTCATAACTCGATACAGAAATTGAAAGATGTATACAGTAGATCTCACCCCAAAGCTGAATATTGATATAAGCCAATTAAAACTATTTTATGTTAAGAATGTATAATATGTTGATAATTCGTTATCTTTCTTCTAGATGATTGTGATTTCAAATATCAAAATGTAGACCCAATAAAGAGATAACAACTATTACTAATTTTAAAAAAATATAAAGATATATGAGTAGACTGAATATTAATTTCGAGACACCAGGATTTACGGCAGATCAATCTTTATTGGATTACATTTCCAATAAATTGGCTAAAGCAGAGAATTATTTTGACAACATCCAGTCCATAGATGTATACCTTAAACTAGAAAATTCAGGTCAGGTAAAAGATAAGCAAGTGGACCTTAAATTAAGAGTTCCAGGTAAAATTTTGCTTGCGAGTGGTGCTGATAAGTCATTTGAAGCCGCTTATGACCAAGCAGCAGGCGCTTTGAAGAAGCAAATTTTAAAATATAAAGAGAGATTAAGAGCATCGAAATAGATGACTTTCAGGTACTTATGATTATAAGGTTTTGTACTCATCAAAATCTTTCTAAAAAATACTAACAATAGTTTTTGTTTACTGATAAAACTCCTATTTTTGCATCGCTTTTAGAAAAGCAATAAAGTCAAAGGATTTTAGTTTATAAAACCATTGTATTGCCGATGTAGCTCAGTTGGCCAGAGCAGCTGATTTGTAATCAGCGGGTCGGGGGTTCGAATCCCTCCATCGGCTCTCCGTTTTTACGAAAGAACAAGGAGGGGGTGCGCCACAGTTGGAGAGGTGGG
>CALLPN010000018.1 GCA_938015435.1 uncultured Saprospiraceae bacterium
TCGACTTGCATGTATTAAGCCTCCCGCTAGCG
Source organism: uncultured Saprospiraceae bacterium (assembly GCA_938015435.1). GTDB lineage: Bacteria > Bacteroidota > Bacteroidia > Chitinophagales > Saprospiraceae > UBA1994. Next base: position 33 of record CALLPN010000018.1, read on the forward strand.
TTCATCCTGAGCCAGGATCAAACTCTCCATAGTCTGTTCCTTTATAACTTCAAAATTTAGTTATTATCGTATTAATATGTAATAACACACTAACGTTACTTTACGTAACTTCTTCTTCCTACTATTTAAAGTAGATTAGGTCGTCAAACCTATTTTTTTATCTATTCCCATCGTGTCAATGAACTTTCTCTTTTCCATTACAACTTTCGTAACGGGCCGCAAAGATACGTTTTAATATTAAACCTGCAACTTTAATGAAAATTATTTTAAAAAAGTTTTCAGCTTTAGTTCAAAATCAAATTTCAAACTTCTCGTACCTTCGTAACAGATCGCAAAGATAGGTTCCGTTTTCAAATTAACAAGTCTTTTATGAAAAAAAAACGCCCAATTCAAGTGCTTAAATTGAGTGGCATATAGAATTAAAAGTAGATCTTTGACGCTTAGTGGATTATAGATAGAATTAATCTCTATAAGGTGAAAAATAAATTGAAACTAAATCTAGAATTATGAAGAAACATAACTTTTATGCGGGACCAGCGATACTTCCAGAAGAAGTAAAGAGAAAAACAAGCGATTCTTTAATCGATTTTGCTGGAATGGGCTTATCAGTAATGGAAATTTCCCATAGATCACCTCAATGGGTAGCGTGTATGGAAAACGCTTTTTCACTAACGTCTGAACTACTTTGTATTCCAGATGGATACAAGGTTATGTTTCTTACTGGTGGTGCTAGTAGTCAATTCTACATGAGCGCGATGAATCTTTTAGATGAGAGCGACGTAGCCGGCTATATCAATACTGGTACTTGGAGTGCCAAATCGATTAAAGAAGCTGAACTATTCGGAAAAGTAAAAAACGTTGGTAGTTCGAAAGACGATAAGTATTCTTACATACCTAAAAAATTGGATTCTGAAGGCGTAAAATATGTTCATTACACTTCTAATAATACTGTTTTTGGCACTCAATTCCAAGAGTTGCCTGATGTAGATGTTCCATTGGTCGGAGATATGTCTTCCGATATCTTCAGCCGAGAAGTAGATATCACGAGACACGATCTAATATATTGTGGGGCTCAGAAAAATATGGGCCCCGCTGGTGTTACTTTAGTGATCGTGAAAGAATCTGCTTTGGGTAAGGTAAAAAGAAACATACCGACAATACTCGATTACAGAACCCACATCAGTAAAGGTTCTATGTTCAACACTCCTCCAGTGTTGCCAATATATATATCCATGCTTACTATGCAATGGGTAAAAGATAATGGGGGTGTCAAAGCTATGAAGCTGAGAAACGAAGCAAAGGCTCAACTCTTATATAATGAAATCGATAGAAACGATCTTTTCAATGGTTTTGTAGCCAAAGAAGATCGCTCTATGATGAATGCTTGCTTTGGCTTACATGACGACTCTAATCAAGATGCTTTCTTAGACATGGCGACAGAGGCTGGAATAGTAGGCATACAAGGTCATCGATCTGTAGGTGGATTCCGTGCTAGTATGTATAATGCTATGGATATAGAAAGTGTAGAAGTATTAGTTAGTGTAATGAAGGCATTTTCAGAAAAGTATGGCTAATTATGAATTGATCTATTTCATGATAGAGGGATATGAGATCCCTGTCAAGCGTTATTATGAAAGACGTAAAAACGTCCGTATATCTGTCGGCAAAGACAGTGTGCTACTACGTATTCCTACATTTATGAATAACGAACAGCGGCATAGTTATCATGTATGGGCTAAAGATTGGTTAGTCTCACAACTTAAAAAATCAAAAGGAAGTCTAGAACACCTTATTCCTACTAACTACATATCAGGAAATCGCATCAAGTGCATGGAAAATTTATTTACTCTTGAAATAGAAGAAAAGGACAGATCGACGAGCAGTGCTAAAATAAAAGATGCTATAATATTTCTGTCATTGGATCAAACCCTTAATGGTGTTCATAAGTCAGAAGCTATAAAGACTTTACTTTCGCGAGTATTAGGGAAGAAGTATAAGCACGAAGTTGAAAAAAGGCTTGAATTAATCAACAAGCATTATTTTAGTCATAAGGTGAAAAACCTTCGACTCAAATATAATCGAAGCAACTGGGGAAGCTGCTCCAATTCAGGGAACATTAATCTCTCTACTAGACTTCTACTAGCACCACAATGGGTTAGGGATTATGTAATCGTGCACGAACTGGCCCATATGAATGAAATGAACCATTCCAAGAAATATTGGTCAATTGTAGAAAAGATATACCCAGAATATAAAAAGGCCGAGAAATGGTTAAAGGCCTATGGATCTAAGTGTGACTTTATTCCTATTCTAGAAGAACCATTACAAGGTATAAAAAAGGACTAAAAAGAAAAGCCTAACTCAATTATGAGTTAGGCTTTAATTAATATTCTATGTGTTCAATACAGAGTTTCTAATCTTTCACAAGTTCAAAATCTATTTTACCAGAAACTTCTTTGTGGAAGTTGATAGTAGCACTGTAGTTACCCATTTCTTTAATTTCATCTGGCATATCGATTCTACGTCTTTCAACATCGATTCCAAGTTGATCATTAAGAGCATTAGCAATCTGAACAGAAGTAACACTTCCGAATATCTTACCTGATGTTCCTGCTTTAACAGCAATCTTAAGAGTCTGACCTTCTAACTTAGCCGCTAACTCTTTGTACTCTCCTACTCTAGCCGACTCTTTAGCATCTTCTTCTGCTACGAGTTTTTCGAGTTTTTTACGATTATCGCCATTTGCGATTACGCCTAATCCCTGAGGTATGAGGAAGTTTCTACCATAGCCGTTTTTAACAGTTACGATGTCATGCTTGTAGCCCAGGGTATCCATGTTTTTTAATAATATAATTTCCATATCTGATACTACTTTGCAGTTTATTTTAATAAATCGGCTACGTAAGGAAGGATCGCTAAATGTCTAGCTCTCTTTACCGCTACAGCGACTTTCTTTTGATATTTTAATGAATTCCCTGTGATTCTTCTTGGAAGAAGTTTTCCTTGAGGGTTTATAAATTGGAGAAGGAAATCTTCATCTTTATAATCGATGTGTTTGATTCCAAACTTCTTAAATCTACAGTATTTTTTCTTTTGAGATCCAATATTAGGATTACTCAAAAACTTAATTACTTCTCTATTTGCCATTGTAATTTAATTTAAAAGTGTGATAATAAAGGACAAGACTACTCTTCCTCTTTTTTAGGAGGGGCAGCTTTTGGCTCAAGTTGCTTCTTTACCTCAGCTTTCACTTCGGTAGGAGCTTCTTCTTCAGTCTCTTTTGGCTTTTTCTTACCAACGAGACCATTTCTCTTGTCTTCGTTAAATTTAACTCCGTACTTGTCTAGTTTGACAGTAAGAAATCTCATGATACGCTCATCTCTACGGAAGGCAAGTTCCAAGCTAGGAATGATATCGCCATTATCACATGAAAATTCGATACAATAATAAACTCCAGATGATCTTTTGTTGATAGGGTATCTCAATTGCTTAAGACCCATTTCATCAATGTGGACTATTTTCGAGCCTCCATCTGTCAAAAGTGCTTTATACACTTTAGCTGTCGCTTTGATTTCATCGCCAGACAGTACAGGATCGACGATGAAATTTACTTCATAATTTCGCATTATATAGAAGTAGTTTTATTTAGTGAAATAATAAAAAACCCAAATTTGGGGCTGCAAAGATAAAATAATAATTCAAAAAATACCAGCATGCGAAGCATTTTGCTTAAACCTCAATAATCTAGTAGTAACTACATTGATTATAAGGTAAATCAATTGTGTGAAATGCGCTTTTATCTCACCGATTTATAGCCTTAATAGGTTTATTATAGCCTTAAGGACACTTTAACTATCTAGATGGAGAACAAATAGATACTTTTGATACGTTATTTAGAATATAACAGTAGAAGATAAATTGATGATCAATAAAGAGGTAACATTTTGGCTAATTGGGCTTTTTACTATAATTAGTAGTGTATTAAATGCACAGGTGGTGAACGATGAGTGTGTTTTCGCCGAATTTATTCCCAGTGTCGATGGATACTGTTCTGGGATTGGGGAATTTACCAATGTCGGAGCATTACCCGATCCAACGGTAACCAATCCGTGTTTTCTTAATTTTACTGGTGCAGTTTGGTTTTCGTTTGTGCCAAGTGAGCCTGCTGTGATCATAAGAGTTAACCCATCTACCCTATCTCAACCAGATATCGGAGTATATAGTGGGACTTGTGGCAATTTAAATCTTGTAGGATGTACTTCCTCAGGAGGAGGGATCGGTGTAGTCCAATTGACGGTTACAGGTTTGGTCATCGGTCAAGTTTATTATCTATCTGTAGATGGCAGCGCTAACCAGCAGGGTGATTTCCAATTATGCATAGATGACTTTATTGATGTGAAACCGCCAGAGTCTGATTGCGTGGATGGAGTAATACTTTGTGATAAAAGTCCGTTTTATGTAGAGAGCCTTGTTGGGACAGGCAATGATAACAATGAGCTAGCTGCAAATGATTGTATTGCAGAAGAATTTGCTTCAGTTTGGTATAAGTGGACGTGTGATCAGCCAGGAACTTTAGAATTTACATTAACGCCTAATAATTATGTACCTGGATTAGAATCGGACGATTTAGATTTTTCGGTTTATAGACTTGACGGAGGTATAGCAAATTGTACTAACAAATCTCTAGTTAGGTGTGTGGCATCTGGAGCGAATGGGACTAATAATGTGACTGATCCATTCAATACATGGCAAGAGTGTAATGGACCTACGGGCTTAATAGGTTCGGATAATGATCTATCAGAACAACCAGGTTGCCAGTCTGGAGACAACAATTTTGCTCGGCCTATCGATATGCAATCTGGAGAATCATATGCATTGATTGTGAATAATTTTTCTCAATCAGGGTTAGGGTTTTCGATAGAATTTGGCGGAACGGGGACTTTTCTTGGACCAGAAGTCGATTTCTCAATAATAGCATTAGAAGAGTTTGAGTGTGATAAGACTATAAATTTCAACAACTTATCTGCTTCTCAAACGGACCCAATATTAAGCTATCAATGGAATTTTGGGGATGGAGCTACGCCTGTATTCTCAGATCAAGAAGGTCCGCATGATGTGATTTATGATAGTTTTGGAAAGAAGACAGTGGCACTTACTGTCGAAAGCACAAGGGGTTGTAGTGTGACTAAAATAAGAGATATCGACGTAGCAGCTTGTTGCGCAGATACAAGTACTTTATCTGTTGACGCAGAAGCTTTTGATCTTATCTGTTTTGAAATTCCTGAGGGTTATATATTAGCTGATGGGATGAGTGGATCTCCTGCTTACAGCTATTCGCTTGATGGTATAAATTTTCAACCAAATCCAAGTTTCAATAATTTAGACATAGGTCTATACACGGTTACTGTTATTGATAGGAAAGGATGTACAGATGATATTATAGTAGAAATCGAGCAACCAGAAGAAATAATAGCTAACGCGGGAATAGATTCATTAATCAACTTTGGAGAAGGCCTTACTCTTGATGGCAGCTATACCCCATTCAATTTAGACCTTGATGTATTATGGAGTCCTGATGATAGTATAGATTGTGTCACCTGTCTTGATCCTTACGTAGTGCCATTAGGTGAGACGACCTACCAACTCTTAATCACTGATGAAAATGGATGTACCGATACTGACGAAGTAACTATAAGAGTAAATATCGAACGTCCTGTATACGCTCCAAACATTTTTTCACCAAACAAGGATGGCAGCAATGATTTTTTCAATTTATTTGCTGGACCAGGAGCATCTCGAATAGATCATCTTTACATATTTGATAGATGGGGTAATCGAGTTTATAATGGTCAAAATATATTACTCAACGAATATAATGAAGGTTGGGATGGCGTCTTTCAAGGTAAACCAGTGAACCCTGGTGTTTTTACTTGGTTAGCAGAGGTCAGATTTATTGACAACGAAGTATTTTCTTATAGTGGAGATATCACCGTTTTAAGGTAATTGGATGTATAAATACCTAATTATAATAACGACAATTCTTACAAGCTTTTCTTGTGTCACAAAGATGGAAGACATCGACAATTTGACTAGTGGCTTAGAAGCGTCTGTAGAGGTTGCTACAAATGTAGAAATTCTATATAGCGACTCGGCACAAGTTAAAGTAAAAGTATCTGGGCCTACTATGAATAGATATCTAGATAGAGAAAACCCAAGAGAGGAATTTCCTGATGGTGTACATGTAGAATTTTTTGGCCCTGATGGAGAAATAGAAAGTTGGCTAGATGCCGACTACGCTATCAGGGAATCTAAAAAATCGCGTATCATAACTAGACAAAACGTAAATCTTTATAACGAAAAGAACGAAAAGCTAGAAACATCTGAACTCATCTGGGACGAAAAGGCTGATAAGGTTTTTACTAATCGATTTGTAATGATAACTCAACCGGAAAGAGGAGATACTTCTTATGGACATGGCTTTATTGCTAATAATGATTTTACGAGATTCGAAATTCAAAAAAACTCAGGAAAGATGAATATTTCTGATGTAACCAAAGAGCTAAATAAGTAAGATCTCAACTTTGGATAGGCTCGGAGTTTTTTCTTTGGTACTTTTGTAATCGAAACAACTGATATGTTAACCATTTCAATAATCATCTTCTTATTACTTTCGGCGTTCTTTTCAGGATCCGAGATCGCTTTTGTATCGGCCAATAAGCTAGGTATAGAAGTGATGAAGAATAAGAAATCTCGAAGAGGTAATATCTTGGCAAAATTCTATGAAAAGCCATCTGAGTTTCTAGGTACTATGCTTGTAGGAAATAACATTGCATTAGTGATCTTCACTATATTGATGTCGCAGCTGATCGAGCCAAAACTTGAAACTCTATTTGGTGAAGGAAGTGCCACACTACTTCTAGTAGTTACATTGATTATTACTTCGGTAGTTTTGTTGTTTGGAGAGTTTTTACCCAAGACATTATTTAGATTATTTTCTAACGATATGTTGATGATTTTAGCGTATCCATTGAGGTTTTTCAAATGGTCATTGGCTATTCCAACTTGGATGATGACAGTGTTGTCTGATGCGCTACTAAAATATGTCTTACGCCAGCCTACAGATCAAGTAGAAAGTGCACTTACGAGAGTAGATTTAGAGCATTTTATTAATGATAAGATATCCGAAGAAGAAGATATAGATAAAGAAATACTTACCAACGCACTAAATCTTAGACAGACCAAAGTGAGAGATTGTATGATTCCAAGAACCGAGATCGTACATATCGAAAAACTAGCTAGTATAGAAGAGGTATTAGGAATATTCAAAGAATCTAGATTGAGTAGAGTAATTATTACAGATGGTGGTATTGAAAATGCTGTAGGATACATACATCATCAACAACTACTAGACAATCCAAAATCTATACGGAAATTAGTTATGCCTATTAGCTATGTTCCTGAGGCTATGAATGTACAGTCACTTATGTATAATTTCATCAAAGAAGAAACCACGATCGCTTGTGTCGTTGACGAATTTGGTGGTACTGCGGGATTAATCACTCTTGAAGATATACTGGAAGAGATATTTGGTGAGATAGAAGATGAACATGATATAGAAGATAATCTTGAAAAGAAAATCAGTGAGGATGAATATCTATTCGCTGGTAGATTAGAGATTGACTATCTCAATGAAAAATATGAAAACTTAAATATTCCAGAAGGCGAGTACCATACCCTATCAGGATATATTGTAATGACTAATGGTAGTATTCCTGAAGCAAACGTCAAAATCCAAATGGATGGCTTTGATTTCATACTAGAGGAAGTAAGTGAAACAAAGATCGAGGTCGTTAGAGTAATTAAGCTCTACGAGCTAGAAGAAGAAAGCAAATTATAAGTAATCAATTGCTAGTATCTATTAAAAAGAAAAGGACATCAACACTTTTGTTGGCATCCTTTTAGTTCTGATCGATTCTTAACAAATCAAAAACAAGCTATGTAATAAGTAGACTTGGATATTCCTCGAAATGTATCAGTATAAATTGATTATAAGAAAGTATTAACACTCTGAAAAAACTCTTACTAGCCCTAATAAGACTAGATAGAAGTTCTTTTTCATTGAGTAATACAAGAGATTCGTCCTACTGTAGCATAGGCTCCGATATTAGAATATTTCCTACCTTGCCTCCACTAGTTTTATAAAATATGATATTTCCAATAGGTGACACTCAGGTACGAGGAGGCTACAAGCCATATGTAAGCTATACTTTCATTGTAATCAATGTATTGGTATTCCTTTATGAATATAACTTAGGAACAATGGCTAATCAATTTATCAATACCTATGGTACTATTCCTCAGGAGATTACTAATGGCCAAGATTACTTTACACTATTTACAAGTATGTTTCTACACGGCGGATGGATGCACCTTATTGGAAATATGCTATTTTTATGGGTATTCGCCGATAATATAGAAGCAAAGATAGGCAGTAGTCGATTCTTATTATTCTACCTGATCGGTGGCTTAGCCGCTAGTCTAGCTCATGTAGGATTTAATCTAGAAAGTACCATACCAAGTGTAGGTGCAAGTGGGGCAATAGCTGCTGTGATGGGTGCATATCTTGTCATGTTTCCAAAGTCGAAAATCAAAATGCTAGTGATTATACTTTTTAGGAGTTTTCATATACCGGCATTTTTATTTTTGGGATTATGGATCGGACAGCAACTGTTAGCAGGATTCGGTTCGTTAGCAGAAACGAAAGATACTCCTGGAGTCGCTTGGTGGGCTCATATTGGTGGATTCGCTGCTGGATTAATAGCTGGATTTTATTTCAAAAAAGCAATGGATAGATGGCATCCAAATGCCGCTATACCTAAAGATTACGTCTAAATCATATGTTATACTTAGTACCTACTCCTATCGGAAACCTGGATGATATGACATTCCGAGCTATCAAAACTTTACAAGATGTAGACTTGATTCTTGCTGAAGATACACGAACAAGTGGTCACTTAATTAAGCATTATCAGATAGAGACCCGTATGTCCTCTTATCATGCCTATAATGAACATAAAAAATTGCAAGACTATATGAATATGCTTCATGAAGGCATGAATATAGCTTTGATCACTGATGCGGGTACTCCAGGAATAAGTGACCCAGGTTTTCTTTTAGTAAGAGAATGCCGAGAGAATGATATGAAAGTACAGTGCCTTCCTGGTGCCAATGCGATTATCCCTGCCATAGCTGCTTCAGGAATCGCTTGTGACAAATTTCATTTTGAAGGGTTTCTTCCCCATAAAAAAGGAAGACAAACCAGACACAAATATTTATGTGAATTACCTTATACTTTTGTAATGTATGAGTCTCCGCATAGATTAATCAAATGCCTTAAAGAACTAAAAGAACATTGTGGTGGTGACAGAAAGGCCTGTGTAGTCAGAGAACTCACGAAAATGTATGAAGAATATACCTATAAAAGTGTAGATGAGCTTCTTAAAGATTACCAAGAAAGACCTAGTGTAAAGGGAGAAATCGTTGTCGTTGTCTCCGGTAAAGGTAAAGATGTGAAATAGCAATTTTACTCTTAATAATTCTAATAAGCATTTACTTGTCTTTTTAAAATGAATGCTATATTTTTAAATTTAATCTTTTATTCAAAAGAAAAAGAGCGTCACTCACATTGGAGTAACGCTCTTAGTTAACATGCTAAAATGTTATCTTCTATAAGCCAAAGCCTATTTAATTTTAATCATCTTACGAACTACACTTCCTTGATCGGCATCTATTCTGTAATACAATATTCCAGATGCTGCGATCGACTCTGTGTCTAGAGTGATAGTGTGACTTCCTTTAGTATAATTGTTAGTCACTTTTCTAACAACCTTACCAGCCATATCTAATACAGTCAAAGTAACTGGACTATCGTTATCTATATTAAAGATTATATCTGTTGTGTTTCTGAAAGGATTTGGTCTATTCTGCCCAACAGTAAGTCCATCTTGCAATAATTTATTGTCAGATCCTCTTAGACTAAAGCTTACACCATCTACTGTGTAATCAGCATTGTAAACTTCCGCATCAGTTACTCTAGATGTTAAGTCTATCAAGTCTCCCAAATCACCATCGCCATGAGCGGTAAATGAAAGGTAGAATAATGGCTTATCATCTGTTACAGATACAGGTTCTTCATTACTCCAAGAAGTAGTTATCATACCTTGATCCAATCTGTTAAGTGCAAAGTGTTGGTCACTTACAATAAGTGCACCTATTTCATAACCATTGAAATTAAGCTTACTCGCATCGAACTCAATAGTAAACTGATATCCTAAGATATCTTTAAAGTCTTGAGCATAAATAGGAAGCATCACTTGCATACCTTTAGCTATCTCGATCTCGTCTGTAAGGAACGTCATCGTGTTAGATGATCTTGTTTCTGTAGTTTCTGTACCATTTACATTGTAAGTAGCACTACTGTTCACATCTCCTATCTTAACTGCTACCAGATCCATCTGAGACTTATCAGCATTGATACTATTAAACGAAATCGTCTGATCATAAGGCCATGGGTTAGTAACATCACTGAAACTTTGTCTACTATCTACAAATCTCCACGAAGTCTGATTATTAGGATATTCTGGTGCAATACCAAGTACAAGCTTTCTGAGTGCTACGATATCAGCCGCAGATATCCTTTCATTATTATCTACATCCGAAGCGATTACTTTGTATGGAGAATCAAATTCATCAAATCCAAGTAAGTGTCTTTGTATCAATACAAGGTCAAGAGTGGAAACACCATTTGTGTAATCTCCATTTTTCTCCGCAGCGATCTCATAATCATAACCAATTGGCAGATTAGTAAAGCTGTAGCTACCATTAGCATCTGTCATCAACTGACCACCTACTTCTGGTGCAGAGCTTGACATAATAATAAGTGCCTCGTCAATCATCTCAAAATCTTCCGTACGAGCTTGTCCCTCAATACTTATTAACGCACCGTTTTCTTCACATTGATCTTCGGTACCTTCTTGCAGTACAATCTCTATCGTACAGTAATCTTGATTACCATCTTTATCCGTTACATACATTCTAAGCTCAATGTCTGCAGACTCTCCATTAGGTATATTGGCACATGTAAATGTACGAGTCTTATCACTTGTAACTGCAGAGAATGAATAAATGAGATCCTCTGTTGGTGTACAGTTATCAAAACTTCCGAAATCGTAATCTTCAGCATTGATCGTAATCATACCAGAACTTGGCATTACTACTGTAGTAAGGCTTGTGATACAATATGGTGTTGGCTTTTTACAATCTTTTACTGTAAATAAGTAAGAACATGTAGAAAAGTTTCCACAGCCATCTTCTGCTGTCCATGTAATACTATGTGTTCCTTCTGCATATATGCGAGTTACCGAAGTTTGGTTTCCACTATATTCAATAGTTCCATCATTATCGACATCTATCTCAAAGGAGTAAGATATCTGTGCTGCTGGTGTACAATCATCGGTTGCATTAGCTGTTAGTGTTACAGAACCTTGACATCCTTCGTCATACACACATACATCTCTGTTATTACAGCTACTTACAAAGGTAGGCGCAATGTTATTATTCAGCTTGATTACCTGTGTGTGTTCCCAATATCCTTGACCAAGTATCGGACTATTCTCATTGTATTGACACCAATCGATTACTGTCCACTTTCTTAAAATCTTTACACAGGCTCCGGCCAAAGTAAACACTTGATCTTCTGAGTAAGCTGCCACAAGGCTACAGTTATCATCGTTTAGTACTGGACTTGGCGCATTGTCTGGATCTATATCATCAAGACATCCTAATTCCGTTACATCGCTTGGCCAATTGATATCATTTTCATCAAATAGATCGTTAGGATCTCTCTCAAGAGTAATGATCTGATCACAAGTATTTTTAAGTCCTTCACCATCTTCAATTGTAAATACCCTTCGAATTGTCTTCTCTCCACAATTATTTTCACTGAGGATGTTATCTTCAAAACTATGTGCTACTATCTGACAATTGTCGATAAATTCGATATATCCTGTCACAGTCGTATCATATACTGACTGACAATCTAATGTAATATCAGCTGGGCATAAAGTAATGAATGGTGGCAACTTATCTTCGACAGATACAGTAACCATACATGTATTTTTTAGTCCTTCAGAATCAGTTACTTCAAACATCACCATTACCTCTTGGCCTCTCTCAGCACAACAGAATGTTACTGTCTCAGCAAAGCTGTTAGATCCTCCACAAACGTCAACCATCTTACGAGCTCTATATGAAACAATATCTCCACAGTTATCAAAACTACCATCATCAAAAGTAATTGCATCTATTATTGCTAGTCCATCACCACCTAAGCCTACTACAGTAAACTCATCACAGATAGCGAATGGTGGTAATTGATCTTCTACAATAATCGTAAACCTAGATGTAGATGTATTACCACATAAGTCAGATACTGTCCATCTCATCCATACTCTTCCTGGAGCCAATTGGCTTACTAAGAAATTGCCATTTGACAATTCAGAAATATTATCTGACAAATAGAACGCGTCAGGATCAGGGCTACCATTATTTGTTGCTATTGCCCACTCTAGTTCAATATCTAAATCTTCTGCCGGAGTACAATCACTATTGATTACAGGTCTAAGAATAGCTGTATTCGCTAGACAATGCTCTGAATCGGCACCAATTGTCAAATCTGCCGTAAAAGGAATAGTAGGAGCCTGAGAGTCTTCTATTTTGATGACCTGAGTATGCTCGATTACCTGACTACTACACCATTCTAGTAATTTGAATTTTCTTACAATTTTATATGATTGTGGGCATATATCGATTCGTGTATCTTCATAAGGAAATGACTGAACATTATCACAAAAGTCACCAGATGGCTGTCCTGTTACTGATAAAGCAGGATGCCCGTTCGAATCAGTTGCAAAAGTACCGTTACACTCTAAAGTTGCGTTTTGCAAACCGTCAAAATTAGGTGGGAATGCTAGCGTAGAAAGATCATTTCTATGAACATAGATATTTTGTACACATTCGATCACTGGATTACCAGAAGCATCCATTCCTGACCAAGTACGCTCTATAATCTCACTATATTTACTTGTACATTCTTGCTCCATAGAGTCATCATTGTACCCTATTCTAATTGGGCCACAAAGATCGATACCGGTAACACTATATAGTCTATCATCTATCTGAACAAAGTCTAAATTTTCATTTGTAGAAGGAAAATCTATTTTTGCACCTGTTTGGCTGATCACCATACTTACTGCATTGATAGCTCCACCATTACCATTAGATAAATCACTAATTGTCAATATCCAAGTTCCCGTAGGGTCGATTCCATCAAACTCAGATAATGGTGAAGATGGTTGATACGCTCCTGAGATAGCTGGTATAACATCTGGTATGCATGCTGATGCATTACTAAGGTCGATTGCTGTATTCATAGCCTCATCATCAAGAGTAACTCTAATACCTTGCTCTGAACAGTCTCCTGCCGGAGAAACCATTAAAGTGACTTCTGCACCGTTTGGCGCTTCTAAGCTAGCTGTAAGTTCTGAAGGGTGTGAATGATCTATATCTATTACTAAATTGATGTCTGTAACTATCGCTCCATTGAGACCGATTACATCTATTTCAAGATCTGTTACTGATGGTACATTTGGAATATTTAATCCGTTAACATCAGCACTATATGTTACCATTTGAGATACTGCATCTCCTGGTTCGATTGAACCCGTACAAGTGGTATATACATCACCACATTCTAGTACTGAACCAAATTTATCTTCTACATTTAGAACGCCCCAACATGAGTTACCAAACGGGTCTGTTATGTTTACTTGAAGGGTCATACCCACATGAGTCGCATTCATTGTATTTCCTATAGCTATACCATTTGCATCTGTGATAGTTACGGTATAGTCATCAAAACAACCATAGTCTCCACCTTCTAAAACCATATCTGCAGTTACTGTAACCTCGCATAAATCGTCAAGTGATATATTCACAGAATCGTTACACGCTATAGACCCCGTTGAAGATACATATGCATCTACTTGTACTGAAAATGCACAAACCGTTTTATTACCGCTAGCATCCGAAATGTCGAATGATAGATTGTATACTCCAGGTGAAAAAGGATCGTCTATAGATTGACCCGTAAGATCAGTTTGTGTGACCGAGAATGCCGCTTTTGAAGCGTTAATACTTATCAATGCTCCAAACCCTGGAAACGCTTGTTCCATATTGGTCGGCTGCTGCACACCACAGAAATCTGTTTTATAATAAGATGGTGAAGTCTGACTATTAATATTGAAACCCATCGCTGTACCTGCCTGAGTTACTACTTCTACGACGATAATATCTTCTGGAGTAAATGTTCCAGTTGCAATTACTCTCTCGTAAAACGAATTACCTGCGGGACCTAATAGCTTAGTATTGGAAAAAATTAATTCTAAATTTGTTAAATCTACTGCACTATTAGATTTATATATATTGACCTCAAGTACTGCGTCATCAATGGCTGTTGCAAACAATCCAACATCAACACTTTCTAATGTCAATTCAGTATTTACATCTGTTCCTGACAAATCAAATACTCTGTAATAACTAGATCCTCCACCGAAGCATTCAACTCCGTCTTGTATATTGTCTACATCTCCATTTTGAGATAGTATACATTGTATATCTTCACAATTATCGTCCATTGAGAAAGGAGCTACAATCGTCGCTTCACACTCGCCTGCTCCCAAAGAAACTTTAATATTTTCGCAGTTCGCCACTACTGGCGCTTGAGTGTCTTCTACTGTTAGCATCATAGAGCAGACTGCTTCAAGATTCCCTCCGCTATTAGCTACAAAAAATACTTCGTGAACACCTACTTCATAAAATCCTGACATATCCTGAGGGTTAGGAGTACATACTCCTGTTGTAGTAGCTAAGAATATTGCTACATTGGCACCGCACATTCCTGCATCTGCAGATACTGTCATATCATCTGGACACGTGATTTGACACGTGACCTGTTGGATAATAACTTGTGCAACTTGTATACTTGGTACACCACCATTACCAAAGCCGTCACCAGTAAAGGTTACATCTACTATTATGGGACCAGTAACAGTTGCATCTGTAGTTATTGATATTCCGAAATCATTCATCAAATCTCGAAAAGCTCCACCGCCAAAACTTCCTCCAGCAGCAAAACCTGTAGTCGCCCAGCCAGGTCCAGAAACTTCATCACCTCTATTTTGGCCTACACCAGAATATGGGCTAGGCGATGGTATTCCATGCGACAAAGTAACTCCACTCGCTGGAGAACTTACTGAAAAGGAGATATTATCCGCCCATTCCATCGTATTGGTTTCAAACAGTGTTTGAATTACAACATTCGAAGTTGAGTTCGCCAGGTATCCATCTGATGTTGTTGCCGTCTGATTAATAATATCAGCTTTAACTACTCCAGCGCACAGCAATATTGACATCGTCATTAAAAGACTATGCTTAAACGCTGTGTTGGTAATCGTACTTAGTTTTGTAATAATAGTTTTCATAAATATAAATTTTCGGTTTTGAGGCGAAATAGAGCTTCTTCATGTATTGTAAGAGCTCCGATGTTTAGTTATTTTAGTTTCAATAAATCTTAACGCTTGATTCTAATAGCTTACAAGTGGTAAGATTTGCTTCCTAAGCCATTCTATTTTATTCTTTTCTCCATTCTCAAGAGGAATATTCGCCACGGCTACAGATGTTCCTTTCAAATCCTCAGAAGGAATATTAGCAACAACAGCCTTGTCTACAGATTCATCAAACTTCAATGCTAAAAGGATCTTTTTGATCACCCTTTGCTTTTCTACAGCTCTGATGTACGCATTAAAATCACTACCTTCGAGAGTAGGTATAATGGCTCCAAGATATTTGGACTCATCAGCGAGATTAGTAATTGCAGTAGGTTTACTGTGATAGTTTTGGGCATTCAATGCAAATGCGGTTACCATCATAAAAACCATAGACAGCATCATTTTGAAACATCTAGATTTTTTCATTTTTTTAAATTTTAGCATGAGTAAAAGTTATAATTGGTTATAAATAAAGCCTTTATAGCGAATCATAAAAAAGAAGCGAAATTTATAAATAACTAATAACCAACGACTTAGAAATTTATACATGCTTTTTTTACACCATATGACGGCTCGACCCTTATTAAGGCAAACATTATACCAATATTACATGTGTACCGAACTGAATTGTAACCTTATATGCATAGTCAAGAAAATACAAGTATAAGAGGAGGGCAAAAATCAAAGTCTTGCCTCAATTGTGAGGCTACCCTTCTGGCTCACTCAACCCACTGCCATAACTGTGGTCAATCGATCAAAGCAGCGAGGATGACAGTATTTGCTTTGTTTTCTGAGTTATTCACCAACTTGTTCAACCTTGACGGAAAGATTTGGAAGACTTTAAGAAGTATGTGGATACCAGCATTTCTGACTAAGGAATATATTAGTGGAAAGCGAAAAACCTATTTTAATCCCGCAAGATTCTTTGCTATAAATCTGATTTTGCATTTCTTGCTCTTGACCTATACCATGTCTTACTCCGATCTAAATCTAGATATGCTAGAGGACGCTGCAGAGATTACTAAGAGTGAATTAGTGACAAAATATGATACTATCGCAACTTCGTTAATACCTAGTTCAAATTCATCAGAAATTGACACCTTGCGAAAAGCTCTCTTTGGCGATGCATTGCATGTTGATCAGGATACGATGTTTTCAAGCATCATTCTATATAACGACATGAGTGAATATGGCATATTGAAAAAAGATGCTTACTCATTAACACCTAACGAGCTCAATGAAAAATATAAAATATCTGGTTGGTATAATAGACTTTTCGTGAGACAGGCAATAAGAATCAATAAGAATCGAGAATCTACCCTTACTTATATTATAGGTAACCTTACTTGGGTTGTAATACTTGTATTATTTTTCATAGCAGCGCTCATGAAGCTATTATATATAAGAGGAGGCTACTTCTATGTAGAACATGCCGTATTGATGATGCTCCTACATGCCAAAGCTTTTTTTGTGTTGAATTTGTCTATGTTAGCTACGGTATTAATACCTAACACCAACGAAGACTTTATGGGTGGTTTCACCGCCATCATATACATTATCACTTCTATCTATTTTTTCGTAACCATGAAAATCTATTATCAACAAGGTTTGTTTAAGACTTTTATAAAATTTATAATCGTTGGTATTTGTTACTTAATCGCTCTTTTCTTCTTTATGTTGATAGTGTCTCTTATCGGTGTGGCAATCTTCTAGCGAAGGTAGCATCAGTCTGTTTAACAACACTCAAAACGGTTATGACAATCATTATTTCTCAACAAACGAAAAGGCAGATGTCATAAAATGTTAATGATATACCTGATCTGAATAATTCTAGGATTCTAGAATTACCGTAAAATAGAAGTTACTACTTTTTGACTAATTCCTTATATTTAGTCCAATCTAGATCATTCACAATGAAAATTACTAAAGAACTTACCAAATTATATTACAGTATCGGAGAGGTCTCTGAGATGTTTGGAGTTACTAATTCTCTAGTCAGATACTGGGAGACAGAATTTACTCGACTTAAACCCAAAAAAAACAAAAGGGGTGATAGGCAGTTTACTGTAAAAGATATACATGTGATAGAGCGTATCTATACACTCGTAAAGGAAAGAGGATTTACACTAGATGGAGCTAAGAAGGAGATGAAAAGTAAGAACGATCTTAATTATGTGGACCATAAGAGTAAGATCATTGAGAAGCTAGAAAATATTAAGCTAAAACTTAAAGGCCTAACAGATTAATATCCATTAGGCCTTTTTAATTTTTGATCTATCTTTTAGAATAATAGATTCATCCAGAAATTTCAACGATTACTATTTAATCTTGCTTAGCAAAAACGTCTTTCAGTAATTTCGTTTGTCTCTGATCTACATTATTTCTTATGCCTTCTTCCTTCTTTTCGATTAAAGAAAACATACCGTTAAGCGCTGATTTATTTACATGATCATCAAGCTCAGGGTTTACATCTTTTACAAAAGGCAATTTATTATACGCACTTACTACTGATCTCCAATAATCTCTTGCGTTTACTTCATCTAGTGATGAAACTATGACTGGCAGGAACTCTTGATAAAGTTTTTCGTAGCTTTTATTCTTCAGATATCCAGTTGCCGCATCGTCTTCACCTTTTAATATATTCATAGCATCATCAAAAGACATCGAAAGGATAGCGTCTTTGAAAATTGGAGCTGCTTTTTTTGCTGCAATTTCAGCTCCTTCGTTCATTTTCAATATCAGATCCCGTTCTACATTTTCGAATCCTGGGACATGCTTTACTTTTGAAACTACCTTCTGAGCATCGGCAGGAATTACGATTTTATATTGACTTCCCAAATAACCATCTTTAGCAGACAAGGTCTTCACTGCAGATGATACTCCATTATCTAGTGCTTCTTTAAGTCCATCTGCTACTTGATCTTTGCCTAATGAGGATCCTTTACTTTTAAGAACCTCTTCGGCTTGATCTGCTTTCTTTTTGAGCTTATCCAGAAACTGTGCTTTAGCATCAATTGAATTACCAATTAATATTGCAAGTATCAGAAATGTGTAGCGTGATATTTTAGAGATATTCATGTCCTTTAATTTTTGTAGTGTCTTTATGTTTCTAATATCATTAATATATAAAACAGTTTAGAAGTTCTTTCCAAACGGAATTATGTCTATAAAGTAATGTTAAAATAGTGGACTGCAAGGAATAATTAGATCCCTGAAATCTCTTTAAATATAATATAAACTCCCACTACGAGTATAAACCATCCAAAAATCACCTTTAGATTTTTAGCCTTAGTTCTTTTAGCAACTTGAATACCTATTAATATTCCCAAGGCAGCTAATATAGAGAAAGTGATCAAAAAATGCCAATCCATTTCTACTGTTTGCAGATCTCCAAGGAAACCAATAAATGACTTCATCATGATAATGAACAATGAAGTACCTATTGCTAGCTTCACCGGTAATCTTGTAAGAAATATCAAAACTGGAACAATAATAAAACCTCCTCCTGCTCCTATAAACCCAGTGAGTAGACCAATAATCAAACCTGCAGTAATAGTAACTATCTTATTACTGTTTTTAATGCTCTTTTCTACATCTAGTCTTTCTTTATTCCGAATCATGGATATGGATGCCAAGAGCAACAGGAATGCAAAGAGGATCATAATGAATAAATCTACAGACAAAACGAAATCTCCGAATGTCCATAATGTCTTTGGCAACCTATACATCACATACCGTCGAATAATATAGGTGCCAATGAAAGATGGGATGCCAAATAATAATCCAATAGTCAGATGAATATTCTTCTGTTGAAAATTCTTAATAGTGCCTACAGTGGCTGTAGAGCCCACTACGAAAAGCGAATATGCCGTGGCTAATACTGGCGTGATTCCAAACATGTAAACAAATATCGGAATGGTAAGTATAGATCCACCACCACCTAACAATCCCATCACAAATCCAACAATCAGCGCGCTCAAATAAGGTAAACTACTCCAAAACTCCATACATTAACATATTTTTATACTTATAAATACCTGTAAGTAAGTATTTTAGGTTAAATTTGGACTCCAACCTCAGTATTCTAATCGAAGAATACATCATTTAAAGTACTTTTACTCTACACCAAATGACAATTAGCCGCTATAATTGCGTTTAAACCGAGTTTTACAGTCAAATATAAGTAACCTACTTGCCAAATCGATATTTTCGACATATTACTTAATTAGGTATGTATTACTTTTGTACAATATTAAACTTAATCCATATGAAAAAGCTATTTATTGGTCTTTCCTTTATGATGACTACTTGCATATTACCATATTCTGGTCTTAGCAGTCAAATCCAATCTGGCATTAGCCCTAGTAGTGTTTTAGATATTGAAGTGTTTGAAACTGCGGATCCTTATTCTATGCGTTTAGATTTCATGACCGAATCTCAAGTAGATGATATTATCGAGTTAAGAAAAATCACATTAGATGATCTTTGCGATAAAACTATGGGATGTAAAAGCAGGACGAGCATTGTGCTTAGTGTGGGTGATAAAATTCAGTTGTTTAATGATGATAGAATATCTAAAGTAGAGCTGATACAAATTAAGTCTGGAAAGAAATTTATAATCGCCAGTTCTGTTACTACTAAAAAAGAAAGTTACATAGTTGTAACTCAAGAAATAACTAGAGATAACATTGAGAATTTTATGCTACAGATAATCTAGTTGATTTAAAATTTCAAAAGAACACATAAACAAAGCCTCCTTCAAGAAATTGAGGGAGGCTTTTGCATGTGAAGTGATTCCTTTTAGAACTGTAATGACTACTTGCTCATAATCACTTCAACGATAGCGGTATTAAAACTATCCTTTGCTTCCAAGATAAATTGTGAACTTACACAACTGTCTATCTTATCGGCATCGTTGAGAAACAAACATTAAACTTCGTATGGGTTTCTGCCTTACACAGAGCATGTAATTAATGCTCTGTGTAACACTATATTACTATGCATCAAAGAAAACTATCTAAGGACTATTACTTTTTGAGAGCCAAGGTCAACGTCATCACTATATAAGCGCATGATATATAGACCATTCGATATGTTAGACACATCTACTTTCGGATCCAATTCATTTACTCTACCAGTCCTTACGATCTTAGCGTCTACATCATAGAGCTCAAATCGTAAGTCCTGATAGCTGTCTGGGATGTTAACAGCAATAATTTCGGACACTGGATTAGGGTATATACCATATATGTCTGAGAGTAAATTTTCGTTTGAGAGAAGAATTTCTACAAAGTTAGAACCAACTTCTCTTCGTACTAGATTAGTAAGGATCGGGTCGTTGAAATCAAAGTAAATATTTGCCTCATTGTCTATTATTGTACCATCGGCATTATCTTCTTTTTGCTGGATAGTAAAAGCTACAAATCCATTAGAAGCTGGCTCGTTAATAGTTGAGTCTGGCAGCAAGATATTATCAAACCTAAATGTAAGCGTACGATCTGCTTCAAGACTATAAGTATAATCGTGACTTGCACTTCCTATTCTTAAGGTACTCATATCTAGATGCTCAGATATCTTATCCGTTACCACTACAGTAAACGCTGTATCTGTACCCGTGTTTTGAAATCTAATCATATAATCGAGACCCACATAATTTTCTATAAGATCTGTATCCTGGTAACCACTCGGCCATGCTTGCTTATCGTTAGGATCATAAGAACCAACATTTTGCATACAGCTAATATCATAGAATGGATTAGCATCAAAATCGCTGAACATAGTTACGTATCCAATAGAAAAAGTACCTTCTGAATTTTCACCACAAGCTTCAATCGCTTGGCTTATCATATCTTCGAATGGAAAGTCTGATGGCTGCTCCAAAATGATTCTATACGTACTACCATTCGCTTCGAATGCTATTTCAAATTCTTCGCTCTGATCTAATTGAACTTCATCTTCAAAACGCATAACATGATCTTCTACTACTATAAATCCTGAAGTCTGATCCATCGCAACATCACCCACATTGGTAATAATAAAGCGAATAGAGTCTCCTTCACAGATACCTTCGATACTTAACTCTGCTCCTGACCAATCAGGATCCATACTACATCTGGCATTAGGATATACATTAGCCGTAGTACAGTGCGATTGTCCTAATACGGTATCATCACAATTGACTACCACTTTGACATGAAATTTGCCTCTAGCATTAGATTCCACATCTCCTAACTCCACTGTCACAACATGATTTACCGCATCATAAGTTGCACCTCCCACCGATGTACTAACGTAATCTAAGTTAGAGTCTAGTTTGACGACTACAGAACCATCTTCAGCAATTCCAGAACCTTCATTGGCCCATTCTACGAAATATACATTTTCAAAACACCTTCTAAGTCTTGGTGTATAGATATCTACTAGCATCAGTGGGCAATCAATGAGGGACTGAGCCAAGAAAGATTGTTCTATTACATCTTCATTACTAGTCACAGAAATATTAAATGACTCTTGACACATTTCCCAAGTATGATTAGGCGCTTGTAAAGTCACATCATAATTTCCTATAGGAAGCAGTGCACTGTATTCTCCAGCCTCGTTAGTAGTTCTAAATATCTCATCATTCTCACTAACAAACGTAACCAACCATCCTGACAAACCTAGATCGTCAGAATCTATATTACAATCAGCATTAAGATCATTCAATACTGATCCCGTCATCTGACCTCCTTCTACTACTACCGTATTATTACTTAATTCCACACAAGCAACTTCATTCAAGATTACAATTTCCGTATCGAAAAAAGACTCTTGTATCATTACACTAGGATCTCCAGTACCAATTACTTCAAAATAAGCATCAAATAGCGATTCTCCATCTTGAAGAAACTCTATGGATGGAAAGGTTCCTGTCACAAAGATGAATCTAATCCAATCCTCCGACTCGTTTACCGTTAATTGATTTTCAACTCCTATATTGAATGCGTAGTTCTTAAGACGAACTACTTCCTTATCCCATCCTATTTGCATCTGTACTGCTGAGATGTTATTAAAATTTTCCACCTGAACCTCGGTACGAAGTTCACCAAATTCTATCTGGCTAACTAGATCTAGTCTAATTGTATCACATTGGGAGAATGCGAACGTAGCTTGCATTAATATGCAACAGATTACGAGTATGTTTTTCATGATTTTATTTTTCATCTTGTTCTAATTGAGTTGGGTATTTGTATTTAGTTTGGGTATTGTATCCACAAGCTCATCTACTTGATACTGTAAAGATGGGTTCAAGCTTTACATTCGCTGCATACAATAATACTGATTTGTACCATACAAAACAACAATCTAAAACCATAAACAATTATAAAATAGATACTTATGACATATTTTTGTATTTTACATCGTTTATGAAAAACTCAAAATTATATCAAGTTATCGCCACTCTTACGGATTCGGAGTTAAAATCTCTTGGAAAGTCCTTGGGTAGCGAATTATTTAAGACTAGTAAAGGGCATATCCAAACCTTCAATCTTATTGCAAAATCGAAACGCAATGGCAAAACAATAAATCGATCCGATATCAACATCCAAGTGTATCAGCAGAAAGTGAGCGATACCTATATCAGGAATGTACTGAGCGATCTTTACAAATTGGTAGAAAAATGGATAGTAGTAACGCATGCTATATCAGAAAAAGCTTATTCGGACAGAATACTTCTGCGCCATTACAGGAATCATGATCAACCAAAGCTATTTACTTCGTATCTTTCTAGAGGAAAAAACCAATCCTCAAATCGAAAGAATGCGGAATCAATAGACCAACAATACGAATTACTACTTGAAGAATACAACTTTAAATCATCGCATACCAGAACCCAGAACCTTAACATTCAAGAACTTTTAGATCTTCTCGACGTCGGATATCTAGCCAAAAAACTAAGGCAAGTATGCTTCAGTATAGCTCATCAATCTGTCAGTGGCAATATTTATGATAAAGGACTATTAGATCTAGTACTTAGTGAAATTGAAGATAGTAAATACGCAAATCAACCGGCTATCAATTTATATCATTCAGCCATGTTGATGCTCTCCTACCCTTTGGAAAGTGAACATTTTGTATCATTCAAAGCAAATTTGGATACCAACAGTAAATTCTTTCCAGATGAAGAATTGAGATCACTCTACTTGTTTGCGATCAATCAATGTATAAGAATGATCAATAGAGGCGAAATACAATATGGCAGAGAATGTCTAGCATTATATCATACTGCTTTAGAAAAAGGTTACTTCCTTTTAGATGGATATCTATCCCGTTTTACATATAAAAACGTGGCAGCGATTGCTATTAAAATTGGCGATTATGACTGGGCCGAAAAATTCAGCGCTGAGTATAAATCATACCTTCGATCTGATGAAATGGAGAATTCGTACCATCTCAATCTTGCTGATGTTTACTATCAAAAGAAAAACTATGATGAGGCATTAAACTCATTGCAAAAAGTGAATTTTTCTGATCATCTATTCAACTTAACCGCCAAGACTATTCAGATGAAAATCTACTATGAAACTGAAGCATATAACTTACTAGATTCTCACCTAGATGCTATGCAAATGTATTTGCTCCGAAAGAAAGTAATCGGCTACCATAAGAACAATTATAAAAATGTGATTAGCTACACCAAGCGACTCGTAAAATGTAATCCCTACGATAGAGATGAAAAGAAATCCTTATCTGCTCTTGTAGAAAATGAAGCTATCCTTTCTGAAAAAAAATGGTTACTCAATCAACTAAGTTAATTTTGTTTAAGTATTATCATCAATTGCGTTCAAAACAAATTATTTTGCACAGTTAACCATATTACGGTAATAATAATTTAGTCAAATTTTACTTCGCTACCGCGAGTTTTCGTTTTAGCATCGGCCCAAAACGAAACAAAGAACCTTAGGACAACCCAATCGCTCCACGTGTTTGTCTACCAGCGTACTATTTCTTGGCTCTGACCTTCTTTTATCATACATTAGTGGTATCCACAAGATATTTACATCAATTATTTTGGATGGCTAATTGTCGTTTAAAACATTAGCGTTTATTTCTAAATAGCGCATTGGAATTTTTTAAATAATTTATTACGATAAGGTGTTTCGAAAATAAAAAAAATAATTTCTAAATCGTCTTGGATGCTAATGCATTATCATGTCAAAGTCAATTCGTTTTCTTTAAAAATATCTACTGGTCTTCATTTTCCAAACGTGATCTACGAAAACAACTCTATAGGAATCATAGCTTTAAAAACAGGCTCGCGATATGTACCATTATCTGTCATGCTAGCATATTGGATTTTAATCGTATAAACTTCTTCTATCCAAATCGTTTCTGACTCTTCATCAATCTTATCTTTTATAGGCTTCTTTACTTTTTTTAGCTCGATAAGCTTCGCAAAAATCTCTTTCATTTTAGCTTGATCATAGCCCGTTCCAACTTTACCCATGTATGAATAATCCCCATCATCTATCTTTGCTAAATGCAATGAACCAAACGAACCTGATCGATCACCTTTTCCTTTAGTGTATCCTATAAGAGTGGCTTCATCATCGTGCCTCACTTTGACCTTTAGCCAACCTTCTGATCGCTTACCGTCTACATATCTAACTCCACGCTTCTTTGCCATAATACCTTCCAGTCCCATAGATTCTGCAGCCGCGAAGAGACCTTCACCATCTTCAAATTCATTACTATATCTTAAATGTTCTCTATCATCAAAAAGTGTTCGCAACCATTCTCTACGTCTCTCGACTGGTAGGTTACAGATATTGACACCATCGATTACCATACAGTCAAATGCATAAAGTGTAGTTTTTATTTTTTTGCTAGCACGTTCGATGGCAGTCTTTCCTGAGGTATGCATCCTACTTATTACTTTTCCAAAATTGGGCGCGCCATTGGCTTCCAAAGCTACTATCTCACCATCTATCACTGCACTATGACTCATCTCATCTTTGAGTTGCGCAACTATCTGTGGAAACCTATCTGTCATATCTCTCCCACTCCTACTTAGCAACTTCACTTCGTCATGCCATATCGATGCAATGACTCTAATCCCATCCCATTTTACTTCATAGAAATAATCTTTTTTCTGAGGTACTTTCTTGGACATGCTCGCCAACATCGGCTTTACTTTATAGCTACCAAAATCAAGATCCTCTTTAGTACTCAAGAGCCATTGTTTATCTCTAGTTTTGACTAAAGTAAAGGTGCCTTTTATCAATTTTCCTTTTAATGTAAATGTGATTTTCTTTGGGGTTTGGCTTTTGACCTCATACTTACCTGTATCGAATACCCACATCGTACCACCACCATACTCACCCTTAGGAATCACTCCTTCAAAAGTGAGGTACTTGACTGGATGTGGCTCTGTCTCTATCGCTAATCTCTTGACACCTCCACGAGAAGGAAACCCTTTTGGAATCGCCCAAGAAAGTAAGACACCACCCTGCTCTAGTCTAAGATCGTAATGCAAACTACTCGCATCATGCAGCTGTATCACAAACCGATCATCATTACCGGCGATGGGCTCTGCGGTTGGTTCTGATGTCTTTTCAAAATCTCTTTTCGCGTTGTACTTTTCTAATTTTTCTGATGCCTCTTCATCTTCAACAATTTCTTCGTTTTGGATTTCTTCTTTAGCAGCTTTCGCTACACTAATTGCCTTTCTTACCGTATGTAATTCACTAGAGTATTCGTGGAAGTTTTCCCATGGATTACCTACTTCATTCAGATAGTCCATTATGGTTCTTACATTCCACTGTTTAGAAGATTTGACTTGATCCATAATCTCCCATCGAAATGGTGTTGAGACTGGCGCTCCTTCTCTTGCACGAGTTGTAAATGGCGCTGCACAAGTTTGTGATCTATGATTGCGATAGATATCTAAGAGCACTTTTCCTTTACGCTTCTTTTTGGTCATACCCAAGGTGGTTATGTCTTTATGTGCCGCGACATACTCTTGAGATATTTTTTTGAAAGCTTCGAAGACTTTATCAATCGGCTGATCTACGACTAGAGGAATATATATATGAAGACCTTTACTTCCACTTGTTTTTACGAATGCGTGATAGCCATATCCTTCTAAAAAATCTCGTAGCGACAAGGCCAATTCTTTTACTCTATCAAAACCAAATTCTGGAGAAGGATCAAGATCAAAAATAAATTGATCTGGCTTATCCATATGCTTAGATCGCACTTGCATAGGATGCAAATCCAAAGCTGCCAAATTTGCGGTCCACGCTAGAGTAGCCAATTCATTGGCCAAAATATATCTTATGGTATCATTTTCATGAGCAACCTCAATGTCTGGAATCCACTTAGGAGTCCAATCAGGCTTATTTTTAGAATAAAATCGATTCCCATTTACACCATCTGGAAATCTAATCATGGTTAATGGTCGATCGATGAGATGCGGCAACGCATACGGCGCTAGCTGCATATAGATCTGTATAAATTCGGCTTTGGACACACCTAGGCTTGGATAAAGTATCTTATCCAGATTCGTGATCTTCACCTTTCGGCCTTCTATGTTAGTAATTATGTCCTTTGCCACCTTCTTTCTAATCCAATAGTTATGCCTAAGATAACTAAATCAATAAATACCCTCAGACACTATCTCCAAAAGATAAGAGTCGTACCTTGTACATTCAAACCATTAAAAGAATAACGTGAGTAATATATCAGCAATAGAACCTAAAGAGCTTTGGAAAAATTTTGAAGCCTTAAACGCCGTTCCTAGACCATCGAAGAAAGAAGAGCGTGTCATCAAATTCATGAAAGAATATGGTGAAAACCTTGGATTAGAGACAGTGGTAGATCATATCGGTAATGTAATTATCAAAAAGCCTGCAACGGCCGGAATGGAAGACAGACAGACTATTGTAATGCAAAGTCATCTCGACATGGTACATCAAAAGAATGCAGATACTGTATTTGACTTTGATACAGAAGGCATCCGTATGTTGGTAGATGGCGATTGGATACACGCTGATGGTACTACTTTAGGTGCTGATAATGGTATCGGAGTCGCTTCGATCATGGCTATACTCGAAAGTTCAACTATTGAGCATCCAGCTATGGAAGCATTATTCACAATAGATGAGGAGACTGGTATGACAGGCGCTCTTGAACTCAAAGGTGGATTCCTTACAGGAACGATTCTACTTAACCTAGATACTGAGGACGATAACGAACTCACTATTGGTTGTGCTGGAGGAATAGATATTACTGCCACTGGTACTTACAAGGAAGAAATGATGCCTGAAGATCATACACCATATACGATCAAAGTATCTGGACTCAATGGTGGTCATTCTGGAATGGATATAGCGAAAGGGCTTGGCAATGCGAATAAAATCATGAATAGGATCTTACACATGTTAGATCATGAAGTGAGAATCAAAGTAAGTAGCATTGATGGTGGAAGTGTGCGTAACGCGATTCCTAGAGAATCTACAGCAACGATCACTGTACCTAAGTCTCAAATAGAAACTATGGAAGAATATGCTGTCAACCTTGCCAGCGTAATCATCTCTGAATACTCTTACACAGATAACGATCTAGAAATAGAAATCAGCCAAACTACAGGCACTCCTAAGGTAATGGATGATCATTCGCAGATCAACTTAATCCATGCATTATATGCGTGTCCTAATGGTATCTATAGAATGAGTCCTACTATCGAGGGTCTTGTACAAACGAGTAATAACCTTGCACGAGTAATCGTCAAAGAAGGAGAATTCACAGCTATGTGTCTTTGTCGTAGTTCTGTAGATACTGAGAAAATGGATCAGGTAAATATGATTCATAGCATATTCGCTATGATCGGTGCTCAGGTAGAACTCTCAGGTACATATCCTGGATGGACACCTAATCCTGATGCTGAGATCATCGAAACTATGCGTCAGATATATGTAGATATGTTCAATGAAGAGCCACATGTAAATGCATGCCACGCCGGACTTGAATGTGGAATCATCGGCACGAACTATCCTGATATGCAGATGATTTCATTTGGACCAAACATAAGAGGAGCTCACTCTCCTGATGAAAAGGTTCAGATCAGCTCTGTACAGAAATACTGGAAATATTTAATGAAGGTATTGAAAGAGATACCTAAGAAATAAGAATATCATATGGAGACATACGATGCTATAGAAGCTCTTAAAAACAATGCAGTGTTATCATTCTACGGATGGTGGCAATGCATTGTTTGTTTATTTGCCTTTGTTGCATTGATGTCTATATGGTTCCACATAGGAAGAAAGCAAAAGGATTATGGTCAGGTCTTCTTGGCCTTATCTGTTTTATGCTGGAGTTTTTCTGGAACCGTAGACATATACTTTACCTCTCTTATTGAGAATTTACTCAGCAACAGTGCTGATACAATACCACAACAATCCATTACAGATCAAAAAGTAATCAATAATGGATGGAGAAGTATCTTTTCTTTATTCAACAGTCTATTCATTCTCCTTTCCCTTCCTTGGTTTAGATATATCCCGCAGAAGATTGATCATATTATATCTTCAAAGTATTGGCCTCTTATCGTAGGTCTTCCATTTTTATTTTGCCTTATCCCTACTGCTAGAATTACATTTAGTGGAATAGGTATTGGATTCATTTCTGAGCTAGATGTATATTATTCCATTCTTACTTTAATCTTCTTGGCTTACGTACTATGGACTTCATTTTATAGACGCAGATTGAAGCTCTTATCTTGGTTATCACTTATTTGTATAGGTGTGATCTTAGCGGCTCAACTGTTCAAGTTTACAGATTCCGAGATGTATCTCACATTGAGTTCTGCCGTATTTAAAAGCTCATTGATCATGCTATTTTTTGCATTAGCGCTCAGTTGGGTCAAGGAACTTTCGGAAAACATTATCCCAGAGGCGAATCAACTCTCGCTTGGACTCAAAAGAATCAAAACTGAAACTGGTAGATACCAACACTTCTGCCACCTATCTGGTATCCCAGGCAAGGATGTTCATGATATCGCACTGACTCCCAATAGCTATCTCCTTTTGGAAAAATTTATTACTCAAAGGAAAAACGGTGAAGGTTGGCTAGAGCTAAAACCTAAGTCTGAAACTAGAATAGAAAAACAATATGATATCAAAGATTATAATGAGATCAAGAGACTTCTCACTAACATCCTTGATGGCTTGTTTGGCAAAAACAACTGGACCAAATCTCATCATGAACTACCCTTAAAAGCGGCATTATTTCAAAATAATGAAACAGAAAGTCGAAAAGTACGTCTCAATCTACTTCCTTCCAAAATTAGCATATAGGCATTGACTTTCAACACTTTACAAAAATCACTATACTCTTGTCAGTAGCTAACATTACTGACAATCTATTATTCCCTCCGACAAATCACGATTAACGGATACTGATTAATGAAATAGCACTTTCATTAATTAAACTATGATTCGTTATGCGACAAAAAGCTTTACTTGTATCGATTACCCTTCTTATCCCTTATATTTTATTCGCTGATTCAGTTGGGTTTGACCAAAGAATAAATGATGGCTTTATGCCAATTGCCCTTTGGTTCGAAAACTTAATTTTTACAGAAATAAATATCCTTGGATACTCGATACCCATCATCCTGATAGTCTTGATTGGTGGCGCATTATTCTTTACCGTCTATTTTTCATTTATCAATATCAAAAGACTTCCAACGGCAATCCAAGTTGTACGTGGAAAGTATGACCATGTCGAAACTGATCACCTCGAAAAAGAAAATCTACAAGTAAATATCATGAATGGTGATATCGTAGACACCATCAAAAACGAAAGTCATGAAGGAGAACTCAACCACTTCCAAGCATTAACAACAGCAGTGAGCGGAACTGTCGGACTTGGTAATATAGCAATGGTGGCAGTAGCCATATCGATAGGTGGACCCGGCGCTACTTTTTGGATGGTACTTGCTGGCATCCTAGGTATGTCTTCCAAGTTTGTTGAATGTACTCTCGGTGTTAGATATCGTGATATAGATAGTAGTGGGACTGTGCATGGAGGCCCTATGTATTATCTATCTAAAGGACTCAAAGATAAAGGCTGGACCAAACTTGGGAAATTACTTGCAGGCCTATTTGCCGTGCTGTGTGTTGGTGCCTCATTTGGTGGTGGTAATGCTTTTCAGTCCAATCAAGCCGCCGCTCAGATTATACAACGATTTGGGCTACAAGGTGATTCGATCGGTACTGTTATCGGTATCATTATGGCCATCTTGGTCGGAATAGTAATCATAGGCGGTATCAAGAGAATAGCAAGCGTTACAGAAAAGGTCGTTCCATTGATGGCGGCTATATATGTGGGTGCAGCCCTATTCATTATCCTCATGAACTACACGATGATCGACGATGCCATTGGCCTTATTGTTAGTGAGGCATTTACTCCTAGAGCTACAGTCACAGGTGGGTTCATTGGTGTTATGATCCAAGGATTTAGACGAGCTGCATTCTCTAATGAAGCAGGTGCTGGATCCGCTGCTATTGCACACTCCGCCGTCAATACTAAGTACGCCGCATCAGAGGGTTTAGTTGCCCTGCTAGAGCCGCTAATAGATACCGTTATTATATGCTCGATGACTGCACTAGTAATCGTTATGTTTAATATGAATGACGTATTTATCTATGGAGATGTGATCAATAATGAAGCTGCGATTGCGAGCACAGGACAGCGTATCGGAGGAGTTAATCTTACGTCAATGGCTTTCGATGCCTCCATTCCAGGATTCTCTTATGTATTAGCGATCGCGGTTGTGATGTTTGCATTTTCCACTATGATCTCATGGTCGTACTATGGATTACAAGCATGGAAATATCTGTTTGGCAAATCCTCCAAAGTTGATATCGCCTACAAAGTAATTTTCCTAATCTTCACAGTCTTAGGTTCAGCAGTGACTTTAGATGCAGTAATCAAGTTCTCGGATGCAATGATATTAGCTCTTGTATTTCCCAACATGATCGGACTGTTTTTTCTATTTCCAATAGTAAAAGATGAGCTAGCCAAATACTTAGAAGCTATAGGGCTTAAGAAATAAATAATTTATAAAAAACCTCAAGTGGCCAGCTTACTTAAAGTTGGCCACATATTGCATCCCTACATCTAAGCCATATCTATAATCACTCATTATAGTTTTTTTGCTGTAGGAATAGGTTCCAGATTTTAAAACTTTAATTGGACACAATTGATCGATAATTAAATCCTTAGGTGGATTATTAATAAATTCTATGCTCGCATTATATTTTTCGTAACTATGCTCAAATGCATTTTGCAATCCAGGAATGGCCTTGAAGTATATACTTCCAAAATAGTCGGCCCAACTTTGCGTTGACAATATTTCCTTAGGCCAAGTTCGTAGTATTGTTATTCGCTTAGCACCTCTTTCGTAAGCCCATTGAGCCGGTATTGCATCACTCCACCCACCGTCAAAGTATTCTTCTCCTTCTATGACATGCTTTCCTTTAGTTACAAAGGGCAACGTGCAAGAAGCGGTAACTAGATCCAACCAATTATCCATATTAGGGTTCATATATCTCGCATCACCTGATTCTCTGTGAGTCAATACAAATCTGACATCTTTTTCATCCATCTCTTTGAATGCTTTATTGATATCGAAAGGGACTTTCTTTTCTGCTACGACTTTTAGCATATCTATATCCATATACCCTTCCTTACCAAAGGTCCTTCTATAGTTTAAGAAATTTTCATCTTTGGCTAGATGGAGAATAGATTTTAGCGAATCACGATATTGATCAGCCAAGAAATAAGATAAAGCAACTGCTCCACCAGAGATACCCAACAGACTGCTAAAAGGACTGAACCTACTCACTATAAACGCATCTAAAAGACCAGAGGTAAACCCAGTTTTGAATCCTCCTCCTTCTACAATTAAGTAATGATCTATCTTCGATTTATGATCTTCATGCATATACCTTATTCTACGTTAAATTATAAATTTCCATAAATATACAACCTCCCTCATCAGATCATTCTAATCAGAGATAAGTATCATGTAATTAGCTACTTTTGTAGTATGCCTAGTAGCAAATCTCCTACCGTACTGATTATATCTTACTACTGGCCACCAAGCAGTGGCTCAGGAGTACAACGTTGGATGTACTTCGCCAAGTACCTCAGCGAACATGGGGTTACGCCTATAGTACTGACAGTAGATCCTTCAAGAGCTTCCTATAGAAAAATAGATGAAGAGTTTAGCAATTTTGTGAAAGACGTTAAGTCCTATCGTACAAAAACATTGGAACCTCTTAAACTTTACTCTATGTTGACTACTGGCAGCACAAGCAAAGGTATTCCCCAAGGAAGTGTAGGAGCTGAAAAAAAAGGATTATTTAGTAAGCTATCTAGATATGTTAGAGGAAATATATTTATTCCAGATGCTCGGATAGGCTGGAAGCGATATGCTGTCAAGGCCGCAAAAAAGATACTCGTCAATCATGATATAGATCTTATTATTACAACTGGGCCACCTCATTCCACTCATCTGATAGGACGTGTACTCAAAAGAAAGTATGGCATCAAATGGTTAGCTGATTTTCGCGATCCTTGGGCAGAGATCTACTACAATAAAGATTTATTACAAACTCAAAAATCTAAAGAGAAGGATAAAAAACTGGAACTCAGCGTACTAAATGAAGCTGATCATATCCTCACGATAGGACCATCTATGGCTGACTTACTCATGGCCAAAATACCTTCGCTAAAATCAAAAGTAAGTTATATCTATAATGGATATGATGCAAACAAAATGAGCGCCATTCAAAGCCAAAAGAATGATAGCTATATGACTATTAGCTATATTGGATTAATGACAGACGCCATGCCTCATGCTACTATCTCCGAATCACTAAAACTATTTATTCAGCAACATAAAGGAGCAAAGATTAAAGTTCGTCTTGCTGGTGATATATGTGAGAGTTTCATTGATGCAATTCAGTCCATACTGCCTTCAGATCAAATCGATCAATTAGGATACATTCCACATGTGGAAGCTTTAGGAGTTATGAAGAATTCAGATATTTTGTTTACTTGCTTGCCCACTCAGGAACATAGCAAAATCATGATCAGCGGAAAAATGCTTGAATACATCGCTAGCGGCAATGCTGTTTTATGTATTGGCGATCCAGAAAGTGATGCTGCCAAGATTATTGAAAACAATAAAGCAGGCGTCGTACTTAAACCTAATAAAGTTAGTGAAACCTTGAGGTTCTTAGACGAGAAATATAATCTATGGACATCAGGGAAATTAGAGCAAAATGATAATCTACAAATCAAATCTCTTACAAGATTCAATACCGCTGGAGAGCTATCCCAATTGATCAATAAAATCATTTCAACGGAGAAATAACTTTTGCCATACCTTTGATGAAAGGCCATTTCGCTGGAGCTTTCATTATCTGTAAATCTCCACTCCAACTTGTATCTCCATCTAAAAATCTCAGTATTACATCTACATCTGTCTTTTCAAAAAGATCAGAAAACACTTTATCTCCAGCTACCTTTTGTTCTTCGAGTACATGAAGCATGATACTATCATAAAGTAAATGTCTACCTCTGAATACTTTATACGAATTTTTAATCGAAGTATTTGTCTTAAGGCAATTAACAATCCTTTCTGTGTGCTGCTGAATCCTTCTGAAAGCAAATCCAGAACTTGGTTTCACCGCACCACCAGCAGTTCCTATATGATATAATTTGCCGTTGTTATGTTTCCAAAATGGATAATTAGTCATGGGTATCACGCCATATTCTTTTTCATCAATTTTGTACTTTGATTTAGAAATATAATCTTCGATGTACTTCCTAATAATATTGTCGTAGCCATCTTTATTTTGATGAGTATTTGAAAAAATCGCTACTTCTACTAGCGCTTTTTTACTATTGATCGGCAATACATAACAAAATCTATGCTCATCATTTTGATCAATTCGAAAGTCCATAAATGTGGCTGCTTCCTGATCAAACACATCGTCTTCAAACTCTACAAACCAACCACCAAAATGTTGATCAGTATAAAGATGATTACTAAAATCCAAGCCATCTGGAAATTTACTCGAAAATATGATATCCGCCAGATAAACACTATTCTTACCAACAACTCTACCCTTTTGAGAATCAATTTCATCAACGCTATCAATCACAAAATCTACATTACTAGAAGCCTTTACAATTGATTGAGTTTGGTTATAAAAGTCGTTACTTCTAAGCATCTTATAGGCATATGGTTGTAAGCCTAATCTACGAGAGACATATTTACTATGGAAGTATACATTATGCCACGATTGTGTAAGTACATCATCATAGTTCCCTTTGCCATGCTCCCAAAAACACCAAGTCCTGTCATTACCGGATTTAAGCTCTCGGTCTAAAAGCAGTATCCGTTTGTCATTGAGCTCTGGTGTCTCTGCTATCCTTGAGGCTAGAGAAAGACCTGCCGCTCCTGCGCCTACTATGATAATATCGTATTTTTGCTCTGTGCTCATCTGTGGGTACAAGTTATGGAATTGAAGTTATCTATACTGTATTATTATTTTATTTACGTACAATGATTTTTAATAAGTCTAACAATGTCTATTAGATTACTTCATTACAATAAAGAACAAGAACTATAGTTGAGTAGATGAAAAGAAATTATACAGAAACTTTGGAATGGATGTATCGACAGCTTCCGATGTATCAAAGACAAGGCACTTCAGCATTTAAGAAAGACCTTACCAATATAATAGCTCTTTGCGATGGCCTAGGCAATCCACACCGGCATCTAAGGTTTATTCACGTCGCAGGCACTAATGGTAAAGGCTCAGTATCACATATTATTGCAGGCGTACTGCAGTCACAAGGCTATAGCGTAGGCATGTATACTTCACCCCATTACAAAGATTTTAGAGAGCGAATAAAAATCAATGGCGAATTCATCTCAAAGAAAAGAGTTACTGCTTTTATCCATATGCATCAAGCGCTAATTGAAAAAATACAACCTTCATTCTTTGAGATAACGGTCGCCATGGCGCTCCATTATTTTGCTTCAAAATCACCAGACTTTGTGGTACTAGAGGTTGGACTTGGTGGTCGTCTAGACAGCACCAATATTATAACTCCTTTACTATCAGTAATTACTAATATCAGTCTTGATCATCAATCGATGCTTGGGGATACATTGGCAGAAATCGCATATGAAAAAGGAGGAATAATCAAACCCGTCATTCCTGTTGTAATTGGCCAACACCAAACCGAAACAGATCCTTTATTTATCAAGATTGCATCCCAACGAAATTCTCAAATTATATTTGCTGAAGATATTGTTACGCTTTCTAAAATTAAAGAAAGCCCGATTTATAGATCCTTATCTATTAAGACTAATGATTGGGATTTTGAGATTACGACAGATCTTACTGGAGACTTTCAACTCAAAAATATTACTACCGCCTTTGCCGCTATCCAACAGTTAAGCGACCTAGGACAGATTACTATTGATACAGATAAGATAGTTCAGAAATTTAAATCCCTCAAATCGGACACATACTTCATAGGTAGGTGGCAAATTATAAATAATAAACCTTTAACCATCGCTGATAGTGCACACAATGAAGATGGCATAAAACATCTCACTGATCAGCTCCAGGATATAGAGCATAACAAGCTTCATATTGTAATTGGTACTGTCAATGATAAAGACGTAGATAAGATGCTTTCTTTATTTCCAGACCAAGCCAAATACTACTTCTGCAAAGCCAATATCCCTCGAGGATTGGATGCCAATGTATTACAGTCTAAGGCGAATGAAGTCAACAAATCAGGTAAAGCTTATCGGTCTGTTAGGCAAGCCTTTGCGGCCGCCAAGATGAGCGCTGATGATAAAGATCTTATCATTATCGCGGGTAGTATATTTGTTGTAGCTGAGGCAATTTAAAATGAATAAGACATCTTTATTTCGCCCACAATCCGACATAGGTAATTATTTCCTAAGCCAACCCATTACATATTGATTACCTACTGACCATCTACCATTATTGAAAGATAAAGAATACGATGCTCGACTACTGTTTCCTTTTCCAGGGTTCTGCTGAGCAATCTCTACCTGACTACCACTGACCTTCGAAATTATTGCAACATGACCAAATTCATTATATGGAGTAGGTCCAAATATGATTAAGTCGTTTGCCTTTGGCTTCGTAGATGACCCTTGCGAATATTGAGTGAGTGCTCTTTGCTTATTGTATCCTCCATCTGGGACAGATCTATTATAGAAGTCTCTTGCATGACCGTAACTATCCGGCATCTTATGATCGTAATGATAATAATAAAAGCGTTTAACGAACTCTACACATTGGTACTTCAGCCCTAGGTTGTATCCATCAGCTGTTGTATTTCTTCCTGATACATTCCTTACTGCTCCATTGTCATATATAGCTATTCCTTTATAGGCATCTACCTTGATACCTACCTTCCCACTAGACTTACTTCTTTTGCTATTTTTCTTGCCAGATGCCTTAGGATCATCTTCGCTCTCGAAGTAATCAATAATAGATACGAATCGTTCTTTAATCTTGAAATCAGGTTTCCCTAAAAGTAGGTATGCTCCACCACCTAGGACTATTACAGTTAGAAGAAATGCTTTAATCTGAATTCTATTCATTCTGCAATACTAATATTTTATAAACTTAAGCAAGTCAATATCAGCATTAGAATTTACTTTTAAAAAATATAATCCAGATGAAAGTCCGGCCACTTCAATCTCATTTATATCATCCATACCAATTGACATGATTTCAATTCCATTTATATCCAGAACTTGAGCCGAGTGATATTTAATATCAGATCTACTTTCTAAATGAATAACATCCATTACTGGGTTAGGATATAACTTTGGTGCTGTCACCAATTGAGTTTGTTCATTATCCAGAGTTATTTCACAATTGGTAACCACGTATACCTGCTCTACATAGTGTGACGATAATAATATAGAGTTACGGTATTCATGTATATAGTATGATATTAAGTAAGCTCCTGAAAGATTAGGTATTATCGAATACTCAAATTCTGACAATTTCTCAAAAGGATCATTATCATAAAAAAGTGAATTTTCAGAAATAAGAGGATTAATCAGTACCTGATCATAAGGTGGTGGACAGATCAACGGATCTGGTGTTACACCAGTACAGCTATTCAGATCTCCTTCATTAGTCCCACTTCCATCAGTGCCTCCTACTGTAAATGGAACAACGAATTCCGTCACATATTGATCCGTATTTTCATCCAGAGTAATGTCAATATTATTACTGACTCCAATCTCCAAAAACCTGTCCATTGGATTAGTCAACTTATGCGACTTATTATTATTCTGTAATCCAGCACTAGTAATTATCATATGTAATGCGATACCCGTCTCTTGTGGTGAACTAATATTTACTATTGTATTAGTTCTACAGCACCTTAGAAAAGCTATTATATAATCTTCGCCATCATTAGGAATCAGTAACTCGTCGGAATAAAAACCTCGTTCCGTCGCATTAAAACTGGTGCCACAATCAGGCGATACATCTGCCTCCACTTCAACGAATCCATCTAACTGGGTAAAAAGGGTTTGGACGTATGAGTAATCATTGGGGCCGTTCTTACGGAAAAGCCCTAATCTAATTTGCTGATCAAAGTTCGCTCCAAAATCAACCTCTCGATACATTTCGACGTCGACTTTTACTTCAAAAAAATTATTTTGAAGAGATAGAACTTCATATGACATATGACCGCCAAGGATGTGTGCCCCATAGATCGTTACCGATATCAATGATAATAAGATCAAACAAAACACATTTCTCAAAACCAGTTTCATAATTATACATTCTTGATTATTGATAAATATAGCGTTTTTCCAATAAATCATATATATCTAATTTTAGTTTAATACCTTCGTTATATATGTCACTAAAGATCTGTATTGTTGGTACTGCTTATCCATATAAAGGAGGCATAGCCATGTTTAATGAGAGGCTAGCTCGAGAAATGATTTCTCAGGGAAATCAGGTTGATATTATAACTTTTACACTTCAGTATCCTAAATTTTTCTTTCCAGGCAAATCTCAATTTTCTGACGATCCAAAGCCAGAAGATTTGACTATCATCAGAAAGGTAAATAGTGTCAATCCCTTATCTTGGATGACCACAGCTCGTAAAATCAAAAGAGGAAACTATGATCTAATCATAGCGAAATATTGGATTCCTGCTATGGGTCCATCTTTAGGGTCTATTATGAGAATGGCAAGATCAAAATCGACTAAAGGGATTTCTATCATAGATAATATCATACCTCACGAAAAGAGATTCGGAGATCAATCATTAAGCAACTATTTCGTAAAATCAGTTGATGGCTTTGCGGTAATGTCTAGGAAGGTAGAGCAGCAAATGGATCAATTTGTCAATCAACAGCCTATATCTTACGTGCCTCACCCTATCTACGATACATATGGTGATATAGTACCAAGAGATCACGCACTGAAACATCTTGGCTTAGATCCTCAATACGACTACGTTTTATTCTTTGGCTACATAAGAGACTACAAAGGCTTAGATATACTCTTAGACGCCATTGCTGAGGGCCTCAAGACTAACTCCAACCTCCGACTGATAGTAGCGGGGGAATATTATTCAGATAGTCAAAAGTATCTTTCTCAGATAGCGAGACTCGGCATAGCTAATCAAGTGATACTGCATACCAATTTCATTAGTAATGAAGAGGTAAGATATTTTTTCTGTGCGGCAGACCTAATTGCACAATCTTATAAATCTGCTACTCAAAGTGGAATTTCACAGATGGCTATATACTTTGAAAAACCAATCGTCAGTACGAATGTAGGTGGATTACCAGAAACAGTACTCCATGATAAGACAGGCTACCTGACCAATGTAGATTCCAATGAAGTAGCAAATGCAATACTAAAGTATTTTGAGGAAAGACCAACAGAGCGATTCCGAAAAGAAATACAAAAATTAAAAGTGCTTTACTCTTGGAAACATTTTGGCTCTAAGCTTGTAGAGTTATACAATAAGATTAATACCCTGTCATGATCATACGCTCAAAAGCACCACTTAGACTAGGCCTTGCTGGCGGAGGAACGGATGTAAGTCCGTACTCAGATGACTTTGGCGGAGCTATACTTAATAGCACCATAAATCTACACGTCTATACTACTATAGAGCCAACTAATGATGGATACATAAATCTTAATTCTCTAGATCTAGGTGTAAAAACTAAAGTAGCTTCGCAAAAACGGATAGAAGATATCGAAGGGCTAAGTTTACCTATTGGTGTTTATAACAGACTTATAAAAGACTATGACTTAGACGCTCAATCGTTTAAGCTCACTACATATGTAGACGTACCCAAAGGATCAGGCTTGGGAACATCCTCTACGATTACGGTTTCTATCCTAGGTGCATTTTTAGAGTGGTTTGGCATCAAGCTTACTGATTATGAAATAGCTAGATTAGCTTATGAGATAGAACGCGAAGATCTGCAGATGGCAGGAGGTAAGCAAGATCAATATGCGGCAACCTTTGGTGGAGTTAACTTTATGGAATTCCAACAAAACGATACTGTAATAGTAAATCCTCTACGAGTCAACAATGATTATATGTCTGAGCTCGAGCATAATCTACTATTATACTATACAGGAACAAGTAGACTCTCAGCGGCCATTATCGAAAAACAATCCAATGCATTCAAGCAGAAAAGCACCAAGTCGATAGACGCAGCACATAGAATCAAGCAGCAAGCAATATCAATGAAAACAGCTCTTCTCACCGGTGACATAGATAGCATTGGTAATATATTGGACGAAGGTTGGCAATTTAAAAAAGAAATGGCCGCAGGTATCACTAACGAAGTGATTGATAACATTTATGCTACAGCTAAGAACGCTGGTGCCACTGGAGGTAAAATATCAGGAGCTGGTGGTGGTGGATATATGACTTTATACTGTCCTGGAAACACCAGATATCAAGTTAGCCAAGAACTACAATTGCTAGGTGGCAAAATACAACCCTTCAGTTTTGATCCAATCGGTCTTACAACTTGGACTAATCCGTAGTATAAGTTCGTAATTCTATCCTATCGATTATTATCTTTACCGCTGTACATCATTAAAGATACATATGCAATCTCAGATTTCTGATATTCTACATCGCAGTATAGATACTAAACAAGCTATTATTGATAGCCCTACTCTTTTAGAAACTATAGCAAAAGTTACTGAACTGACCACCAATTGCTTCAATTCTGGTGGCAAGGTCCTTTTCTGTGGTAATGGCGGAAGTGCAGCAGACGCGCAGCATCTTGCAGCTGAATTTAGCGGAAGATTCTATTCTGATAGAGATCCACTATTCTCAGAAGCACTCCATGTTAATACATCTTACCTTACTGCAGTAGCAAACGATTATGGCTACGAACATGTATATAGTCGTCTTATCAAAGCGAAAGGCATAAAAGGTGATATTCTTATTGGACTAAGTACATCTGGTAATTCTGCTAATATTGTTAAGGCATTTGAGCAAGCACAAACACAAGGCGTCCTATGTATAGCCATGACTGGCGAATCTGGAGGCAAACTGAGTGACTGTTCTGATTATATGATAAAAGTGCCCTCTCATGATACTCCACGTATCCAAGAGTGTCACATTACTATTGGTCACATCATATGTGAGCTTGTTGAAAAAAACATCTTTTCGTAGAATGATTAAAGAAGCCATTATACTTGCTGGAGGAATGGGTACTAGACTAAGGTCTGTAATTACTGAGATTCCTAAGCCTATGGCGCCTGTGGCTGATAGACCATTCTTAGCGATCATTCTTGACAATCTCAATGACCAAGGAATAAAACACGTAATACTAGCCGTAGGTTATAAGTATGAAGTGATACAGTCTTATTTCGGAAACAGATATAAAAACATTTCTTTAGATTATGCAATAGAAGAAGAGCCACTAGGTACTGGCGGTGCCGTAGGCTTAGCACTTAATCAACTAGACGGCAATGATTTTTTGATGATGAATGGTGATACTCTGTTCGATGTCAATCTAGACGACCTTAGTGTATTCGATTCGAAAAAGAATGCAGATCTCAGTATGGCACTTAAGCCAATTGAAAATCAAGATCGATATGGTCTAGTTAGGATAGATGAGTTTGCACAGGTAATTGAGTTTGCAGAAAAGCAACACATTGATAAGGGATTAATTAATGGCGGTGTATATGCCACGTCAAAGGATTTTATTAACTCCCTCAATTTACCACAAAAGTACTCTTGGGAAAAGGATGTACTAGAGACACAGTCATTGGATTCAAAGATATTTGGCTTTTTATCCGATAGTTACTTCATCGATATTGGTATCCCAGAAGACTATGCAAGGGCTCAATTGGAATTGAAATAATTTCAACTTACTTTTTTACATTATCTCTATTGATATTCGATATAGAATATACCTCTCTGATTTCTTATAGTGTCCTACCTTATTTCAATTTCAGAAATGCTATTCTTGATCGACTCTGGATATGGCTATCCTTGTCTTTACTTATAGAACAAATTTGTAAGCATTTGTTATAGTTCAATAAGCTGCTTTATCAACTTTCATATTTGTGTTTTATTAATCCTACAGTATTTTACAATACCTCTTCACAAGGTTTTCGTCTGAACCTATTAAAAATTCATTCACTTTACTCTTTCGTTCCAAATAGCAGCTCTTAAACAAAAAAAAGGAGATAACAATTAAGTTATCTCCTCTATATACTTTTTTACAAATTACTATTTATTCTAGTAACCTGAGTTTTTGTTACCACTGTAAGTAGAACCTGATTTAGATCCTCCAGAACCTGCACTTGGCCCTTCTGGTCTTCCCATATCATTATCTCCACCATCACATACTCTGAATTCAACTCTTCTGTTCATTAGGTTACTTGGGTTACCTGTTACAGAAAGAGGAGCATCCTCTCCACCGTACATTAAGTTAAATCTACTTCTGTCGATACCGTAGTTTGTTACTAGATAATCAACAGCCGCTTTAGCTCTATTGTATGATAATACTCTGTTGTAATCGTTTCCGTTTCTTAGATCTGTATGACCTACTGCAGATACACAAGTACTTGGACACATCTTCATTACGTTAGCTACATGGTGTAGATGTCCGTAATATTCTGGCTTGATAGTGTACTTATCAGAATCGAAGTGTACCATTGGTAAAAACCATTTTCCACAATCTGTTCTTGATGACATAGACATACTAGAGATACTTGATGATAATGCAGATGTTTTAGCATCAACAATTCTATTAACATCAGTTTCACTTAAACATACTGGCACGATTGCTACACCTTCAGAATCGATCTCATATCCACTTGGAGAGAAAGTTTCTTTGTCCTTACAATCAGAAAGTCCATCATTATCGCTATCTAAAGTTACACCTCTAGTATCAACTGCACATCCTGCAGGAGATCCTAATTCTTGGTCTAACATATCGATGATTCCGTCACCATCTTCATCTGCAAGATCAAGAACTGGTCTTTGCTTAAGCTCAGCAATATCATTGAATGTAGCATCAAGAGGATTTAACCAGTATAATGGCTCTGATCTATTATCCATACTTCCTAAGTTGAAAGCGAGTCTAATATTAGTGTAATGTCCAATATCAGCGTTGTTAGTTTGATCATCAGCTGTTCTGAATTTGATACCATCTAAGTAATCATTATCAGAAAGCATTACTTGGTGCTCTATACCGATATTAAATCTTTTAGATATTCTTCTTGATATTCCCATAGACGTTGTAAACACAACATGAATGTTAGTCTCATCACCTAATCTGAAAATTCCTGCTTTCTTAAAACCATCAGTTTCATATTCTCCATCATAGATACTATTCAATTTATCTTTGATTG
The DNA here is from genome assembly GCA_938015435.1 of uncultured Saprospiraceae bacterium. Taxonomy (GTDB): domain Bacteria; phylum Bacteroidota; class Bacteroidia; order Chitinophagales; family Saprospiraceae; genus UBA1994. Next base: position 43,696 of record CALLPN010000018.1, read on the forward strand.
AAGATCTTCCAGCTTTTGTGTTAAATGTTGCACCATCATACCCAGAAGCTTGTCTTAAATTAGTATAAGCATCACCATTAGCATCTTTTAAATCAAGTTTTGCTGAGTGATTAGAAAATCCAGCTCCAACGGTCGCATACCAATTCCATTTGTTTCTGTCTTTATGGAATAAAATATTTCCTATATTAATTACACCCTGAAGTGCACCATATATATACCTTGTTTTATGGCTAGGAAACCAACTTCCATCCGGGTGTCCTGCATCTGTGTTGTAATCGTTAAATGTAGGTTCAACTAGACCTCCACCAATTCCACTTGATCCAATTACAGTCCTATGATTCCAAGGCTGAGGATCTAAACCTGTAGCTTGACCATAAAATAAATCAGCTCTTAATGAAAATACGTAGTGTACTGCCTTTCTTAAGTGTAGTCCCAAACCGTAACCACCTGGAAGAGTTCTATCTACATCACCATCAATAAAAAAGTGACCTAAGTGAACACCTAGTTCCCAAGCATCTTTTGGTTTTGCAGAGTAATTCGCCTGGCCCATTCGCCATTTAGCGTTTTGTTCTGGATCTTTAGTAAGCTCGTCAGATACAACGTTGCCGTTCTCAAAAGCATTGTTATCCTGTGCTTGAATTCCGACAAGCGCGAAACCTAACATAAAGATGAGTAAGTAAATTTTTCGTGTCATAGGGCAATAATTTATTAAAATTCGTTTTTATGAAATGTAAAGCTACCATAAAATTGGTTTGAACCAAACATATCAAATGCTAAAATGCGCTATTTGATGTTTTTTAAAGTAGTTATTAAAGATTTTCTAGTTATATCTAGCTGAGAATCATCTATTTTTCTTATTCTCGTCAAGAATTCCTTTATAGTATCACTAACGTCATTGAAGATTGCTTCGTCCGTCATTTCTGCCTCTGACTGCATTAAATATGCAAAAACTCGAGCCATGCCACAATTAGCAACAAAATCAGGAATTACACTCACACTACTATCTATAAAGTCTGCGTTATCTCCGAAGAACAAGGCATTGTCAATAAACGGATCATTTGCTCCGCAAGAGATTACTTCTAAGCCTCTTGCAATTAGACGACCAACTTGTTCTTTGGTCACAAGCTTAGATGCTGCACCTGGCATAAAAATATCAACTTCCTGATCCCAGAATAATTCATTGGCCTCTTCAAAACTTATCATATCACCAGATAGTTTATTCCCATCCTTATTTATAAATAGTGATTTCACCTCCTCAAAACTTAATCCCTCTGGTCTAATAATTCCACCAGCTCTATCCAGTATTCCAACTATCTTGCAACCATGGCTGGCCAAATAGTATCCTGCTGCGGAAGCTACATTACCCCAACCTTGAATTAAGACTTTCTTACCCTTCAGATTACCATCTTTCCATAAGTCATAATAGTGTTTGATACTTTCTGATACACCATAGCCTGTTATCATATCCGCAACAGCATACCGCTCACTATCAATAGGTGCATATGATGAGTCTTCTATAATTTTAGCACATCCATATCTTAGCTGTCCTAATGCATTAATTTTTTCTCCATCTGAAGAATTAAAATGACCATTGACGATTCCTTCTTGCGGATGCCACAATCCTAAATCCTCTGTAATCGGAATTACATCTTTTAATTCGTCAACATTCATATCTCCCCCAGTACCATAGTAATTCTTTAGTAATGGGAAAACCGCTTTATACCATCTTTCCAACACTTCTGTACGACGTGGATCTCTTGGATCAAAATCAATTCCAGATTTAGCTCCTCCTATCGCAGGTCCACAAACTGAAAATTTAATTTCCATAACCTTGGCAAGTGACATTACTTCTTCTTTAGTAAGTCCTTTTCTCATCCTTGTTCCACCTCCAGCAGCGCCACCTTTCAAACTATTTATAACCACCCATCCTTTCGCATCTGTCTCTGGATCATTCCATTCAAACACAATTTCTGGTGGGGTACTCTTATAAGTATCTAAAAAAAACTGTAAATCTTCTGAGCTCTTCATATTTATAACCTTCTAGAATTCAATAATTTTTATATTTGCAATAATTATAATATGTACTTATGCTATCACACTGGTTTTCCCCTATAGACAACACACTCTTACACTTGGCAAGCAATTACTGCGAAATTTTGCACGAAGATGGGAAAGATTTTCCAGTATTAGAGCACACACAGCTTGCCTTTATTGGGTACGACGAAGAATTTAGTACTAATGTAAGGTTACATTTGTACGGTTTCAAGAATCATTTCTCATCACTACGAATAGCCGATCTTGGAAATTTGAAATCTCAAGATGCGGAATTTTCAATTCCTGCAATCAAAGAGATCCTAGATGGAGGGATAATCCCTATACTCCTTGGAGCACCTGGGCATATTATACAAAAACTTAGACATCGATTGGAAAACGATTTCTCAACCATATTTCATATAAGCAATAAATTACCCGAATACCATAGCGATGATAAATTCGAAATATTAGGCTTCCAAAGACATTTGTGCGCTATGGATAGAATTACTGAACTTGAAGAAATATCTACAAGTTCCATGAGCTTAGCCAAAATGAGGGCTTACCCTTTCATACAAGAAGCTGTATTACGTGATGCAAACCTTGCTCACTTTGATGGAAATGCAATAAAACTATGTGACAACCCTGCATCCATTGAATCAAATACATCTGGACTGACCTGCGCAGAATCCTGCCAAGTAATGAAAAACATAGGCGGAAGCCATAATCTCAAGCTTCTCAATATTACTAATTATGAGATAATAGATGAAAGAAGACAATATGCCAGCAGCTTAACTATCGCTGAGATGATTTGGTACTTCATCGAAGGTTATAATCAAAAACTAAATGATCACCCATCTACCTCTACTAATCAACTACAAAAATTTGTCATCAACTCTCTTGATACAGATGTAGAAATGGCTTTTGTGAAAAATGAGACAACAGGAAGATGGTGGTTTGTTTCCAATGGCAAAAAAGAATCATACCATGCTTGCTCTCACGACGAATATCTGGAAGCCTCTAGAGGTGAGATTCCAGATAGACTATTAAGATATATTGGTTAACTAATCTAACAAACCTAAAATATTTTCTAATCTTAATGACCTCGATCCTTTTACTAAGCAATGTGAGTCAGGCTTTCTTTGAGTTATAAACGAACTCAGATTATTTACTGATTTTACAAAACGAAATTCAGGATATTTCTTTTCAAATTCGTTAAATATCGGACCCACGAAAATAAAATCTACCGTGGGAAGACTCCTACATTGCTTGATGATTTTTTCATGCTCCATAACGGTACTTACCCCTAGTTCCATCATATCACCAAGTACCATTCCTTTGTTACTAAATGACGAGTTTCCAAATTCTTTAATTGCTAATTCCATACTTGTTGGATTAGCATTATACGCATCTAGTATAAAGTGAATTCCATTCTTTGATATTGTCTGAGATCTATTGTTAGTTGGAACATAGTCGCAGATAGCATCAAGCATTTTGGATACTTCACAATGCATGAGCTCTCCTACACTAATGGCCGCAGCAATATTTGCAAGATTATACGCTCCTACTAATCCTGTCATTCTCTTTACACCATTATGCTCAAAAGAGAGTTTAGGGTATGAATCAATAAGTTTATAATTCGAATTAGGCGAATAGGCAACGGTCGGCAAATATCCCCCTACTACTTCCGTTAGTAAGTCATCTTCATTATTATAAACTATCGTCCCTCCAGTACTTTTAAGATGTTCGTACATTTCCGATTTAGCTTTTATCACCCCTTCATAACCTCCAAAACCTTCAAGATGAGCTTTCCCTATGTTGGTAATGAGTCCAATATCTGGCAATCCTATATTACATAGGTTTTGAATTTCTTTGATGTGATTGGCTCCCATTTCAACAATAATAATTTCATGTATAGGTGTGGCCTTCAATATGGTTAATGGCACACCTATATGGTTATTGAAGTTACCTGCTGTAGCATGGACATTGTATTTTGTAGAAAGCGCTTCATTCAAAAGCTCTTTCGTTGTTGTTTTTCCATTACTTCCAGTTAGTGCCACCACAGGTATATTAAGCTTTTGCCGATGATGTTGCGCAAGTAATTGCAATGTCTCTAATGAGTTTTCTACGAGAATAACCCGTTCATCTTTGGTATAAAATTTATTATCATCAACAATTACAAGACTTGCTCCTAATTCGAGTGCTTGCTGAGCAAATTCATTTCCATCAAACCTTTCCCCCTTAAGTGCTAAATATACACTACCTGACTCGACTTTTCTCGAGTCTGTAGTCAAACTATAATTAATACAAAAGTGGCTATATATAATTTCTATTGATGACAAAGTATCTGTTTTTAATATCCCAAAAATAAAAAAAGCCTCAGTAATACTACTGAAGCTTCTTAAATATATTATCACAAAAAAAGGTTATTTGTACCTTCTTTTCACTTTACTTCCTTTCTCTTTGAATACGTTTCCACCAGTATCTTCATTACCTGATGCTCCACCCATTCTGATCATAGCACATCTAAATCCGATATCTCTATAACCTTTACTTTGCTGCTTAAACTTTCTAGCACCCGGAGATAACCAGAATAATCTATCAGCCCATCCGCCACCTTTTACAACTCTAGTATCATCGTTAACTAATGAACTTTCGCCATAGTTATATTGAACGTATTCCGAATCATCATCCTTGAAATCAATTACATTGGCTTTCTTGTAGTTCTCTCTACCTTCAGCTTCTGCATCGTCAATAGTTTGGTATTTGATTCTACCTAAGCTATCTTTTTCTACAGGATTCCCATCTTCATCCCTTACTACTTCTGTAAAGATATTACCTCTGTACGGGTTAAGATCTTGTTGCTCTGAATCTACTAAAGACTGACTAGTCATCGGTCTGTAAACATCTGCTGTCCATTCCGCAACATTACCTGCCATATTATAAAGACCAAAATCATTTGGTAAGAATGTATTAACAGGACCTGGAGTAGAAGCATTATCATTAAGTGCTCCTGCCATACCCATATAATCACCACCACTTCTCTTGAAGTTAGCTAGTATTTTACCTTGAGTACCATTTCTAGTTTTATATCTCGCTGTATTACCATTCCATGGGTAGATACGTCTATCAGTAATAAGTTCATCTTGAGTTCCTGCTTGATTCCCTTGAAGAGCTAATGCAGCATATTCCCACTCAGCTTCAGTTGGTAGTCTGTAATCAGGAAGCATGATACCATCTTCGAATCTTACAGCTCTTTCACCACCATCGATAGCTTTATCTTCTAGATTTTTCCGCACATCACCTACGTACTGACCATCAAGATATGCTTCAGTGTTGAATGCGTCAGAATCTTTTTCATCTGCAGTAGGGTTAAGAATTCCTCTATTGATAAGAAGAGATTTATTTACCGCATCTGTTCTCCACTTACTATATTCCACTGCTTGTTCCCAAGATACTCCTACTACAGGATACTCATCATACGATGGGTGTCTTAAGTATGTACGTACTAAAGGTTCGTTAAATGCAAGCTCCTCCCTCCAAACTAAAGTGTCAGGTAAAGCATCTGCATGAACCTCTGGATAAGAAACATATGTTCTTTTAAGATAATACAGGTATTCACGGTAGTCAATATTAGCTACTTCTGTCTCATCCATATAAAATGATGATACTGTTACTCTTCTTGGAATATTGTTCCATTCAAAAGTTACATCCTCTTCAGTAAGTCCCATTGTAAAGGTTCCTCCCTCTATCAATACTAGATTAGGACCGTTGATTTGGCCTTCGTAATCGAGTTTTTCAAAACCACCATATTCTGGGCTGTTATACTCCCATCCTGTAGTTCTTGAGACCTCGTTCTTTCTACCGCAGCTTGACAAAATCAAAACTACGCCTAGAAGTGCGCCACTTAGCTGAAAAATTCTATTCATTCTTTAAATAGTTGTATGTGTTCTATAATAGCAAGCAAATATATACAAAAATGTTTCTTAGGCAAGCTTTATTTTAACCAAGACCAATGATACTTCAAATAGATTAGATTTATAATCCAAAAGTTCAAGGCCTTATAATATCTAATTCACAAATTATACCAGATTCTTATCTGAATAAGCTAAGACAGTCATTATACTTTGATTTTTTTGGCAAAAGACTATCAAAATTGAAAATTAGACCTAATTCATGTGATCCCCCAGAGCTTACACCGAGACCGGAAACTGTAAGATCATAGCTGTAGCTAATCTTAAAAATTCCACTTCTTACCCCTAAACTGCCTATAACAGCATCTCCATTATTAGCAGTATCTCTGTACCAAAGTCCAGTAAAGAAAGCTCCGAAGTCGATATATGCTCCTGCATTGATCTGACGAAATGGCCCTTGCTTCACAAACACTATGTTTGGTGATATAAACGCCGAATGAAGTCTATTATTGCCTTTTTCGAGATCTATCTGCATCCCAGCATGTACGGTAAATCGAGTAGGGATCCCAGTATTTATATTTTCTATATTATTTAGAAAACTATTATCTGGGTTATTTAAGTGTTTGAGTCCTATTCCTGCGTAAAATTTATTGTTGTAGATCATAACTCCAGCTCCAGCATCAGGATAAAAAAGTGTTCCTACATTTGAAAGGTCCTCTTGAGTAGGTATAGTAGTGCCTCCAGGGCTTACCGCACCAAACTGCGGATCTAACTGATCTAAAAATATAAGTTTATCCGGATCCAATCGAGATTGAACTAAGCCGACCTCAATACCTAATTTGATGTAAGTATCTTTCCTTACAAATATTCGGTAAGAATAAATACCCGCTAATTTTGTAGTCTTCAAGGTACCGTCTCCAGCATCATCTGCCAAAATAGAGGCCCCAAACCCACTATTTAATCTAGGAGAGAACTTATCGTAACTCAGCATATAGGTATTATAAACTGAAGAAAATCCAGGCCATTGCAATCTATAATTAGTCGCGACTAATGGGCCTATGGTATTACCGGCAAATGCTGGATTGATTTGATTCGGAGCATTATAAAACTGAGTAAAAATAGGGTCTTGAGCTTTAGCATCAGCTAAAACCATTGTCAAAAAACAAAATATCAAAACCCTTAATCTCATTTATGTCTCTAATTGGTGACAAAACTATTAGTTTTCAGCTTAATACGTGTAAGTATGTAGCAAAAGGTATTCCAAGCATTATTATTGTCCGTATTATTATATAAATGACAAAAATCACTACTAAAGACAATTCACTTCTACCCAAAGTATTATTTTTATATCTCATGCAATAGGTAGTTCTATTTAACGTTCTGTCCGTAGAAGAATATAAAAACAAATAATTAAGGCTAGAATGGAGCTTATCTATGAAAAATAAGTGAAAAACAACACCTTTACAGGTGCTTAATTGTTAAACCTGCATGTTCATTACCCAAATAATTTCAAATGACTAATTTACGTTCTGTTTTTCTTATTTCTATTTCGATAATTACAGTTAGTCTATTTGGACAATCTACCCAAAAAGTCAAAAAATTTATTTGGTCCGAAAAAACCATTGAAATAGATCCTTTATCCGGCGAATCTATGGCTATTTATGCAATTGATGAAGGACAACTCACAAGAAAACATCCTGAAATTCCAATTTTTACTGACCAAATCAAAATCTCCGCCAATATAGATGTGAGTATTCAAGCTTTCGTGACTAAGAGTAGTCCAATAAATATTAGCACACAACTAGCTAAAAGTCATATTACAGAAGATCTCAATATTTGGTCACGTGTAGAAAAAAACAGAAATCAATACTATCTCTCTTATGGGTTTACTCCCGTAATCCGCTCTAATTCTGGATATCTCAAAGTAGAAGAAGTACGTATATCTTTTGATTTTGGATCTCAAAAAGCTGAAACTAGAGACGGTCCAACATTTGCGGACAATTCGATTTTATCAAACGGTGTAATCCACAAGATCTCATTCTCCGAATCTGGAATCTACAAGTTAGATTATAATTTCTTGAAGGATCTTGGTGTCGATGTCGACAACATTAATCCTAAAAACTTAGCCGTATATACAAGTCATGGAAAAGCACTTGCTGAAAACATAAATGAAGATCGTTACGACGATCTTATAGAATCTCCCATTGTAGTTACTGGCGAAACAGATAACGTTTTTAATTCTTCAGATTATATCCTTTTTTATGCATCCGGTGATGAAAGTTGGAATACCGCGGATGCTCAATATAACTATGAAAAAAACATTTATTCGGATCTCAATTATGCATTTATAAAAGTAAAAGATTCAAGTGGTAAAAGACTCGGAAATAGTAATACTCTCAATACAACTGCCTTTAGTTCTTCTACATATAATAGCTTACAAAGATATGAAGTGGATAAAGTTAACCTATTGGCGGCATTTACCGCGACGCAAGGTACTGGACAACTTTGGTTTGGAGACCGATACAACACTATTAAAGAATATGACTATACCGATAAATTTGATCTTTCTGGGTATGTGAGTGATGAAGAAATAGAAGTTAGCTTGGGTTTTGCCGCTAGAAATGATCAAAATTCATCAAGAGTATATCTTGATATCGATGGTAATACACTTGATAAGTCTTTAGCTAGTATAAATGACAATGCTAGTATCAGTACAAGTAGATATGCGAATTATGCCAAAATGGATAAGACTACTACGATCAATAATCCAAATGGAACAATCGCTGTTAGATACCCTTACCAAGGTGATGATGTTTCTGAGGGCTGGCTTGACTATCTTCAACTCATAGTTCCTAAAACACTCAACTTTGATAATGCCCCTTTGTTAATCTCCAATAAAGAAAGTAAAAATCATAGTTCAACGACATTAAGCCTCACTGGTTCTCCAGATCATATTTGGGATATCACCGACCTTGATGATATCAAGAATGCTTATGTCGTTAATAACCAAATCAAATTCGAATCTCAGGATAAACTGAGACTCTTCTACGCATTCAATGAATCTTCAGCGCTAACACCTACTAAAATAGGTGTCGTAGAAAATCAAAATCTACATTCAATCAATGATGCTGAACTTTTAGTCGTATATCACCCTGTATTTGAGAGTGATATTGATCGGTATGTGGAACATAGATCTAACTACAATAATCTGGATGTAAAAGCTGTAAACATTAATCATATTTACAATGAATTTTCTGGTGGAAAAGTCGATCCCACGGCGATAAGAGATATGGCTAAGATGATTTATGATCGAACATCAAATTTTAAATACATGTTGCTGATTGGTGACGGAACGTACGACTATAAACAGCTTACTCCAGATGTACCTGACCATAATTTTATACCTGTTTATGAAACCAAAGAGTCACTTGATCCTATTGATGGTTTTCCTTCAGATGACTTTTATGCTTTACTAGACCTTAACGAAGGAACTAATCTAGTGGGTCAACTTGATATTGCGGTAGGCAGGTTTCCAGTAAAAACCTTAGGCGAATTTACTGGCGTAATAGATAAGCTTATTCATTATGATACTCATCCTGATACCCAAGGAGACTGGAGATTAAAACTGGGGTTCGCTTCTGATGATGAAGATAATGGTAGACACTTAACTGATACGGAAGACATCGCAAAAGAAACTTTAATAAAGTACCCTGATTTCAATCAACAAAAAATATATTTCGATGCTTTCTTACAAGAATCTACTCCTGGCGGTGCGAGATTCCCGGATGCTACCAAAGAGCTCAACAATGCCGTGTTCAAAGGACTATTAGTTCTTAATTATCTCGGTCACGGTGGACCAAAGGGTTGGGCCCAAGAGAGAGTACTTCAGGTATCAGACATTCAAAGCTGGGACAATTACGATAATATTCCATTATTAATAACTGCTACCTGCACGTTTGCTGGATACGATGAGCCTAGTGTGGAGAGTGCTGGTGAGGCCAGCTTTCTCAATGAAAAAGGTGGAGCCATAGGTTTATACTCGACGACTAGAGCTGTATTTGCTAGTGATAACAAAAGGTTGGTACGAGCAGTTTATGATACGATGTTTACCACACAAGGTGGACAACTACAGACTCTGGGAGAGATCATGATTAGAGGGAAAAACAGTAACATTAATACCAATTCTCGAAAGTTTACTCTTATTGGAGATCCATCGATGAGATTATCCGTTCCATTACTCAATGTGGAAACAGCTAAAGTTAATGGAATACCGCTGAATGAATTTTCCGACACCCTCAGAGCACTAGAGCAAGTAACTATTGAAGGAATCATTACTGATCAAAACGGACAATTTATAAATGACTACAACGGGATCGTCTACCCTACTATTTTTGATAAAGAATCTACTTTAAGGTCATTAGATAATGATTCAGATGGTGGAGAAAAATCTTTTAATGTTTATAAAAATGTGCTTTTCAAAGGAGCTGCTACAGTGACCAATGGAATGTTCTCTTTCACTTTTGTGGTACCCAAAGATATCAATTATGCATATGGTGAGGGCAGGATCAGCTATTATGCTACTAATCCAAACCGAGTAGATGCTAAGGGAAGCAATACCGAATTTATTATAGGAGGGACCAGTAACAATATAATTTCAGATACTCAGGGACCAGACATTCAGCTATTCATGAATGACGAAAGCTTTGTGTTTGGCGGCATAACCAATACAGATCCAGTTTTACTTGTAAAGTTAGAAGATGAAAATGGAATCAATGTCGCAGGTACTAGCATTGGCCATGATCTAAGTGGTACTCTAGATGAGGATAATCAAGGGACATTTATTATGAATGACTTCTATGAAGCAACTGTAGACAACTTCCGTCAAGGATCTGCGAGATATCCAATATCTGATCTTGAGTCAGGGAGACACAGTGTTACAGTCAAAGCTTGGGATGTACTCAATAACAGTTCTGAAGCTCGATTAGAATTTTTAGTTGTAAACGACGGAGATAGCGTTTTGGAACATGTACTCAACTACCCTAATCCATTTACAACGAGTACCAATTTTCAATTTGAACATGATTTAGTAAGTACTGAGCTTGATATATTGGTTTCTATATACACAGTAACTGGTAAGATAATAAAGACTATAGAGGTAACTAAATTTGCTAGTGGATATCGTATTGATGATATTCATTGGGACGGCACTGACGATTTTGGGTCTGATATTGGAAAAGGAGTGTACCTCTACAAAATAAAAGCTCGCTCAGATGAGTTTAATTTAATCAGAGAAAGTGATTTTGAGAAATTAGTTATCCTAAAATAGCGATTGATTGCAATCATTTCCTTTTGAGTTATAGAAATATTACTTTTAAACCTAACCTTTGAACCTAATAATATAGACTCGATCGATTAGCTGCAACATATGAGATTAGCACTATATTGGCTGTATTAGTATTTATTCAAATACTATTCTATTTTTGCAAATGTTTACTAAATGACATTTTAGCACGAAGATTGCTTCTATCTCTTAAGTAACGAAAGAACATATTATAAAAGATAATAATGAAAAAACTAATTTTTAGCTGTGCAGTATTCATTGCACTTATCAGCAATCCAGAAATTATGTATGGTCAGTTTGGATTTAATCCAGACGAAGGATGTATCACTAATGTCGGAGAGTCAGACTGCATATCCAATGCTGTAATTTCAGCTATGCCATTCCTTAGAATCGCTCCTGATGCTAGAGGTGGGTCTATGGGAGATCTTGGTATCGCTCTTACACCTAACTCTAATGCTATGCATTACAATGCCAGTAATCTAGTATTTGCTGAAGAAGAAACTGCTATATCTGTAACGTATACGCCTTGGTTAAGAGAGCTAAACCTTAACGATATATATCTAGCGTACCTATCTGGATACAAGAAAATAGATGACTTACAAACTGTCGGATTTGGCCTAAGGTTTTTCTCTCTTGGAGAAATTAGTTTTACAGATAATGATGGCGTAAGCACAGGTACAGGAAAGCCAAGAGAATTTGAACTTGCTGGAGCATATGCACGTAAGCTTAGTGATAAGCTTTCTGCTGGTCTTACAGCCAAGTATGTCTACTCCAACTTGGCAAGTGGTCAGATGGCTGGGGGACTTGATATTAGTTCTGCCAATGCATTTGCTGCGGACTTTTCACTTACATATAGATCTAAGGGTAAGACTGGTGGATATAAAAGTGAATTCGCAATGGGTTTAGCTTTGACTAACATCGGATCTAAAGTAAGTTATACTAACCAAGCTGTAAAAGATTTCCTTCCGGCTAATTTCGGATTGGGTACTGCCCTTAAGCTTGAGCTAGATGATTTCAACACTATTGAATTTGGACTTGACGTCAATAAATTAATGGTCCCTACGCCAGTAGCCCGATTATTAACTAGTAATGATCCAGCCAATCCTACAATAGATAATCCTGAATACGATAATGAAAATGGAAATGGAACTGGAGATGGCATAGCGGATTTCAGGCAAAAATCTCTATTCTCAGGTGTATTTGGATCATTCTCAGATGCACAAGGTGGTCTCAGCGAAGAACTCAAAGAGTTTTCTTATTCATTAGGTGGTGAGTATTGGTACGATAAGCAATTCTCGATAAGAGCAGGTTACTATTATGAAAACTCAACTAAAGGGGATAGACAATTTCTAACTCTCGGGCTTGGTCTAAAATACAATGTATTTGGTATCGATCTTTCTTACTTAGTACCTACAAGTAATCAAAGAAACCCTCTTGATAATACATTAAGGTTTGGATTAATTTTCGATTTCGCTTCATATCAAACGCAAAACGCTGTTGACGAAGAATAATCGTCTTCAAAAAGCAATATAAAAAAGGGATCAACACTAAGTGCTGATCCCTTTTTATTTTGAGATCTCAATAAGACCAAACAATAAAATGCATCTGTAAGCCGGATTCTGTCATCAGCTGCGCTAAAAGCGATTACTGATGCTCTATCATTTATCTATGCTGCCTACCCCTTATGACTTGGTATTCTTGAGCGAGCAACTCTTGTCGACCGTGGTCGAATCATAATATACATGGCATTACAACCCACAAGGTTTTTCCATGCTAACGGTTACCCTATAGCATCGTGAGCTCTTACCTCACATTTTCACCCTTACCCTACTTTACAGAAGGGCGGTTATTTTCTGCGACACTTTCTATTTCCTCGTTTCCGAGAAATCCGCTTATTACACGGTACGGTGCTCTACGTTGTCCGGACTTTCCTCATCTCACAATAAAGTGGGATGCGATAGAGCGATGCATCGCAAAGGTAACATCTTTCAATACATTCCAAATAGGTCTTAAATTTTGTGAAAATCTAATTTATCAATTCCGTCTATCTATGAATTAATTATTAGGCTACAACAGCCTCAATGATTGAAAAGAGTCTGTGATATTCCGACATTTTCAAGAGTGCTAAGTAGAAGATCTTACACTTCTAAAAGAATACAACATATTAAAATTTACAATAATATATAAAATACTTACCTTGTGTTCTTAATAACCAGAAAGCCACAGTGAAACGCTTAGGCAAACACTATCTACTAATATTGAGTATGTTGGGCATAATCCTCAGCATATGGTCTTATCAGCTACCTGATGCTGATGATACAGATCGTGATATCAATAAGATAAAATCGCAATTGAAACTCGATCTTGGTAAACTAGAGACCATCCTGGCTCTATACCCTACTCTATCTGATGAAGATGAACGAAAATTAGAAGATAGTAATTGGTATATCAATATCTTAAAAATCGATTCGCTAGTCTATTGGAATCAATCAGATAGGCCCGCTTTAGCATCTAACGAAAATGGATTTAAAGGTATTAGCAAAGAGTTAAACGAAGAATATACTTTACTTCTGTCACCCAACATATATGATTCCCGCAGAAAAATTAAGTCTACAGTATTATCTGACCTAAATCTTAATAATAATCTTGAATTACCATATTTAGCATCCATTGATGATTTGAAATCTATAGATTCGTTAGAATCTACAAATGCAAGATTCAATAGATTTGTTGGTTTGACAAGATATTTAATCTTTTTGCTGTCGTTTTTAGTTGCTATTCATTTGATATACCTCAATTGTAAAAAAATCAACAACGCGGTACAGTCATTGGTAATACACTTATCTATAAGTACTGGATTACTAATGATAATCCAGCTATTAGATTTACAGCAATATTTCCATCCTCTTATAGTGTTTCAAAGTATCCATAGCTCTTCATTTTTAGTAAGTTCATTAGCCGAACTTATTCTACTTAATATTGTACTAGGTTATTTTGTTATTCATCTTAGTCATAAGGTAAAAGACATAACTCTTCCTAACAAATACAACCCTTTAAGTTTTCTACTAGCTTCTGGAATTCTTGCAAGCGGCTTATTTTATTTATGCCATATGGCATCGGGTTTTATTCGCCATCCAAGCATACATCTAGATATAGACAACATATTACTTTTCGATAAGTACAGCTTTATTATTATTGTATTACTACTAGTATATGTGTTGCTTTTGTTCAATGCGGTTTGCAGTATCGTATACATGGCTAGCAAAGGAAATAAAAGCAATAAAGCGATATACTATTGTCTTGGTGTCATATTCTCAACAGCAGTCTATTTCTTATTTGACATCCAACTACCAATTTGGATATTAATAACATATATTATTGTCTATCTTCTAATGTTGGATCTCTTTATAGAGCACAGATCTAATAGTATTATTTGGCTGATTTGGTGGATGCTAATCTTTGCATCTTTTATGGCAGGAATAGTATTCTACAATAGCGTAAACGAAGATGTACTTGACAGAAAAAAATATGTAGAAAACCTGTACCAAAGTGCGGAAGCTTCCGACATCCTCAATGTATCCAACCTCAATGACTCTATCATGTCGTCTGAGGTATTTAGTAGGCTTAGTCAGTTGTCTCGTGGTACATTACTAAGAGCAGATCTAGATGAATATATCAGGCTGAATGTGCCTATAGATAAAAAGTTACCAACAAAGAGAATGCAACTGGAGTGTTATGGTGCCAATCAAGCGAGTATGGTTACTGCATATGGCGCACCATATGAAAAAATCAAATCTGAATTAGACAGGAGTATATCCATATCGCAATATGTAAAGTACAATCCATACAAACAGACCTATTACCTTCAGTACTTTGTCAATAATGATATACATGAAAACGCACCGTTTGAATTGGTAATCATACTCAATCCAGACAAAAATCTACAACCAACAGAGCATAATAAACATAACTACTATGTAACTCAAAACGATGAGATCATCTTTATGGAAGATCGAAACACTCAAGAGCTAGAATTAGATAATATTGCTTCGATTAATAGAGATACTATAATCGATGGATATTCATTTGTGACAAGTGAAGAACCAGAAGGCATAATTATTATCGATTATAAGCAGATATCGTCGTTGATAAAACCAATTTCATTGTTCTCTTATATCTTTTCGATACTAGGTGTCATGATTATTTTTCTTGGCGTTATCAATAGCAAGTGGCATTTCCTCAGCGATCCATTAGATATACAACTCTATACTAAAGATTCTCTTCGAACTAAGATTCAATTAGTGATCATAGTATTAGTCGTATTCTCTTTTTTGATTATTGGACTTATGACCGGTTATTATTTTAATAATCTACTAAAGAATAACGAATCAAAAGCATATGAAGAACAAATCATAAGCATTCACAACTCTGTCAAATCTCAGGTTAAAAATGCAGTAGGGGAAGAAAATAAAATTGTTGTCTTGGGCCAATCTCTAAACAATATTACAGATATCCACGGGCAGGAAATATCCCTCTATTCTAGAGCAGGAGAACTATTAAACTCAACTGCTATAGAAGAAGAAATGCTAAGATTACCGGCAGGATATTCAGATATCAAATTGCAAACTAAAGATATTAAATTCAATGGTATTGCTAAAACTATAGTTCCCTTGAACGTATCATCACGTCAACCCTACGCATATATCACGATTACTTTTGCTAAGAGTCCACATAGTTATAGCAGCATCTTGGATTTCATTAGTACTATTCTAAATGTTTATGTTTTCTTATTCCTCATAGCTGGCGCTATCGCATTAGCAATAGCCAATAGTATAACTAGGCCATTGTCTATTATTGCTGGGAAACTCAAAGAATTTAAATTAGGAGCAAGTAATGAACCACTCACTTATGAAGATAATGATGAAATAGGACAACTCATTAATGA
Source organism: uncultured Saprospiraceae bacterium (assembly GCA_938015435.1). Taxonomy (GTDB): domain Bacteria; phylum Bacteroidota; class Bacteroidia; order Chitinophagales; family Saprospiraceae; genus UBA1994. The sequence goes on from CALLPN010000018.1 coordinate 59,927, forward strand.
ATACAATAATCTAATAGTACAGGTACAAGATAGTGCAGATATTATTGCTAAGACCGAAAGAGATATGGCATGGAGGGAGATGGCTAAGCAAGTTGCTCATGAGATCAAAAACCCTCTGACACCGATGAAACTCAGTATTCAGTATCTCGACAAAATGGTCAAAACCAATCCTGATCGTGCCAGAGATCTAACTGAGAAAGTAGCCAACACGTTAGTCAATCAAATAGACGCACTGACTAATATCGCTAACGAATTCTCTAACTATGCGACTATGCCTAAGGCTAACAATGAGAAAATCATTATGAATGAAATCGTGGAAGCTGTGCACGATCTATTCCGTAAACGCGATGATATGGATATTACTATGTCTGAGCCTATAGCTGACCTTTACGTATTCGTCGATCGCAATCAATTGATACGTATTCTCAATAACCTTGTCAAAAATGCAATACAAGCAATACCTGATGACAGAAGCGGTAAAATAGACATTGCTTTAAGTAAGAAAAATCACACAGCGATTATCACTGTAAAAGATAATGGGACTGGTATTCCTGACTATATGAAACAAAAAGTATTCACTCCCAATTTTACTACTAAAAACTCAGGAACCGGATTAGGTTTGGCCATATCAGCTAATATGATTGACTCCATGAATGGTCGAATATATTTTGAAACTATGATAGACGAAGGAACTACATTCTTTGTAGAAATACCGCTAATGAGGACAGGCCAAAAAACCAATGAAAAAGGTAATAGAGTTTCATTAGATGACTAATACCATTTATTCATCTTCAATAAAATCAGAATTTTGTCTCTAATTAAATGTTAGTTAGACTATTAAACATCATCATTATCTGTTACATGTGTAAATAAAATGACACCTGAATATAGTATGTAGTGTTAATTATACCTTATTTTACACCCATATTAGCACTTTATGATACGATTTGTAGTTTCTTTAAGTGTATAAGGGTACTTCTATGTACCAATTACTCTAAAAATTAAAAAATATAACATGAGAATTTTTCTTCTTTTAGCATTCTCTTTGATGATTTCTACAATTAGTTCAGCACAAGATGCTGCTGCTAGCTACAAAGCTGAAAACGAAGGCTGGTTAGTTGATGTAGATCAAGCATATGAAGAATCTAAGAAAACTGGCAAGCCTATTCTGGCAAACTTCACTGGAAGTGACTGGTGTGGATGGTGCAAAAGACTAACTAAGTCTGTATTCGTTCACAAGGAATTTAAGGAATGGGCAGATAAAAATGTTGTCCTTTTAGAATTAGATTTTCCACGTAGAAAGCAACTTCCTCCAAGATTCAAACAACAAAATCAGAACCTCCAACAGGCATTCAAGGTTAGGGGATATCCTACAGTATGGTTATTTGATCTATCTAAAGAATCGACTGCAAGTCAGTATAGTATAGAAGCACACGGTAAAACTGGTTATACAAAAACCGCTGCAGAATTTACAGCAACTATGGATCGTATGATCTCTCAAAGAGATAGCGGAGAATAGTTAGAAAAAAATATGATATTAAAAGCCCTATTGCATTTGTAATAGGGCTTTTTTGTTTATTTAATTCAATCTACAAGTGACTGTGAAATCGAAATTACTTTTCAAGAATAACAGGTCACATTTTTTTTAAGGGTCGTAAGTCTAGCATCCCTCTATTAGTCGATAACTTTGATAGGTAAGCCACACTATACTAGAAGCCAACAAACATTAACTACTCAAGCTGCTTTAGATCGCAGATATTCTTTATCATAGGTTCAAAAAAAACAATTCATAATATCGTTAATCTATAATTATCGCTACGCTACCTTTTCAATACTATTTTTCTTCTGATGAATCTTGAAGATTTAAAAAATTCGCGATAGGAGCTATAATATCCCAATGTTCCACAATCTTACTTTCTTCTATACGAAACAAATCATAAAACGCAACTTTCTGGCCATCTACAACTCCTTCACTAGCACTCAATACTAAGTTACCTTCTGAAATCACATGATAATTATCCTTAAATTTGAGAGAACCACCGCGGAGTTTCATTTTGATTATTTCCCAAGCTAATCCTAAGACACCATCACCTACATCTCTGTTATGTTGAATGTACAATCCAAAATTGAAAAATTCAGTCGCTCCACCATCTTCACGAATTAAACATTGGTCAACAAATTGTTTGACTAATGCACGATTCATATCTGTTTTTTCTAGTTGACTTGGAATGGTTGGTCCGTCTATTTCTGAATGCTTGTCAGGGTTTAGTCCTAAAGAGTCATTCACATTGCTCCAATGCTCTTTGATAGTTTGTTGTTCAATTCGTAAAATATCCCATCTAAATCGCAAGGTATCTCCAAACATCCGACTATGTACAGCAACTAAAGAATCGTCTTTTAGAATTCGAATCGGTTCAATATGAACAAAACTAGTATCCAAAATTCTTTTTTCAATAAATTTGTTTTTTTCGCCTCCCCATTTTTGATCGTGACTGTAAAAACTATCCTGTAGTATCGAATTAAAAACCCCATTTCGACTGCTTGGAGCAGTTACAAATGAATGAGCCATTTGCTTTTCATAAGAAAGCGTTGAGATATACTCTGCCGAAAGCGCATATGGAGCAGTATAAACTATCTTTTTAGAACAACTTGTTAATCCAATAATGCAAGTGATCACTAAAAAATAATTTAGAGATATTTGATTTAGTTTCAGTGTCATAATTATTAGGATGATGTTCCTCAAATATTTAAAATATCGAATCTAGCTTTTGAATAATGGTTACACCCTTTGGAGGTTAAAGTTCAATTCCCACTGGACCGTATAGTCCTAGACATTTTTCGAAAGCAAGAGTAGTCCGTGTATTACTCAAGATATCATTAACAGTATCACTAGGTTTTACTTTCTCCTGTATCGTGTAGAGAAAAGCATTGAGAATATCCAAATATTGCTTTCTATTATCATGATCCAAAGATGTTGGTGTAAGTTGTCCTCTTGATATCTCTGCGTACTCATACGTTTCTATTGGTGCTCTGAAATAAATTTCCGCCTCACTCCCAATGATTTTTACACTAGTTCCAATCGGCTGATGCGACTGTCTATTAGCCGTAAAACTACAAGATTGCCCATTTTCAAGTGATCCAGCGAAGTGTGCATATCTCATATTGAGGCTATCACTTACGCTATTACTATTAACGGATACAATCTCTTGTCCAGTAAGCCATCTTACCAGATCAATTTCTTTGAGTAGCATATCTCTTACTATACCTGGATCTGCTTTAACTGTCTTGCTATCTCTTGATTGATTTACACTTACTTCAACAGCAATAAGATCGCCAATTCCACCTTCTTGAATCTTTTCCCTCACTTTGATATATTTGGAATCGTACCTATGAGGTAGTGCACCCATAGCAATCTGGCTAGGGTAATATTCTATTGTATCTACTATTCTGATGGCACTAGATATCTCAATCGCCGCAGGCAGATCATATAAAACATGATATCCCGCTTTGAAACTATCTGCAATTTGCTCAGAATGTTCGTGACCAGGACCTGCAATAATAACCGCATCAATCTCATGGAGATCCATCATCTGGGAATGATGCTTAAATATATGTTTGATTCCTAGATGGCGAATTGCGTAATCCCTCCCGGCATCATAGGATGTACTGATAGCCACTAAATCTATATTCTTAGCATACCTAGTCAATAGATCTGCTAGCAAAAGTGTGTTCTCGCCCCAGCCTATAATTCCTGCCTTTACTTTTTCGTGTCTAATAATCATCGTTATACTGGGATTAAATATGGCTTTTTTTGAGGCATCATGTACACATATTCCAAATTCAATTAGAGATGACGTTCTGCATGATAACTAGATCTCACTAAAGGACCACTCTCAACGAAATCAAATCCTTTCTCTAAGCCTATAGCTTTATATTCTGCAAATTTATCAGGATGTACAAATGAATCTACGGCTAGGTGCATCTTAGTCGGTTGTAGGTATTGGCCTATAGTAACTACATCTACTTTGGCTTTGATCAGATCGTCCATAATCTTGTATACTTGCTCATCTGTCTCTCCCAACCCAACCATAAAACCAGTTTTAGTTCTATTTCCTGCTTCTTTGATTCGCTGTAATTGTTCTAGACTACGATGATATTTTCCTTGTGGTCTTACTTTACGATAAAGCTCCTCTACTGTCTCCATATTATGCGAGACTACTTCTTGCCCTCCGTCGATCATACGATCTAAGGCATCCCAATTGGCTTTCACATCAGGAATCAGTGTTTCGATAGTGGTATATGGCGATTGTTCCTTGATCTGCACTACTGTCTGGTACCATATTTCAGCTCCACGATCTTTGAGTTCATCTCTATTAACAGATGTAATCACTGCGTGCTTCACTTCCATAAGCCTAATCGCTTCGGCTACTCTTCGTGGCTCATCTTCATCATACTCAGGTGGACGTCCTGTCTTCACTGCACAAAAAGAGCAACTACGAGTACATACATTACCCAATATCATAAAAGTAGCTGTACCTGCCCCCCAACATTCGCCCATGTTAGGGCAGTTACCGCTTTGGCAAATGGTGTGAAGCTTGTATTCGTCTACTAAACCTCTTACCCTCTTGTAATCTTCACCGATCGGTAATTTCACTCTTAGCCAATTGGGTTTTTTCTCCCGTTTTGGCTTTTCTATATTTGATACTACTGGTAGTTCTAGCACTTGTGATTATAGTTTGAGTAAGCAATACGCCAGTATATGGCGTGCATCCTTAAGTAAACAGAATTAATAAGCAATTAGTTGCTTCTAGCTCCGAGTTGCAAAGTTAAATATAGATTGATAAAATACGGCTTATTACTTACAGCTTCTGTCTCTGATAAGATAGGAATTTTCTTGACAAACAAATCAGCCATCACCCCCACTTCAATCATCTTCACATATTTATCATACGCTCCTAGACTAAACAGTACTCCTCCTTTAGCCTGAATTCCCGGCGTAAAAGTCAATTCTTTCCATCCTCTAGAGAACCCTCCACCTCCAAATATCCTATTATAATCTAAAAATACTTCGGCATTTTCTCCAGAATATCGCTCTGCCCTCAGTTCGTCGACTTGCATCCCATTCTGCGTTTCGCTGAATAATAGATATAGGTAATTAGGCTTAAGTACGGCAATAGATGGTCCGACTTCATAACTATACCCAAGAGCAATCCCTTTTCTTTTGGCTTTTTCTGACAGATACTTTTTGCGACCAATGCCTGCCCGTAATACATAAAGCGAATTGAGCTTTCCATAAACAAAAGACTTAGAAGTCATATTAGCTAATGGTATATTCTTGTTTTGCCTCCGTTCGCGAGGATCACGCATGTAACCCACAGAGAAATGATAAAATCTAGTCTTATCATAAGTAAGTATCCTTCCAGTATTAAACCCAAGCATAAATCCATGTGTATGCAATGAGAAATCAACTGCCTTCTCAAACCTATAAACTATTCCTTTCCAATCGTATTCAATTTGCTTAGGCTGAAAAGTAGTCTGCCCTACTAATGCAGAGCTGAAACCGCCTAATATGGCGAAGAAAATGAACTTATATACTATGCTTTTTGAACTCATGGAATATAAAGATAAACAATGAAGTGAATCATCACACAAGACAAAGCATCCGCTTTAAGAGAAATAACAATTGCCAAACATTATATGCGTAAAAGCAATACTAAAATAACAAAACAGTATAATATTTCACACTTTAACAATAGTGCAAAAAAACAATAACTTAGGTCGTACCCTCAAAGATTCGTCACAAATAGAATTAATCAACTACAATACCGAATAATCGATAAAATGCGATCAGATATAGGGCTTTGGCACTTAGTTGTCCAATATTACTTTACGCCAAGCATATAGTATCATGTTATTTTTGTTTGTGAAACTGAGAAATTGCGCTACATTTGGTGACATATACTTATTATATATATAATTTTTTAATTAAAACAAAAGTCAAAAACCAATGGGACAAACTTTAATGATGGCCATTCCAGTTTTCGGTGTAATAGCATTGCTATTTACATTCTGGAAATCAGGATGGGTCGGTAAACAAGACGTAGGAACAGAAAAAATGGCAAATATTGCAAAGCACATCAGCGATGGAGCAATGTCATTCCTAAAAGCAGAATATAAAGTTCTTGCAATTTTTGTAGTTGTAGTAGCTATTATTCTTGGCTTGACTGCAGCATCTGATACTTCATCGCCACTAGTTGCACTATCTTTTGTATTAGGTGCAATCTGTTCGGCATTAGCTGGATACATAGGTATGAAAGTAGCTACCAAAGCCAATGTGCGAACTACTGCTGCAGCTAGAACGAGCTTGGGAAAAGCCTTAGAAGTAGCCTTCGCAGGTGGAGCCGTTATGGGTCTTGGTGTAGTAGGTTTGGGTGTATTAGGACTTGGACTTCTATTTTTATTATTCTCGAGTCAATTTGGTGTAGCGGATGCTTCTCAAGTAACTAGAGTAATCACAGTTTTAACAGGATTCTCATTTGGAGCATCATCCATTGCATTATTTGCAAGAGTAGGTGGAGGTATATATACCAAAGCTGCCGACGTAGGGGCTGACCTTGTAGGTAAAGTAGAAGCAGGAATTCCTGAAGATCATCCACTAAACCCAGCAACTATCGCAGATAATGTAGGTGACAACGTAGGAGATGTAGCGGGTATGGGAGCCGATCTATTCGAATCTTATGTTGGATCTATTATAGGAACTATGGTACTCGGAGCTATTTATATAGGCGCAGCTGATGGATTTGCTTTGAATAATGATTTTGGAGGAATGAACGCAGTTTTACTTCCATTAGTACTTGCATCAGTAGGTATCATTACTTCGATCATAGGTACATTCTTTGTAAGAGTAAAAGATGGTGGAGATCCACATAAAGCACTTAATATGGGGGAGTTTGGTTCTGCTATACTTATGCTAATAGCTACGTACTTCATTACACAATGGATGATACCTAATGGATTTGCTGGATATACGGCTAACGGTGTATTCTTGGCAATACTAAGTGGACTAATAGCAGGTCTTTTGATCGGAAAGATCACAGAATATTATACTGGTACTGGTGGGAAGCCAGTAATGTCTATAGTAAAGCAATCTACTACAGGAGCAGCAACGAATATAATAGCGGGGCTAGGAGTAGGTATGATTTCTACAGCAGGGCCAATCATTGTATTAGCAGCAGCTATACTTGGTGCGCACTACTTCGCTGGACTGTACGGTATCGCTATCGCAGCAGTAGGAATGTTATCTAACACGGGTATACAACTCGCTGTAGATGCATATGGACCTATCGCGGATAACGCGGGTGGTATCGCTGAAATGGCCGAACTTCCAAAAGAGGTAAGACAAAGAACTGATCAACTCGATGCAGTAGGTAACACTACAGCAGCTATTGGTAAAGGATTTGCTATTGGATCTGCAGCATTAACTGCATTAGCATTATTCGCCGCGTTTATGGCAACAGCTAACATCCAATCTATTGATATTGCTCAGCCTAAAGTAATGGCTGGACTTCTAGTTGGTGGTATGCTTCCGTTTTTATTCTCTGCATTATCTATGAATGCAGTAGGAAAAGCAGCAATGGATATGATCAATGAAGTAAGAAGACAATTTGCCGATATTCCAGAACTCAAAGCTGCTCTTGCGGTAATGAAAAAATATGATGGAAAAGAGCAGAGTGAATGGTCTGCAGCTGATGTTGCTACATTCGAAGCAGCTGACGGAAAAGCTGAGTACAGCAAATGTGTAGAAATATCTACCGCGGCATCCATTCGTGAGATGGTACTACCTGGACTTATTGCTGTTATCACTCCTGTCCTATTTGGATTCGGTGGTGGACCAGAGATGCTAGGAGGTGTACTTGCAGGTGTAACTGTATGTGGTGTACTTATGGCCATCTTCCAGTCTAACGCTGGTGGAGCATGGGATAATGCTAAGAAGATGTTTGAAGAAGGAGTAGAGATCGATGGTGTAATGCATTATAAAGGATCTGAAGCTCACAAGGCAACAGTAGTTGGCGATACTGTAGGTGATCCATTTAAGGATACATCTGGACCATCGCTTAACATCTTACTGAAGTTGATGTCAGTTGTTGCATTAGTTATCGCTCCGTTTATAGCTTTAACATAGAATAAGAATCGACAAAAAACAACCTAGACAACTACTAGAGTAAAGTCTTGAAAACAATATAGAGCAACATCCTTCATTGGGTGTTGCTTTTTTTACTGGAAGAGAAATGAATGAGCAATAATTTCGGATTTATTTTTTACTAACTGCAAATAATACAGATTATGCAACTTAATGCCGCATATAATTTGCCCCATTTAACTTACCTCTTCGTTAAAAATCCTCGTCGTGACTACGGCCACGCCTACGTTTTTTGCCATGATTTAAATTAAATGAATTCAAATTATTTATGCGTCATTAAATAACATAAACTGTATAATATCTTTACATTTTTAAATCAAAGAATACCAATATGAAAATTTTGAATTGCATTTTATTAATCTTCTTATTCACAATAATCAGTTGCGGAGATGAAGATTCCGACACAGATCAATCTAAATCACTTGTAGAGCAAATTAAGGGAGATCATACAGGACTCTATCAAAGTATGTCATGCTCTCTTCCTCAAACCGATCTATTTGCTGATAGTCAATCTTCACTAAGTATTATCGAACTTACTGACTCTACAATATCAGCTGAGTTGATTTTTAACAATAATAACATCCAGAACATTGTTGATTTTACAGGTACAACTATAGCTGACAGTAGCTTAAGCATTGATGAATTTGCACTGGATAACAATACCAATGTTGGCTTTATAAATTTACTGGAAAACGGCAAAATAAGATTATCCCTAAATGATGGATGTCTCATATTCGGCAGCCAAGTCATAACAAGTAATTTCATAGAAGATTAAAATATTTTACGGGAATGATGTAAAATACTAACAACGACTTACTAAGCAACATCCTTCATTGGGTGTTGCTTTTTTTATGCCGATCAAAAAATAAATAATCAAAATAATTAATCTGAAAAAATTAAACCAAACCTAAAATATTGAGTCAAAGAAATACACTAAAAAAAACTTCATGAAAAATATAATCTTGTACCTCGGATTAGTATTATTAACTGTAGTACTTTCCAGCTCTACTCCTTCAGTTCAGACTAAAAATATATCACAATGGACAAAACTTGGCAGCAAAAAAGTAAATTATAGACTTGACAAAGATGTACTTCATATTGGCCCTAAATACGGAGTATTCTCAAAGTTGAAATTAGTGGTTAGCGATGGAAATTTGCAAGTAAATAAAATGCAAGTTGAATATCAAAATGGACAAACAGAAGCCATCCAGTTAAAACATAAATTTGAAAAGAAGTCATCTACAAGAATAATAGACCTAAATGGAAAGAGGCGAATAATTAAAAGCGTTGCTTTCTCGTATAAAACAGATAATAGATCACGTAAAAAAGCTAAGGTTACTGTGTTTGGAAAATAAAATGCTAAGCACTGGTTTGATTTTATGTAAAAAAAATCAAACTTATTGACAAGACAAAATTACCTTTCTCTCTACTACAAATAGTTTAATTATCTTTTCAAGGGTATATTTATACAATTAAACTGAAAAGCATGAATTTGCGTCTTACCTTAATCTATGTCATATTTTTTTGTTTGTCGATAAAGATTGGTACCTCACAATCAATTATCATCAATCCATACTTGCAAAACGCATCACCGACACAAATCACTATTATGTGGGAAGTAGATGCGAATGGAACTGGATCGATACATATAGGAGACACACCATTTGATGTCAATATAGAATATATCAGTACACGTGAAGAGGGCAATGGTAATAGTGTAATACATACGTCGATCATAAATGCACTCCATCCACAGACCAAATATTACTACAAAGTAGTGATGGAAGATCTAACAGAGTCTTTAGTTTACAATTTTGCAACTCCTTCTTTAGCTGAAAGCAATAAGACTATACAAATAGTCGCAATGAGCGATATGCAACGAGATGGATCTCATCCAAATAAATTTCAAGAAATAGTTGAAGAAGGAATATATCCTGTCATCACGTCTAATGGACAGTACGACATCACCAATCTCGAAGCAGTACTCATACCAGGAGATCTTGTTCCTACAGGAGGATCCTACAATCATTGGAAAGATTATTTTTTCGCACAGGGAGACAGCCTATTTAGTCAAGTACCCTTCTATCCAGTGCTTGGTAATCATGAGTATTTTGGAAGTGGTGGACAAGCCAATTTTCTAAAATATTTTGACTTACCTACTAATGGACCCGTTGGATTACAAGAAAGAACATGGTATAAAGATCTATCCAATGTCAGGATCGTTGGGTTTGATAGTAATGCAAATGGAACAGAACAAGATCTGCAACTTACTTGGTTAGAAAATCTTTTAACTACTACTTGTTCTGAAGAGCATATTGATTTCGTATTTGCGGAGTTACACCATCCTCACCTCTCAGAATTATGGCTGCCTGGCGAAAGTGATTTTACAGGGGAGATCATTGAACTCCTAGAAGCGTTTACAAATGATTGCAATAAAGCTTCGATTCATTTTTTTGGCCATACTCATGGTTATAGCCGAGGACAATCTAGAGACGATCAGCACCTTTGGGTAAATGTTGCTACCGCTGGTGGAGCGATTGATAATTGGGGTGAATTCCCTAATGCCGACTACGATGAGTTTGTGAAAAGTCAAGACGAATACGGATTTGTAATGATCGAGTCTGAAGCCGGAATAGATCCATTTTTCAAACTAACCCGATATGGTAGAGGTGATCAAGATGTAATAGAGAACAATGTATTGAGAGACGAAATAGTTATTCGAAACAACGAAAACGGACCTATGCAACCTATCAATATTTTTCCACAAAACAATACGCTTTCCAATTTTTGCATTACTCTCCAAGCGTCTCAGTTTGATGACAATGAAGATATACATCAAGGAAGCCATTGGCAAGTAGCCAATGCAGATGATTTTGAAAATACTGTAGTTTTAGAATCGTGGAAACAGTCAGAAAATTGGTATAATGAGATTAACACTCAAGCGAATGATGATCTTACAAATGAATCGATAACAGGACTAACACCTAATAATGATTACTACTGGAGAGTACGCTATAGAGATCAATATCTTAAATGGAGTGACTGGTCAAATTCAACTAAAATGACGATCACAAGTACTGATACCATTAGTACAAATCTTATCACTAATGGAGATGCCGAAAATGGCACCATTGGATGGATTGGAGATATCGAAACTTTAGCGAACGCCGCTTGCGGATCTGTAGTCCAATATGAAGGTTTAGCCAACTTTGGCGTTGGTGGCATCTGTGCTAACGAATCTGCTGTAGGTACAGCTTATCAAGAAATAGATCTCAATATTTATTCTTCCGATATTGATGCCGATTTATTATCCATACTATATGATGGATACATGCGTAATTTTAATGGTAGCGATGTGCCAGAAGCTTATATCGAATTCTATAGTGGATCTGGCACCTTGATCAATACAAGCAACTCTATTAGCAATCCAACTGATGTATGGACCAATAAGATTGGGAGTTCGGCAATACCCATTAATAGTCGTACTTGTCGACTCGTACTAAAAGGTACACGAGTGGGTGGAACAGACAACGATAGCTACTTCGACTTATTTTCATTATACGTAGGTGAAAGAAGTGATTGCATAGATTGTGCTGGAGAAAGTAACATAGACAGCGATGGAGATGGATATTGCAGCGATATAGATTGTGACGATACTAATCCCACAATTTATCCTGGTGCATTGGAGCTGTGCGACCTTTTAGATAATGATTGTAATGGAAGATCCGATTTAGGAGATACTATAAGATGGATAGGATTGGGCACTGATGCCATTTGGAGTATAGGAGCAAATTGGGATCAAGGATTCGCACCTCTACCCTGCCAATATGTTATTATCGATCAAGATGCAGAACTTACTGTCGATCAATCATCCCAGTGTCGAGGTATCACTGTTGCCGTCAACAATTCATTAACCATAGATACAGGTAATACCTTACTAATTAATTCCCAAAACAATGGTACGAATCCATGTCTTACTATTTTGGGAACTCTTACGAATAATGGAATTTGCAATGCTAAGAATTCGATTCTTGAAGCCATTGATATATCTGGAAGCCTTACCAATAATGGAGTCTTAAAAGTATCTAATTCAGTTAACGAAAACATCATATTGAGATCAGGATCAGTCCTTATTGGCAATGGTAAAATTGAGGTTGATAATTAATATTACGTCTTCTATTTTCAAACGTAAACTTAGTATGTTCTAAACTTTTTAGTAGCTGAACTATAACAGTACATGATCAAGTTTATTGATCAGTTTTAGGGCGTCGGTTTCTACTCCTTTATAATTACTGATTAGATTCCCTTTGATCAATTCTATATATCTAAGATGGCTCATCAATGTATTTCGATCCTTCTTTGAAATATTGATAGGAGCAGTTATATCCTTGATTTTACCTTCATCATCAAAAACAATATACTCTGCCAAAATATCAATAAATGAAATATAGTAATTTTCATGAAACTGGCTCTCTGAATCTTCTTCTTCCAACTTGATCAAAATCTCATATTGCATATCCAATAATGAAATTATCTGTAATCTTAGAGAATCATCTTCTATTAATTCAAGCCCTTTAGACTTCAGTACTTCGTAACCAGAGTTGTTTTGAATGGAAATATAACTAGCCAATAAACGGCGTAGTTTATACCCAACAGAGTCTCCCTCCACCTCCTGATTGGTCAAGTAACGTCTAAAATAATTAACGGCTCCTGGTCCTCTTTGATGTCCTGCAATATTGAGACGAAAATCATTAATATCGTATTCCAAACCATTTCATATTTCTAAGAGTGTTTTTTCCGATGACTTTTGTTGGTTCTTATTCTCATTCCATTTAGCCAATACAAATGCTAGAGCTACATTAATGAATATCACTAGAAATTCATATAAATACTTCTACCATATATTCTCAGATTTTGCCAAAGCTACTTTACTTATCAGAAAGGTAACTATAATTATGCACACACTGTTAGATAGACTTCAGAAGCATTGTCATGAGCTAAGGATTTACAATTAGAACACTAGATTAATTCAGACTACAATGCATCTTAATAGAAAACCATATCTTCGCACTCTAATTCAGAATATTAACAATATATAATAATACACAATGAGCTTACTCACAATCGGAACATTAGCATTTGACTCTATCGAAACACCACACGGCAAAGCCGATATGGTAATCGGAGGATCATGTACTTATATTAGCCACTCGGCTTCATACTTCACTAACAATATCAACTTATCTGCTATTGTAGGTGGTGACTTCCCTCAAGAAGAAATAAAGGCACTAGAAGACAAAGGTGTAAATATGGAAGGTCTTCAGATTAAATCTGATGGCAAGACATTCTTTTGGGCTGGAAAGTACCATGAAGATATGAATCAGCGTGATACTCTAGTAACAGATCTTAACGTACTTGATGATTTCGATCCTCAATTACCAGAGAGTTACAAATCATCGGAATATGTGATGTTAGGTAACCTAACTCCAGACATTCAGAATTCTGTACTGGATCAACTCGATGGCTCACAGAAGCTTGTAGCTATGGATACTATGAATTTCTGGATAGATATCGCTTTAGATAGTCTAAAGAAGGCCATAGCTAGAGTGGATATACTGACAATCAACGACGAAGAAGCACGAATGCTGACTGGAGAATATTCTTTAGTAAATGCTGCTGCTAAGATCCACAAGATGGGACCAAAATTCTTAGTGATCAAAAAGGGTGAGCATGGATGTCTATTATTCAACGAAGGAAACATGTTCTTTGCACCTGCGATGCCATTGGCTCAAGTATTTGACCCTACAGGAGCTGGAGATACATTTGCCGGAGGATTTATGGGATATTTAGCTAAGACAGATGATATTTCTTTTGACAACATGAAGAAGGCTATAGTTTACGGATCGGCTATGGCTTCATTCTGTGTAGAGGAGTTCTCTATCGATAGACTTAAGACTCTAGATCAAGATCAAATCGACAAGAGATTTGAAGCATTTAGAATGTTGATGGCGTTTTAGAAAAGAAAACAGATTAAGAGACTTGGAGAAGCGGAGAATGAGAGTCCAAATAATCCCATAATGAGCACTCCTTTTTAATCTATCTTCGAGAAATTATATTCCCTTCATGACTTAAGTTGTGAAGGGATTTTTTGTTTACCCTGAAAAAATCTGTAATCATGCAAAGTGAACATACTTGTCTAAGGCTAAACTGCTGGGTCATTTTCACCCTTCATCCTACCCCATTTACCAATAATTCCGCTATTTTTAGCTGCTAGTTAATTAATTAATCAAATCTTAAAAGTGGTAGCTGACCTTGATACTCTTCCGTATGTATCGTTTTATGGACAATTCAGTCTTAGGCAGCTAATAATCAATACTCAATAATTCCAAAACATTATGAAAGACAATCCAGCATTTGCAGGGCAAAAAGAACTATTTGGCCATCCAATAGGCCTATTTATTCTATTTATGACCGAGATGTGGGAGAGATTCTCTTACTATGGTATGAGAGCGATACTAGTACTTTACCTCGTATCTACTACAGCTGGAGACAATCCCGGATTAGGATGGGAAAAAGGTGATGCTCTAGCTTTATATGGTTGGTATACGATGTTTGTTTATGTTGCTTCAATTCCTGGTGGACTTTTAGCTGATAAATTTCTAGGTCAAAAGAAAGCTGTCTATCTAGGAGGAATACTACTTTGTCTTGGACATGGTATACTAGCAATAGAAGCCAATTGGGCATTTTACAGTGGATTACTCTTAATTGTTTTGGGTGTAGGTTGTCTTAAGCCAAATATATCTACTATGGTAGGTGGACTATATGCTAAAGGTGATGAAAGAAGGGACATGGGATTTTATATCTTTTATATGGGTATTAATTTAGGTGCTGCATTATCAGCTATAGCTGTCGGTTACGTCGGAGAAAACATTGGATGGCATTATGGATTTGGTATGGCTGGAATAGGAATGTTTTTAGGCCAACTCACTTATATGTGGGGTCAAAAATACTTGACTAATGTAGGAAACTTAGTCGTTTCTAGCGATGGCGGCGAAGATTTAGATCGTCCTAGCCTAATTATGGACATCTTTAAACATACTAACTCATTAATTGGATTTGTAATTACTGCTGCTGCCGGTGTAGCTATATGGTTCTCCGCAGGGTGGTCTTATGGGGCTTTAGTAATAGGATTAGCTTTTGCTGTGGGTATTGGAATTGTCATTTACAACGATGGTAACAAAGTTGAAAAAGATAGAATCCTAGTTACCTATTTATCATTCCTTATCATTATTGTATTCTGGGGTTCATTTGAGCAAGCTGGAGGTCTTCTAAATATATATGCCAATGAAAAGACAGATTTAGCCTTAGGTAGTTTCACAGTACCAGCCTCATGGTTTCAATCAGTAAATGCCATATTCATACTAGTATTTGCAACATTGGTTGGATTGTTCTGGGGATGGTGGAAAACTAAAGGACGAGAATCCTCCTCTTTGTTCAAAATGGCGATAGGAGTAGTGATAATGGGATGGGGATTCCTATTCATGAGTAAGGCCAGTATGGATGTAACATATGATGCTGCGGGTGAAATACTGAATAAATCAGGTATGCAATGGCTCGTACTTGCATACCTATTCCATACTATCGGAGAATTATGTGCATCTCCTGTTGCGCTTTCATTTATTACTAAACTTGCCCCTGAGCGCTGGGTAGCATTTATGATGGGTGCTTACTTCGCAGCTACTGGTCTAGGCAACAAAGTAGCAGGGCTATTGGGTGAATGGTCTGAATCACTAGGTGAATTCAAAATATTTACTGGAATAGCTGTGTTCTGTACCATCTTTGGAATATTAGTTATCCTAATTATAAAACCACTTAAGCGACTCACACACGGAGCAGAAGATATTTCGACCGAAGGCTTACAAGCGGAAGGATTTGATATTGCTGATCAAGAAATAAATTAGAAAAAGATAAATCTGAAAGACTCGTATTTTCGATAACCTTACAACAATCAATTAACTGACTTAATATAAAATCAATGAGTAACAATAGTAAAAACGATATGTTTAAATCCCAGGTAATGGGACACCCAGCTGGACTGATGGTGCTCTTCTTTACTGAGATGTGGGAGCGATTTTCGTACTATGGTATGCGAGCTATACTTGTACTGTTTTTGATATCGTCGATCGGTATCGGTGGATGGGACTGGACCACTTCAGAAGCATTATCTCTATATGGTACCTATACTGCATTGGTATACCTAACACCGATACTAGGAGGATGGATAGCTGATAAAAAGATAGGTTATAAAAAAGCCGTTGTTATTGGTGCCATTATCATGACTTTAGGCCACGTCTTTATGGCTTTGGAGTTCGCCAAGATATTTTTGTTTCTAGGAATAGGATGTTTGGTTATAGGTAATGGATTCTTTAAACCGAACATCACTTCTATTATATCTGAAATGTATAAGGATACGCCAGAGAAAAAAGATGGAGCCTACACTATATTCTATATGGGTGTAAATGCTGGAGCTTTCTTAGGTATCATGTTATGCGGATATATTGGAGAGAAAGTATCATGGTCATATGGTTTTGGACTAGCAGGTATATTCATGTTATTAGGAATGCTACAGTTCTTATTTACCAGTAAAATTTTCGGAGAAATAGGTGACAAACCAAAAATAGTAGCAGCAATCGATGGCGTAAAATCTGAAGGTAAGCTAGAATTTGAAGGCGATAGATATAATCCATTTACTTCTCTTGATAAGATCATGGTAGCAATAGCTGCTTTTATAGGAGTAACATGGGTAATCAATGACCCAATCTCTAAGATTGGAGGGTCTAATCTTCTTGAGATTAGCGGAACAGATATCTCTGGCTATTATATTCTTGCAGGTTTCTTAATATTCTTAGCTCTATTAATTTTAAGGATTGCCAGATACCCAATACAAACAAGAGATAGAATGATTGCTATAATAATATTTGCAATCATGACCGTTGTCTTTTGGATGTGTTTTGAGCAAGCAGGTGGTTCGATGACTATATTTGCCAAGCAATTTACAGGCAGAGTAATGTCTGGAAACTGGTCAACGATATTTGTTGTGGTAAACATTATTATCACAGTAGTACCGATTGCGATCATCACCTATGTTCTATTCAAATTATTCCAACAGACATTCGATAAGTATCCTCTTGGTAATATCTTCTTAGGATCTAGTTTTGTTATTGTTTGGGCGATAGTAGGATGGATGATCAATCGTGATCTTAACTCTAATGCACTAGTCTTAGATGTACCGCAAATATCTCAGGCTTCTCCTGATGGTGGAGATCCAGAAATGATCAATGTTACTGAAGCGATGACTATAGGAAGCGTGGCTATCACTAACAAATCAACTACTATAATCGAACCTATCAATCTTAATGTAGGTGACAAAGTAGATGTAGTAGAAGTAAGAGGAAAGTACATTTACCTTAATGCAGAAAAGGCAATAAAAGCAAGAGAACTTACTGCAAGAGAAGGTAAGAGGTCTCCTGTCATCCAAGCTACTGTAAAACGTATCAAGAAAAATGAAGTTGAGATCCCAGCCACTTGGTTCGGAATATTAAATTCTCTATTTATAATCATGTTTGCTCCTCTATTTTCTAAATGGTGGGAAAGCAAATACAATCCAAGTGCGGCAAGTAAATATGGCCTTGGATTAATATTGTTAGGAATTGGATTCGGTGCATTAGCATTCGGAGCGATGACTATTCCTTCTGGAGCAGAAGTAGCAACTGTAAGTATTATGTGGTTAGTTATTGCTTATCTATTCCATACATTAGGAGAGCTTTGTCTCTCACCCGTGGCATTATCCTATATAAGTAAATTGGTACCAGGTAGAATGATCGCACTCATGTTTGGGGTATGGTATATCGCAATAGCTTGTGGTAATAAGTTAGCCGGTATACTTGGTGGAAGTATAGAAGAAATCACTGCACAGTATTCTATGACTACCTTCTTCTTAATCTTTACTTTAGTACCCATCGGATTGGGAATACTAGGAATCTTGTTTAATCCAGTAATCAAAAAACTAATGCACGGTGTGAAGTAACATCGACTAAATCATAAAATTATTCTTAGCTGAATGTCCTTTGGGCATTCAGCTTTTTTTATGTTAGACTTTCCAAAATAAGGTTAAAAAAAGAGTAGCTGAATTTAACAAAAGCGTAGAGTCATTACTTGACTCCTATCATCAAAGGATATGAAGTATATCCCTTGATTTAATTGGGAAATATCAGTTTCATCATCAGATATAGCACCAGATAAAACTCGTTTACTTACCCAATCTATAATTTAAAAATCACTTTGTGTCGTGATATGTTTAAACTTCAATAACAATAATCTTCTGACCATCCCAATATCCATCTGCCAACATCATCAAGCCAAATCCTTCCATACTTCTAGCAATACTAAAATATACATTATTATTTCCTGCTGGGGGGGGCAAAAAAGAATGCTTCCTCAAGAACTTAACCTCAGCTGTTTAATAAATATAATTTGATTGCTCTAAAATAATATTTACATTTATTACGAACCAAAACTATAAACAAATGATAATGCCAACTACAAACATCGCTGCAGTAATCGTAGCTGCTTTAATTCCGTGTATAATTGGTGGCCTTTATTATGGCCCATTACTTGGCAAGCCATGGCTAGCTTCTCTCGGAAAAGCCGAAGATGAAATGAAACCTGACAATCCTTTCTTAGCTTATGGGCTTGCTATATTGATGGCCGCACTTATTGCAATGTCCTTGAATATGGTCATCCAATTAGTTCATAAAGATATAAACGAAGAAGGGCAATTATTTTTCAATACATCTAGAACATTCAAACATGGAGCACTCCACGGTGCGTTAATAGCAATTAGTTTTATTGTTCCCGTGATTGTATCCCATGGGATATTTCAAAAGCTCAGTGCAAAAAATATTTTATTAAATGCCGTGTACTGGGTTATATGTTTTACGCTGATGACTGGAATATTAGATGCCTGGCATTAAATGAGATGATTGAAAACTAGAAATAACATAATACATTAAAAAGTAGAACTCATTAAATTGTGTTCTACTTTTTTAATATCACATTTAATAGATATTGGTACTTGACTACTTGAAACTATTGGAGCCTTACTTTTTTTTGTAAGAACATTACTTGAGGGAGTTGCTTGTTGGGGTTGCTTGTTTGGATTGCTATACGGGATTGCTATACGGGATTGCTAAACGGGATTGCTAAGCGGGATTGCTAAGCGGGATTGGGTACTTACAAGGCAATTTGAAATTGACATGTAAGTACCCTCGGGTCAATTAATGTTTTTATAATGCTACTACCTTACTAACGAATGTCTACTTTTAGTTTGAGAAGGAATACATGTTACTTAAAATTGAAAACTTTGACTTACTACAAAAATAAAATAGTTTGGATTACTGGTGCTTCATCAGGAATAGGGAAAGCTATGGCTATAGAGCTTTCTAAGCATGGTGGTTATGTTATACTCACCTCGAGATCGAAAGATAAGTTAGAAAAAACAAAAGCGGAACTCCAAGATCCAGGACAAGCAGAAATAGTATTACTTGATATGGCTGATAGTGATGCGATAGATAGTGTTACGACCAATCTATTACAGAAGCATGGCCATATCGATATCTTAATCAATAATG
Organism: uncultured Saprospiraceae bacterium; assembly: GCA_938015435.1. Lineage (GTDB taxonomy): Bacteria > Bacteroidota > Bacteroidia > Chitinophagales > Saprospiraceae > UBA1994. Next base: position 79,817 of record CALLPN010000018.1, read on the forward strand.
CTGGTATCTCACAACGATCACTTACGCTTGATACAGATATGAAAGTATATCACAGATTGATGAATATCAATTATTTTGGGGTGATACAAATGAGTAAATTACTATTACCCTCAATGGTAGCAAAGAAAAGTGGACATATCGTTACCATTACTAGTGTCAATGGAAAACTGGGTTCGTATATGAAATCTGGATATGCAGGGAGCAAGCATGCACTGCATGGATTCTTTGATAGCCTGAGGGCCGAAATAGATGATTCTGGTGTAGATATCACACTCATCACTCCCGGTTATGTACAGACTGATATATCCATGAATGCATTGACTAAAGATGGTACTCCTCAAAAATCAATGGATAGCAATACCGCTAAGGGAATACCGGCAAGCACCTTCGCTCAGAAAGCGCTCAGACAGATCGCTAAGGGTAAGGCTGAGATAATCATCGCTGGAGGAATAGAGTCCCTTGGATTGTACCTCAAACGATTTTTGCCAGGTGTGTTGCGTAAGCTAACTGCTGGGAGAAAAGAAGCTTAGTATTGTTAACCTTGCCATAAGCAATAGCTCTTAATGAATTTCCAATTTTTATTGTAATAGTCTAGCTCTCAAATGCGTACTTGAGGATGTTAGCTCCCATTTGTAAAGCTTTGAGTCTGGTAGATTGAGAATCTTTGTGGACTGATTGGTCTTCCCATCCATCACCGAGGTCACTCTCGTAGCTATAGAAGCAAACCAACCTACCTTCGTATATAAGTCCAAAGCCTTGAGCGGGTTTATCATCGTGCTTATGGATCTTAGGTACTCCACCCGGAAAGTCATACACTTGGTGGAATATCTTATGATCAAATGGCAACTCGACAAACTCCAGTTCTGGAAAAACCTTCTTCATCGCCGGTCTGATATATGGATCCATACCATAGTTATCATCTATATGTAGAAATCCCCCAGAGAGTAAGTATTTTCTTAGATTTTCGGCTTCGCTGTCAGAGAACACTACGTTTCCATGGCCTGTCATATGCAGAAATGGAAAATTAAAGATCTCGATACTTCCAACTTCTACCGTAGCATAATCAGGATCTATACTTGTGATCATAAGCTGATTACAATATGCTGCAAGATTAGTAAGTGCTGTTGGATTGGCGTACCAATCACCACCTCCATTATACTTCAGCAAGGCAATTTTGTAGCTCGGCGGCGTAAATGATAAAAATACTGAACTGATCGCTATTACTAATATTGATAAAAATGTCTTAATGCTCATATTGATATAACGGTCTTTCATTAGATATTCGTTTCCAACAGGAAAAATCGTTTTCAGACTGCTAAACGCTTTTGCGACTGGTAAGCTGAAAATAGCTGAAAGATTTTCTTTTAAAACAATTCCCCCTTGAGCTTACCAATCACTTCGCTTTGCTACGTGTTTGGGAGTCTCAAGGGGGTTAATACTGCTTCAAAGAAGCTACTGTACCAATGGAGGGACTCGAACCCTCACACTATTGCTAGCAACGGATTTTGAGTCCGTCGTGTCTACCAATTCCACCACATTGGCATCTTGAAGTGAAAACATATTGTTCATTCACTTCATCGTGATTTAAATCTCAGCTTCTTCTAAGCTGTGACAAATTTATTCAAATTATCTTTGATGCGCAACAAGTATTTCTTCTTTAAATAATACTTTACTACAATCTGCAGTCTGTCTACATCTTTATCTTCATCATATCCTTTCATAGCGGCTTCTACTTCGCTGTATAGGTCTGATTCAATCGAATTTATTTCTCCGATCACCTTATCATAAGCGACTTGATCGAAGTCCATCTGTAAGTCCATCAGTGCTTCATTGATATCCATCATTTCCATAAAGAACATCTGATCGAGCTTATTACTTCCTTCTTCCCCTAGAATATCATGCAGACGAAGTATATACTCCATCCTCTTATCATCATCCTTAAGCGTGTTATAAGCATCATTATTATAAGCTGACACCCTCAACACCTCTTCTTGCTTAGCTTCAGACTCTTGCGTATGGAAGTCTGGGTGCAACTCTCTACTCTTAGTATAGAACTTTCGTTTAAGCTCTCCTAGATCTAGGAAGAAGCTCTCTTCTAACTCATAAAATGAAAAGTAGCTATCCACTCTTAGTTGCCTTTGAAAATATTAGTAATATCTAATCCTAATGCAAATATCATCAATCCGATCATCAATATAAATCCAAATAAGGTAGCATACTCCATGAACTTATCTGAAGGCTTGCGACCTGAAATGATTTCATAAAGTAAGAAAACTACATATCCTCCATCCAGTGCAGGAATAGGAAGAATATTGAAGAAACCGAGTAGGATAGAAAGCATCGCTGTGATCTGCCAGAATCTCTGCCAGTTCCAACTGCTATCAAACATTCGTGCTATAGAAACAATTGATCCTAGTGAATCTGTAGCATCAATACGATCGTCTGCGATTTGACCAAATGCTTTCAACTGATCTTGAAGAAATCCTACCCCTTTTTTTACTCCTGCAGGAAAGGACTCTAAGAACCCATACTTAATAGTCGTCTTGTCGTAAAAATCATCCATAAGAGCATTACCGATACCTATTCTGCCTTCTTCGTTTACAGTAATACTTTTCTCTAGTCGCTGCCCATTACGCATAATAGACAAAGGAATCGTTTGACCTTTGTAATTAGGTACTTTCATCGATACAGCAATCGCACTATTAGCAGATTCACCGTTGACAGCTATAATTTGATCATCTATCTTCAACCCTGCTTTTTCGGCTGGACTTCCTTGGTCTACCGCAGTAATTCTCTGCGGATAACTAGCTGTAAAGAGTGTTTTCTTCTTATATTTTTTAGTAAGAATCTTGGTGTATTGCTCTCCTATTGGTAGCGTTACTTCTTTGCCATTACGCTCTACGATATATGATCTAGCATCATTGATGATAATTCCCATATTGAAGGCTCCTGGATTAAATTTCTCAAAAGGAATATCTCCAACTTGTACTATTTTATCTCCATTCTGCAAACCCAGTTCATAACCCAATGAATCTGTAACATAGATACCTTGCTCTACATTAGCTGATGGTATATATGACTCACCCCAGTGCCAAAGCATACCTGCGAATATTAAAAATCCAAGTACAAAATTGACGAATACTCCACCGACCATTATTATCAGTCTTTGCCATGCCGGCTTAGATCGAAATTCCCATGGTTGTGGTTCGCCTGCCATCTGCTCAGTATCCATACTCTCATCAATCATACCAGAGATCTTGACATATCCCCCAAAAGGAACCCATCCTAAACCGTATTCAGTTTCACCCTTCTGGATCTTAAATAGTGAGAAATAAGGGTTGAAGAAAAGGTAAAATTTCTCCACTCTGGTCTTAAACCATTTTGCAGGAAAAAAGTGTCCACACTCATGCAGAACAACCAATATAGATAAGCTAAGAATTAGTTGTAATACGATACTAAGAACGCCCATATAATGTATTGTCTATTAGTCTATTTAATATAGTTATCGCTTGATAACCTACTTTCTAACCTATACCCCTCGATTTTAGTTTCGAAAGTGCTGGTATTATGATTTGCGAATGTACATGATTTATACGAGATAGAGAGATTGGGAGACTTTACACTTTTGTCATATTTATCTGAGCCAGTACAGACGCTACTACGACACCGGCAGTCTCGGTGCGCAGTCTAGATGTGCCTAGATTGACTTCTTTCCAGCCTAAGGCCAGAGCTTTATCAATTTCATCTTTAGTAAAGTCACCTTCTGGGCCGATAGCTACTATACAATCCTCAGCTGGACTACATACTTTGGCAAGATGAGTTTCAGGATTTTCGCAGTGAGCGATATATCTATTTCCGTGAGTCTTACCTTCTATGAGATCCTTCCATTTTTGGCCAATAATGACTTTCGGTAGATATAGATTCTTAGATTGTTTCATAGCTGATACTATGATTTTATGCAGCCTTTCTTCTTTGATTCGTGACTTCTCGGTACGTTGCGTTTGAGTAAGTACTATACTTGATACACCAATCTCGACTGCCTTTTCAATAAACCATTCGATTCGGCTTTGTTTTTTGGTGGGACAGATCGCTATAGTCAGCTGATAAGGACGCTTATCACTAAGAATAGTCGATTCGATATCCGCCGTGCATTCAGTTTTACTAACCTCTCGAAGCGTACAGGTGTGTAAAGCACCATCTCCATCTGTAACGTAGATTTCATCTCCAATGCGGTTACGTAATACTTTGGCGCAATGTAAAGCTTCATCACTCGTGAGTGTGATGCTATTTTGGTCTAGATTTATATCCGTGGTATAATGGATGATCATATTCAAAAGCAAGTTCAAGTTAAAACCAATTAAGTCTATAACTCTAAATTAGTCATTACTTTGAAGTAGCGAGAGTATTGTCTCTCGTGATTTTAAGATCATAAGTACCTATAGTCGAGATAAGATCGTTAGTTATTTCTTTGAGCTCTAATGTATAGTCGCCACCATTGGTGTAAGAATACTCAAATAATTTTCCTCTTAACATAACACGCTCTCCATTACCCATATCAAGTACATAGCGGGAATTGGGGTTACGAGCAGTCCAACTGAAGTTAAGCTTTTGCTGTGCTTTAGCTTCTCCAGTGATGTTAATCCATTGGTCAATAGACTTTTGAGCACTATTGGTAGTAAGTACAGCTGATTGATTGATTGATCCCGTATGCACAGAAGATACCTTAGCATCTGGACATTCACTAAATACAAATAGTGATCCAGCTAAGCCTATGCTGGCTACGACGATGAGCAGAATATGCTCGTAATAATTTGACTTTGACGTACCACGCCAGGTGAAGGTCTTGTTCAATTCCATTCACTAATCAGTTTGGGTTCATAAAGCATTTTGGGGTGCTCTATCTAAATCGGGTTTGGTGTCCTACCCCATTTGGGATAGAGTAAGACTACAACAAAAGTACTATATATCGTTGTATATCAAGGCATTCTACTTATATATATTTCGCGTTTGCACTATACGTAACTCAATGACTGTTAATACTATGTGAAGAAAACCATATAACATATTGATAATGTGAAGCCTATAAAATGGCATAATTTATATTCTTGAAATAAATATGTGAAGTAGTATTTGTCATTTGATATTCAAAATCATCATTTTATGGTGTTATACTGTTGTAAATTAGGATTTGATTTGGATTAAATGGGATCGGAAAAGAAGGAAATTTCTATACCTGGCTCATTATTAATTTGATTTCGAATGGATGTATACCAAAGCCTAAAAGTATTCGATACAGCTGATTGAAAATTAGTGAGACACAAGCCCTAATGGTGACATAATAGTGGAAAAGGATTACTAAATTGAAGTTATGCTGTTAAAACTTCTAGAATAGTTTTTATTCTATTAAAATATACCTAAGCTCAATTGTTACATAGTATTGACAACTAGATACTTAAGAACAGTTTCCTTTGAGTTAATTAATAAAAAAATGATACTTGCGTATGAAGACAAATAGGAAGATGCTTACCACCTTAGCAATCACAGGTATATTAGCAGTATCGATCGGTGCATTTGGAGCGCACGGACTCAAACCAAAATTAGAAGCCACTCAGCTAGCGATATTCCATACTGGAGTCAGCTACCACTTCTATCACCTCTTAGCTATGAGTTTCGCATACTTATTGTATATACAAACTAATCACCATTGGGTACGAAAAGGCTTTTGGGCATTTCTGATAGGCATTATACTATTCAGCGGATCACTATACTTACTGAGTACAAGGGAGCTAATTGGGATGACATCATACAAATGGTTAGGTCCTTTAACCCCAATAGGTGGACTTTTTTTTATATTTGGATGGATATCTATAATGATATCTGCCTACAAGCCTCAGGATGCTAACCCCGATTCTGCTGCATAGATGCATAACTAATCCGGTGTAATGCCGTTTCGCATTTAATATGAGTTGAAATAATCATGGTATTTTCAAGAGTAATAGCTCTAGAATTAATACTTAATACCAATAACCAAAAAAAATAGAAACCCATGGCTACTAACTATGATAGATACGTCGAGAAAATGCGCAAAATTGCGGATATCGGTCACTCGATAGCTGTACTTAGCTGGGATAAGGAAACATACTTACCTAAGAAAAGTGCTCCCATCAGATCTCAGCAAATAGCTACCCTATCCGGTATAGTACATGAAGAGTTTACAGATCCTGAATTTGGCAACTTACTTGAGCGACTCAATAAGCAGCGTAATCTTGATGACGACAAAAAGAAGAATGTCTCTGTAACTTTAGATGACTACCAGAAAGCGACAAAATTTACGAAGCGTTTTGTTATGCAGAAATCTATGGCTGTATCCCATTGCTTTCATGCATGGCTACAAGCAAGGAAAGCCAATGACTTTAGTCTGTACCAAGAGTCTTTAGAGGCATTAGTTAAAATAAAAAGAACTGAAGCTAAAAAACTAGGAAGCAACGCTGAGCACCCATATGACAACCTGCTCGATCAATATGAGCCTGGTCTTACGGTTGCGAAATGTGATAAAATATTCAAGGGTATGAAAAAGCCATTGAAAAAACTGATCAAGAAAATCAATAAGAAAACTGCTCCGAAAAATAGTTTCCTGTATAAAAAATACGACAAGGACGCGCAATGGAATCTTGGAATCTATATACTTGATGAAATGGGGTACGACTTTGATCGTGGACGTCAAGATATATCTACGCACCCATTTACTACAAGCTTCTCTGCTGATGATGTAAGAGTAACTACACGTATCGATGAGAAAGATCTATCGAACATGCTATGGTCATGTATCCATGAAGGTGGTCATGCCTTATATGAACAAGGATTGCCTATAGAAAATTATGGTTTACCTACTGGAAATGCTATTAGTCTAAGTATACACGAATCTCAGTCGAGACTATGGGAAAATAATGTCGGTAGAGGAAAAGCATTTTGGAGTAAGTACTTTAAGACTGCGAAAAAAATGTTTCCTAAGCAGCTCAAAAAACAAACTGTGGACTCTTTCTATAAAGCGATCAATGTAATCGAGCCTAATCTCATTAGAACTGAAGCAGACGAACTTCATTATCATTATCACGTGCTCATCAGATACGAAATAGAAAAAGCGCTGATCGAAGGATCTATAGAAGTAGCAGATCTTCGTGAGGTATGGAATGCTAAGTATAAAGAATATCTCAATATAGATGTTACGGATGATGTCAACGGTGTACTCCAAGATATACATTGGTCTCATGGTAGCTTTGGGTACTTTCCAACTTATTCGCTTGGAAGCTTCTATGCGGCTCAGCTATATGCTCAAGCTGAAAAAGAAATACCAAAACTAGAGCAACAGATCGCTGCAGGAAACTCTAAAATCTTATTAGATTGGCTAAGAGAGAAAGTACATAGACACGGTCGCAGATACGAAGCTGAAGAACTGTGTGAGATGATTACTGGCGAACCACTGAATGTGAAATACTTCATGGATTATGCGAAGAAGAAATATGCAGACGTATATAGCTAGAGTGGCTTTTTGTGTATATCATACTCGATGTGCTTTTTAATAGGAACACGGATTAGGCGGATTGACACGGATTTTCGCGGATGTTGCTTTTAGCAACTTTAGAACCGATTAAGAATTTACACTGATATTTACTTTGTAAATAAAGGATAATAAAAGAGGGTTCATTACCTAAAGTAATGAACCCTCTTTTTAATTGTTCTCTGAAATTCCTAAGTATGACGGCTTAAGCCAAGTTGTATTGGAATTTTTAACTTTTATAACTTACGAGAAAAGCGAGTTTAATCTTGCTGAGCAAATACATCTTTAAGCAACTTAGACGAACGCTGTGAAAGGTCTGTTCTGATTCCTAGCTCCTTTTTTTGTACTACATCGAATAAGCCAACTAGAGACTTTGATGTTACATGATCAGCTAGATCTGGGTTGACCTTAGTCACAAAAGGAATAGAGTTATACTTATTAACAGCAGAAGCCCAATAATCGAGTGCACCGTACTTATTAAGCGAATTGACTATTACTGGACTAAACTCTGAATAAAGTGCGCCATAAGTTGCTTTATGCAAGTAATTTGTAGCTGCATCTTTTTCTCCCATAAGAATACCTAACGCATCTTGGATAGTCATCTGCTTGATAGCTCTAAGGAATATATTTCCTGCTTTACCTGCAGCATCTTCCGCACCTTGATTAATCTTCTTAATGATCTCCTCCTCTACATTAGTAAACCCAGGAATATACTTGAGTTTACTGATTACAGCATTAGCCTCCTCAGGTAATAGAATCTTATAAGCCGATTTATAGAATCCATCTTTAGCAGATAACTGTTGAGAGCTTTTCTCCGCACCTATACTGAGTGCTTGCTTGAGTCCATTAGCGATATCCGCTTTGCTTGTAGGAACTGTAAGTATCTGATTTAACATTGCTGGATCACAGGATACTAGAGACAATGTCATAAACATTAGAAATAATGCCTTTTTCATAGTTGTATTATTTATTAATATAATGAATGCGTAAGGTAGTGATTTCTTCACGATGGTCAAGAAGTCTATACCTAACTGTAAGCGTATTACGAAGTTAATTAGTTACTCAGCCTGTATTAATTATGTTTCCCTTAACCATATTTCACGATGCCTTATAACAAACGTGGTACACTTTATTGACTTTTAGAATTTTATATTTACTCCGATGGTATAACTCGCTCCTACATCATCTGCAAAGTACCGTTGCCTATTAAGATAGTCTCTATATCTCACATTAAGTACATTATCAGCCTTGAGGAAGAGACGCAATTTGAGCGAAGTATAAAGTATGTTAGTAGAAACCTTAAACCCTAAAAGGCTATAAGCATCTGGAGTGGGTGCAAAATCTTGCTCTGCAAGTAGATGAGTTTGTTGGAACACATATTTACTATTTACCTCAAACTCTAAGTTGTCGAGTTTGACTAGAGACGAGATCTTGATCGGTCCATGCGTGGCATAAACCAAACTACCATAGAAACTAATAGGTGGCATAAATACCAAAGGAACGTCATTTTTAACATCGTCGCCTTTGAGGTAACTATATTTTAATAAACCTACAAAAGCATCATTGATGGTAAACTGAGTCGCAAAATCAAAACCATAAATATTTGCATCCGTTTGCTCGTACTTAAACACAGGAAAGGAACCTCTAATCGTAGGGCGAATTTCATCCTGAGGGCTAAGATATATGTAATCCTTAAATCGCTGATGATAGCCCAAAGCACTTACAGAAAAAGATGGACTTGGAAGCCATTTATATTCCAACGTATTTTTATGAGCGAGCTCTGACTTCAAATTTATATCTCCTTCTTCTATTCCACTCACTCCTTGATGAAGACCATTGCTATAAAGTTCATTGACTTCTGGATTACGCATTGATAGACCAGTATTAATACTTACTGATTGTTTATCTGTAATATCAACTTCGATTGCCAGTAACCCACTTACATTAAAAAATTGATTATTGTATCTAACTATTTCTTTGGGTATAGTATTAGAGATTGTTAATGCTTTTTGATTTTCGTAATCGAATCGCAAGCCGGATTTAATTTGAGTACTTTTTATTTTTTTGGACAAGGTTGCAAACCATCCACTTTCCCACGATATATAATCAGGAATAAGAGGTAAAATACCTGTATCTGGATTGTTTGTATTATCAGTAATTATATTTTGGTTTCCTGTTTTAAATTTCCATTCAGAATCAAAATATTTCGTAAAGGTTAATTCCGTATTGAAAGTATATTGCTTAAGACTTAGTGCCGGAATATCCGAACGTCCACTTCTTCTAATATCAAACTCTTCCCTGTCATTTAATTGACCCGCCAATACGAGTTCAATTATAGCTTTTGGACTTTTGTAATACTTTGCTTTTAATTTGACTAATTGATGAGTGACATGCTGCCTTGGAGCATCCACACCGTAGCTGAAATTTGGTTCTGTAAAAAACGGAATAGACTGAGAAAAAGCTTGTTGAATCTCATCTGGACTAGAGACATGCGCCCCTCTAAGCACCCCTAATTTATTATTAAATGTACTAGCATAAAAATCTATAAATAAATTTTCATTCCACGATTTCTCAAGTTGCAACGCAAGATTAGCTTCTTGTAGTCCTGTATTATTGAGAAAGTAATCCGCTGTAGATCTATCACCATATTTCCTTAGTGTTCCATTGAGCCTCCAAGCCAACTTACTCGAATATTTTTCTAGTCTTGCATTAATATTATTACCTCTACCATTAGTTTCATACGAATAGTTGACTTGTCCATGCAAGTGAGGTTCTCTGCTGATACGCTTAGGCTCTACGAGTATCACGCTCCCTAGATTACCACCATTATATTCGATGGCACTCGCCCCTTTTATGATCGTAATATTATCAGCTGCAAACGGATCGATCTCTGGACTATGATCATTGCCCCATTGTTGGCCACTCTGAGCTACCCCATTATTGAGTATTGTCAATCTATTACCATACATACCTTGTACTACTGGCTTAGATATTCCGCTCCCATTTTTGATAAGGTGCACACCCGCTTCATTTTCGATGAGGCCTGATAGATTTTGATTATTACTATCTTCTATTTTTTTTCTATTGACCGAAAGGTTAGGTTGTGTACCAACGTTATTTTTTTGCCCTTGAATCACGACCGTACCTAAAGAAGTCTCTGTATGTCCAAGATTGATATTGATTACCGTATCTTTCTCCAAATCTATATGAATCTTATAGTCCTCGCAACCGATATGAGAGAAGATCATATGATAATGCCCTGAACAAACTCCACTGAATGAAAACTGACCATCGTCATCTGTTGCAGCTCCATCTCCAGTTTCTTGCAAATAGACATTGACATAAGACAAAGGCAACTGAGAGGCTTCATCCACTACCCTTCCTTGAACTATTATATCACAATCTTGAGCGGTAAGTAATTGGCAAAAAAAGGGGATCAATAAAATTAATCCCCATTGCAAAACTTTACTGTACATCCACAGGAATATTAACTTGTATATCTGTCTCTCCTTGTGCATTAGTGACATCCCCATCAGCTACTCCTGCGGCTGACTTCATTGGCTCATGCTTAAGTATGATAGTCAATACTCCAGATGCCGGTGCTCCAGTAGTCAAAACTGTACTCAATCCCACAGGCTTACCATCATCATCCATATCGCTATAAGATACCTGTAAACCTTCGACAGTGGATTCAAAAAAGAACTGATGATCTTCATCTTCCTCTTGTATCTCTTCTGTAATATTTTCGGCAGGAGATTCTGCTTCATTGAGTAGCTCAAGCGATCCAGTGTATTGACTATTAGCCTGTAAGGTCCCACCTACTATTACTGGATCATTACCTCCGTCTCCGTCAAGGTCTATAAAACTCAACACGACAACACCACTGCCGTTATCTGGAGTTGGTGTAAGCGTATAGTTGACCGTAGTGATTAATTCTTCTTCATTTGGAATAATCGGATCATCCTTATCACATGATGTGAGGATTAAAGTAAATGACGCTAAAAGGATTGCTGAAATTGAAGTAAATCTGTACATAACAAGTATTTTAATTAATGTTTGATACAAATGTAAATAGTAAAATGCAACATTGTTGCATTTTAGGGAAATACTTTAATTATTTCTAAAAAAATTAACTAATCTAAATTACTTTCCTGCCATCAATTGTCAGCTAAGAGCCTTTCAATGTATGCCAACTGGCTATTATCATATACTACAACTGTCCTAATATCCCGTTTTATTATAAGGAATTGCGATCTTATAAGTATTGTTCTTAACTGTAAGTTTCCCTGCTATCAGCCAAGGATTGAAGTACTTCAGGGTACGGTAACTAATACCTTGGTCATGGGCCCATTTACTCAAATTCGGAATTGAACTATTGACATTAATATATTCTACTTGATCTTGTGATGCATATTTATCTGTAGAATCTAGGTAGAATCCATATGACTGAGGGTCACTCATAATTTCCTTAATAGCAATAATCCTAAATAAGTATCTACCGGTTTCAGCATTGATATTCATATTATAAAAGCTCTCTTCCCCTTGAGACTTACGTTGCTTACTAAAACTAGTTGGGCCTACATTGTATGCCGCTGCTGCATTACTCCAAGTTCCAAATCTATTTTTCATATTCTTGAGGTATCGACATGCCGCTCGAGTCGATTTTTCGATATGATATCTCTCGTCTATCTCATTGTTAATTTCAAGTTTCCATTCTTTTCCTGCTAATTTTCTAAACTGCCAAAATCCTTTAGCAGCGGCACCCGAACTTACATTACGCAGATTACTCTCTGCCACTGCTAGGTATTTGAAATCATCTGGAACTCCTTCTTCAGCTAATACCCGTTCAATTGTAGGAAAGTACTTAGCTGCCATCTTAAGATTAAGTAATGTGCTACTATGCCAATAGGCATTGACGGATAATTCTCGATCTAGGCGCTCACGCGTATCCATATTCATCGGTACTATCTCGCCCGCTAGATCGTACGATTTATTGATATCTATGGAATGTACTTGTTGAGGTAGATGTGTAGATCCTGTTTCTTCCGTCTCCAGTGAATCTTCAACATCATCCACAGAAGCAAATGATATCGTAATCAAAAATGTAAATACAAGACCGGAGAACAGTCCGAATTTAGAATAAATAGAATTCATATTAAATTATTTTTATATACGTAAAGTACCTATGTCGAATTAATTACTCCTAAAACTGATAAAAAGATGAAATGAACCACCGTCGAACAGTAAAGGAAATGGATGTCTATAGAACCGTGACAATACCTATTATAGTATGTCTCTATCCGAATGACAATGTTAATGAAGACCTAATTAGGGTTTATTGATCTCGCTTATTAAAAATGGAGTCCCTGCGCGACGTTCGTTTTCAAATACTTCCTTAGCGACACCGGTAATCCTTACTTCTGTTCCTACAGTAGCCCACTCTGGGATCATACATGCTTGGTAACGATCTCCTGTTTCGTAGCAGTCCAAAATACCTAGCTTTCCCGCCTTTAGTACTTTTGCTGAGGTAAGACCAACGATTTTTACCGTATTCCTATCTTTATAACAATCTTCAGTTTGTTGAAATTTGGAAGGTTCTGCAGGTAAGATTATAGTCTTTGCAGTAGCTTCTTTCGTAGGAGCTTGGTTGCAGGAAAGTAGCAAAGGAAGCGATAGAATTGCGAGGAGTATCTTCATTACAAAGTAGGTTTAAAGAAAAACGAATTCATATATAATTTAATCTTAATATGAAGACGATATGATAATTAAAACATTAAACGCTAAATTAGCATTTAATATATGTAGCTACTCGTTTGAGCTACTCAATCTATTCACTAAAACACAAACTCATAAGAATATGGCTTTTACACTACCAGAATTAGGATTTGCATATGACGCACTAGAACCTCATATCGATGCGCGTACGATGGAAATACATCATACTAAGCACCACAACGGATACACTACCAAGCTCAATGCGGCTATAGAAGGTACAGATCTAGCTGACAAATCAATAGAAGACATCCTCAAAAACTTAGACACTAGCAATACTGGTGTTAGAAACAACGGAGGTGGATATTGGAATCACAAATTGTTTTGGGAAGTATTAAACCCAGATGATAGAGGTAGACTTTCAGGAGAACTACTAGACGCTATCAACGAAACATTTGGTTCTAAAGATGGAATGATTGAGCAATTTAGCAAAGCTGCGGCAACTAGATTTGGATCAGGATGGGCATGGTTATGTGTTCACCCAGGAGGTAAGTTAGAGATCTGCTCATCTGCTAATCAAGACAACCCTATGATGCCAGGCATCGGATGTGGAGGGACTCCTATTATGGGATTAGATGTGTGGGAGCATGCATACTACCTCAATTACCAAAACAGAAGACCAGATTATATCAACGCTTTCTTTAGTGTGGTAAACTGGAATGTAGTAGAGAAGAAGTACGCGGATAATAAGTAATATCAATAACTTAAGTTGTTAAGAAAAATAAATCTAAAGCTTCTATAGGTCGCTACAAGTTTATATGTTTCTACCGTTTAAGAACTACTTAAAATACTAGAGCTTGATCATTTAATTGATCAAGCTCTTTTTACTTTTGCAGCCATTCATATTAGATAACTATTACATCAATCAAACTTTCTTTATTAATATTAGAATATAACTCTTGCAACCAAAGTAATAATTAAGCCTGAATACAAGACATTACTAACATTTCTTCTAAAAATCATCTTTAAAAACAATTGTTGATCAATGAATGATATCATAAAGCAAAAAATAATATCCGTATGTGATAAGAAAATCGCAGTAAAAGGAGAAGGTGTTGGTCTATCCTTTTATGCATTTTTTGCCAACAAGAATACCAATCCGGAACTACTAATGGAAGTTGCTGAATGGTGGATCAAGCAACACCAACTCGATCATTTTGAAAAAGCTATAAAAATTAAAAATATGGTTCTTAGTGAAATGTAACAACACTTGAATCCCAAATTGCAATTCTTTCAATTTCTCTCTATCGGACTGGAATTTGAGTGATGCATATAATTAATTTATCCTCGATCTTTAATCGCCCAGTGTAGAATACCATTTGGCACATCCGGCTCAACAATACGATTATACCCTCATACTGCCCTTTGGTACACTCATCTCAGCTATATCCTCGCTAAAACTGTAACCTTGAATCGGACACTAACATTAATCGTTACCCATGTAGTGAAGAACAGTCTTATGAACAGTTTGTAAATATATATTGACTGAATAGATGGGCCAACAAAGTTATGTCATATTTAGAAGCGAACCATAACTGATTAACAAGTATCAATATTATGACATTATAAATAGTATTCGATTTGAAAAAAATTGCATTAAGATAAGAAGGTGCCCAATTGAACAAAGCGTCTCTATAAATCGTATTTATACGGCATATGGGGATGCTTATTTTCCTTAATGAGCCACTACTAAGGGACTTTACATAGACATCTTATGTTATCAATACAACCTTCTTAAAAGAAGAGTGCTCAGTTCAATTCTCAGAAAATTATAAACTTTCTTAGAATAAGCGATCTCATAAACACAAATGCTAAATTAAGGTCTATCTTGTTCGTATAAATTAACACCGAGCCTACAAGAACATGTTTCCTAGTCAAACATTCCTAACATCAAATCAATCTAGATTTTGGAATTTACTTTGTCTAAGTCTAATCTATATAAATGCTTTCGCTCAGAGTCCATCTTTTAACAACTATACTACTAAGGATGGATTACCTAGCAATACTATCTATGAGCTTCAAGTAGACAAAGACGGCTATCTATGGATAGCTACTAATTATGGCATATCAAAATTTGATGGCAATAGTTTCCAAACTTTTGATAAGAACGATGGCTTATCAGATAATGAAATTTTTGGATTCTTTACTGATTCACAAAATAGAATGTGGCTAAGAACATTTAATGGTTCATTTTGCTATTATAAGGATGGTTCTATATATACACAACCCGACATAGCTTTTAAAAATATAATACCTATTAGAGGGATAATACGAGAGATTACAGAAGATAAAAATGGAAACATATTCTTCTGCTCCTCCTTCCATCAAATACTTAAATTAGATAAAGATTTAAATTTTACTGAAACGCTAAAAGGCAGCTTCACCAATTCACTTTTACGTGACAAAAATAAAAATGTAATCCTAGTCGCCAAAGAACCAAATAAAGATTATACATACTTAAATCCAGACACCAACGAAGAAATAATTTTAAATGTTGAAGATTTAGATATCGATATGAACCATTTCGTTTCATTAATGGACCAAGAAACAAAAAATGAATTTATAAGTAAATACTACGACATTAAGTTAAACCCTAAGAATGCATATAATATAATCAAGCACCAAGATATCTATTGGAAATACTCACCTCACCTTAAACTAGTGCAATCCAAATCAATATCAAAAAAACTGACCATACAAAATGAGCTATCATTTCTTTATGTTAATAAATCCATAATCGACAATGAAGGTAATTTATGGTTTTGCACATTGAAAAATGGGCTCTACAAATTAAATCATCAGATCAAGTACAATGTCAACATTGAGTCTATCCAAAGCAAAGACAAGTTTACCACTATGAGTAAAAAGGATAGCTCTATTCTTGTAGGAACGTCAGGAGGGGATATATATGAAATAAACAATAAAAAAATTGATCTCAGAATAAAATCAAAACCACCGGCGACGATTCAAGGGCATTACAATCTAAGCATCAAGAAAATATTGAAATCTAATGATGGCAATTACTATATAGGAAAAGATTATGGTATATATAAATACGACAATAAATTTAATCTACTACAAAATAAACTACTTACCTTAAAAGACATTAATCTATATAAAAAAAATCTTCTTATCTCAACATCCAATTCAAGCACTTTATTTTCGAAAGATAATCTTGAAGCCGGTGACCAAATTTACAACTCTCGATCTACGACTAATTTTATTGACAGAAATAGTAATATCTGGTTAGGCTCACAAAGAGGGCTATTGATGTATCATCCAAACGAAAGAGATTATTGGATACCAAAAGATACATTATTAAATTCCATCACAGTCAATGATATCAATGAAACTGAAGATGGACTAATCCTTATCGCGACCAACGGTGATGGATTAATTGTATTAAATAAGGAAAGAAAATTAATTAAACAAATCACTTCATCAGATCAACTCAGTCATGATGTAATTAATCACATTCTAGTAGATAAAAACGAAGTCTGGCTATCAACAAACTCTGGTGTAACTCTAATAAAAATCAATATTGACCAAAGCTTCAACATAAGAAGCTATAAAAGCAACTTAGGATTAGAGTCAAATACCGTAATACAAACAGAAATCAGTAATGATATACTATATGTTTTAACCTCAGAGAATGTAACTGCGGTCAGTCTTAGTAAACTTAATAATCTACAGAATAGAAATTCTAATATCCAACTAGATAAAGTTTATGTAAACGGTAAAGAAGTACTAGAGGAAAAATTAAACAACCTTAAACACTACGAAAACGAATTAGAAGTACAATACACTTCAATTTCCATAAACCATTCAGACGAAATTGCATTTCGGTATAGACTAGATGGAAACTCAAAAGACTGGAAGTATACTAAAGAAAGAAAAATCAAATTTGAAGGACTGGGTCCTAATAAGTATCAACTTCAAATACAACCTTCTATTCCTGGGATAGAAAAAACAAGTGATAAGGCTATGATTACTATCCCAATTACCATTCGTCCAGTATGGTACAAAAGGAATTGGGTCAGACTCTTAGCTTTTTTAAGTGCATTTACACTAATATACTACTTGGTGAAATCAAGTTTAAAAAAACAAAAACTAAAACTTACACAAGAACTAGAAATATCAAAATTAAAACAAAAGGCCTTGATGATGGAAATGAACCCCCACTTCATCAACAATTGTTTGAGTTCGATTCAAAACTTTGTATTAACAGGAGATAGAAGAGAAGCAAGTGACTACCTCTCCAAATTCGCAAAATTAATACGAGTAATCATAAGTGATTCGAGAAATAATGAAGTAACATTACATCAAGAGATTCAGCATTTACAATTATATTTGGATCTTGAAAAATTAAGATTCAGCAATAAATTCAGCTATACCATTACGACTAATATAAAATCTAAAGACAACATTCTAATTCCAACAATGATGGTTCAACCACTAGTTGAGAATGTAATAATGCATGCATTTGATTTCACAACTCCACAAGAGAAAAAACTAGAAATCATATTTACCAAAGAAGATAATTACTTGATCTGCAATGTTATAGACAATGGAATTGGATTAAGCAAAAGTGCAAAAACTACTAATCAATATTCATCAGGTATCGCCATTGACAATATTAAAAAGAGGATTAACCATATAGTTAATGAGTACCCACTATCTAATTTCACAATTGAAGAATACGAAAACATTAATACATCAGGTACTAAAGCTACTTTAACCTTCCCTATAAATAAAAATACTACAAATGACTAGAACAGTACTCATAGAGGACGAATTACAATCTAGGAACGCATTAAAACATATACTAGAAAACTATATCGAAGGTATTGAGATTGTTGGAGAAGCTTCAAGTGTGGCAGAAAGCATAACGCTACTAAAGAACATCAATGCAGATCTAGTTTTCATGGATATACATCTACCTGATGGGGAAAGTTTTGACATTCTTGATCAATTAGATTTAGATGTTTTAGATTTTGAAATCATCTTTATTACGGCCTATACCGAAATCAAGAAAAGAGCATTCGACTATTTCTTTCTGCAATACCTCACCAAACCTTATGAAATAGATAAAATAGAAAAGGCGATTATACAATATAATAAGAATACAAAGAAAACTAACGAACAATATAGTACAGTCCTTAAAGACATACTTAACAAAGACGCAAAATTACTTCCAATACCCAACACTCAAGGAATTGATTTCATAGCCGTAAATCATATTATTAGATTAGAAGCACAGCGAAATTATACTTTGGTTATTTGTAAAGACAACAAGAAATTTACATCCTCTAAAAACATAAAACACTATGAAGAATTACTAAACAAAAAAATGTTTTTCCGTGTACACAAATCGCATATCATCAATTTAAAATATCTAAAATCTATAGATAATGAGGGTGTGATTAAAATGCAAAATGATCATACAGTCCCCTTGGCCAAACGAGTAAAAAAGCAATTTATAGATTCATTTAAATAAGGAAATCTAATAATAAAAAAAGATTCCAAATCTTAATATGCTAGAACCCAATTTTCCATCGGACCATAGGTAATATAGCCAATCCCAATTGCTGTTGGATCCCTACGCCATCGAGCTCATACTCATAAATTACGTTTTTGCGATTATACGCATTTTGTACCCCTAACAATAGATCACTGCGTGTCTTCCCCCATTGCCAGTAAGTCGAAAATGAAAATGAAAGCTTATGGCTTGCTGGAAGCCTCTGATCGTTAAATTCATTGCCTAGAACAGTAATAAGATCGCCTTTCACTTCTGTATCCCTATCTAATGGAGAAAACGCGAAAAGTGAATTATATAGGGTATAAGGTTTCCCTGACGCATAATACCAGTCCAATGAGAATGTCCATCTTCTAGACAAGAAAATATTACTACCCACGGAAAAGGTATGAGGAATCGAATAATCAAAAGGAAAAGATTTACCTTCATTTAATTGATCAAATTGGTAATCTGTTTTACCAAAAGTATATGCTGCGTTTAAGGCAAATTTCCCTTTTTTAATATACGAATAATTCACTTCAGTTCCGTAGCTCATAGAATTACCACTCTCCAGTACTTCTTCTAAATAATCCGTTTCTAAGTTGGTTAATGAAGATAATGCTCTGATAGTATCATAGAATAATATATTCTGCTGTTGCTTAATATATGTTGACAATCTTAAGCTGTGATTATTAGATTTTATATCCGTAAAAAGTTCTATTTGATTTGATCTTTCTGCTGGCAAATCCTTTGTACTCGGCACCCAGATATCATTAGGGTATCCATTATCGCCAGTCGTCAACAGGTGTTCGGTCTGCAAGTAACTGCCTATCGATCCACCAAAAGAAAAGTTATCGTTTACTTGATATAGCGACTTTAAATATCCGTGAAGATTTTGCCCCTGATACTCAGGGTCGTCGTCAACAGTATTAGTCTGTAGATTATTATATATCGTAAAATAAACTCCACCATCAATCAACCATGAATTAGATAGTTTAAATTTATCAGAAAGGTAAACTGTCATTTCCCTACTCTCATAATTTCCAATTAGTTCAGTAATCAAGTAATCCCCAATAGGCAAAATCTGAGTGTAATCCGGCTCAAATTCATATTCTTCTAAGGTTAGTTCTCCAAGATTGTAGTTTTTCACTCCTGCTACTATTCCATAGCTAATTTGATGTCGATCTGTAATAGTTTGGAGATCTATTTTCAATTCGTCGTGCTGTACTCCAGATTCAAAATTTTGATAACTTCTACTAAAGAAAAAATCTTCTTCCTCTTGAACAGTTTCATCTACTTCCAAAAAACTAACATATGAATAATCATAAGTACTTAATTGAACATTAGCTATGGTCTTAGCACCGAGCAATATGTTATATCTCATAGAGGCAAACTGATTTTTCCAATCATAGTATAAGACTTGATCCAAATATTCTCCTCCAAAATCAAGATCATCGAAAAAGTCATCATCATCATATCGATCTTGTCCTCTATATAATGACAAATAGAATCGGTGTCTAGCGTTTATTTTTGCCAATGCTTTAACGTTAATATCATTAAAATTATAATTAGTCTCTCCAAAAGAAAAATCGTTGAAAAACTTACTGTCGCTTGACTTAGATCTAATATAAGGATCGACATGTGTACGTCTACCAGTTACCATTACACCCAAGTGATCTTTGATTAATGGAAGCTCTAATGACGCTTGACTCGCTATAGTTGAAGCTTGTATTGATGCTTTTATTTTTGCCAGATTAGGGTCTTTGGTTTTAACATCCATGATCGATGACAATCTACCAAATCGAGATCCACTTGCACCAGATTTAAATAGTTTTGCTTGATCTACCGTTTCAGAATTGATGAGGGAAAACGCTCCAAATGCATGCGCAGAATTGTACAATTTAACTCCGTCGAATAAGATCAAATTTTGATCATTTTTTCCGCCTCTGACATGCATACCTCCGATACCATCGGTCCCAGAATTAACACCAGTTTGACGCATCATTGCCTGAAATATGTCTGGTTCTCCTCCTATCGACGAAACCGCTTGATTTTGATGAAGCAAGATATCAGTTCCTTTATTCAGTTCTATATAACTTTGATCTACTGCTGTAACTGCAAGGTCAGATATAATCACTTCCCTAAGATCTGCATCAGGGGTGAGTTGCAATACGATTGGCGTACCCATTTGTTCGGTAGTCAGAGTTTGACTGTGGGTAGTATATCCCAGATAACTTACCTCTACTACTACAACATCTTCAATAGTGGTCAACGCAAAATACCCTTGTTCATTGGACACTGCATAATCTCTAGTCTCTGGCAAAAACATAGTTGCCGCGATCAGTCTTTCGCCACTAGTGGCATCTTCTATATAGCCATAAATATTTCTTTTTACAAATAGAAAGATCTGATTCGATTCTATTCTATATTCGAGATTAGTATCTCTAAGAATTGCCTGTAACTGGGATGATGAGCTACTATTATTCGGTAGAGTAACATTACGATTTGGTATATTATCAGAATTGAACACTAATGATAATCTGTGCTCTTTAGCTATTTCCAATAAAGCATCTTGGATACTTATCTGGTCATTATTTTGCGCTACAAGATGAGCGCTAAAGCACATTATAATTATTATTATTTTACTTACATTTCCCACCTAAAAGAGTCCATTTACCATTGTCGCTAGTAACTTTCATTCCTAGTTGATCGGCGATCTGATTTAATACATCGTTAATGCTATCACCAGACAAGATAGCACTTAATGTACAATCGTAAAGTACTGGATCTGAAGTAAGTATTTTAGTGTCAAATATTACATTGAGCTCATCCAAGATAGTGGATAACTTGGCGTCTTTATATTGGTATACACCATCCTTCCACCCTGATAGATTCTGGTATTCCGTAACGGACTTGACTTGGTCGTCATCACATACGGCTTTCATTCCAGGAGTAAGTATCATACTGCTGTTATTATTCAAGTTAGAAAAATTCACCTTTCCAGTCTTAAGATCGATATATGTTTTGCCATGGAATTCTTTGATAAGGAAGCTCGTTCCTAATACTTCTGTGCGCGTTGTCTTGGTAGTTACTATAAATGGCCTTGTCCCATCTTTGGCTACTTCGAAATACGCTTCTCCAGTAAGTTTGATATTTCTAGAGTCATCGTCAAATGGCTGTACTTCTACCCTACTTCCTTGTCTAAGATCAATAGTACTCTTATCAGCCAATGTATAAAATCCAGCCGTGTCGTATATGGTAACTTGATCGCGCATCAACCATACGGCACCTAACGCTAATATGAATATCGCGGCTATATTACCTATAATTCTTCGGAGGTTATACGTTTTGGTGGCTGCCTTAGGTTTGGTAACTGATGTCTTTTCGCCTTTAATATTTGCGATCAAACGCTCAGTATCTGCTTTCGTTACTTGGTCAGTCAACTCACCTGTAACATCCCAAGCATCTTCTATCTCAAGCCTTAGATTAGACATAGCAGAGTCTGAAGCAGTAAAGTCATTTAACTGCTTAAACTCATTGGGAGATAGATCACTTTTCAGATTTCTATATATTAATGCTATGTACTCTTCCGTGTTCATGTATTACTTATCATTATGCAATCATGATAGTAAGCTTTTATGCTCACATATGAATTCTTACCACAAAATTTTTCTTTAATTGTGTTCATAGTGTATTCCATTGGGATATGAAGCTATTTATTCCTCCATAATATTTGCTATTGTTTAGTTTCTTTATTCTCATCGTTCCCCTACTCTATTTATACATTTTTATAATCATTAGTACAATTAGTAGTAATTCCTTACGTTTAAGTTGGTCGCGTAAGGTCCTTAACGCTCTTGTCATGTGGTTTTCTATCGTCTTCTTCGAAATACCCATTGTCTCTGATATTTCTTGATGCGACTTTCCTTCTAACCTACTCAGCTTAAACACTTGTCCGCACTTCGGTGGTAAGCCATCTATAATTGTGTGTATTTCTTTCTCTAGATTATCTCGATCGATATACTGATCTGGGCTTGGCTCATTAGTAGATAGGTCATAACTATGCTCTTCCACGAGGTCAATCCTACTCTCCTTTCTGATAATGGCTAGACACTTGTTTACTACTGCTCCTCTAAGAAATGACTTTACAGATTGTACTTCAATATCCTGCTTTTTGTCCCACAGATCTGCGAATGTATCATGAATTACATCTTCGACTCGCTGTCTATCCGTCAAATAACGCAAGCCTACTACCACAAGATAGTTGTGATAAGTACTAAGCAATGATCTTAGAGCTAGATCATTACCATTCAACATGGCTTTGAAGTGTTGTATATCTGCTGTCAACTTAAGTAATTAATATAATCACAAAATATGAAAATATTAGGAATAGAAGGGAATCTAACCTTATCCAGAAATAATGCAAAAGCTTTAACTACAAAGATCTAATGAAATAGATCTTTGACAGAAACTAACATGAATACACTATGGTTCGATTTTAATGAACTTCACTTAAGAAATTCAACTTACAACCTTAAGTTCCAAATCACTCAATCGAATTTCCTCCTGTAAGAATCAGATTACTCCCAGCCCTATTTTGCAATACCGAATTGAGATTCGTATTTCCACTAGCAGTAATTGTCATATTTTCTAAAGTCAATAATCCATCGTTGCGAATGGCAGATCCATCAGGACCAAAAGCGCCATCTATAGTTAATCCTATTAGACTTACTTCAGCACAACTTTCTATTACAAATATTGACTGGAGGGATCCATCAAGCGGAGTCGCTGCTGCGATTGTGATATTACTAGAAACATCTGCTGCTAATACAATTCGTTTTCCTATAATGATCGAATCTGTAGTCAACATTATACTAGAATTGTATACGTCTGGACTAAAAGTAATCGTGTCTCCATCGACGGCACAATCTATGGCCGCCCTCAAAGATCCCAAACCGTCATCAGCGGTATTAGTCACATAGGTACAATCATCACTCGCCATAGAGCCGCAGTGTGTCCATATCGCCGCTACATACTCCGGGTGATCGATAAATGGATTTCGATTGCCTTGTATATTGTATATCGATTCATTTCTATCTATTTCTTTTTGATCGATGGGATCAATATTATGCCAACTGACCAACAGATCTACGACCCAAGGCTCGTACACTATATATGAAGTACCATCCAAGACTGCATTTGATTCTGTTGTATTATTTTCCCATCCTGCGATCACATCTTCGTATCGTGTTGCCATATAGAAATAGCCACGTGCGAAGTCTCCTTTATAATCATCGATCGGCTCAAATACATTTCCAGAATACCCAGGTATACTGATCGTTGCTGAACCTACTTTGGAGCCATTGTCTGTAATATTTGTTTCAGTTCCACTTTCGACTTCACCATACGGATTATTACTTCTCAGCCCATTGACCCATCCATCTGTAGGCACAACCGTAAATATATCGGTATACTGAGCCGCTGAAGTACTACCACCCCACCAAGATTTAGGAAAAGTATGTTCTCTATTATAACAATCTCCTTCATCTTGATAAGTACCACATTGTTCTGTTACGAATGTAAATTCGTTTTCAGCACCATCAGGATTATCAGTATACATATCCCAGACTATGATATTACTTCCACTATCATCGAGATGATCATCTGTGGTCTGATAATGCGTCCATAGACTTCCATAACTTACAGATGTGTGCCCATCTATCAGATTATGCAACGCAGTCTTTAGATCTTCGCAAGTCTCATTACCTATAACGTCGTAGTAATTATTAGCCAGTAATAATGTACTTACCGAAGTCGTGAGTATACCACTAACCAAATAATCTGGGCCACTCGCACAAAGGTCATTACTCGGAAATATGAAATAGTAATACGTCGTATTATCTTCTAATCCCAACGAATATATAGACGTCTGGTCAGTATATTGAATGACTTCGCCGTTTCCTATATTACTACCTTTACTATAAGTCTCACCATCGACAGGTGCGCTTCCCAATGTCGCGCTTGTACTCTGGACTACTAGATACTTATCCGAAGTTCCACCAGTGAATGATGCTTGAATAGAATTCGAAGTAACCAAATCAGTTACAAAATTTGACGCTTGCTGAGTAGGTTCGATACAAATCATTTCGGCATGAGCCGTAATAGAAATATCATCCAATGCTAATTCATCTCGACTCCCTCCGCCTGATACATCTGTACCTGTCCATCGAATGTAGAACGAAGAGCAAGGAGTAATCTCGAGTCCAGACAATACTGCCGTCAAGTTGTTAGCTACCCAATTAGTATTTCCTGATCCTTCAGGCGACGTATATTCGCCAGATGTCACATCGGAATAATTTGTATTATCATGTGACGTGGATAAATCAAATGCCGAAGAATAATTCTGATCATTGCGCACATAGACTACATAGTCTATATCCATATCACGAATCGTGGAAGTTGTATTATTATATATTTTTAAAGTAATAGTACCTGGTGTCCAATCACTAGATGTTGCTTGTACACCTAATGACATATTGCCCCCACCTACATCGAAGCCATAAAAGCCTCCACCTCCAACTCCTCCATTATCGCTTCCTCTAGCATGATCCCCTGATGTATTAGATACACCAAAATCCTTAGCACCATCACTCATCCCTGTAGTGGCCCAAGCTTCAGCATCTAATTGACCCATGCTTGGATTTATAGCGAACCCTTGTCCAGCATACGAACCAGAACTAACTCCTGGAAATGTATTATCGAAATCTATTAGGTATGTGGATGTCCCAGTCTCAAGAGAAAGCTGAGCTCGTACGGATGATACGAAAAGCAGCAATAATAATATTAGGATGTACTGTTTCATAAAATCTGTTTCTTCTTTGGACGTAAATATAAAGATTCAATAACATTAGTAATGCCCAAAAAAAGCATAAACCCTCTAATCTGAAGTCCTTTTGTAGCCTAGTTAAACCTATTAGCAATATTTTATTGAATAATTATCAATAAAAAAATAAAATCACAACATACTGAATTACAATTACTTACACACGAAACCGGATCTTCCATTAACAAATCATTGAAATAAATTAAACTTCTATTAGGGGAATGATATCGCTTGTGCAACTCTACAATGTAATTAATACTAATCGATATTTTAAATCTCTAAATTTTCAAATTATGAAAAAGTTAATGTTATGCTGTTTTTTCCTTACTGCACTATTCCTTACATCATGTAGTGACGACGAAAAACTATTGGGCACAGAATCTGTAGACCAAGCAGCGCAAGACGTAGAATACTCAGAAAGAACTTGTAATTCGACTGACCACCAACATTCTTTGATGAATGACTCGCATTACAAATCGAGCTACGATAAACGTGTACAAAAGCTAAGTACACTGGCTCAAACAAGAAGTGTAGAAGATTGTACAGAACCTATTGTATTAGCAGTGGCGGTTCACTTTCAAAATATAAGTAATCCGGACCAAGCTTGTCTAAGAGCATTAGCTCAAACGCAGATAGACATTCTTAATGCAGATTACCAAGCGCAGAATAGCGACGTATCCAACTTTGATGCGGTTGCAGGAAACTACCCTGGAGTAGTACCTACAGATGCTTGTGTGAAGTTCTGTTTAGCAGACCAAAATCACCCTTCAGGATCAGGAATCGCAAATGGAACTGTAGCTGTAACATTTAATACAGTATCAGGAGACAACGCTCCTGCTTGGGCTGACTACATCAATATATTTGTAAGACCAAATCTTGGATTTTTAGGGTACTCACCACTAGGTGGAGCTGGAAATGGAGATGGTGTAGTCATCGATGCTGGAGCATTTGCAAGTGGCACAGGATGTGGACAAGTATCACCACAAGCGCCATACGATCTAGGACGTACTCTTACTCACGAATTGGGTCACTACTTACTACTAGATCACCTTTGGGGTAATGGAGGATGTGGATCAGATGACGGTATCTCTGATACACCATCTCAAACTGACTCTAATTATGGATGTCCATCTGCTAATACTAGCTCTTGTGGATCTATAGACCTACACATGAGTTACATGGATTACACTAATGATGAGTGTATGTACATGTTTTCTAATCAGCAAGCTAGCACAATGAATAACTATGTAACTGCAAACTTCCAATCACTCATTACTAAAGCTCAGACAGTATGTTCTGCTAACGAAGGTGATGGAAACGGTGACAATGACAGTGATGGAAACGATGACAACGAAGGTGATGGAAACGATGACAATGAAGGTGATGGAAACGGTGACGATGAAGGTGATGGAAACGGTGATGATGAAGGTGATGATGAAGGTGATGATCAAGGTGATGACGAAGGTGATGATCAAGATCCAAACGGATGTAATGGTTATGAAATAACACTAAGCCTTACATTCGACGACTATCCTGAAGAAACTAGATGGGTGATCAAAAATGTTGACACTGGAGAGAGGATGGCTTTTGGTAAAAATTATGATGAATCTTTCATAGGTCAAACTATACAAGAAGATATCTGCTTACCGGATGGATGTTACAAGCTTGTAGTAAGAGATAGCTATGGTGATGGTATCTGCTGTAACTATGGAGATGGAACATTCTCAATATTAGATGAAGATGGTTCAGAGTTCTTTTACTCAGATGGTAACTTTGGAAATAGAGAAAGAGTTGATTTCTGTATCGATAGCGGACAATACAGAAAAGGTAGTAGTGAAAAAGATGCAAAAGCAACTAACCTAGTGCAAAAGGCACAAAGGACTGTAGATAAGTAGTATCCAAAACTAACATACTTTGAATTTAGAGCTGGTCCAGTAGGAAACTATTGGGTCAGCTTTTTTTTGTACAGGACTTCCAAAAAACATTTCAAGATTGACCCAAGTTGCCTATCATTCCATTCAACGAAATTGGGTTTATTAATATAGCACTATTATTAAACTTACAATGTAAGCAGATTCAAACAGAATAGATATTCTCTTTACAATTCCACTTCCGCTCAAAACAATTAGTTGAACATCAACTCTAGAATACACAAATACTACAACTGATACTTAAGGCCCAACCCTATGCCTTTCATTATATATTTTTGCGTTACAAAATCTATATCAGAGATAGAATGAGTACGTTGTAAATTTGCCGATACAGAAAGATGCAAGCTTTGAGATAATGGATAAATTAATCCAAATTTAGTTCTGTAACCTATTCCTAATTTCGGTGTAAAGTATGAAGGAGAAGAAACAATCGCAAGATCTACATCAACCATTTTCCCATAAAAAGATTGATACACATTTAGAGAAATTCCAGCTTCTGCAAATAGAGAAAAATTTCCAACATTTGCTTGTATTCCTGCATTCATAGGAATAGAAAATAATCTTTGACTATTATATTCGATGAGTGTATGCTTGACTTTCGAATTAACATTCGCAGAGCCGAAACTAGTTATTGTATCTCCATTTGCCTTATATTGTAATAGTACAGGATAATTATCATCAACTAAGATGGTATCATTCATATAATTTATCGTTGCCACTTCATTGATATGTGTGT
This sequence comes from uncultured Saprospiraceae bacterium, assembly GCA_938015435.1. Lineage (GTDB taxonomy): Bacteria > Bacteroidota > Bacteroidia > Chitinophagales > Saprospiraceae > UBA1994. Next base: position 108,212 of record CALLPN010000018.1, read on the forward strand.
ATTCCAATCCAGCAGAAATATAGAATCTACTACCTATAAACTTAGAGACCGCCAATCCAACTTGAATCGACTCTAGTTGTTTTTCGGAACTATTACGCATAGCAACATGATCATTATAAATGTCTGATGTAGAAACCAATTCCCTATTTGTCGAGTAAACAGATGCATAAGCCTCTAATAAGATAGGCTGCTTATTCATTCTATATTCATCACTATTACAGTTAGTACTTTTTATAATAATCGGATCAAAATCTGCTTCAAGAATGTTATCATTGTATAGCGTCATCCTAATGGAATTGATCGAAGGAAAAACTAAATCAATAGTAGAGTTAGTTGTTACATTAATAGAAGACTCCAATTTAACTGACTCTTCCAAAACTATACTTTCAGAAGAAAAAATAAATCTATCGATCATTGTATTATTACTAATTACATTCTTCTCTTTGATTTGATTATTTGATTTCTCATCACTCACAGTCGCAAGTCCTCCTGTTTCCAAAAAATAATTTCCATTCTTTAGTGAGTTTCCTATTGGTGTAGATACATTAGAAAATTGACTTTCGTTCTTTGCTTTATTTTGAATTACATTATTAATTACAATTGTTTCATTGGCAATACTTTTAGATTGCCCCTCACCACTTTCAATCGATACAATGTCATTATTCTTTTCATTTTCAAATTCATTATTCTCTACCACATATTCACTTCCGCTTGATATTTCTTGCTGTCGAGTTACTACATTTTTTGATCCCATATCAATATCACTAACTATATAGACTGCCGCAGCAATAAAGAGCAGTCTACTTACTACTCCAAACAGCCAGAAGACAAAAGGTCTTTTCTTATTCTCTTCTTTATCAAGATTCAATCTTGCTATCATATCGTCAGCATCTATACTTTCGACATGACCATCAAATCGATCTTTAAATGTAGACCCTAAGCCGTTTTTACGCATGACTCTTGTTTTTTAATAATTTCAATTTTTTCTCTGAGCATCGCCTTCGCTCTGAATAACCTTGTTCTTGATGAAGCCGTTTCGACACCTAGCAGATCCCCTATTTCTTGATGTGAATAACCATCTATTACATGAAGGTTAAATACCTCTTTATATTTGATAGGTAGTTGATGAATCAGATCATACATTTCTTGCATAGTTAATTGTTGTAAAATCCCTGCATCAAACTGTACTTCTCCAGAATGTACTTCATCCACATCTACGGTTGTTATTCTTTTTTTCTTCAGCGCATTGATACACGTTCTTATTGCAATAGTTGAGATCCAAGATTCGACCTTACCTTTCCTAGCATCATACATCTGTATCTTAGCTAAGATTCGAATCAGACTCTCCTGCACCATATCTTTTGCCGACTCTGTATCCTTAATATATCTTCTACAAATAGCATACAGGAAACCACTATACTCACGAACCAATGCTCGCTGGCTTGCCGGATTGTTTTTGACGCAACCTGAGATGATTTCCTGTATGTGTTTTTGGTTTATCATTAAGATAATACTAAAATTCCTTTATTCCTAAATCATAGGAAGTTTCAACTTGACCTGGAGCCAGATAAAAAGTATCTGTTCGATGTAATACAATATTTGGATTTGTTGACATTAAATAAAAATCACTATCAATAGCATCATCCAATCCTTGATTTGAAGGAGAAACTTCAATGTCATCCAGTATTACGGTTGGATCTGTAGTTCCATATCGGAAGTAAAAATTCTTATCCGGTATAAGACCAAAATATACACGATCCCCATTATCTAAATCAATTATATTAAAAATTTCTATCAGTTGATAACTCTCGATATAAGTCTGAAATACGGTATTAGGATTTTCAACATCTGTCAAAACATATGATTTTGGTCGCTTTCCAACCTCGTTAGCATCTTGAATTCCATCTTGATTATCATCATCCCAAATTCTAGTTATTATTGTACCCGATTCTTCTGTTTGATTAATAGCTAATTTGAAACTCAATTCTAAATCATCCTCTACTTGAATACTCCCTGCTACAATATCTCCTACTTGGTTTCCAATTTCAGTGAAATCGATAGCTATTTCAATCGGAATATTGTACTGTTTCTTTAAAATATTCAGAGGTAAACTTCCATCTAATGAATATGCTAATAAAAAATTATCAGCCGTGGGAATTTCTACCTTATTGGTAATTACTAACAAATTTCCATCTAATAGTAACACTTGTAAGTTATCTACAGTAGGGTTGAAAATTTCACTGCTCTGGTTACCGAATCTATAATCTATAAACTGATCAACATCATTACATAAATTAATGTCCCCCAGATCAACAAAATTATCTGTTGAAGTCAGTACTAATTCGTCCGAATATACCTTGCTAGCAGAGTAATAAGCATAAACATTCCATTCACTATTATCACAGAAAGCAAAAGCGCCGTTAACGATTCCATTTTGATCACTATAAAAGACTTTAGATTTCGTTCCTATTTTGATAAATACATAGGCATCAAGTATAGGCTGTTGATTACAAGTTAATATTCTTCCTATGAAGTTACCAACTTCAACATTAGTTACAATTAAACCTAAGTCATTTGTCTCTTCTGTTAATCGACCCAATGCGATTCCATCCTCACAAGATCCATTCACAAATAGAACCAAATCAACATCCGCTGGTACTTTAGCTTCAAAATATCCCCGTTCATTAGTAGTTCCCATTCCACAATCAAGAGAATTTTGGACTACTATAGTTATCTCAGCATTTGGAATAGGTACTCCATTGATGTCTGCGATGATCCCACTTATACAAGCTAATCGATATGGATAATCACAATTCCAAAAAGAAAAATGAGATACCTCTCCTACAAAATAATCTCCTACTAGAGTCGAACTTCCTTCTTCCTTCCATTCTCCAGTCTCTTCATCTAGATACCACAATGGCATAGAGCCAGATCCATCTACATCTACGCCTTTATCACCAACATAAAACGATAATTCTACATTATCACCAACCAATAATTCATTTCCTTGCGCATCATAAATATCTAGGGAAAACATACCTTGAGTAGCCAATTGGACATTCTCGCCCTCTTTATCAACACCTCTCAAATCACCAGGCATATTATTTATAGTAGCATCATCAAACGGATCGAACCAGTGTCCTTTGAGCATTACCTGTCCATTATAAATAGAACTATCTTGGTTTAGGACTGAGTTGGGACCAAATTTTACTTTTGATTTATTTTGAACTGAAAATTCACCACCTAAGGCGGCAGAAAATTCGGCAATTGTCGTTTGAGGAATTACTTCAATATTAAGGTAGGACAGTTTCCCTGGTTCATTAAAAGCAAACCTGTATTGCGGTAAATAACCTAGTTTATCTACCTTAAGGAGGCTTCCATTACTACTTATCTCAACGCTTTGAAAGAAATAGACTCCATTTTCATCAGTAATAGTTGTGACATTCGCTATTGAAACTTCTGCATCAGCGATCGAGTTTCCATCCACATCGACAACAATACCAGTTAATCTGCTTTCTTCCGTAATTTCTGTAGTACCTGTACCAGGTTCAAATTCCATAAGGTGCTCATCCTTTCTACAACTTGATATCGCAATGAGAATGGTTATTAGTAGTATGAATATATTTTTCATTGATTTTGATCTTATTAGATTTAAAATAACAAATTGTTTCTAATTACGGCCGCTTACTATTCATTACAGGACTAACATTCAAAACGTTTCAGTAGAAATGAAGAAATATATTACAAGTCTTAAAACTATCCTTCAAAACAACTATCTTCATGTACTTATAAATACCAACAAAGCGTCATATGTCCAATAAAAAATCAAGTCGACAAGAAAGAAGAGCTGCAGAGAGGAAACTTAAAAAGTCTAACAATACTGCTGGCAATGGCATTACTAATCCAGTCCAGTCAAATATTAAGTCTTCTAATTGGATGTATGGTTTGATCGCTATTATCATCACATTTATATGCTTCAGCAACGTAGGTGGCTTGGAGTTTGTCAATTGGGATGATGATAAAAACTTCGCTGAAAACCCAGCCGTAGTCAACTTTAACATGGGTGATTTTTCGGCATTGACTACTGACATATTCACTACTCCGGTTATAGGCAACTATAATCCATTAACTATTTTCTCTTTTGCTATGGATAAGGTTATGTTTGGATTAGATAATCCTGGCGCATGGCATTGGGAGAATCTACTCTTTCATCTTTTCTGTGTATTTTTCGTCTATCGCATTTGTATACTGCTAGGATTGACGTGGAAAGGTGGTTTATTCGTAGCCATACTATTCGGTATACACCCCATGAGAGTAGAATCTGTCACTTGGGTCACAGAGCGAAAGGATGTATTATTTGGTTTCTTCTTTCTATCGGCTTTATACATCTACATTAGAAATAAAATCACTCCAAAGAAGCTAGACATCTTATGGATCACTATACTGATGATCCTCTCTTGCTTATCGAAAATACAAGCGGTTGCATTACCACTTACGATGCTTGCGGCAGACTACTATATGGATAAAGATCTAAGCTTTAAAAACTTATATGCTAAAGCACATTACTTTGCTATTTCAATGGCAACTGGTCTAATTGGAATTTCCTTCTTAAACCAGCAAGGCTCGATTGAAACTGTTGATAATTTTTCATTTATTCAAAGGATCTTTATTGGAGCCTATTCATTCATTGTCTATTGTGTCAAACTTATCGTCCCTTATCAACTTTCACCATTGTACCCTTACCCAGAGACTTTACCATGGTTTATCTATGTAAGTATCATAGCCTTACCGATCGTGCTATTTGTAATGTATAAAGCGCATAAAACTGGTAAGAAACATATTGTATTTGGACTTGGGATATTTATCGTCAACATCATTTTTCTACTCCAAATAGTAGGAGCAGGTCAAGGGTTTTTAGCTGATAGATTTAGTTATATTCCTTATCTAGGATTGTTCTTTATATTAGGCTATTACTTCGATCAATTCACTAAGACTGATCATAAACTTAGGACTGGAACTTATGCCTTAGGTGGGCTATTTGTTGTAGCTATGGGAGTCATGACATTCAACCAAAATAAAATATGGGAAAATAGTGGCACTATGTGGAGTCATGTACTTAAGTATCATAAGAATACTGATCTACCTTACGGTAATAGAGCTAACTATTATCGAGATGCAAAATTATATGATCTTGCCTTAGCAGATTACAATGAAGCCATTAGACTAAAGCCTAGTAATCCTGAAGCACTTAATAGCCGCGCAAGATTATACTTCAATAAAGGAGGTGCTGAAAACCTCAAGCTAGCTGCACGCGATTATAATGCTGCGATAGAGAAAAAACTCGCAGAAACAAAGAGTCCTGATCGTGACCAATCTTTAGGGGAATTCTATATCAATCTAGGAGCAGCATATGCAATGCTCGGTGACCCTAAAGCCGCAATTACGGAATTCGATAGAGGCCTAACTTTAAAGCCTGATCACGAAACTGGATATCTTAATAGATCCGTCATTTACAATCAATTGGGTGACTTCCCTAATGCATTGAAGGATATAGAAACATACTTTAAATACAATCCTTACAATGCTGATCTTTGGTATGAATCAGGAAGACTTAAGCGTGCAATGAATCGATTACCTGAAGCCGTAAAGGATTATACTGAGGCGATCAGACTTAACAATACTAAGGGTATATTCTTCTACGAAAGAGCACGTACCCAGAGTCAAATCAATCAGATAGATGCAGCCAAGAGAGATTTGGCTAAAGCCATACAACTTGGGTATAACAACATCGACCCTGAGTTTAAGGCCTTGATGGGGATGTAGTTTGAAAAGATCAATTTTTGATTCCAGTTCGATCTTATGTAAAGACCACTAAAGAGCTCAAAATTTCTTAATAGAATATTAGAGCAAAAACAGTAATTTCGCGGTATGATTATCAGCTTACAGATACAAAATTATGCCATCATTGAGGAGCTCCATGTAGACCTCGATAAAGGCCTCAATATCATCACTGGTGAAACGGGTGCAGGTAAGAGTATCCTACTCGGAGCATTAGGCTTGATTATGGGTAAGCGTGCCGATAAGAAAGTACTATATCACCAAGATCGCAAATGTATCGTAGAAGCAAGATTCAACGTAGAGAGTTATGATCTAAAAGGATTCTTTGAAATCCATGATCTTGATTACGAATCGGAGCTAATCATACGTAGAGAGATTTCACCAGCAGGTAAGTCTAGAGCATTTGTCAATGACACACCAGTCACTTTGGCCATCTTACAAGAGCTTACTAAATCACTTGTAGATATGCATCAGCAATTTGACACGCTAGATATACATAGTTCTAAGTGGCAGATGGAAGTACTCGATAGTCTCGCTGGAAATGCAAAACTTTTGACTGCTTATCAAACAGAATTTAAAGAATATAAGGCAGCCGAAAAACGTCTCAAAACATTAGAACAAGAAGCGGCAAATGAACTCAAGGAATTGGACTATATCACATTTCAATTTACAGAATTGGACGAGGCCTCTCTAGAGCATGACGAACAACAATCCAAAGAACAATTACTCAATAGATTATCTGGAACGGAAGACATTCAGAAAGTAGCTAGTAGTGCACACTTCACAATAGACGAATCGGAGCAGTCGATAGTCAACCAATTACAGTCTATATCCCAAGATCTGGACCACATCAAAGAGTTAGATCCGAAGCTATCAGAAAGTTATGATCGTGTACTATCTAGCCTCGAAGAACTTAGGGATATCGCAGCCGTACTCCAAGAAGTAAACGAAAGCGTAGAACATGATCCTAATCTCGCTCAGGAAACGCAGGATAGATTAGATCTCATCTATCGTCTTCAAAAAAAGCATCAGGTAGTATCTATAGAAGAACTACTAACAATACAGACTGATCTACATACAAAGATTAGCTCTCAACAAAAGATGGATGGCGAGATCAATGAAATTGCTTCTAAGATGCACAAATTAGAAAAGAGCCTCAAAGCAACTGCCAAGAAACTATCCACTAAGAGAAAGAAAACGGCAAAATCATTTGCGAAAAACGTAGAAGAATCTCTCGCTACTCTATCAATGGAACATGCTAAGATAGATGCTAGACTTACTGAAGCAGAACAGCTCACGCCAACAGGACTAGATAAAATTGAATACTTCTTTTCCGCCAATAAAGGTGGTTCTCTAGGAGCACTGAAGAATGTCGCTTCTGGAGGTGAGATAAGCCGATTGACTTTGGTCATCAAATCATTAGTTGCTTCATCGATGGCATTGCCTACTTTGATATTTGATGAGATCGATACTGGAGTATCTGGAGAAGTAGCCAATCGAATGGCCGAAATCATAAGTAAACTAGCTGAGAAGCATCAGGTAATGAGCATCACCCATAGCCCTCAGATCGCAGCTAAAGCGAACCATCATTACTTTGTATATAAGCAAGAAACTGATAAGCGGACTATCACTAATATCAAACTCCTTACTGCTAAAGATCGTATCGTCGAGATTGCTAAGATGCTAAGTGGTAATCCACCTAGTAAAGCTGCCGTAGCAAATGCTAAGGAGTTGATTGGGAAATGATAATGGACTAGCTGCCTTCGGAGGAGCAAAATAGCTTTGCCCTTAGGATACTTTCATTGCACGGCCTTGTCGCTGAGGTATCTTTCAGAAGGAAAAAATAATCTTTATAGCCTACATACATTTCATCACTAGGCTTCGTTGCTGGGATATCTTCCATCGGAGGGCTTTTTGCAGCTTGATCTTTCATCAGAGGGCTTTGTCGCTGGGATATCTTCCATCGGAGGGCAGGAGCCTCTTCGATGAAAGGCTTTATCGACTCAATAGGATTTAAAGATAGCTTTCGTTGAAGGGCTCCTGCCCTCGCAACGTATGCGGACAATTGACTTTATATATTTCATTACGCTAGTCAAAAAATCTTTATCTCTGGAGCACTTTTCAAAAGGAAAAATAATTTCTATCGCCTACATACATTTCATCGGAAGGACCTGTCGCTGGGATATCTTTCATCAGAGGGCTTTGTCGCTGGGACATCTTCCATCGGAGGGCAGGAGCCTCTTCGATGAAAGGCTTTATCGCAAAATAGACTTCGAACTTACAATGGATTTCGTACCAATAGCTTTCGCTGAAGGGCTCTGCCCCTCGCAGCGTGAGCGAATAAATCAATCAAAAAACAATAACTAAGAAAACTTCTTTACAAATTTAAAATCAGATTGATCCGTTACGTAAAATTTTGAAGACGAGTAGAAATAATCCTTAGGCGAATCAACCGTTTTGTAATCACCTTTAAGTGGATTTTTGTGTATATACTTAATCTTTTGAAAAATTATATCCTTATGTAAAAGATGATAGTCATTTGATCCAACCTTCCAAAACTTATATTTTCGATCTTGTCTTTCTGATTGAAAATTTTCGAGATACTCCTCGTCAGCACTACCAACCAATTTAATGACACGAGATCCTGTAAATGATTTAAATCTCCTTATAATTTCATGAATATTTTCTTTCTTTTCAAATTCCCAAACGAGATGAATATGATCTCTCATAATCACAAAACAGTAAACGATTATTTCACCATTCTTACTTAAATAATCAAGACTCTCCAGTATGATTTCATTTGATTTAGGGAAATCTAAAAATACTGACACCCAGTTCTGAACAGTAAACGTAGAGAAGTATATATGTCTTTCTTTAATAAGCATTCTAAAACTTTTCGTGATATATAGACTACTAATATACAAAAGTCAAATGCCTTAAAACAACTTCAAAGCTAGCTTTCGCTGAAGGGCTCCTGCCCTCGCAGCGTATGCGGACAATCTCGCAAAGTATACAGACAATTGACTTCAAACCTTTTCATTCGATAAATGGAATTTGCCCCAGATCTTTTTTTTGATAGAATAAGTAGGAATTTCGTTAAATGAAAATCCGAAAGTTTCTACTTGATCAGACAACATCATTGGCTTTACAATTAATGTTGCCAAAATGTTTTCAGAGATTAAAGATTTGGGAGCTCCATAATCATTCAATTCTTTATGGAAGTAAATTTCCCAAGAGGTTTGACTCGGAATAGAAAAAATAGAATAGCTGCCAGCTGCTAATGATTGGTTTCCAACTCGCACATCTTCCGAAAATGTAATCTTGGTATTGAGGTTTGCTCCTGTTCTCCAGATTTCATTAAAGGGTACTAATGCACCAAAGATCTTCCTATTACGCATAGAAGGTCGAGAGTAGATAAGCTCTACCTCGACCATTCCTATTGTTGTTTCTATTTTTTCTGATGGGCTTAAGCGAGGACCATTGATCTGCGCATTGACAGAAGACATCAAACTTAAGCAAGCTAAGAGTACATATAAAATTACTCTCATCGTTTTATTTCAATTCTAGTACATCAGGCTCCATTCCCATGCTACTGAATCCACCGTCATGAAGTAGATTCTGCATAGTCACCATTCTCGTAAGATCAGAGAATAAAGTCACACAGTAATCCGCACATGCTTGACTAGATGCATTTCCTAGTGGAGACATAGTATCAGAGTAGCTGTAGAAATCGCTAAATCCTTTTACACCGCTACCTGCTGTAGTCATTGTAGGAGATTGAGAGATCGTGTTAACTCTTACTTTAGCCTTCTTACCCCAGTGGTAACCAAAGCTACGAGCAAAACTCTCTAGCAATGCCTTAGACTCTGCCATTTCGCTGTAATCAGGAAATACACGTTGAGCGGCCATATAACTTAGGGCAAGGATAGATCCCCACTCTTTCATAGCGTCATGCTTCATCGCTACTTGCATCACTTTGTGAAACGAAATCGCAGAAATATCGAATGTCTTAAGCATCCAATCGTGATTAAGATCTGTATATTCTTTTTTCTTACGTACGTTGATAGACATACCGATAGAGTGCAGAATAAAGTCTAGCTTACCTCCGAGTATCTCCTGACTCTTTACGATTAGGTTATCTATATCTTCCATACTCGTAGCATCTGCAGGGATTACTTCCGCGCCTATGATATCAGCTAATTCTTGGATTCCTCCCATACGAAGTGCTACAGGAGCATTAGTTAGTACGATCTTAGCACCTTGCTCATGGCACTTCAATGCCGTTTGCCATGCGATAGATTTTTCATCCAAAGCTCCAAATATGATTCCTACTTTTCCTTCTAATAGTCCGTTTGCCATTGTTGTTGATTTGATTTTTATAGATGTTGTATTGTACCAAAGGTAATCTTTTTGCAAATAGTCAAAAAGGCAGGGATAATTAATTATCGAAGTTGTCGTTTTATTTATGTATACACTAAATTAGGCCTATGCATTCACTCTTCGTTTCATCTATTTCAATACTACTATTAGGCTGTATTAGCTTTGATAGTTCGGCCCAAGCCATTGATTCTTTAGCCTTTGTCGAAGGTGTAACTATCCTATTTGATAGTGCAGAAGATCAATTGTCCAGCGATGACATTGCTCGAATAGATAGTCTAGCAACAAGCCATAGCTCCATCAGCACACTTTATAGAATAGAGGGTCATACAGATGATGTAGGATCCATAGAATACAATAATACCTTAGCCGCAAAGAGGGCCAATAGCGTTCGCAGCTATCTGACTGAGAATCGACTTGTGGATACTTCCAATATTTTTACTGATTCATATGGAGAGCTGAAACCTGCACAAAGCAATCTACAACATAAACGTAAATACAATCGCAGAGTAGATCTTAGCGTATATACTCAAAGCAGAATGCGCAAAATAAGTGGAGTAGTAAGACTAGATAGCTTGGACACTACTACCATCGCAAAGGTCTTAGTGAAAGGTAAAGACTTCTTGGACTCCACCTATACCGTTGCAAATGGCAATTGGTCTTTACTCGCCCCAGACAGTACTTTTGTACAGTTAGATATATCCGCTCCCAATTACTTTTTTTCTTCCAAGCGTATCAAAGTGACTCAAGCTCTAGACAAACGAATCATTGATCTTAAACTACCTAAGTTGACCATAGGTAAGGTATATGACATGCCTGATTTTTACTTTAAAGGTAATCAGCCAATTCTTGTTCCTTCTTCAGAACCTACTTTAAAATTACTTTTTGAAACAATGTCAACGAGCGATGTTTGCATTCATATCAAAGGACATGTCAATCATCCCAACGCTCCTCCAGTCGATAAATCACATCGTTACTATACGCTATCTAAAGCTAGAGCTAAGATGGTATTTGACTACCTTAAAGATAAAGGGATCGATACTCAACGAATGCAACATAATGGGTATGGAAATTGGAAGATGAAATACCCTAATGCAAAAAACGAAGCGGCTATGCAAAAGAATCGCAGAGTAGAAATCGAGATTGTCGAATGTAATAAAAAGTAAAAATCTATGAATCGATCGTGATCATTTTAATAATTTATAAAAAGTAAAATTTAGTCTTTCAAATACTAGATGATTTCAATAATCCTGATACAAAATTAGCTTTCACTCAATATGATTTGTTAAGTAAAAGTAATGCCTTCAAAAATAATTGTATCTTCGATTAACCTCAAAAGCTGATTACCTTAAATCCTATTGCAATTATTACTTTTTGTATTCTGATTATGAGAACCAACCATATATTATTAACCAGCTTATTGCTGTGGTACAGTGCACTCACATTTGGCCAACCCACCATTGATGGTATTTTTGACGGAACTACTACATGGGGAAATCCAATCGCTATTTCCGATGGCCAACTAGGATGGGGAGGAGCAAATATCGACCAATTATATACCACTTACGATTCAGAATATCTCTATCTCGGATATACCAATATCCAAGCGTCTGATTGGCAATCATTTGGTATAATTATAAACACCACGGATAATATTGGCAATAACCAAGAGGTATGGGGCTACCCTATCACATATGGCCATAACGAGCTACCAGATATAGTAGTGAAAGGACACTTTGGTCAAGGAGGTACTCCGTATGCAGAACTTTATATTATTAGTAATGGACAATGGCAACGGACAGACAATCTAGGTAATGATAGTGCTTTGGCTACCGTCGACTTTGCATGCGAAGAAACTGGAATGATCGAAGTACGAATCAAATTAAGTATCATAGGCCAGCCTTCTACTGGAGATATACAAGCATATATTACTGGTAATGTACAAACCGAACATGCGACTTTTGACGCCATACCTGACGATGAGGTGGCTACTTCATGGAATGATAATACTACTCTTGATCAATATGCAACTGACATAGATCTAGGAGGAAGTCCAGCAGTCACTCTGACACCAAGTTTTCCTAAAGACACCGAGGCAGTTAATATAAACTTTGATGCAACTGGCACTTCGCTTGCTGGTTCATCAGGTATCTATCTGCACGCAGGAGTTGCCCTCCAAAGACAAGACCTTAAAGGTTTTGATCAAGTAGTAGGCAACTGGGGAGTCGATGACGGAATCGGACAGATGAATATGACCAGTTCAGATCAATGGGAAATAACATTAGGTGCAAACTTACTCGATTACTTTTCTCTTGATACTAATACAGATATATTTCAACTCAACTTTCTTTTTAGAAATACTGCAGGCGATATCGTAGAAGATGCAACTGGCACCAACTACGGATTTGCAATAGATCCAGGCTTCTTTGTAGAAGTAATAACCCCTACTTTATCCCCACAATATGTAGAAGTAGGATTAGATTATAGCTTAACAGTTGAGAGTGACTCACTAGCCAGTAATTGGTCTATAGATATAATCGATAATATGGGCACCATCATTAGTAATGTTGCTACAGCTACCAATATCGGAAGTATCACTACAATAGTTAACGATGCTTCTGCCGGACTCATTAGATATCGGGTAACGGCTTCATTTCCTAATGAAACTAAGACCAAGGTATTTGAAATCATGAGATATGCTTCTGTTGTAGATAGCCCTAGACCTTCTTGGACCGTTCCTGGCATAAACTATCACAGCGATGACCCTACTAAAGCAACTTTAGTACTTCATGCTCCTGTACATACAAGGTATTATAAATACCCAAGTGGACAGCAACTGGAAGTAGGCACTAATGCCACTTCGGCGAAAAACGTGGTACATGTCTTAGGTGACTTTAATAACTGGACAGGAGGTACCTCCTATCAACTCAAGAGAGATAAAGACGGTTGGAATGAAGCTTCTCAAACCGATGGAGATAACGATGGTGACAGAGGCCACTATTGGTGGATCGAACTCAGTGGTCTTACTCCAGGAGAGCCTTATGTTTTTCAGTATTTAGTAGATGGCGAGCTATATATTGGAGATCCATATACAGAGCAGGTATCTGACTCCGAAGACCAATTTATTAGTCCTGAGCGCTATACAGATCTCCTTACTTATCCGTCAGAAGCTAAAGGTAGAGCCTCCGTATTGCAAACCGCGGCAGATACATATTCATGGACTGCTTCATCTTTTACTGCACCTGACATCAATGATCTTAACATCTACGAGTTGCACTTTAGAGACTTCACTGAAGAAGGAACATACCGTGCAGCAATTGAACGATTAAGCTATCTAGAAGCGCTAGGAATCAATACCATACATGTCATGCCAGTCTCAGAATTTGAAGGAAACTCAAGCTGGGGCTACAACCCTAATTTCTATTTCGCGGCTGACAAGTATTATGGACCTGCAAATGAATTAAAAGCTTTCATAGATGAATGTCACAAGCGAGAGATCCTCGTAGTAAATGATCTAGTACTTAATCATGCCTTCTATTCTAATAGTATGGCTCAGTTGTATTGGAATACTATTGACAACAAACCCGCTAATGACAACCCTTGGTTTAATCCTGAGCATAAAATGGTTTCAGAACCTGCCGGATGGTGGGGCGCCGATTGGAACCATGAGAGTGAACATACTCAAGTAATGGTAGATCGAGCATTGGATTATTGGCTTCAAGAATTTAAGTTTGACGGATTTAGATTTGACTTTACTAAAGGCATAGGACAAAGTGCTCAAGACCCAGGCGACCCTTGGGCGAGTTCGTATGATCAAGATCGAATTGACTTATTATTCCGAATGGTAAATGGAATGAAAGCTCGTAACCCAGGAGCGATAGCTATTTTTGAACACTTAGCTAATTCAAGTGAAGATGCAGTGTTGGCTGATGCTGGAATACTCATGTGGAGTGGAGCTGGACATCACAGTGATATTAAAGAATTTATGCTTGGCTATAATGGTCAAGACATTTATAATAGTGGAATCCATACCGCCAAGGGGTTTGCTTTTGCCAATTGGATGAGTTACATGGAAAGCCATGATGAAGAAAGACAAGCTTATGAAATAATGCAATATGGCAACGGTAATACTACTTACACCACCGAGGACGTAGTAGATCGACTTAAGATAGGAGCGGTATTCAATTTGTTATTTCCAGGTCCACGTATGGTTTGGCAATTTGAAGAGCTAGCATACGATGAAAGTATCAACCTTAATGGTCGAACTGGCGCCAAACCAATGCATTGGGAATATTACTTTGACGAACACAGACAAGAACTTTGGAGACTAATGGCTATGATTTTTCACCTTAGAGATGAATACAATCTCTATAACGTATCACCAGACTATGGTAATATAGGTGCTTCAGACGCAGTTACAGTTCCAAGATATATGAAGCTCAATGATGGTGCTGGACATTACGTAATATCAATAGCTAATCTTGATCCTGCCAACAGCCAAACCGTTACTCCTGGATACGATGTAACCGGTACTTGGTATAGATATAATGGAGATCCCACCATCGATGGAACTACTTATAGTGTAAGCAACACTACTGATACTTACACATTGGGGCCATCGGAATCTCTTATAATAACGAACTTTGATATCGGCTGGACTGATCTCTGTAACGCACCGGATGCTTGCTGTGTTCGATCGATATTTACTTGGACTGGAGGTGTAGGAAATTGGAACTCTGCTACTAACTGGGATTTGCAGACTATACCTCGTCCGTGCGACATGGTTATAATACCCCCTGCTGGTCAGGTCACCATCCCAGTCGGAGAAACGGGGTATGCCAGAGAGGTCTGGATACAAACTGGAGGAACACTAGACGTACTGGGAGAGATCATACTTAAAGACGAATAAACATACACACTTTATAAAACTAGGAATTATGAAATTACGAAATCTTACACTTCTACTTGTAGGAATTTTTGCACCCATGCTTTTGTTTGCACAACCTTCAGCTTCTCCTGGAGCAGGATTTGAATGGGTGAAAACTGGAGTCAATACATATACATCAAGCGGAACCACCTTATCAGCTAACTTTGGAGATGCAGATACCGATCCTGCAGACTGCTCGGCATATTGTAGTGGAAACTGTGATGGTGATGGGTTATTAGAAAAATTAGTATTTGGAGGTACCTCACTTCCTGCTAGTTCATGTGAGCAACGTGCTATCAATCTGAGTCACTGGAACAATACTAATCCAGAAAGTGGAGTTTCTGCAGGTGCTACAGCAGGCACAGTACATCTTGCTACAGCTGCAGAAGTGGAAATAGTAGAATCAGGAACTAAAATAACTGGCTCTGACAATAAGGGTTTTATTATTGGAGGCAATGGACCAGGCAATTTTTCTTTTTTTGAAACTATGGTAGAATACTCACTGCAATGGCATGTTAGTGATTATAATCTAAATAATGGTACAGGGAATATAACCTTTGTGCCTCCAATCTGGAACTGGGGAGAACCTGGTAACGGTACCCAAGTGGAAATGTCTGGCTGGAATGGCTATAGTACGGCACCTTTTGAAACTACAGGAGGCCAATCATATACTATACCTGTAGGGTCAATAATGGAAACTGGAGGTAATTTAGAAGTTCTCTTTGAAGGAAATATGGAAATTTTCGTAGATAGAACTAATGGGAATGCAGATGGTAAAGTTCAGACTGTTCCTAGTCTAGAAGGAGAAGCAAGCTACACTGTAGATTACGACATTTGGGAAATACAAATGATCTTACCTGTAGAATTGATATCATTTACTGGCGAATATCATAAAGATAGAATAGAACTGATCTGGACTACTGCGACCGAGATTAATAGTGATTACTTTTTGATAGAGAGATCTAATAACTCTTTTAGAGAATGGCATGAATTGGGGGAAGTAAAATGTGCAGGTAATAGCTCTAGACTCAAAAGCTATAGCTTCATAGATACCCAACCCGAAAATCATCAAACTTACTATCGTCTAAGACAAGTGGATATAGATGGAGCAGAGACGTTTAGTAATATTTTGCATGTATCTACTAAGTTAAACTCAGACTCATACACGCTCTATCCTAATCCAGTTGGGGACGAACTGAGACTATCTAATGAATCGAATTCATTAAGATTTATTTCTATAATAGATCAAAATGGTACTGCACTAATTAATGGTTCTTTTCAGCAAGAAATAGATACCCGAGATCTCCCTTCAGGAATATATACTCTCAAGATCCAAGATGAATCTGGAACACTCAAATGGTCGCAACGTTTTGTGAAGTTGTAATTAAACATAAATCAAATAAGCACCGGAATCAAAAAGTTGTTTGATAACAAATCTGTTGTCAAACAACTTTTTTTTTTGAATTGGACTTAATGATTTTAGTGCTTCCGCTATAATTCAAAATTGCCTTCTCAATAACTAGTGTTGCTTTCAAGTACAAAATATTATCTACCTTCAAAGCTTCACTCAATTACCAAAGCTAAGATGAAAAAACTTTTACTACTGCTTATTGCTTTCGTATCTATTAATGCTGTGCAGGCGCAAGACAAAAAAGGCAAAGACAAGAAAGATGAGAAAAAGACTTACGAAGATATAATCACTAAAGATGCGGAATCATCAAAAGGATTATGGTCAACACATAAAGTAGATGGCAAACATTACTTCGAATTACCAGACGGATTACTAGAACAGGAAATATTGGTAGTGAGTCGTATCTCTGGATTTGTCAAAGGACTTAACTTTGGTGGAGCTGGTGTAAGATCCAAGCCACAGCAAGTTATCAGATGGCAAAAGATGGATGATAAGGTCTTACTTAGATCTGTTTCATATAATAGCGTAGCTAGTTTTGAAGATCCAATTTATGAATCTGTCCAGAATAACAACTTCGAACCTATCATTCATATGTTTGATATTGCAGTAGAAGGAAAAGGAACTTCAGTCATAGAAATTGGTGATCTCTTTACATCTGATATACCTATGATCAGTGCGGTGAGTGCTAAACAGAAAAAGGATTTCGGCATTAAAGGAGTAGATGGAAAACGTAGTTTCGTAAAATCTATGAAATCATATCCTGAGAATGTAGAAATTCGACATGTCCTCACCTACAAAGGAGGAAAAGATCTTCCTGACAATCAAGTTACAGGTACGATGTCAGTAGAGATGAATCAATCTTTCATCGTACTACCTGCAGAGCCAATGGAACCAAGATATTATGATGATCGTGTTGGATATTTTTCTGTTCGTCAGACCGATTATAGTTCTGATGATCAACGTGCTTCTACTCGTAGATTTATTACTAAATGGAGAATGGAACCTAAAGATCCTGAGGCATATGCTAGAGGTGAATTAGTAGAACCTATCAAGCCTATCATCTATTACATCGATCCTGCGACACCTACACAGTGGGTTCCTTATCTTATGGCTGGAGTCAATGATTGGCAAAAAGCTTTTGAAGCGGCCGGATTTAAAAATGCGATCATGGCTAAAGAGGCTCCATCAAAAGAAGAAGACCCGAATTGGTCACCAGAAGATACGAGGTACTCAGTAATCAGATATGTCTCTACAGATATACAAAATGCAATGGGACCACACGTACATGATCCGCGAACAGGAGAGATATTAGAATCGGACATTATCTGGTATCATAATGTAATGAAGCTCCTAAGAAATTGGTTTTTCATACAGACCTCGGCGATCAACCCTGAAGCTAGAGGAGAAAATTTTAAAGTGGAAACTATGGGTCGCCTGATCCAATTTGTATCTGCACACGAAGTAGGACATACCTTAGGATTACCGCACAATATGGGAGCTTCGGTAGCTTATCCTGTAGATTCATTGAGATCAGTAAGTTTCACTCAGAAGATGGGAACTGCACCGAGTATCATGGACTATGCGAGATTCAACTATGTAGCGCAACCAGAGGATGGAGATGTAGGTCTTATGCCTAACATAGGCACTTATGATGATTGGTCTATCTACTATGGCTACAAGTGGAATGGTAGCCAAACTAAAGATGAAGAAAGAGCTGAATGGAATCGTCAAATCAAGGAGAAAGCAGACGATCCTTTATACAGATATGGACGCCAGAGAGGCCTTCCTTTAGATCCATCCGCACAGACTGAAGATCTAGGAGATGATTCGATGTTAGCTTCGGAGTATGGTATCAAAAACTTAAAACGTGTCGTTCCCAAAATAGCAGAATGGACATATGTCGAAGGTAAAGAATACGAAGAGCAAGAAGATCTATACAATCAAGTGTTTGGCCAGTTTCGTAGATACATGGGTCACGTAGTTGCCAATATCGGTGGCGTAATAGAAATCAATACCACTCAAGATCAAGACAAAGCTACTTACACTCATGTCAATAAAAATAAGCAAAAAAGAGCATTGGCATTCTTAGATAAGCAACTCTTCACTACACCTACATGGTTGATCAATCAAGATCTAGCGCGTCGCTTCGAAGCAGATGGTATTGTGGATCGCATGAGAGGATTGCATGAGCGTACACTCGCACAGATATTTAACTTTGGGAGACTCAATCGCATGTCTGAAAATGAATCACTAAATGGCCAACAAGCCTTTACTGCATTCGATTTATTTGATGATACTCGAGAGATGATAATGAGTAAAAATACTGGATCCATTTACAATAGAAATCTACAGAGATTATACGTAGACAAGCTTGCAGAGATCATAGGATCAGATGATAAAGATGCTCATTTCAGTGACATCAAAGCAGGAGCAATAGGAACATTATTTACAATCCATAACAGTCTGAAGGATAGTAAGAAAATGGATAGTATGGGAAGAATGCATATTCTAGATCTGAAGCAAAGAATTGGGAAGGTATTGGAGATGGAGGATTAAAATAAAAATGATAACCATAAAACCTGACTATTTAGGAGATTAGAAATATGGTATTCAAAGGCATATTCAGTTTGAAAACTCATTGCATTCAAAACGCAATGAGTTTTTTTTGCTTTAAATTAAGCGTTTTGACGATTCAAAGGATATAATAGGTAGTTGCAACAAATTGAAGCTTGAGTTTTAGACCAGTATTAACTCACAATTACTAAATTACTACTAATGAAACATATATCATTATTACTTCTTTTCTCTTCGATCTGTCTTTTGTCGTCTTGTGCCAAAGAATATGATAATACGATCACTATTCCTGGTGAGAATCCAGAACCAGAAAGAATTGTTAATAGCTGCCTTACTGGGCATATAATGCATAACGATAGATGGGTATTAAAGAATGCAACTATTCATGTCGGCAATACCACTACTACCTCTAACAAATTTGGATGGTTTAATTTTGAAAATATACCCATGGATGCCAAAGGACAATTAATCAAAATTACGAAAGACGGATACTACGATCAATACAAGCTTATATATCCAGAAGTAGATAAAGATCCTTATATCAGTAGTATTTTGCTCTTCAAATCTCAGCAAGGAAATTTTCAATCCAGCGATGGTGGATTAATTACTGGAGACAAAATCAAAATTAACTTTCAACCCAATAGTATAGTTAACAATCAAAATCAAACCTATGATGGAGAAGTCATCGTATATCAATCACCTATTAACCCTGATGACGAAAATTTCGATTTTATCACTCCAGGAAACTTACGAAGTATAGATGAAAATGGAGACAATACCATCTTACAAAGTTTTGCAATGAGCGTTATAAAACTTGAAAGTACTGCTGGAGAACCGCTTAATCTCAAAGAAGGTAGTTCAGCACAACTTACATTTACGATTCCCAATACTCATCTAGGAGAAGCTCCAGAATCTATTCCATTGTGGTATTTCGATGAAGACACAGGATATTGGATAGAAGAAGGCGTAGCTAGTAAGCAAGGCTCCGAATATATAGGAGATGTTACTCATTTTAGTTTTTGGAACTGCGATGTCAGCAGGCAAGCCATCAAGTTATCATTTCGAGTAGTTGATTCTAATGACGATCCATTACGGAATTCAATTGTTAGAGTAATCACCTCGGCAGGCTTAATAAGTAATGCGGTGAGCACCGATCAAAATGGTTATGCTTCAGGAGTAGTCCCTGGATTTATCAACTTAGATTTGATTGTATATGGGATCAATGGCGACTGCGATAATTCCGATAGAATAAATCTAGGTAGTTTTTCTCAAGATACTGACCTTGGTGACATTGAAGTAGAGGAAGCATATTTGACGACTACAAAAATCAGAGTTGTCGACTGCGATGGTATGCCACTTCCTAATACGAAAATAGTTGTACTTTCTAATTTCAGTACATTCAATAGAGAATATATAGAAGCTACATCCGACTCTAATGGAGATTTATTTGTAGCCTTAAATGAATGTGCACTATTCAATGGAGAATATCAAATCACCAACTTAGACAGTGGACATAGCTCTTCCATCAAGACGTTTAATAGCCCTGATATCGAGACTGAATTGCAAGAAATAACATTCTGTAACGAGACTACAGCCTTCGTACAAGCTTCCGGCCCCAACATTGGTTACAGCTCAAATAATGTAACTGCAACTATAACTGAAGAAGGAGGCATTAATGGCGAAAAGACAATAGAGGTCTTAAGTGAAAACGGCAACCAGAGTTTTAATTTTGAAATAAAAATAAGAGATCTAGCATATCATATGTATGCACACTGTGATGTTGTATATTTCAATACGCAAGGAATTAATTTTGTGAGTGGAGGTGAAGGAGACTTCGGAAGTCCTCTTAGTTTTCAAGGTATTGTTGGTGAAGAGATTCAAGGGTTTGTGATATTAGAATTTGATCAATCAGGCACCTCCGAAGAAATACTTCTTGACTTCTATGTAAGAATCAGCGAATAATAAATTTGGACAACTCAATAACATATATCATATCACAATGCGCTGTAGGCAATGAAAAAGCCTACAGGGCACTTGTGGATTCTATGTCTGCTACACTTATGACAACAGCATGTAGGTATGTGTCTTATGACGACGCCAAAGATGTATTGCAAGACAGTTATATAAATCTATTCAAAGCTCTGAAAAAGACTAAAATTGAAGAAGGTAGAGAAGTGCAATATATTCATAGAGTCGTCATTAACAATTGTCTCAAAAAAATAAGAAAGCAAAAACTTGACTTTAGTATAAGTACCAGCTATAAGTCACGAGAAATAGAGAACCCAATAATCCTAGATCAATTAGCAAGCGAAAGTATTATCCAATTAATCAATAAGTTACCAAAGGCCTGTCGGTTATGCTTCCATCTCTACGAAATAGATGGATACAGCCACAAGGAAATAGGTGAAAAATTAAACATCTCAGATAGCACGAGTAGAGCACATCTATCTAGAGCAAAAAAGCTATTACAAAATCAACTGTTATCCACTCATCAAGTAGAAAAATTAAAGAGAATATGAATAATAAACTCCGAGATAAATTGTACAGCCACCCTACACCTGTGGATACAGATGACTTATGGAATGGTATGCAAAAGAAGAAAAAGAAAAGAGTGTTACCATTCATTCTCTTTGGACTACTTGCCATTACCTTATCATTATACTTTACATTTTACAATGGCCATGACGATGTAAAAATTAAATCAAACGATATAACTACATCCAATTCTTCGATCACAACCAGCACTAATAATATCCTGGCTAACAACAAGCTCGAAAAAGACACAGAATTGAATGGCGACTATCTCAATGAGCAATCAGAAGTAACTAAAGTGGCTCAATTAAAATCTAATACTAAAAGCAACATCAAGAGTTATACTCAGCATATAGAAAAAAATCAGTCTGGTAAATTTGAATCAAAGGTGATGAAAACAAATTCGTTCAAAAATATCATGGCAGCCGATAACAGAACTGATGAAAATAAAATAATCACGACGGACCAAACAACACCCAATTCACCCATACAAAAATCAATCAAATCACATACAACCAACTTACTTCACAATAGCATTTCGCAATCAGAAAATCCAAAAACAATAGCTGTCGAAAAAAGTAAAGAAGTCGAAAGAGGAATCTACGTCATCAATGAAGTAAGTACGCTCAAATTAAATCCACTTTTTGATTTCACCTACATAGACATCGAGCAGAAGTTCATTGCACCTCTTAAGAACACTAAAAGTCATAGCATCACTATAAATATTGGTACACTGATTACACAAAACGACTTTGAAAGTCATACGAAACCACTACCCGGAATAAATGCGAACCTATCATACAGTAAATATATTGGCAGGAATCTTAAAGTAGGAATGGGTATTAATTATATTCAACATAGGGAACATTTGACTACCGTCTACAAATACTCTGAAGTCAGACAAGAAAATATTCCAACCACCGAAATATACAATCAAGATGGCAGCATACAAACGCTTACTTCTCTAGTATCAGTAATAGACAATTTTGAAAGATCTGTATCTAAAGTAAATAAAAAACAGAGAATTGACTTTAGCTTACTTAGCGAATATTGTCTATTTACTATAGGAAGACTATCGACCATCGTCAGTAGCCAATTGAATTACAAAATTTCAGCTTGGAATGAAGGTTTAGAATTACGAGAAGATTTTGACGGATTATATGATATCAATAATGACGAAAACAATATTATCAATCAAAACAATAATCTTAGCTATAGCTATGGAATCGGTATCTGCTATGCCCTAACAGAACACTTCGACATTGGACTTAGGGCTAGAAGGTTCAAATCAGCTAGTTCATTTTATACAGATGAAAGCCTAAAATATCAAGGATACAATGGCGGAATTTCAATAGAATATAAGTGGTAGAATATTCATCTTAACGTTCAATTGAGCTACAATCAATCATGTTTCTAATGGCTTTATTTCTATCTTGCTTCAGCATTGATCGAACTAAATGACCATATACACACTTACCATCCTATTCTTTTTCATAGCTATGCTGTTTGCATCGGTAGGCTTCGGTGGAGGATCGAGTTATATCGCGATACTACTATTGGCTGGATTAGCTATCGAAGAAGTAAGGTTGATCGCTCTCATATGCAATATCATAGTGGTACTCGGCGCCTGTATCAATTACTACAGAGCGGATATGATACCTTGGAAGAAGGTATTACCCATAGTAGTGATGAGTGTCCCCTTTGCATTCGTCGGTGGTATGATTAGACTTGATGGTGGGCTCTACAAGCTGCTTGCCGGAATCACATTAGTGATCGCCGCAATCCTAATGATCAAACCCATAAAAGCCAATTCTAATTCGACTAAAAATCAACCTTTAATAGATCTACCTAAATTAGAACTGTCCACTATAAAACGATCTACTATTGGAAGCAGTATCGGATTTATATCTGGATTGATAGGTATAGGTGGTGGTATATTTTTATCTCCGCTACTCAATATATTGAAATGGCAAACGGGAAAGGTGATCAGTGTAACAGCAAGTGTATTTATACTCTTCAACTCTATCGCTGGCATTGCTGGGCAATTGACCAATGACATCAATATCAACCTAAAGCAGATTATAACCCTAGGGCTAGCAGTAGCGATAGGCGGACAGTTGGGTAATTACCTCAACATAAAACTTCTTTCGCCTCAAATGGTTAAAGTATTAACTGCTATCTTGGTCGGTGTAGCAGGAATCAGATTTATATTCAGTAATATCTAAAGACGATGATCAATATCAAATGCTTTGGCATAGCAAAAGAAATAGTAGATAGTGACAAGGCGTCGATCGAGCGCCAGACCATTTCTGTAACGGACTTACGTCAACATATGAATGAGCAATACAAAGCCTTCACTCAGATCAAAGGCTATATGGTTGCTGTCAATCAAGAATACGCGACTGACGATCAGATTATTAATGCAGGCGATGAAGTGGCCATCATCCCACCAGTAAGCGGAGGATAATTATGAACAACTCTATTAATGTAATTATCAGTGAAGATGCTTTATCAATAGATCAAGTGTATCAAAATGCTGTGCACGAAAGCTGCGGAGGCATCTGTCTTTTTGTAGGTACTGTACGCAATCATAATAAAGGCAAAGAAGTTACGCATCTAGATTTTGAAACTTATACTCCGATGGCCGTCAAGGAGATGAAGAAAATAGCGGAACAAGCAATAGAAAAATTCGGCGTCCAACAAGTAAGTATTTTTCACAGAAGTGGTTACGTGGGCATTAAAGATATTGCTGTTATTATTGCAGTATCTTCTGTGCATCGCGATGCTTGTTTTGAAGCTTGTCAATATGCCATAGATACATTGAAAGAGACTGTTCCAATCTGGAAGAAAGAACATTTGGAAGATGGAAGTTATTGGGTTGGCGCTAGGCCTTAGGGGAATAACTCAAGAATCGCATTTCTATCTTTTAAAAGTAATTACCCGCAATAAAACCCTTAAAAGCCAGCCAATCTACAAATAACTATTCTCTAGTAAAATCACTTTCGGCTTTAGATGCAAGTAGCACAACATCTCTTAGATCGCCTACATGTGTTTGACCATAAATAGCATTATCATCAAAAGAAGTAATATGTATTAATTTGTCCTTCATGACGAGGAACAGTTCTTCTGAAATCGATGACAAATACCAATACTCATCCCTCGAATATTCACTGTTCTCTTCAATACCCTCTGGCATGACTTTACCTAAACGCTTATAATACGGTTCTAAAAAAACCATACCACTTGTTTCATCATTATAAGTAAATGGACGGCTAGTTAACATCTTTAGAATAATGTTGATTTGAGATTTCATATTATACTCTTCAATTCGTCGCAGAGATTCGTTCCAATCTCCATCAGATATATTTTTACCGTCCTTTCTATATTTCGTAAATATTTCTTTCGAGTTATTTTTTGAATAATCAAAGAACTGGCAACTTAAACTATCCTCGCATACATAAATAGAGTCATTCTTAAAATTTAATTCGCGTGCATAATCTTCAAAATCTACATTGTAATATCTTCTAGCCTTCACAGAATCTTCCTCAAAGAACAATGCGAATGAATTATCATATTTCCTAAGGTAAAGTCCTTTTGACTTTGCACTTGGCTTCACTGCAAAATCACTTGGCTTATCATATGGATTTCTATATACAGAATATTTTTCAAAATTATAAGAAACCCATACCCCACTTAAGTCAGAAACTCCATCGGAACAACCAAAATATATTACAAAAATAAAAATTAATACCGCGCTTCTAATTAAAAAATTCATAGGCCTTTAATATCTTAACAAATAATCTATTACTCCACATCCCCCAACACCATTACCGCATGTCGATAAGTAACTCTAGCATCTTCCTTACTATCTACTTGAATATAGTAAATGCCAGAATTTACATTACTAATTTCGCAGCTTGCACTACCCTTCTGAGTATTGATCAATTGGATTTTATTATCGAGTACTTGACCCTGAAGGTTTACTAGTTTTATGTTGTACTGATTCCAATTACTAATCTCAGCCGTGATCGTACACTTTCCAGTGGTAGGATTAGGAAACACGTCTATAGATGACGATGCTAATTTAGTGACTGCAGTAAATGTAAGTAGGAAATCTGATGAAATTAATTCGCAGCCATTGACATCCGTAATCACAGCATGATACACTCCTTCAGCAAGGTTTTCTATATCCTCTGTTTGAGCAATTACATCTGTACCGAGATACCAAACTACATCATAAGGTGCAGTTCCACCTTCAATAGTAATGTCTATACTTCCATTACCAATGTCATCGATCATCATTGATTCTACTTGTATAGATATCGGCTCAGGGGCTATGATACTCAATGCTGTCTCTGTAGTACATCCGTTGACATCCGTAACCGTGAGTGCATAGTTACCTGCAGATAAGTCCATCACTTTGGCCAGTGGCTCAGATGTACCATCCCAAGAAAATAGATATGGTTCTGTCCCACCTTCTACGAATGCACAAAGTATTCCGTCCTGGCTATCATAGCAAGATAGATCACTAGCCATTGAAGAAGCAATATCCAATGCGGCAGGACTACCTACATTTATCTCTCTCAATTGAGCACATCCATTTTGATCCGTAGCCGTTACTTGGTAGTTTCCTGTTGTAAGATTACTTCTCATCGATTCCGTTGAATTGTCTTCCCATAGAAATTCAATTTCACCAGTTCCTCCAGCACTTTGTAATGTGATTACTCCATCAGAATCTCCTTCACAACTTACCGCTACTACATCTTCAATAATGGAAATCTCTTGAGGTTCTGTGATTGTATACTGTTGTATTTTATTGCAGCCATTATCGGCATATATCGTTACGCTATAATCTCCAGCCGGAAGGTCAGTAATAGTAGACGTTTCGGCACCCGTACTCCATGTTATTGCCTCTATGGAAATATCATTACTTCCAACAGAAAGTGTCGCGTCTTCAGATCCAAAGCAAGTGATCTCCGTCTGTTCTACTGATATAGCAAATACACAGTTCAGCTCAGCTACACTAAAAGTTTTCATACTTGTACAGCCATTAAAATCTGTTACCGTAACACTATAATTTCCTGGACTAAGATCAGATATCGAATTTCCATTTGCTCCGGTCGACCACACAATCGTATATGGTAATGTCCCTCCTGATGGAGTAATATCTGCCGTACCATTATCTGCATCGGCTTCAGTTTCGTCAGTAGCAACTATACTTGTAGCGAGAGGATTAGGAGCCAACATTTCTATGTCTGTATATATGTAGCAATCTCTCGCATCGGTAACCTTTACGGTATATATCCCTTCGTCCAATGCCGTCTGCATAATAGCACTTCCTGGACCATGTGACCATTCCAATACATAAGGTCCCAGCCCCCCTTGGATATCAAGAGATATAATACCATCGTCAGCATCGGCACAAGTCAAATATTCAGTAAATGGGATGACCTCCAAATCACAATTATCAGATTGGCAATTGACAACCCCTTGGACACTTTTTTCGCAGCCATCTGCATATTGAGCTACAACCGTATAGCTGTCACCATCATATAATATATCCTGAGGAGTGTTACCTAACAAAGTATAATCTGTATCGGTAATAATATTGACATTCAATTGAGCGATCTCATCTTCATCGCAAGTCACGGATACATTAAGACTCAAACTGGATTCTATTGGTAAAGTCTCAGATAGTACAATCGTAGCATTGCCACTACCCTGATTATTATCAGTAAAGGCAGATGACAATTGTAAATAATAAATCGTCTGTGGCTGCAATCCTTCAATACGTATGGCGCCATCGCATCTATCTCTTTGTTGCGTACACCAAACTTCAGTCAACGACTCACATAGACCTGTATATACAGATATAGTTTGTACGTATTCACTTTCTGTAGTGAGATAAATATTGGCATTATCTAGAGTACTAAATTGCAACCAATGATCGCTTCCAACAAATATCTCACAGCTAGGTTGCACACCCGAAAATGTCTGCGCTCCGTTATCTAGTTCTATCGTGGTATCCATTCCTACATTCATAGCATCTATACAATGATCTGCAATTGATTCCTGATCTGCTTTTGTAGCTATTTGCAAACATACATCCCCTTCAATCTGTGAGAATACTCCTCCTACTTGTAAATAGTAATTTGCATTCGCTACCAATCCATTTACTGAAAAATCTCCACCTCTGAGTTGAGTATATATTTCTGTGTTAGCGCTATCAAATAGAGTTACGTTTTCGGCAAATGCTGAAGATACTTTTATATCTAGATTTGTATTATCTCCTGTATTGAACGAATACCAAACATCGGATCTCATCAAATCATTTTCCGTTGGTAAAACATCTTCTTCTACCGTTGCATTTTTATTTATTGCTTCAGTACATTCTTCTCCAATTAAGATTGGAATTGCATTCATAATTTCATCTTCGGAAGTGGCTACTGGCTTGAAAGAAACATATTCTGCTGCTAGACAATTTGCTCCTCGCGATTTCCCATATGTACTTTCCGTACCACTTACTCTTACATAATAGGTTTGTCCCACTTCGGCATCGAGATATATCGTCTCTCCATTAAATCCATGCTCATCTTTATTACCGCATATCTGATGAATCAAAGAAGAACAGCTTCCACTAAATACTGTAATCACATCATTATAATTACTCGTGTTTTCTATTTTAATAATCCCTTGAGAAGGTGCTATCAATTCAAACCATAATCCACCATTGAGTAGAGATCCACATTCTCCATTAGGACCATCAAATACTGCATTGGTATTAGTAGAATATTTACAAGCCTTACCTATTTCAAGAATTTCTGAATTGATACAAACATCATTAATTTCTCCTTCGGCTACGATCTTCACATTATCTACACCGACCCACCAGCCATAATTGTTACCATCGTCATATCTAAACACCAATTGCATACTGTTAGATCTGTAGGTCGACAAGTCCAAATTTATAGATTCATAAACATTAAAATGTTCGCCGCCGACAGGATCCGAAAATTCTTTTACAATCGTATAATCTGTACCATCAAAAATCAAAACAGTTACGTTTTCGATATCTGTATAGGGTCTAAATATAAGGTCAAATTCTGCGTGAAAATTAGCAAAGGTAGATCCATCAAAAACAGGTGAAAATAATTCAGCCGTACTAAATGGTGCATCGGCTCCTAATCCATCATCATCAAAATAAGCGAAGCATGATCCATCCATAGTACTCGCGTTGGCTTTACTATTATCTACTTCTCCAAACTGCCAATCATCTTGTCCTTCCAATACATTGGTACTCCATCCATCTGGTAAGGCACAATCATTAAATTGTTCTTTGATGATAGTAGTACCAGAGCCACTACCGATTACTTCTACATTATCTATTCCTGCCCACCAAGCATACATATTGGCATCATCATATACAAATACGATCGAAAAAGAAGTACTCTCAGTTACAAATCTTAGATCAACAGACATAGGAGATATTTCGCTAAATCTACTTCCTGTCTGATCGTCATCATCAAACCTTCTTAGTTCTCGTCTAGTACCATCTTCTTCTTGGAGATATACTGTAAACGAAGAAGAATCATAAGCTCTAAAATGAACATCGGTCCGAAGATAAATAGTTTGGTAGTCTGCGCCTTCTATTACTGGTGATTGCAACTCTGCTCTGAAGGCTGGCATATTATTGCCTAATATATCATCATCAAATATGACCATACATGTACCGTCTATAGATAATGAGTCACTCTTAGTATTAAGCGGATATGCAAAAGTAACTCCGTCATCCTGCCCATTGGTTATACTTAGATTCCATCCATTAGGTAGCGCACAATCATTGAAATCTTCTTGGAAGAGGATCTCTTGAGCTGATACTATATTCATCAAAACTGTAAGCGCAAATAATGAGAAGTATCTAGTCATGGCCAATGATAATTGAGGTAATCTATTAGATAATTGCTTTCAATATAACGAGAAAATGTTAATTACTAAAGAGAACCGATCTTCAGAATGCAAAACATTTTTTCTATTGAAAAATTCAGATCTAAATATTCAATAAATTTCGCTTACCACTATTCAGTGTTTACCCTAATATGAGTTGGAATAAACACCCAATTATTGATTACCTAAGTATTTATACTCTTAATGATACTACGATTCAAAGTAGCTTTATCGTATATTTCAAATAATTACTAACTTAGATCGAATCATTCCAACTATTCGCTATGATCGCAAACAACTGTGTCACTTCCACCCTAGCTCCTTACCTGCCAGCCACTGATGAATGGACTGATGCCAAAGTAGCTCACTTATACAGAAGCTTCGGATATGGTGCTAGCTATGAGACGATTCAAGCTGGATTACTCATGACGCCATCGGACTTAGTCAATCAACTGATTAGCGAAGCGGTCAACAGTCCTCAGCCAGAAGCATATTATTGGTCGGAATACTCTACCGAAGATTACGGTGAAGAAAGTGATGAGGAGAAACAAGATAATTTTAGGCAAATGCAATATGATTGGATTCGAAGAGGATTCACTCATCCATTTCAACAAAAGATGAGCATCTTTTGGCATGATCATTTTGCTACCGAAAAAGGAGTTTACGGATGCAATAGATACGCTTGGAAATATTACAGCCTGATCAATCAAATGGCTCTTGGCAACTTCAGAAGTTTCGTAGAACAAATGGGACTTAACGAAGCCATGTTAGTATATCTAGATGGCAATGACAATCGTGAAGGTTCGCCCAACGAAAACTACGCGAGAGAACTCATGGAGCTTTTTACCATGGGAGAAAACAATGGATACACACAATTAGATATAGAAGAAGTAGCTAAAGCGCTTACTGGATATACTTTAGATTGGGAGGAATGTACTGAGACATATTTTGATACTAATAGACATGATCAATCTGTAAAAACGATCTTTGGTCAATCTGGTAACTTTGGATATGATGATGTCCACGAATTGATATTTACCCTTCGACAAACTGAAGTAGCAAGTTACATATGTATGAAGCTATATCAGAATTTTGTATATCGAGAAGCGGATGAAAGTATAGTGACAGGAATGGCACAAACACTGATAGATTCTAATTGGGAAATCGTTCCTGTGATCAGACAATTACTAAGTAGCGAACATTTCTACGAAGAGACTTTTAGAGGTGCCAAAATTAAATCTCCTGTATCACTTACTACAGAGTTAATTACAACTATCGGACTAGATATAACGACCGACCTCAATCCTGATATATTTGAATACATCAATTATATAAATCAAGAAATGGGTCAATACCTTTTCGACCCACCGAATGTAGCTGGATGGCCTGGCAATAGATTTTGGTTGAGCGAAAATTCATTGGCTTTTAGATGGTCTTATTGCCATAATGTAGTCAATGCCTATATCGAAGATAGTGGATATGAAAAAATACGTTCGTTGGCGATAACGATCTCAGAATCGGAAAGCGATCCTCAAATAATTACAGCAGCATTTGCCAAGCAAGTACTAGATGTAGATCTTGATGACAATCTAATTGATGTTGGTGTCCTTTATTTGAAAGCGGGAATCCCTGAAAACTATTTTGATGATGGTTCGTGGAATCTTAATTGGCAAGAAGCGCCTCAACAATTACTCAACCTTTTTAGATATTTAATTCAGATACCTGAATATCAACTTAGCTAATACATTTTCGAAATGTCAAAACAAAATATGCATAGCAAGGTACGTAGCCGATATGGAAGCCGAATTAAAGATGGCAAAGGTCATCAAGAGATGCACGAAGCTTCTTCGCGTAGAGCATTCTTACGTAACACTGGATTATTTTCTCTGGGTAGTATGATGGCGATCAATGGTCACTCTATGTCACAGATGGTCATCAATCCGCTTACCATGGGATTACTTAATAATGATACAGATCGCACCCTTATACTTATAAGACTCAATGGAGGAAACGATGGTCTCAATACTATCGTAGAAAGAGGTAATGACGAATACTATAACATCAGACCTACATTGGCGATCAATGAAGCAGATATGTGGAATCTGAGTGATGAAATAGGTATGCCTAATACCACGCAATCTCTGCAACCGCTTTGGGAAGCTGGCAGAATGAAAGTAATACATAATGTAGGATATCCTCAACCTAACTATAGCCACTTCAGATCAAGTGATATCTGGGCCAGTGCTTCTGATAGTAATGAAGTACTTGGAACTGGATGGATTGGTAGAGCTATGGAAGCAGAGTTCGGAAGTTTTTTGGAGACGCCACCTAATGTTCCGCCAGCGATACAAATCGGTATAGAAAACAATCTCATATTTGCTGGAGCAGATGCCAATATGTCTCTGTCCATTAGTAACCCTACGGAGTTTTATCGTATTGCTCAACAAGGACAACTTTATAATACTACAGAGCTCAATGAATGTCCAGCAGAAGCAGAACTGAAGTACGCCAGACAAACTGCCAACAACGCATTTAGATATTCTACGACGATACAAGAAGCATTTAGAAAAGGAGTGACTAAAAGTGAATATCCAGACAACTACTTAGCGGAACAATTATCAATAGTCGCTCGATTAATCAAAGGTCAACTTGGGACTAAAGTATATATGGTTACGCTTGGCGGATTCGATACTCATGCAGATCAAAATGAAGACCGCCATCCAAGATTGATGACTTATCTCAGTGAAGCGATTGCAGCTTTCATTACTGATATGGATGCGGATAACCTTGGTGAAAAAGTATTAGGAATGACTTTTTCTGAATTTGGAAGAACGATATATGAAAATGGATCCTTCGGAACAGATCATGGCACAGGTGGACCCATGATACTCTTTGGCGGAGAAGAGTTAGGAAATGGCTTTGTAGGCACACCACCAGACCTAATAAATACAGATCAATACGGTGATCCTACCTATGGTATAGATTTCCGATCTGTCTATGGCAGTATCCTCGATGGATGGCTCGGCATAGATGATCGTGTGGTAGATCATGTCTTGGGTGATCAAAATAAAATAGATGGCTTAGTCCCAGCAGGTGATTTCCCTAGTGGACTCAATGCACAAAGCATTCTCTTAGGATACAAACCTGCGTTAGTGGCTGGGCATATCGATATTCAATATTCATTAAGCAAAGGAGCTAATACTCGATTGAGCCTTATCAAATTGAATGGTACACCATACCGTACATTATTTGACAGCTATGTAGATAGAGGAAGTTATACTTACACACTTAATCCTCAAAAGGTCGTAGTATCACCAGGCAGTTATATGTTGGAATTACGAAGTGGTGGCAAAACTCATAGAAGGCATATGTTGGTGAAGTAAGAGAAAATGAATTATTCTTTTACATAGAAATAGTAGAATTTTAGAGAGTTTAAGCAGGGTTTTAAATAACTATCATGACGTAATTGAAAGGACATCTAATGTTCCACAAAATCCAATATTCAATTTCGATGCAACTATCCATATTCTCTGAAGTATTTAGACTGTCATACCAAAACGAGAAACCTATGAATCTTACAACAGTCAAGTACATTATTTTCACCTTCATACTAAGCACATCTTTCAATGCGAATGCGTGTACGATCTTTTGTTCAGCACATAATGGAAAAGTATTAGCCGCTGGCAATGAAGATTGGTCAGACCCATTTACTAAAATGTGGATTACTGAAAGGACAACAGATAGTAATGGCATTATTAACATCGGCCACTCTGATTACCAAGTACAACTTGCTGTAAACGAACATGGTCTATTCTTTGATTTTGCAGCTATACCACATACAAAAGATTTAAATCAAAAAGACAAAACAAAACATAAGGGTAACATTTTTATTGAAATATTGTCAAAATGTAGTAATTTGGAAGAAGCTTTGGTATTTCTCAATAAATATGAATATCCAAGTTCTTATAATCAAGTATTGATGGCCGATGCTTTTGGCAATTCACTAATAGTGAATAGAGACACTATTATTATTTCAAAAAAGGATTACCAGATAGCTACTAATTTTAATAAGTGTGATATCACAAATGGCGATTATGATTGTAGAAGATATGAGCTCATTGAAAAAGAACTATCTTCTACTAATGAAATATCAGTACCACTATTCCGTAAGCTTCTCAGCACTACACACCAAGAAGGCAAATACCCTACTCAATATTCCTATGTAATTGACCTAGCTAATGGTGTATTGAATATGTACTCTTTTCACAATTATGAAAATGTATTGACTATCGATATCAAAAAAGAGATTACTAAGGGTTACCGTATGAATGACCTTAAAGAGATGTTTCCTATAAGTTATGAAGAAGAATATTTTAGAGAAAATCACAGAGACTCATTGGTTCATACGATCGTTGAAGTAATACAGAAAAATGGAGTTGATGCAGGATTGAGTATATATAAAAAAGCGGTAAAGAAGAATAAAGACATTGCTTCTTACCCATTTGCCCTCTTAAGCATTGGTGGTGATTTAGTCCACCAAACATGGTTTGAGGACAACAAAGGAAAGGTATTTGACTATTGGTTTCATCCTCAAAATATACTAGAATGGAAAACGGTAAACACGAACCAATTGAAAGAAATACTAAAAGTATACGATTACTTAGAAGCAACAATTCCCATAGAGAACCCTAAGCAATTTATTGGCACATATGAATTAAAAGGGCTTCTCTATTATCTAATAGATGAAAAAGAATTATCGAAGGAATATTTTGAAAAAACAATCGTCGTAGCACCTACTGAAACCAGCAACTACCAAAGGGCCAAACTATTTCTTGATGAATACTTTTACCAATAGAGAAGATATCTTGGATTAATAATTTCAACTGAATACGATCTACTCTACTCCTACTGTGTAAGATAAGTTAAGATAATCGAAGTATTTAACTTATCACTGAACCGCTACCTTTTCAAACACTTTCTGACCCGTGTCATTATCAACAATTACAAATAAATAAATACCCGGCGCTAAAGGCTCCACATCAAAACTAGTAACATTAACCAAGCTCGAAACTAGCGTTCCATTTAAACTATATACTTCAACTTTATAATTTACTAATCCATCTACAATCACATTAACTATATCTGATGCTGGATTAGGAAAGATATTAATAGTTGAATTACCAATCTCATGAATACTCGTTACCAAATCTACGCCATCACAATTTTCATCGATACCATTATTAGGAATGTCTTCCGCACCTGAGTTAATTGTAGAATCATTATCATTACAATCATCCGCCAATACATAACCATCTTGATCGAGATCATCATCTAAAGTTTCAGGATTACAATCATCATCTAGACCATTATATATTTCTTCTACGCTATTGGGATGTATACTTGCATTAGCATCATCACAATCGTCTGCTAAGACAAATCCATCTTGATCTAGATCGTCGTCTAATGTCGCAGGATTACAATCATCATCTATTCCATTGTAAGCTTCTTCTACTCCATTAGGGTGGATACTTGCATCATTATCATTACAATCATCAGCCAAAACGTAGCCATCTTGATCCAGATCATCGTCTAAAGTAGCGGGATTGCAATCATCATCTATTCCATTGTAAGTAATTTCAGTTTGTCCTGTGTTGACATTAGCATTATTGTCATCACAATCGTCCGCCAAGACAAAACCATCTTGATCCAAATCATTATCCAAAGTAGATGAGTTACAATCGTCATCTATTCCATTGTACGTAATTTCACTTTGTCCTGTATTAACATTGGCATTATTATCATCACAATCATCTGCTAAGACAAAACCATCTTGATCTAAATCATCATCCAAAGTATCAGGATTGCAATCGTCATCTACCCCATTGTAAACAATTTCAGATTGACTTATATTCACTGCAGGATTATTATCATCACAATCATCTGCTAAAACGAAACCGTCCTGATCCAAGTCATCATCCAATGTATTAGGATCACAATCATCGTCGATTCCATTGTATACAGTTTCATCCATTCCAGGATTTATAAGCGCATTATCATCATCGCAGTCTTCGCTATCAATAAAACCATCCTGATCCATATCTGTAGCACAAGATTCTATAAAGCCTCTAAACTTTGCTCCTTCTTTGGCTCTAAAACCATCGGTAAGAGTAATTTTATTTCCTGCTTTATATGTAATATCAGCTTGTTGAAAGATCTCGGATGATGAATTGATCCAATCTTGAGCCGCAAAACAATTTTGTACATTTTGAGTAATACTCAAGTCTAAAGATTGGTTTTCTGGACAGGCCGCTTCCACTGACACTACCACTACATCAGCAGTCGTACAACCATTATTATCTGAAATGGTATAAGCATAATTTCCAGCACTTAGATTATTTAAATTGGCTTGATTATCTCCACTTTGCCATTGAAAAGAATAAGGTGGCACACCGCCATCAGGCACCAAAGATATCATTCCGTCAGATGCCGTTTGACTCGATGCATTTACCACTGTATTTTGCGTCGTCAGTCCTGATGGTTCCTCTATAATAAATAATACATCAAATGTACAACCCTCAGAATTTGTTAGTGTTACACTATAAGATCCACTGCTCATTCCTGTTGATTCATTAGAAGTATTTCCATTAGACCAATCATAGGTAACACCCTCATTGGAAGAAGTAATATATGCGGAACCATCCGAATCTCCATTACATGAAGTTCTATTAGTACTCAGAAAATAGAATACTTCACACTCTCCCTTTGTATCACAGGATACTGTTCCTTTATTGAGCTGTACACAACCTTTGTCATCGGTAACCTTTACCACATAAGAACTTCCATTATCTAAAATGTCGCCATGTTGATTTCCCTGAACGACAACATTACCTTCTCCTCCCTTTACATCTAATTCCAAAGAGGCTTCATCTATACTTAAACAGAAAGGTGTGACATCGAGACTCAACGGAATAAAATTTCCTCCTTGATTCATATCTAATAACTCCAAACAACCCGAACCGGAATAATATCCAAAACTTGTAGACTTGGACATAATCTGCAAGTAATATTTTTTGCCAGATTGAAGATTTTCAATCGTGACATACCCTTCGCAACTCTGTGGATTGCTTTGACAGTAAACACTATTAAGGCTATCACACTCTCCTTCATATAAAGCTATAGAATGCAAAAAATTCGCCTCTGTTCTAATCTTAACACCATTAGAGGGTGGAGCAATAAAGGAATACCAAATATCAGCCTCTGGGCCAAACTCACAATCCGGCCGAATACCACTAAACGTAATCTGTTCATTAGAAAAAGGAATACAAGGACTATTGAGTGTAATCATACTATTAGTAAAACAATCAGTATTGGGTACTGACATAGATGTCCCTAAAACCAAGGTAGCTTTCCCTTCGATTGTAGAAAAATTACCTGCCACTTGAATCAAATAAGATTCACCGACAACCAAGCTATCCAAAAATAAACTACCAGACCCACTTGAATATAATTCAACTGGATCATCACAACTCCCTCCGTACACCGTTATTACATTCGAAAAATCTCCTTTAAGGTCCAAATTCATTTCATTATTAGTCGCTATAAATGTAAACCATACATCCGACCTGGATCTGAGTTCTTCCTTCGGCAATAATGCACCTGAAGTAGAATAGATATTAGAAATATTTATTCCATCAGGATTCACTACCACTGATACCGCGTTTTCACAAAAGTCATTTCCTGGTGTATCTGGTATACTTTCAGCCCAATTAAGACCTATGCAAAACCCGCCATTTCTAAGGCCAAATTCATCCTTAACATTACTTAATTTGATATAATAGGTCGTACCATTCGAAACCTCGAAATACACTTCCTCTCCTTTAAAACCATATTCGTCATTATTATAACAATTTACTAAATTAGTATTGGTACAACTTCCTGTATAAATAGAAATTGCATCATTGAATTCCGCATCAGTCATTAAGAATACCACACCCGAATTATTAGCTGTAAAAACATACCAAAGACTCTGGACCAAAGAATCTGCACATTCTCCTTGTGTCGCAGACAAATTGATCATCATCTCTCCAGCGATACAATCTCCAACAATAAAATTTGACGCATTACTACAATCAATATTACTCTGCGCATTTACGCAATAAGAAAAAAGAATTGTGAGTTGAATTAAAATGTATTTAAGTTGCTTCATGACCTATCTTCTTTGTAAATAATCAAATACCCTATTTTATGATCAAGGGCTTTTGGTACTCTTTGCCACCGGCATCCAATTGGTAGATATATTCACCACTTGACAATAGGCATTCTTCTGTATTGAAAGTAAAAACATGGCTTCCTGCTGTCTTAGTCTCCTTAAAGAAAATCGTAAGCTCTTGACCCGACTTATCCATTAATCTTAATTGTACAACACCCTCATTAGGAATGGCATACTTAATCGACACTTCATGAGGATCGTCACCAGCATGGTGGCCAAGAAGTACAGCTTTGTCAAATAGTGATTCATTGATGCATGGATCCGTAATTAACCCATCTATTCGTGGATAGTTATCGCCTAAAATGTAATTGACTAATAATGGAGGAATACATAACCACTGTTCAAATAATGTCGCAAAAATGGATCTAAAATCCAATGGTTTATCCTGACTCTCAAAAGTAACTCTGTTAAATTCTACTTTCGAAAGGTCTGTAGGATCATTATAAAATCCACCATTAATGCCACCTCCGAAAATCATTACAGGAGCAAGATTACCATGATCTGTACCTAAAGATGTATTCTCAATTATAGTTCTACCAAATTCAGAAAACACAACCAGAGTAACTTTATCATCTAGATTACATTCTTTCAAATCGTCAAAAAATGCGGTTACATTAGTAGCAACTTCACCTACCAGGGCCGTTTGACTTCCGCTTTGAGCACTATGAGTATCATAACCTTTTCCATAGGCTGAATATACCTTAGTACCCAAGTTTCCTTTAATTAATCTTGCAATAATCGATAACTGAGATTGCAAACTTGTTCTATTTACATTAGTTTCAGCATAATTTGAAGAGCCACAATTCTGCCCTCTATTGGCCGCTTCAAATATACTTTTGGAATACCTATTAGAGTTATTGGCAATTTCTCTAACAAATGAATTACTGTCACCCTGAGGGCAATCATCTAAATGATCTGTGGAATAGAGTTTTCCATCTTTCGCGATATTATAAAAAGACTCTGGAGAACCAAAGATCAGACCCATTGTTTCATCCTGCCCATTAAAAATATGATTAGAAAAATTCCCCACTTGAATAGCGGGTGGAATCACTGGTGGCGCAGTTGAAAACGCTGGAAATTCAGTTTCCATTTGCCTACCTACCACACCACTCTTAAATCTATCATCAAAGGCTGAATCAGCTCCAGTTTGCCAAATTTGTGTTGAAATAAAATGTGATAAATTCTGATTGGGATATCCCACATTGTGTAATATTGCCATATCATTATTGTTCCACATATCCATAGCTGCACTCATGGAATTAGGTAATGCAAAATCACTAGATCCAAAATTATTCAACGTAGTATTACTAGAATAATTATGAGCTGCATTACCCAAAACTCGTTTTAGGATAGGTCGATATTCCTCATACACTGAACGCCCTACATTGTCAGATATCGGCACTACCGTATTGAGGCCATCATTGCCTCCAAACAAATTTAAGAATACAATTACTCTATCCGTATCTGCTTGATTTACCGCATTTAAAATACTTGATGAAGCGACACTTTGAACAACCGAATTACCTAGAAGTAAACTAGACATAGACGCTAAACCTCCTGTCATAAGAAACTGCCTCCGAGACCAAGATCTATGTTCTTTACTGTGAAAATTAGAATCTTTATTCGACATATTAATTGAGTTGATATTCTGGTAATTTGGTTAGGTATAAAAGCAAATTTAAGACTTGAATAGGAACGCTTGAGTACGGAAATTCTTCGTCATAATCAAGATTCCAAATCTCGCCATTGAAATAATTTTCTGGTATATCTCCTTTAAATACTTCTACTGCCGCTGCCATCTCACTCTCATCTAAATCTACCATAATGAAGTGCTGAGCAATCGCTTTCACTACAGCATCAACATTATTAAAATCAGAGGAACTTGTCGCAAACTGAGTCAGGTCTTTTGCCATTTGTCTAAACTTTTCAAATGTCCTTTCTGGAAATGGAAAAACCGAACCTGGCTTCATAATATTTTTGTAGAACTCAATTTTATAGTAAATAACACTCCATCTTTTAGTCATTGTATTTTCTGAAAGCCAACTCTTACCGCCAGGCCAGCCTGCTACATTTACTGGACTGAATAGTTGTTGACCTAATTTAGATAGGCAATCATGATGCATCTGAGGTATCTGGAATTGAAAAAATGAAATATGAGGTTCTCCACTATTTTCTTTAAAGTAATCCTCATCAATTTTCAAATTGCCTTGTCTAAGAAAACCAAAAAGAAATTCGAATGGACTTTTAATTCCAGCGCCAATTAAGTCTGCTTCAAAAAAATGCTCACTTTTAAAAATTTGCCTGAGCACTGATTCTATGTTCCAATCATTATTCTTAAACGTATTGGCTAATTGTTCTATGACCGCCTCGTTTGGCTCATGATAAACAAAGAACTTATACAATTTCCTACAAATAAAATCAGCTATTTCATCCTTCTTCTCCTTAAAAATAACTTCATGATGCAACCATAAATATTCTTGAAAAGCATCTTCTTTAGTTTCACCATCAGGCTTGAACGATTTATTGAAAACCGTCTTTTCTTCCCAGTCGTGATGTGGTGGATAAAAAATATGCGCATTAAACGTAAATGGATACCATCTACCCGGATTGTCTGGGTACCCAGAATTCGCATTATCTGCCCAAGGCAAAAACTCTGCCTTCCAACCAGTCATGATTCTAGCTATTTCTTCGACATCATTCTGCTCGTAATTATCTGGCCCTACGGTAAACAACTCCAATAATTCTCTTGCATAGTTTTCATTAGGTGCTGCTGCAGTACTTCTATTGCCATTAAGATACCCAAGCATAGCAGGAGTAAGACCTATAGCCTTAGTCATTTCTAGAAAATCACCAAATGCATGAGTATGAATATGTGTCAAATAATAATAGAGAAATCCTGATGGATATTGAGCTAAATTAGTAGCCTCTATCACAAAATGATTTGTCCAAAACAATAGCAGTTTATATCGTAAACTATTGTTTTCTATCGCATTGATAAAATAGTGAGATACCATCGGCCCACTATTCAAAGAGTTAGGCCAAATCCTAATAGAATTACCCTCATCATCTTCCCCATCATACGAAAACTGCCAAGGATCATGCTCAGGATCTCCAAATGGGTAATCGCTTTTAGTCGGTACAGGCTCTTGCAAAGATGCATCTATAAGAGCGTCTACTGCTTCTTCGGGTGTCATACTAAGTGCCCATTGGATATCAGGTAGTGAGGCTCCGATTCCCATCTTATTAAATAGATGTTGAGCTCTCCTAAGATCCCATGGTTTACTTAGACTTGGCACATAAACCTCTAAAGATGTGTTTAGACAATCATTCAT
This sequence comes from uncultured Saprospiraceae bacterium, assembly GCA_938015435.1. Taxonomy (GTDB): domain Bacteria; phylum Bacteroidota; class Bacteroidia; order Chitinophagales; family Saprospiraceae; genus UBA1994. Next base: position 149,416 of record CALLPN010000018.1, read on the forward strand.
AATCTATCCTTACTTTAGTAGGTTAAGTTTAGCTTCTAAAACTTCAATCGTCGATGTCAACTTGTTTACTTTATCCTCCATTTCTATTAAGTAGATCATCATTTCTTCAATAGTCTTTTGCTGGCGAGTAGTGACATCTGCTACTTCGATATACCCGTCCATCTCTTTTGCAGAATCAAAATTTATTAGGTGTCCATTCTCTTTGATAAATAATGCTTGATTTTGTAATGAGGGAACATTATAATTCTTGAGAAACACATAATCACACCACTCGCTTTCTACTATTATTTCTTTGGCTCGTATATGTCCGCATACATCCAAAGCCTTTTGAGGATTAGCAGTTCCTATTCCTACTTTACCACCGTCTTCAGCTATAATAACTGAGTTGTTGTTCGCCTGAAAATTAGGAATTCTAAACATCGTCATCGGACTGCCTACTCTATTAGTCTTAACTAACAAAGCATTTCCCTGAGCATTACTATCTGTAGTTTCTATCGTTAAACCTCCTGCATTCGCACCAGAATGATCATTGATAATTTGCGCTGCATTATTCTCAAATGATCCTGTCACTTTCAATCCGCTGTAATCTTGAATCTGTTCTACATCAAAAGAACCAATTTCCAAAGTAGCTGTAGGTACCGTCGTATTTATCCCTAATTGATGATCATTGAAGATTGAAAAAATAGGTTCGCCTACACTTGATCCTGTTTGGAATATCGCGTGATTCCCTTGAGAATTTCCTCCTTGCACATATAAAGCTTTATGATTGTAACTCTTGACGTGCAATTGAGCTTCTGGAACTATACTAGCACCTGTACCTATACCAAATCTACCATTAGATTCTATTCGTAAGGCATTTACATTACCTGTTATATTCTGTATCCAAAACGGTCCAGTGGGTGAACTTGAAGAATACAATCTCCATTTGGGGCTATTCGTCCTTTGGATAATCAATGGCTTATCAATCAGGTGTAAGCCATCTTCATATTCCTTATTCGCAGCACCTATACCTAAGTTTTTGGTAATGATGGCAGTATTATCAGTAAGCGTAGTGTTACCTTCCATGCGCCAAGTATCGTTTGTCGTATCCGATTGGGCGAATGTCGATGCACTCAATAATAAGATCACTAGCAGTGTTAAATAACAGATGGTCTTTTTCATGTTCTATAATTTAATTCTAAATGATTTTTTGTTGTTTTATAAGAACTACTCAAATGATAAAATGAGCACTTCTGACTTAGATTGAGGTACCAATAGTAACAATCAAGAGCGAGAGCATTTACTTTTATATATTCGATAAAACCCTCTATTGTATAATTATGTATCGGGCTTGTAATAAAGTAAACACTAAACTCTGAGTATTGACAAATCAATATTTCCTCCAATCATATTCCATTAAACTTCAAAGAGATCAAAAGTGTCTTTCGAGTACCAATCTTGGCTGTTATTATCTCATTGGAATTATAATTACAAAACTTATCAAAAGTTAGACAACTTGGTGAAGCATTAATACTAGCTTGCCGACCACTTAAATTGGAGTGATAAAAACAAAATAGATATATGCTTGATATTTGTAGAAATTGGATTGTAGAACAAGGCTTAAACTTGTCATCAGCAGACATTTTCGCTAGAGTTGCTATTTTATTACTGATTATTTTACTTAGTGTGATCTTTAACTATTTGGCTAAGCGCTTTATTCTAAAAGGTCTAACCGCTATTGTCAATCGCACCAAGACTAAATGGGATGATGCGATATTACAAAAGAAAGTATTTAATCGATTAGCTAGATTAGCTCCTGCATTAGTCATTTACCTCTTGATTCACATCCCTTTAGAAGGATATGATTGGGCCATTACTTTGATTACCGGTGCTGCATTGATATACATGATCCTTATGGCCATACTCGCGATAGATGCATTACTTAATGCTTCCTTGGATATATACAACACTTATGAAGTATCCAATAGAATTCCGATCAAAGGCTTTATCCAAGTATTCAAAATCATCATCTACTTTATTTGCTTCATATTCATCATTTCTATCTTAATCAATAAAACACCAATTATCCTCTTTAGTAGTTTGGGTGCTTTGACTGCGGTGCTGATGTTTATATTCAAAGATCCAATCTTGGGATTTGTAGCTGGTATACAACTATCTGCCAATCAGATGGTATCTAAAGGCGATTGGATATCTATGCCTAAGTATGGTGCCGATGGTGATATAGTAGACATCGCGTTGACTACCGTCAAAGTTCAAAATTGGGATAAAACAATTACTACCATTCCGACTTATGCATTGATTACTGAATCATTCAAAAACTGGCGAGGCATGTCTGAGTCAGGAGGAAGAAGAATCAAACGATCCATCAACATTGACATTAATACGATTCAATTTTGCAATGAAGAAATGCTCAATCGATTTAATAAAATACAATACATATCAGACTATATCGCCAAAACCAAGACAGAGACACAGACCTATAATCAAAAGCTACGTATAGATGATTCCAACTTAGTAAATGGTAGAAGGATGACTAATATCGGAACCTTCCGAGCCTATGTGGAAGCCTACCTAAGTAATCAACCGATGATCAATAAAGAAATGACATTCTTGGTTAGACAACTCGCACCCACCGAACATGGATTACCGATAGAAATATACGTATTTAGCAAAGTACAGGAATGGGGAGAGTATGAAAGTATCCAGGCCAATATCTTTGATCATATCTTAGCTGTAGTTCCAGAATTTGATTTGAGTGTGTTTCAGGATCCAAGTGGTAGAGATTTCGGCAATTTAATTAGAACTAATTTAAAATCAGTTCTTGTGTAGTAACCAATAAAATACTACTGAAATCTACTAATTAATCCTCAATCACAAAAAAAGGGATAGCTCCAATTGAATGGACTATCCCTTTTTTATAAGTGTTTCTCAACTTATAAAAGACTTTGCTTGCTATTGCTTGTAACCAACTACGAAAGGTAGCTAGCTTTCTTTGCTTTTTTCGCAGCCTTCTTTTCTTTCGGTGTCAAGAGAGCTTCTTTCTTAACGCTCTTCTTTGCGTCTTTACCTTTACCCATAATACTTTGTTTTTAATGATTGTATTCAAATATAGAATGCAGATGCACCTAATTTAGTTCTGCTAAGATAATATTTTCTTAGAGATACGGCTATATCTAGCTGCCGACGGCCTAACATGATGGCCTTTATACTAATAAGTAGACTATGTCATATGTATGATCTAAATAAGAAAATCTCTATGCAATGTGTTAATTCCAAGGTGACTAGGACGATTATTTTCTGACGAACTCAAAAGGAGAAGCTTCCATTTCAACACTAATCCGAAATTAAGGCATCAAGAATATTACCTACATTGCTGCTTTTCCAAATACAGGATGTGGCCCCTTATAACTCAACTAGCGAACCTACTATATCTTGATTATCTTAATGACATTACTTTCATAATCGTCATTTACAATCACGAAGTAAATACCTGGAACTTGAAGATTAAAAATAGAGAAGCCATTTCCAGAAACATCATTTAAAATAAGCCTACCATGAACGTCAAATACTTTATAACTAAAGAATTTGAAATTGGAAGTCAATTCAAAACTTCCATCAGATGGATTAGGTGATATATTAACCTGCAAATTGGGTAGATCAGTCTCATCGCCTTTCGTATCTGGCAACACTTCTACCAAAATATTCTCTGTATAGTTAGTTGGGATTGGAGAATTATTATCAAAATAAATATTCGCGGTATTGAATACTGTACTTTTATTAGGTAAATCATCCACCGGAGAAATCTTAAACTTTACATACCCATGACTTGCCGATTCATCTTCTGACTTAGGTGGTAGATCAATATTAAGAAATCTAAAAACCAATTGATTCCCCGCATTTATTTGAGTTCCTACATCATGACTACTTGACATTACTTCTATAGTATTGATATCAAGTAGACTTGATATAGAGTCTGTAATAATGACATTAGACGCAATAGAATTTCCTTCATTTTGGAATCTTATTGTGTATACAAGATCATCGCCTATCAAGCTACAATTTCCTATTGAAGGCCCTACACTATTCGAAAGCTTATCATTGGGTCTGTAATCGCATAGAAAAGGGACACTTTTCGTTATATCTTTTACTAATCCGTCATATAAGATAGATGCAGAAATATCAACACTCAAATCATCGGCTCCTTCCAAAATATCTTCTACTGAAGGGCCCTGAATTATAGCATAAAAAGTTCTTTTTTCAAAGCCCTCTAACTCTTGAAAATCCCAAGAAACAGAATTTACAGAAATCACATCAGCTACTGGAAAAGTAGACTCAATCTGAATATCATTCGGCAATGATAAAATGGCTTTACCATCAATGGATTCCAGGCCTGGATTTTCGACAGTTAACCATACCGATATTCCTGAAGAGCATATGAATGGGCTTACGGTAAGATCTGCTACAATATCTGATGGCACTATTTCTTTCCATAATCCAAAATTTATGTCGAATATATCTTCGTCATTGAATTCTGTATTAATAGTGGTCGAAGTAGTTGCTTCATATTCAGAAGGAAAAATGCATTCGATATCTATAGAGCTTTCAGTATTGGGGTAGAATGAATAGTTTCCATTCTCATCTGTTAATACGGAACCTTGATTATCGACATCTATCAGAATGTTGCTTAACCCGACATCATCGCCAGGGTCATAGTTTGTATTTTGAGCAGCATCAAAAAAAGTCTTTCCAAAAATTCCATTTTTATAGGTAAAGTCATCTCTATCAAATACCGCAATTCCCCTGTCCAATATCAGCCATAAATCACCTGTGATGGGATGTTTTAATATTTCTGAAATTCTATTTGAAGGAATTGCAGAATTCATTATATCATATTGCTCATAGCTCAACCCGTTCCAATAGAGTAAACCAGTTCCATAACTACCTAGCCAATAGTTTCCTTTTTCATCTTCGAAAATACTTGAAATGAAATTTTCGTACGGATCAAAAAATGGAGTGTATACCCATTCTATACCATCGTACTTATAGATTCCTCCTTGATACCCAACTAGAATATGACCTTTACTATCAATGAAATGTGTACTTACATTTTGGTCACCGATTGGGCTATTAGATATGTCATATGTAGTCCACACACTATTATGAAAGACTACCAATGATGCGTATGTTCCAAAGGTAATGGCACCGTTTGCATGTTCCTTCATGTTCCATATTCCATTATATCTGTCTAATTCTGGATTGTACAGTGGATCTTTAATCCAATTCCATTCCTTACTGACTTCGTCGTATAGACCTATTCCATCCGTAGTAGAGGTTATGAGCTGACCTTGAGAGGTAATCAGTACGTCACCGATCCAGCCACTCTCTAAAAACAATGTATCTATTATTGTATTTTCTTCAAATACATATATGTAACTAGGATCTGAAGTGTGACCATCATGAGCCATATAGTATCGACAAGATATTGGATCTGATGCTACCATCTCTAGATCGCCAAATTGCCTATTTTCTAATACATCAATTACGGTCGAAGAATCTGGATCAAAAACATGAACCTTTGTAAGGTTTGGAATTATCAAATTTCCATCGCAATCAAAATCTAAATTGTCAGCTCCTCTAATATATGTGTTCAATGGTGAGTGTGATATATCGTACTCTTCTACTTCACCATCCAAAATACTGTAAACTATGGTTTCCTTTTTATCACCCCCATAAGTCGTTAGCCATATTCTGCCCATAGCATCTTCAAATAAAATCTTTGTTATAGTCTCAGGAGTAATTTGATCTGTTGCAAGGTCTTCTATTGTAAATTTACTATATCCATCTGCCGAAATACGAATAAACGTCGAGTCCAGCGGAAGGCCACTTAACCAAATCGAATTCTCCCCTTTCACTGCAGGCTTTAAGTAGTGGCTTTCATCAGTATCAGATATTTTTTTCCAATCATCACCATATGAGTAAATGTAACTTCCTAAGTTGTCATAAAGGCTAACATACAATTCGTCATTGAGCGCTGTAAATGATCCTACCTCCATACCAGATGCAGGTAAAGCTATTTGAATTATCTCTTGCGTCTCAAGATTTACGTAGTTGAGCGGACTTCCATTGTCCCTGAAATACATTCTTGCTTTTCCATGGCAACTAAAATCATATGGTTGTTGGGCAAAAATGTCAGAATGGTCTGACAAAACACCATCCTTAAGGGAAGAAAGCGCGCCTCTTCCATCCCATGCTCCATCAAACCATAAAGTCCCTTCTTCGGTTTCGATCAAATTTCTAGCTCTATACAAAGTATCGCTATCTCCCAAAAGTGGAGTGTAATATTGATCCCAAGTCCCATCTATTCCGTTTTCACCTAAAGTGTAACGCGCTATTCCTCCCTGATTTAAAGCAATCCAAAGATGGTCGTCTTCTGCAAGTAACTCCCAAACAAAAGAACCTCGCAACTCGCTATTGACAGATTGAAAAAGCTTTGACTTCTTAGTTTTCGTGTCAATAATATGAAAGCCAGTAGGATTCCCTATTAGCGTATAATCTCCAACAACCTTTACATCTTGAACCCAATAATCGGTTGAATAATACTCCCATGAAGATTGAGCAAAGAAAGGAACTGAAAAAATGAAAAATGCTAAGGTGACAAATATTGCTTTCATACTTGTAAGTTATTGAAATATGCGATTAATCAAGGTGTTATAAACGACATTTGTAAATTATAAACTTCCTCACAATTAATGCATTATGAATATTGGCTAAGCTAAATTTCAATTACAGGAGCTTATATAGGCCCAGACTGTTTCTTTCCTTCCTTTGTTCCAAGTGCCTAATATCGTTTCTACATTTATCGGTTTCTATCAAATCAAGTGCGCAATTCCCTTCAATTAAATCTCGGTACTTATCTCTTATTCGAAGATCAGATTCATAATATAAAACATCCATGATACTATTGTCAAAACTAATTAGGGTGTGATTTATCATGACAATATTTATATCACTGCTAGCTTTAAAATTATTCCAAAACTCAACTACCACCTACTTGAAGCAGGTGGATTAAAATTACTGTGTTTACCTAATTACTATATCAAAATTTAGACTGAAAATTATTCTACTTAAAGGAGGAGATTTTAAACCTAAATAATGTAACCAAGAAATGCTATTCTTCAGCCAAATAAGGATGGCGTTAATATAGTGCAATCAAAATATTACAGTCTAACATATTATTGCATTCAGTTTTATTCTTTCAGAACTTTAAATGTTTCCGATTTACCATTTACTGTGAATACTACAAAATAAATTCCTCTTGGATAGTTTGACAAATCAATTTTAGCTTCAGATGAATTTATCTTAGATAAGTAAATCTGACTGCCTAAAGAAGAAAAAACACTGACTATATCATTCTCAGAAAATGCGGTTTGATTAATTTCAAAAAACACTTCTGAGTTCGTCGGATTCGGAAAAACCATGATAGTAGTTTCAGTATTTATCTCATCCGTACTAGTAGTTATAAAAGTATTACATTCATTACTAAATGCAGTACTCAATTCCATACTTACAGCTAAAGCAGCAGTGGAGTCTTTGCAAATACATCTTCCATCATTGAAATTATAAGTGATATATGGTGCATCCGTTTCAAAGGCTTTGAATGAACATTGCTCAAATGTCAATGAATCACTTGTGAGCATCTGATCAGGGTGGCTCCAATTTGTAAAAAGTGTATTTCCCCCAATCCAATGATTTAGTCCTTCTTGTTGGGTGAATTCACAAGGTTTAAAAAACAATAAGTATAAAGCTCCTGCACTACCTGCTCCTGCTCCTGCTCCGTAATTTACTGCTATGGTTCCATCACCTTTCAAATCTCCAACAAATGATATAGAGCGGGAAAATCTGTCTTCTGCTGTTAGATTAAATTCGAAGCCACCTTCCGTATTATTAATTCGACTATAGGTTTTTACGGTCTTATCAGCATTCAGATATAAAATATAACCCCAGCCTTCATTTTGTTGGTTTGCTCCAGTCATTAAATCAGGAATGCCATCACCATTCAAATCTCCAACTTTACACAATGCATGTCCAAAATTTGCGCCTTCAGAACCATTTGGATTTGCGCCAAGAGTCAAGGTATCATAAAAGCCATTAAGGCCTTCTGTAATTTTAAGTTTAGATTCTACATTAAACGTCGTACTATTCAGGGATAACATCCAAATTGCTCCTTTACCTCCATCAGATGTAAAAGCTCCCACAGCCATTTCTAGAGTTCCATCATTATCGATATCACCGAGCATTGCGACTTCTCTACCTCCAAATTTATCATTATTCTCCAATCCTGCACCAAAGCCTCCATTTACCGAGCTAATATTTACGGTATTATTAGTTAAAACTTGTCCTGAATCATCTAAGAATAAAATATCAATTGCCCCTCTATTATTTCCTCCTAAATCAGAATTTGGGTCGCAAGCTACTAAATCAATTCTGCCATCATTATTGATATCTCCAATAGCTGAAAGTCCTTGTGCAATGATGTTCGGATTTTTCACATAATCCTTTACTGTTCCATCACTGTTAAGGAAAATAATATATAAGGCATTATTGGTTGAAGAAGGTGCAGAAGCTGCTATATCTGGAATTCCGTCGTTATCGTAATCACCAATTCCCGCAACACCATAACCAAAGAAATTATTATCAAGTAAAGTTTCATTAAATCCACCTTCCAACATTGATATTTTTTGATTGGATTGAACTGTTCCATCACTATTCAAAAAAACAATATAAACTGCACCTGCATCGGTTGCACCATCATCATCAGAACGAGCACCAATAACAAGATCTATTATTCCATCTCCATTAATATCTCCAGCTTGGTCATGGTCTCTACTAAACCTATCTCCAGGCTCTAAGTCTGCCATCATACCACTTGAACCATTTTCAATTTTCACAAATCCATCCGGTCCCCAAAGTGTGCTTATTTGAGCATCAATGTTACTTATGAATAAGAATACTGAAAACAAAAGTGATACGAGAAGATTAAATTTCATAATTTATTTTTTAGTTGGTTAAAAAATTATTTGAACCCTAAATGATTAAAAGGTTTATTCCAATAATACGATACTTACATTTTGATAAGATAAAAAACAAAGGACGTAGCTAATGATCTCAAATTGAATATTCTCATAAACGAACGGTACATCTGGCAGAGAACAAATTATACTGACAACTCCATTGTAAAAATAAATTGATTTCTTATGTTCAAAAACATACCGAAGATTGACATAACTACACTCACTTTCAGTAATTGTAAACATTCATTTGACGTTACTAATCTTTCAAGGTTTAATCATAGATTTCAAATAAGTGACTATTAACGTTTTTCAGAAAACACAATCATTTTTTTATACTCTATCTCTGTTTCACAATCCTCGTTAAACATTCTCTACATCTCTAAAACCTACTCTCTAATTCTATACTTATCAACTCCTTTGCAATACTCCAAAACAATACCTACCTTAGGGCTGTGATGATTTGCTACCAAGTATATCATCTCACTTCATCAATAAATACGACCACTATGGCTTCATATATTATCAACGTCAATGGCAATGATCATTCTGTCAATGTAGACGAAGACACACCTATACTATGGGTATTAAGAGACACGCTCAACCTTGTCGGAACTAAGTATGGTTGCGGTATCGCCCAATGTGGTGCTTGTACGATACATATCGATGGGGCAGCAGCTAGGTCCTGCTCTTTACCGATAGGAGCTGCCACTGGCAAAAAGACAACCACTATAGAAGGCCTATCCGAAGATGGAACTCATCCACTACAGCAAGCATGGATAGAACATGATGTGCCTCAATGTGGCTATTGTCAAGCAGGTCAGATCATGACAGCAGCAGCTTTACTGGCAGACAATACCAATCCTAGTGATGAAGAAATAGAGGACACGATGCATGGCAACTTATGTAGATGCGGAACATACAACCGTATCAAAGCGGCTGTCAAGACGGCTGCAAAAAACTCATAACTCCAAAGACAAAATATCATGGCAAATAAAAACAATACAATCGATAGAAGGTCATTCTTAAAAGTCAGCTCTGCAGCTGGAGGAGGAATGATACTAGGCTTCTCTATATTTATGTCCGGCTGTAAGACCGATGAGGTAGTAAAGCAAATCATACCTGAGATCATCATGCCAGATAATTGGGTAACGATGAGTGGCTGGATCAAAGTAGGTAATAATGGCGTAGTGACTATCATGTCTCCTAATCCTGAGATCGGACAAAACGTAAAAACTTCAATGCCGATGATCATAGCCGAAGAATTAGATGTAGACTGGGAGAATGTAGTTGTAGAGCAAGCACCTCTAGACAGTGAAAAATACGAACGACAAGTTGCCGGAGGAAGTCAATCTATTCGTCATGGATGGGATGCACTCCGTAAAGCAGGAGCTACAACCAAAGCCATGTTGATATCTGCCGCGGCAGCACAATGGGAAGTAGACGCCAGTACATGTACTGCTTCCAAAGGAATCATTACCAATGCATATGGAGACACTCTCGGATATGGCGAAGTAGCCTCTGCAGCCGCGAGCCTAGAAGTACCTGAAGAAGTGAAACTCAAAAAAACAGAGGAATATAAAATTATAGGCGCTAGTAAACGCAATGTAGATCTCAAACAGATCATTACTGGTCAACCATTATTCGGTATAGATACCAGAGAAGAAGGAATGATGTACGCTAGTGTATTGCGTCCGTCAGCATTTGGTCAGACGCTTAAGTCTTACGACGATACTGCGGCCAAAAGTGTCAATGGTGTATCTCAAGTAATCCAATTTGGTAACAAAGTAGCAGTCGTAGCCCATTCCACTTGGTCAGCTATGAAAGGCAAAAAAGCATTGATTGCACAATGGGAATCACCCAAAGATAGTCCGCTCGAAAGCACCGCTGATCATGATGAGAAAATGCTCGCTTTACTCGATAGCAAAGTAAAACCTGTAAGAAATGATGGCGATGTTAACAAAGCATTTGCAGAGGCCGACGAAGTAATCGAGAGAACATATGAATCTCCATTCCTTCCACACAACTGTCTCGAGCCAATGAATTTTTTCGCCAACGTAACTGACGAAAAAGTATACCTCAAAGGACCCGTACAGACTCCCGCTTGGCAACAAGGAAGAGTGGCTGAAATCCTTAAGCGTGACCCCAAAGATATAGAAGTACATATGACGCGTATGGGTGGTGGATTTGGCCGTAGACTCTATGGTGATTTTGGAGATGAAGCGGCCGAGATATCGAGCCTTGCCAAAGTACCTATCCAACTACAGTTTTCGAGAGAAGATGACATGACTGCTGGAACCTATAGAGTCGCTCTAAAATATAAAATCAGAGCAGCTATAAAAGACAATAAAATCTCCGGATACCATATTACAGAAGCCGCTTCTAATAGCAATATGTATGGATTAATTCCTAACTTTTTTCCTGCTTACGCAGTAGATAATTATAGAGTCGACAATGCAAAATTCGATAGTAACATCACGACTGGAGCATGGAGAGCACCCTATACTAATTTTCTTGCATTTGCAGAACAATCATTTATGGATGAAGTATCTGAAATCACAAATCAAGATCCTATAGAAATGAGACTAGGCATGTATGAAAATGCTAAAAAGAATAAAGATGAAAATATGCAATGGGATCCAGATCGAATGGCTGGAGTACTCAAGCTTGTAGCTGACAAATCGAAATATGGTACCGTCCAAGAAGGTATACATCAAGGACTCAGCGTATACTACTCACACAATACTCATGTAGCAGAAGTAGCGGAAGTACAAATCATCAATGGCAAACCGAAAGTGACTAAGGTAACCTGCGCGGTAGATTGCGGAATAGTGATTAACCCTGATGCGGCTACTAATCAAATCGAAGGTGGAATAATCGACGGAATCGGTCATGCTATGTATGGCGATTTTTCATTCGAAAATGGTAAACCCTCCGCAAGTAATTTTGATAAATACAGATTGATCAGAAGTGGCGATGCGCCAAAGATCGAGGTACACTTTGTAGATAATGGACTGAACCCAACTGGATTGGGTGAACCGTCATTACCGCCTGCAGGCGGAGCTGTAGCCAATGCTTTGTATAAGGCCACAGGAAAGAGAATATATAAGCAACCTTTTGTAAAAGAAGTGGAGGTCTTAGGATAATAAATTATTGAGACTCCCAAGCTCGAAGATTGGTAAGCTCAATATTATCAACATAAATATGATCAATTTCTATTCTCAGCTCTCCAATCGCTAAAGATCTTAGGAGTCTGAAAAAAAAATTAAACCTACTGCACTCTTGCCCTTTGGATTGCTTAATAATTGCCTCTTCTTCGTCGAAGAAAAATATATACTTCGAATGAATTCAAAGTGACATTAAAGATGTTTGACTAATAAGGGTTCTAAGCCTTGTGTCCTTGTTTACTTAAGTAGCAAGTGCAAAAAACATCTTATACAGATTATGCAACTTAATGCCGCATATAATTTACCCCATTTAACTTACCTCTTCGTTAAAAATCCTCGTCGTGACTACGGCCACGCCTACGTTTTTTGCCTTGATTTAAATTAAATGAATTCAAATTATTTATGCGGCATTAAATAACATAAACTGTATTACGCAATAACCCCTAATAAACTAAAAAATGCTTTACCCATTAGAGGTCGCTTTCAATCCACCCTTCAAACTGTAGATTTCAATATCCGAATCGATAGCTTTCATCATACGTACTAATACAGCGCTACGCTTTCCTGTAGTACAGTAAAACACGGTTGGACCTTCCAAGTCATCTACTAGTTCTTCTGGATGGATAGTACTTAATGGTAGCTGCTCCACCTCATCATCGATATCTTGATGTTCGTAATCTTCGAGGATAGAGATGAGTTCGTAGTTTGATCTATTCGCTAAGAGATCTTGGATCGTTACTTCTGTGATATCGCAATTCGATTTCGACTGATAACTACTGACTTGGTAAATCGCTGCTACATTACTTTTATAAGATTTTTTGAGCTTGAGTTTCATCTGATCATTATTGAGGATGTTATAAGTCAATAATTGATTACTCATCGTCGCTCCTGCGCCAGTAATATACTTGATCGCTTCATTGGCTTGCATAAGCCCTATGAGTCCAGCCAGTGTTCCCATTACTCCTACTTCGGAGCATGTAGGTATATCTTCATTCGGTACTGCGAATATATCTCTGAGGTGGATAGAATTTTCGCTTTCGTTTTCAAAAAATGAAATATATCCCTCGTACTTATGGATCGCACCATAGACCAAAGGGAGTTTATGGATATGGCAAAAATCATTGACCAGATACTTCGTCTGAATATTATCGGTGCACTCTAAAACCAAAGTCGCTCCTTGTGTATATTCTTCAATATTCTTTTTACTGATCATCTGATCGACGACCACAATTTCTATGGTAGAATTGAGCTTTTGGATGTGATCCGCAAGTGATTTAGATTTCGCTAGATTCATCGATGACTCATCGAAAAATACTTGTCTATGTAAATTACTTATATCAGGAAGATCTCCATCAATTAAAGTCAACTTCCCTACCCCAGCGCCGGCAAGATATGGTGCAGCGATAGATCCTAATCCTCCGCAACCTACAATAACAATATGAGCCGTCAACAATTTCTGTTGACCTTGATCACCAATCTGATCTAGTAATGTCTGCCTTATGTATCGATCTTCGCTCATCTTATTTATTCAGCTTCTTAAGGACCTCTTGTTTTTCTTCTGTCGTATTGGCATTGTATGCGACTTCCGTCTGTATCAGATCGACATGACATACATCGCTATTGATCAATACTTTGCGGGGGCAAGCATATCCTAACGATAAAAATCGGAGCATCCGTTGATAGATATTAGGTTCGTAGATTGCTATAAGCGGCTCTGGAAACGGTTGATCTACTAACTTATATGCTGTCGATTGTTGGCCGGTACTTCTTTGGTCTATCAATGTAGAGATATGTTGTCTTGTAATATATGGCAGGTCGCAAGCCAATACCAACCAAGCCGCATCTGGATCACTCATCATTGCAGATAGTATCGCACCAAAAGGGCCCATATCTACTAATCGATCTTTGAGTACTGGATAGCTATCTATTTCATCTATTTCAAAATTATGCGACTTAGAAATAAATGTTTCCAATCCTAATGCTGCGCAAATATCAGCAGCGAATACCTCTTGCGGTTTGTCGTGATATTGTATTTGAGATTTGTCTTCTCCCATCCTTTTGCTTTTTCCTCCAGCGAGAATCAATGCTTTAAGTGGTGCTTTATTATTTTCTATTTGACGGATGATAAGTTGATCTACTTTCTCTATTTCTTCCAATGAAATTACTAGCGTAGAATCATTCATCTTTTCTTTTACAAAATCAAAAATATTAGTATCATCTAATGTAATCACGACATCTATCTCAATCAATTGCTCTACCCTTCTCAATAAAGAATCTTCTTTCTCCGCATCGATAAATACAATCTGTCTATCCGCCGGATAATGGTTACCATTTACTAGCACCGCATCCGTATGCCACGATTGGAGACGATCATCATATTCGTTCCAAGGGATCGCTATAGATTGTAAAAATTGCTTCTTACCGATTTGAAGATCCGTAGAGAGATGCTCCACATGATGGTCAGCATCTACATAAGTAATATGATAACGATCAGATAATCGATTATTCATTTCTCGGACTACAGATTCTATGCGGTTACAGTTGGTACCATAGATTGCCCATTCGTTGCGATGATACATTCCTCTAGTGGGTCGCTTCAAGGGTGGATGTTTATGATGCTTACCTTTCATAATCTGATTTTCCTCCAGTCTTTTTATCTAATTGTATATCGCTGATCAGCATATCATGCGAGAGGGCTTTGCACATATCATAGATCGTCAATGCTGCCGTAGATACACCATGGAGTGCCTCCATCTCTACGCCTGTCTGACCGTTAGTTTTCACGGTACATCCTATATCGAAGCCATCCACGACTGGATCTACCTGTACCTTGCAAGAAGTAATCGGAATCTGATGACATAACGGTATCGTATTATAGGTGTTTTTCACAGCCATCGTCGCAGCTATAATCGCTGTCTGAGCAATCGAACCTTTCTTAGTGGCGTATCCATCTTCAGATAAAGATTTCATAATCTCGATTCCTATAGTGATCTTACCGCTCGCAGAAGCAACTCTTATCGTCGACGCTTTATCGCTCACATCTACCATTCCTGGCTGACCTTCTTTATTGATATGCGTTAGTCGTTTTGACATTTATTCTATTTGTATCTATTTAATGAAAAATGATCTGTGCGTTCTATATACATAAAGTCAATCTTACACTTTAGTTCACTTCTAAATTCAAAACCATATTATTCTTATTTCCTATATGAATTACTTCTAAATCAACATTGAACTCTTCAACTTATTAAGCCAGACACTACCATATTCAAGATTAACAAAAAAAAGTTCAATATGAGGTACAACATATAAGTCATCAATGTGCGAAGCAAATTCCCCATTCGACTTCCAATCGAAAAAAACTGTTGGAACACCCAATATAAATATAAGAAAGATATCAAAAGTGAAAACGTAGCTACTAAATCACTATTTTCAATTAAAGTGCCTACAATGGCAAGCAAAGAATATAAAATTGCTTGTTGTCCTGCTATAAATGAATTTAGCACAATATGTTCAAGGTAATTCGTATCAAATTCACTAAATGATATGTAAGAAGCCAATGAAAAAAATGGCAACAACAACAATGATGAATATGCATAATTCTTAGAAAACCAAATGATAGTTTTTGAGACTTTCAAAGCATTACCTTGTTCAGCACCTGCGAGCAGCATACCTGACACCAAATCATCCATCCACGTATTTTGATTGGTTAATTGAGAAATCAAATAATATAAAGTCGACAACAGTAATACAAAAGCAATTGGCTTAAAATGATTCCTCCTCTTTCCACTTAGAAAATCTCTTATGCTCTTTCCTGGCCTTATAAACAATTCACGAATCGTATAGAAAAATCCTTTATTAACTTGAAAAACACTTTCCGTTATTTCTCTAATGAAATTCGAATAATCTATTCTACCAACATTCGAATTTTGACCACAAAACCCGCAGAATTCTTCTTCAACATTATGTCCACAATTCTTACAATTCATCCTATTCCAATTATACTAACCACAAATCAAGCAGATTTATATATAAAACTAAACCCATCTTATTAAAACATCATAAAATCATATACCCCTCCAACCTCATACACATCTTTCCCTTTTGGCAATTCTATAAAGCCATCCATCTTGGTTGGACTGACCATATCTCCAGATCCATTTCCATGTCCTATCGTCGCCATCCATCTACCATCTTCAGCTTGCGAAATCGAAGCCTGCGCAAAATAATCTAAGTCAGGCTTAAAAGTAGTTTCGTTGGCTAACACTACTTTCAGTGGCCGATAATAGAGACCTTTAGTTTGATATAACCAAGGAACAAAATACTTGTGGAAACAAGCCAATGTAGAGACAGGATTTCCAGGAAAAGCGAATACCTTTTTGTCATCCATAACACCAAACCAAAATGGCTTTCCTGGCCTTTGCGCTACTCTATGAAATATCTTTTGGAACCCTAATCGATCCAGTACTTCTGGGATAAAATCAAACTTCCCTTTGCTCACACCTCCACTCATCAATAAGACATCATAATCTTCTAAGATGGTTTTCATTTCCGTATATATCGAATCACTATTATCTACAAAATGGAAAGTCTTTGACTCTACTCCTAATTCTCTCAATCGAGATTGTAGCATATAGACATTCGATTTTCTGATTTGATATTCTGTAGGCAGGTCTGCTATATTTACCAATTCATCTCCAGAAGAAATAACGGCTACTTTGGGATTGCGATAGACTTCTACGATTGATCTTCCTACCGATGCCAATACGTTGATATCGATGGCTTTTATTTTTTTATCCTTTACAAGGAGCACTGTTTCTTTACTATGATCGCTTCCTTTGGTATGGATATTTTTTCCTCTTATGATTGCTTCTTTTATTTCATAAGCCTGATCTAATTCCTTGAGGTCTTCATATCTGATAACCGTATCTGCACCTATTGCCAAAGGGGCACCAGTCATGATCTCGACACACTTCTTTTTGTCTTGTAAGGTGACCGTTGGACTACCGGCAGCAGTTATAGATTCTATTACAAAGATTCGTTGTCCTGATTGGTAGCTATCGTAATCGATACAGATGCCATCCATCGTCACTCTATCGAATGGCGGCATAGATCGATCTGCAAATATATCTTCGGCTAATGTTCTGCCAATCGCATCGTGGATAGAGATAGATTCTACGTCTATAATCTGAGCGGTGCTCATCACTTTTTCTAATGCTTCTTTTACACTAATCATCCGCCTATGGTTGTCATACTTCTGAATGCATCTTTATTGATCAACGCTTCTTCTTCGAATCCTGATTTCTTCTTGAGTAACACACTATCTATGATGGCTTGTTGGATGTCATTGTCCGTCACCTTATCGCCTCTTACCATCGATAATAAACTAGTACCTGTTTGGGCATAGAGGCAATTGAGTAATTCTCCTTGCGGCGTCAATCTTATCCTATCGCATGACGAACATAATGATCTCGAATATGCGGGTATAATTCCTAAAGTATAATTACCATCTATGGTATACTTATCAGAAGAAGACCCATCCGCATTCAACTTATGCAATGATTGAAATTCTCCTGCGATTAACGCTGCAATCTCGGTCGCCGGCATATATACATTTCGATTACCATCATCATCATTGAATGGCATCGCTTCTATAAATCTTACTTCGATATTATGTTGTATTCCAAATCTAACAAAATCAAGAAGTTCCATATCGTTGACCCCTTTCATAACTACGATATTGAGCTTTGCAGGAATTTTATTTTCCAAACATTTCAAAATATTCTCCATTACAATATCATAACTATCTCTACGGGTAATCATAAAAAACCGATCTCTATCGAGAGAGTCTATTGAGATATTAAGCCCTTCTACTTTGATTTCCTTCAACAATTCGAAGTGACCCGAAAGCAAGGTTGCATTGGTAGTGATATGCACTTTGGAAAAAACATCAGATAAGGATCTAAGTAATACGGCTATATCTTTACGCACAAAAGGTTCTCCACCCGTCAATCTCACCTTATCGACACCTAAGCATGCAAATATTTTGGATAATCTGATAATCTCCTCATAGCTCAGAATATCATCGCGATGGGCAAAATCGATACCTACGGCAGGCATACAATAGCGACAACGAAGGTTACACCTATCAGTGATTCCTATCCTCAGATATTTGGCAATTCGATTATGTGTATCTCTCAGTTTCATGTCTTAAGCAAATATAACTACGAGATTACCATTGGACGAGTTTGTAGCAGTGAGATTATACAATATAAAGAGTAGCAGACTTCTGGTTTATATGGTGAGCTGGCAGGTAACCTCGATATAATACGAGAAGACAAATATTAAAGGCTCGGATATAAGCACTTAGGTATGAGAGATTTACGCAACGAAGACAATACACACCAAAATCTAATCTTTGGATTATCATTAAATAGGTACATTTACAAACAACAAGCAACCGTGGCCTATATCGGTCATACCACATAGCAATACTAATGATTAATGGATTTAACTAATATAGTGGGCACTATGCCCTACGAAGATTTCCTAAACAACTATAAATCAAAGCTTAAGACTGCTTTTTACGAGAGAGCTGACCTTACCCAATTTATACAACAAAGAGGCTTTCCAGCTTTAGTATGGAGAGAGATCATGTCTGCTAAGCCTCTATCTGTATCTATACCAAAAGAATATGGTGGTAGAGGGATAGATGTAAAGGAATGTCTAGGTGTATTTGAAGCTTCTGGCTACGAATCTCTTGCATTATCACTCACTTTCGGAATTAACTTCGCTCTATTCATGGAACCTGTAGCTAAGTATGGAAGTGAATCGCTGAAGCCTAAGGTATTTGAGAGATTTCTCAATCAAGCGAATATGGGTGGATTGATGATCACAGAACCGGATTATGGTAGTGATGCACTTAATATGCAGACCTTTAATGTCAAAGAAGGATCGAATTACAAAATCAAAGGAATCAAGCATTGGCAAGGACTTACTGGACTTGCAGACTATTGGCTGATGACCACTAGATCTAAGAGTGAAAGTGGAAAACTCAGTAGAGATATAGACTTTTTTGTCACCGATGAGCAAGTAGATGCACAGCGTATCATAGTGGACGAATACTACAATAGTGCTGGGCTCTACCCTATCCCTTATGGTAAAAACATAGTTGATATCACCGTACCCGAAGAAAACAAACTGATACCTGAGTCTACTGGGCTCAAGCTCATGATGGATCTACTACACAGAAGTAGATTCCAATTTCCAGGTATGGGCATGGGATTCATCAAGCGTAATCTTGACGAATGTCTAAAGCAATGTACTACCCGAATCGTAGGTGCACACCCACTCATTGCGATGGACCAAGTACAACATATGATCGGTCGTGTACAAGCGGCGTTTGTAATTTGTTCTGCTTTTTGCAAACGTAGCTCTGCAGTAAGTAGCATAGATAATAACCTTGCGCTTATGGCCGTAGAGGCCAATACAATGAAAGCCTATGTCACTGACCTCATGCAGGAATCTGCTCAGATCACTACACAGCTCTATGGAGCAAAAGGATACATAGAAGAAAGTTTCGGTCAGAGAGGAATTACTGACTCCCGTCCGTTTAGAATATTTGAAGGGTCCAACGAAATGCTATATACTCAGATCGCTGAGATGATGGTAAAAACAATGATCCGTAGCAAGCAAACCAATCTAGCTGAATATCTTAAGACCTATGAGCTCTCGGAAAAAGTAGCTGATAGGTATAAGGACATGCTCAACTTCGATGTGGAAAATAAAATGCCGCAAAGAAAACTTGTAGATCTTGGTCAAATTATCAGTCGAGTATTATCTGCTCAGATGGTAGTAAGTCTTGGTGATAGTGGATTTAGATCTGATCTAGTAGAAGATACATTGACTACTCTAAAGCATGATATTACAATGCTTCTGAGTTCATACAAATACGATACAGCTGTAAGCCCTACAGTGGAGTATCAAGCCGAAAGTTGGTGGATGGATTATTGCTAAGCCATGAAGGTTTGCAATTAGAATTGAATTAATTTCCATCTCCGACGGTTATATCAGAGTAACACAAATAAAATAAAATGAATATCAGACTACTATCATGCGACGCAGCTAAACCTGACAAACGAGCAATCACCAAATTGATAGAAGAAATAGGTGAAGGTGTCAGCAATTATGATGCTCAAGATTTTACAGAATTCCTTCTTGCTGGAGATCCAGTTGATTTAAGCATTTCTGATAATAATAGTAGCTCAAGTTTTCGTGGATTACGAAAATTAGGGGTTGATTACGAGATGTTAGATTAAGTATTAAAAATACATATCTCGTTACTTGCGAACGCTTCTATTTCTAGAAGGTCCTACCGCAAAGAAAGTATTTAGTAGGGACTATCTGACGAAAGTTAGGTTTCCACTAAATACTTTTTTTTGTTCTGTCAATTCCATTTCTACCAGATGTACTTAAATTGCTTCGATTATATCATTATTTTGAAGATACCATGCTATACCATTGAAGGAATATTGGGTACAAAAGAGTTTTTAGTAAATTCATCGTCCTCCATCTATCGAATGCTTTCATAGAATTGTGTCTGCATTATCATCATCGATTTTTATCGAGAAACAAATGCTAAAAGATAGTCCCTGTATCGCAGATACAACTTACGTAAGACACTATATGAGATGAATGACATACAAATGCAGCGTTTTAATAGATATTTCAGTCTATTAATGGAAGGCTGGAAAGACAAAGCTCTTTCCAATGAAATTTGATCCATTGACTGAAATAAATAATAATAGATATTGGCTGGCTGCTTTCAATGATATATCACGATTTTTATTCAATTGTTAATATCTATATAAAGTTGAATAATCTACGAATGCTTGTCGCTTTACAAGATGTTGCTATTTAGCTTCACAATTGCCTATAAACAACCAAATAAAGCTATGTGATCATTATAATATTGTACATTTAAGTATCAAGAATTAAAATAACTAATATGAAAAGAATTTTTACAACTGTTTTAACCATTGCTTTAAGCACTGGATTATTCGCTCAAGTAGGAGGTTACAGCGTTGGTGATACCATCGAAAACTTCACAGTAACGGATATTGACGGAACCGAACATACATTGTATGATATTACGGCTTCAGGTCAATATGTATATCTAGATTTCTTCTTTGATACTTGCCCGCCATGTCAGACTACAACTCCGATATTTAATGAATTTCATGATAAATATGGATGTAACGAAGGTGATATATTTATGTTGTCAATGAATAATGGAACTGACGATGATGCTGAAGTAGCAGCATTCGAAGATAGTTTTGGAGGTGATTTTTCACATGCTCCAGCCGTAAGTAACGACGGAGGTGCTGGTGTTGTTGATGAAAGATTCATTATTGGAGCCTATCCTACTTATTGCATGATCGGACCTGACAACACATTACTTATTGGTGATATCTGGCCATTATCCGACGTAACTACTTTTGAAGCTACATTCCCTGATGAGTTTGAGCCTGCAGTAGTAGAATGTACACCAGCAGTAAGCGTAAATGATGAGCCAGCTATCGATTTCGAAATTTTTCCTAATCCTAGTAATGGATCAGCAATCAACATCAGATTAGATAACAATACTAGTAAAGCGAGTATAGTAATTTATAACGTTGTAGGTGCCGCAGTTTATAATCAAAATATAACAACAAGTGAGTTTGCCATCAATGCAGAATTGACTATAGGAGCTTATATAGTGAATATCAAAACTGATGCAGGTGTAGGAACTCAAAAATTAGTAGTTCAGTAAATAATATCCCTTTGACAATTAATTTTGTTGAACACAGATTAAATAGAGTTGCATTCAATTAATTTTGGATGCAACTTTTTTTTTGCATGAATTCGTAAAAGATAATGGGTCAAGTCCTAAAGTTGGGAAGTATATTCATTTCTAAAAAACAACGGAGTCAACTAGCCATACAATATTGTAGGGTTGAAGCAGATTCTTAGGATGATTATCACTTCACTCTTTACCATAGCTTGCAACTGCAACAGTATTACTCCACCACTATCTCATCTATAAACAACCAACAATCTGCTCCTGGACTTGGATGCCAAGCCGGATTTTTCTTTTGCGCTGTGAGATCCAATTTGATATATCTGGCCACAGATCCACGAACACTTAGTATTGTATTGACTACCAAGTTATCTTCTGGTTTAGTAATCTGAGGAATATCGTTACTCATTACTTCCGTATACGCTACCCCATCGTTAGAGATCGATAACTTAGCTCCAATCGGAGTAAATATATAAGACCTATAATCACGAAGCGTACCAAAAGAAATTGCATTAACTGTATCTATTTTTCCAAGGTCAAGAGTAATAGAAACATCTTGCGCACTAAAACCCAACCATTTTCCATCACTAAATTGATTAGATGCTTTTTGTAGGTCTATAATAGTACCCAATCCCTCTGCGCTATACTTTTCATTTGGCGTAGGATCGATGATACATGACGCCACTTTGTACGTTGACTTCAAATAAGATTGATCAGCTGAAACACTCGTTTCCCATCCGTCCATACTAGCTGTAGCTTTTACTGAAGCGGTACGATCCAGTACAATCGGAGAATCGTAAACCATAGAAGTTTCATTAGGTTCAGTACCATCGATAGTATATCTTATGACCGCATTACTTGCTTGATGATCTAAACCAATATGGATCGTATCCACAAATATATCACTCACTCCACTAATCATTGGTGGTGACAATTGCACTGAACCAAATACAGCTAAATCTTGTCCAAGGTTGACCGTTATCTCTTGGGGTAATTCTGCATCTGTAATATCATCTTCTTCAATATCTGTTTGCCATAGATAAATACTTTTCAATGATGTAAAATCGTGTAGATCTTTAAGCAGCTGCTTATCCACATTCGTACCATAAAGATTCAAGCTTTCTAAATGTTCTAAACTTTTAAGCTTTAAAATTCCATTAGTGGTTACTTCATTTAAACTTATATCTAAAGACTTAAGATTATGGAGTTCATCTAATCGATCAAGTAATCTATCAGTCAATCCCACCTTACTCATTTTGATCCAGCGTATATTTTCATTCAGCGATAGTATATTGCTAATATCATTCTTCGTGATCGATTCTCCTCTAGTATAATTAATCGAGAGCCATGGTTTATCATCACTTATTCGCTGGACAGGTATTCCCTTCGCTTGCAATGCTTTGATATCATCTTTAACCAATGGCGGCACACCCTCTGTGGAGTAATCTAATTTCGCTCTGATATACTTCATGATATGCGCAGGCGGAGAGAGATCAGATACCTTATGAGTATAATGAGTCATCTTCGATATCCACCAATCCATCAAGACTAGTTCTTCTTGTTCTAACTGCAGTTTTCCTGATGGCGGCATATGCTCTTTCTCAGTCATAGGAAGATGTGCACGTAATGACATCAAACTTTTATCCAGATTTCCAGCTACCAAAAACTTTCCGGTCTTACCACCCTTCTTCCATCCATCGATAGTATTCAAAAGCAAATCACCTTTCTTCTTTTTAGGATTATGACAGCTTACACATTTACGATCTACGATTGGCATAATCAGATGCTCAAAAACATCTGCATCGTTGACATCAGATATCTCCACAGCCGCTTTCTTTGAAGTATTATCTATAGAAAGAAAACCTTCTCCATGCGTCAAGGATCCACCATAATGACCTGTCGCTGTAAGCAGTCCCATGAATAACGTAAAGGCTACGAAAAATCTATTCGTCCCTGTTCTTTTTTTGTAGAATAAAAATAAAACTATCGCACCGAAAGCCGTACCGATTCCGAGCCACTTATGCCAATCCAGCATCTCACCAGCATACTCGCCATTAGTCGATAATAGATATCCTGAGATACAACTCATCACCGTAGATATAGCGCCCACACCTAATGCGAATCCAATATCTACCGGTTTGTTTTTTTTCTTGATCAGTAAGTCATAGCCCAAATGCAAATAGGCATAGATCAACACTCCAATCGGCAAATGCAAAAGGAGTGGATGAAATTTTCCTATAAGATTTAAAATACTATCCATTGCGACGAAGATAATTAATAGATTAGTATTTCGTCCACAAAAATCCATGGCTTGTGGCCCGCTCCAGCATGCCAATCCGGCAAGCTTGAATGCGATATCACTCTCACTTCCAAATTACTCATTTCAACATGATCAATAGGAATCGTTACGATTACAAATCCATCATACAGTTGATCTAAAGCATCCTCTACTTCACTAGTAGCTAATAGTTTTCCTTGTTGATATACTTCTACTTTTTGAGGAGCAAAGATCCAAGACTTTTCATCTCGCAGTACTGACACCTTCACCATATAAACTTTCCGCTCTTCTATATTAAGTGTATACGCAATAGTATCTCCACTATACCCGAGCCATCCTTTATTAAAATCTTTTTCTCCCTTTTTCCTGTCTATCAAAATATCCAATTCTCCAGTATACTTTTCACTGGGTAGACGATCAGATTCTATAGATAATACCGATTGCGGTGGCAACTTTACCGCTTCAATCGAAGCAGACTCACTGGCCACATTATCATCACTCATGGCAGTAGCTTCTATACGAAACGAGTGTCTAAATTCCTTAGGACCTTCGTACTCAGCAGTAGCAACATCATTGTATACATATAATATTCTAGCTCCTTCTACTGGATCAGATATCGTCATAACAGCTGTTTTCTCAAAGAAGAAATTACTCACTGATATCACTGGCTTAGATAGTTGTACTTCCTCGCTTTGGAGATAGACTTTCTTGCTACATCCGATGATACTTAGCATCATTACGAAGTATATTATTACTCTCATACTCTTGTCAATTTGATAGGGTAAGTCTGTCCAGCATTCCACTGACATACATAGAGATTATCATCTTCATCGATACATACATCGTGAGGATGCTTAAATACTTGTACCGTCTGATGCATACGCGAAAGAGTACCTTCGGTGTACTTTGGCTTTACGCCTCCTGGAGCTGATACCAATTTATTATCAGTATCCAATATAGATACAAACCCTGTATCGGATCCACCATCACCAGACCAAATCGTAGCTAAGTATACGTTATCATTTTTTACAACTGGTCTACAAACAAACGCTCCATCCAAATCAATCGTCGATTCGTATTTCCCTTCCGAAGTAAAGTATTTCAATTGATTTTTTTGTCGAGCGGTCACTAATATTCTTTCACTTCCGCCGCGATTATCTACAGCTATTCCATGAGCATTAAAAAATTTATCTTCATCCTCTCCTTGTCCTCCAAAATAGTTTTTAAGTAAACCATCTTGCCCATAAACCAAGATCAATTGACTGCCGTAACCATCCGCGATATAGATATCTCCAGTTTCGGTGATCGCTGTTTCTGTAGGTTTAAAATTAGCGACATCCACAAACGCTTCAAGGTCTTTGGGTGCAGATATAGTCAGGACCACCCTACCATCCATAGTCGTCTTGATTACTTCATGGCGTTCTGTATCAGTGAGATAAAGAAACTCTTCTCCTCCCTCATTCTTCAGTGTGAGTCCATGCCCTCCAGGATATTCATTTCCCCAAGTAGCAATCAGTTTTCCATCCTTATTATATTTGATAATATTATTTCTGATATCATTAGTCAGCATTATGATATACCCATCTTTGGTATACACCATCTCATGGCAATCTTTCACTGGAAATCGAGATTGATCTAACAGTCCCCAATTCATATCTACCTTGTATCGAAAGTCACCATGACCCAATATTAGATCTTTAAAATTTACTCCTGAGTACATCGACATTGGCAAAGAAAGTCCTGCCGCAGCAACCGCACTACTCTTGATAAATGATCGTCTCGAATTAGATATATAATCTCTAGCCATTAGGATAATATATCTTTGATGACATGACCATGGACATCTGTCAAACGGAATCTTCTACCTTGATGTTTGAATGTAAATTTTTCATGATTGATGCCTAATTGATTCAGCATCGTAGCTTGAAAGTCATGCACATGAACTGGATCTTTTACAATATTATATCCAAAATCATCCGTCTCGCCATAAGTCATTCCTGGCTTGACTCCTCCTCCTGCCATCCATATCGAAAAGCATCTTGGGTGATGATCTCTTCCAAAATTATTATCTGTAAGTTCTCCTTGTGAGTAATTAGTTCTACCAAACTCGCCACCCCAAATCACTAAGGTATCCTCTAACATTCCTCTCTGCTTGAGGTCCATCACTAAGGCCGCAGATGCTTGATCTACATCTTTAGCTTGCTTTGATACTGCTACAGGAAGATTGTCATGATGATCCCAACCCATATGATATAACTGGATAAACCTTACTCCTCTTTCTGCTAATCTTCGCGCGAGCAAAGCATTAGCAGCATAGGTTCCTGGTTGCATTGATTCTGCGCCATACATCTTATAAATATAATCTGGTTCGTCACTCACATCCATGATCTCTGGAACTGAAGTTTGCATTTTATACGCCATCTCATACTGAGCGATCCTACTCGTAATCTCAGGATCTCCAAACTCATCCGCTTGGATATGGTTGAGTTGCGCTACTTGATCTATCATCTTTCGACGATCACTTCTATCCATACCTTTAGGATCTTGCAGATAGAGTACTGGATCTTTAGCTGCGCGAAATTGTACCCCTTGATGCAGTGAATGTAAAAATCCATTTCCCCAAAGTCTATTATACAGTGGTTGGCTCAATTTTCGTCCTGTGCCACGAGATAGTAATACTGTGAATGTTGGAAGATTATCATTCATACTTCCCAAGCCATAGCTCAGCCATGATCCGATACTTGGTCTTCCAGGTTGCTGTGATCCTGTTTGAAAAAACGTCACCGCAGGATCATGATTAATCGCTTCTGTATGCATCGATTTGATCACACAGATATCATCTGCGATCTGTGATGTATATGGCAACAAATCACTCATCCAAGTTCCGGCTTCACCATGCTGACTAAATTGATACGGCGAACCCACCAAAGGAAAATTCGCTTGTCCAGACGACATACCTGTAAGCCGTTGTCCCATTCTGATTTCTTCTGGTAGATCTTGGCCACGCATCTTATTAAGAAGCGGCTTATGGTCAAACAATTCTAATTGCGACGGTCCTCCACTTTGAAATAAATAGATCACTCTTTTGGCCTTCGGAGCAAAATCCATATTCCCTAATGCACCTCCGATTTTGCGCATCATATCTCCAGCTTCTTGATTTTCTCCCCCACTACACCCTACGATAGAAATGAGCGCCGCAGAACCTATTCCTATCGCCGACTTGGCTAAGAAAGCTCGGCGGTTCATCGAGTGCTTACGTTCGTTTATTTCCTTATTCATTACGATCTAGTTAGCGATTCATCAAGATTATAAATTACGTTGGCTACCATAGCATAGGCCGCTAATTCTTTCTTTGGCAAACTTTCAGCTACATCTACATTACCAATATTTAAATATTGATTTATAGCCTCTTCGTTTTCTCCAAAATGCTTTTGTTGTTCTGAGAGATAATCCATCAATTGATTCAATTCTACTTCGGCTGGATTTCTAGATGTAGCTCTTCGAAACATCATCGCCACTCTATCTTTTGCAAGCTCTATATCATTGATCGTTTGATAAGCAAGATATTGGGAAGCTCTGATGATTTCAGGATTATTCATCATCACTAATGCCTGTAGCGGTGTGCTTGTAGTCTCACGACTCACCATACAAAAATCTCTACTCACCGCATCAAATGTCATCATACTCGGTGGCGGTACCGTACGCTTCCAAAAAGTATAAAGGCTTCTGCGAAATTGCTTATCCCCTTCATCCACTATGTACTCTGCAGTACTACCTCCACCACCGCCTGTTTTTTCTTTCCACAGTCCTTGGGGCTGATAAGGTTTTACACTTGGACCTCCGATCGTACTCACTAATAATCCGCTAGATGCTAATGCATTATCTCTGATATTTTCTGCTGTAAGTCTTATCCTTGGCGCTCTTGCATAAAGCAGATTTTCCGAATCTATCTCTAACATCTCTTCAGTAATCTTAGATGATTGCTGATAGGTGCGACTCGACACAATATACTTGAGCATCTTTTTGATGTCCCAATCATTCTCCATAAACTTGGCGGCTAAGTGATCCAGTAATTCCGGATGTGTCGGCAAACTTCCTTGCGCGCCAAAATCATCAGACGTAGTTACTATCCCTTTCCCATAACACATCTGCCATAGTCTATTCACGGCTACCCTTGCGGTCAATGGATTCTCTTTATCAAACAACCATTGTGTCAATCCTAATCGATTTTTTTGATAATCTTTCATAGGTAACACTGACTCCGGCACCATTGATGTCACTTGAGTCGTTGGCTTATCGTATACTCCTCTATCGAGTATAAATGTCTTTCTAGGTGAAGGCAATTCTTCCATCACCATAAGTAGTATTTTATCTAGCGTATCCGTATTATTGATGAATGTAAGAATAGATTCTACTTCATCATTTGTGATCTCGATATAAGGTTCGGGTACTGCACCATATTCTTCTATAAGTCCTTTTTCAGGTACATTATTAAAAAAAGCAAATAGACTGTAATAGTCTTTCTGCGAAATAGGATCATATTTATGATCATGGCATTTAGCGCATTCTACAGATAGCCCTAAGAATGCCTTTCCAAATGTCAGAGTACGATCCGAAACATACTCCGTTCTATATTCTTCAGGGATCACTCCACCCTCTTGTGTGATACTATGATTTCTATTGAATGCGGTCGCGATGATTTGCTCCCTTGTCGCATTGGGCATCATATCGCCGGCAAGCTGATTAGAGACAAACTTATCATATGACAAATTTCGATTGTAAGCACTGATTACCCAATCTCTCCATGGCCACATGACCCGTTCTAGATCATCCTGATATCCATGTGTATCAGCGTATCGAGATAGATCCATCCAGTATGACGCCATATGTTCACCGTAAGCTGGCTTTGCGAGATATCTATCTACTAGATTTTCGTAGGCATCATCCGAGCGATCATTAAGATAGTTTTCTATCTCCTCTACACTCGGTGGCAACCCCGTCAGATTGAAAGCCAATCGGCGAATCAAGTATTCTTTCTTAGCTAAAGAAGATGGCTCCAGCGAAATATCATTTAGTTTGGCGACTATATAATTGTCGATATTATTATAACCCTGTGAAGCATCAGCTAAAATAGGTATTGAGGTCTGCTTTACTGGCAAAAACGACCAATGAGGTTTATAGTTTGCACCTTGCTCTATCCATTTAATTAGTAGCTCTTTTTCATAACTGTCTAAAACTAAATTAGATTCTGGTGGAGGCATCATCACTCCTGGATCTTCGCTGTTGATCCTGGAGACGAGTGTACTCAACTGAGGTTTATGAGCTACAATAGCATAATGATCTTTATCGTCACCCAATGCAAGAGTAGCCGCATCAAAATTAGCAAATGAAAGTCCAGCTTCTATCTTGTTTTTATCAGGACCATGACAAGCAAAGCATCGATCTGATAATATCGGTTTGATGTGAAAATTGAAATCTACGACTTCAGGAATAAGACGTGCATCGAGGCTATAATTTCCTTCACGCTCAGAAGTGGTTTCACTCCTGCTATTACATGAAAAAATGAATATAGAAAGCGCAATGATTCCAATAACTAAAAACTGAATTTCGCTGGCTACTTTCTTTTTCATACTTAGCTGATGTTCTGCCTCAAAATAAGGTGAATAAGTGAAAGACTAAGACTAGAACATAAGTAATCTGAGTCGCAAACGACTTTAAGCATCGATTCTTACCCATTTGCATCATCTATTGATACGAAACCACAACATAGACGGATTTTGATTGACTGAAAAATATTACTTCGATAGCCGTGAAGCATTAGGGGGAAAGCCCGCTTGATGAAACATAACTGTGAGATATGTCAAAAACCTAATAATCAACTGCTTCATGAAAAAGTCAATCCAAAAAACAATATTCATACTCGGTTTCATCATGTTGTCTCTATATGCAATAGCACAAAGCCCTTGTAACACCAATGCCTGTTCCGTATGTGATGTATCGGCGACGATCACTTCCATATCTGGCGGAATCATAGATAATAGTACCAGTAACATCAATGGAAGTACTGGTGCTGGAGAAACCGACTCCGGTAGTACTCCATTATCTATCACAGCTACCGACTGTGGGGTCATCACCATAGATGTCGAATTAGACTTTGATTGGCATCAAGGAGATCAGATCAACTGGATACACGGTATCTCATTTGAAAACTCTAATGGATGGTTAGCCGCGGAAGGTGTCATTATTCCTGCCAATCCTGGATGGATATTTATGAACTCTATTACTGGAGTATGTTCTAATACTACCTATGATGCAGGATACTATTGGGATCCACCAGGAACTAGTTGTATGGATGATGGAAATTTTTCCAATTATGATGGTAATGATTGTAGTAATAATAATGGTGACATCTGCGAAGGTGAAAACTCCTTTTTGGTAGATGGTGATCCGTCCGACAACTGGGGTATCGATTGTGAAACCGATTGCCCACAGTTTGGATTTACACTAACTTATTGTCCTTCAGAATCTGGATTTTCAGGAGAAGTAATCACATTTATACTTACGGAAGATGGTGAGACTGGAGGATGGAATCAATCTGATGGATGTATATTCACTTTGAGTTTTCCTATTAATATCAACTCTGCAGGAGTACAACTCCCAGACGAAGATATAGGTCCTATCTGCCAAGATAGCTGTGTAACCATCGACGCAGGAAATGGATGCGACGGATACCTATGGAGCAATGGTGAGACTAGCTCCGAAATAACTGTATGCCCAAGTGAAACGACTACATATTCTGTCACTGTATCTTCTGATTTAGCTTGTGAAACTTCTGGAGAGATTACTGTATTTGTAGAGTCTTGCTGTGATACTGATGCAGGTACCTTATCTGCCAATCCTTCAATATTATGTCCAGGAGAAACGAGTGTCATCACAGTCAATAATTATCAAGCCAATACGGATTATAGTCAAGTATTATTGATCGTTGATCAAAACGAAATAATCGAGCAAATAGTAAATGGCGATACTTATAATCTATCTTCTGATATATGTGCCAGTTACACGATATACTCTTATAATTACCTTACCAGTGGTGGATCCTTGATTCCACAAATCGGAACGAATATTAGTCTACTCGACTGTAGTTCAGAATGCTGTGATCTATCAGAAATAATAGTTGACTTTGAAGATTCAGAAGCACCTACATTTATCAATCCACCAACCGATACAACCCTTGAATGTATCGCTGATTTGTCTATTATAGAAGATTTAGAATGGATAGACAACTGTATTGAAAACGGTACTTCCATTGCAGTAGAAACGACATCATTTACAAATTGCGAAGGTGGTACCATCACAAGAATATGGACTGCTGTCGATCAATGCGATAATGAAGTATCACACACTCAAATCATTACGATCTTACCTATAGAGGAAGTGATATTTATAGACCCTCCTGCAGATATATCTATAGATTGCAATACAGATATTCCTGTAGCTATTGAACTTACTTATTCCAATAACCAAACTGAAAATTGCTTTAACTCTAACTCTATTTTACCAACTATAGAATCCGACACGACGAAATGCGGCGGTACGATAATATACACTTGGGAATACACAGATGAATGTAATCGAATCATCAATCATACACAAATGATTACGATACTGCCACCGCCATCACCGCAGTTAACAGATACTCCAAGCGATATCACATTACAATGCGGAGAAGATGTGCCACCTGCAATTGATATGTTAGTCACTAACGGGATCAGCGGAAGATGTAAACTAGAGGAAATCATAAGTCCAACGATAGAAAATCAATCTACTTCTTGCGGCGGAACTATAACATACACATGGGAATACTCTGATGAATGTAGTAATGAACTAAGCCATATTCAGATCATTACTATCCTTCCACCTGCTTCTGCTTTATTCATAAATGCCCCTATGGATATTACAATAGATTGTGACGATTATTCGACAGAGTCGACTTCAATCGATTACGACAATAATGAAATTGGCACTTGCAATATCTCTGGTACAATAGACGCTGTAGTCACTGGTGAAGCATCCGCCTGCGGCAGTATTATAGAACGTACATGGAGCTATATCGATCTATGTGGTCGAAGCCTTGAGCATATTCAAATCATCCAAATAAATCCTTCTTCTGAATCATCTTTTGAAAGTATTCCCCCATCAGAAATTACAGTATCCTGTGGAGAAATACCGGAACCAAGCACAATAAATTTTTCTAATGGAGAAAGTGGTAACTGTGGAATCAATGGAACGGCAACAGGTGTTATTACTGGCTCTTACGATATCTGTGGTGGTACATTATTACAAACATGGAGTACGGCAGATCAATGTGTAAATGCAATCGAATATGTCCAGACGATTAACGTATTATCAGCTGAAGATCCAGTCTGGATATCACTGCCGGTCGATATTACTCTTGGTTGCGATGAAAATTTTCCTGAGCCTCCATTATTAGAATATTATAATGGAGCTGTAGATCTCTGTGCGATACAAGGTGAAATAATTGCCACCGTAGAACAAGTAGAGAATACGCAAGAAAACACTTGGACTTATACCAACCCATGCAATAACAACAGCATCACTCACTCACAAATTATTACACGTCCTATAGCACCGCAGATTGATATTAGTTCAGTTTCAGATCTAACTACTTTAGATTGCGAAATCACTTCTATAGATTTAATTGCAATCACATCTTTAGATCTAATTGGCAGTTGGACAGGTCCTGGAGGATTCTCAATGGCCGCCAATGAAGTTACAATCAATATCGCTGGAGTATATCATTTCACTTTAGCCAATGATCAAGGTTGCGAAGTTACTGACTCTATTACGATAGACGTATCTAATGGAATACCAACAGCTGATGCAGGACCTGATGCCATGCTCACTTGCGAAGTAGATACCATACAGCTTATTGGCAGCGTTAATGGTGGAAGTCAAAACCTTACTTATACTTGGTACGACGATCAAGGTAATATTATAGCCAACACACTCACTATTACAATTACTGAAGCAGGATATTATCACTTCGAAGTACAGGATATGGATACCGAATGTATTTCACCAAGAGATGTAGTTACAGTCATTGACAAGACTGCTGGACCTACCGCTATTATCTACGCTAATCCTGGAAATATTTTGGATTGCGTAATTGAAATCATCTACATCACTAATGAGGTAGAGCAAGATGTAGTATATACTTGGATGTTGGATAATCAACCTACAACTATTCCCAACATTACCATAGATCAACCTTCCAACATTGAGTTATATGCCATAGATACTATAAGCGGATGTGCATCCAATACCTCTCTTAGTATTACCAGTCTTAAAGAATACCCAATCATCAATATGTATGTCGATGAAATAATTAATTGCGAATTTTCCGAAATCGAAATAGTAGGAAATACACCAAACACAGGAAATAATATATCATATACATGGTACAATGAAAACAATGAAATAATCTCTACTGACTCATCCTTTATCAATGTATCCGAACCTGGAATATACTATCTCGAACTAGAAGATGCCATTAATGGATGTAACAACAAAGATTCTGTAATCGTAGAAGGTAATTTTGAATATCCTATAGTGACTTCTACAGAAGATGTTTTGTTGAGCTGTACGCAAAACGAACTACAACTAAATATTGAAATTAACGGAATTGCAGATGATTACAATTTTAAATGGACTACAGAAGATGGCAACATCCTAGAACTCTCGAAAGATTCTATAGTGACTGTAACGACAGCAGGAACATACATCGTAGAAGTCGTCGATCCGGAAAGTCTCTGTGGAACATTTGATACAATTACGGTAATGCCTTCTGAAGAAATCTATGGTAGTGAAGTCGAAGTACTGGATGAAAACTGCGAACAAAATGCCGATGGCGTAATCATACTCGGAGATGTAGACGGTGGTACCGCACCTTACACTTATGTATTTGGCGGATTGGTTCAACCTGATCAAGTCATTGACGATCTGTCCGCTGGAGATTACTCATTTACGATATTCGATGTGAATGGTTGTAGATTTGATACTACGGTTACTATCTCAGTCATCGAACCTTTCAATGTAGATTTGGAAAGTGACATCACGTTACAAGCTGGACAAAACACAAGTTTAACTTTAGATGTAAATATCCCAAACGAAGAGATTGCATCAGTAGAATGGATTCCATCAATTGGCCTATCATGCGACAACTGTCTCACTACAGATCTCGATGCCACTACAGCTGCAGAGCAATATGAAGTAATTGTTACGGATATATATGGCTGTAGTAGTCAAGCCAGTATTAGAGTAATAGTAGAATTTAATACTACCATTTCTATTCCTAATATTATATCTGCCAATGGAGATAGTGAGAACGGATATTTCTCCGCGTACAGTGACGATGAGAATGCTGAGATTCTTAGCATGAAAATATTTGACAGGTGGGGTGAGATGGTATTCTCCAAAGATTCATTTGCTCCTAATCACCCTGAAGAAGGTTGGGACGGATCATTTAGAAATAAGGATGCGATGCAAGGTGTTTATGTTTATATGATAGAGATGCAATTGTCCGAAGGCAGAAAATTATTTAGTGGCGATGTAACTGTCATTCGATAGATAACTTGAGTTGATAAAAAGAAAAGACAATCTAATTGCGTTTATTTAATTAGACGAACTAGAAGATGGCGATACTAAAGTCACTGTAATTATTATCAACACTATTATATGGAGTGAGGCTCCATACATATGCTCATGATATGGCAAACACCGTTAAGACACCAATGAAACACTATACGACGAAAGCCAAATAGTGAAGTATTCGTAATGCCAATAAACTGCCTCGAATTGAAAAAGTCTTTCCGCTTAAGAGCGAAAAGACTTTTAGAACTGTGACCACGGAAGGATTCGAACCCTCAACCCTCAGAGCCGAAATCTGATATTCTATCCAGTTGAACTACGTAGCCAGGTAAATTGAATGCAAATATAACTACTATACTCACATCCAATCCATTGTAAAACAAAAAAAGCCTAGTCAGTGACTAAGCTTTTTTATCTTTTAAAATTTAAGTCTGTAAGTTGTATACCTACTTAAAATCTTTTTCTAAACTTTAGATGATGTCTATCGTTGAATTTTAAGATACTTAACTTTTATCTCTCCAATAACGACTTTCACTATCTTAAAAGTCTTTTGTCTTCTTAAGATGATGTCTATCGTTCACTTTTAAGATACTTTACTTTTATCTCTCCAATAACGACTTTCTCTGTCCTAAAAGTCTTTTGTGATCGGTCTGGGGCTCGAACCCAGGACCCACGCCTTAAAAGGGCGTTGCTCTACCAACTGAGCTAACCGATCGGCCTTTGTTTTTCATGCTTCGATACACGCTCATTTGCGTATTATTTTCTTAGCGAGTGCAAATATACAAAGTGATATCATTTTGACAATACTCTTGAAGAAAAAAAATAAAATTTATTCTTCTTCTCCGCCAGCTAGTTCTCTTTGCATCTCATCCATCATCACATAGTCTACTGCCTCAGGCAATGTAGGTACTATGGATAGGATACTTTCTAAACGAGATATCTCTATTAGTTTTTTGACTGGTGCGTGTGTAGCTTCAGTAAGGACAAAACTTCCGTAATCCTTCCACAGCCTATTAGCTGTAAGGATTGCACTCAATCCTGAAGAATCCACATAGTGGACATTTCTCAGGTCAAAAATGAGGTTCTTCACTCCTTCATTTCTTAAGAATACGAATTCAGACTTGAGATTAGGAGCCATTAAAGAATTTAGGTTCTCCTCATCTAATTGAAATACTGAGTATCTATCTTTCTTGTCTAATGAAAACTTCATTTGTTATATTTTTTGTTCAATCGACACTATGTGACCATAGTATTGGCTATTAAGATCGCAAATGTACCTATTTTTAGATTACCATGCGAACATGACAAACGATTATGTCAACTCCTAACTTTCCTTTGACTCTCACGCCAAAAGCATACAATTTGAACTTAATTATTCGTTAAATTCGAGACTGGGTCAGCTTTTTGACCGTCATAATGTTACTTGTACTATTGATTAACTGACATAATGTACCAAAAACACCTTTGGCACATTATTGTTAGTAAAGAATAATATAAGCGAAAGGCTAGTACATATGGACAGAATGTCTTATATATGTACAGTAAATTAGAGAATGGTTTTTTGATCGTTCATAGAATATTAGAAGTCTATCGAGATCTTAAAATGTGGAGCAACGAAATTATAATACCATGAACAGAAAATTTTCATCCCAAGTAAGGAAAATAATACAGCTCTCGAGAGAGGAAGCAATACGTATGGGACACGACTATATAGGCACTGAGCACCTCTTATTAGGTATGATTCAAGATGCAGAAAGCCTAGCTGTCAAAGTACTTGATTCACTAGAAGTAAATCTGGAGGAACTCAAGTATAAGATAGAAGTAAAGACTACATCAAAGAAATCTGATGATACTTCTTACAATGTAGGCAATATACCACTCAATAAGCATGCAGAAAAAGTACTCAAAGTCACTTTCCTCGAAGCTAAAGTGTATCAAAATGATGAGATATATCCAGAGCACTTAATGTTATCTATATTGAAGCACAATGAAAATGTGGCTGCTAAAATTATGGGAGACTTTGATGTAGACTATGAAGCCTATAAGTCCGAATTAGAATACGTGAAACACGAATCAGACAGCTCATATACTGAGTTCTATGATGAAACTCCATCTGATAGTGACTCTCCAATGGATGATGACAGTGATCCGTTTAGCGGGCGAAGTGGACCAGCTGCACCTAAAGGAAATAGTAAAAGTCGTACTCCTGTGCTAGATAATTTTGGTCGTGACGTGAGTAAACTTGCAGAAGACGGCAAGCTTGACCCTATTATCGGTCGTGAGACTGAAATTGAGCGAGTTTCTCAGATCCTAAGTAGACGTAAAAAGAACAATCCTATACTTATTGGGGAGCCTGGAGTAGGTAAAACCGCTATTGCGGAAGGACTTGCATTGCGCATACACCAAAAACAAGTGTCTCGCACGCTCTTCGATAAGAGAATAGTAATGCTTGACCTTGCGGCATTAGTTGCGGGAACCAAGTATAGAGGCCAATTCGAAGAAAGAATGAAGGCCATCATGACTGAACTAGAAAAAGCTAGAGATGTCATCCTCTTTATCGATGAAATACATACTATCGTAGGTGCTGGTGGTGCAACAGGTTCACTGGATGCATCGAACATATTCAAGCCTGCATTGGCTAGAGGTGAGCTACAATGTATCGGAGCAAGTACTCTAGATGAATATAGACAGCATATTGAAAAAGACGGAGCCTTAGATAGAAGATTCCAGAAAGTATTGGTAGAACCACCTTCCAATGAGGAAGCGATACATATTCTTCATAATATCAAAGAGAAGTACGAAGATTTTCACAATGTAACTTACTCTGATGAGGCAGTAGAAGCATGTGTTAATCTAAGTACTAGATATATCAGTGATAGATTCTTACCAGATAAGGCGATAGACGTAATGGATGAAGTAGGCGCACGTACACACCTCAAAAATATCCACGTACCTGAGCATATCGAAGAACTTGAAGGTTCAATAGAAAAAGTAAAAGTAGCTAAGAATCAATCTGTCAAAAATCAGCAATACGAAGAAGCTGCAGAACTGAGAGATCAAGAGACTAAACTACAAAAGAAGCTAGAAGAGGCAAAAGTACAGTGGGATGAAGATAGTAAGACTAGAAGATACCCTGTAGAAGAGAAAGATATAGCAGAAGTAGTAGCTATGATGACTGGTATTCCTGTAATGAAAGTCGCTCAGAGTGAAAGTGGCAAGTTAGTCAAAATGGCAGATGACATGAAAAAGATGATCATCGGCCAAGATGAAGCCATTGTCAAAGTCACTAAGGCTATACAACGTAATCGTGTCGGACTCAAAGATCCAAGTAAGCCAATTGGCTCATTTATATTTTTGGGACCAACCGGTGTAGGTAAAACTGAATTAGCTAAAGCATTAGCCAAATATGTATTTGACTCTGAAGATGCGCTATTGCGTATCGATATGAGTGAGTATATGGAGAAGTTCTCTATCAGTAGATTGATAGGTGCTCCTCCAGGATACGTAGGATATGAAGAAGGTGGTCAGCTTACTGAAAAAGTAAGAAGAAAGCCATATTCTGTAATCCTGTTAGATGAAATAGAGAAAGCACATCCAGATGTGTACAATATCCTTTTACAAGTATTGGATGATGGACAATTGACCGATGGTTTAGGTCGTAAGGTTGATTTTAAGAACACGATGATCATAATGACATCCAATATTGGAGTAAGACAACTTAAAGACTTTGGTCAGGGAGTTGGATTTGCTACACAGTCACGACAAGAGTCTACAGAAGAGACAAGTAAGGGTATTATACAAAATGCACTGAAAAAGACTTTCTCTCCAGAATTCTTAAATCGTATTGATGATGTAGTGATATTCAATAGCTTAGATCAAGATAACATCTTTAATATCATAGACATCACATTGAAAGATCTATATTCAAGATTGGAGAATATGGGATATAAACTTACACTGGCTGATGATGCAAAGAAGTTTGTCGCTGAGA
The DNA here is from genome assembly GCA_938015435.1 of uncultured Saprospiraceae bacterium. GTDB lineage: Bacteria > Bacteroidota > Bacteroidia > Chitinophagales > Saprospiraceae > UBA1994. The sequence continues at coordinate 188,429 of CALLPN010000018.1, forward strand.
AGGGATTCGATCCTCAATTTGGAGCAAGACCCTTACATAGAGCGATCCAGAAGTATCTTGAGGATCCATTAGCTGAGTTTATTTTGGCTAATAATCCAGGAGAAGGGTCTAAATTTAAAGCCAATCTCAACAAGGAAAAAGATGGTATTAAGATCGCTTTTACCAAGAAAGTAACAAAAGAAGAAGAGGATATCGCTGAATAGCGGAACTTCATAAGGCATAAAGTGCATTCATATATATGTGGATGCACTTTTTTTTTCTTTATTATGAATAATAATTTAAGTCTCATAGCTCCGATATCGTTAACTTTCAGGATATTTAAAGCTTTGTTATCGCTTTTTTTGTAAATTCGGTAAAGCAAATGAAAATTGCATCCTCAAATAATTTTTAAGTAAACACAAAACATTTGGCTAAAAGACGTAGAGTAGTCTCGAGAGAACCTAAGTTCTCTCTAAGAACCAACAATTCAATCAGAGTACCAAGAATAAGATTGGTAGGCGATAATCTAGATGCTATCAGCGAGGTAGCGGGTAAAGAAATCACACCAGACATCTATTACACTAACAAAGCAGTGCAATGGGCAGAAGCGCTAGAGCTTGATCTCGTAGAGATCAGTCCCAATGCAGATCCTCCCGTTTGTAAGA
>CALLPN010000019.1 GCA_938015435.1 uncultured Saprospiraceae bacterium
TACAGAAGATGTACTCCCTGCTCCATTACTCCATGCATACGATGTTCCGCCTGATGCAGTAAGTTGTGTACTGAATCCTGTACATATTGTTGCGTCTGCTCCAGCATTTGCTGATGTATTAGCATTTACATTTACTGTTACCTGATCAGTATCTGTACAGCCATTTGAATCAGTTGCTGTTACTGTATATGTAGTTGTCATTGTTGGGCTTACTGTTACAGAAGAACTATTTCCTGCTCCATTACTCCATGCATAAGATGTTCCGCCTGATGCTGTAAGTTGCGTACTAAATCCTGTACATATTGTCGCGTCTGCTCCAGCATTTGCTGATGTATTAGCATTTACATTTACTGTCACCTGATCAGTATCTATACAGCCATTTGCATCTGTTACTGTTACTGTATATGTAGTTGTCGTTGTTGGACTTACTGTTACAGAAGAACTATTTCCCGCTCCATTACTCCATGCATAAGATGTTCCGCCTGATGCAGTAAGCACTGTACTAAATCCTGTACAGATTGTTGCATCTGCTCCAGCGTTTGCTGATGTGTTTTCATTTACTGTTACTGTTACTTGATCAGTATCTGTACATGTGTTACCATCTGTTACTGTTACTGTATATGTAGTAGTCGTTGTAGGACTAACTGTAACAGAAGAACTATTTCCTGCTCCATTACTCCAAGTATATTGTGATCCCCCTGATGCAGAAAGATTTGCTGAACTTCCTATACATATAGCTTGATCAGGTCCAGCATTTGCTGAATTGTTTGTATTAAACAAGACAAGTACACTATCATAAGACTTACATCCATTAAAATCTGTTACTTCTAGAGTGTAAGATGATTGAACCGTAGGAGTGAACGTCCAATTAGGGCCACTAGGAGGCGCAGGTAATCCTCCACCACCAAGCCATTGATAAGAACCTAAGAATGTTCCTGAACCTGATAAAGTCACAGTAGTACCTTCACATACTGTTTGATCAGGTCCAGCATTTGTATTTGGAACATTTACTGTTACCGTTACATCATCTGTAGCCTGACAACCATTCATATCAGTAATAGTTACTGTATAGGTTGTAGTTGTTACTACATTGAACTCACCTGTCGTTGCACTATTACCAAGTCCATTACTCCAAGCATAATTATAAGATGGAGTTCCTCCTGATCCAGATGCTGAAAGACTGATTAGTCCATCATCATAACATTTAACAAAATCATTACCCGCATTTACTGAAGGTAAAGGATTTACTGTAACCACTACTTGGTCAGTAGATTGACAGCCCGTAGAGTTATTTGTTACTGTTAACGTATAAGTAGTTGTTGAATTAGGAGTGACATTAAATGAAGTGCCAGTACCTAAACCTTGCCAAGAATATGTATTTCCTGCTGATACGAATCCATCGACTGCAATTGTTGTTGTTTCACCAGCACATATTGACTGATCTACCCCTGCATTTGCAGCAGGATTATCATTTACTACAACTGTTACTTGGTCAGTATCAGTACACCCGTTGTTATCTGTTACCGTTACTGTATATGTTGTAGTTGTTGCAGGAGTTACATTCTTTGAAGAACCAGATCCTAATCCGTTACTCCATTGATATCCAATTCCACCGGAAGCATTTAATGTAGCTGAACCACCAGCACAAACTGTCTGATCTGGTCCTGCATTTGCTGATGTGTTATTATTTACTGTAACTGTTACTTGATCGTTATCAGTACAACCATTTGCATCTGTTACTATAACTGTATAAGTTGTAGTAGTATTAGGACTTGCAGATACTGTTTGGTTATTCCCCAAACTGTTACTCCACTGGTATGAAACTCCACCCGAAGCTGTTAATGTAGCAGCTCCACCTAAACATATAGATTGATCTGCTCCAGCATTAGCTGATGTATTATTATTGACCGTTACTAAAACTTGATCAGAATCAGTACATCCATTAGCGTCGGTTACCGTAACTGCATAAGTCGTTGGAAAAGTAGGACTTGCAAATACTGTTTGGGTATTTCCTAAATTATTACTCCACTGATATGAAACTCCACCAGAAGCCGTTAACGTAGCAGCTTCACCTAGACATATAGATTGATTTGATCCTGCATTCGCTGTTGGATTTGGATTCTGACCCACTGTAAATGATTGTGAATCAGAACAGCCATTTGCATCTACCATTGCTACAGTATAATTTCCTGCACCAATTGTTCTAGTTTGACCTTGAAAGTTATCTTGCCAGAAATATGAATAAGGGCCAGTTCCTCCTGATCCATTACCCATAGTAACCTGAATAGTTTGACCTGCACAAACATTGTATGGTCCTCCTGGACTAAAACTAGGATTTGCTCCTATTGTAATTTGTATTTGATCCGAGCCAGTACATCCGTTTGAATCTGTTACTATAACTGTATATAATACAGGTGTTGTAAAAGTAACTGTTGGATTCTGCTGTGTAAGTGGTGCTCCACCATTTCCATCATACCAAGCAAATTGCGTATATGATCCAGATCCACCAGATGGATTAGATGTCAATTGCACTGTTTGGCCTGAACATACTGAAATATCATTACCCGCAAATATTGTTGGTGATGGACTGACGTTTACTGTATAACTATCAACAGCTGTACAATTGTTTGCATCTGTAATAGTAACTGAATATGTAGTCGTTGTAGTCGGAGCTACATTATGAATTGAATTACTTGCGCTACCTCCTGTAAGACCTTGATCCCAAACAAAAGTATAAGGTTGCACTCCCATTCCCTGTGCATCTAAAGTTGCTATGTTTCCAGCACAAAGTGGATTCTGACCACCTGTCTGTTGTATATCTACTGAAGTACTAGTACACTGAGGACATGCCCCTGGGTTAGGATGAGGTCCAGATCCCAGATCGACAGGACTACAAAAACCCATAAAAGGTTGATTGTTATCTACCGCCCATACAGTTATATTAGTACCACCGTAATTATTCTGAAGATTAATTGGATTAAGATCTATTGTAGCATTTGTATTAACATCTGTTGCTGTGGTATATGTAAAAGTCCCAGCAGCACAAACGTTAGCATTTAATATACCCTCTGCACCATTTTCAAACTTGGCTTTTAACATAAAGCACTCTCCCTCTAAACTACTAAGAGAAACTTGTAATGCACAACCTACCCAGTCAACTGTTAGAACAGGCGCTTGACAAGCTGCACATGCTTGAGCTAATGCAGGATTATTTGGATCACTGTGTGGACCAGTAGCATCATCTGTAGGGCTACATGCCCCTGGTGATGGTTGGAAATTATCTACAGCCCAAACTGTTACATTGGTAAACCCATATGTATTTAACAAGTGGTTGGGATTAAGACTTGATCCGTCATCTGCATAATGGAACACATATGTTCCAGCATTACAGATATTGCTGACTAATAAGTCATCAGGGCCATTTCCTGTGCCATTATCGTATTTCACTTTCAACATGTAACATTCCCCTTGCATGTTGGAGACGTCTACTGCAAGTACACATCCATCCCAATAAGCAAAAACGCTAGGGGCTTGACAACCCGGAACATTTTGTGCTTGAGCCGAAAACTGCATTAGGAAAGCTAGCATAAACGCTAGAATTGAGAAGGAACTTTTCAACCTACCAAAAGACAATCCCAAAGGATTTCTTCTCGTCGATTGAGAGTTGCTAGGATTAAAACTAGCGTCCAAGTAATGACGCCAAAGGGAAATAAATTTCATTGTAGGTGTTTTTGTAATTCAATTATTTCTAAAAAAAACTCATCTATTTACATAGACTAATAACTATTCCAAAGTCACTAATAAAATGGGCCGAAAGTGCAAAAGCATCTGAAACAATAAGTAACTGACAACTACTTTACATAATTCACATATCAAAAAAACTAGGCTTATAAGTTTTTCGTCGTGTTTGTAACAGTAGTTTTTTTACTGAAGGCTCATTATAATAGGTTAGTGGATTTTTACGTTTAAAAAATATTGCACATATTTCTTACTGGTTATACAAAGGTACTTCCAACTGACTCATCCGTAGATGAAGACTAGCTGCTTTGTAAAGTAGCTAGCAAATAACCCGTCGGAATAATTAAAAATATGGGTAAAAATCTTATAGACTGAGTGGTATTCCATTCGAAAATGTCACTTTCGTTGCAACAACTTTAATTTTCAGGTTAAAAACTAAAGCTTCTCCACTGTCTTGTTATGAAGTAATTTGTCCAAAAACATAATGATATAGTCAATTAACTCCTTTCTCTTATAGAAAATATTGAATAATTGATTAAAGCATAAGTGATATGAACTTTCCATTTTGATTAAAGTCGCTGATTGGGGATATGGGCGTTATAATAAACGGAAAATCTTTACTTAAATAACAGAGCATTTAAAGCCAATTTATAAGAGCTTAAAATGCTAGTCGTATGATTTATGGTAGGTTGGGAAACGCGAGAACTCGCTTGCAAATCATTTGATTCACTTTATTAGAGTCGATTCTCAGGTATAAATATTAGGTTAGATAAGCAAAGGTAAACAAAATAACTACATATTACAAAAAATCGTAATATGTTTTCAGCCTCTGGTGCCTAAGTCAAGTAAAATAGGACTATAGCGAAGATAATCTATGATCATAATTATACATTATTAGAGTAAAATGCACTTATCTCCATTAAAATCCACCCTAAAACTCTGTTTATTGAACATTTTTCATGCGAGTAGATAGATACCTTGACAATCCACATTCCCAAAAATGAAGCTTTTATCCAGAAAGATGATCAATTTCATAGCCTCGGTAAAACAACACAGGCTTGTACATTTTAGTCCTAACTCATACTAAGGAATAATGGATAACCGATATATTCTAAGCCATAGGTTAGTGTCAAACTACTTATTAAGCAATCTATCTAAAAAGCTATAAGTATCATTTCTAACCTCAGGAATACTTTGAGAGAATACCCAAGAAGAAATAACGTGTCGCTCTGCATTGGGATAAGCCACTTTAGTCTTTAGATGATTCGGAGTAGAAATCTTATCAAAGAATCGTACCATATCCGGTACAGAAACTACATGATCGGATTCTTCTTCATTCTTAAAATAATAACCGAGAAAGACGGGTATATCTATTTTGGAAAATACTTCATCCGTCATAGTCTGATCTATTAGATCCCTAACCATAAATGTGCCTTGTATATGATATGCATCATTCCAATATTTGATAGCGTTATCATCGTAAGATATGGTATTGTAAATACCACCGAAGACTGCTTCAGCAATCTGACGTCCCCAAGGTCGGAGCAATAACTCAGATTTAGAATCATATAAATCGATATTAGGGCTGTACATCACTAAAGCATCTATGTCATCTCGTATACTGGCTAGATAAGCACTAAGAGTTCCACCTGTAGAGCAACTAATGACCACAAGTGTGTCACCCAATCTAGTACCAATATCAATGGCTTCACTGGCACTATCTATAAGATCTTGAGGTGTAATATCCTCAAAAGACATACTATCCGAACGACCGTGATCATACAACCTCGCCAAATACAGGTTAGCTCCATAACGCTCAGCCACCTCAGTATGTAAAGGATCACCTTCTTCTTGCGACGCCGAGAATCCATGAAGATAAACAACAGAAATACCTGTGCGTACTCCAACACTATCACTCCAAATGATACGTGCTTCATTATCCGGCTTAAGATCGAGAACTTGAGACTCTTTGGATGCGATAAGGCTATCCATTTCGCTAAGTGGTGTACTCATCCATGTAGAACTCTTAGATTCCTGGATAGTATCGAACTCTACCCTGGGGCCTAAAATGTAGGCGATGAATAAAATTAGTCCGAGGACTAATAGTATCTTTAAAAATCTCTTGAACATAATAAATAATGAGTGTTAAACAAAATCACTTCTTAGCAATCATGCAAAAGACCAAACAATTATTATAATTGCGACTCAATAAAGAGTCATCTCTAAAACAGATTACCATGGCAAAGATACTAGTAAATGATGGAATGCATCAAGCGGGCATAGATATGCTAATAGATGCCGGACATGAAGTAAATACCATTAATATCCCTCAGGCAGATCTAATGGATCAACTACAAAAATATGATGCAATATGTGTACGTAGTGCTACCAAGGTAAGATCTGATCTTATAGATAATTGTCCCAATCTTAAGATCATCGGTAGAGGTGGTGTTGGTCTTGATAATATAGATGTAGATCATGCCAGATCTAAAGGTATACATGTACTCAATACTCCTGCTGCCTCCTCAAGGTCCGTAGCAGAATTGGCGATAGGTCATCTAATGACAGTGGCTAGATTCCTACACGACTCCAATCTACATATGCCAAGCAAAGGTGCTACGGAATTCAAATCGCTGAAAAAATCTTACTCTAAAGGCTTCGAACTTGAAGGTAAAAAACTAGGGATTATTGGATTCGGACGTATCGGTCAAGAAACTGCTCGGATTGCAATTGGATTAGGTATGGAGATACTCGCTGTTGATCCTTATCAAGATAAAGTAAATCTATCGATAGGACCAAAATCATTAAATCTTATCACTGAAGTGAAAACTGTAGAGATGGATCATATGCTAGCCCATGCTGATGCTATAACGTTACACATCCCCAATACGGGCAAACCAGTGCTGAGCTATGATGAATTTTCTAAAATGAAAAATGGTGTAGTACTAATCAATGCTAGTAGAGGTGGTACTGTAGATGAAGATGCATTATTAGATGCTTTGAACACAAAAAAAGTAAGATCCGCGGGATTAGATGTATTTGTAGGAGAGCCTAATCCTAGAGTGGATTTATTATCTCATCGCAATGTATCTTCTTCTCCACATATTGGAGCAAGTACTCTAGAGGCTCAAATAAAAATAGGCCAAGAATTAGCGCAACAGATTATTAATAAATTGAAATAAAATAAATGACTGGAATTCAACTTTTAAATTAAATTTCTTCGAGACTCAACATTATAATTTGACCGCGATGAATTGAAAAGCGAGAAGGGCTACTTTTATTTAAAAAAATAACGTCAATCCTTTATAACACTTTTTTATTTTCGATTCTTAGCGCACTTAGTTTCTATTTTTTTTCACAAAAAAAAATAGAAAACAAAAGTAATACTATCCATTTTATTCGATCTTTTAATGAACCAGAATAAGACGGCATTATACTTATCAACGCCTAGTTTCACAATCAGATTTTAACTGCCTTTTCAGTTATATATTGACCGTTTTGTTGAATGGTAATTAGGTATGTTCCAGTTATCCATTCTGCACTTGGTATAGTGATAGAATTAGATTGTCCTTTAGTTGTTTTACTAAATACTTTTTTTCCATCCAGTGACTCTACTGTATATGTAATATCTCCACCAGACGACAGTGAAGTATATGTAATTACCAACGATTCAGTAAATGGATTTACTACTGACATATCCATACTAGTAGCACCATCACAACTTGCTGACATGACATCAAAATATTGACGCAATCCATCCAAATCTGTATTGACTAATCTATAATAATGCACGCCTGAAATATCTCTATCAAAGTAACTATATTCGGCTCCATTTCCGTTAGCTCCTTTTGCATTCACCTCTGCTATATCAACCCAATTATTTGTTTTGTCCTTTTTCTGTATCGTGAAGTAATCATTACCCACTTCTGTGGCAGTTTGCCATACTAACATTATGGCATCATCATCTGATTCGCAGATAGCATTTTGCTTACTTAATTCGATAGGCAATACGGCTGCTGAAGTAATTTTAATTTCTGAAAATCCACTGCAACTTCCGCCATGATTACTCAATACGGTAATCAATAAATGATCTCCTGCAATACCTCCTAAATCAATTATATCATTACCTTCATAAAATGCAGATCCCTCGGAGATAGTTACCGTAGCGACACCTGCTTCAGTCCAATTGATACCATCAGATGAAACATCTATAACAATATTTTGAACCCCATTATTTAGATTCATAGGATCGTTGTAGTTCCATAGTTTGATAGTACTCATGACATAAGTACCACCTAGATCATATCTTATCCAGTGACTGTCTCCCCTATCTGCATTGGGGTTAGTCGAAGTTGTACATGATAACCACGCTTCTGTATAAGATGTACTATGTCTATCTGGGAATTGCTGAGCAGTACTTATTACTGCAAATAAACTAAGAGTTATATATAATATAATAGATTTCATAGCGTCATTTATTTATTAAAAAACATTACTAACATTCGGTGGGACTTCCCCACTAAACATTCGATTAACAGTATTCGATTAGATTAATAATCCCAATGGATTACCGTTATAAATAGAGTCGAAGTTATCTATGTTTGGAAATAAAGTTAACAGTTCACTGTTCTCTACACCAAACCAGCTCGCTATATCACCGAAGTATTGGTCTGTGGCTATAGTAGGTAATAACACTCCACCACCAAGCTCTAGATTATTACCTTCATCTAAATCTGGGTATGTACCAAATATCTCTCCTCCATTAACTGCACCACCCATGATAAATGCATTAGATCCCCATGCATGATCAGATCCTTGTCCATTAGAATTGAGCGTACGAGCAAACTCTGATAACGAAAATGTAGTCACCATATTTTGAGTATTCAGCTCATCCATTGCTTGACTAAATTCTCCGAGAGCAGTATCTATTTCCGTTAGAAGAATATCGTGTGCATCGAGTACTTCATCATGCATATCAAACCCTCCAAAGTCAATAAAAAATATCTGACGTTTCATCCCCAATGTATCTCTAGCAGCGATAGTTTTTGCTACTAATTCAAATTGTTGAGATAGCCTACTTCCACTAAATCCTGTTGATAGTGATTGTCCACTTATAGCCTCGTTATATTCTTCTGCTCCATCCTTACCAATTTTCATGATGTCGACGTATGTTTTTTTGAAAATATCATCATAATAATTATCTATCATACTATTGATAGTATTTTTATTTGCCGGCTCTATTTGATTAGTTTGACTTATCCCATTTAACTCTGTGGCTCCGTTGTTATCCACAGAAAACTCTACAGAATTTTGACCAGTTTGATATATATTACTACCAGATAATGATAGATTTAATGATATGTTTTCATTGTCATTACATGCATTAAACATGTCTGCGATCTTACCACCCCACCCTTTGGCAACTCTCTCTTGAGGTATCCCTGTCTGCCAATGCATGACCTGATCTGCATGAGAATATAAACCCAATGGAAGTTGTGCAGATCCATTGTAGAATTGTGTTTTAGTAGTAGGCTGTACCAGAGTCCCAACATTAGCTACAAATGAAAGATTTCCATTCTTAAATAATGTTTCCATATTGGACATGGCATGATGTACCGCAAACTCTTTTCCTGCTGTGTCTGTATAATTTAATTCTCTAAGATTTTTTGAAGAATCATTTGTATCTATTTTCGGCAAGGCCAAATTAGTTCTTGCTACCGAATATTGAGCATGCGAAGCATCATCATATGGTATCAACATATTATATGCGTCATTACCTCCGCCCATCAATAAAACTACCATGGCCTTATAGTCTGTAAATCCATTTAATGCTGTAGCACTATTAATAAATTTTAAGTTAGTCAAGGTGTTCATAAGAGTCGTTGACCCTACCGCGGCACAACTCATATTTCTAAGGAAATTTCTTCTGGATACTAATCGCTTTGCCATATCTTAATAACTTTATTTTCTCTCTTTTTTTGAATCTAAAAAACCTATCTAATCACAGCAAAATCCGGTGAAACTATAATTAAATATATTGCGGTTAGGACTCTATTAATTTCAAACCCAGTCCAAGTTATAGTAGCTAGATTTTCACGTAGCGACTGTCGTAACTCATCTGACAGCTGCCCATTGGTCAACACCTTATCTAGCTCATTGATCAACAGCTCTGGTTCAGAAGCAAGACCACTATATGCTTCAAAATCTATTTTCGTTTCGCCGAAGTGATACCTAATTTGCCAGTTATTTGGACTTGCTTCATAATATTCATTTGCCGATATCAAGTATCTCCAAGTCCTTGTCCATTGGAATGCCGTATTAAAGTAGGCAATCGAAGAACCAGTATCATGAATTTTAAATTCTGGAGCGACCAAACCTTGAGCAGATATATCACCAACAGGTTGATGATTTGGCAAATAAAAATTAAACACACTTGGACTATTAAGTGCTTGTTGTTTGAGTGTATTGCTATAATCATACGCATTCCAAAATCTACCACTCGGATCAGAAATAAGCTCCAATCCTCTAGTAACTTGTAAATGTCTCATCAATGGTTCGCGTAATCTTGATGAATGCTGCTCAAACATATAATCACCGTCTCTAGCTTCACTATCTAACAGAATCGCTTTGACTACAGCTCCCATATCGCCTCTTTCTCCATTACCATTATTGATAAATACATTAGCTACTCTTTCAACATAAGCTGGTGTTGGATTAGATTTTACTAATCTCTGAATGAGACGGTAACTGATAAACGGGGGAACATTATGATGGTTAAAAAGAATATCGATGGCCTGGTTGAGATCATCCATAGCCGATTGATTAGCAGGTAGTGTATTATTTTTAAGTATTATTTTAGATTCCGTTTCATGGAATGACGGATATGCCGCCATGGGCACGGTTAGATCCGTTCCATATATACCTATACCAAATACCGGCTCAGTTGTCCAAACCACATTTTCATTTATTGCCCCTGGGCCAAAACCAGTAAATACTTTTGCCATTTCCTTGACATCTTCATTATCATAGGTAGGAATAGAATTTCCATTATTGTCAAGTTGCTGAGTACCGTCATTATTTAGTTCGTACAATCCAATTGTAAACAATTGCATGATCTCTCTTGCATAGTTTTCATCTGGATGAATGTTTTCTGAAGGGATTGCTTTTTGATTATTTAGATGACTCAAATAATATCCCATAGAAGCATGAAGAGATACATCAGTCAGCAGATCTTTATAATTGCCAAATGCCCCGTCCAATAATTTATCATAGTAGTTGGCCATACCTTCAGCATAACCACCTAATTCAGAATTAGATGATATTACTAATATCTGTGAAAGGCCGTATGCCACTTTTTGTCTTAATAAGTCATCAGCCGTCATACTATTTTGCCACCAAGCAAAGTTCAAATGTTTCATATTAGGTCCATTGACATTAGCAGGATCTTCATGACCCACTGCTATAATTGTATCAATGTACTCAGTCCATACATTCTCTAATTGGGATTCCAAGTATGTAATCGGCTCCACAAGTTGCTGATCTATCCAATCTTCATAATCCATATCCTTGACGATATTGATAAGATCTAAATCTGCACCCATCGTTGCCTGACTCAAGAATCTTCCAGTCTCAAACAATCTAGAATCCATACCCACACCATCTATAGTTCTTATAGCTTGTGTACCTGTAAAGTCGCTACTGCTTGTTACTGTAATACCTGCGGAATGTCCAGCACCGATATAGTCGTCATATTGCTGTGCGGATACCAATGAGAAAGATATAGTTGCGATAAGAAAAGTAAATAAATGTTTCATACGCTTGGCTTTTTTTAAAAGTGGAGATCGTATCGATATCCTAATTTATTATTTGAGGTAATTGCCTTTGTGTAAATATCGCTAACTGTATTGGATTATATATCCGTGCTTATGCTGATTTTATTACTAAGGGTATTACCTAATTTTATGAGATTGGTTGAAAAGTGTGATTAGGTCATATCATACATAATCAAGTTATCTATCTAGGTCATGTATTATATTAAATACAATTCTTATAGTCAACTTAACTCATGATATAGCTTGACACCAATAGTGCTTGATATACAGATGGCAAAAGATAAAAACTGACAATTGGTTGTCTATCTAATGAGATTTGTAAATTAAACTCTATATGATATAAGACAAGATTAAAGCCCAACAACCCTTATAGAACAGGGTATTAAAAAAATATCATCCTTCAAAAGAGTACTGACGTTGTCAATAGGTAGTAAGAAACAAAATTTCTTACTTATCGAAACTCAACACAACTATCAAATATATAACAATATTAACACATATGTAATAAAGATTAGCCTAATCATTAACAAATTGAAGGTTTTTACCGTCCTTCATAAAGTGAACACTCTCAAAGAGATCAATTTCTGTTTTTAACTATTAAGAATTAAGCCTAAATGAAGTATATAATTTTCCTTCTGCTCATTGGATTAACAGCATATGGCGCTATTGAAGGCTATGGTCTATATCAAGATCAAAAGAAAGTAAGCCAACTCAAAGCCGATCATGCAGATATCAATAAGATCAATTATGGTTTGTTTAATCTCGATCTTTGGAAGAAGAAGGCAATGACCATATTTGACAGTAAGATTGGAGAATTTAAAATCAGTCCAGATGTATATAAGCAACTAGAAGCTGAAGTAATGGTATATCTAGATAATGTATACGAAGAATATATAGGCTCAGGTAAGTTAGTCAATGAAATGATAGCTAATGCCGAAAAATCTGGCTCCGTAAACAAGTTTTTTCTAAAATTGATCAAAGGCAACATCGGTGATCAAATCAAAAAACTCAATATCGATAAGCAACTGCCGACTATAGCCAAGGCTATATCAAAAGAGATCAAAGCCAACGAACCAAAGATCAGATATTATATAGAAGAAGGCATACAAGATATGTTGTTCGCAGGGGCAGAAGATATCGAAATAGTAGATCCTCGTACCGCTGTATATCAGCTATACGGTGCAGAAGATCTGGAAGGAACCAATACGGCTATACTCAGCCAAATACAAGCTTTAGATCCAAGCATAGACAAGGCATTAGAAAGAGTAATCATTATCATGGGCATATCCATCCTTTTAGGTTTATTGCTTTTTAAACTTATTGGATTTAAGCTATTTGTAAGTCACTGGACGATCGCTTCTGTCGTATTGTTGGTACTTGGAGTAAGTATGCCTATGATAGATTTAGATGCGAGACTTAACTCGTTCCAGATGGATCTGTTAGGTAGTAAAATAGGATTCGACGAACAGTCCCTTTACTATCAAAGTAAATCGATATTAGATGTAACGACTACCCTAATCAAAGAAGGTGCTGCTGATCTCAAGATTGTAGGTTATATGATCCTTATGTTTAGTGTTATATTTCCTTTCATCAAACTGCTTCTCTCTTCACTGTTCTTGTTCAGTTCCAAAGTTTCGAATAGTAAATTGGCCAAAGGCATTATATTTCATTTGGGTAAATGGAGTATGGCTGATGTATTTGTAGTGGCGCTCTTCATGTCATATATCGGATTTCATGGGTTGCTCACTTCACAGCTTGGAGGAATCGCAAGGAATGAAACTGGCTTTGCTATAGAGACACTAAACTATAGTCGATTAGCACCTGGAGCACTGTTCTTTACAAGCTATTGTATCTTATCTATTATTATTGGTATTATTATCAATAGACATGATAACCAAAATACTGATATCGATACGATCTAAATATTAAAGCGACTTTGGCTTATTAAAATTCTTACGTTTAATAAAGTAACCTAAATTTGATCTTTAATCTTGGCCCTTATTATCACAACATATTAATTGGATCCAATCTATTCGGAAAGTTTCAAACAAACTAATTCTACTTGAAAGAGACTTCGTTAATTGTCCTCGAATTAAGCAAATTTGTAAGCTGTTCAATAGATTAATAGATATTAATCTATTTTAGAATTTCAGTCAATTCAATAATTCTTGTAGAGAATTATCTATTTATATTGTAAATCTCAGTCTTGATCTTACCGCAATACTGAAATTGAAATAGTCTGGTGGCCATCTGTAAGGAAATATATACCAGACGTAAGATCGTCTCCCAATTCCAAATAGCCATCATAAGTTCCTTCTGGATAAGTCTTTACCGATTTTCCTGTATGATCGATGAGCTGAAGACTAGTCGTTGTATTATCAATATTGACAACACTTGTCGTATTGAGATCTATAGGATTAGGATAGGCTGTCCACCTTTCAGATTTGGTACTATTATTCACCACTCTTGTTGTAGAATAGTCCTTAGCACCATCGTGATCTATCTGTAAGATACGATAGTATAATGTTCCCTTAGGTGCAGCTTCGTCTTGATACTCATATGAAATAAAATCTAATGAATTATCATTACCATCGACTGTCGCTATATTAGTGAATCTCACATTATCAGTACTTCTTTGAATTACAAATCGATCATTATTGATTTCAGTGGCTGTAGTCCATTTTACATCAATTCTTTCACCATTCATTTTAACTATAAAAGAAGCAAATTCGACAGGTAACCCTTGCGATACTTCCATATACCCACCATTGTCACCTGATGTCCCACCATTAGAATTTACAGCATTTCCTCTAAGTGTAAATATAGGTTCTGTCGCGCCAGAATTTGGTGAAGTCCAATCAAAATCCCAGCAAGAAGGATTACCTGGAGATCCGAATGGCTTAGGAAAAGTATGTGTAATTCGGTCACTTGTTCCATTAACTTGAGTTTCTCCATCTACAGTAGCTAATGCACCTAGATCTGTTTCTACTCTAAAACCCGCAGCAAGTTTTCCTGGATCAACTATACAAAGTTGCATTGAATAAGTAGTACCGAGAGCAACCGCTCCACTGTTTGGTAATCCAGTCAAGATGATGGATCCATTGGCGCTAGTGTTACCGCCATGGCAGCCACTACAAGCTCCTGTTAGATTACCGCCAGAATGACTAGAATTAAAAAACACCACAATAACAGCTAGGAATGCGAAGAATGGAAAAGAAAGTCCTTGGTATTTCATCTTTAGTTTTTTTAGGTTAATCTAAGTAACATTTTGAATGTTAATCATCTCATCTTAGAATGTATTATTCATTGATTACACTTCCATTCCCAAAATAAGTATTCCCAAAGTAAGCTTTATTTTATGTAATCGAGTATAAAATGCCAACGCCATTCCTTTACATAAATCCAAATAAAGGAAAATAGCTATTCCTTGTCCGCATAACTACGGATAATCGATAATGTATAACGCTTACTCGGTTGACACTTCAAAAAGATCATATCGGGTAGATATTAGTATCATATTAAGAGCGTAAGAAGCTCAATCACAAACTAAATTAGATACCATGAAAACCAAAGAAATAAACACAACTAATGAAAACGATTACAGTCAAGTGATCCTGGTAATCGGAATTGCAGTCATGATAAAAATCCTATTCTCAAGTCTTGGGTTAGATATTACTGGTACAGCAAAACATATGGCTAATAACTTGGCAATGGTTTTTTAGCCGCCAAATCTTATTATCAATCATCAAGTAAAAGAGACTGCGAGTCACTTATAATAATTCACACAACAATCATTCACCTCACTTTTTAAATATTAAATATTATGAACAAATTAGCATCAATCATCGCAATAATAGTCCTATGGGTGTCAGGTACATCTGCGACTACCTACCCAATATTCGAAGAAGGCCAACAACTCTTCGTAGTGGCACAATCTGGATTAAGTCTCAGAACAGAGCCTGGATCTCATCAAGAACTCATTACTATCATTCCTTATGGAGAAGTAGTACAGATACTCCAACCTGACTCAATACTCCTTAAAGAAAATATCAATTGGGTATCTGGCCAATGGATCCCAGTACATTACGATGGGCACATCGGATATGTATTTGACGGGTACTTATCGCCTTTGACATTACCGTCTTACTCTTTTGAAAAAACACAATCTGATCTAGACCTCATCTACCCTCTAGAATCATGGGTAGGGGTACATTTACACGCTATAGGTGGACAGGATACAGTTACTACTGATTATTATGATCAAGTTACGCAATCCTACGAATCAGGTGATCAACTCACTAGAATGAATGCTGGAAACTTATATAAGTTAAAGTTGAATCTAAAGGACGTTCGTATCATGGATGCATATCATTTACTGAAATCTATGTTGAATGACAAATACGAAATCGACCACTTTGAAAGATCAAGTCTGTTCTTAGCCGATGAAGGCAGCGAGCTCAAAAGAATCAAAATACAGTTAGACAATCCAGTGGATATCAGGTATACTTCAAGCGGAGATGTACTTGTGACGATCACTAGTCAAGAGTATGAATGCGATCTACTCAGTGAGGTAAGTGAAGGAGAATAAAGTATAAGTAGGTTAGTAAGGCGATAGAGGGCTACTCACGAAGTAGTCCTCTTTTTTTATAGGATTAAGACTTTAATGTAGCTGGTCTAATAAAACAATCAATGCCCTCATTTTGATATTTGCTATACAAAGTATTAACATCAGATTTCGATACACGCTGAACGACTTTAAAGTACTTTCTGCCTTTTACGAATTCTTCCAAAATAGAAACTGACATCCCTTCTTTTTGCAATGTGTTGAGATATTTCAATGCATCTCCATATCTATTATATGCTCCAAATTGAATCGATAAACCACTTTGATAATTTTCAACATCAACTGCATATATGTTTTTGCCAATCGATTTTTTAGTATTTGTAGCATTGGAAACTAGTAATGCTTTCGGTTTACTTTCTGCTGCATAAGCAACGGTTACAACTTTCGGATCGCTTGGAATGATCGTTTTTCGTTTTGACTTTTTATCTTCCAATTTAAATGCCATTGGCTTAGAAGATGTAATCGGAAATTGACTGTATTGATGCAAAAACAAATATAGCTGTCTAGTATTTCTAATATTTTGAATGCGATCTACTTCATTCCCATTCTTATCGATTACCATTAATGTAGGCAACATCTTTACCTCATATGTAGCGTACCAATCGATGTCCTTCTTTTCTGAGTAATCAGCTTTTACACTAAGAAGTCCATTGTTGATGAGATTTATAATACGTTCGTCTCTAAAATGCCCCTCCTCTAATATCTGGCAAGGTAAGCACCAGTCTGCCGTAAAGTATATTAATGAATACTGTCCACTTTCGTTCAAGGTATTCATTACTTCTTCTGGCGTGGCTTGAATGAAAGTGACTTCCTTGTATTCAGCAAAAGCTAGATAAGAATTGCACAAAATCAAAAGCAAACATATTCCTCTAAACATAGGATCATAAGTGAATGAGCTATAAAGGTACATATTTAAATTATTTATATATAATTTAAATGCTATATGGCAGTATATCTAGATTATTGGGCTTTAAAATCAGAAACATGCGAAATCTAGCGTTCTTATTAAGATTTTAATCAGTATACTATCAACTTTGAAAACTGCTAAATTTTTGGGGAATATTTATATCTTGTTTCTTTGATAAAGATAATTGGACAAATATATGAAAGCAAGAATCCGAAAATTCAAAACATTTATTGAACAAAATATATGGGCAGACTTTCTGTTCGTTTTCACTGTATACATTACAATTCAACTGGTTAGTAATTATATGAAAAGTGATGCCAAACCTATTGGTGAACTCTTGTTGCCCTCACTTTTTTTTACTGTAATATTCGTTCCTATAATTAGAATGTTAAGACCTAATGAAGAAGGCTTAGGTCTCTATATCATGGTAGATCATGTGCGACATTATCAAGTAGGCCAAAGACCTCAACTTAAATCATTCCTTGAGTCTAAAGGCTATCTGACAGATTACAATAAGGGTTCTATATCATATTTCAAATCGAAAAAAGATAGTGTCTTTACTACCCAAAAGACTTTCATACATGAGACCGAGCATTGGGTTGCTTTGGTAGCTCCACCAGAGGTACTTAATCAAGTACCCGCATCTATCATTTCGATCTATCCTCAAAAAAGATAATGAAGAAGAACACAAAAACCACAATATTCATCTTTCTATTTCATTTCCTATTTTGGTTAGGGTTCACTTACCTAACGCGTGATGACGAACAATGGAAATGGATAAGAAACGCACTAATCAGCCTTGGTTACGCAGTTCCGATGACATACATGTACAGCCAACAAATGAAAAACCATCAGCTATACCTTGCTGCCGGACAGGGTGAAGGTCTCATCAAATATTTAATCGAAGAGGGTTACATAGAAAAGAAAAAGAAAGATAATGCTACGTATTTCAAAAAAACAGGATGGTCATTCAAGCCTTTTACTTACACTGTAATAACAGAATCTGCATTCTATACTTTATTAGTCGCTTCGGATCATATTATAGAAAATGTACCCGAGCATCTCGAACGGATTAGGCAACCACATACTGTTTAAATCAATATTGATTTTGACCAAAGACTGTCAACTCTTTACTTAAGACTATTGACTAACTGATGACTGTTGACTGAAGACTGAACCCTACTTCCTACGTTTCTTCTTTTTCTTCTTATCGTATACTAATTTATCAAGATCATCGATAATACGATCTATACTCAAGTTATCCATATCATTGAAAGTTTTTACTTCGGTATAGACGTCATCTTTGACTTCCATAACCTTGATTTGCTTACCTAAAAATGATTGTATCTCATCCAGTAGATCCTTCTCTCCAGGGCTACAGAATGTATAGGCTATACCTCTCTGATCTCCTCTACCAGTACGACCTACACGGTGCACATAGTTTTCTGTATAATCTGGAAGATCATAGTTTACTACAAAATCAACATTTGGAATATCTATACCTCTTGCACTCACATCAGTTGCAATGAGCAGCTTAACTTTACCAGATTTAAAAGCTTCCATTACATTGAGACGATCTGTCTGTGCCTTATCACCATGCATCGTGATAGATTCTACACCTACCCTATCCATTGCTTTTTTAACTCTCTCTGCCCTGACTTTCGTCCTTACAAATACTAATATTTTGGCGTCTTCTTCCTCTCTTACCAATCGCTCTAAGAAGAACCGCTTGTCGTCCATCTCAACATACATTACGTAATGATCAACTTTCTTAGCTACTGGATCTTTAGGAGATATCTCTATTTTAATCGGATTATTGACTATCGAGTATGCTAGCTTTTTGATAACAGGATTGATCGTCGCCGAGAAAAATAAGGTCTGACGCTTCTTCGGCAGATGTCGCATCATATCATTGATATCTTTGATAAATCCTAGATCGAGCATATGATCGGCTTCATCTAATACCAAAGTATGTATCCTGTTAGTACGAAGATGTCCTTGACTGATGAGATCAAACATACGGCCAGGAGTAGATATAAGTATATCCACACCGTCTTGTAATTTCTTGATTTGCTTATCTTGTTCTACCCCTCCAAACAAAGCGAAAACTTTAATCTTAGTCTTCTTAGCGAGGGACTCGAATACTTCTGCCAACTGTATCGCTAACTCTCTAGTAGGGACCATAACTAGACATCTTATTCCATCCCTTCTTCCTGGTATCTTAGCCATCTGTAGACTATGAATGATGGGAATAGCAAATGCTGCTGTTTTTCCAGTACCTGTCTGAGCTATCGCCAATACGTCATCACCTCTCAATACTACAGAGATACATCTATATTGGATATCTGTGGGCTTTCGCCAACCCAACTTTTCGATGTTGTCCTTGATCTCTCTTGATAATGGATACTTATTGAATTTCACTTGAATTATGTATTGAAGGGCGAATAAGGATTAGAGGTAAATTATTACGTTTGATCAAATAAAATCATTGCGTTGTAAAGATATATACTCATCAAGAAAAAAAATTCTATTGATTATTTGATTAATACTTTCATACGTTATGTGTCTACCGACAATTCTAATCTTCCGGCCAAATGGGTCTATCGGTTTTCTTTGGCGCCTCCACGTTTTGTTTTGGAGCATCTTTACTTACTAAAGGTGCTTCTATTATTTCTTTTGGAGTATCTTCTCTCTTTATCGGTCCTTCTATGATTTCCTTTGGAGCATCTTCTCTCTTCCATGCCGTATCTGCACTCTTTTTTGGTGTTGCATTACTTTTCTTTGGAGTATCCTCTCTCTTTATCGGCCCCTCTATGATTTCCTTTGAAGCATCGTTTCTTTTCCATGCCGAGTCTCCACTCTTTTCGGATGTTGCATTACTTCTCTTTGGAGTATCTTTTATTCCCTTAGACCCTTCTTGAGTATGTTTAGGTGACTTATTACTTTTACTAAAAGATTCTTTAGCTCTCTTGGGTGCCTCAGATGCTTTGCTTGGTGCCTGGACCGCTTTCAGAGGTGCTGAATTTATTTTATTTACTGGTTCAATTGTAGCTAATCTTGTGCAATCTTTTTCCAGCACAACATGCTTTTGCTTATAAAGAAGTCCGAGGGCTTTTTTGAATACCTTTTTACTCATTCTAAACGTCCGAGATATTCTTTCTGGATTACTCTTATCCGTAAATTCCATAGTTCCGCCATTCTTCTCTAGATAATCAAGTATCTTTTGAGATTCGTCAGTCACTTTATTGTATCCAAATGGTCGCAACGATAGATCGATCTTTCCGTCCTCTCTAACTCTTTTGATAAATCCATGCTTAATATCTCCTGGCCATATATCTTCATAGATATCATCTTGATACACTAAACCGACCATATTACCATTTATAATAGCTGTATATCCCAATGTCGTAGCATGCCACATCATCAGTTCTGCACCTGCTCCTACCTTGAGTTTATCTGGATCACCATCCATATACTTCATCAGCTTAGTCGTACCTACGAGTCGATGGGTCTCTTCATCGAGATACATATACACTAATGTCTCGTCTCCAGGACTTAGTCTTCTTCCTTGATTACGGAATGGTATCAATAGATGTTTCTCTACACCCCACTCCATAAATGCACCTATTTCATTGACATCAAATACTTCGAGTAGAGCAATTCCGCCTACTTGTAGCTTTGGCTGTTCTGTAGTCGCTACATTACGCCCTTCACTATCTTTGTAGAGAAACACTTCGATGTCTTCACCAAATTCCATCTCTTCTGTCACAAACTTATTTGGCAATAAAACCTCATTACCTATTTCATCAGTAAGGTAAAGTCCGTGAGGAGATTCTCTTTCGATTTCAAGAGTATTAAATTTTCCTAAGTGTAGCATTTATTCGGACTTTTTTGGTCAATTGAGAATTCAGTTATCATAGATTGACAGAACCGATACTCTATAAGAAATACAAAGTTAATTATTTAAAGAGTAATATTACCTTCGACCCAACTATTACATACTCAAGCAGAATTGATATTATGTATGAATCCTTAAAGTCCGTCATCAAAAAGCTATTTCCAAACTTACTTTATGCTCATGAAGATACGTTGAGAAAGGTACTCACTTGGAAATATCGAGGAAATCTTCACAAATGCAATATTTGCGAGACGAACTTATCATCATTTATAAATAGAGAAAACGGTGATCAATTATGTCCAAGATGTGGGAGTGTTGGCCGGACTCGCAGACTCTTCAGTCTACTATCTGAAGTTTCAGAGTATAAGCGAGTACTCCATTTCTCACCACCTAAAGCACTAAAAAAACGATTACAATCCTTTGATAATTTCGATTATAAAACTACCGATTACGAAAATGAATTTGAGGCTGATTATCGCTATGACATTACTAACATTATGTGTCCTGACAATCAATTTGACCTTATAATCTGCTATCATGTGTTGGAACATATCATAAAGGACATACAGGCAATGACCGAACTATACAGAGTACTAGATGACGAAGGTCAAGTCTACATCCAAACTCCTTTTTCGAATGGTGAACTTATGGAAGATTATAGTATATCAAGCAGAGAAGATAGATTACTTCACTATGGGCAAGCAGATCATGTCAGGATATATACTGCGGAGGTACTTATAAATAGATTGCGTCAAGTCGGATTCGAAGTAGAAATACTAGAGTATGTCGAATCTACTGAAAATAATCACGGATACAAATTGCAAGAACAGGTATTGGTAGCTCGCAAAAAACTTAGCTAAGCCATAGAAATCCTGAACATGATATTTATTCAATACACACATTCAGGATATCTCTTATAAATTTTCTTAATTCATTTTGGAGAGTTCACTCTTAAGATAGTCGATGACATCTACTTCGATACTATCTACTTTTCTCATATCAGAAAGGTACCAGCTGATCCAGTCTCCTAAGTGAACGAAATACATGTTTTTTTCTATCAAGCTATTCCCTTTACTGTAAGTTTCAATAACAGTATCACATAACTCGCTGATGATCTTATTATTGATATTCATACGAGTCGCATTTCGAGCATAATCATCCTTATTACGCATAAATAATACAGATACTCTTGTATCCTTAGATTTCCAACCCACTAACTCATTGTGATTCATTTCCGGAATGACATTATGCCAACAAAGCATCTTGGCATTCTCGTTAATTTGCTGACGTAATCTCATCGCTACAGATTCCATTCGATCTGTCGTGTAGATGATTGGAATAGTGGCAAACATCTGCTTAGCGATCTTATGAGCTTCCTCTTTGATAGAATCTAAGTCAAACTTAATAAGATCAATTGAAGCCTTCAATTCTTTTTTGAAACCGTCACCAATAAATCCAAGCTTGTTCATGATGTACAACTGCTGTACAAAAGAGAAACCTAGGCAAGCCCTGGGACTTGGCCAGTCTCCTGGTAAAAGGATATGATCATAACCTTTCTCTTGCGCTATATTTATCAATTTGCCCCCACTGGATACGATTACTACTTTTGCTCCAGATGCCTCTATTCCTTTGAGTGCCTCCAAAGTTTCTTCAGTATTTCCAGAGTAGGATGATATTATAGCTAATGAATTTTCATTGAGGTACGCTGGTACCGAATAACTCTTACCTATTATATACGGGATCTTACATTCATCCCTAATCAACTCCCTCACGAAGTCTCCACCAATCCCAGATCCACCTATACCCGCTACATATACCATATTGATCTCTTGATCATAAGGAAGTATAGTTGCGCTTTCACCGATTTCCATTGCTTCTACTAGTTGAGCAGGAAATCTTTCTATCAATTGGTCCATCATATCTTTACCGATTTATTTATCTATTAATCTATTTTACGTAACCTAAATGCATAGAAATAAGTTGCATATGTAACTCTGCACAAAAATATACAGAAAAACTGGATTGTAAAGTTTTACTTAATGTATTTTCAACACTAAGCATAGGCATTTAGAGGGTATAACTTTGGTTTTCTACTTACCTTTTAGTTTGTAATGGTATAAATCTGTATGATGGTATCACTATTGAATCTAATTGTTTGAATATGGCTAGACACAATAAAATAGGTGAGATGGCAGAGAATCTAGCCACTGATTATCTACAACGGAAAAGCTATAAGATACTTGAACGCAACTGGAGATTCAGTAGAGCGGAAGTAGATGTGATTGCTATGGACAAGGAAATATTAGTCTTTGTAGAAGTCAAAAGTCTTGGTTATGATACGTTTGCAAGACCGGAAGCTAGCGTTACCGATTATAAGCAGGCACTAATTATGGATGCGGCAACTCAATATATGCAAAAGATTAGCCATGAATGGGAAATTAGGTTTGACGTAATATCCATGATACTAAATGAGGGAGAGCTTGTAGAACTGGAGCATTTTGAAGATGCTTTTTTCCAATAATTTTGATGAGATACAATACTTGTTTTCATTCTGAAAAAACTTGTGCTCAGTAATCTATTTGAGCTTACAGATCACTACCAAATTTACTTTTGATCGGTAAGCACGACTGTATAGAGTGATTGACGAGCAGAAATGTTTCACAGCAACTAAACATGTTCTCTTACAATTACTTTTTATTCCTAAAATCTTCCTCAGCAACCTATTTGAGCTTACAGATCACTACAAAACTTACTTCTGATCAATAAGAAGAGCCGGATAAGAAGGAATATAACAATCAACTATTCAGATGTGTATACATATGGATAAATATCATACAACTGCAAATTGTACCAAAAGCAGCAAAACCAACCAATTAGAGGCAAAATTAGCTCTGAACCCTTTCATATATGGACATTATAAATTATCTTTGCGCTCTATTTGTAAAAAACACTATGGCTATGTTTGAAATTAATCAAAACCATGGTAACTAAACAATACTATAATGAAACAAGGAATACACCCAGAAGAATACAGAACAGTAGTCTTCAAAGACATATCGTGTGACGAGTCATTTTTAACTAAGTCATGTGCAGCGTCTAACGAAAATATAACATGGACAGACGGAAATGAATATCCTCTAGTAAAAGTGGAAATTTCAGCAATGTCTCACCCGTTCTTTACTGGTAAGATGAAGTTCGTCGATACAGCAGGGCGTATTGATAAGTTCAACACTAGATTCGCGAAATTTGCGAAGAAAATGGAAAAGCCTGGTCAAGAAGACGAAGCATAAAAAATATTTAAAAGCCCTTCACATTTTGAAGGGCTTTTTTTTTAATATTCGGTGACCTCCCCAAATGATACCGTCTTAATAAAAATTAGAAAACTAATACCATGCGTAACGTAATCTTGTTTGATGATGACAACTGGAACGGCTTACTTCCTATAAGCTTTACAAGACCAGTATGCGAGATCAGAGTTGGAATACTCACTATTAGAGAAAAATGGGAAAAGGTACTTGATGCCAGATGCTCATATATTACTCAAGATTTTCTGTCAGAGAAGTATTCGATTCATATCGCGGATGACAACATCATTATTAATAGCACTATACTACCGACCGCAAAACTCAAAAGTCTTATCAATAGTCTAGAGCCTAATGAAGCTATACTAATGGCAGACGAACTGATTGCTGCACGTTTAAATAGAAAGCAGTTTGACCAATTGATCGAAGATGATAACATCGATGAGATCAAGGGCATGGATATCACTGAAGAAGAAGATGTGATCAAAAGAATCTTGAGACCTCAAGACATATTCAACTTGAATGGAGAGGAACTAGAACAGGATTTTGCACTCATCACGAAAGGACGTGAATCACAAAAATTACATGAATCAAATGTGCTAGTAGGTGATGCGAGTAAGTTATTCATCGAAGAAGGAGCACAGATTTATTGCTCTACGCTCAATACCACTAAAGGGTCTATCTATGTCGGTAAGAATGCCGAAATCATGGAAGGATCTAACGTACGCGGTGGACTTGCTATGCTAGAACATTCGGCACTAAAGCTAGGTGCTAAAGTATACGGGGCAACTACTCTCGGACCGCATACCAAGGTGGGTGGCGAAGTAAGTAATGTAGTATTTCTAGGTTATGCGAATAAAGGTCATGATGGGTTCTTAGGGAATGCGGTCATCGGCGAATGGTGTAACCTCGGAGCTGACACCAACTCTAGCAATCTAAAAAACAACTACTCTGAAGTTCGGATTTGGTCTTACGTAAACAACAGTTTTGAATCTACAGGTCTTCAATTCTGTGGGTTAATCATGGGTGATCACTCAAAATGTGGCATCAATACGATGTTTAACACAGGAACTGTTGTAGGGGTATCAGCTAATATATTTGGAGCTGGGTTTCCTCGTACGTTCATACCAAGTTACTCTTGGGGTGGGTCGGCTGGGTTTAAGACTTATATGATCGACAAGGCTATCGAAGTAGCTCATGTCGTAATGGGCCGAAGAAGTCTCGTTCTAAGTCAGGAGGATGAAAAAATCTTACGATATATCCACTTACATACTGCACATCGCAGGTCTTCTTAATGGAAATACGTAAATGGAAACGATGGCTAAGCTACCTCATGGAGGTGCATCTAGAAAGTAGTAGCTCTGAGCATAATGACTCTCTCCATGTCACACTTAACAAAGGAAGATTACAACTCTCTACACCCAATGCTATCTATAGCTATGCAGATAAGTACGAAAATTTCTATAAAGCATTTGAACAAATACATTTAAATGAATCTATTGAAGATGTATTAATCCTTGGATTTGGCTTAGGCAGTATTCCTTATATGCTTGAAGAAAAATTTGGCAAAAACTACAGCTACACGGGCGTCGAACTTGACGAAGAAGTTATTTACTTGGCTAGTAAGTATGTCCTATCGGATCTCAAGTCTGATGTGATGCTTATAGAGGCTGATGCTATTAATTTTATGCATCAATGTACTCAAGCATTTGATCTGATATGCATAGATATATTTGTTGATGATCAGATTCCTGAAGTCTTTCTAACGGAAGATTTTCTTCATCTCATAAAAGAGAGTCTTGCCGCTAATGGTCTTGTAGTATTTAACCATCTAGCAGATCGTAAGGCTTATGAAGATAAGGCTCGAAGATATCATAAAGATGTATTTACCAAAGTATTTCCGAAGGGACAGTATTTGCAGATCTTGGGTAATGGGATGATGGTGAGTTATTAGTTCCATGCTAAAAAAGCAAATGTCCCTTTACAAACCCTTTCAAATTCTTACATTTGCGTACACACTAAAACGACATTATGTTTTCTATTAATATATATCTAAAGTTTGCATTGATCGCTATATTTCTCTTTGGCGGTATCGGCTTATCATTTGTCTATGGCTTGGGTTATAGCTGGATATTGATCTTGATTGGATTGATACTATTAGCTACATATCTATTACTAGGTACTGTGCAATCCGCAGCTCAGATGGTGCAAGTATCCGATTTTGAAGGAGCTGAGAAGAGATTAGGTCTCACGCTTAGTCCTAAGCTATTATATGTAACTAATAGAGCATTCTACTATATCATCAAAGGATCTATCGCTATGCAAGGTGGTAAGCATGATGAAGCTGAAGCACTCTTCCAAGAAGCTAATGGTCTAAAATTACCTTCGGATAATGAAAGAGGAATGGTACTACTGCAACTCGCAGGTCTTAACGCCAATAAGCAAAAGTGGGCTGCAGCCAAAAACTATTATAGAGAAGCTAGTAAACTAAATATCACTGAACCACAACTTAAAGAACAGGTTGATATGTTTGGTAAACAAATAAAACAAGCAGGAGCAACTAAAGGTGCACAAGGCATGATGGGAAGAAGCGGAAATAAAGGAAGGCAAATGATGCCAGGAGGAAAGAGAAGAAGACCTAAAATGAGATAATCTACAAAACTAGTTTTTTAGCTGGTTCACAACATCATAAACAAATAGCCCAGTGTGAGAAATCATATTGGGCTATTGTTTTTTGAAGGTCTTTTCATTTACTATAAAGTATATTTGATTATGAATATTATCCAATACAATTGAACATAGCTCTTATCATATTAGCGGCCGGAAATTCTAGTCGGTTAGGACAAGCCAAACAGCTGCTCTGCAGAGGGGAACAAAGTATGATCCAATACATCCATCAAGAATGTATTAAAAGTGAACTCGGCTATGTCTATGTGGCTACTGGAGCATATCATGATGCTATATCTAACGAAATACCTGAAGCCCACTTGATATATAATGCAAATTGGACAGATGGTATGGCTTCCACGATTTCATTTGCTATGAAAAATATAAATCAAGAGATCTTGGATGGAGTGATTATAATATTGAGCGATCAAGTTTTCTTGACATCGGACACACTCAATCGATTGGCACAAAAAGCAACAAACGAAACAAATCAAATCGTAAATTGTAAATATCAAAAAGGACTGGGGCCGCCTACTTATTTCCATAAAAGTCTTTTTAGTGAACTAGAGAAACTATCTGGTGATGAAGGTGCCAAATCTATTGTCAAAAAATATTCTACTAGCCTAACTTCTATTAATTTTCCTAAAGGTGATATCGATTTGGATACTACAATAGATATTAAAATACTAGATGAGCTGTAAATCTTAGTTGCAAGGACACAGACAATTGAATACTTATTAAATCGTAACTTCATAAATTGTCACTAGCTTCGTCACTTAATCCACAATAGAATCTCATGAAACATCTTATCCTTATATTCGGACTAATTACTTTTCTAGTATCATGCCAAAATGCGAATACTGACACAAGTAAAACTATGAAATCAACACCTGTTGTAACAGCCAAAGTCATCAACTATCCTGACGCTCTAGACAAAGTATTTGACCAACATGGTTCTGTTGCTCTATGGAAAAAAATGAAGACTATGAGCTACGAGATCGTTAAAGAAGATGGGAACGAAAAGCAAACCATAGATCTAATAGGAAGAAGAGAGGTGATCGAAGCACCCACATTTAAATCTGGATATGACGGCACTCAATATTGGATAGAAGCGGATACTACTTATAAAGGGAATGCAAAATTTTACACCAATCTTATGTTCTATTTCTACGCAATGCCATTCGTATTGGCTGATGAAGGTATTGTATATACGCCTGCCGAGACACTTACTTTTGATGGTGTAGATTATCCAGGATTTAGAATTTCGTATGGTGATGGTGTAGGTGTAAGTCCAGAGGATGAATATTTCATTCACTATAATACCAAGACTAATGAGATGGCTTGGTTGGGTTATACGGTTACTTATTTTTCTGGAGAGCCAAGCAAAAAAATATCTTGGATCAGATATGATGATTGGAAAAATTTTAATGGTTTAAAACTTCCTAATAGCTTAACTTGGTACAAAGCAAAAAATGGAAAAATAATAGAGCCTAGAAACACCAGAAATTTCATAAATGTAAAAGTAAGTGAAAAAGAAAGTGAAGCTTCTATATTCGCTAAAACTGTAGGTGCTAAAGTGGTAGAGTAGCGATATTCTGATTTGTCATTCTGGTATATCATTTCCATTATTCCGTATAAAAAATCAATGTGCATAAAACCGAGTCTAATGACATGACTAATTGTCCTACTTTAGACGTATGATATCATCAGAAAAAAAATAAAAGTCAAGTAATAAAAAGTGCGATTCTTATAAATTCTAATTATCGTTAATTACATACACACCTTGAACTAATAATCGCGATCAAACGATAAACGAGATCAAACAATAAAAATCTACTTCAAGTACACGCGCATCTGATGACATGATTGATCGTTTTCTTCCGGTTCTCTTAAGCGCATTATAGCATTCACCTCAGTGGTAGAAATATAATTAACTTCATCGCTCGCTTTGAAATTATATCTTGTATCTTTTAAGACAAAGGAAATCATCTCATCTGCACAAGGAGAGCAATAAACATCTAGTTCTTGATATATATTAATATCATCCTTAAAAATGAATATCGCATTAATTGGCAGCGCTTCTATTTGAGCTGAATATCCGAGAGTATCCCCATTGTCAATAAACGTAAAATTTTCTCCGCATTCAGCTTTAAAATCTAATATTAATCTTCTAACTAAACTCTTTGACTCCCCCACCATTACCATACTTTGAGAATTATGTCCTGTGACCGTACGTGCAAATTTTTTCATCGCCTTAGGTGTACACCCAATAGAAAAAAATACAATTGAAATAATAAAAAGTGCGATTCTCATAAATTCTAGTTATCGTTAAATCAAAAACGAAATTACCATTTATAAATAACTTACCGCAACCCATTTACGAAGGTTTCGATACTACCTTCTACGTTCTCCACATCAAGTGATCTAATAAAAGCACTACCCACAATAGCCCCATGGCTATACTTACAAGCTTGATTATAAGTCATTCTATCATGAATACCAAATCCAATTAATCTAGGACTGACAAGATTCATAGATTCTATTCGTTCAAAATATTTTTTCTGAGCGATAGATATTACTCCTTGCTTACCTGTAATACTCGTTTGAGAAACTACATAGATAAATGCTGTACTTAATTTATCAGCCTGATGTATTCGCTCATCAGACGTAAGTGGCGTAATCAGAAAACTGATTTCCATATTGTATTTAACGAATAGATGTTGGTAATCCCTTTCGTAAATATCCATTGGCAAATCTGGAATAATCAAGCCTTGTATTCCTGAATCATGAGATCTCGATAAGAATCGCTCTACTCCATATTGTAACATTTGATTATAGTATCCCATCGCGATAATAGGTGTACTTGTATGTTCTCTAGCTTCTTTTACTTGGCCAAATAGAATATCTAATGTTAGACCATTCTGCAAAGCGATTTGACTGCTACGCTGTATCGTCTCTCCATCTGCTAATGGATCGCTATACGGCATTCCTAGTTCTATCAAATCCACACCTTGACTAGATAATGACTTGAGTATAGTTCCTGTATTATCCAGCTTCGGATATCCAGCCGTACAATAGACATTGAGTATATCTGAGCCTTTATCGAGTATAGTTTTTCTTATCGTCATACTATTGTTGATCTAAGTAATTCATAATCGTATTTAAGTCTTTGTCTCCCCTACCGGAAAGGCAAAGCACAACAGTGTCTTTTGGATTAAAAGTCATCTTATCTAAGATAGCCAAAGCATGTGCGGTCTCCAAAGCTGGAATGATACCTTCCTCTCGACTTAGGTATAACATCGCCTGTATCGCTTCCTCATCCGTTGCAGGATGAACGGTCGCTCTTCCAATATCTATTAAATGCGCATGCAGAGGTCCGATGCCTGGATAATCAAGCCCAGCAGAAACAGAATGCGGCTCTACAATCTGACCATCACTTGTTTGCATGAGTAAGGTCTTACAACCGTGGATCACACCTTTGGTGCCTAAGATACTTGTCGCTGCCGAACGACCTGAGCCGATGCCTTCTCCAGCTGCCTCCGCAAGTATGAGTTGCGTAGATTCATGATCTAAGAAATGATAAAATGCTCCAGCTGCATTGCTTCCCCCACCCACACAAGCCACTACATAATCTGGATTCTCATTACCTGTTTTTTCTTTGAGTTGATACTTTATCTCTTCGCTAATCACCGACTGAAATCTAGTCACCATATCTGGATAAGGATGGGGACCAATCGCCGATCCAATTATATAATGCGTGTCTTCCGCATTATTAATCCAATCACGTATCGCTTCGTTTGTAGCGTCTTTTAATGTTTTACTTCCAGAAGTTGCAGGGCGAACCTCTGCTCCGAGCATACGCATACGAGCTACATTAGGCGCTTGTCTAGCTATGTCCACCTCACCCATGTAAACGATACACTTTAATCCCATCAACGCACATACAGTTGCAGTAGCTACACCATGCTGACCAGCGCCAGTCTCAGCTATTATTCGCTGCTTACCGAGTCTTTGTGCGAGCAGTATCTGTCCTATCGTATTATTGATTTTATGTGCTCCGGTATGATTCAGATCCTCTCGCTTGAGATAAATCTTAGCACCATGCTTTTGAGATAATTTCTTTGACAAATACAAAGGCGATGGCCTTCCAACATAATCTCGGAGTAATACTTGAAACTCTTCTTGAAAAGTTGGCTCTTGAGATATTTCAATATACACTTTACGCAGATTTTCAATATTGGCGTACAGCATTTCTGGAATATAACTTCCACCAAAATCCCCATAATACCCTTCCGGAGATACCGCATATTTATTATTTGTAGTCATATTAATTTCCTTTCGAAGGATTTTACTTTTTCGTTACTTCTTTAATAAATCGACTAATCATATTCATGTCCTTCTCTGCTGGAGAAGATTCAAATTTACTATTGATATCCACCCCTCTAAACATAGGATGAGAAATACTCGATATACTCTCAGAATCTTCTGGACCAATACCGCCACTCAACAAAAATGGAATACTTCCTTTATAATTATTCAAGATATTCCAGTCGAATTTCTTTCCTGATCCTCCATAAGCTTCTGTATAAGTATCAAACAAAAAATACTCTGCATAATCGTGTCCATCTATCTTCTCCAGATCTACCGCAGATGAAATTCTAAATACTCGGATGACTTGAGAATGCTTTGCGATTTCTCTACCAAATGCTATAGATTCATCTCCATGTAATTGGACAAAATCTAATGCGTATTTCTCAACCTTATTAAGTATCTCTTCCTGGCTTTCATTGACAAATACACCAACCCTCTTTACAGTTGATGGTAGTATGTCGTACTTCTCAGCTTCCAAAGCTACGCACCTGATAGATGGCGTGTAAAAATTGAGCCCTACCATGGAGTAAGAATCCGTTACCTGCGAGAGGTTTTCTTCCGATCTGAGTCCACATACTTTTACTATCATAATTATCTTAGATTGTTGTATTCATTAATCAATTGACGACATGCGAGAGCTGGATCTTCATGAGTCATAAATCTCTCTCCTATCAAAAACCCATCATACCCAGCTTGAGAAAGTTCCACCATTTGGGTTGCCGAATGAATACCGCTTTCTGATATTTTACAGATATCCGGAAGTATCTCAATGATATCCAGACTAGATTGTATACTAGTTTTAAAAGTTTTTAGATCTCTATTGTTCACTCCTACCACTTGTACGTTTTTTGATATTTTTTTGATCTGACTGTCATCATGTAATTCCATCAATACCTCTAGACCTATATCATTCGCTTGTCTGGATAGATCTTTTATCTCTTCTATTGTCAATATCTCAGCAATCAGTAATATTGCGTCTGCACCTATTGCCTTCGCTTCGTGTATTTGATACGGATCTATGATAAAGTCTTTACGCAACACTGGGATATCATTAAGCGATCTTGCTGTCGTTAAATAAGAAGATCCACCTCCAAAAAAATGCTCGTCCGTCAAGATCGAAAGTGCAGAAGCACCAGAATTATTATAACCAATAGTCACCTCTTCTACTTTAGCTTCGAAATTGATTTCTGGTTTGGATGGAGACTTACGTTTAAATTCTGCAATCACTCCACTTCTATCTGCACTTCTGATAAAATCAGATAACGAATAGACCTCTCTTTTATAATATTCCGACTCCAGTAACTCTTGCAATGGAGTTCTGATTTTTCGATCAGCGACCTCTGTTCTTTTGTGATGGACTATTATGTCTAGTATATTCATATCGTATCTAGTTACTATGTTGGATCAATAACTTCAATGCATCATGAGCCTTACCCGAAGCAATAGATTCATGTGCTTCAGCGACACAATCTTCAATAGATCTTGTTGGATCATAGCATTGAATTGCTAATGCAGAGTTGGCCTCTACTACAGCATACTGCGCGTCAGTACCTTTACCAGATAATATCTCAGTAAATATCTGTGCTGCAGAGTCAATGGTATCGCCACCAAAGATATCTTCAGGTGCGAGCTGTGATTTTTTAAAATAACTCGGATCAACTAATAACTCTTCTTTACTATTGATTAGCCTAACACCACCTGTGAGAGAAACTTCATCGTACCCATCTATGGAATGTACAATACAATAACTCTTATCAAGATCTTGGTGAAGATAATTATATAGCCTTGCCAATCGAAGATTGAATACACCGACAAGCTGCTGTTTAGGCTGCACAGGATTTACAAGAGGTCCTAACATATTGAAGAATGTTTTGACTCCTAATTCTTTTCTTATTCGTCCTACAGATTTCAAAGCTGGATGAAAAAGAGGGGCATGCAAAAAACAAATACTTGAAGCTTCCAATTGTTTTTGAAGCTTACTTTCATCATTGGTAAAATTATATCCAAGATGCTCTAGGACATTACTCGACCCACAGACAGAACTTACGCCATAGTTACCATGCTTTGTCACACGATATCCTGCACCAGCTACAACAAACGAGGATAATGTAGAGATATTAAAGGTATTCTTCCCATCGCCTCCAGTACCGCAAAGGTCTATCGCATCCTGGCCATCAATATCGACTTTGACACATAGATCAAGTAAAGCTTCTCTAAATCCACTCAACTCATCTAGTGAGATATTTCGCATTAGATATACAGAGATAAAAGCCGCAATCTGTGCATCGTTATATTCACTATTTGAGATACGTATCAATATATCTCTAGCCTCATCTCTATTGAGCGACTGATGATCAAATAATTTATTGAGTATTTTTTTCATTGCCTTTAATTAATATCTTTTGAACAAGCGTTTACTAGGAAATCCGCTACTCCATTATTTTTTTTGAAACGCTGAAATGCGCGTTTCAATGTTCGCGTTTACTGCGTAAGCCGCTTACACTATTTCTTTTGAAACGCTGAAATGCGCGTTTCAATGTTCGCGTTTACTACGTAAGCCGCGAACTTTCCAAGAAATTTCTTACCATTTTACTTCCTTCTGGTGTCATAATAGACTCTGGATGAAACTGCACACCGTAGACTTGATGTACTTTATGTTCCGCCGCCATAATCTCACCATACTCTCCTAGTGCAGTCACGATCATATCATCTGTGATCGTTTCTCTATCCACTACCCATGAGTGATATCTTCCAGCTTGAAATTTGTCACTCACGCCTTCAAATATTATAGACTTGTTTTCCGTCTTTACAAATTCTGATTGTATTCCATGAAAAACTTGATCTAGATTTTTAAGCTTCGCTCCATATACTTCTCCAATAGCTTGTAAGCCTAAGCAAACGCCAAATATTTTGTGCGTAGCACCAAGTTCAACTATAATCTGCTTTAATAATCCCGCTTCATCTGGAAGGCCAGGACCAGGACTGAGTATAATATGATCGTAGCCTGATATTTCTTCGATAGACGTCTCATCATTTCTTCTTACGGTAACCTCTTCACCTTGTATTTCATTTACAATTTGTACAAGGTTATAAGTAAAGCTATCGTAGTTATCTATAATTATTGTTTTGCTCATTTTATTATTTTGTTAGATCTTCTTAAATTCAAAATTCGTAAAAATCTCTTATCTAATTCGCTACTATTTCTTCCGCTTTTATCAATGCCTTTCTCAATGCTCCTAGTTTGTTATTTACTTCTTGCAACTCAGATTGTGGATCAGAACTGATTACTACTCCAGCACCCGCTTGAAAACTTAATGCACCACCTTGACTTATAAACGATCTAATCATAATCGCATGATTGAGCCTACGATCAAATCCAATCCAACCTATCGCTCCACCATAATACCCTCTTCCTGTTGGCTCCAATTTATCTATGATCTGCATAGCTCTATACTTGGGTGCACCACTCAGCGTACCCGCTGGAAAACTATCCGCAAATACTCGGAAGGCAGAAGCCTTACTGTTGAGCTTACCCGTCACCTTAGAAGTAAGATGTATTACATGACTAAAGTACTGCAACTCTCTCAGTTTACTAACCTCTACATGAGTCGAATGTTTTCCGAGATCGTTACGTGCGAGATCTACAAGCATAATATGTTCAGCATTCTCTTTTGGATCCTTCTTGAGTTGCTCTCCTAATTTAATATCTTCTTCTGCGATACCTGATCTTTTAAAAGTCCCTGCGATAGGATGTATCTCTGCATGATCACCATCTACGACTAATTGCGCTTCTGGTGAAGATCCGAATATTTTAAACCCTCCATAATCGAAGTAAAATAAATAAGGACTTGGATTAATTGATCTTAATGCACGATAGACATTAAAATCATCACCTTTAAATTTCTGCGTAAACCTTCTACTTAGTACCACCTGAAAAACATCACCTCTCTGACAATGAGATTTAGCCGTCTTGATCATCTCAAGATAAGTTGCATCCTCCATATTAGAGGTCGTGTCTCCATCCAATGAGAAACTATAAGTCTGATGATTTTGTCTAGCGGCAAACCTTAGCATTTCATCTATCTTGCTCGTCTCTCCTTCAGGTAGATTCTCTATGAGATATAGCTGTTCATAATAATGATCAAATAC
Organism: uncultured Saprospiraceae bacterium; assembly: GCA_938015435.1. Lineage (GTDB taxonomy): Bacteria > Bacteroidota > Bacteroidia > Chitinophagales > Saprospiraceae > UBA1994. The sequence continues at coordinate 35,489 of CALLPN010000019.1, forward strand.
AAATATAAATCTAAAGAAATCATATCTCAAAGTCGGACAGTTACTGTCATGCCTATTGATATGAATGGTATCAAAGTACTGAATAGATTCATAGCTACTATATCCAAATACTCCATTATGCTTTGAAGTCTCTACTGAGTCACTAAAATCAAATTCCGATAAAAAAGCATCCATTTCATCCACGATATCGAAATCCTTTTTTTGAAGCGCATCAGTACCTATTATTCGCTTAGTCAGTGTGTCGTTAGTAGATTGTATCATACCCAAACTATCAAAGCAAAGAAATGACATACTATTCTCCTTGCTACTATAATCTGAACTCTCCAGTAAAAGTAATTCTGGATATTGCTCACGTACTTTGAGGTAGAGACTTACTGGAGTAGTAAGATCTGAAAGCACTTGTCGTTTATGTATGTTTATCTTCATTCTGTGATATTGGAATAAAAAAAGCGGCTTGTCGATATCGACAAGCCGCTTAGTTATATATTATTACAAATACAAATAGTTACGCCTAGCTCGATATTGAGTCAAGATTAAGCCACCACCAATTTGTATTAAATGTATTCATTGCTATTATTATTTGACAAACGTAACCTAATTATTTCGAAATGGCAACGTGTTCATTTATTTTTTCGATTTATTTTTCTCTGCTTACACTTACACCTTATCTCTCCAGAGCACATTTACACAATCCGAAAAAGACATCTTTTAAGTTACCTAACTTTAAGATCCAACATATTTCCCATGTTATAACAGATGCGACATCGAGGCTCGTATTTATCTTTTTCACCTAAGACTACAGTGTCTTGCTCTTCACTAAGGCGATAAGAATGCGTTGCTAGATTACCACAGTGCGGACAGATTGCATGCACCTTAGTGATATACTCGGCTATAGATAATAAAGCAGGCATAGGGCCAAATGGTCTCCCTTTGAAGTCCATATCTAATCCAGCTACGATAATCCTGACACCTCTAAGCGCTAGCTTTTCACATACGCTAGGTAAAGCATCATCAAAAAACTGAGCTTCATCTATACCAATAACATTTACATCTTCACAATATTGTAGTATATCCGTTGCTTTTGATACAGGTTTTGCGTTCACCGCATTATCATCGTGAGACACTACAGATATTGCATCGTATCTTATATCCTTAGCAGGTTTGAATGTTTCTACCTTTTGATTGGCTATTCTTGCCCTTTTAAGCCTTCTTATAAGCTCTTCGGTCTTACCACTAAACATAGATCCACAGACGACTTCTATCCATCCGCTGCGCTGTCCTTTAAAGTGTGGTTCGAGAAACATATATCAATTATTATGATCGATGCAAAGGAAAGAAAAAATATAGTATTTGACCTATTCAGGGGTTAGATAGCTTAAAAAAATTCTAAGATCAAATGTTTTGACCAACTGAGCCCTCAAATTGAAAGTTCATTACTACTAATTTTCTCTAAATGTGCTTAATTATATACATCAACAATAACTTTAAATTGTCAGATATACATATTTGCTATTATTGTAATATGTTAGCATCATTTTTGTACTACCGTAAATAGACAGAATCTATTATACTCGTTATGTGGTGAATATTTCATTTACTATTTCGGTATTATGATGAATATTTTGACTGATGTTTCATTAATTAGAACATTTTTCAATAGTCCTCGGTATTATGTAGATAATAAACATCTATGTCTATTCCGTTTAATAGTTTGATTACCTTATAAATACAACTTTAACAGTATGAAGCACAAGAAAATAAAGAAGCAAATCAAGAAGGTTAGTTCATTTTTTGAAAGTATCTCTGCTGATGATGATATTTCGAAAATCGAAAAAGACCTTCTCTTAAGCTATGTACGTAAGCTATATGAAGCTGTATTAGATCATGATAACTATGCAGCTTCAGAGCATCACAAGGAAATTAAAAAGAGTAAACCTGCTCCTGCACCTGCACCAGAACCTGCAGCTACTCCAAAAGCAGAGAAAAAGGTGACTCCAAAAGAGAGAAAGCCATTTGAAAGAGCAGAAACTAGCATATCTGAAGTAAAAGAAGTGAAAACTGCTGCTATTCAGGAAGAAGTGCAAGTAGAATCTGCAAAAGTGAAAGCACCCGTTGTAAAAGAAGTAGTTGTAGAAGCAGCACCAGTTATAAGCGGAAAATCAAGTAATACGAAGCTTTCGGAAAATATGTCTTCCATTTTTGAAAAATCTGGAGGCACTGAAATATCTGATAGATTAAGTAATCTACCTATCAAAGACCTTACAAAGGCTATGGGTATCAATGAGCGAATGTTTACCATCCAAGAACTCTTTGGAGGCAATCAAGATAAGTTTAAAAGTGTAATGTCTGCGATCAACAAATTAGGTGGTTATGAAGAAGCTAAAGAGTACTTATTAAGCGGCGTAGCAACAGAATTAGAATGGGATTCTGAAGCTAAATATAAAAAAGCTGACAAATTTGTTAAACTAGTTCAGCGAAGATTTAGTTAATAAGACACAAATACAAGGCAAAACATGGCCAAAAAATCCGGCTGGATAGATTTACTAGATAAAATCAAAATACCTCTCCTATTTGTTCTGTTTATATGGGGCGTAGAAATCTATGAGGAAGTGGCTGGAGTTTATTTAGGTAGATATGGAATCTATCCCAGAGAGATGGGAGGACTCAAAGGCATTCTTTTTAGCCCTTTATTACACAATGATTGGGAACATCTATTTTCTAACAGTGCTCCGTTATTGGTAATCGGGTCAGTAATGATGCTCTTCTATAAACGTGTCGCGGTAGTTAGCTTTGTTATTATTTATTTACTCAGTGGATTTTCTGTTTGGTTGTTTGCTCGACCAGCATATCATATAGGTGCGAGTGGAGTCGTATATGGCCTCATATCTTGGATGCTTTGGACCGGATTACTTAGGCGTAATATCAAGTCCATAGTACTTGCTCTATGTACAGTAGTGATGTACGCTGGCTATGAACAAGGTCTTGTACCAAACGAAGAGGGAGTATCTTGGGAAAGTCATCTCAGCGGTGCTCTTGTAGGTATCTTTACGGCATTTCTATTTAAAAACACTATCGAGGTCGATGAGGTTAAAGTGGATCCCTGGGCGGATGAAGACGATACTAAAGTATTATATCTCCAAAGGGATATTTTTGAAAAGACCAAAGCACAACGAATCCAAGAAGCCATAGAATTAGAAGAACAGAGACTAAGTGACTTAGCCGAAATCCAAAGACTTAGAGATATGATGAATGGTAATATGGGACAAGCTTAGATCCCGATATCAAACAAAAGAAAAATCTGTATAAAGATTACCCCAACTTCAATCAGTTTTCTTGATGCTCTAGAGAAAGACCCATTCTCTTATCGAAAATAATCTCGATTACTACATATTAGATTTCTTCTTAGTGGCTTTCTTTTCTTCCTTTAAGCCATCAGAAATCAACTTATCAACTGAAGCTTTGAACTCTGTCCAATCAAATTTCTTATTCTTGTCTTTATCTAGACCACTAATCATTTTGCCAGCTACTATTCCAGATATTAGCCTTCCAACTTTAGCTTTTCTCACTAATTTTTTGAGTTCTTTTTTCTCTAAATAACCATCTTCATTTTTATCAAAAAATGAAAATGCTTCTTCTGGAGACTTAAATTTTTGTGTAATCAGAATTCTTATTTTTGCTAGAATTTGCTTCTTCGATGCCATCTTATTTCTTATTTTATTACTTTCCAACAATATACTATCCTTATTGACATTACAATAAAATAGCACGTCCTATTTTCAATCATTTTGTAATATTACAACTTTCTTAATTCCATCTTTAAATGATAGAGTAAGATCATAATTTCGATCAAAATCATCCAGCCAAATGCAACATGAAATTGCTGAGGTAATATCTGAAACCATACGTTGATCAAAGAGATCAAACAAGTAAACAACATTATATAAATGACATACTTTACCCATATTAATCCCCTACCAGTTCCAAATTGAATAATAAGTAGCAATGGTGAAACCCACAATAAATTCCAATTAGATTTAGTCGGTATATGATCTGTCCCCCACCACATAAATGCCAGAAGCAAACCCAATATTCCTAATGTTACTATATATGCACCATCAATATTTCTCAGCCAACTGGGCAATATTTCCTCTTTGCGATAGGGCCATCTTAGCATTAATAAAAGTACCGCTAATAGAGAAAACACAAGCTCAGGAGTAAACCAAGATCTAGTCAATCTCCTTTCCGTTTCTTTTGGAAATGAAAGCACTTCATTAATCTCCCCTAGCAACGGCTCTGCAGAGTCGCTTCTTTGCAGTTTAGCATTAGATAATACATCTTTGAGGTACAACGGCAAAAACATCTGGTCATCTAATGATGAAAGTACATCAGCTTTAGCGCCAATGATGAAGTCGATTCCAAAGTCAGACCATGGCATACCATATTGATGCTCTTTTATCAAATCTCTAAAAGTCAAAGCTTTTACATCTTCCTCCATCTCTATCGAAGCTGATGCAGCTCTAAACAAATCTCTCAGCCTTGTAGAACAATTATCAAAAAAGAAATCATACTTATAGCTGCGATTTTCTTTGAGCATATTGATACGTAATGCTTTTATTAATGCCGCCTTTTCTTCTGGATTAAAATTGAGCTTTTGTTCATAGATGGACCTCTTATCGAGATTGTAATGATATAGAAAATCGTCGTATCTATTCGCGCCAACTTTATAGAGAAGTTTGCCCCTCATAAACTTCATTACGAAGCCTGGTGTATTGAAATCATACAAACCATAGTTATAAACTATGTCCATATTACGTTCCGGAAAATTGACTCTAAGAGCACTATGACCATAGGTATCGTATACCATATCTCCAGGAGCAATCGTAAGTAGAGATATCTCTTGTGCAGATAATCCTACAGAAGCCAATATTATTATTAATCCAAAAATCGCCGACTTAAAACATTTCATTGGTAGTACTTAATTAATTCTATTTCCTTAACGATAATAAAGATAGTAATACTCTGATATTCGCATTTAAAATTAAATTGACAAAAGAAATTATACCAATTACTATTAAAAATGACATGAAGATGTAAATACCATGATGTAGTATCAGAATTACGCCAAAATAATTTCTGATATTTTTGAACTGTATAAATGCATCGAACTTTTGTAACTACTATATCTTAAGATAAATTACACACTCACCCACAATCCTATGAAGTGACTCAATGTACCACCGAATACAAATAGGTGCCAGATAAAATGATTGTAGGGTAGCTTATCCCATATGTAAAAGATTACACCCACAGAATAAAAAACACCTCCAATCCAGAGTAGATTATATGACGAGCCGTTCATTTGTGGCACGATATCATTGTAAATGAATACAACCATCCAACCCAAAAACAAGTAGGATAATACTGAAACTATCTCATACTTACCTGTAAACCATATTTTTTTGAGTACTCCTAAAACGATAACTAACCAATGCAATCCTAAAAACAAATGTCCTTCAGGAGTATCCATAAATCGCAGTATATATCCTGTGTAACTACCACCTATGAGTAAATAAATACAAATGTGATCTATTCTACGCCACCAATATTTATCATTACTCTCATGCGCAAGATGATATCTTACAGAAGCAAAATAGCAAACTATAATCATCAATGAAAAAACGACAAACCCTATAATAGAAACATTATCATCTTGCCACGTTTTAGACAATAAAACTGGAATAGCAAACAAAAATATCAGTAATGCAATCGCATGACTCAACACATTCGCTTTTTCTTCTCTAGATATTTTGGAGTAGTTACCTAGAAGCACGACAAGAATAAATTTAGTGAAATTGAAAGGAATCTGTATTAAATACTGATAATGGCTATTCTCTTAGTTACTAGTTTCTTGCCATCCCTATCAAATATAGAGTACAAATATGTTCCTTTTCTAAGGTGCATTAGATCTGCTTTGAATACTCTATTAGATTTTAGTTGAAACGATTCAGCCCATAGTTCCTTACCCACTACATTGTACACTTTCATACGATACTCTCCTAAAGGATAGTTAACCATCTGAATAGATACATTTCCAAAAGATGGATTAGGGTAAGCCGTAATCATAGTATAGTCAGGCGTTACTACTTTAATATCACTTATGATTGCATCACCTTTGTACTCTACATTTGTGATCACATCTTGATCATTGGTTGATACCGAAACTACGATTTCTTTGTCTTCTGCACTGTAGTAATTATAAGTTATAGTTTGTACTACTCCAACTGCATCACCAATTCCTTCTAATCCTCCTATAACCGTAGTAACATCAAACCATCCAAGTATAGGAAGCTTGGCGAATACTTTAGTGTCTGTTGTTGTGGAAACCTTATCTCTAATCACCTCATAGTCTCCATCAGGAAGTCTTACTGTCCCCCATGCATCTACTTGAGAATCACTGTTGCTTACTAATGATACTCTTATACTATCAAAATCAAGAGGTATGCTAGCCAGTAATTCTACTGGAATAATATCCGAACCTACATCTACAGAAGCAATAGCTTCGTCATCATCTATATCTCCAAACGAAATTGGTGCCCTTCTAAAAGTAGGATTTTCTTCGTATTGGACAGGAATATCAAAGCCTTGAATGAACTCTCCTGCTCTACCTATTTCAATTATTTTATTTGAAAAACTCTTATAGTATGTTTCTTGTTCATTAGCAGAAATCGATACTAGGTCTGCATCAGGAAAACCTTCACTATCGACACCTAGTGATGCTTCTAGAAATCTCGTCTCTCTTGCGAATGGACCGGCTAAAGATCTGTAATCCCATGTCACATTATCTCCAGCATCACCTAATGTTATATTAGAATCGGCATCTATGATAGTAAATAGAGTATCTCCAGCCTGAGGAAAGGTAGAATTTGTAACCGTAATTTGACCTATTATCGCATTGCAACAAAAAGCAATTATAGCTGTAAAAAAGTACTTTGTAGTCAATCTTATCTTCATATCCTTTCTGTTAACAATCTAAAGCTAATTAAAAGTTTGCATCTCAACAAATTTATTGTATTCCCCATTTAAAGCTATCAGTTGTTCATGAGACCCCATTTCGACAATCTTCCCCTTATCCAACACGACGATTTTGTCTGCATTTCTGATCGTGGACAATCTATGAGCAATCACCACCGTGGTTCTATTTTTCATTAATTTTTCCAATGCATCTTGGACCAGCAATTCTGATTCCGAATCCAATGCTGAAGTCGCTTCATCCAATATCATAATAGGTGGATTACGCAATACTGCTCTGGCTATTGTAAGCCTCTGACGTTGACCCCCACTGAGTTTCATTCCTCTATCACCTATGTTAGATTCGTATTTTTCAGGCATTCCATTGACAAATTCAGCTACATTTGCGATTCGCGCCGCTTCCATTATTTGGGAATCGGTGGCCTCTACTCCAAACAATATATTATTCCTAATCGTATCATTAAATAGGATGGCTTCTTGGCTTACAATACCAAAAAGTGCCCTTAAATCATGCAAAGTATATGATCGAATATCATTGCCATCAATTTGAATAGATCCAGATGTTACATCAAAAAATCGTGGTAATAAATCGACGAACGTTGATTTTCCAGCCCCAGATGACCCAACTAATGCCACAACTTCCCCTTTAGCAATAGTAATATCCACACCATCTAATGCTTGCGTATCTGCATTATCATACTGGAAAGTAACTTTATCGAATTTGATTTCTTTATCAAATGAAATACTATCCAGTGGATACTCTGGATCAATAATCGGATTAGGAGTGTTTAATAAATTATCTACTCTATCAACAGCAGCCAATCCCTTTTGAATATTATAATAGGCCGAAGAAAACGATTTTGCGGGTTCAATAACTTGAAAGAATGCAAATATGAAAGCAAAAAACAACTCAGGACTAAGTACATTATCAAAAACTAGAGCTGATCCATACCAAAGCAATGCAGAGACCACAACTATGCCCAAAAACTCTGATAGTGGCGAGGATAGATCTCTTCTCCAAAGGAGTCTGGTAAGTATATTTCTATAATCAGCGTTATCTTTTTCAAGCTTTCCACTTTGGTACTCTTGTGCATTGAATCCTTTAATGATACGCAAGCCACCCAAAGTCTCTTCCAGAATACTGCTAATACGACCTAATCTCACTTGGACTTCAGTACTTGATCGCTTGAGTGTTTTGGATATTCCTCCAATAATAAAGGCGGTAAATACAATTAAAACCAACACAAACAGAGTCAATTGGGGACTTGTCAATATCATGAAGGTCAAACTTCCAACGATGATTAATGGGGCCTTAAATATGGCTTCTATTGTATTGAGTATGCTCCACTCTATTTCCTGTACATCTGAAGTCATCCGATTCATTAAATCACCTTTCTTCTCTGAACTATAAAATGAAAGCGGTAAGTCGATGTACTTTTCAAATATCTGCTTCCGTAGATCGTAGATAATTCCATTCCTTACCGGAGCCATAAAATAAAGGGCTAAATAGCGGAATAAATTTTTGAAAAAAAACACAACCAAAATCGCCAGAATAACGATCAAGAGCGCTTTTTGGGGTGAATAATTAATCACTAATTGAGAAAAGAAATAATCCAAGTTATCTACAACATCATTATCCGTCGGCTTAGGTATATCTGCTGCCTTTTGACTAAATAAGATCTTAAAGAATGGTGCTATCATCGGTATACTTACCACAGTAAAAATGGCCATAAGTATATTCGATATAATAGAGAAAATTACATTCTTTTTATAACCTTTTAGCCTTGACATCAAACGCCAAAAACCCGAATTATCCGAAGATGCATTTTGCTGTGACAACATACTAAATCATTATATACAACTTGGCTCGAGCATGTAACAATACAGTACTCGAGCCAAGGTTAATTCAATTATATCTATTTACTTCGGTATAGTCAGAAATTATTTCTTTGGTTCTCCGATGTCAAAAGTATCCATAAATCCTGTATTGAAATTACCTGATCTAAAGTCTGGATCCTTCATCAATGCTTGATGGAATGGTACCGTAGTCTTAACGCCTTCTACTATAAATTCGTCCAATGCTCTTTGCATCTTTTTGATACACTCCTCTCTAGTCTGCGCTTTGCAAATTAGTTTAGCAATCATAGAATCATAATATGGAGGCACATTGTATCCTGCATATACATGAGTATCTACACGTACACCATGTCCTTTCGCACTATGGAAAGATGTAATTTTTCCTGGACTTGGTCTAAAATTATTATAAGGATCCTCTGCATTTATACGACATTCCATCGCATGCAATTTTGGCAAATAATTCTTAGTGCCTATTTTTTCACCTGCAGCAACTTTAATTTGCTCCTTTATTAGATCATGGTCAATTACTTCTTCAGTAACTGGATGTTCCACTTGGATACGAGTATTCATTTCCATGAAGTAGAATTTCCTAAACTTATCTACTAAAAATTCCACTGTTCCTACACCTTCATAATTGATATACGATCCAGCTTTTACAGCCGCTTCTCCCATTTCTTTCCGGAGCGCTTTTGTCATAAATGGTGAAGGTGACTCTTCTACCAATTTCTGGTGTCGTCTTTGGATAGAACAATCTCTTTCCGACAAATGTATCACATTACCATGCTGATCTCCTATCACTTGAAATTCTATGTGCCTAGGTTCTACTACAAATTTTTCCATGTAGATCCCATCATTACCAAACGAAGCCTTAGCTTCGTTTTTACACATATTCCATTGATTTTCAAAGTCTTCTTCTTCGTGTACAATACGCATTCCCTTACCTCCTCCTCCAGCAGTTGCTTTCAGTATAATAGGATAGCCTATTTTTAATGCATCTTTCATACCTGAAGCTACATCTTTTACTAGTCCGTCAGAACCAGGAACTACAGGTACTCCTGCTGCGATCATAGTCTCCTTGGCAGTTACTTTATCACCCATCTTACGGATCATCTCAGCACTAGGACCTATGAATTTTACTCCATACTCTTCACATAACTCAGCAAAATCAGCATTTTCTGATAAGAATCCATATCCCGGATGGATCGCATCAGCATTAGTAATTTCTACTGCTGCCATGATCTTAGGTATACTCAGGTATGACTCTGCTGAAGATGGCGGCCCTATACAGACTGCCTCATCTGCAAATCTCACATGAAGACTTTCTTTATCCGCTGTAGAGTATACAGCTACAGTCTTTATTCCCATCTCTTTGCACGTACGTATGATACGCAGCGCTATCTCTCCTCTATTTGCTATTAGGATTTTATTAAACATAATTGCCTTATTATCAGAATCGTACAATGAGAAACATCCATTGTAAAATTCATCTATTGATAAAATGAGCCTAGAGAATTAGGCGTTTGGGTCTACTAAATAAAGTACTTGATCATACTCTACTGGCTTAGCTTCTTCGATTAAGACTTTTACAATCTTTCCAGAGACCTCACTTTCTATTTCGTTGAATAGTTTCATTGCTTCTACTATACATACTACATCTCCTGCAGATACGCTATCTCCAACTTTTACATAAGGTGGTTTATCTGGCGATGCCGCTCTATAGAATGTACCAACGATAGGTGATCTAATCTCAAGTAGATTAGCAGTTGATTCTGTTTCACCTCCATCATTAGATGTTTGATCTGCTACAGGTGCTGCCACCACTGCTGGAGCTGCTGGTGCCGCCATTGCTGCTGGTGCTGCTGCCATAGAAACAATCTGTGGAGCAGGTACATGACCTGGTTTATATTCTGATCTTACTGTCATAGAAAAATCGCCTTCAGTCATCTTAAACTCAGCAAAATCGAGTTTCTTGATCAATCTGAGAAGTTCGTTTAGTTGTTTTGGATCCATTTGGTAGGTCTTTTCTTTTATATCTTAATGAGCAATCCGACAATACGGTCTTGCTATCTTATGATTTAACACGTTCTAGGTAAGCACCAGTACGTGTATCTATCTTTACATTATCACCTTCATTTATAAAGAGCGGTACTTTGATCTCTGCACCTGTTTCTGTCGTTGCAGGCTTAGTAACGTTAGTGGCAGTATCTCCTCTCACGCCCGGTTCTGTATATGTTACTTTAAGTACGATATGCTGAGGGAGCTCGAGAGTTAATGGCAATTCATTTTCACTATCAAATAAAATATCTACTGTAGAACTTTCCTTAAGTAATTCTGGTCTATCGATCAATTTCACATCTAAGTTTACCTGATCAAAAGTTTCATTATTCATGAAATGATAACCCATATCGTCATTATATAGGTATTGGTATTTACGATTTTCTACTCTTACTATATCTATCTTGTGTCCAGACGGAAATGTATTATCTAATACTTTTCCAGTAGTAAGACTTTTCATCTTAGTTCGCACAAATGCAGGCCCTTTACCTGGTTTCACGTGCAGAAACTCTGTAATCTTGAATATATCATGATTATATCTGAAACAAAGACCGTTCTTAATATCTGTAGTAGAACCCATTAATTTTCTTTTTTAAAAAGTGTAAATACCGCCTCATCTGTATCGATAAGCTGTCGTAAAAATAAAATAATAATGGCGGCAAACTATATGATATACAAATGAAAGCCGCATTTAAACATGTACCGTCATGTAATCTATAGCTAATAAAGCCAATTACTTAGATACTTCTACCCATTATACGCCCATTTGAGGTATGTAGTTCCCCAAGTAAATCCTCCTCCAAATGCCGTCAATAGCAGATTGTCTCCTTTTTTGAGCTGAGATTCATAATCTCTTATGGCTAAAGGAATAGTTGCTGAGGTAGTATTACCATACATAGCTATATTGTTCATTACTCGTTCGGCAGGAAAGTCAAACATACTTCCTACATATTCTATGATACGTAAGTTAGCTTGATGAGGTACTACCCAATTGATATCATCTCTTACTAGGTTATTACGCTCCATTACATCTTTCATCGTATCTACCATTCCTTTCACAGCATGTTTAAATACTGTTCTTCCTTCTTGGAATGCGAAATGCTCTCTTGCAGCAACCGTCTCTAAAGTCGCGGGATGTAGTGATCCGCCAGCCTTCATATGTAGATATTGACGACCTGAACCATCCGCTTTGAGTAAGCTATCCTGAACACCATATCCCTCATCGCTTGGCTCTAGCATTACTGCTCCTGCCCCATCTCCAAAAATTATACACGTAGCTCTATCTGTATAATCAACAATACTAGACATCATATCTACACCAACCACAATTACTTTTTTGTGAGTACCTGTTTCTATAAATTTACTAGCTGTAGTGAGAGAATATAAAAATCCAGAACATGCGGCATTGACATCAAATCCATAGGCATTCTTAATTCCAACCTTATCACAGATAGTATTTGCAGTGTCTGGAAATATCATATCTCCTGTTACCGTAGCACATATTAACATCTCAACATCTGCAGGATCGGTATTCGTCTTTTCTAATAATACTTTTACTGCCTCAGCTCCCATATCACTTGAAGCTTTTCCTGGTTCTTTCATGATATGTCGTTGCTTTATTCCCGTACGCGAAACGATCCACTCATCGTTGGTATCTACCATTTTTTCCAGATCTGCATTAGTCAGCACTGTATCTGGGGTATATCCAGCTATTCCTGTTATTGCCGCTCTTCTTAACTCCATGGTTTTGGTTTTTGTTTATTCATAGCTTGAACTGACTTCAGATGGCTATTATTAAATTTCAACTGCAAAATACGCGATGTGAAGTTAATATTTGGTAGGGAGTTGACAAGAACTAATGCCGTTAATTTATCTACTCAACAGAACTACTTTATGGACAATAAGAAGAAAACTATCCTTCTTATTAGTTAGACGGTATAGAAAACTTCAATTTTTGTATAAATATTTAGAAAATACATTATAAAAAAAATTAAGCTGTAAATCTCTTACCATCAATAAATTACACATCTAATAATATATAATTAAGAATACTAAAGAAGCAATAGTGCTTCATCGCCCTACCCTCTTGGTACATAATTTGCATATGGTAATCACATCAGAGTCATCTGATTACAAATAATTGAAATAACTAATACGTGACTATCTCAGAACCCTATAGATTGTTCAGGAGAAATGCATGGAATTGTTACTTCAATTGAGAAGATAATTGACCTAAATGGCTATATCAGAATGGTGTAGCAATGATATTAACGTCTTTGAAAAAAGACTCTATTACCAACCTATAAATTGTATGTTTATGAATACTAATCTAGATACCGCGAAAAGAGCTGTAGTACTAATGCTACTACTCTTCACATCTCTCTCAGCTGCTATTGCAAGCGGAGGTGAACGAGAAGTTAATTTCCTTAATACAAACCTTGAAGATGCTAAGAAAAGGGCTAGCGCTGAAGGTAAATTGGTCTTTGTAGACTTTTATGCCAGATGGTGTACGCCTTGTAAATGGATGGACCAAACTACATTCAAAGATAAGACTGTAATAGAGTTACTTAACGATAATTTCATCTCGATAAAGATGAATATCGACGAGTCCGAAGGATTTGAGATGAAAAAGCATTATGAGGTACAGTATCTCCCTACTATACTCATTTTTAATAGCAATGGTCAAGTAGTTGATCGCATAGAGGAGACATTGACTTCAGCTGACCTTATTCAACTTCTCCATAGACATAACTCTGTAGATAACAAGCGAGTCATAGTTAATGGTGTTAATGCTTCACCCACGCAAAACCAGCGTACCTATGAAGCTCAAGATGATGACTTTTCGATGACTTCTGCGGAGTACAATAGCTACAAAGATAGAAAGAGATCTGCCTATAGAGTGCAGACTGGGGTTTACGAGGAATACGCTGGAGCAGCAAAAATGGTTTCCAAATTAAGAGAAACATTCCTTGAAGAAATAGTAGTGCTCAACGATTATCGAGGTGATAAAGTACTGTTTAAAGTAATGCTTGGACAGTTTGCTACTTTAGAAGAAGCAGAGAGTTTCAGAAAGATATTGGAAAGAGAATTTCAGATTGAAGGAATAGTGAATTAGTATAATTAACTTTGAGCTAGACAGATAAATACTAGCTCTTATGCGCATACTGATAAAGAACATAAAAAACATTATAGGAATAATAGAAGGGCCTCAAGCTTATAAAAAAGCTGAGGCTCTTTCTGTTGTAGAAACTCTGGCTAATGGATATATACTCATAGAAGATGAAAAAATATCTGCCTATGGAAGTATGGATTCCTGTCCAGATATAGCAGATCAAATAATAGATGCCAGTGGCAGTCTTGTGTTGCCGGCATGGTGCGACAGTCATACTCATATCGTATTTGCCGCTAGCAGGGAAAAGGAATTTGAGATGAAAATCAAAGGAATGACGTACGAAGATATCGCCGCAGCAGGTGGAGGTATACTCAATTCTGCACGCAAACTCAAAGATTGCTCAGAGGATGAGTTATATGAAATGGCCAAAGGTAGACTGGATGAAGTCACTCAATATGGAACGGGTGCAATAGAGATAAAATCTGGATATGGACTCTCCTTAGAAAGTGAACTCAAGATGCTTAGAGTTATTAGACGACTAGCCGCTTCTAGCCCTGTTTCTATTAAGTCTAGCTTCCTAGGAGCTCATGCTATCCCAACAGAATACAAAGAGAAAAGAAACGATTATATAGATCTCATTATTAATGAAATGCTTCCCAAGATTGCGGCAGAAAAATTAGCCGACTACTGTGATGTCTTTTGTGAAAAGGGATTCTTTACAGTAGATGAGACGGATCGTATCCTCAAAGCTGCAGCAAAGTACGGGATTCCACCTAAGATTCATGCTAATCAACTTTCTAACTCTGGCGCAGTGCAAGTAGGTATCGCTAATAATGCCGTATCTGTAGATCATCTCGAAGTTATGGGAGATGCCGAGATAGAAGCATTACTTAATAGTAATACCATTCCAACTGTACTACCTTCTTGCTCTTATTACATCAATATACCCTATGCACCAGCTAGAAAAATGATAGATGCTGGTCTAGGAATTACAATAGCTACAGATTTCAATCCTGGATCATCACCATCAGGTAACATACCGTTTTTGCTATCGCTTGCTTGCACCAAGATGAAGCTGACACCTAAAGAAGCATTTAACGCCGTAACCATAAATGGTGCTTTCGCAATGCAACTTGAAGATGAAATAGGTAGCATCACAAAAGGAAAACTAGCCAATCTAATTATTACTAAAAACATTCCTAGCCTAACCTATATACCGTATATGTTCGGTACTAATCACATCGACAAAGTTTTGATAAGAGGAAAAGTTGTTTAAATACGCTTCTCCTTGCAGCAAAATACCCTTTTAACAAGTCTATAGTATAGAAGTATTGTGAAAATGCTTTGAGATGGTCGCTACCATAAAACGTAGGTATTGTCGTAATTATGAGTTCTATTTCTAATCATTTTTGATATCTCTAATTCTGACAATATGAATGTAATTCTTGACGTTTGTTAAAGTGCTATAGTATTACGCCTGACGCATAAGAAAAATCATATATATATTATACCTTTGCAGCCAATTATCATTGAAGAATACTACGAACAATTATTGTCCTAACCTACTGTAAAATAGCTGGTTAGTACAAGAATGTAAAAAAGCTCTTAGGGCTTAGAAAGAAAAATATGAATAAGTCGATTTTGAAAATTAATATCCTGTCTTTATTATTTGCGTTTTACTTAATATTTGGTGTATCACTAGATGCTTCAGGTAAATCAGCGATAGATGGATTTGATCCTATTTCATTCAATATTGGATCTGGCTCTGGTTCATTTGGTGAAACTGTATGTGTAGATGTTACCGTAGAGAATTTTGATCGTGTAGAAGGCATGCAATTTTCGATT
This sequence comes from uncultured Saprospiraceae bacterium, assembly GCA_938015435.1. GTDB lineage: Bacteria > Bacteroidota > Bacteroidia > Chitinophagales > Saprospiraceae > UBA1994. The sequence continues at coordinate 51,387 of CALLPN010000019.1, forward strand.
AATTATAACAGTAATTTGCTGAGTATCGTTTGTCCAGCAGATGTATCTAACTCTCCATTAGATCAAACCGAACTTTTTTTCAATTGCATGGATGATGACGGTACGGTTAGAGTCTTTTGGACTGACCCCAATAGTGCTGAAGCAGATGGCGTAAGTGTTCCTGATGGAGATCTCATATTTACCTTGTGTTTTGATATTGTCGGTACTTGTGGTTTAAGTAGCCAAATAATAATTTCTTCAGATCCTTTACCATTAGAAGTTTACCAAATTTCTGAGAGTGCAACTAGTTGCGAAAATGAAGAGATAATAGTCAATCCTGGTATTATTGGTATTATATGTCCTGAAATGGTAGTCGTTGCACGAGATTGTAATGCGACACCTGTAGGAAATGATGGAACCCTATCATTCTATATTGCTGGAGGTACAGGTCCTTATACATACATTGTTAATCCTGGAGCTATATCTGGATCTGCAACCGAAGCCGAATTAATAGAAATACAAAATTTAGGTACCGGAAATTATACTATTTCTGCGACCGACATATCAACTGGACAGATTATAGATCAAAACATCTTTATCGGAGAAGACTTATTTCCTTTGGAAGTAAACTTAGATGCTACAGACCCATATTGCTTTAATAGAAATAAAGGGTCAATTGAAGCAACTGTAACTTTAAACGGAAATGAAGTGCCCGCCAATTACGAATGGTCTACTTTCCAATTTACACAGGACATAGATGACTTAGGTAGTGGTACTTATACTGTTACAGTAACTGACTTGAATGGATGTTCCGTGGTAGAGTCTGCAACATTATTTGTAGAGCCACTAATCTTACATGCTGAGCTGATAGATAGTGCCTCTTGCGAAGGTAATAATGATGCTATCGTGAAGATATGGGCGGAAGGTGGTACTCCATTTCCTCCAATGCCAACTAATCCAGAATACGAATACGAAACGGACGCAGGAGACGCAGGCCCTACTGACACTCTCCTACTCAATGATGTGGAGACAGGAATATTCAATTTCTCAGTCATAGATGCTGCGATTCCTCTATGTCAAGTAGATAGCTTCATCGAAATCCCTTTCAAAGGCGTTGATTTATCGATGATATTAGATACAGTAGATGTCTCTTGCATAGGAGCAAATGATGGATCTGTAACCATTACAGGGGTCGGCAGTACTAACTTTGGATTCATCGTAAGAAATGATATGAATATGTTAATGCCAGGAGCAGGGACACCTACACAACAAACGTTTTCTGATCTAAGTCCGGGTTGCTATACCATCTTAGTTATAGAATCTTTTAATGGATGTGAAATAACAGGTTCATTCTGTATAGAAGAGCCGACAAATCCTTTAATAATAGCTACTGATGATGTGATCAATCCTGGTTGCGTAGGCAATGACGGAATGATATCAATTACTTCGTCTGGAGGTACAGAACCATATATGTATATCTGGTCAGATGGACCATCCCCAGATGAAGATCGGACAGGATTATTCGGTGGCATGTATACCGTCACTGTTACTGATGATCGCGGATGTACTGATACTGCTATGTTTGATTTGCCAGATGGATCTGATGTACAGATCAATGCCAATGTAGTTCAAGCTATAAATTGCCCACAGGACCAAAACGGAATCATTGACGTCAATATTTCTACCGGAGGAACTTTTACATATAATTGGGAGCTACCAGATGGAACATTCCTATCAGACATGCAGACCGTATCCAATCTAGGATCTGGAGTCTACTATGTCACAGCCACCGACGCAACAGCTAGCTGTATTGCCATAGACACTGTTGTCCTTGCAGCGGCATCACCTATTGCCATAGAAGGTAATTTTACACAACCTACTTGTGCTGGAGTACCTAATGGTAGTATAGGGATAGTAGATATATTAGGTACTACTCCTTTCACGTATTTATGGGAAAATCAAAGTACTCAACAAGTACTTAGCGGCATTAGCGATGGTATATATAATGTGACAGTGACGGATGCAAACATGTGTGAACTTGACACTTTCTTAACGCTTACAGCTCCGGACCCAATCCTAGTTAGTTTTTCAGATATTGTTGGTGTTGATTGCTTTGATGCTGCAAACGGATCCATTACGGCTACAGCCAACGGAGGTCCTGACATGAGCGGTACATATACTTACTTTTGGTCTAATGATCCGTCCAATGGACTTACTGGAGCAACAAGTAATCAATCAGGATTCGCCGCTGGCGAAAATTGGGTGATTGCCACAGATTTTTTCTGCGCATCCGACACGGCCTTTTTCATGATTCCAGATATAGATTCTATTACAATAGATCTAGTTAATAGTATAATCAATTCTCCAAGTTGCTTTGGAGATTGTGACGGACTTATTGATATAACTGCTACAGGAGGTAACTCATCTTCTTATGACTATCTATGGCTCGATGACAATAGTTTGAGTCCCACTCGAACAAATCTCTGTGCAGGTACTTACGATGTCATGATTACAGATGCTAATGGATGTAGTGTTACAAGATCTATAGAATTTTTAAATCCAGTGCTTCTAAGCGCTACTACAATCGAGTTAAATAGTGTAGGCTGTAATGAAAATAGTGGAAGTCTTTTAGTGGAAACTACCGGTGGAACTGAGCCATTTTTATACCAATGGACAGATAATATATCTTCTGACTCCGTAGCTACTAATCTTGGTGCCGGTACGTATAACATACTTATCACCGATGCCAACAATTGTACGGCAGAAACTTCTTATATTCTAACCTCAACCGAACCAATAATAGCTACTCTTGCTGGCATAGACGAACCGAATTGCTTTGGTGATCAAACCTGTATCGGTATCGGGTCAGTTACTGGTGGCATCGGCAGTGATTACACATTTTCAACCATCGTTGCAGGAGGATTTAATTATCCAATCGACAGTTGTGCACTGGTATTTGCTGGCGAACATACAATCACAGTCACTGACAGTTCAGGTACTTGTACTTGGGACACTACTATCATTATCAACCAGCCTGATGAATTAATGATAGATGCTGGACCTGATCAAGAAATAGATCTTGGGAGTATAAGTGAGAGTATCTCCCCTAGCATAAGTTCTACATTACCTATAGACAGTATAATATGGTCGCCTTTAGATAGCCTTGATTGTATAGATGTCGATTGCGAAGAAGTAATTTCTAATACTCTAATAGATCAACTGTATACTGTAACTGTGACAGATATAAATGGATGTTCAGCAACAGATGATATCTTCATTAAAGTCAATACTAGTAGAAATGTCTATATAGCCAATATATTTACTCCAGATGGAGATGGTAATAATGATTATTTTAATCTTGTTATAGGCTCAGGTGCTGTTTCTGTATCGTATTTATCTATATACGATAGATGGGGAAATAGAGTATTTTCTATTGAAAACGAATATATACCAGAAATAGGTCAGCAAGATGGCTGGGACGGAAAACACAATGGTCAATATGTAAATCCAGGAGTATATGTCTATACTGCTCAAGTTAATTTCTTAGATGGTAGAGTATTACAATATAGCGGTGATGTTACTGTTATAAGATAAGTAACTTGAATTCAATTTGAAAATTGTCTCGTAAAAACTTGGGAAGATTAAGAAGAATTCTTCCCATTAATTAGGCAAACTGTTGCGGGTGCGATAAGTTAATTAGCATTCATCTCGTTTAGATGCTCATGTCTATTCCATTGACTAGTAGACATACATTTTCTACAAAATTTAAAGTCGAACTCAGGATTCTATTTAGAATTTTTAGTTCATTCCGAATTAGCATTCAAATAATGTTAATTCTTCACCGTGTCTTGTATCATTTCTATAACAGTGCTATCCTTAATTTCTTCCTTTTCTTCTTGAGGCTTAGGCTTGACCGTTCCTGTTAGATATAATGTCATTTCATTAGGATAGGCGTTGGAGAACACCGTGATTTTGGGCTTTTGATCGCCATTTTTATTGACACTATTGTAGGTTACTCCTATATATCCAGTTTGACCCGGTTCGATATCAATAAACGGAAAACTGGGCTTAGTACATCCACATGACGCCGTAGCTTTCTCCACAGAAAGATTCAGTTTTCCAGTATTGGTAAAATTAAAATTATGTTTTATAATATCACCTTCTGTTATTTCACCAAAATCATATGTCATTTCATCGAATACAATCTTAGGAAGGTATTTTGTGGGTGGAGATTCCACAGGGTTGGATTCTGGCTTCTTGATAGGTTTTTTCTTTACCTTCTTTATTGGCTTTTTCTTTGGTTTCTTCTTTAGAGCTGAAGCTGCCTTAGCTTCAGCTTTAATTTCTTTAGCCTTTTCCAATAATTCTTCTGCAATCCTGATTGAATCTTGAATCCTTTTAGTTTCTGCTTTTATAAGCGAGGAATCCAAACTAACACCTTTCAACTGAATAGATGTATCAGTCACATTATTTTCAGATACTATTGAATTAGAAGCGCTTAGTTCTCTATCACCACGAGCTGAATCTACTTTATCACTTTTACACCCTAAGGATAGGGTTAATACAGTAAATAGGAGTAATAAAGGCAAAAAAGTCTTCATAATAGGCTTTAAATCTAATACAATGCCAAATTTACAGTATAAACAATCAAATTGTTACCATCTCTTATTAATATGTGATCATCGCAGAAGACTAAACCCTCCAATTGCGCTCTTGTCGGCATTCTGACAAGTATAACTTACTTTATATATGTAGTGTCCAGGATTAACAGGCAAACCATTAAATAAGCCATCCCAACCATCATTGATACCACTAGCCACAAATACCCTTGTACCCCATCTATCGAAGATTTCAAATGACTCAAGTGATTCTAATATAAATGTATTCGAAATACGATAAGTCTCGTTTAATCCATCTCCATTAGGTGTGAAAGCTGATGGAAGAAGTAAATTTTCACAACTAATGTCATCATCACTAATTACATTGATACGTACAGTATCTGTCTGAGTACAACCATCTATTGCCTGTGTAGATAATGTATATGTTGTTGACTCTGCTGGTGTTGCTGTAGTATTAAAAGTATTAGTAGCTGTGAGCCCATCTATAGGCGTCCAACTCAATGAACTTGCACAGTTATTTCCTGCTGATAACTCTACACTATTACCTATGAATATGGTAGTATCTCGATTAACTATCTCACCAGGAAATAGATAAATATTATTAGCTTCCAATAGAGATATTGGTCTATCATATATTTTAAATTCATCGATCACTCCAGTAAACCTTTCTTCGTTTACTGCAAGACAAGGACTATTCGAAATTCCAAAAATGGCATTCTTACCAATCGAAAGCCCTTTGGGTGCTACATTCGTACTAATGAATTCATTATCGAGATAAAAAGAATATTCCAAGCCTGACTTCACCCACAAGATATGATGCCAACAATTGTCTACATTTAGTTCTGCCCTTGTCTCTATTCTGGCATTTATATTTTCCGTGAGATTCACTATAACCTCATTAGTGTTACTTAAGTATCTTATAGTAAAATTACTATCCAAGCTGCACTCCGAAGCAAATGATAATATATCTATGGTGCCCAACACAGGTTCAATTTGGAAATAGAATTCGAGGCTAAAATTTTGTTCGAACACATCACGTAAGCCATTTGGAAACACGACTCTATCATTAACGCCATCGAAAGACGCACTCTGCCCTAGTAATCCACAACCGCAAGTTATACCGCCCTGAAGGTCAGCATCAGGCTGCAGTAACACTTCATCCATACCATTACAAGCATCAAAACTGTAATGCACTACTTGTGAACTGGCATATTTAACTCCTAGAAAAATCATACTTGATATAATCAAGACTAATCTCACGAGGTACGACTTCTGTCTTATTTTCTGCATTACGTTCATACTACAAATCTATATTAATTATAATGAAGGTATTAATACGTTTTGTTGATTTGGCAGAATCAATTAAATGTATAATGACCTTACAATAATGAATGTTTACTATGAAAACATGCCACCTAATCCAGCTAATCCTCCTGGAAGTACCTTACTCATCATATCTTGAGAGGCAATGGCTTCTTGTTGCTGGATGGCTTGGGTAATATCGTTGATAGCCACTATAAGCATATCTTCTAGCTGCTCTTTATCTTCCATGAGATCCTTATCAATAGAAATATTGAGTATTTCTCTTGCTGCATTAGCTTCTATAGTTATTCCGTTTTTTGTAATCTCAACTTTTATCTTTTTTAGAGTGGATTGCATCTCTTCCTGCTGAGATTGCATATTCTTCATCATATCTCCGAACATAGTACTATCACGTTTAAGTTAAAAAACAAAAATAGACGTCTTTAGGGACAAATACTAAACACATGATAGAAGAATAACACTTTCCTTACATATCAACTAAATATATACGTTAAATTCATATTTGTCTTGCTAATTAAGATTAAACCTTTATACCTTTGATGGATACTACTAATTATTTGAACAAACAACAATATCTAGGTTTATGAAAAAAATTATTTACTTGACTTCAATAATATTAAGCTTGTCGATTTCATTGAATGCTCAGAATACAGAAGCTGGTTCTATTGCTTTCACTGCTTTCAATGGAGATGATCCAGATGTGCTAGCATTTGTCGTTCTGAAAGAAATACCTGCAAACATATCTATTTTCTTTAATGAAAATGAATGGCAAGGATCGGCTTTCAATAACAGTAATGAAGGAATCCTTGAATGGAGTAATTCAAGTATTACGGCGCCAGGTACAGTAGTTATTTTAACTAGTGGAACCACAGCTAGTGTTGGTTCTGTATCAGTAGCAACTGGAAGTTTTAATCTAGGAGGCTCAAACGAAGCAGTATTTGCTTACACAGGAACTTCTGCATCACCAACTTTCTTTTTGGCCGCTGTTTCTAATGAAGCTTATAGCCTTACGGTTGGTTCATTAGCGGGAACAGGATTAGTTGAAGGAGAAACCGCTGTAAATTTTGATGGTGATGAGGATATTGGGGTTTTAGACTTATCTATAGATTGTACAGGAGATACAAGAATAGAGTGCGCAACTAAATTTAATACGGCGTCTAACTGGATCACTCAAGATGGGTCTGGAAATCAAAGTACCGATGGAGTAGCACCTGATGTACCAGGAAGTATAATCGGTTCACATACTATACCTACTACTTTTGGAATCCTTCCAGTTGAACTTACAAAATTCGCTGCGTCTAAAGACTTGAGCCATGTAAATCTAGAATGGCAAACAGCCACTGAAATCAATAACGAAAGATTCGAAATCGAAAGATCTTCTGACGCTGGAAGATTTGAAAACATTGGTTCAGTAAAAGGAGAAGGAAACAGTTCAAGACTTCAAGATTACTCTTTTGTAGATGCAATGCCTTTAAATGGTATCAACTATTATAGATTAAAGCAAATAGATATTGATGGTGCTTTTGCATACTCTGATGTAGTATCAGTGAAAATGAACAGAGCTAACATTCGTATAACACCTACTTCTACATTTGACTTTGTTACTGTAAACACTGGAGCTCAATCATCACTCGTCCTTAGAAATATAAACGGACAAGTAATGGATAGTCAATCAGACTCTGAAGGAAACTTCACTATAGAAATGGCGAACTATGCTCAAGGAATTTACTTCTTGACTATAGATGTCAATGGATCTATTCAAACTAAAAAAGTAGTGAGGTTATAATCTCACATTTAATTAAAATATAGAAGCAGCTCTTGTATACAAGGGCTGCTTTTTTTATACACTTCTATGGACCAACTTTTGAAAATTTGATTTTCAAAATCTTACCAATATTAATGTTATTAAAGAGGCTTTCAAGATTTAGATGAATTACAAAAAAAGTGGGCAAGCTGGTTAAGCTTGCCCTTTTCATTATCAGGTTCGAGAGCCACGTTATGCTCTACTGAGAATTTTGTCGATTTACTGTTCCTGAATGTTAGGTGGATATCGTAAGTGCTTAGGACCGGTTCAGAGTCTGTTGGCAGTAAGATGATTCAAGTTTGAGATTTTTGGGAAATGTCATACTCTTCTTCATTTTACATACTAGGTTTCCACCCCTTTTATGGTTAACTGTGTGTTGTTTCTTTTAAATTAAATGTGTGTGTGTTTTGAATTTTCGGATAACTGATTGCTATCACTGCTTACTTTTCTCTGTCCACCAATGATCAAATTCTTCTACTGAAAAGAATAAAACATCTCTTGGCTTCGAGCCTTTTCCTGGGCCAACGATGCCCATCTGCTCCATTTGATCCATAATACGTCCTGCACGGTTGTACCCTAGTTGAAGCTTACGTTGTATACTTGATGTAGATCCATGTTGGCTACCGATGATCAACATCGCGGCGTCTTTGAACATACTGTCTAAATCTGAAAATTTGAGGCTAGATCCATCTTTACTTAGATCTTCTTCACCAACAAACTCCGGTAAGTGGAATGGTTCAGCATATCCTTGTTGATCAGCGATATGGTCTATCACTCTCTCAACTTCTGGAGTATCCACAAATGCACATTGCAGTCTTACTATATTACTACCAATATTAAGTAACATATCACCTTTTCCTATTAGCTGATCTGCACCACCCGCATCTAGTATCGTACGGCTATCGATCTTACTCGTCACCTTGAATGCCAATCTAGCTGGGAAATTAGCTTTTATCATACCAGTAATAATATTTACAGATGGTCTCTGTGTCGCTATGATTAAGTGAATTCCAATCGCTCTGGCTAACTGCGCTAATCTTGCAATCGGTAACTCTACTTCTTTTCCTGCAGTCATAATTAGATCTGCAAATTCATCTATTACTAATACAATGTATGGCAAAAACTTGTGCCCGTCATTTGGATTTAGTCTACGTGCGCAAAACTTATCATTGTATTCTTTTAAGTTACGTGCTCTAGCTTTCTTAAGTAAATCATACCTCGCATCCATCTCCATACATAGAGAGTTTAGCGTGTGGATTGCCTTAGTTGTATCTGTTACTATTGGTTCATCTTGATCTGGCAAAAAAGCTAAGAAATGCTTATTCAAACTAGCATAAGGAAACAACTCTACTTTCTTAGGATCAATTAACACTAGCTTCACTTGAGAAGGGTGCTTCTTGTATAATAGAGACATTAATATCGTATTGATACCTACCGACTTACCTTGACCAGTGGCTCCGGCTACAAGAAGGTGAGGCATCTTTGCCAAATCAGCAACGAATACTTCATTTGATATTGTCTTACCAAGAGCAATTGGCAATGCCATCTTACTTGCTTGGAATTTATCTGTAGTTACTACCTCATGGAAGCTTACTATCTGCGGTTTCTTGTTAGGTACCTCTATACCGATTGTTCCCTTTCCTGGAATCGGTGCTATAATACGTATTCCTAGCGCTGCTAGAGATAATGCTATATCATCTTCAAGGTTTTTTATCTTACTAATCTTCACACCTGGTGCAGGTACTATTTCATATAATGTCACCGTAGGTCCGATCGTCGCACGAATCTTTGTGATTTCGATCTTGTAGTTCAGTAATGTCTCTATAATCTGATCCTTATTCGATTCTAACTCTGCTCTATCTATCTCTACTTTTCTATCGGCATACTCTTCTAAGAATTCAATCTTAGGTGGTACATAATTCGATAAATCTAATTTCTCATCATAAGGTTGACTTGTATCTTCGTCCTTGTTGACTTCCAGTTTATCAGCTGCTCCAGATTCTACTGCTTTTCGCTCCATCGGGTCACCCACCTCAACTTCATCAAAACCTAATGAAGGCTTAGCCTTGGGTTCTTCCGGTACTTCCGCTACTTCCATCTCTAATGCTGATGGATCATACTTCGGTTTACGTTTTCGTTTATTAGCAGATGGTTCAGGCAGCTCAAAATCTAAAGCAGATCCTGGTGCTTCCTGTCCATCAGTACTAATAGTGGTTTTTGGAATGGCTCCATTTTGGGCCTCGTCCTCTTGGGAAGGACGTAACGCAGTGTAACTCTTTGAGTCTTCTTTTGAAGAAGTAGCAGAAGCGGTCGACCTTGCTACTTTCTCTTCGGACTCTTCAGAAACTAAACTACTAAGGAATCGGTTAATTTTATCTGTAAAAGGTATGGTATCAAGGTTAATCCTCTCTCCTCCTGGGATCATTGCTTGTATTTGACTCATCTGCGGATTAAACTGCCAGATGATAAAGCCTACAAGGCTAAATAATAATAAGAAAAATAAACCTACTGAACCGACAAAATTAATCAGCCATAGGCATGTACTTTCACCAAATGCCCCACCCCATGTGAAGTCACTTCCTCTGAACAAAAATTCTAACAATAATGAAAGGAACGCTATCCAAAGAAGGGCATCTTTTGATTTGTAGAAAAAAGATTGTAAAGGTCTTTTCTTTATAAGATCCGTACCTAGCTTAAACAATAAGAATACAAATGCAATAGATGGTAAACCAAAGCCCCAATAAAAGAATGCATTGGAAACAAAAGCGCCTAGTCGTCCTAACCAGTTGGATACAGTAAGATCACTCTGCATCATTATCTCCCAGCTAAACTGTAATACTTTATCTTGATCAGTCTTCCAGGTAGTCATATAAGATATGAATGCTACCGCAAGATAGATCGCTAACATGTAGCATACTATACCAGCAATTTTGCGCAGTCTGTCATCTTGCGCCTTGCCTTTTTTTACCTTCCTTGTTTTTTTCTTAGTTGTAGATCTTACAGCCATATTCCTATATTTCGTTGGGATTACGAATTTTCCATTTCTTAAAAAACTTAACCCACTTCTATCAAATAGAAAAGAGTCTTCCTTTGTGTAAGGGGAACGTATCAATAGTTAAATCGATACTTCGAGTTTTTTTAATCTGCGAGAACTAAATAAAGGTCTTCTTGGGAAAGATATTCATTCATACGTTCTCTTCTTCTATTGCTGCTTTGGGAATGTAAACATAGGGATAATTATTACATATTACGTAAATACGCAATATGTTTTTGCATTGCTAATCAGGTAGTTACATACAAATAAGATTATTTTAATGTATAAAGGCATTGATAGCGTGAGGATTGTACAAAAAACAAACGAACAGATTAAAATAAAAATATCTGTTATTTTTTTTGAACCTTTTATATACTCCAATTATCGGACCAAGATGCCATTTAATACTAATCTGAGTGTGTCCTTTTTGATTAATCATCCCCTTCTATAACTCAAACCCTTATAGCTACTGCAATTCAGTTATTATAAATTTCACTTTATTATTCAAATTCAATCTGGGGCTATTACAGAATGAAATTTAACACTTCGATTGATACTACATTAGAAATTTCTTTGACCTTCATGGTCTTGCTAAGAGCGATGCTCTAAATTTTGATAAATACTGAAATAAACTCGTTTTAACTTATGACTAGAATTCGATTTTATATCAAATGACTGAATTTGGTTCAGGAATGAATCCGACCAACCCAATTCGAATCAAGATAGATTCCAAACCTAATAATCTTATAAATAGAAAAGAGCTTGAAGATTAAATCTCCAAGCTCCTTCCTATTTACTCATTCGGATTTAATAAATCCTAGAGCTAATTCTGATTCGTTACATTTAAATCCATAGTAGGATATGGTATTCCTATTCCTTGCTCATCGAAAGCCTTTTTTACGTGCTCTTGCATATAGAACATGACGTCCCAGTAATGCTCACTTTTACAAAACGGGCGAGTCGCGAGATCTACTGAGCTATCACCAAGATTAGCTACTACAACTCCCTGTGCAGGTTCGCTTAATATATACGGACAATCCTTACCTACATTAAGAATTACTTCTCTTGCTTTATCAATCTTGTCACTATACCCTATTCCAAATGTAAGTTCTACACCTACTGTTCCTTGACCAGATATATTAGTTATGGTATTACCCGTAACATTGCTATTAGAAACAAAGATCTTCTTGTTATCTAAGGTTGCAAGTTCCGTATTAAATGCGCTAATAGCATTTACAGATCCAATACTTCCTCCTCCAATCTCAACTAAGTCACCTACTTTAAACGGCTTAAATATCATTAACATCACTCCTGAAGCGATCTGACCTAAACTACCGTTGAGTGCCATACCGACGCCTATCATTAGGCCTCCTAATATGGCTAAAAATGAAGTTGTATCAACACCAAACTTGGTTGCCACTGATAAGAGCAGCATTACTTTCAGACCTGCACTGATAATAGATGATAAGAATTTGGATAAGGATAGATCCATTCCGTTTTTCATCAAACTCTTATCTAATACTTTCATTAGTTTTTTGATGATCCAAAAACCAATAATTAAGGTCAGTATTGCCATTAATGCTTTTGGTGCGTATTCGATAGCCATCTGAATGCCTTTATTCGTTATTTCGTTAATATCCATATTGTTATTCTACTTATTATGTGTTGAAAAATTATGTGTTGAAAAATTGTGAATGCGAACATTGGTTTAAAAGAATCCAATTGGTCCACATAAATGATTAACAAAGATACATTCCTAAACTTAGGGCTGTACTTTAATAAAAAAGACCCTTTTAACATTCGTCAAAAGAGTCCTTATGATTGCTTTTATTTTCGATATTAATTTTCCGCTGATATTGGGTTTCGCTTTGTCGTAGGAGAAGTCTTATTCTTAGACTTGCGGTTTAAAGGCCTATCAAGGGCGAAGTCTTATTCTTAGACTTGCGGTTTAAAGGCCCTGATCAAGGGCGAAGTCAACGTGTTTTTTTTGCAAAAACACTGTCTGACTTGCGCAGACCGCGCGTTTGCTGCACAAGCCGCGCTTGTATCAACGTGTTTCTGTGAAACACTGCCTGACTTCGCGGTCGTGTTTTTTGCTTTGCAAAGTTTAGTTTCAACCATCGGTATTATCCTGTGCAAAGTCAACGTGTTTCTGTGAAACACTGCCTGACTTCGCGGTCGTGTTTTTTGCTTTGCAAAAAACACTAAACCGTCATAATATCCTTTTCTTTGGCGTCGATCATACTTTCGATCTTTCTGGTATAGGATTTCACTTTATCATCTACGTCCTCCTCTTTGCGCTTACCGGCATCTTCAGGATATCCTTCTTTCACTTCTTTCTTAATAGCGTCCATTAGTTTATGGCGTATACTTCTAAGACTTACCTTAGTATCTTCTCCTATCCCCTTACACTGCTTTACTAGATCCTTACGTCTCTCCTGTGTCATCGGTGGTACGCTGATACGGATAAACTCTCCATCGTTCATTGGTGTTAAGCCTAGATTAGCTTCAAATATTGCACGCTCTATAACAGCTAACATACCTTTCTCCCATGGTTGAATCGTAATAGTCTTACTATCTGCAGTACCCATATTGGCTACTTGAGATATCGGCGTCGGTGTTCCATAATAGTCACACATCACGCTACTGAGCATTGCTGGTGACGCTTTACCCGCTCTAATCTTAGTTAATTCTGCCGCTAGGTGCTCTAATGACTTATGCATGTCATCGTCACCTTCCATTATTGTTTCTTCTAAAAATTCGCTCATAATATATAATACTTAAAAAATTATCGTCTTTCTCTTTAGTTTCTTTGTCCCATCATCTGGAGCAAAACAAACAAAAATAATACTAATGACGACATTGCTTTTGCAACATATGTCATCGCTGCCCACCAAAGCGAGTCTTTTGCACCGTCTAACTCCTCTCCTTGAGCTATACCTGCGTCTTCTATCCAGGCCAGTGCACGATTACTTGCGTCGAATTCAACTGGTAATGTTACCAAACTGAATAACGCCGTTACTCCAAAGGTAGCAACAAGTACCGTCATAATAATACTACCAAATGCACCAGAAGCTATTCCAGCCATCATCGCAAAGAATAAGAATTGCTGCAATTTACTACTCATCTGAACTAATGGTACTAAGTTAGATCTCATTGTCAGCATGCTATAAGCCTCAGCATGTTGAACCACGTGTCCACACTCGTGGGCCGCTACGGCTGCAGATGCAATAGATCTTCCGTTATATACATCTGGAGAAAGAGATACTGTCTTAGTCTGAGGATTGTAATGATCGGTAAGCATGCCTTTTCCTTGGACTATATTTACATCATAGATACCATAGTGATCCATCATTTTCTTCGCGATCTCGGCTCCAGTAAGTCCTGATCTGATAGGCACTTTGGAATAATGCGTAAACTTGCTTTTAAGTCTACCGCTTACCATCATACCCACTACGGATCCGACTCCCATTATTACCATATATCCTAGCATCATAGTTGTTGTATTTATTTTATTTTATCAAAACCTGTGTACTTTCTTAAGACGTCAGGTATAGTGATTCCGTCACTTGTTTGATTGTTTTCAAGTAATGCAGCTATGATACGAGGAAGAGCTAACGCACTACCATTTAGCGTATGCGCAAGAGTAGTCTTTCCTTCTTCATTTCTATATCTAAGCTTCAATCTATTAGTTTGAAATGTCTCAAAATTGGAAACAGAGCTAACTTCTAGCCATCTTTTCTGAGCTGCAGAGTACACTTCAAAATCAAAAGTAAGTGCACTTGCGAAACCAAGGTCTCCAGCACATAAACGCAGTATTCGGTATGGCAGTTCCAATTTTTGTAATAGACCTTCTATATGATCACACATCTTAGTGAGTGTTTCATATGATTTCTCTGGATGCTGAACCTGTACTATCTCGATTTTATCAAACTGGTGAACACGGTTAAGTCCTTTTACATCAGCACCATAAGATCCCGCTTCTCTTCGGAAACATGGGGTATATCCACACATCTTGATAGGGAAATCATCCTCCTTGAGGATTACATCTCTATATATATTAGTTAGAGGTACTTCAGCTGTTGGTATTAGATAAAGATCGTCTTCTGTAACATAATACATCTGACCTTCTTTATCTGGAAGCTGACCTGTACCTCGAGCCGAATCTTCATTAACCATTAATGGTGGTACATATTCCGTATATCCAGCATCGCTAGCTTCATCTAAAAAGAAATTAATCAATGCTCTTTGTAATCTAGCTCCTTGACCTTTAAATACTGGAAATCCAGCGCCTGTAAGCTTTACACCTAGCTTTAGATCAAATATGCCATACTTGTCAGATAGATCCCAATGTGGCATCGCGTCGTCTCCCAAATCTGGAATTTCACCAGTAAGGTCTTTAAGTACTTCATTATCTTCTTCCGTACTTCCATGAGGAACTGAGGTATGCGCCAAGTTAGGTAAGCCCAAAAGCTCCGTTTCTAACTGTGATTTTACAGTCTTAAACTTCTCTTCGACTTCACTAGATTGCTCTTTGAGTTCTGATACCTTAGCTTTCATTGCGTTCGCCTCTTCCGCCTTTCCAGATTTAAAAAGTCCTCCAATTTCTTTGGATAGCGACTTTTGCTCTGACAACAGTTGATCTAACTGAGTCTTCGATGACTTTCTTTCATCGTCTAGAGCTACTATTTTGTCAAGTGTTGCAGCGGCATTATTAAAATTTCTCTTGGCGAGACCTTCTAGGAGGCACTCTCTTTCTTCTCTTATCGTACTTAGTAAAAGCATATGAAATCCTTGTATAATGAATATTTAAAGGTCTTAAAAGACCCTATAGTTTAAGCGAAGACAAAGATAGTATTTTGATATTCAAATTATAAATGTATTTTTGCAGTGCAAGTCAGCCATCTGGGCTGATATTAGGATATTTTCAAATCCGTCATTTTCCTACACTATCTACTATCAACAACAATACACTTAAACAGGTATTTTTTGTAAATACACATGATAAATGTATGATATACAACGAATTAGAACTTATTTCTAGTCAGAAGATAATACGATCGTATTGATCAAAAATGCCCATCACTATTGACCAAATAGTACTATTTAACTAACATCTGATAGCACTAAATCATAAAAGAAGGGCGGAACTAAAATAACCAGAACATACCATAAATCGATATAATGCTCGATATACTACAACTAAATGACATGCTAGTGCCTGATTTAAAGGCTTTAGCTGAGAAGTTAGAACTCAAAGCTTACAAAAGACTTTCTAAACAAGATCTTATTTATAAAATACTGGATCATCAAGCCATCAATGGCAAGGCTCCTGTAGAAGAACCTAAAAAAGCGGCACCTAAGCCAAGAGCTCCACGTAAAGAAGCTCAAGCTAAAAAGGATTCTCAGGCTAAGAAAAGTCCTGCATCGAAAAAAGAAGCAGTTGCTAAAAAGGAAACTCCTAAAGCTGAACAGAAAAAAGACAGTCCTAATAAAACTCAAGCTAAAAAAGACGCACCTAATAAGAAGGAAGTTCCAGCCGCAAGAGAAAATAAAAAAACGGATGCATCTAAGCAAGAGGTGGCCAAAGATGATAAGAAAGAGCAATCTGATAATAAGAATCAGAGAAACGACCGTCAAAACAATGATCGTAAAGATAATAGAAACGAGAAACGCAATGACAACAGGTCTAATGACAAGCGTAATGACAACAGAAATGAGAAGCGTAACGATAACAGGAATAACAATAATCGCAACGAGAACAGAAAACCTCAGCAACCAGCGAAACCTAAGTTTGACGTAGAGTTAGATGGTGTTATCGTAGGAGAAGGTATACTAGAAATGATGCCAGATGGATATGGATTCCTAAGGTCATCAGATTATAACTACCTCTCTTCTCCGGATGATATTTATGTTTCTCCATCACAGATCAAATTATTTGGTCTGAAGACAGGAGATACGGTACTCGGAGGGATTAGACCACCAAAAGAAGGTGAAAAATACTTTGCATTACTTAAAGTGGACTTAGTCAATGGATTTGATCCTGACAAAGTTAAAGAGCGTGTACCTTTTGAATATCTAACTCCACTATTTCCAGATGAGAAGTTTACACTTGCGAGTGATCCATCAGGTAGAGATTACGGGAATCGTATGATCGACCTATTCTCTCCTATAGGAAAAGGACAAAGAGGACTTATCGTTGCACAACCTAAGACTGGTAAGACGTTCTTGCTTAAGGATGTGGCAAATGCTATAGCAAAGAATCACCCAGAATGTTACCTTCTCGTGTTACTCATCGATGAGAGACCGGAAGAAGTAACAGATATGAAGAGATCTGTAAAAGGGGAAGTAGTAGCATCTACATTTGATGAGCCTGCAGAAAATCACGTAAGAGTTGCGAATATTGTACTCGAAAAAGCCAAAAGATTGACTGAAAGTGGCCACAATGTGGTGATACTATTAGATTCGATTACTAGGCTTGCAAGAGCATACAACACAGTTGCACCTACTAGTGGTAGAGTACTTTCTGGTGGTGTGGAAGCAAATGCTCTACATAAACCTAAGAAATTCTTTGGTGCGGCACGTAATATAGAAGGAGGAGGATCTCTTACTATTCTTGCTACTGCCCTTATAGATACTGGATCTAAGATGGATGAAGTAATCTTTGAAGAATTTAAAGGTACGGGTAACATGGAGCTACAACTAGATAGATCTCTGGCACACAAGCGTATGTATCCGGCTATTGATCTTACTAAGTCAAGTACACGTAGGGAAGAACTACTTATGGATGAAGGTATGCTTAGTAGAATGTTCGTACTCCGTAAGCACTTAGCGGATATGAAGCCTGACGAAGCTATGCAGTTTTTGCGTAAGCATATGGTAGGTACGAAGAGTAACGATGAATTTATGGAGTCTATGAACTAGATCTTTAGCTTTTAGATTGTATCTCTAGAGTGGGTCTAGACTTCCAATATGGATTACAATGTTAAACGCTGATAGACTTATCCAATCAACTGATGATGCTGGATCACATTGATTCTCAATCAGTTTTGTATTTGAATAAATATAATGCGAAGATATAGAGCTGAATAGGACAATTAAGTTCCTTGTATGCTTGGTAGATAAGCAAATAAAAATTACTTTTGCGATCCGTTTGGAAAAACATATAATGTTTCGAAAGGGATATAATAAAATATAACAGCAATGAAAAGAACGTATCAACCATCAAGAAGAAAAAGAGCTAACAAGCACGGATTTAGAGCAAGAATGAGCTCAAAGAATGGAAGAAAGGTACTTGCTAGAAGAAGAGCAAAAGGAAGAGTAGTACTTACTGTGTCAGATGATATGGCTAGTAAGTAGTAGACTACTTCAAAATTAATATTTTTGGAAAAATCTGAAGTGCTCCCTGTGGGTCTTCAGATTTTTTTTGTTACTTATCGAAATAGTATCTCAGTTTCTGTTATTGACGAATAACTTTTATACTATCTATGATTTTGAATGCGGTATAATAATGTACTGCTTTATACAATCCCTATTATACATTTGTACAAGCATCATCCTACCCTATTCATTAGGTTCTTCTATGGCTAATCTACATTCCTTTCCTGCATCACAAAAGCTGAAAAGCCGAAAGGTAATCGGTCAGCTCTTTGAGAATGGAAAACATGTAAAGAAATACCCGATTAGGGCTGTCTATAATATATCTGAGTTTAACCCTGATTATCACGCAGCTCATGTGCAGATGGGAATATCTGTACCTAAGAGAGCTTTTAAAAGTGCTGTGGATCGCAATCGGATCAAACGCCAAGTTAGAGAGGCATACCGAATGTATCACACACCACTACTCGATTTCGCCAAGAAAAAAAACGTTTATCTTGCTGTAATGATGATCTACATCGATAGAAAAGCTCCAGATTTTCAGAATCTAGACAAGAAGATCGAACATGTAGTGGTTCAGCTTAACGAGCTGTTAAAAGACTTTTAGATCACTATATACTCTTTTTGCTTTGTCGTCACATGTTAAAGCATCAATAACATTCTACAATACAGCTTATGAATAATCAATACGACATCATAATCATCGGAGCTGGACCTACCGGTATTAGTTGTGCGATAGAAGCAAAGAAAAATGGACTTTCCACTCTGATCTTAGAGAAAGGAATGCTCACCAACAGTATATATAACTTCCCTACCAATATGACATTCTTCTCTACTAGTCTCAAACTCGAGATAGGAGATGTTCCATTCATATCTCATTATGAGAAGCCGACAAGGATGGAAGCGTTGGAGTATTACCGGCGCGTAATAGATAGATGGGATCTTGAAATTAAGTTTAGAGAAGAAGCTATCGGAATAGAAGATAGAAATGACGGATTCGATGTAATTACATCCAAAGGAACTTATACTAGTGATTATGTGATCTTAGCGACAGGATTTTATGATAATCACCGTAAGCTCGATGTACTTGGAGAAGATCTCGCTAAAGTGAAGCATTACTATGATGACGTCCATCCGTATATAAAGCAAAAAGTAATAGTCGTTGGAGCGGCTAACTCTGCTTGTGATGTAGCTTTAGAGACTTGGTCCAAAGGAGCAGATGTCACTATGGTAATTCGAAGCAAAGAATTATATCAAAAAGTGAAGTATTGGATACTTCCCAACATCGAAAATAGAATCAAAGAAGGGTCTATCAAAGCCTATTTTAACAGCACTGTGAAAGAAATCACTGAGACTGAAGTACTGATCAATACACCAGAAGGAACCGTTCATATAGAAAATGATTACGTCTTAGCTATGACCGGTTATACGCCCAATTATGACCTATTTACCAAACTAGGTATTGAATGGGATAATACAGAACTCAAAATACCAATCCACAATGAAGAAACGCTAGAAAGTAATCGTAAAGGATTATATATGGCGGGAGTCATCAACGGAGGGCTCCATACTAGTCGGTATTTCATAGAAAATACTAGAGAACATGGTGAGAAAATCATCCAAGATATTCTCTTGAAATCAAGCATTACATAGGTCTACTATCACTTTAAAATCACGAGTTACTGTCGATCAAAAAAAATGTTGAATTTAATTGAAAAACAATTGTATAATCTAGATGAGATTAATACATTTGCAGCGCTTTCGAAGGAAAGCATAACTAAACTAAACTATTGCCTCCTTAGCTCAGCTGGTTAGAGCGCCGGACTGTTAATCCGTAGGTCCTAGGTTCGAGTCCTAGAGGAGGCGCAATCTCACGATATGGTGGGATACTGAGAGATACGATTCATTTCGTGTCTCTTTTTTTATGCCCTATTCTTAACTCTGTTGAATGCACAATCATGTATCATCTTTATATACTTCACTCTGAAACTTCTGGCAAATACTATATAGGACAAACCAACAATATTGATCGAAGACTCGAAGAACATAACTCACTATCTATTAATAGCTTTACATCCAAGTATAGACCTTGGTCGCTTATGATTTCGATTCCATTCGAAAATAGGTCACAAGCCATGAAAGCTGAGAAATATCTAAAAAAGAAACCTAGAGATTTTATTCGCAGAGTTATTGCCGATCAAGATCTTCAAGAATATATCGTTGCAAAATATCAACCACCTGGTTAGAGCATCCGTAGGTCCTAGGTTCGAGTCCTAGAGGAGGCGCAAGGACGACCTATCGTGCCCTTCTCTAGATTAACCTTCAATTTTAATCGGTTTTAAATAAATTTATTTACCATAGTTTATTCTCGTTTTGCTGATGCTTCCTTTCTACGTATAATTGGAAATCATCTCCTTATTTCACAAAACATGCCTTCGTTCCTCTAATTCTTTATCAAGTTCGTCCTAAACGATGTTTGATAATAGTGGTAACAATGAACTTCCTTAAGGAGTACTTTTCACTCTCTACTCTTCGATACCGTCTACCAGAATTGCACTTCGTAAATACCATTCGACCATATCCACCTTGCAGTTCGGCTTGTTCTTCTCCTTGTTGGGTACATAAGAGACTTTAACTCTTTACTATTTTTAACATGCCAGGAGTATAAAAAAAATACCTGACGTTGATGAACAACTTCAGGTATAAATACTACTAGGGCAATTTTCCTTTGATGGATTGCTTTTACCCGTAAATCAAACATATCACCGTAGTGCTACTCTTATAGTAATTAATTTTTAACCCAATTGATCACTTTTAAATTAGTTCCTTGGCTAATGGATATCATATATAATCCATTTTCAAGCATAGTAAAATCCATTTCAGTTGACAATCCAAACTGGCTAAAAACTTTTTTTCCTCCAATGGAAAAGATCTCTATTTTAAATTCTTTGTTACCTGTTCCAGTAATATTCACCACCTCTCCATTAGACGGATTTGGGGAAATAGTATATGCTAATTCTTCTCTCTCCCCTACTAGACTTCTGATTTCAGAGTAATAAAACAAACCATCATAATCGACACTTTTAAGTCTATAATAATTGATTCCAGTATCAAGGTGATCGTCTACAAAACCATAAGTGATTGGTGAATTACTATCACCATTCCCTTCTACCCAACCTAATTTGCTAAAGTTTTTTCCATCAAGACTCTTTTCTACTTCAAAGCCTTCATTATTAATCTCAGTTTCAGTTGTCCAAGATAATATTGCAGTTCCCTTATCCTTTCTTGCTGTAAAATTAGTCAACTCTATTGGTAGAGCTGAGTTCGAAGCATCTGCAATAAGATTATCATTAAAATTATTCATGTTACATACCTGTACTGCTGTTTTGTAGTATGCATAAGTACCGCCATTATTAACAGGAGGTATCAAGTCAGTCAATACTATCGATGATGTGGTAAGGTTAGATGCCGGAACCGTGGTAACGGTACCAATTACTACGTCTGTTCCCATAGGAAATAATACCATCGGATTAATAGCCGTGGCCGAAGTAAAAAACGCATACTTCTTACCCGCTGGCATACCAACATCTTCTGAGTTGAAGAATTGTAAAAAATGAAGGCCTACAGCAGATGCTCCAGATATAGATGCATCAGTAGTGGATACTGGTACTTCTACAAGTAGAGTTCCAAATAATCCAACATCATAAGTTAAAGTAGAATTCGCTCTAATGGTTACTTGGCCATTAGGACCTCCTTTTACTGTAATTAATCCTAAGTCATCAGGAGTGGCATTACACTGTCCGAAAATTATAGGCAAGCTAACTAGGGATAGCAGCACAGTTAATATTATTATATTTCTCATTTATTTTTGATTTTATATTCTTTAATTATTGTTGCGCTCTTATCTCTGCAGTAGGTACACCTCCGAGAGTATTGGATAAAATAAATAATGCATCTGATGGCACTAGTGGTATAGCTTGAAATAAATATCTCACATTACCATCCATATTCACATCGTATCTACTATATACATTGCTCAACGATGCGGTAGGTACACCTCCTAAACCAGTGGACAAAATAGTCAATGCATCTGAAGGAATTAATGGAATTGCTTGGAATAGGTATCTCACTCTACCATTTGCATCTACATCGCCAGCATGCATTCCAAATGCGCCACCTCCTAAGTCAGCCAATGGTTCGTTAGGATGACCAGTTTGCTTGTAGGCCATAGTTTGGCTTGTTGTAAAATCATACTTGACAGTTGATGCGGTCATGGTTACCGCATTAGCACTTCGCACTGCTATACTGTTTCTGTGTTTTACTACCACATAATAATCATCTGCTTTAGCCCAGGGAAAACCTAATGGCGAAACTCCATCTACATCCACAATGTCTCCGTCTCTTTGGAGGAGGCCTGATCGTGTATACTGTACAGTAGCTGCATTATTCTTGTTACGTAATTCAACAAAGACCCAATCAACGATAGCATCATTTCCTGTTACTGTAAAGACACTAGCATTACAAGTTTCTCCTCCACCCCTTACATGAGTATATCCGAGTGTCGTGTATGGTTCAGTTACAGGAATTAAAACTGGTGACGCACTTCTTAAATGATCTGTCATCATACCTCCACTATAAGCACCTTGTAGGTAAATCTTAACAGGAATTCTAGTAGGTATTACATTCGCAATAAAATCTTTATAATTACCAGCGAACATTCCGCACTCATCAGGGGTATTTGTAGTTCCAACAATTCTCATTTTTATATCAGTGCCTCGTGCTACAAGATCGAAAGCTGGAACAGTTAGATTAATTGGATAAATATTACTTCCACTAGTATTTGTGAATACTTGGGATACCTCTACAGAACCATCTTGGAAATAACTGTCATTATTATAATCAATAAGGACTTTGTATTTCATATTAGGGTTATTAGTAGCATTTTCACCAGTTATGGTCAATGCATTAATTTGACCTGCGTTCAGATTGATCTTAACATTTGTAACATTTTCGTAATTGGGTTGACCTGCTGGCTCAGTATGATTTACTCCATTCATACTGATAGCTGTAAATCTTGCATTTGCATCGGTCGTTATGACACTAGGCGTGCAGATGCTACTATTTATTCTTAGCTTAAGCTTTCTACTATAGTATGTTTTACCCTCAAAAACTAATTTGACTCTAAATTGGTAGTCGGTTACACCAGCTCCTAAAGTTACAGGTGTTTCTACAAAATAAGGACTGCTTGGGCTTTGACCACTTACATCAATCGCAGCAGTCGTTGTAAAAGCTCCAGAACCATGCTGAATACTTACATCTGTAATTGTATGTCCCTCAGGTACTATCTGACCTACCAATCTCCAATTAGTACCATCCATATGAACCGCTACCTTAGTATTGGCCAAAGGAATCATATAAGGAGCCAACTGAAAGTTCAGCTTTGGACCATAGTGGATCCCATTGTCATCCACTACGAATGGTCTATAATAGTATTTGCCATTGTAATCTAGGCCACTTGCTGTTAATGTATAACTACCTGTAATGCCTAAAGAACCGGTATACAAGACTACAGAAGAGTTATCAATATTTAGATCTCCATCAAATTTAGAATAGACAAAACCTGCTTTAACTGCATTAGTAGCTACAGCATATGTCGTTTCCATAGATGCACTCTTAACCGTTAAAACAGTAGAAGAAGATGAAAAAGTTAATGCATCAGCTATCTTGACATATAGATCTATTATTTGATGATCGCCAGAGCTAGGGCAAGGTATATTACTCCCACTTCTTATCCCACTTACTCTCATTCTCAGACTTGTATTTTTTACAGCCGAATTTGGAGGAGTAAAAGTTCCAGTATAATGATCGACATAAGATGCAGAATTGATAACCTCTTCGCCAGTATCGTCAAAGTCTCCGTCATTGTTATAATCTATCCATGCTTTTATGATCAGATCGAATCCCTTATCAAACGATTGGAATGTAGTAATTTTATCTGTTTCAAGATTGAAAACCCTAGAAGCTTGAATGAAATTATCATTACTATTTACATGATAGAATTCTTTGTCGACTACTATAGATACCAATCCAATATCATGAGGAAGCACAACAGGATTAGTTGGAGAACAAGTTAGTACAACTGAAGCAGGATATACTCTAATGTATTGTTCCTTAACCTTCATGACAGTTCCGTTTGTATTAGTTCCTGACAATGTAACCTTGTAATATCCAGGCGTATTTAATACCATCTCAGGAGCATCTTCATTTCCTTTGTTGATTATATCGCCTCCATTCTCTATGACCCAAGCCAGAGAGCTTGTGTTTAATGATAGATTTTTAAGTTTCACTTTAGCTCCCACCGTCACTACATTAGAAGATGATCCATGAATTTTAAAATCAACTATTGGCATATCTCCATTTGCTACAGTTACGCTATATAAAGGTGAAGTCCATACTCCTCTTCCATATTTGGTAACATAGAGTCTATTATCACCATTTTCATAATGTGCAATTCGCATATCCTGATTGAGCAGCAATGGCAAATTTTTATTAAATTCAACACCACTATCCATTGTTTCATCGGTGTAGTAAACATTATTTTCTGTCATTACATAAAACCCCTCTGTCATTTCTCTATCCATTAAAATAGAGGTTGGTAGCCCAATGAAAAAGAATGGATTCTTAGCCCACGTAGCTCCTTTATCCTTAGAAGTGTAAGAAGAAGAATTACTCGCGATCACTATAATATTTTCATTATATGGGTGTGTAGCTATTCTATATGTTACTTCTTTTGGAGCATTTATCAATTGTGTCCAAGTTGGCGTAGCGGACGATAAATTACTTGTGATAAATACTTTTTTATTAGTTTCATCAGCTATAAATGCAATTTCAGGATTGGCTCTTGACTGCTCAAATGTTCCTGGCTTTTGCACAGTTATACCTGTTGAAGATACATCTACTGTCTCCCAGTTATCGTGTGTGGCAAACCAACCTGATGATCCTCCAGGATTTGGATAATGCTCACCTTTAAAATCGTTGACTAGCCAAGAATCTACACCCGCTGCAGAACGTACTAGCTTCACAATTGGAGTTTCAGTAGTTTTGTTTTTGGTTAAGAAACCATAAGATCTTTTAGGATCAAAATGATCAGCTTGTATTGAGTTGTACACCTCATATATATCAGTGCCTCCATCTAATTTTACTTTTAACGCTGCGGTATGAAATTTTGAATCATCGGCAGGTGATATTCTACCTCTATATACATCCGCTGAAGCTACATGACTCGATCTACCATCTCTTACGAATACCTGACCTATATCTTGCCCTCCAGTCATAATTACATCTTTGTTCATTTGGCTTACATCCATCTGTGTTCCTTCGGTTACACAGATGTCTCCATTTTTGGGCACTACTCTAGTCTCAATGTAAGCTTGTCTTGATTGACCGGATGCAGTTACCTGGGCCGGTGTAGGGAACATATCATCTTCTTTGATACTCCACATTCCTCCATCATTACAAAAGAAAATCGTGTCTTGTGCCACGTTATAGGTAACAAATCTCATATCCGCCCAAGTGGCTCCTCCATAAGACGCCTTCAAATCCCATATAATTCCTCCATCATCAGATCCCCACATTTTCTCCATTTGAGTTAGTAATCTATCTGGATTATTATCACTCACCCAAAAATCACCGGCCCAAGTATTATCATTAGCAGGATTAATATGTCCATATCCATCAGCTTGTTCTGCATATCCTGGAGCAGCAGCTTTCCACTCAAGTGGAGATGCTCCGTTAGGATATGCATAAGTTGGGTGCTTTACTTCTGCAAAGTTGAAATAAGTACCAGCGGCTCCAGCAGGATTATAATCACCTTTCCAAAGTCCAATAAATCTACTTGGAGTGTTTCCGTTTTTAATTCCATAAGCAAATACTTTGATCGCTCCAACAGCTGGCTCATGTATATCTATATGAAAACGATCTACTGTCGCTGGTGTGGATGTGATAGTTTCTTCTATCCAATTGTCTCCTTTATCCTTAGAGAAAAATAACGATGAAGCCGTACCATTAGCTTGCTTTGAAATACACATAAAATTCAGCGTACTACTCACTCTCATATCTGTAAATTTACCTGCGACTTTCTGAGTCCAACTCATACCAGAGTTTGTAGTCAAATATATTCCAGCGGTCGTACTAGCAATTGCTCGAGTTGCATCTAATGGATCCGAATGAATATCATATATATGTCCTCCAAGACCGGTACTTCTATTCTCCCATGTCGTTCCTTCGTTAGAAGTATACCATATATGACCGTCAGCCTCAGTTCCTAAATACAAAACGGTTGGATCAGCTTTACACACTTCGATACATGAAGTATGCGGTGTAGCAAAATGTCCAGTAAGTGGTTCCCAATGATTTGCATAATCAGTCGTTTTCCACAATCCTCCATTACGAGAACAAGCATACATGATAGCTGGATTAGTAGGATGCATTTCTATATATTGCATAGCTCCGTTACCTGTTGCAGTCCAGTGTACATCTGGGTTACCAAAGGGTCCGATATTCTTCCAATTTCCTTTACCAGTAGGATTAGGTACATCCATAGCGAACGATGCATTACTAAGATCATACTTTAATTCAGCTTTTGGCGCATTTGGATTAGCCGTAGCTCTTCTATATTCCATTAATTCCTCGAATCGAAGCCCCATTGATCTAAAGTTGCCATCTTCGTCAATTAAACCATTAAATTTCTTTTTAAGTTTTTTGAATTTCTTGATAGTCATATAATCCAACTCATGCGTACTCGAGTATGCTTCAAATGCAGCATCTAAGTCAGCTAGATTAACTATTTCTTCTTCAATCATTTCCTCCCATACAGGATATTCATATGCATTCTTTCCATTGAATACTATTTCATCTTCTGCACCAAAATAGCAGTATGAAAATATGCACAAGGAAATAATAGCCAACACGGCTGAGTTTCTTAATATCATTCTTGACATTTTTAGGTTGTGTATTTAATTGGTGTGAAATTAAGCTCAATGCAGACACGCAACAGTAAATTTAGGGGTGACAAATGGGGTGACATTGACCGAAAACCTAGAGAGGGCTAATGAATTTAATGATCTTGTTTAAGAAAATTCTACATTTACATAAACCATTCCCCCCCATTCTTCATTTGTCTTTATCAAGGTCAATGAAGAAGCCAAAAAACCATTCATAATGTTACGTTTACTACAAGCCATAACCTTGACTCTTGCTATTTCCTCATGTGTCGCCCAAACAAATTTTAAACGCGATTATTTAGCTGACAATCCCATTCAAGATAGTATCGCTTATTCACATATTGAGAAAGTTGAAATTCACAATCAGTATCTACAAGAGGCAATTGAGCATAATGATACACTTCGTCAGTTATATGGACTCTTATATCTATTTACTGATCACTACAGAGCTGCAAATTATGTCGAGCTGAAAAGAATATTATTAAAATGTGAAAAGCTAATTAGCACCGATTCCAAACCAGAGTGGCAGGGCGCTTTAAGAATGCGAAGAGCCTATATGCTGAAAGCGGTAAACAAAGATTATGAAGCCGCAATAAATCAATATCAAGAGGCCATAGATCTATGTACAATAGCCAAAGATTCTTTGTGTATTGGGGAAAGTCTAGAACAGATTAGTAATCTAAATAAAAATCTAAAAAAATACGACTTGGCAGAAGAATATTTCAAAAGAGCGATCCCTATTATTGAAAGACATGCTACTCCAATAGGGCAAGCTTTAGCTTTTAATAATTATAGCTTGCTAGCTTCGGCTCAAAACAAGTACTATAAAGCTGAGAAATATATGGACAAGGCAATTTTAATTATCAAAGAGACAAAAGATACATTTAGACAAGTAATGTACATTTCCAATAAAGCATCTATATATCTAGGGCAAAAAAGATTTAAAGAAGCTATTGAAATTTACCTAGATCTATTACCTATTAATATCAAAAACTCTTGGGCTGACAACCTTCTATTTAACTATGCCGGGCTTGTAAATAGCTATGAAGACTTAGGTGACTTCGAAAAATCAAATATCTACTTACAAAAATATTATGAGCTCAAAGATAGTCTCAATGGAGCCTCCGTTCAAGAACAAATAGAACAGCTGGAGGCAAAAGATAAATTTAATCGGAATGCTCTAATACTAAATGAAAAAAAAATCAAAATCCAAGAATCGAAGCTAATTAGAGATCGACTTATGGCAATGGTTCTCTTGTTAGGATTAAGCTGTTTGGGGCTATATTACTTTTGGTACATCACGAGAAAAAACCTAATAAAAGAACAAGAATCACACCTCAATTACATCCACGATTTGAAACAAATTCTCAAAGTAAAAAACAACGAAATCAGTACACTTAATGTAGATATCTCAACAATCCAATTAAGTTTAGATCAAAGCAATTCTGTAATTACACAAAAACCTAAGTTAAGTGGAGAAAATATTGAAGATTATAAAATATTTGATACCAGAATCATCAATGATGATGGCATCACAGCTTTCAAAGCTTACTTTGACAAAATATATCCTGGGCTACTTATCAGAGCAAGAAAGCAATGGCCTAGTATTACAGATGCAGAGGAAAGGCTATTTATGTTGGTAAAGTTGAGAATCAAATCTAAAGAAGCGTCAGAAATACTAGGTATCTCTCAATCAAGTATTAAAAAATCAAGAAATCGATTAAGAAAAAGATTAGAAATTGACACTACAGTAGATTTAGAGGTGTTTGTGCAAGAGTTCAACTAAGTACAATGAGCGCATTTTTCTTTTTTACTGAAATACCACTTACTAAATTAGATGGATTAAAAAATAGCTGTGACTGAAAGTCACTTACTACAACATTGCAAAGCGTTCAAGTTTGATGTCGCCACCATGGGTTTCGCTTTTGTATTCAACATTTAGTTTAAGACATAGTCGTGCACTTATTGGATACAAAGCATCCTCTTAACTAAGCGAAAGGTAAAGATCCAATTAGTGTCTATTGCAAAAAAGCGGAGCAAAATGCTAAGACAAATGATCCAATCGCTATGTGCTGTTTGTTCAGCAACCCTCTTAGATAGTCAAGCGACTATGCATACCTATTTTTTGTTTATTAAACGTGAATAAAATTTATACTACTAAAAGTACGAGGTTTTATACCTGAAAAATGATATCAATAAAAAAAAACCTGAAGCCAATAAACAGCTTCAGGTTGAAATATTACTAGGGCAATTATTCCTTTGATGAATTCAAAATCAAATACACCACCGAAGTGCTTTACTTTTCAAATTGTAATTCATTTTATTAAATTGATCTCTAATAGACATTAATTTTTAATCCAATTGATCACTTTCAAGTTATTAGCTTGGCTAATCGAAACCATATATAATCCATTTTCGAGATGACTAAAATCCATTTCAGTTGACAATCCAGATTGGCTAAAAACTTTTTTCCCACCAATAGAAAATACCTCTATTTTAAATTCTTTGTTATCTGTTCCAGTTATATTCATCACCTCTCCATTAGATGGATTTGGGAAAATTGAATAATCTATTTCTACTCTCTCCCCTACTAGACTTCTGATTTCAGAGTAATCGAATCTACCGTCTAAATCTATACTTTTAAGCCTATAGTAATTGATTCCAGTATCTAGGTGTTCGTCTACAAAACCATAGGTCACTGATTGATTACTATTACCATTTCCTTTTACCCAGCCTAATTTCCTGAAGTTATCTCCATCAAGACTCTTTTCTACTTCAAAGCCAACATTATTAATTTCAGTTTCAGTTGTCCAAGATAATATTGCAGTTCCCTTATCCTTTCTTGCTGTAAATTGTCACTAATTATTTAGTTATCCCATCATTGTATTCTGTTAAAAAAAAAATCGTGACAGATAGGATTGATTCATCTTAATTACCGACTATTTAGAGAGTGAATGAATTTCATTCACTTCAACTGCGTTTTTCGCTTCATCTCATTTCGGAAAATTCTAAACTACTAAACGACATTTTCAAAGGTAAATGGTATCAACATAAGTTGATAATAACATTTATATATTCGAATTGATGGGATATAACCACTCTGTCATTATAAAAAAATTAACAGCTGTATCATTCACGGCGGAATTAGATGTAAAAATTTGTGATGAATCGGTTTTAGGCCAATTAACTATAGTTATAAATTGATCCTTATTGTTTTGGTTATCTTATTACATCCCTAATATGTGACTTATCGAGTATCCTAAACAATTTGTTGGAGAGCAGACTGAAATTGATCCTTATTGTTTTGGTTATCTTATTACATCCCTAATATGTGACTTATCGAGTATCCTAAACAATTTGCTTGAGATGCTGACTGAAATTGATCCGTATTGTTTAGGATACCCTACTACATCCCTAATATGTGACTTATCGATTATCCTAAACAATTTGCTTGAGATGCTGACTGAAATTGATCCTTATTGTTTAAGATGATTGTAGATACGATTCACTATGAAAAGGTATCATGGTATTGAACTTCAAGAAACAGATAATGCGATATGTCTGAAATCTATATCAATAAGTAGATATAATACGACTCAGTGCACGGCGCATGGACATGACTCGAAAGTGAATTAACCACGATTCAATCCCTATGCGTTTATTTAAATTTGCCGATAAACACATCTAAATCTGTACCAACGTTCAATTTTAACCTTTTCCTTAATCTGCCTCGTGTTTTTTTGACAGTATCTGGTAAGATACCCAGGACATTCGCGATTTCCTTTTTTGATAACTTTAGCTTTAACAAAAGAAAAAGTCTCTCTTCAGCTTCCGTAAGATCAGGATATTTCGCTCTAAGTACATGAATAAAGTTTGGGTGCGATTTTTCAAAATACTCTTTAAAGGATTGCCAGTCGCTATTGGTTAGAATAGTAATAGTAAAAGGATTTACAGAATCAGAACTCAAATCTGAAGATATTTTACTTTCAGAGTCAGATTTTTGGATAGATTGCATTTCATTTAAAAGACTAGCATTTTTAGATTCTAAGTCTTTAGCCATCCTCATTAAAACTTCCTTATTTTTATCTAGTTCATTCACTTGTTTTCTCTTTCGCAAAAACAACAGCAACAATATCACTCCAACAAAAAATCCTATTAAGGTCAAAAGCCATATCCATGCAGTATACTTTATCTTAGTCTTTTGTATCTCATTCTCTTTACTCAGTATTTCAATATTTTTGTTGCTTTCCAATTTACTTAATTCGAGAGTAGCGATTTCAATATTTACATCTTTACCCACTAGACTATCAGTCAAAATTTCATATTGATTCTTGTAGTACAAAGCCTTTTGAGGTTGATCTAGATGTTCGTAGATCTCTGATAATCCAGAATAATTGCTCATCAAAAGATCAATCCAATCATTTGCCTTATTCATTTTTACACATTCAAGCCATATAACACGTGCTTTTTCATATTGCTTCATACTCAAGTATTGCGCCGCAATATTAGATCTACAGCTAGATTCGTGAAACTTTCTACCTAGAGTAATATTAATATTGAGAGCTTTAGTTAAGTAATCTATAGCAATTTTAAAATCACCTTTATTCCCCTTAATCGATCCATAATTGGAATATGCCACGGCCAAACTTGATCTATCGCAATATTGCGACAGGTATTTAAATGCTTTATTGTAATATTCATCCGATTTCACAAAATCACCTTGATAGCCATAAACAGCACCCAATTGCTCTAACGTAATTGCAACATTCTGATAATCTTCAGTTTTCAAACTTTGAGTAAGACTTAACTCAAAATATCTGATTGCCGATTCGTAATTATCAATTTGGGTATACATATTCCCTTTTCTATGATTTAACTGTCCTTTCCATAAATCATTATCAATACCAGATAATATATCTTCGGCTTCTTGAATACTCGACATCACGACATTATAATCAGGAATGGAAATATAGTCATCCAACAAATACATATAACCAAAGATTATTCGCTGTGTATCTTTACTGACCTTAGCGTCTGCAAGATATTCTTCGTGAATCTCGATA
This sequence comes from uncultured Saprospiraceae bacterium, assembly GCA_938015435.1. GTDB lineage: Bacteria > Bacteroidota > Bacteroidia > Chitinophagales > Saprospiraceae > UBA1994. Next base: position 83,588 of record CALLPN010000019.1, read on the forward strand.
TTCACTACTAAGGATGAATCCCTTGATGCAGGATCGAGCTCTCTAAGTATATTATCAAATGATTTTTGGGCATAGATGTGTCCCACAAAAAACAATAGTATTAAGCTAAAGCAAAGAACTTTAAATATTGATTTTGTTTGGAGTACAATCATGAATAGATTTTGTTTAAATCCGTCTAAAGTTTACAATGGTCAAAAGTAAGTATACTCAAGAGAAAACGGCATTTAATCTCTATTGAATGCGAATTATATTATTGTAATTATCGAAAAAAATGTGAATATATAATTCAATATTTTCGGTTATTATGAAAGGAACATTCATTGATTACCAATATTCAATTAATCAAAAAATAACTTAATGCTAGTTTCTAGTAAATATTCTAATGACACTATTAGGCCATATTGAAATTAAAGTAATATAATCAGCAGCAATTTGTTTTTTATATGTTTAATAACGATAACTCTCACAACACTATGAAATCAAAAAATCATAACGCCTATCATTTTCATTTTATCTGTATGGAGTGTATCGGTCCAAAAAAAAACTATGACTTGTCCGATGAACAGATGGTAAGTATGAATGATGCCAACATCCGCGTGGTTGTCACTTGCCCTCGTAAACAGTCAAACTAACGTGTACACAAAACGGCAAATTAAGAATGGAATTTACCCTGCTAAAAGTAGGAAGTTGTAAACCTAAAAAATCAAAGTAATAAATAATACTCTCTTCATTGTAAAAACCTTTCGATTTAATATCAATGCTCGCGTAACCCTCTGAAAATATATGCTTTTCATCCAAACGAAAAATATAATGCGTTCTATTCTTATCTACTGATTTTACTATGAAGAAATCTACTAATGCTTCTGGAAACAGTAATGATGCTAATTGTTTTTCCACTTGTTATATATAAGCCTTTTTTATTCCTTAATCTACAGAAACCCCAATTTTTCATCCTGATCCACTTTAACACCCTAATATGTGTAACATGCCTGGCTTACAAAAAAAAAGAAGGACTGCATCCCCATGCAGCCCCCCCATCTTGAAAAAACTCTACCAAACTCTTTAGGCAATAGAACATTTATGCCAGTGATATCCTGTATTCCAAAAATGATGTCAAAATTGACGAACGGTCGTTGATATGTAAAGTACCTGACGTAAATCAGATGCTCTTTATACAATGGAAGAAGGAAGTGAAAAGTAGGTGACATTTCCGAGGGGGAACTTTGGCCTAAAGCTGCCCAAAAGACGTAAGATGAATGTTCGTTTCTAATGGGGGACTTCTAGTCTTCGAATTGTACTAGATTGAAGGATTTGTTATTCCAAAAGAATATATCTTTCTATGCTTTGATACTCCAAAAATAGCTCAGAGATCCTATACAATTCTATACAAGAATATCAGATATCGATATCAAATGCGACGCATTCCTATTGACTAACAATCAAGATATGAATTTAAAAAACCAACAAACAAAGCTTAATCGAATCAAGAGTTCATTAAAATTGAAAAGACCATCCAAAGGTCATCAAGATAAGCTATGATTCTTCTTTGAGTTCATTAATCAATATGGAAAGTATTTCTGCAGCTGCTTCCGCAATGATAGTACCAGGACCAAAGACCGCTGCTGCTCCTGCATCAAATAATAATTGATAATCCTGCGGAGGAATTACTCCTCCGACTATTACCATGATATCACCTCTACCGATCTTCTCAAGCTCATGTATCGTCTCAGGAACTAATGTCTTATGTCCGGCAGCCAATGATGAAATTCCAAGTATGTGTACGTCATTTTCGGCAGCTTGACGAGCGGCTTCTTCTGGAGTCTGAAATAAAGGTCCTATATCAACGTCAAAGCCAAGATCAGCAAAACTTGTGGCTATAATCTTTGCGCCTCTATCATGTCCATCTTGACCTAGTTTTGCGACCATTATCCTTGGACGTCTGCCTTCTAATTTTGCAAATTCATCGGATAATTTTCTTGCATTACTGAATTTCTCATCCATCTTTATTTCTTTTGCATATACACCAGAAACTGACTTAGCGGTTGCTTTATACCTTCCGTATTCCGCCTCTATGGCATCTGAAATCTCACCTAATGTAGCTCTACATCGAGCGGCCTCAACTGCGGCAGCCAATATATTTTGATTCGAATTTTTTGCTGCTTCTGTTATTTTGGCTAATGCCTCGTCTACTTTAGACTGATCCCTATTGGCTTTGATTTCCTTAAGTCTGGCCAATTGACTGTTACGTACTTTAGTATTATCGACTTCTAGAGTTTCTAATTGTGTGAGTGATTCTGGTTTAAATATATTGACACCTACAACTTGCTGAGCCATGCTATCAATCTGAGCTTGCTTACGTGCTGCAGCTTCTTCTATTCTAGATTTTGGCAATCCAGATTCTATAGCCTTCGTCATTCCTCCTAAGTCTTCGACTTCTAATATATGCTTCCAGGCATTCTCTATAAGATCATTGGTCAACGACTCGACATAATATGATCCCGACCAAGGATCTATAGCTTGTGTGATACCTAGATCAGATTGCATATACTTCTGAGTATCTCTTGCTATTCCTGCCGAATAATCTGTTGGTAGAGCTATCGCTTCATCCAATGAATTGGTATGAAGTGATTGGGTCCCTCCAAATGTAGCAGCTAGACCTTCTATACATGTTCGTGCAACATTGTTATAAGGATCTTGTGCGGTAAGGCTATAACCTGATGTTTGGCAATGAGTCCTCAACGCCATCGACTTAACATTCTGCGGATCGTACTGCTTAACGATCCGAGCCCACAACACTCTTGCTGCTCTCATCTTAGCGATCTCCATGAAAAAATTCATACCGATACCCCAAAAGAATGAGAATCGCGGTACAAATTCGTCCACCTTGAGTCCTGCTTTCATACCAGCTCTAATATACTCCCAAGCATCTGCAAGAGTGTACGCTAACTCTATATCTGCTGGCGCTCCTGCCTCATGCATATGATAACCGGAAATACTAATACTATTAAACCTAGGCATATGCTTACTCGTGTAAGCGAATATATCAGATACAATACGCATACTTCCTTGAGGAGGATAGATATAAGTATTACGAACCATAAACTCTTTGAGAATATCATTTTGAATCGTACCGCTCAGCTTTGATGGATCTACTCCCTGCTCTTCGGCAGCCACTATATAGAATGCCATAATCGGCAATACCGCACCATTCATCGTCATAGAAACTGACATTTCACCCAAAGGAATCTGATCAAATAAAATCTTCATATCATCCACTGAATCGATAGCAACTCCTGCCATACCAACATCACCCTTTACTCTAGGATGGTCAGAATCATATCCTCTATGTGTCGCTAAATCAAATGCGACCGACAATCCTTTTTGGCCTGCAGCAAGATTTCGTCTATAAAATGCATTACTAGCTTCCGCAGTGGAAAATCCAGCATACTGCCTGATAGTCCACGGTCTACTGGTATACATTGTACTATAAGGACCACGTAAATATGGTGCAAGTCCGCTGACATATCCAAGATGTGGCGAATGATCAATGTCACTTAATGAATAACTACTCTTGAGGTCAATTAACTCTTGAGTCTTAGCTACATTATATGTAGTTGATGAAGTCCTAGATAATGATGTATCTAGTTGATGTGATTGGATAAGGGCTTGCTTACTCATAGAGTTGCAAGGTAAGAAGATTCCTAGTTTATCGCTAGGTATTAGTTAAGATAGTCTTTATTGAAGATCACCCCTTTACGAGCATCGTATCCCGGTTTAATTCCATTTTGAATCAACTCTTTTTTGTATTCAAAAGAATTGGGATCTACTATGAATACCTTGCAAGCAATCGCAAGAGATAGTTCATCGTGTGTTTTCTTCCAGACATTGGCTAATTCGATAGCAGTAGAATTATAATCTTTGCTCCACTTTTTTCCTACTACAATTTCAAGAGAAAAAACGCCATTACGGAATGATAGAAGTCTACTAGATAGCCCAAAGCCTACCTTGTAGTACATGTCATTTTCCTGTGAGTGCCGTTTATTTAATCTTTCAATATCCATACTGGATAGAGATAAAACAGAAATTATGCCAAGTTCAAAATGCTTTAAAATTTTTGGAATCGAAAGCTTATTCATCAAAGAATTAAACAGCCAAATACACTATTAATTCAATTACTTTGAGGCAGTAATATCTGGCCATCCATAAGCTTCTCTCATCTTATGATAGATCGCAGTGTTATCATAGATTCCGCGGAATAGCTCTTCTTTAGGTCCATGGGCAAAGACGCATATCATCTCCGCAGTATGGTAATCAGACGTAAAAGCAGTTACTAATTTTTCTCTTGTAGAACCTTTTTGGATTGCGAAACCTCCAGTCTCATGATCTGCTGTAACGACTACTAATGTCTCTCCATCTTGTTCTGCCCAATCTAACACTGCACCTAATGTATTATCAAAATCTATCATCTCACTGACAATAAAATCTGCGTCATTAGCATGTCCACCCCAATCTATTTGTGATCCTTCGATCATCAAGAAAAAGCCATTATCTTTCTTATCCAATGCATTGATAGCCATGAGCGATGCCTTCTCTAAGTAATCACGACCTTGTGATACTGGCAACGGATCGTCTAAGGATGTGAGGAAAGCAAAATTCTTACCCTCAGCTATTTTCATAGTATCTAATTCATTATTAAAATAATCTCCTACTTGATATCCTTTATCTCTAAGCTCTTGCAAGAGATCTCTGCCGTCATCTCTATTGTTAAAGTATTTAGCACCTCCGCCAATGAAGCAATCTATTTCAGTCTTCAGAAAATCGGCAGCTATCTCTTCGTAATTACGTCTATACTTATTATGCGCAATGTAACTTGCTGGAGTAGCATGCACTATCGTAGATGTCGATACTAGACCAGTAGCCAACATTTTCATTTCGGCTTCTTCCAGAATAGTTGAGATCGGTAACGTATCAATATCCACCGCAATCGCACCATTATATGTTTTTTGCCCGCAAGCAAATGCTGTGGCACCTGCTGCACTATCTGTAACTAAACTATTAGCGGCATGCGACTTATGTAAACCGATCGTCTTCATCCGTTCTAGATTTAGCTTATCTTGATTAGAATACATACCAGCCGTAATCTGAGATAATCCCATACCGTCTCCAACCAAAAAGATGATATTCTTTGGCTTCTTTACCGCTGATCGCACAGAACTAGTTGTCGTTGTTACAGTAGTAGACTCCACTTGAGTTTCCATTTTCTTAGGAGTATTACAACCGTAGAAGGTTAAAAAAGTGGCTATCGTCAATAAGAGTAATTTCATAGTGTATTGAATTAAGCTGTAAAAGTATGATTTTAGTTGGGCTTCTACTACCAATTTTTTGGCTTACACATATAGTAGATTAACGATCATTAATTAATAAGACTACCGAACTAATGCGATCTACAGAATATTAGAAGTAGACTGTTAACATCCTAAAGTAGAAAGTCTTTATTATAAAAGTCAATAGTTTGCTCTCTTACAACAGGATGCAATCCGAATCAGCTCCTAAAGCTAATGATATACATATCTATGCTCGAACCAAATACGTATTAACTATTATGATACAAGACATGAACATAGATTATTAATACGACGAATCAAAACGACTGCTCTACTCTAATCACTTCTAAGTTGAGTCTCTATTCTTGACGCTTTGCGTGCAGGAAGTATACTTGCGATGTATGATATACCTAGTACCGTAGTGATTACTATTATAAAATCAGTCAACTTGAGCTCTATTGGATATGAGTCCACCATGAATCCTTCTGGAATTGCAACTAATCCAAACTGCTTCTGAAGAAAATAGAAAAAAAGCGCCAATACGGTTCCTATAACTACGCCAACCAAGCCGATAAGCATTCCTTCTGCGATAAATATCTCTTTAATCTGCCTTGCCGTCATACCCATAGACTTAAGTATACTGATATCCTTACGCTTATCCAATACAATCATCCATAAGCAACCCACCAGATTGAATGCAATGAGAAACATGGTCAATGAAGCAATCAAATAACTCACCCATTTTTCAATATTCATAATCTTAAGGTAAGCCTCATTTTGCTCATAGCTATTCTTTGTTACGAATCCAGAACCCATAATCTCATCAATACTTGATCTAATTTCATCTTCCTCGTGATCGTCTTCTAATCTTAGTTCCAATGCTGATGTTTTATTTTTATAACTCAGTAGTCTATTGACAAATTCATAATTGGAAATGATGTATTGAAGATCTGCTTCACTTTGTACAGAGAATACACCCGATGGGTACACTTCCAAAGTTTTGAATGGATTTGACATTGGACCTACCTTTTTCCTCAAAGGCATATGAATAGAAATTGGTGTTATAAGGTCATTATAATTAACTCCTAATTTCGTTCGCATTCCTGCTCCTATAACAGCATAATTAATATTGTCTTCTTTCAATACATAGTCACCATGCCTTACTGTTGTATCTATATCTGTAGCATTATTATATTCGCTATCGACTCCTTTAATAATTCCGACCTCTTGTGCGTCATTATATTCAAATAATGCTGTCTCCTCAATTGTCTTTGACACGGCTATTACACCTTCTATAGATTTTATTTGCTTGACTGTTTCATCATTTATTTCAAAAGACTTTCCCTCATCCAATACGATTTTCATATCCGGATTAAAAGAATCAAACAAACTAGAAAGCAAAGATTCGAAACCGTTGAATACTGAGAGTATTAAGATCAAAGCTGCAGTTCCTATTGTAATCCCAAGTATAGAGATCCAGGTGATCATATTGATCGCATTATTAGATTTTTTGCCTAATAAGTATCTACGTGCTATTTCGAAGGTGAGCTTCATAGGGGAAAGGTAGTAATAAAGAACAAGTTCAAAGTATCAAGAACAAGTTCAAGTTCAAGTGTAAAGTTCAATTATATAGGGCGAAAACTGAGGAATTCCATGTGTTCGGAGTCCATGTGTTTCGGAGTCCATGTGTTTCGGAGTCCATGTGTTCGGAGTCCATGTGTTCGGAGTCCATGTGTTCGGAGTCCATGTGTTCGGAGTCCATGTGTTCGGAGTCCATGTGTTTTTT